>NZ_JBNAIS010000001.1:1497500-1538266 GCF_052047935.1 Candidatus Pelagibacter sp. HIMB1506 | reverse complement strand
AAATTAAATATTCCAATTTTTTTGATTAATAATTTATTTGAAATAATTAAATATTCTTCATCTTTAGAATAATATTTAATTTTAAATTTATATTTTTTTTCTAAATATTTAAAAAGTTTAGATAAATGTGTAATTTCTGAACTTGATATATTAAAAATCCCAGTCAATTTTTTTTTGATTATTTTAACTATAATTTTTGAAACATCATCTACATAAATAAAATTACGTTTAATATTTGAATTTTTAAAAAAAATTTTTTTTTTTCTTTTACCTAAGTCAATGATTTTATTAATTAAAAAATTATTATTTTGATTTTCTGAGGTTAAACTAGATATTCTACCAATACATAAATCGTAAAACTTTGAATTTTTTAGTAAAATTTTCTCTGCTAATAATTTTGTTTTACCATACTTATTGATTCCTTTTGTTAGATCCTGTTCTGAAATAATTTTTCTTGAAAATGAATAAACGTGTGAACTTGAAGAAAAAAATAAAAAAGGCTTTGAAATTTGATATTTTTTTATACTATTGATTAAGTTTTTTGTTCCATCAACATTAATTTTTTTTGCTTCTTTATAATTTTTATTTACTTTTTTGGTAGGAACTATAGCTGCTAAATGAACAATTATATCAAATTGATTTTTATTTATCCAATTATTAATTTTTTTGTTATTTGATATATCATCTAGGAATTGATTAATTTTAAATTTTTTATTTTTCTTTAGAAAATAAATTAAGTTTTTTCCTAAAATTCCAGTTGAACCTGTTATCCCAATACTTATCAATTTAAAAATTTAATAAATGGTTTGTTAATATTTCTAATTCTTTATTTTTTAATTTTTTTGTATGCAGACCGATAAAAAACCCTGCTTTTTCTATATATTCGGCATTAGGAAATTTTTCTTTTTTTTTATTTAAATTATATATTTTTGAAGCTTTTTGGTTTAAAAAGTTTCCACTTATTATTGGCCTTGTTTCTATACCAAATTTATTTAAGTTTTTAATAATTAAATTTTTCTTTTTTACAAATTTTTCTTTCAATAAAAAAGGTAATCCAAACCAAGAGGGTTCTAGGTGTTTTTCTGGAACTACAAATTTATATTGATTTTTCCAATTTTTATGTTGCTTTAATTTAAGAATTATTTTTTCTCTATTTTGATTTCTTAATTTTGAGAATTTTTTTAATCTTTTAAGTTGATTTTGGGCAATTGCAGCCGAGACTTCTAATGGTCTTAAATTAAAACCCATATTAATAAAATTAAATTTTTTAGTCTTAATTCTATTTTTTTCTAAATCTCTATCCCATCCATGAGCTCTCATTATTTTTAAAAGTTCATAATCTTTTTTATTATTAGTTACAATCATTCCTCCTTCTCCACTTGTAATCTGATGTGAATAATAAAATGAAAAAGTTCCGAAATTTCCATAAGTTCCCAAATATTTTTTTTTATATTTAGATCCCAAAGACTCACATGTATCTTCAATAACTAAAATATTTTTACCTCTTATTATTTTTAATAATTTATCTATTTTTAACGATGTTCCTAAAACATGAACTAATAAAATTGCCTTAGTTTTTTTATTAATTCTTAATTTGATTTCCTCTATTGATGCATTATAATCTGTTAAGTTGACATCAACAAACACAGGTTTTAATCCTGCCTGTATAATTGGCCATAATGAAGTTGACCAGCAAACTGTTGGGATAATTACCTCATCCCCTATTTTGAGTTTATGAGAATATTTTGCAACAAAAATAGATAATAAATTTGCTGATGATCCTGAATTAACCATAACAGCATATTTAACACCTAAATATTTTGAAAATTTCTTTTCAAAATTTCTTGTAATATTAGACATTGTTAACTGCTTTGATTTTATTACTTTAACACCTAATTCAATATCTTTTTTATCAAATGCATTTTCTAGTAAAGGGTAATGTATTTTAGTTTGCACAATTAACTTTTAAAAAAACCTTTAATCTTATTTTTAATTCTATATCTAATGTTGGGAATACTAAAACCTTCATCAGTTAAAAAGTTATCAACATTATTATCGCAACATATGATTTTTGGGTGTTTAATGGGAAATTTCATGTTCTCCAAATGTAAATTGTTCCATTTTTTTGGATTAGAATGCAAAGCAGAATTATCATCTCCAATATTACATATGAGATTTTTGTTAGGAAATATATTTAAACGATTATTAATCAAATTTATAAATGTCCAAGGTCTATCCCAATCATCATCTAATTCTTTAAATCTCCTATCAAAAGCTTTAGTCCAAAAGTCAAATGATTTACTATTATGAAAAATATCATTTAGCCATTTTTCTTTTTTAATTTTTGGCCATAATTTTATTTCACTGTCATAAGAATTTTCCCAACGATTTTTCCATGTAGCCCATCCCCAAGAACTTGTAAACTTTGAAAAAAAATAACTGTCATTGTTTCTTCTTTTAAATTTTTTAAAATTTAAAAAATTATTACCTGATATTTGAGATATTCTACTATCATTCTTATACTTATCTAAAAGAACATTACAAAATTTAAAAAAAGATTTATTAGGTATACAATCATCTTCTAAAATTATGACTTTATCAAATTTTCTAAAAACTTTTGAAATCGCAAATGGTAAATTTTTTTTTTGTGTTAAGTTTTTTTTAGGAAAAATTACTTTCACTTTATTTTTTTTTCTAAAATTTAATATCACTTCTCTTGTTTTTAAATGATCTAAATAATGTTCACGCATTTTTAATCCATCATTAAATACAAAGATATTTTTTTGTTTAAAATTTTTTAAAATATCTAAAATAATTTTAGTATTTTTTGGTCTTCGATAAGTCATTAGCAATACTGGAGTTTGCATAATTATTTTTTTATTATTGATATAAAAATTTTGTAAAAAAAGAATATTAATTTTAAATTTATAAAAATAAATTCCTTAATTTTTTCTTTTTTTGTTATACCAAACATGTTTGAAAATATTAAAATATTTTTACTTGCTTCTGGATATTTTATCCTATTTTCTGTTTTTTTTATTAACATAACACCAAGCATTTCTCGATAGTCATTAGAAATATTTTTAGTACCTCTGTGCCATAATCTATGTTCTCTAATCAAAATTTCCCCTTTTTTCAAAAATATTTTAGTTTTTTTTTTAAAAAAATTTTTAATTAAAAAACTTAAGTATGTTTCTTTTTCTCTGTGAGTTGATTCTATTAACTCAAGTGGTCCATTTGTATTATCAATATTGCTAGTAGCAAAATTTAAAATTATCATTCTTGGATCCCAATTTCCATCAGTATGAAAAAACTGATTTTTACTTTTTGGCAAATTTAAATTACCTCCAAAATATATTCCATAATCACTTATTTCATCATTTGTCAAAAATTTAAAATAATCTTCAAAATTTTTGTTTTTAATTATTTCAAATATTTCTTTTCCATAAACACCTGGGTTAATATTTAAATTTCCAGATCTATACCCTCCTAACTCTGAAATTTTATTTTTTATTAAATATTCTTTAAGGTCGAAATTAAATCTGTTTGCAAATATTTCAAATGAAGACAAACCACAAATAGATGAATTTATAACAAAACCCTTGTCTAGAAAATGTGTTTTTTCTTCTTCAATAAATTTAAACATTAATAAAATCTATTATTTTCTTTACTCTCATATCCCATGTATATTTATTTATAATTACTCTAGAATTTTTTTTTAAATAATTAAATTTTTTAATTTTTTTAAATACTAAATCAATTTTATTAGTCCATTTATTAATTGCGTTTTCTTCAATAAGTATAGAATTTTTTTTATTTAATATATGACTATAAACTTTAAGTTTTGAGGCTATAATTATTTTACCTGAAGCTAAATAATCAAATAGTTTCATAGGAGACATATACTTGCCAATTTCTAAATTTTTTCCTCTACCCAATACCTTCTTTGAATAAGGCATTAAAACTACATGATATTTATTAAGGATACTTGGTATTTTATTGTATTTTATATATCCTTTGTAAAACACATTTTTATAATTTTTGAAATCATTAATATTAAAATCTGAATTTGAAAAATCTCCATAAATATGGAAGTTTATTTTTTCTAGCTTTTTTGAAATTTTAAATATTTTTTCTAATCCTTTCCCTCTTGATAAAGAACCAGTATAACAACACGTATTTTTGAACTTATCTGAATTTTTTAAGTTACTGTAATCTTCTAATTCAACAGCATCATCTAAAATAAGATATTTATTCTTCAAATTGTATTTATTTTTTAATGTTTTAGAAATAAAAATAAATTTTATATTTTTAAATGTATAAAAGTATTTACTGAAAAAAAATAAATATTTTGTAAAACTTCTTAATTCGTGATGAATTTCTAAAACTATATTATATCCAAAAAGACTCAAAAAAAGTGCACTTATTATACTTCTAGATATAATTATATCTTTTTTAGAACTAATATTTTTAAATAAACTTAAGCAATATATCAATCTATTTATAAAATTTATTTTGCTTAGATTTTTATCAATAATATTAAATTTATTTTTACAATTATAAGATCTGAATATTTTTTTTTCTTTATTTTTAAAAATAATCAGATCAACTTTAAATTTTTTTGACAAAGCGTTACACATTTTCATCACATGAATACCATAAGCCTTATTTGTGGGAAAAATAAGTTCTGCTAAATATATTATTTTCATTTTCTAACTCTTCTTTTTACAAGAGCAATGAACACCTAAATAAAAACTTTTAAAATCTTTTGAAATTAAACTTAAAATTTTATCAATTAATAAAAAAATTATCATCATTGGTATTTTAAGAATTGCAAATTTAAAATATTTTAATAAAATTTCAGAAACAACCGCAAATGGACCAACACCTATGGTAGTAACTTGTACTTCAAAATCTGCTTCTGATATCATTTTATTTAAATATTTATGGGTCGGTCTAAAAACATCTATTGGATCTTCATGATATCTATGCATAAAAGGTACAAATAGCTCTAGTTTACCTCCTGGTTTTAATATTTTTTTTATTTCTTTAAGTAAATTTTTATGATTTTCAATATGTTCTAGTACATTAAATAAAAGTATACAATCAAATGAATTCTCTTGAATATTTAGATTGTTTTCTAAATCTACCTTAAAAAAATTTGTTTTTTGTATGTGAAATTTATCTGCAAAATAAATTTGATGTTTTTTTTTGTTAATAAAATTTAAATACGAACTATGTTTGCCTGAACCTAAATCTAAAACTTTACCTTCTATTTCTATTTCTTTTAAAAAATAATTATGAAAAAATCTTATTGGTGTTTTTTTTTTAAATATTTGAAAAGTAATATGTTTTAAAAAATTATAATTAAGTTTATTTTTTTGAGTTTCATATTTCATTTAATAATTTTACATCATGATTTAAAAGTTTAATTTTTAAATTTTCTAAATGATTGAATTTTTTTTGTTCTTTTAATTTTCTATTTATATAGTTTTTAATATTTTCATCATTAATATCACCATTAGCAAAAGCAATAAATATAGCTGTTCTATTTTTTTTATACTCAGCGCCTATTTTTGTAAATTTTGGCATTATTCTATCAATAAAAGGTGGTAGAGATAAATTCTTATTAAATTTATATCTCCATGAAGCCCCTGAATGATGAAGTCTCAAGTTCCAAATAATTAAATCACCAATATCTAGGTTTGGTTGAATATTTTTAAAAAATAAATTTAATTTAAAATTTTTGTTTTTTTTAACAAGTTTTTCAGTAAAAATATTCTTAATTGATTGTTTAATATTCGTAATACAATATGAATTGTGAGATTTTGGTTTAATCTTTACACCGCCAGAAAAATCTGAAACATTTTGTAAATAGATTCCAGCTCTTGCAACAAAATATTCACTTTTAAAGTTGTAATCTTCATTTCTGGAATCTACATGAAATCCTGAGGGACAATTATCTAAATTTTCATGAATTGAAATTGAGCTATCTGAAAAATATAGAAGATTCTTACAGTCAAAAATTTCTTTGAATAATCTGAAAAAACCATCATTCATAATAAGATTTTTTACATGCTCTAACTCTAAAATTTCAGTATTGAAGTTTCTTTTTCTTATTAACTCCTCTCTTGTTTCTACAACTTTTTCTTTACTAAAAAAGTTCTTTATAATCACATAACCATTTTCAATATAATTTTTTCGTAGATCACTCATAAATTTTAACACATAAATATTTGCATTTTTTTAAATTCAGATTTTACATTAAAAACTAATATTGACTTATTTCCCACTTTCAACTTTATAAATTTAATTTTTTTTTTTGATTCTGTTTTCCAATTAAATTTTTTATAATAATTAATAAGATTTTTATTACATATAAGCACTGACATTAATTTTTTTTTTTTAATAATCAAATTATTTTTATTCATTAAAATTTTGGAAACACCTTTTTTTCTATGATTCTTATTTATTATAATCGTATCAAAAAGAAAAATTGATGATTTTAAATTATTTATTAAAATTTTTTTCTTTCTCAAACATGTATATCCTACAAAAATTTTATTTTTGAAAAGCAAATTATGGATATCATTTTTTTTAATATTTTTTATAAACCACTCATACTGAATGCGTTCTCCAAATTCCCAAAAGGTATCTTTTAATTTAATTATTTTTTTTATATCTAATTTACCTAATTCAGATGTTTTTAAAGATTTAAAGGTATACATTATAAAAAGTTTTTTATATTACTCTATAACTTCATATAATATATTTTTATCATTTTTTTTACTTATCTCGAATATAAGTTGGATTATAAATAACAATGAAAAAAAAATTAAAGAACTTAAATATAATGACACAACTAATATGGGGAGAGGTGTTTCAATAAAAGATATATTTTTAAAAACTTTTAAATAAATCATATACAACAATGAAAAAGAACCAATCAACAAAGAACAAAATCCTAAAAATCCTATAAAGTAAAAATTATTATTTTTTTTATTTTGGAATAATTTCAAATATATTAAATCTACAAAAACTTTAAATACTCTATAGAATCCATAATTAGATTGTCCTGAATTTCTTTTTCGATGATTTGTTGACATTTGTGCGTATTTTATATTTTTAAAATTTAATCTAGCAGCTAACAATCTATGGAAGTCACCCCATAAAATTTCATCATCTAATAGTTCTTTTTTTAAAACTTTAATTGAACATCCATGATCTTTTATTGGGGAACCCGTGATAAATCTAACTAAAAAATTAGCTAGTTTACTTGGTAAAATTTTAGTGAAAAATTTATCTTTTCTTTCATTTCTATAACCATGAACAATATCAAAACCATTTTCAAATTTACCTATCATTTCTATTAAATCATTAGGATCATTTTGGCAATCACCGTCAAGAAAAATTAAATTTTCAAATTTAGAGTTTTTAATTCCGTGATAAATTGCAGTTGATTGTGATAAATTAATTTTATGCTTTAAGATTTTTATCTGATGATTAATTTTTAAATTTAAAAGCTCTTTAAAGGTACTGTCTGTTGAGCCATCGTCTATGAATATTAATTCAAACTCTCTATCATCTTTCAATTTATTTATTACAATTTGAATTTCATTTAAAAGTGTTTCAACATTTTTTTCTTCGTTGAATAAAGGTATAATAATTGAATAATTCACAACAAAATTATATAAAAGTAATTATAAAAAATCTAAATATTTTTAATTGCTTAAACAAATCACAAATATTATTTCTTTTTATATATTATGGTATAATTTTTTATGTGTGCGATATTTGGTATTTATGGAGAGTATAACAAAAAAAATCTAATTAAATTATCTGAGATTCAGAAATTACGAGGACCAGATCATACAGGGTTCTATTTGAGCAAAAAGCAAAATATTTCGTTAGGTATGAATAGGTTGGCTGTAATTGATATTAAACAGGGAAATCAACCAATCTTTTCTGAAAATAAAGAAATTATAGGATTTTTCAATGGTTGTATTTTTAACTTTAAAGAAATTAAAAAATATTTAGTCACAAAAAAAATAAATTTTAAAACTAATTCTGATACTGAAGTCTTAGTAAACTCTTTTTCATTTTGGGGAGAAAAATGTTTTAATTATTTTGATGGAATGTGGGCAGTTAGTTTGTTTGATTTTAAAAAAAAAGAATTAATATTGTCTAGAGATTATTTAGGTCAAAAACCCCTTTATTATTCAAAATTAAAAAAAAACAAACTTATTTATTCAAGTCAAATAAACGGGATAACTGAATATATAAAAAAACCAGTATTAGAAAAAAAAAATGTAAAATTATATTATCAACTATCACATTTGCCAGCTCCTTACACTATATATAAAAAAATAAATCAGCTAATGCCAGGAGAGATATTAAAATTTTCTCAATCAAAAATTGAAAAAAAAATTTTTTGGAAAATTGAAAATGGACCAAATTATAATCTTTTTTTTAAAGAAGTAAAAAAATATGATGTATTAGATAATTTTTTAAAAAACTTAGAAAATTATACTTATGCAGATAAAAAAACAGTTTTGGCTTTAAGTAGTGGGATTGACTCGAACTTATTAAGATATTCTTTAAAAAAATTAAAAAAAAAATTATCTGCTTTCATGATAGGTTATCAGGATTTTTCATTTGATGAAACTCATCAAGTACCAAAAGAGATAAATGAAAAAATTATAAAAAAAAAATTGAAAAATAAAGATTTAATTAAAACTTTCAAAGATCTTAAAAGAAAAATATTTTTCCTTAACGGAGATGGATCAATTATACCAACATTTAATTTATTTAAAAATATAAAAAAAAAAACTAATAACTCTATTTCAGGAGATGGTGGAGATGAACTATTTTTTGGCTATATAACTTTTAAAGCTTTTTATTTAATGATTTGGTTTAAAAAAATATTTCCTAACTTTTTATCTAAAATATTGTTTCAAATTTCAAATAATTTAAAAATAAATACAAGATATTTGAATTATAAGCTTAAATTAAAATTATTTTTTAAACATTTTGATCAAGAATTAAGTTTAATAAATATATTTTGGCTTTCAGATTTAACTAGAAAAGACTTATATAATCTTACAAAACTAAAAAAAGATCACCCTGAAATAAATAAGATAAATAAATTATTTAGAAAAAATAATGACAAAATGCGTTTTGCACAATTATTTTATTTTAAATATTACTTACCTATGGTGTTAGAAAAAGTAGATCAAGCTAGTATGCTAAATTCAATTGAAAATAGAGCTCCGATACTAAGTAAAGATTTAATTAACTTTTCTTTGAATTATCCTACAAAAAAAAATTTTTCTTTATTTAAAAATAAACATTTAATTAAAAATATTTTCAAAAATATTATACCTAATAAATTTTTTAAAATAAAAAAACATGGTTTTTCTCTTCCAAAATATTTAATCTTAAAAAATAAAAAACTGATTTATCAAATTCTAGATGAAAAAATATTATTAAATAAAGAATATTTCGAAAAAAAATATAACGATTACTTAAATTCAAATAATAATGAACAATATATTTGGAACGAATTAATTTTAAATATTTATAGACAAAATATTGAAATTAAAAAATGAAAATAGCAACGATAATTCCAACTTTAAACAGACCTAATTTTTTAGAAAAAGCTCTATTGTCTATAAATAAGCAAATAATGAAACCTGACGAAATCTATATCGTTGACAATAATGATAAAGACAATAAAAATTTTGAAGTTTATAAAAAACTTCAAGATTGTACTAATATAAACTTAATTTATATTAAAAATAATGGCAGTATTCAAAGCTTAAGAAATGACACGGTGCTAAAAACGGATTGTGAAATTTTAAGTTTTTTAGATGATGATGATCTATGGGACAGACTGTATTTAAAAAAATCAATTGAATTATTGAAATTGAAGAAAATAAAAGCTCTATACACAAGTATGGAAGTGATTAACGAAAAAGAAGAAAAATTATCTGAAATTAATCTAGATAACGATTATGAAATTAAAAAACTATTAGTATTTAACCCAGGTTTCTTTCACTCAAATTTAATTGTATTCAAAGACATATTTCTAATGCTAAACGGCTTTCAAAGTGAGTCTGGAGCATCTGATAAAGATTTTTTTATAAAATTAAAGAAAAATAAAATTAAATTTTTTATAAATCCTGAAAGATTGGTCTACAGGTGTGATCACAATTTTCAATGGAGTAAAAATTATAAAAAAATGAGTTATGATAAATTTATTTTTTTAAAGAATAATATTCATAAATTAAGTTTTAATGAATTATATCAATCTATAAAAAATATAGTAAAATTGTATTTAAAATATCTTAAATCTTTGTATTAATTGTTCAAATCAATTACTTGATCAAATTTTTTAGAGAGAGATTTATTGTGAGAAACAACTATAAGTGTTTTATTTTTTGAATAATTTAACACATTTTCAAAAATTTTTTCTTCTGATGTTTCATCTAGAGCATTAGTAGCTTCATCAAACACCAAAACGTTTTTATCTGCATATATTGCTCTAGATATAATTAATCTTTGACGTTGACCACCAGAAATTCTTTTACCATTCTCACCAATTTTTTTTGATAAATCTAAAGAACCATTATTAATAAAATTATTTAATCCTGAAATTTTTAAAGAATCTTCAAATTTATTTTGATCAAATTTATCTTCATTTAAAACTATGTTTTTAATCAAAGTTTCGTCAAATAAATGGGGAACTTGAGATAAATATGAGATCTTCTGGTACCAGCTTTGAAGATTTAAATTGGTTAAAAGCTTATCATCAATCAACATAGAACCTTGTGTTAAGTTGGTTAATCCAGATAATATATTTAATAAAGTTGTTTTTCCTCTACCAGAGTCTCCTTGAATAAATATTGATTCACCCTTTTTTATAATGATATTCAAATTTTCGAATATATTCTTTTTTAAATTTTTATATTTGTAGCTACCTTCTTTGATTTCTATCTTATTTTCAAAAGTAAGTGTTTCCTTGTTAGATAAAATTTGAATGTTTTTTTCTTTTTCAAAAATATTTATTACGTCAATAGCCGAGTTTTTTGTAAACTTAATTTTTACATAATTCGAATAGATAATTTGTGCTTGCGAAATTATTTTTTGAAATGCAAAAATAATTGCTCCAAATAAGGCAATTGAATTTTCAACAGGCAAATTCTGTTTGCTAAATAGATACATCACTATAGATAAAGAAGATATTCCAAAAAAAACAATTATATTACCCGGAATGTTAGCAATTAGAGTATTTTTTAAAATTGCTTTCATAAATTTTAAATTTGATCTGAAAAATTGATTTAAAAAATACTTATGTAAACTACTTATAATTATTTGTTTAATATTAGAAAATGTTTCATTTACTATTCGCAATCTATTTTCAATTTCATATGTATAGTTTTTGCTTGTTTTTTCATTAAAACTTTTAGTAATTAATGAGATTAAATAATAAAGAGCGCTAATAATAAAAAATAAAAAAATTAAAATTTTAAAACTTAAAGTTAAGGTAAAAAAGAGAATAGAAAACAATAAAATTAATGCTACTACAATTTGCAGAAAATGTTCAATGAATGCATGTGTATTAGAAGACTTTTCAAGATTACTCAAAAATTTACTAGAATGTGACTCTAAAAAGTAATCATAGTTTTGAAAAATTGTTATCTCGTGTGTTTTGGTAATTATACTATGACCAATTTTTGTACCTACATAATTTGAAAAAACATTTAAAGCAATCTTTATAATAATTGATACTAAAACAATTAAAATAAATAAAATAGTAAATACAAATTTTTTTTGATTCAAATCCTCAAATTTAAAAATTTCTATTTTATTAAAATACGCAGATGAATTACTTGCATTAAAAAGTAACTCTAAAAGAGGAAATAAACTTGCAATAGATATAATCTCAAAAAATGAAGAGGCTAAGGCTGCGGGTATTAAAAGAAAAAGAAATAACTTTTCTTTTTTAGAGATGTTGTTAATAATTTTGTTAAAAATAATAAGTATGCTTTTATTATCTATCATTAAATTTTTTTAAAAAATTTTTTTATATGATCTGAAATATACTTCGCACTTCTGATGTTGAGCGAAGAATGTAAAGGTATCCTAACAATTTTCTTAAAAATTTTTTCTGTGACTTCTAGTTTTATTGGGGAGGAAATTTTTTTTGAAAAACTGGAAATATGAAGTGGAATATAGTGGAATGATGCATAAATTGAGTTTTTAATTAAGTATTCTCTTAATTTTTCTGCTTTATATTCACTTTTAAAAATTAAAATAAACAAATGAAAACACTGTTCTATCTTTGTGTCCGGGACGTTGTATAAATCAAATTCTCTTGAATTAATTTTTTTTAATTGATCATAATAATAATTCCATACTTTAGATCTATTAAACTGTAATGATTTTATTCTTAAAAGCTGAGCATACAATAATGCGCTTGCTAATTCTGTAGCTCTATACTCCGAGCCAATATTTTTCCAACTATAAAATTTTTTATTTGAAAATGAGGTTATGTTTTTTTTATCTTTGTAATTGATTAGTCTTTTTCTGTCTGTCCCTTTATCTAAAATTATATCTGCATTTGCGATATATTTTTTATTGTTTATGATGATAGCTCCACATTGTGAACCAACAATATTTTTTGTAGCATGAAAACTAAAAGCTGAGATATCTCCATAAGTACCTAAATATTTGTTTTTATATTTAGCCATGAACCCATGGGCGGCATCCTCAACTAATGGTAAATTGTATTTTTTTTTAATTTTTAATAATTTTTCCATATCTGTACAAAAACCTCCGTAGTGTACGACGAAGATAGCCTTAGTTTTTTTGGTTATTTTCTTCTCTAAATCTACCAAATCAACGTTTAACGTAAGTTCATCAATATCGACAAAAACTGGTTTGGCACCTCTCATGACAACAGCATTGGCTGTCGAAGTGAATGTGAAAGATGGAATTAAAACCTCATCTTTAGGTTTCAACTTAAGTAAAATCGCAGCAATCTCTAAAGCGCTGCTGCAGCTTTGAGTAACTGCTACATACTTTGCTTTTATAATACCTTTAATTTTTTTTTCAGCTAAATCCTGATAATAACCATCAACCAATTTATTTGAATTCAATACTTTTAATACCAAATTTTTTTCTAACTTAGTTAAATTTGGCTGACTTAATTCAATCATTTGTTAACTTCTATTTTAATTAAATTTTCAGAAACCTGATTAATTTTTAAATTTGATTTAACTTTTTTATCTAAATTATCAATTTTTTTCAGATACCTAAAAGCTTCTTTTTTTGTTATTCCATTTGGAATTTTCGAGGTTAAATAAAATTTATCAATATTTCTTTTCAAAATTTTTGTTACGACTAATAAAAAGAATATTTTACTTTTAATTCCATTATAATAAAAATTTAGTTTCTCTATTACTGTTGGCTCCTTTTTTTTATAAAAATAAGCTTTCTCTTTTTTAATTTTATAATTGTCGACTATATTTAATATTTTGTCACAACTTGATTTCTTTTCATCAAGATTTAAATCTCTTTTTACTAAATTCATGTTGTTTTTATTTTTTACTTTAATCCATTTAAAAAAATCGTCTGAATTAAAAATTTTGTAACTTATATCAAACGGTTTCCTCTTTAAAAAGGGACTATTTCTTGAAGTAAAATTTAGTTTAACATAAGAGATCGGTTTATTTAAAACAAATGATTGAAGAGAAGTGGAGCACCCCCTATGCATAACTCCTTGGGAAGCCATTATCCATGGTTGAGGGTCATCTATTGGGGGTAGATATATTAAATTTTGATAACCATTAATTTGTTTTTTCCATTCACTAACATTTTCAGCAGGATGTCCTCTGATTAATATTTTTACTTTAGGATCTAATTTACAAACGTTTTTAAAAAAACTTACTAATAATTTAAACTCTTCAAATGAATTTTTTGCTTTAGCTAATGAAAAATTTTTCCAATCTTTAATATCCTTCTTGCTCCCACCCCAAGGATAATATTCAAGTGCATATTCTTTATAATTCTTTGTTATAAATCCAAGATCTGACATGAATAAATAAAATTTACCATATTTTGATTTAATTTTATTTACATCTTCGTCATAAATACCAGCATACTTTTTTTGAAATAAATCTACTCTTGGCCAACCAACTCCATAAACATTTTTAGCTTTAATTGAATTTTTAACTATACTTGAAATTTTTTTGTTTACATAAAAATATGCATCAATGTATTTTTTGGTTTCAACAAAAAAAGCTTTCGCACTTTTGTAATATCTCTCCTCATTTAAACCTGCTGTCATTTCCTCATCTAATACAATATGTTTTTCAATTTTTTTGCTTATTTCAATAGTCTTATCTACTTGTAAGCCAGCTTTATAAAAAAAAACTCCACCTCGTTCTTCTTTATTTTTAATTAAATCTATAATTTTCTCTCTTGAACCCAAATAAACTCTATACCCTCTTAAAGAAGCACGATATGCAAATAGTAATTTTGCAACTATCTCTCGTACTTTTAGTTCAATAACTATATAAATTGTTTTTTTTTTCACGGAAAATTTAAGATTACTAATAGATTAATTGATAATACTATTCAAATCTTTATATCGATAAATTAGTTATTGTAAATGTATAAATTACTCAAAAATCTTATCAAAGAAATAATTATGTTCTTTTTGCAAATAAGAGTGTTTTATATTTCGAGTATTCTTAAAAAAAAAAGTCAAAAAAATATTTTTATAGATTTAGGAACCAATTTAGGACAAGGTTTTTTTTATTTTAAAAAATTTTTTAAACTTGAAGATTATGAATATATTTTAGTTGAACCAAATCCAAATTTAAAAAATTTTATTCAAGAAAACATAATTAAAAAATATCCACTAAACAATATTAAATTAATAAATAAAGCAGCGTATATAGAAGACACAAAAAAGAAATTTTTTGGTTTAACTGAGGATGAGAGAGGAATTCTTTCAGATGGAGCAAGTATAATAAAAGAACATAATTCAAACCTATATATTTCAGATGAAACAAGATCAATAGAGATTGAATGTTTTAATATCATTAATTATTTAAAAGCACTCAATCACTACGATAATATTATTATCAAAATGGATGTTGAGGGTTCTGAATACGATATTTTGGAAAAATTAATTGAAAATTTTTCAGATTTAAAAAATATTAAACATATTTTTATAGAATTTCATTCTAGATTTATGAAGAAAGAAATTAGAGAAAAATTTCGAAATAAAGAAAAAATTTTAAAAAAAAAATTTAAAGAAAAAAAAATAAGCTATACTTTATGGGTTTGAGAAAATAGTGATTAAACAATTTAAAATTCATAAATATAAAACCATCACAGCAATTATTTGTTCAATTTTTTTTATATTTTATTTTCAAATCCTTGACTATGGATTGCCTTACTTTATAAATTTTGACGAAATAACACACATTAAAAGTATAAATTATTTTTATGGATTTTTTACTCATGCTAACCAAAATATTCATGAACCAATTTATGCCCCTTTCATTCATTTTATTGTAAGTGGTATATACATTTTTGTTAAATATGTTGTTTTTAATAATTTCAATTTTAATGAAACTGTTAACTTTATTTATTTAAATCCAAATATTCTTTTTGAAATTGTAAGAATTTCTAGTCTAATTATTTCGACAACAAGTCTTATAATATTTTACTTAATATTAAAAAAATTAAAAATTAATAATTTTCTCTCTGTTATTGGTCTTCTGAGTGTTTCAACTTCATATTTATTTATGGACATCAGTATAGTCGCTGGTAAAAATTCAATATTATTATTTTTCTTTCTACTACAATATTATTTATTCTTATATTACTATTCAGATCTTCAAAAATTTAATTCCAGATCATATATCTTATTTGGTCTTTTAGTATCATTATCATGGGGGATTAATTACTGGGCAGCAACACCTGGATTATACGCTATAGCACTCCTACATTTAAAAAAATTTAAATTTAGGGAATTACAAAATTTTATATTTTTCATTACAATTTTTTTAATACTTGGTGTATCTCTCAATCTTTTAATTAGCTCAGATAATTTTATAGACCATCTTTTTTCACCAAGATATTTAGAAATTTATGATTATGAGAATAAAAATAGAATTTATATAATAATTAGTGAATTTTTAGATGGCATTAATCTGATACGAACATATGAGAAATTCACACTTGAATTTTTATTAATCATTTTTTTATTTATTATTTTTTTAAAACTTAAAATAGACAAAAATATTATATTTTTGAATTTTTTTTTATTATTTGAGCCGATTATTTTATTTGCTCTTGCTGATTATTCTCATCCACACATAAGATATCTAGGACCATCAATTTTTCTTATAATAATTTCAATTTGTTTAATTATTGAATCGATCAAAAACAGATTGACCAAAATTAGTAAAAATTTAACTTATTTTTTTTTAATTATAGTAATTAGCAGCGGTTATAATAAAATCAACGTTTTGGTAGAAACAAAAAAATTAGTAGATAAGAAATTTATTCAATATGAAATTTTAGATGAATTTGAAAATAAAAAAAGTTTATTTAAACTTCCCTATGCAGTTTATCGAGAAAATTTAAACACGCTAAGATTATATAAAAAGTTACTGAATAAAAAAATAATAAGTTTGAATTCTGGAGCAGACAACAAAAATAATTTAAGTGAAATAGAAAAAAAAATAAAAATTATTAAAAATTTAAATTCTAAAAATATTACCCCTAGTTCTAAAAAATTTGATTTTTTTGGAGGTGAATTTATTATAGATGACTATAGACTTTTCTTTAATGAAATTTCAAAAATTTATGACTACTATATATTAGATCTAAATAAAAAATCAGATGAATACATTTTTTTGAAAAATAATTATCAAACATACAAAATCTATAATAATAGGGATATAACTAGTTTAAGATCATTAACACTAGAACTGGAAAAAAAATTTAATTCTAATACAATAAAAAAAATTAATAAGATTGGATCTAGTTTTGTGGTTTTTAAGTTAAAAGAAGATAATTCATAAAGCTAAAAAATTTTTTGTTAATTGACAAATTTTATTTAAGAAATATATTCTCTTTACACTGAAATGCTTGGTGGGAAATCAATGTGAAATTCGTTGGCTGTACCTGCAATCGTTAAAGTCGGAGCGCCACCCAGTGTAGACCACTGATGAACGAAGGCCAGGAAAAGTCTAGTTCTACTATTAAATTAGCAGAGGCATAAAAATGTTTTGTGGAAATAATGCCTAAGTTAATTGTATTTATAATTTTAAATTTAATATTATTAAATATTTCAAACATCAGTTCAGCCAACGAAAATGGCTCAAATTTTTCATGCAAATGGGAAAATAAAAATGAAACTGCTTGTATTGAAATTATTGGTTTAGTTCCAAATTCATCAAATTTTACTAAATCAGGAATAAATAAAATTACTATTACAAAAAAACAAATTTTAGAAAGTGGAGCTGTAGATTTAATTGATGTTTTGAAATCTGTGCCAGATATTAATATTACGCAATCAGGACCTAAAGGCCAGCAAGCATCTATGTTTATGAGGGGAACTGGGTCAAATCATACATTGGTAATGATAAATGGAATTCCCATTAATGATCAATCAACAACTCAGGGATTGCATGATTTTGGAGTAGATTTTATTCAAACCATTCAACAAATTGAGATATACCCAGGATCAACTGCAACTAATTTTGGTACAAATGCAATAGGTGGAGCTGTAAATATAGTTTTAACAGGAGATTATAAAGATTCTATTTCAGTAGCAACTGATTACATGGGAAATTATGAATTTTCAGGAAGCAAAACATATATTTACGATGAGTCTTCGTTAAATGTAAAAATTGGTAGTGTCAAAAATGAAACTATAAGTGCCAGGGGAAATATAAATGATGAAGAAGATTCCTTGAATAATTATTCAACAAATATTAATTACGAAAAATTTTTGTCTGAAAATACTAGAATTTATAGCACTACATACTTAAGAAAAACAATAGCAGAATATGATAACTCCAATACTAACCAATACGGTTATGAAGGTGATAATAAAATGGGTGCAATCCAACTTGGATTGGAAAACCAAATAAATTCAAAGAAAGATAATTATATTTTTTATTATAATATTTATGACAGAGAATATGATGAACTAGGAACTATCGATACCTACGAAAGTGAAGTTTTAGGTTTAAAGTATGATTTATCAAGAATACTGAACAAAAAACTTTCTTACGGAATAGGCTCAGAGTTTAAATACGATTGGGGATACTTTGATAATAATGGATCATACGAAGCATCTACGAAAGGTCATTCTGATAATTTTGCTCTGTATGGTAATTTAGGTTGGAATATTTTTGAAAATTCAAATATTTCTTTATTTAGTAGAAGAGATGATCATAAACAGACCGGAGCAAATAGTACTCACAAAATCAATTTTGAAAAAATGTTTAATAATTTTAACTTAGGTATTTCATATATGAATGGTATCAGAAACCCCACACTATACGAAATGTTTGGCACTGATAATTATGGTTATTCTGGCAATAGAAATCTTAAACCTGAGAAAAGCAATACTTACGAGATGTATTCAGATATATTTTTAAATGAGTATGTAAATTTATCTTTAAGAGCTTTTAAAGCAAATATAAAAAATAACATTGAATATATTGATAACAAATATCAAAATGATTTAGATAATATTGACTTAAATCAATCTGGTTTAACTAATCAGATAAATATTAAATTGAAAAATACTAGTTTAAATTTCTTTACATCATCACTATCATCTAAAAAAGAAAATGGAGCGAGTCAATTAAGAAGACCAGATAAAAACTATGGTTTAAATTTAACAAAGAATTTTAAAAATAGTATTTTTGGTCATCTAAAATTTAATATAAAGTACAATCATTATGGAAAACATTTTGATACACACTCTACAAGTTTTAGTACTATAGAAATGGATAGTACAGATTTAGTAGATTTTAAAATTTCAAAAAAATTTAATAATGGTAATTTTTATATTAAGCTTAATAATGCTTTAAATGAGACCTATCAAAGACCACATGGATTTAATCAAGAAAAAAGAACTATAAAATTTGGTTTCAAATATTAAATTGTTGTTTTAGAAAGATTCAATGTTAAATATATAATATGAATTTTTTTAAAGTTTCATTTTGTGTTTTAATTGTACTAGGTTCTAGCAGACTTGTGCCGCATCCACCCAACTTTACTAGTTTACAAACTTTAAGTTTTTATATTCCTGCTTTACTTGGTATTAGATTTATACCCATAACAGTAATTTGTTTAGCAATCACTGATTTGTTTATTGGATTCCATTCATTAGTCATATTTACATGGGGAAGTGTTATTGTTATTGGATTAACGTCAAATTATCTTAAAAAAAAATTTATACATAGAATTTTTGGCGTTTTCTCTGCTGCAATTCTGTTTTATGTGATTACTAATTTTGGTGTGTGGTTATCAGGATCTTATCCATATACTTTTGAAGGTCTTATTTTTTGTTACACTCTTGCTATTCCCTTTTTTTATAATTCATTAATATCAACGATCATTTTCTCATTAATAATTGAGATGATTTATAAATATTTTTTCTTTTCAAGGAAAATGAGCAGTTATAAAACATTTGATAAGATCTGATCGTGTGATAGTTAAACATAATGAAGAAAATTAAAATTTTACTTGCTGACCCTAGGCATAAAACTGTTGGTGCACACTCTTATTTTGTTCCTATAGGTATAGGTTACATTGGTTCGAACCTACTTAAAGAATATAAGGAAAAAGTTGATTTAAAATTATATGTTGATGCGAATGAAATTTTTGATTGTTTA
Organism: Candidatus Pelagibacter sp. HIMB1506; assembly: GCF_052047935.1. Classification (NCBI taxonomy): domain Bacteria; kingdom Pseudomonadati; phylum Pseudomonadota; class Alphaproteobacteria; order Candidatus Pelagibacterales; family Candidatus Pelagibacteraceae; genus Candidatus Pelagibacter; species Candidatus Pelagibacter sp. HIMB1506. Next base: position 1,518,329 of record NZ_JBNAIS010000001.1, on the reverse strand, counting down.
GATAATTGGAAACCAGACGTCATAGGAGTTTCAAACTATATTTGGAATTCAGGACTTTCGCATCAAATTTGTAATTACGCAAAAAAAATAAAACCTGAAACTTTAACGGTTTTGGGAGGTCCAGAATTTCCTGCGGGTACAGGAGCAACAAAAATAGAGGATAACGATAAAGACAATACCTATTCAAAATGTTTGGAATACTTATCAAAAAGACCATCTGTAGATTATTTTGCATACTCAGATGGAGAACTATCATTTTTGGAAATTGTTAAAGAATATTTTGAAAATAATTGCTCAACAAATAAATTAATTAATAATGACAAGCCTATAAAAGGTTGTGTAAGTGTTAAGAAAAATCTAAAAGAATTAAATATTGGCAGTTATATTCCACGGATTGGAATGTTTGGTTCAGTAAAAACTGAAGGTAGAGATGTGATACCTTCTCCATATACTACAGGTTTGCTAGATAAATTTTTAGACGGAACTTTTAGTCCTGCATTTGAAACTGCGAGAGGGTGTCCATTCCTCTGTACTTTTTGTGATCAAGGACTTGATGCTACTAAGATAACAACTTTTAGTGTTGAAAGAATAGCTGAAGAAATCAGATATGTTGCAAATAAACTTAAAGATAAAAAAGGAACTAAATCTATTTTCATGTTTGATTCAAATTGGGGTATTTTTGAGAAGGATGTGAGGTTGTCTGATGAAATTCTTAAAATTATGGAGGAATATGACTACCCTCAGTATATTGAATGTTTAACTCCTAAGAGTAATTGGGATAATATTATTAAAATTAATGATAAATTAAAGAATAGAGTGGCCTTAGGGTTATCAATGCAATCATTAAATTTAGAAACTTTAGATGGAATTAAAAGAAGAAATTGGACGAAAGAACAATATTTGGAATTTTTAGATAAATTAAAACAAAGAGGAAAAAGTTCTTTTTCAGAGATGATAATTCCTCTTCCTAATGAAACTGAAAAATCTTACTTTGATGGTGTAAAATTTCTTATGGACAATGGAGTGCAAACTAGAACATATACCTTAATGATGTTGGTTGGTGCTGAACTTGGAAGAGATAAAGCTATAAAAGATTATGAACTAAAAAGTAAATGGAGAGTTTTACCAAAACAATTTGGTGAATACAGAGGAGAAAAAATTCTTGAAATAGAGCAAATATGTGTGGGAACAAAAACTATGTCGTATCAAGAATATCTAAATTGTAGAAATTATAGCTTTATTGCAAAACTCTTAGGACATCATTTTTTACAACCTATTATAAAATTAACAAAAAAAATTGGAATTGATTGGTTTGAACTTTCTTTGGCAATTACAAATAAAATTAAAAATCAAGATAATGGTGGAAAATTTAAAGAATTATTTGACGATTTTTGTAAAGAGTCACACGAGGAACTTTTTGAAAGCAAGGAAGAGGCAATTGAATTTTATTCAAAAAATTCAAATTACAAATCGCTTTTAGCTGGTGATATTGGAGAAAATTTAATGTCAAAATATACAGCAAGAGGAGTGTTGGTTTTAGATGATATTATTTCGACCTTGTTTCAAGTTATAAGAGAAAATTTCGAGAGTTATTCAAACGAACAAAATAAATTAATTCTAAATTCAGCTGAAATTTGGATGAAAAACTTGTATTTGATAAATGAAATTTATTCTGATCAAAAATTAAATCCAAAAAATAATGAAATAGATTTAAAATTTGACTTTCCTGAATGGTTATCAAAAGAGATAGAGCCACTAGAAAACTTTAAAAAAAATGTTACTTACAAGTTTTTAGTAGATCTTAAAAAAGTTAATTATATTAAAGAAGAAATTAGCTCTATGACATTAGTTAGAAAAGATAAAAATAGAGCTTTCGCAAGATACTTGGAAAGAAGACATTCTGAGACAGAATTATTTAAAAAAGAATATCAAAAGCTACAGTAATTTTACAAAAATCTATTTAATTTTTTAAAATTAAATTTAATTTTCTTATTTCCAACATTTTTTTTTTTATCCGCAATAATAATTAATTTTGAATTAAAAGTTTTAAAATAACATGTTAAGTTTTCAATTAAGGACAATAAATAATTAAATTTTATTTTATTAAGAAAAATTGCAAATTGATTGTTTGTTAATTTACCTGAGAATAAAGATAAATAAATTTTAGAAAAAAAATTATTATAATATCTAATTTTCACATTCTCAAAATTTAAATTTATTTTTTTTATAATTGTGTCCGTAATATTTTTTTGAATTTCAACTTCTAAAAAAAACACTCCATTTTTTGATATAAATTTAATACAATTGTCTAAAGCGTTAATTTTTTTTTTTTTTAATTTTATATGTGAAAAAGTATTTGTTGACACAACTACATCAGCAAAATTTTCACCAAGGATATTTTTTTTTGTAAAATCCCAATGTATCCCATAACACTTTTTGCTTCTAAAATTTTTTAACCCAAATAATATCTGTTCAATTTCTATATCTACACCTATATATTTTTTAGTTTGGAAATAGATAGAATTTTTAAAATTTTCTGATGCTAAATCTATTCCTATAGTTTTATTTTTATGTTCTGATAAAAATTTTTTTAAAACTCTAAATAAATATTTTTTGCTTGGAGAAATAGTGGACATATAATTCTAATTTTTAACCAGTCCTTTAGAATCATAAAATACTCTTTTGAATTTTTTATCTATTTTTTTAGACGGCGTATAAAGTCTATCTCCAATTTTTAGTTCTTGGATAATATTTTTATTTCTATGAAATACCTCTTCTATAATTAAAGATCCATTTGTTCCAGCAACACAAACCCAAGATGGCCCTTTTCTATAAATTAAACCACTTTTATAAGAATTAAATTTAGCATCTTCATAATTTGGTGAAACTTTACTCAAATAAACTTTCTTATTATTATAATAAGTACAACAACCATTGTGAGGTGCCCCAAATGAATTTATAAAACAACTTAAATCCTCAAAATCTAATGACCAATCTGCCCAACCATGCAAATCAGAATTTAATCTTGGGAAGTAAGAAGACATATACTCGGTTTGATTTACTGGAAAAATATTTTTAATACCATTTTTCAACTTTAAAAATACATGTTCTAAAAAATCAACCTGTTTATTAACATAATAATCAAAATAAGCTTTGGGTGAATTTAAATTTAATGGGTAAAGAAATTCCTCATAGAAAATAATTTTTCCAGTGTCAATTTTTTCATCAATAATATAGAGATTATTGAATCCAAATCTAACTCTATTCATTACCATCCAACTAAATGAAGCTCCACCCCTGTATTCCGGTAACCTAGTGCTATGAGAATTTAAAATTAATGATTTTATTTTAGTTATACTCTTTTTTTTAATTATCCAGGGAGAAGACATACACAAATAAATTGAAGCATTAGAATTAAATTTGTGATTAAAATCTACCGAATTATCTAAATTATTAATTTTTTTAAATTTTATTTCTTTTTCCTTGAAATGTTTTTCAAGTGTTTTTCCGTCTACGATTGTCGATAAATTTCTCTTTGAACTTAAAATTAAATAATTAAAATTTTTTTTTATTAAAGGTAAAATACTTAATGTAATTTTATCTCCGCCTATTATTAAAATATTTTTAATTTTCGATATTTTCATAAACTTTTTCTAATCATTTTAGTATCAATTTTTGAAAAAAAATATTGTTTATTGGTATTAATTGGCCAAGTAATTTCTCTAGGCAAAATAATATTTGATGTATTTTTAAAAAAAGAGCTGATTTTCTTTGAAAGTTTTTGAATATCTTTATTTTTTGGAGAAAAAATAAATCTTAAAAATTTATAATTTATTAATTTAATTTTTATATTTTTATTATTTTTATTATTTAAGATAATTATTTTTTTTAGTTCTTCTATGTATGAAAATATTTGTAGGTTTACGTTGTTAAAATAATTATTTTCTACAAATTCAAGTTGAAAAATATAATCTTTACGACCCCTAATTAAAGAATAATTTGACAACCTTCGAAGTCCTTTCATCTTAGATGAAGAAACAATCATCTCTAGATAATTATTGATTACTGATTTTTTGTTAACTTTTATCAAAGCTGTATAATATTTTTGGGATTTTATATTTGGTAATTTCAATTTAAATCCATCAATAATTGGTATAATAGAAAATATTGGCAGAGTTAAAATATTTAAACCACTTAATTTTTTTTTCTCGCAATATGCAATTAAATTTTTTTCTTTTTTTAAGGTAATATCTTTTTTCAAAAATATACTTATATTCTTTTCTTTCAATTTTTTTATAATATTAAGTTTCAAACTCTCAAATAAACCATTAGTTGGAATAAAGTAACTATGTTTGATTTTTTTTGATCTGATTTTATCAAGAAAAATTGACCCTTCATCTTTTAAACTTGATCTATAATTGTTAGGAAAAAACCATGGATATATTAATTGCAAAGTATTTTCCAACTCTAAATTATCTCCTAAATTAATGTGTAAATAATCAATATAATTTTTATCTATTTTTTTTACGATCTCATCCGGTCTAATTTTTGTTAATTTATTTTCAAAATTAAATTTTTTGATTATTTGTTCAGGCCATTTTTTTATTGAGGTCCTTGGATCTATTATGTACTTATCTAAAATAATTCCTCTACTTTTGTTTATTTTTTTTAATTTAATATTAAAATTTTTTTTTATATAATTAAGCAATTTTGTTGATCGTACACCCTCAAAAGCATGAAAGCCTGGATTGCATAAATTATTACCTACTGAAATTGAAGAAAAAGCATTAAGAAAATTATTTGTTTTTTCATATATATTAATTTTTAAATTTTTATCTTTTGATAATTCAAATGCTAAAAAAATTGAATATAAACTACTTCCTATTAAATTGATGTTTTTTTTCATTTATTTTTTAATTTAATGAAAGTTGCTTCAAATTAAAAATTTTTTTGTTTTTGTATTAATTTAGAAATTTCTTTTTTATTTAAGAAATATTTATTATCTAGAGAATTGTATGAAAACTGCTTTCTAATTTTCTTACCTTTCTGTTGTTTAAGATAATAATTTAACTGTTTTTTATTCCCAGATTGCAAGATAACAAAATAATTTTTAAGCTCAATTGTATTCCTACTCTCCTCGAAACTTATCATCTCCTCGTGTAATTTTTCTCCAGGCCTTATGCCAATTATTTCTTTTTTACTATTAGGGCTAATGCTATTTGCTATATCGAGAATTCTATAAGATGGTATTTTTGGTACTACAATTTCTGATCCGTAACAATTTTTAATAGACCAAATAACTAATTTTACACTTTCCTCTAATGTTATATTGAATCTTGTCATATTCGGGTCGGTTATCATTAATTGTTTATTTTTTGACTGTTCTAGAAATAATGGGATAACGCTGCCCCTACTACCCATAACATTTCCATATCTAACTACGGAAAATGATATTTTTTTTTTTCCAGAGTAAGTGTTTGCTACGTTAAACAGCTTGTCAGAACATAATTTTGTGGCTCCATACAAATTAATTGGGGAAGATGCCTTATCTGTAGATAAAGCAATTACTTTTTTTACGTTTGAGTTCAAAGATGTTTCAATAATATTTTGTGCGCCCAAAATATTTGTATTAATAACTTCAAAAGGATTATATTCAGCAGTTGGAACCTGTTTAAGTGCAGCAGCATGAATTACGATATCTATCTCGTTAAACGCTCTTGCTAATCTTTTTTCATCTCTAATATCACCAATGAAGTATCTCATGAAAGAATATTTTTTAATTGGAAATTTCTGCTGCATATTGTGCTGCTTTAATTCATCTCTACTAAAAATTACTAACCTTTTTGGTTTAAAATTTTTACATATATAACTTGTCATGGCATTTCCAAATGAACCCGTGCCTCCAGTTATTAATATAGACTTATTATTCAATGATCTCATTTTTAAAATACTTTTTGAAAACCTTATTAATTATATTTACAATCTTATTTTGGTTTTGAAAAGTTAAAGATGGATATATAGGCAAACTAATTGCTCTTTTGGAATATTCTTCTGAAACTAGATAGCTTCCCTCTTTAAATCCTTTTGATCTAAAAAATGGATGTAAATGTAAAGGTAAATAGTGAAGATTAATATCTATCTTATTTTTTAAAAAAAAATTAAAAATTTTATTATAAATTTTTTTTTTGATAATTGATTTTGGAAATAAGACTACGAACAAATGATAAGATGAAAAACTATTTTTATCTACCTCTTGAAATTTAATTGGCAGGTTTTTTAACTTATTTTTATAAAATTTTGCTATTTTATTTCTTTTTAAATTGAAACTATCAAGTTTATTTAACTGACTGATACCTAAAGCTGCCTGCAATTCATTCATCCTATAATTGTAACCCAAATCTATTTGCTCATAATACCATTTTTGTCTAATTTTTTTCTGATATTTATTTATATTTCTACTAATTCCGTGATTTCTTAAAATTTTTAATTTCTCGAAAAGTAATTTATCATTAGTCACAGCCATACCTCCTTCAGCTGTAGTAATAGGTTTTACTGGATGAAAACTAAATACAGTTATATCCGACCATTTACATCGTCCAATCTTATAATTTTTAAAACTTGATCCTAAAGAGTGTGAAGCATCTGTTATTATTTTAAAATTATATTTCAAAGATAAGTCAAAAAGTTTTTTATGATCATAAGGATTACCACCAAAATCTACTGCAACAATAATTTTAGGAATCTTTTTCTTTTTCTTTGCTTCGATTAATTTTTTTTTTAAATTTTCTATTGAAATATTGAGAGTATCTTTATCAATATCGACAAAATCTATTAAAGCCCCACAATATAAACCACAATTAGCTGAAGCTACAAATGTATTAGGTACTGTCCATAAGTAATCTTTTTCTTTTAGGTCTAATGCAAGACATGCTATATGTAACGCACTTGTAGCACTATTTACAGCCACACTATATTTTGAACCAACTTTATTACAAATTTTTTTTTCGAAAATATTGATTTGATTCCCTTGTGTGATAAATCTTGATTTGAGAACTTTCTCAACGCTTCGTATATCTTTTTTATCAATTTCTTGTCTACTATACGGAATCATAGTTTTTTATTTTGATATTCGTAAAAAAATTCTGCTATTTTCCAATCTGAAATGTCATCAATATCAATAGCCCTTTCTCTTGGCAATTCATATCCATAATATTTTTTATAATTTTTGCCACTTATTACGTCCTTGAAATTATAGATTATAAATGAGGCACTTTCATAATAATATGTTTCAGTTCTTTTTGAATCTAATTTAATTTTTTTTAAATTAGTAGGAATAAAAGTACCTCTCTTCTTTTTCAATGACCATTCAATTGGAGCATCATATTTTCTTAGGGTTATCATTGGAAACTTTTTGTCAGTTAAATTGTACTTTTTACTAGCTAGAGTTAAATCTGATGGTTTGATGAGAGGTGCACATGGATATATCAACCAAACTTCGTCAAAATTAAAACTCTTGGATATTTTTTTGGAAACAAATTTTATCACATCTATTAAGGGTGTTCTGTCTGAAGATAGATTTTTTGGTCTTAAGAAATCTATTTTCAATTTATTATTTTTTTCTATAGCTTTTTTAAACTTAATTGTATCGGTTGAAATATGAATTTTGTTAAATAGTTTTGACTTTATCGCATTATCAATAGAAAAATTTATAATAGGCTTCCCAAAAAATTTCTTAATATTTTTAAATTTTATTCTTTTTGATCCAGATCTTGCAGGTATTATAGCGAGTCTTCTTATTTTTCTTGCCATTAGTTTAGTCTTTTAATCTCAGTATGAGCTTCTTGAAGTTTGATCTGTGTTTTAATATTTTTAATTTTAGAAATTTTTAGAAAAACTTTGTCTAATTCATTGAAGTATCTTTCTAAAACATTTTTTTTATGAGCTAAAGAAACATAAATCGTATTGTTAGCTAAAATATTTTTTTTTAACATTTGATCTGTTAAAAATGTTTTTAAAATATTATTATTTTTTTTAAACTTAAATTGAGGAATTGAGTCAATGCCAAATACTTCTATTTCTAAATTGTGTTTTTTTGCAATTTCCTTCCACTTCTGTTTTATATATTTGCCCTTTTCTTTAATTTTTTTCCAAATTTTTTCTTTTTTCATTATTTTAATTGTTTCTAAGGCAGCAACTAACCCTATTCTCTCTGACCAAAAAGTACTGCTTATAAATGTTTCATCACAGGCTTTCATAACTTTATTATTTCCTACAATAGCAGTAATTGCATAACCATTACCAATTGCCTTGCCGTAAGTAATAATATCAGGATTTACATTGTAATTTTTATGTATACCGCCTAATGTTTGTCTAAATCCTGAGGTGCACTCATCAAAAATCAAAACAGCTTTATATTTGTTTGCAAGTTTTCTTACTTTTTCTAAAAAATTCTTATTTGGTTTAATATTTCTCTCAACTTCCATTTTGATAATTCCAATTTTTTTGTACTTTAATAAGTATTCTAGTCTTTTGTGATCATTATATCTAAAAAGAAAAACAGTATTTTTTAATTTCTTGTTTACACCATTAATTTTTATATTTTTTGAAATATAATAATCTAAATTTTCTTTATTAGATAAATTTGAAGATAAATACCAATCATGCCAACCATGATAACCACAAGCGGCAACATTTTGTTTTTTTTTATTATATGCTCTTGCAATTCTAATAGAAATTGAATTTGCCTCTCCTCCTGATCTCGCAAATTTCACCTTGCCAGCCCATTTATTAATCTTTAGTAGCTCTTCTGCTAATAAAACTTCTTCATACGAATTTAATGTGCTCATATTTCCATAGGATATTGTTTGCTTAATTCTATTATCTAATTTTTTATAATTATAACCCAACACATTTGTACCAACGGCAAAAATCATGTCTAAATATTTTTTGTTTTTTAAATCCCAAAGATAGCAATCCTTAGATTTTTTAAAATAAGTTGGCCATTTGTTTGGTAAAAACATTTCAGGCCTTTTTGAATAAAGCAAATTTCCACTTGGAATTAATTTTAACGCTTTTAACCAATATTTTCTCATTTTATTTAATATTCCAATAATCTGTTCTGTATATATAATTATTATCGTTTTGGTTTACATCGAAGTTTGGGATCATCTTATTATTTAGGAAATTTATATTTTTTATAATTTCTTTATATTCTGACTTACTTGAAACTCCCACTATAACTTTTTTAATACCCACTTGATTTAAAAAATTCATTGTAATTTCGATTGGATTTTTTTTATTCTCTTTCAACCATTTAAAATAATTTTTAAAATATTTATTTCTATTTAATTTTTCTTCTCTTTTATACAATTTTTTATCAATTAGAGCTCCCTGTAAAAAAATTGATCTAAAATATAATTTAATTTTTTTTACTTTTACCATTTCTAAAAATTCTTTATCTATAAATCTTCGATCAAATAAATTTAATGGTAATTGCAAAGCATCAATCTTAAAATTTTTAATTATTTCAATAGTGTTTTTTTTTGAATAAGCAGAAAGACCAATAAATTTTGTTAAATTAAGTAATTTCAATTTTTTTAATATTTTATAATTTTTATTTTTTTTCTTAGATAGTAATTCTTTTTCATCATGTAAAAAAATTGTATGGAACTTTGAGATACCAATCAATTTTTTTGATTTTTTGACTTCTTTAACAGTATTTATGTAATCAAGTTTTTTAACCTTTGTAAGTATATTAAATTTTTTGAGATTAAGTTTCGATAGTGTTTTATCTACATCTTTATAAGCAATTGCAGTATCTAAAAAATTACACTTTTTTTTTTTTGCAAGATTTAATATTTCAGTTAAATCTTTTTTATAAAGTTTTTTTTTTGCTAAACCATAACCATCCATTAGTTGTGCAGTACCTAAAATAATATTCATTAAAAAAAATTATTTACCGAGTTTTTTTACAATTGATGATATTCTCTTATCATCAGAGTGAATCTTTTTAACTATTTTTGCAGCATTTTTTGGATCATGCTTGAAAGCTAAACGCAGAATATCCATCCAGTTTACATTATTTTTTGACCTAATTTTTTCAATTTTTCCTATTAATTTTTCATTTTTAAGATAATTTTTCATCAGAGCATTTTTAAGCTATAAAATCTATAAAGCAATAATAATGAAATTTTATAAAAATAATGAATAAAAAAAAATTTATTAACAAAAAACCTTTTTTTATTGCTGAAATTTCAGGCAATCATAACGGTAAAATTGCTAATGCAAAAAAGCTAATTGATGCTGCGAAATATGGTGGTGCTGATGCAGTAAAACTTCAAACTTATACGCCAGACATGATGACCATAAAAAATAATAATAAAATTAAACATGGATTATGGAAAAATTATAATTTATGGAACTTGTACAAAAAAGCTCAGACTCCACTCTCGTGGCATAAAGAACTTTTTAGTTATGCGAAGAAGAAGAAAATTAAAATATTTAGTTCTCCTTTTTCAGAAGAAGCAGTTGATTTTCTCGAAAAATTAAAATGTCAAATTTATAAAGTTTCATCATTTGAAATGAATGATCTTAATCTAATTAAAAAAATTGCATCCACAAAAAAACCAATGATAATATCAACTGGGCTGGCAAGTTTAGGAGAAATAAAACAAACAATAAAGATTGCAAAAAAATACGGCTGTAAGGATATTACTTTATTATATTGTGTAAGCAATTATCCTTCAAACATAGATGATTTTAGCCTTAATAATCTAGAAATTATTAAAAAAAAATTTAAAGTAAAAATTGGTTTATCCGATCATACTATAGGATCATATTTGTCATGCATGTCCATTATTAAAGGAGCAGAAGTCATAGAGAAACATATATGTCTTAAAAATATTAAATCTGTAGATTCTAAATTTTCACTAAATGAAAAACAAATAGCTAATTTTAAAAAAGATTTGGTGAATTCTTATAAATTAATTAAAAATGATACTTTCCTAAGGTCAAAATCTGAAATGAAAAATAAAATTTTTAGAAGATCTATATATGCTATTTCAGACATAGCTATTGGGGAAAAATTTACCAAAAAAAATATAAAAACCTTTAGACCAGATAAAGGATTGAGCGCATCTTTTTTTTTAAAGATAATTAATAAAAAATCTCCACTAAAGATAAGTAAAGGTAAGCCACTTAAAAAAAATATCTTAAGTAGGATTAAATGAAAATTGCAATATCTCAATCAAATTATATCCCATGGAAAGGTTATTTTGACTTAATTAAAAATGTTGATGAATTTATTTTTTTTGATGAAGTCCAATATACAAGAAGAGATTGGAGAAACAGGAACCTTATAAGAATGAATAATAAAAAAAAATGGCTTACAATACCTGTATCAAGCAAAGGAAATTACAACCAAATTATATCAAAAATTCAAATTAATGAAATCAGTTGGAAAGAAAAACATTTAAATCAGATAAAAGAATGTTACAGAAAAAGTACTCATTTCAATGAAATATATGAATTCTTAAATAATTGCTTTAATAATATTGATACACTTAATCTTTCTGAGGTAAATATTTTTTTAATAAAAAAAATCTGTGAATTTCTGAAAATTAAAACGAAATTTCTAAACTCATGTAAAATTGTTAAACTGGAAGAAGATCAATCTCCATCAGATAGACTTTTGGAGATTATTATGAACAGAAAAGCGAAAATATATTACACTGGTCCAGCAGCTAAAAATTATTTAGACACAATATTGTTCAAAAAAAAAAAAATAGAGATTAATTGGTTTGAATATGGAAAAACCAAAATTTATAAACAACCTTATGAAGATTTTTATGGAAATTTAAGTATAGTTGATTGCTTAATGAATTGTGGTAAAGATACAAAAAAATTTTTAAATTATTAATTATGTTTAAAGAAAAACTTGATAAACTGTTTAAAAAAAATTTTGGTATAGACACAAAAAAAATAGATAATGTTTCCATGAAAAATACAGAAAAATGGGACTCTTTTTCTCATATAAACCTAATTCTTGAGTTAGAAGAACAATTCAAATTAAAGAAAATAAAACCCGAAAAAATTGTAGGACTTACAAGTTATAAAAAATGTCTTGATTATATAAAAAAAAATTCAAAAAAATAAATTGAAGTGAGAACAAAAAAATTACTAAATAAAATTAAAAAAATATCTGAAAAAAATTTTAAAAGTGTTGCTAAGGACATTGATAATAAAAAAAAGTTTCCAAAAAATATAACAAAAATTTTAAATAAAAGTGAAATATCTTTATTATTAGGGTATCACAATAAAATTCAATCTTTAACTCCTTCTGAAGAATGTGAATTCTATTTTAATGCAACCAAATTTTGCGCAAATATTCGTAATTATTACTTAGTTTCATTGGGAATGGTTGGATCAACTATTCTAAAATTTGGAACAAAGAAACAGAAGGAAAATTGTATAGATGAATTGTCAAAAGGTAAAATTTTCTCGTTAGTAATTACTGAACCAAATGCTGGTTCTAATATCAATGAGATTGAAACTTCTTACAAAGAAACGCACGATGGATTTATTATTAATGGGAAAAAAAAATGGATTACATTAGGTGGTATAGCGGAAAAATATTTGTTACTTGCTAATGGAAATCAAGGTTTAAAATTGTTTATAATTGATTCAAAATTAAAAGGAATAAACAAAACTGTTATCAAAAATATTTTAACAAATAAAGCATCACATATTTCAAATATAAATTTTAAAGATGTCAAAATAAAAAAAAATAGTTTAATTGGTGAGAACTATGATGTTTCACTTAAAGCCTTAAATTATGCATTGATTAATGGTAGAGCTATTGCATCTATATCTGCTTTTTCAATGTGTGAAGCTGCTTTAGATGAAACTGTTAATTATACAAAAAAAAGAAGTCAATTTGGAAAGAAAATTTGGAATTTTCAATTAATACAAAAAATTATTGCTGAGTCCAAAATGAAAATTGAGTCTGGTATATCATTTTCAGAAAAAGCTTTTAAAATAAAAAGAAAAATTAATATAAAATCTGAAAACTATTGTAATATGTTAAAACTATTTGCAAGTCAGAACGTTCAGGAGATTTGCTCCAATTTGTTAGATGTATTTGGTGCAAATGGTACTTGCAATGATTATAATATTGAAAGATACTTCAGAGAGTCAAAAGGTTTTCAATTTATTGAAGGTACATCTCAAATTTTAACACAATTAATTGCACTTAACGTAATAACTAGCACTAACAACTAGTATGAAATCAAAGAGACTAGTTATCAAATTTACAGGAAGGTTATCAGAGAAGCAATTAGAGTTTATTAAAAACTCTTGTTCAGATAGTTTTCCCAATCAAAAAATATTTTTTGATAAAAAAATAATTTCTATAGAAAATAATACTAAAAAAAATATGAATGAAATTTCAAAATCTATAAAAAAGCTTATCTTCATATCAAAACGAATTGGTGACTCAAAAGTTATTTTTAATCAAATACGTCAAGCAAAATTTAATAAAGACCCAATAAAAATCTTAAAAAAAAATAATGAAATAAAAAATATTTCTCCAGAATTATTTCAATTTCAAGGTGATTTTCTAAATATTTTTAGAAAATGTAATAAACTTTTCTATAACCTAGCTATAAAAAAATACAAAGCAATAGACCAAGAAAATCCAGTTTTGTGGCCTATAGATTTATTTAAAAAAATTAATTATCTTAATGAGTTCCCTCAACAATCTTTATTAATGGTCGGGTTAAAAAAAAATCATAAAAACCTAAACAAATTTTCTATCGAATATTCTAGCAACAAAAAATTTAATAATATTAAAATAAATAATAATTTTGAAAATGCTGAATATGGCTTACAGCCAGCTGTGTGTGATAATTGTTACTATGCACTAAGTAATATGAAATCATTTAAAAACACAATTTATACAACTTATAACAAAGTATTTAGAAACGAGAATTCAAAAAATAATTCATTAGATAGATTAATGAGTTTTAGTGTGAGAGATATAATGTTTGTTGGTGATAAAAACTTTGTACTGAAAACTAGAAATAGACTTATCGAAGATATAAAAATTTTTTTAAAAAAAACTGATTTGGATTGTACAATTGAAACAGCCAATGATCCTTTTTTCATAGGAAATGTTGATAAAAAATTATTCCAAGACGCTTTTGAACTAAAATACGAAATTCTAGCTACCATTCCGTTTTTAAAGAAAAAAATAGCTATAGGATCAATAAATTTTCATTTAGATACATTTGGAAAAGCATTTAATATTAAAAATAAGAAAAAAAATATTTATTCAGGATGTATTGGCATTGGTTATGAAAGACTTTTGCTTGCACTATATAGTCAACACGGAAATAATATTAATAAATGGCCAAAACAATTTAAAAAAGAAATTAAAATATAATGGAAAAAAGAAAAATATTAATTTTTGGAAACGGGCCTAGTGCTGAAGTTGTTTATAGAATATTAAAAAAAATAAAGAGATACGAGTTTACTGGTTTCACTGTTGATAAAAAATATATAAAAAAAAAAAAAATTTTTGGTTATCCAGTATTCGATTTTAAATATTTTTTAAAAAAGTTTCCAAAAAAAAAGTACGACATATTTATTTCTGTTGGCTACTCAAATATGAATAGTAATAGAGAAACTATTTATAATAAATTAAAAAAATTAGGATATAATTGTCCAAATATATTTGATCCATCAGCAAATATCCCTGAAGATTTAATAATTGGAGATAATAATTTTATTATGAACGATGTGCATATTCACCCTATAGTTAAAATGGGAAATAATAATTTCATATGGTCAGGATCAATCATTAGCCATCATGTTAAGGTAGGTAATCACTGCTGGTTTACATCCGGTAGTAGTGTTGCTGGTAACACCAAAATTGGAAACAATTGCTTTTTTGGCTTAAATTCCTCTATAATAAATAATATTAAAATAGGAAATAAATGTTTTATTGGTGCCAGAAGTTTGGTTTCAAAAAATTTAAAAAATAAAAGTGTTGTTATTTCACCTCCAAGCACTAAACATAAGTTAAATAGTGAACAATTCACAGTTTTAATTGATAATAAATTTTAATTAAAGGAACGTAATGAGAAAACTTTTATATTCTAAGAAACCTAAATTAATTGATAAAAAAACGGGTATTCCTATATTTGAAAATCAAAAAAAAAATGTAAACGAATTTTCAATTAAAAATGCAGCAGAAATTCACGACAATGCTTTAAGTTGGCTTTTCAATACACACAATGTAAATGAAAAAAAACTGAGAGAAGAACTTATTGGTAAATTAAACTTAAAAAAAGGTGACAAAGTTTTAGTTACTGCTACAGGTGCAGGAAATGATCTTGAATATATTTCCAAAAAAATAGGAAAATTAGGTCAGATTTATGCTCAAGATTATGCAAAAGAAATGCTCTTTGCTGCATATTATAGAACAAAAAAAATAATAAATTTAAAAGCATACAAAATATTTTTTTCCGTAAATGATGCCACAAATCTTCCATTTAAAGATAATCAATTCGATGCAACTTATCATTTTGGAGGGATAAACTTATATAAAGATATAAAAAAAGGCATTGACGAAATGGACAGAGTTACGAAACCAGGAGGTAAGGTAGTATTTGGAGATGAAGGAATAGCCTATTGGTTAAAGAATACTGAATTAGGAAAGAGTTTAATTACAAATAATATTTTATATAATTTAGATCCTCCAATGGAGATGCTTCCAAAAAGTGCTAAGAATGTAAATTTATCATGGGTAATTAACAATTGCTTTTATGTAATTGAGTATATTGTTGGAGACAAGAATTGGGATGCAAATATAGATATTCCTCACGTTGGCCGTAGAGGTGGATCAATAAGAACTAGACACTATGGTCAACTTGAAGGTATAGATCCAAAATTAAAAAATAAGTTTTATAGATACTTGGAAAATAAAAATATTAGTAGAGTAGAATTTTTAGAAAAAATTATTAAGAAATATCTATCAAATGATTAATTGGGAAAAAAAAGGATTAATAATTGATAAAGCAATGGATGGCTTTACTCATGCTTCTCATCCATCAATGATCCAAATTGAAAATGATAAATTTCTTATGGCTTTTTCCTCAAGAAAAAATAAACAGAGCTATATTTTTCTATGCCATGCTCAAATTATAAATGAAAAAATAGAAATTATTTCAGATATAAAGCTTGCCTTATCACCTAGTAAGCCTGGTTATTTTGATTCTGAAGGATTGTTAAACTGTTGTTTTGTTAAACATCAAGACAATTATTATATTTATTATTCTGGCTGGCAAAATATTCAAATTGGTCTATGGCATTGTGATACTGGAAGAGCAATTGCAGATCCAGAAAACCTAACTGCAAAGAGAGAATTTGATGGTCCAATTCTTGGAAGAGATAAAAATAACCCAATTTTTGCAGCAGCAACTTCGGTGCACGTTAATGAAGCAAACAATTGGAAGGCTTGGTATAATTCAGGATTAAGTTGGGAAAAAAAAAATAATAATTGGCATGCAACATATGGTATTCATTATGCTACATCAAAAAATGGAATAGATTGGAATTGTAAACCCGGTTTAGTTATTCCAATAAAAGATCAATATGAACACTCTTTTGGACGACCTTGTGTAGTGTATTGGGATAATAATTATCATATGTGGTTTGCTCATAGAGGTACTAAGGACTATACAACTTATAGAATTGGTTATGCTTCTTCAACTGATGGTATTAAATGGAAAAGAAAAGATGAAAACGCAGGCATAACAATTTCTGAAAAAGGATGGGATAGTGACAGTATATGCTACCCATATATGATTAGTCATAAAAATAAAAAGTTCATGCTATATTGTGGAAACAATTATGGTGAAACAGGATTTGGTTATGCAGTCGCAAAATAAACTAAAATATATTTTTGTTGGAAATAGAAAATTTGTATTAGAGGAAATGTTAATGCTAAATCTCGATTTACAAGTTTTAGTTGTAAAAAATACTCATTTAGAAAAAGATCAAATATTAAAAAAAGTAAATCATAAAATAATACAAAGTAAAGACGAATTAATTGAATATATAGACAATAATGAATTTGATATTTTATTATCAAACGGGTGTCCATTTATCCTGCCGATTAGCAAATTGAAAAAAAGAATTTATGCCAATATTCACCCATCTCATCTGCCAGATTTAAAAGGGATAGATCCATGCTTAGGGTCAATCTTATATTCAAGAGATGGTGGTGCCACTTGTCATATAATGGATGATACAATAGATGGGGGGCCAATAATATCTAGAGTTAAAATACCCTTTTCAAAAGACTTAGATGTTAGTTTAATGTATCAATTAAGTTTTTTAGCTGAAAAGAAAGTTTTTCATGAATCTTTTAAAGAAAACTTTGTAGCAAAGATAAATCATGAGGAAGGTGATTGGATTTACTATTCTAGGAAATCTAACGATAAAATTATTAATTTTAATGAAGATCCAGAAAAAATTATTCAAAGAATAAAAACCTTTAGCAATAAATCTCAAGGTTGTTTTTTTAAATATAAAAATTTTGAATTTAAAGTATATGACGCTATGTTTATTAATAATGAATTCGTTAATGATTACTCTAAAAATTTTAAAGATCTTGAAATTATTTTTAATTATGAAGATTCAATTATTTTTAAAAAAAATGGTAGAGTTATAAAATTTACAAAAGTATTAGGACCAATTAATGAATTAGTAAAAGGTAGCTTAATTAATAATTAATTTTCTAAAAAATAAGTTTCTCTGTTTAAATAATCTTTCAAATTTTTAGGAGGAGTAAAATTATAACCTAAAAATTTTTTTAATCTACTATCTAACTTAAAATTTTTAGTCATTTGTACAAAATCAAATCTTGGCTTTATAAAATGTGGAATTAAATTATAGCCTATAATATACCTTGTTGTGTTAGAATTATTTGGTGTCCCCTTATGTTTTATAAATGAATTAAAAACTATACAATCACCCGCATTAAGTTCTATATATTTAATTTTTTCTTTATCTTTGATTGCAGTTGTTCCGTGAAATATATTAGATTTGGTTAATGAAAATAAAACGTTTAACTGAAGGTCTTTATTAATTGATATAAGCTCAGACTTTCCGTCTATATGGTAATTATCACTTCTTAATTTGCCAGTAAGAGGTATTTTTTTAAGTGCAGCAAATGCATTAAGGTAGTAGTTTTTTCCAAGTATTTTATCACACAATTTATTAACTTTTTTATATTTAAATATATTAAAGAAATCAGTGTCATAACAAAAAGGATTTATAAGTTCATTTAAATACTCTTTATTTTTTTTTTTAATTAATAAAGATTGTTTTTGCAGAGAACTATCGATTTTTTTAATAATTTGTAAACATTTTTTTTTTTTTATTACAGATTTTAAAATTTTATATTTAAACATTTTTTAAATTTAGGTTATTTATATATTTTTAATTTTAAATTTAAAGTTTAATGATCAAAATAGGAATTATTGGTTATGAGAGAGGTGTTAAAGTAATAAATATTTTAAATAAAATAAAACTTAATTTCAGTGTTGTTGCTTTATACGATAATGACGAAAAAAAATTAAAACTAATAAAAAATAAAAATATAAAAATTTTCAAAAATGAAAAATCATTTTTTGACTATAAAAATCTTGATGCTATTTACATCGCCAGTCCAGTAAGTTATCACGTAAAGCACTCAACTAAAGCTGCTAAGAAAGGTATTCATATACTATGTGAAGTTCCTGCGTTTAAAAAAATTTCTGAAGGAAAAAAACTAAATAAATTAATTAAAAAAAAAAAAATTATTTATATGATGGCAGAAAATTATTGTTATGCACCAAAAAACATTGCCTTAGATAGGTCAATAAAAAAAGGTGAATTTGGACATATTACATATATTAGATCATCTTACATTCATGATTGCAAAAACATATCTTTTTCAAGAAAAAATGGAAACCTTACTTGGAGAGGATTGGAGAGAAAAAAATTTAATGGAAACGATTATCCAACACACTCAATAGGACCAGTTTCTAAATTTTTGAATATAGGAAAATTTAACTCTGAAAAGTTGATTAGTATACAATCATTCAATACAAAAGAAATTTCAATGTCAAATATTTATTCAAATTTTTTTCCAAAAAAAAAAATTAATTTTAAAAGACCAGATATATCTTTATCTATTTTAAAAACTAACAAACAAAGACTAATTGAAATTATATGTGATACCTCATCAAATAGACCATCGTCGATGATGGATATGTATATTCAAGGCACTAAAAAAATATTTATTTCAGGAAGATATGATAATGAGAGCTCTATTGTTTCATCACAAAATAACTTTAAAAACTCAAAATTTAAAACATTTAATTTTTTAAAGTATTTAACTTTAAAAGAAAGGAATGAATTAAAAATTTTGAAGAGAGATTTTGGTCTATATAAAGTATTAGAAAACTTTTACGTATCAATTAAAAAAAACACTAAGCCTCAAATTGATATTAAAGATGCTTTTTTATGGAGCTCTATTATCGAGCTCTCTAAAAAATCTATTTTAAAAAAAAAGAAAATAAATTTCATAAATTTGTAAATTTATTTAATTAAGAATTAATTTATTATTAAAATAATGTAAATTATTTTAATAATTATTTTTCATAAATAAACTTATAAATTTCTTTAGACATTTTTTCATAACCAATTTCGTTAAAATGGTTAATTTGCCTAAAGGGGAAATAATCTAAAAAATTGTCATTTTTATCAAACATAGCTTTTTTTAGATCAATAAATTCAATTTCAAGTTTTTTTAACTCATTTCTTATAACATTATAAGTTTTATTGTTATATTTTGCATTTAATATTCGATTTGTATCAGGCAAATATACAAAATAAAAATCAAGATTATTTTCGTCAGAGAATTTTTTTGCTTTATGAATAATATTTAAAAATTCAAATATATCTTCATCTTTTAAATCCCCTGCAAAAGCAAAGTTATTTTCTTTAGAAGTAATTATTTTTTTTATTGCGGCCCTAAGATTTCCTAATTTAATTAAATTTTTAAAGTAAAATTTTTTTTCATTTAAAATTACCTGATTATTTAAAGTATTGATTTTTTCTTGCTTAAACTTCAGTCTTTGAGTAAAATTTTCATTATTCAAATAATTTTTTAGAATCAAATTTTTTTTCTCAAACTTTAAGTCCAAAATATCATTCCCTTCAAAAAAAATCCAAACAACTTTGTCCATGTTGTTAAAATAATATTCTTTTAAAGTTGAGTATTCAATTAACGGTCCATTAGAACTATAGCCAAGATTAATGACATTTAGATTATACTCTTTTCTTAAATTGGAACTAATGTCACTAGGTCTATTTACACATGCTCCGTGAGCAAAAGAATCGCCAATTATAACCAAGTCAATTTCATTTTTATCCCAAACATAATCTGGATTATTAAAACCATATCTGTCACTTTTATAAATAGAGTAGTAACCACTCTCATTACAATGAATTGTTTTTGAGTTAGATATACCTGATAAAGGAAAAAGTTCTATTTCCTTATTGATGTTTCCACTAAACAAATAACTAAGTGGGGGTACTGCCATTACAATATCTAAATCTTCTTTTTTTAAATCATTAAAAATTTTAAACTTAGATCTGTTATCGAAATTAATTTTTGTTTTTTTTTTTTCGTCTAAAATACTTGGATTTATTGTAATGTAATTATAATTTTTATACGCTAGATAAAGCTCTGTAATAAAAATAGAAAAAAATACACTT
>NZ_JBNAIS010000001.1:0-1492500 GCF_052047935.1 Candidatus Pelagibacter sp. HIMB1506 | reverse complement strand
TTAATGGCAGTTCCAGAGTTAAGCTCTGGGATTTCACCACTAACTTTTTCAACCACCTACGAACTCTTTAAGCCCAGTAATTCCGAACTACGCTAGGTCCCTTCGTATTACCGCGGCTGCTGGCACGAAGTTAGCCGGACCTTCTTATTCGGGTACAGTCATTTTCTTCCCCGACGAAAGAGCTTTACAACCCAAAGGCCTTCTTCACTCACGCGGCATCGCTGCATCAGAGTTTCCTCCATTGTGCAAGATTCCCCACTGCTGCCTCCCGTAGGAGTTTGGGCCGTGTCTCAGTCCCAATGTGGCTGATCATCCTCTCAAATCAGCTATTGATCACAGTCTTGGTAGGCCATTACCCCACCAACAAACTAATCAAGTGCAGGCTCATCCAATGGTGCATAAAGCTTTCTCCGTAAAGACTTATCCGGTATTAGCACAAGTTTCCTCGTGTTATTCCAGGCCAAAGGGTAGATACCTACATGTTACTCACCCGTCTGCCACTAAGTATTGCTACTTCGTTCGACTTGCATGTGTTAGGCGTGCCGCCAGCGTACGTTCTGAGCCATGATCAAACTCTCAAGTTTAAAAACGGCGCACACTAGCTTCCATATAAATTCTAAGAATAAAATTTATATGTGATTGAAGTGTGTACGACAAATTTTTGGTAACCTTAACCGTCCACACTTCTCTTCTTAAATTTTAACTTTTAAAATAGCTAATTGAGCAAAAAAGGCTCAATAATCCTCACTAATTTATTGTATTAACAATAATTTTATTGAGAAAGTTCAGTGCTTATAGGCTAAAAATAATGGAAATCAAGCATTTAAGAATAAATTTTAAAATAAAAACATCACATTTTAAGGGCTTTTTTTTGATTTTTATCGATAGCTAAACTAATAATTGTGTTTGCTTTAGTATAAAATGTTAAAAACCCTAATAAATAAGATTAAAAAAAACTTTGAAATTTTTGGCTTAGTTTTATTGATTCTTTTTACTGCTATCTCAACGAGTTATTTTAATTCAACAAAAAAAGTTAGTTCAAAAGTCTATAATAATTTTATTGATAACGTTTACTTTAAAAAAACACTTATTCATATAGTTGAAAATCTTGAGCCAAAATACAAAAAAGTAAAACATAAAATAAAATCTGGTGAAACATTTGATAAAATTTTAGAAAATTATCAAATATCAAAAAAAGAAATATTAGAAATAAAAAATGCTTTAAAAAAAAAAGTTAACCTTAATAAATTGAATACTAAACAAATTATTGAGTTCAGCTTAGATAAAACCAATAATCAAATTGATGAATTTACTTTTCAAATAACAAACAAACAAAAAATATTTTTAGTAAGAGATAATTCTAGCAATACTTTTGATGATAAAATTATATCAATTAAATTGAATAAAGAAATTGTATACAAAGAAAACTTAATTTTACAAAGTCTATATAAAGCTGCAACAGATGAAAAAATACCTGCAAATATTATAATTGAATTCGCTAGGATATATGGGTTTCAAGTGGATTTTCAAAGAGATGTAAGAAAAAAAGATAAATTCCAAATTATGTATGAAGTTTTCCTTAACAATAAAAATAAAATTATTGAAACAGGAGAAATACTTTTTGCTAATTTAAAATTAAGTGGTCAAGATAATAGTCTTTATTATTTTGATAAAGAAGGAAATGAAGGACATTATGATAAAAATGGTAAGAGTGTTAATAAAGCTTTAATGAAAACTCCAATTAATGGAGCAAGACTTTCATCTCCTTTTGGTATGAGAAAACATCCTATAGATGGATACAATAAAATGCATAAAGGTACCGATTTTGCTGCACCAACAGGAACACCTATAATGGCATCTGGTGACGGTGTTGTAAAAAAAGCTGGATGGTGTGGTGGAGGAGGAAACTGTGTAAAAATAAGACATAACTCAACTTATCAAACGGTATATGCTCACATGTCAAAGTTTGCTCGTGGTATTAAAGCAGGAGTAAGAGTAAAACAAGGTCAAACAATAGGTTACGTTGGTTCTACTGGTAAGTCTACAGGACCTCATTTGCATTACGAAGTAATTGTAAATGGAAAAAAAGTTAATTCTCAAAAATTAAAACTTCCTTCAGGTAAAATTTTGAAGGGTAAAGAAAGAAAACTATTTGAAACAAATAAAATTAAACTGGATGTTCTTAAATCAGAAAAAATTATAGGTTTAAATTAATTAGGCTCTGCTGGTGTTTCAGCTTGAATATCTAATTTAGAATTGTCTTTTAAATTTTTTTCAGAAACATCAACATTTTCTGATGGCTTATTTGTTTCTTTTCCACTTTCATCAGATTTCTCCTCTAAATTTCTTTCTTTTTTGAAGCTCTCTCTTTCATTTAGTATTCTCGTAAAATGATCAGCGTGCTGAAGGTAATTTTCAGAAAGAATTTTGTCACCATTTGATAAAGCTTCTCTTGCTAAATCATTGTATTTTTCGATCAATTTTGGTGCATTATGATTGTTTCTTCCTGGAGACTTTCTTTTGAAATTATCGCCATTAGAAAAATTCGAACTAAATTTCTGCCTGTCACTATTAGATTTAAAATTTCTATCATTTCTTCTAAAATTATTTCTTCTATTGTTGTTATTGCTGTTATTCCTAAATGTTACCATGATTTAAATAATTATATTTTTGTGCTGATTATGCATCTATCATTATAAGCAAGATCTTTTAGAGCACTATTTATATAAAAACCCTCTTTATTTAATAATTTAATTACTTTATTTTTTTGGTCAAAACCAATCTCTAAAATAAATTTACCATTTTTTTTAATCAGTTCAGATGATTTTTTAATAACTTTTCTGATTTCTGATAAACCATCTAATCCACCATCTAGTGCTATTTTTGGTTCAAACCTAGCAACTCCTTTATCCAAATATTTTATAATATGTTTTTTAATATAAGGAGGATTAGAAACAATTAAATCATATTTGCCTAAATTAAATTTGTCAACATTAGATTTAAATAATTTAAGTCTAGTATGAACTTTTAAACTAGTTGCATTCATAATGGCTATTTTTAAACAATTTTTGCTTATATCTACTCCTGTTCCATAAAAATCTTTTCTCTCTTTTAATATAGACAAAAGTATACATCCAGATCCTATGCCAATATCTAAAATACTAAGTTTACTTTTATTTTTTGTTAAATTTAAAATATTTTCAACAATTAGCTCAGTATCAGGACGAGGTATTAAAGTATCTTCTGTTACAAAAAATTCTGAATTCCAAAATAACTTTTTATTAGTTAAATACGAAACAGGCTTACCTTTTGATCTTCCATTAATTAGTTTTTGAAAAAAATTTAAATTTATTTCTTCTATTTTTTCCTGAGAATTAAGTATTAAGTATTTTTTATCTTTATTAATTGCTTTTGACATTAAAATTTCTGAATCCAAATAAGGATTTAAACAAAATTTATCTTTCAAAATTTGAGCACCTTGAGTTATTGCTGATTGAATATTCATTTATTTTAAATTACTTAAACTTTCTTCTTGCGCTTGTAGTGTAAGTGACTCTATCATTTCATCAAAGGCTTCGCCTTCAAGAAATTCCTCTAATTTGTGCAAAGTTAAATTTATTCTGTGATCTGTAACTCTACCCTGTGGAAAATTATAAGTTCTAATTCTTTCTGATCTATCTCCAGTACCAATTTTAGTTTTTCTATCTTGTGATCTTTCTTGGTCAATTCTTGATCTTTCAAGTTCATATAATCTTGCTCTTAAAATTTTCATTCCTTTTGCTTTATTTTTGTGCTGTGATTTTTCATCTTGTTGAGAAACTGATAAACCAGTGGGTATATGAGTTATTCTAACAGCGCTATCTGTTGTGTTAACTGATTGTCCGCCTGGACCACCTGCTCGAAAAACGTCAATTCTTAAGTCAGAGTCATTTATTTTTAAATCAACTTCCTCAGCTTCAGGTAATACAGCAACAGTGGCCGCAGATGTATGTACTCTTCCTTGTGTTTCAGTATCTGGTACTCTTTGAACTCTATGTACACCACTCTCATATTTTAATGTTGAATATATATTTGTACCTTTAATAGATGCAATTACCTCTTTTAAACCCCCAGCATCACTTCTTGAAATAGAAATAAGTTCTAATGACCACTTTTTTTTATGACTTACTTTTTCATACATTTTGAAAAGGTCTGAAGCAAATAAACTTGCCTCTAGTCCACCAGTTCCAGCTCTTATTTCTATAATTGCATTTTTTTTATCTGCTTCATCTTTTGGTAGTAGAAATAATTTTAATTTTTTTTCGTTGATCTCATGTTGAGATTTCAAATCAACAAGCTCTAACTCAGCCATATTTTTTAATTCTTTATCTGATGAGTTGTCCTCTAATATTTTCTCTAATTCTTGTTTTTCATTTTCGAACGATAAATATTTTTTAGCATTTAAAATTATTTCATTAACATCCGAATATTCTTTTGACTTTTCAGCAAATACTTTATTATCTAAACTACCTGATGATAGATCTTTTTCTAGTGTAGAATGTTTTGTGATTAATTCTTCAATAGTCTTTGTTGGTATCATTGTTAATTTTCTAATTCAGAGGCTTTTTTTTCAACCTCTGTTACGACTTTATCAACTATGTCATTAGTTAAAACTTTTTCACTTTGTACCCCAGATAAATAAAGCATATTATTACCTTTTCCACCTCCGGTTATACCAATATCAGTTAAAGCAGCCTCACCGGGTCCATTTACAACACAGCCAATTATAGATAGGGTAATTGGGGTTTTTATGTGAGATAATTTTTCCTCTAAAATTTTAACTGTATCAATCACTTGAAATGCTTGCCTTGCACAAGATGGGCAAGAAATTATTTTAACTCCTCTATTTCGTAATCCTAAAGATTTAAGGATTTCATTCCCAATCTTAACCTCTTTCACAGGATCATCTGACAAAGAAACTCTTAAGGTGTCACCTATTCCGTCTAAGAGCAATGAACCTAGTCCTATTGAAGACTTAACACTTCCTGATACGAAACTTCCTGCCTCAGTTATTCCAAGATGAAGAGGATAATCAGTAGCATTCGAAAGCTGTCTGTAAGCTGCAATCGACAAAAATACATCAGATGACTTTACGCTTAACTTGAAATTAAAAAAATCTTGATCCTCTAATATTTTAATGTTTCTTTTTGCACTCTCTACTAATGCCTCAGGGCATGGCTCTTTATACTTTTCTAGAATATCTTTTTCTAGAGAACCTGCATTAACTCCTATTCGAATTGAACAATCATTACTTTTTGCTGCACTTAAAACCTCATAGATTTTATTTTTATCGCCAATATTTCCAGGATTTATTCTTAAACACTTCGCTCCATTTTCTGCAGCTTCTATAGCCCTTTTATAATGAAAATGAATGTCTGCAATTACAGGTATTTGAACATTTTTTGTAATTTCTTTTAAGGCTTTTGAAGAGTCTTCATCTGGGCAGGAAACTCTTACCAGATCAGCACCCTCTTCATGAATTTTATTTATTTGTTTTATGGTAGCTGAAATATCTGTGGTCAAAGTATTAGTCATTGATTGAACTGATATTGGATTGTCTCCACCAACTTTAACACTACCAACTTTAATTACTTTAGTTTTTTTTCGATTTATATTTCTAAATGGTCTTACATTCATAAGTTTAATCTAGTTTAAATTCTTTATGAAGAGCGGCTATTGCTTTTTTTACATTTTTTGATGAAACTAATACTGAAATTTTAATTTCAGATGTTGATATAACTAAAATATTTATTTTTTTTGAAGCTAAAGCTTGAAACATCCTGTAAGTAATTCCAGGTGTAGTAATCATCCCAACTCCAATTATAGAAACTTTGGAAAGATTTTTATCAAAAGAAAGTTTTTTATAAGATATCGATTTATTTTGCTTAATTAATTTCTCGGTTTTTTTCAAATCATCAGATTTAATTGTAAAAGTTAAGTCAGTATCTTTTCCATTTTGAGAAATATTTTGTACAACCATATCAACGTTAATTAAATTTCTTGATAGTGGTCTAAAAACTGAAGCAGCAACACCAGGTCTATCTTTAACTCCCACAATTGTGATCTTTGCATCATTTTTAGTTGAAGATATCCCAGTAATTATTTGATCACTAAACGCTTTTTTAGAACCTGTTATTAATGTACCTGGTTTATTAACAAATGAAGACTTAACTTTAATATCAATGTTATTTAACTTTGCATCTTGAACCGATGTTGGTTGCATCACTTTTGATCCTAAAGATGCCATTTCTAGCATTTCATCATAAAATATTTTTTTAATTTTCTTTGCTTTGTTATGTTGTCTTGGATCAGTTGTATAAACACCATCAACATCTGTATAAATAACACATTCATCAGCTTTAATAAATTTTGCTAACATTATTGCAGTGGCATCAGAACCACTTCTTCCTATCGTGGTAATTCTATTTTCATTATTAATTCCTTGAAAACCTGTGATAATAGGGATCCCACCTTGTTTCACATAATTATTTAATTCTTTTGTAACTATTTTATTTATTCTTGCTCCAGAATAAGGTCCATCAGTAATTATTGGTAATTGCCAAGAAACCCATGACCTAGATTTAAAACCATCATGAGTAAGTCTTCCTGCAATTAAAGCACATGAAACCTGTTCTCCAGTTGAGACAAGTGCATCATATTCAGATCTACTAAAATTATTACTAATTTGCTTGGATTTTTTTACAAGCTCATTGGTAACTCCACTCATTGCTGACGAAATCACTAAAACTCTATTTTTTTTCTTTTTATAAGCAGCTATAATTTTGCATACTTTTTTTATCCTATCGATACTACCAACAGAAGTTCCGCCAAATTTTAGTACAACAGTTTTCATGATCAGTTGAATTAATATAATTTAATTATAAATTGATAAAGTACATCTTAATTGTTATGTCAATTAATTATATATTATGAACAGTATTAATAAAAAAGAAATAGAAAAATTTTCAAATATGGCGGCCGAATGGTGGGATCCAGAAGGAAAATTTAAACCTCTTCATAAATTTAATCCTATAAGAATAAAATATATTAAAGAAAATATAATTAAGGAATTTCAACTTAAAAATAAAAAATATCCTCTTTCTGGAATAAATGTCCTTGATATTGGATGTGGAGGTGGATTGTTATCTGAACCCATGTGTAGATTAGGCGCTAATGTTACAGCAATCGATGCTTCAAATAAAAATATTGCCATAGCAAACTTACATGCAAAAAAAAATAATCTTAAAATAAACTATATATGTTCATCGCCCGAAAAACTAAAAACTACAAAAAAATTTGATGTAATTTTGAACATGGAGATTGTTGAACATGTTGAGGATGTTGATTTTTTTTTAAAATCATGTGCAAACCTTTTAAAAAAAAATGGATTAATGTTTGTTGCAACCATAAATAAAACATTAAAATCTTATATATTTGCAATTGTCGGTGCAGAATATGTTTTAAGATGGCTTCCTATTGGCACCCATGAATGGGAAAAGTTTGTTAAGCCTGAGGAGTTAAAAAGTATACTAATCAAAAACAATCTTAATCTCAAAAAAATAGATGGAATGAACTTTAACATTCTGAAGGATGAATGGAATGTTTCAAAAGATCTATCAGTAAATTATATTGCAGAATTTAAGAAAAACTAATTTTCTTTTTCATCAATCCAAGGCATTAATTGTGTATCTATGCCCTCTTCTTTGAGCTCTTTAACGTCTTTCTGAGAGGCTTTGCCATATATCCCTTTTGTAGGTTTATTACTATTGTAATGAATTGATCTAGCTTCATATGCAAAATTATCCCCAACGTATTTAAAATTATCTTTTATAAACTTTTGATAATTTTTAATTGTTTTTTTAATTTTTTTATACCTCTTAGTATCAAATTTTTCTTCATTTTTAGCTTTTCTACTTATTAGCTGAGGAGCCATTAATGTTTTTTCAACTTTTTCAGAGTTACAGTTGTGACAGATTAAAAGTTTTTTCTTTTTTAATTTTTCATATTCTGATGAAGAAGAGAACCAACTATCAAACTTTAATTCACAGTCGTTACACAAAAGTTTGTATTTAATCATAGTATAGAATTAGTTATCAAAATTTATATTTCAATATGTTCAACTTCTATAATCAGCATTAATCTCAATATAATTTTTTGTATAGTCCATAGTAAAAGCAGTAAAGCTTTTGTTACCAGTAAACAAATCTACAGTGACATCTATATTTTCACCTTTCATATATTCCGCTACTAATTTTTCATCGTAGTTCTTATATAATTTTCCATCCTGAATTATTTGATAGTTTCCAAATTTCAAACCTAATTTATTTAAATTTATTTTTGGTCCTGCTTTTCCTATTGCCATCACTATTCGTCCCCAGTTTGGATCTTCACCTGCAATAGCTGTTTTTACCAAAGCTGAATTTGCTATTGAGAAAGCAATTGTCTTTGCATCTTGTTCACTTTTGCTTTTATTAATATTTATAGTGACAAATTTTGATGCTCCTTCTCCATCAGAAACTACTCTTTTGGCTAAATTTAACAAAACATTGTTTAATGCTCTGTCGAATTTTTTTAGTTTTATGTCATTAATACTTTTAATATTTGAATTGTTTGCTTTATTTGTTGCAAAAATACTAACCATATCATTTGTGCTTGTATCACCATCACATGAGATAGCGTTAAAAGTATTTGTAATATTTTTTTTTAATAATTTACTTAAAATATCATTCGATAAGTTGGCATCAGTAAATATGTATGCCAAGGTGGTTCCCATATTTGGAAATATCATACCTGAACCTTTGGCTACACCATAAATTTTTACCTCTTTATCTCCAATTTTACATTGTTCCATCGCAAGTTTTGGTTTTGTATCAGTGGTCATTATTCCTAAAGCTGCTTTCATCCAAAGAAATTTGTTTTGTGTATAGTTAATTTTTTTAATCAAGTTTGGAATTTGATCTATTATCTTTTCACGTGGAAAGGTTTCACCTATTGTACCTGTGCATCCAAAAATAATTTCCTTTGAAGTAATTTTTTTTGGATAATCTTCATCTTCAACTTGTTTTTTTGATAATTGCTCAGAAGTTAAATCAGCAATTTTTGCAAGACTTTCGTAACCTTGTTCGCCCGTGAAAGCATTTGCATTTCTAGTATTTACAATAAGAGAATAAATTTTTTTTGATTTTTGATTTATATTCCATTTAATATTTTCTGAGATAATTTTTGACTGTGTATAGACAGAGGCATGATTTGCACCATCTCTAAAGTAAAACATTACTAAATCATCTCTTTTAGTTTTGTATAAATCTGCACTTAGAGCTGAAATAGATAAGCCATCTATATGATCAAGGTCCTGGAAATCCATCATTCTGGTATTTTTTGATTTCGAGTTTAAAAAATTTGTTAAATTAATACCCATGATATTTAAAATAATTGTTTAATACATATATTAAACAATATATTTAAAGAATAAATCAAATAGTCATGTTTAACCCACTTAACCTAATTACAAAATTTATCAAATCTAGTAATCAAAAAGAACTAGATAGAATTGGAAAAATAGTAGAAAAAATAAATTCATACGAGGAACAATTCATAAAATTAAACGATACAGACTTTCCAAAAAAAACAGTTGAATTTAAAAATCAATTAAAAAATGGAAAAAGTTTAGACGAGATTCTACCTGAAGCATTTGCATTAGTAAGGGAAGCTGCAAAAAGAACAAGACAAGAAAGACATTTTGATGTTCAACTTATCGGGGGAGTAGTTCTCCACGAAGGTAAAATTGCTGAAATGAGAACGGGTGAGGGAAAAACACTAACTATTGCCTTAGCGGCTTATTTAAATGCGCTTTCTGAAAATGGAGTTCATATAGTAACAGTTAACGATTATTTAGCAAAAAGAGACTCGATGGAAATGGGTATAATATATAATTTTCTAGGTCTTACTTCTGGATTTATAAATAATGACCAAGATGATCTGGAAAGAAAGAAAAACTACAATTGTGACATTACTTATGCAACCAACAGTGAATTAGGATTTGATTATCTAAGAGACAACATGAAGTTTTCTCAAAAAGAGATGGTTCAAAGATCTCATGCATTTTCAATTGTAGATGAAATAGATTCCTGTTTAATTGATGAAGCAAGAACTCCACTTATAATTTCTGGAGCTGCGGAAGATAAAACTGCTCAATATCTAGCAATAGATAAACTTGTTAAAATTTTAAATAATAAAGATTTTGAAATAGATGAGAAAGAAAAAAGTATACTTTTAACAAACGAGGGTATTAATAATGTTGAAAAACTTTTTTCTAATTCAGGTATCCTAAAAAATGATAATTTTTATGACCCAGAAAACCTTCATTTAGTTCACCACGTAAATCAAGCACTTCGTGCAAACCATTTATTTGAAAAAGGAAAAGATTACATAGTAAAAGATGGAATTCTTAAAATCATAGACGAGTTGACTGGTAGAATTTTAGAGGGAAGAAGATTTGGAGATGGACTTCATCAGGCTCTTGAAGCTAAAGAAAAAATTCAGATACAAGCTGAAAATCAAACTTTAGCATCTATTACCTATCAAAATTATTTTAAACTATACAATAAAATATCAGGTTGTACCGGTACTGCAGTAACAGAGTCTGAGGAATTTTTTGAGATATATAATCTTTCAGTAGTTGTAATCCCAACAAATAAAGAAATGATCCGAAAGGACTATAATGATTTAATCTTTAGAACTGAAAAAGAAAAAAATGATGCAATAATTAATAAGATCATTGAAAAACATGAAATTGGTCAACCAATTTTAGTTTTCACATCTAGTATCAACAAGTCTGAAGTTTATTCTAAATTATTAAATGAAAAAAATATTAAACACGTAGTTTTAAATGCAAAGAACCATGAAAATGAAGCTGAAATTATTGCAAATGCAGGAAAAGAAAAATCTTTGATAATTACAACCAGTATTTCTGGTAGAGGTGTTGACATCCAGCTTGGTGGAAAAAAAGGATCAATTCCTGATGATCAGTTAAAAATAGATAAAGAAAAAATTAAATCTCTAGGTGGTTTATTTGTAATTGGTACAGAAAGAATGGAGTCTAGAAGAGTGGACAATCAGGCAAGAGGAAGAGCTGGACGACAAGGAGATGAGGGTAGTTCTGTATTTTATGTAAGTTTAGAAGATGATTTGATGAGAATTTTTGGCTCAGAATCTATGAATAATATGCTTGAAAAACTTGGTTTAAAAGATGGTGAAAGTATTGATCACCCTTGGATCAACAAAGCATTAGAAAGAGCTCAGCAGAAAGTTGAAGCCAGAAATTTTGATATCAGAAAAACACTTATCAAATTTGACAATGTTTTAAATGACCAAAGACATGTTGTGTTTTCTCAAAGAAAAAATGCAATGAATAGTGAAAATATTTTTGATTATTCCGACGAATTTTTAAAAGAAATATCAGAAGATTTGATAAAATTAAAAATTCAAAACCTATCTAATCCAAAAAGTAATGAATTTAACAATAAAGTTAGGCAAATTGTTGGGAAAAGTTTTAATGATACTGAACTTGAAAGTTTGATTTCTGCAAAAGATAATGAACTGAAAGAGCAAATATCCTCAAAATTTAATGAGACACGTAATGAAAGAATTAAAGTTCTAAACGAGCAACATGCAAAAGAAATTGAAAAAAGAATATTTTTGCAAACAATAGATTTGAATTGGAAATCACATATACAATATTTAGAACAACTTAGACAAGTGATTGGATTAAGATCTTACGGTCAAAGAGATCCTTTAGTTGAATATAAAAAAGAAGCTTTTGATTTATTTTCAAATTTATTAGAAAAACTAAAATTAGACTACGTTACAATTTTAATGAATTTAAAAGTTATAACAGAAGAAAGATCTTCCAATGAGGAAAGAGTAAATCCAAAACCACAAGCCAAAAAAATGGGAAGAAATGAACCTTGCTTCTGTGGATCAGGCAAGAAGTTTAAACATTGCCATGGAGCTTTGTAATTCTTAAAAAAGAAAAAATAAAGAAGCTAAAAATAATAAACCTACACCAATACCAAATAATAATTTTTTTGATTTGAAAATGTTATCAAAACTATTTTTCTTAATGGTCAAATTACTTAAATCTTCTACATTGCTCATAAAACCATCATTTCTTCCAATTTTTAAAAATTTATTTTTTCTTTCATTCATTATATCTTCTGACGTCATTTCTTTGTATTGATCTAAATTTGTAGAAATAGATTTTCTAACGTTATCAAGCATCAGGTCTCTATCCCTGTGAGCACCACCTAAAGGTTCTGGGATTATTTCATCAATAACTTTTAATTTTAATAAATCTTTTGCGGAAAGCTTCATTGCTTTTGCTGCATCAAGCATTTTTTTTGGATCTCTCCATAATATAGTTGCACAGCCTTCAGGAGATATAACTGAATAAATAGCATTTTCTAGCATGATAACTTTGTTAGACGATGCTAATGCAATCGCACCACCTGATCCACCTTCACCTATAATTATTGCAATAGTTGGAACCTTTAGTTCCATGCAACATTCAATTGATTTTGCTATTGCCTCAGCTTGACCTCTTTCCTCTGCACCAACACCAGGATAAGCGCCTGGCGTGTCTATAAAAGAGATAATTGGAATTTTAAATTTATTTGCTAAATTCATTAAACGAATAGTTTTTCTATAACCCTCAGGTCGCATCATCCCAAAATTTCTTTGAATTCTGCTATCCAAATCTTCACCCTTTTCTTGACCGATAACTAAAACTGACTGACCATTAAATTTTGCAAAACCAGTAAGTACAGATTTATCTTCACCATAATAACGATCTCCAGATAGAGAAATAAAATCTTCGAATAAATTATCTATGAAAAATTTAGACTTTGGTCTGTCTTCATGTCTTGCAACCATGGTGGTTTGCCACGGATCTAGGTTTGAATATATATCATTTAATTTTTGATCTAACTCAACTTGTGTTTTTGAAATTTTTTGGGTATCCACTTCTGATAATCCCTCTTGATTGTAGGGATCTTTTAATTTTTCCAATTCTGTCTCTAAATCTTTAATCTCAGTTTCAAAATTAAGATAATTTTTCATAATAAGGTTATAGCGGATGGTTAATTCATAAAAAAGGCAATAAAATGATATTTAATTTAAAGTGTAATTGTTATTAATTGACTCTTTTCTAGAAGAAGATACATATTTTGCTATCGGGAGAGACTAATAGATTTAGCACCGAAGGAGCAACCACCCCGGAAACTCTCAGGTAAAAAGGACCGATAGTTGCATAACACTCTGGAAAGAGAATTAATTCCGCCGAAGGAGCAAAACTCTCAGGCAAAAATACAGATGGGGTAATTTAGGTGATATGCAAGAAAAATATATAAATATAAATACTTTAAAAGTATCTGAAAAACTTTCTCAATTTATTAGCGACGAGCTATTAAAAGAAACAGATCTATCTGTTGATAATTTTTGGTCAGGGTTCGAGAAAACAGTCAATGAATTAGCACCTAAAAATAAAGAATTAATAAAATTTAGAGAAGACTTACAAAAACAAATAGACAATTGGCATATAAAAAATAAGGGAAATGAATTTAATTTGTCAGATTATAAAAAATTTCTAACAGAAATTGGTTATTTGAAAGAAGAAGGTGACGATTTTGAAATATCAACCCAAAATGTTGATGAGGAAATAACAAGTATTGCTGGGCCTCAACTTGTTGTACCAGTCATGAATGCGAGATACGCATTAAATGCAGCTAATGCTAGATGGATGAGCTTATACGATAGTCTGTATGGAACAGATGTAATTGAACAATCAGAAGATAGCGTATCTGAAAGATACGACCCGTTGAGAGGTGAGATGGTAATAAAATATGGAAGAGATTTTTTAGATAAATATTTTCCATTAGCAGGATTGAGTTGGCAAAAAATTACAAGTTTTGCGGTTAAGTATGGAAAATTTAAAGCTTTAAAAGGTGCTGATATATATGATTTGGTAGATGAGAATAAGTTTATTGGTCATAGGGGTGAAGCTGACAACCCGTCTGCTATAATTTTAAAAAATAACAATTTACATATAGAAATTTTAAAAGATTCAAGAGCTTTTGCGGCTCAACAAGATCATGCTGGGATTAGTGACATAATTTTAGAATCTGCGGTGTCAACTATATGCGATAACGAAGATAGTGTAGCTGCTGTAGATGCAGAAGATAAAATTGTTTGTTACAGAAATTGGCTAGGTCTAATGAAAGGTGATCTAAAATCAAAGTTTGAAAAAGAAGGAAAATTATTTGAAAGAAAACTTAATCCTAATAGAAGCTATATTTCAAAAGATGGAAAAGGTTTAAAGCTTCATGGAAGAAGTTTACTGCTAGTTAGAAATGTTGGTCACTTAATGACTAATCCATCAATAATTTTAAAAGATGGTAGTGAAGTTCCAGAAGGAATAATGGATGCATTCATTACTACAGCCGCTGCCCTTCATGATATTAAGAAAAAAACCAATTCAAGAACTGGTTCTATTTATATTGTGAAACCAAAAATGCATGGACCAGATGAAACTACATTTACTGATTTGCTTTTCTCAAAAGTTGAAGAAGTTTTAGGTTTGCCAAAATACACCTGCAAGATTGGAATAATGGATGAAGAAAGAAGAACTTCAGCTAATTTAAAAGAGTGCATTAGATCGTTAAAAAATAGAGTTTTCTTTATAAATACAGGTTTTCTAGACAGAACTGGTGATGAAATGCACACCTCTATGGAAGCTGGTCCGATGATTAAAAAAGGTGACATGAAAACTTCAAAATGGATTACAGCCTATGAAAATAACAATGTTGATATTGGTTTAAAATGTGGATTTTCTGGAAAAGCTCAAATTGGAAAAGGAATGTGGGCAATGCCTGATAAAATGAAAGATATGATGGAGCAAAAAACTGGACATTTAAAAGCAGGTGCAAATTGTGCATGGGTTCCATCTCCAACTGCTGCGGCTTTGCATTCGCTACATTATCATGAAATAAATATTTTTGATGAACAACAAAAAATTAAAAATAGAGAAGAAGCAAAGCTTGATGATCTTTTAACAATACCTACTGCTGATAGACCAAATTGGTCTGTGGATGAAATTAATAAAGAAATTTCTAACTCAGCTCAAACTTTATTAGGTTATGTGGTCAGATGGATCGACCAAGGAGTTGGGTGCTCCAAAGTACCAGATATAAATAACGTGGGTTTGATGGAAGATAGAGCTACACTTAGAATTTCATCTCAACATATTGCAAATTGGATACATCACGGAATTACAACAAAAATTCAAGTTGTAGAAATTCTTAAAGACATGGCTAAAATTGTAGATGATCAAAATAAAAATAACTCTAATTACGTAAGAATGAGTGATAACTTTGAAAATTCAATTGCATTTCAAACTGCTTGTGATTTGGTGTTTAAAGGAAAAGAACAACCATCTGGTTATACTGAACCTTTGCTGCATTTAAATAGACTTACTAAAAAGTCTAATCTGAATCAGAAACTAAGTTAGACCGATTTTTAAAAGCAGAAAATAAAGTCCCGTCGTCTAAACTTTCAATTTCACCACCAACAGGTAACCCTTGTGCAAGTTTTGTAATTTTTACATTAGAATTTTTTAGACTATCTTGAATGTAATAAGCAGTAGTTTGACCTTCAACAGTTGCACTTGTGGCCAATATAACTTCTTCAATTTTATCTCGATTAACTCTCTCAACCAACGCGTTTACAAGTAAATCTTCTTTTCTTTGACCTACTGATGAAATGGTGCCTCCCAGAATATGAAAATACCCTTGATAAATATTTGAATTTTCAATCGACCATTGGTCAGCAATATCTTCCACAACACAAATCTTTGAATATTTATTTCTTGTAGTTTCACAATTTATACATCCAGTTGAAATTGATTTAAGTGAACCACAAGAATTACATCTAGTTACATTTTTATAAACTTGAGCCAATGTATTTGCCATTGGTTTTACTAATTCATCGCGGTTATTAATAAGTTTTAAAACAATTCTTTTTGCAGATTTTGGTCCTAAACCTGGAAGCTTTGAAATTAATTTTATTAATTCCTCAATCTCGTTAATATTTTGCATCTGCTATAGTGGCCACTTAAAACCAGGTATTCCAAATCCACCTGTAGCTTTTGATATCTCTTCTGATGTTTTCGACTTTAATTGTGATTTGGCGTTATTATGTGCAGCTACAATTAAATCTTCTATTATTGATTTGTCTTCTTTCATTATTTCATCTGATAGTTTAATTGATTGCATTTCACCTTCTCCATCCAAGACGATTTTTGCTGAATTTGAGCCAGAAATACCCTCTACTCTAATCTCTTTAATTTTTTGCTGACTCTCTTTCATTTTTGCTTCAAGTTCTTTTGCTTTGTCTAATATTTTATTAAAATCAGTCATTATTTTTATCCTCCTTAATTATCGATTTAACATCTACCAGTTCTGCATCAGGAAAATTTTCCATAAAGTTTTTATAAATTTCAGTTTGTTTAGCTTTTTCAATTAATATTTTTTTTTCATTTTCTTTCTTTTCTCTAATTGAAAGATCTCCTTTTGATTTACTAAGTGTGATAATCCATCTTTCTTTTGTCCATTCAAAAAGCTTTGTGGAAAGATCTTTTACAAAATCTTTATCTAGGCTGTCATTAAATGAAATCTCAATCCTATTTTTTTCAAATTTGACCAAATTGACATTTTTCTCTAATTCAAATTTAAGTTTTAATTCTCTTTTACTTGTGCAAGTAGCAATTAATTCATCAAAAGAATTAATTTGAGTTTTAATTTCTGCTTTAACTTCAGTTTGTATTTCAGGATTCTTTTTTTCTTCTTGAGAAATATTTTTTATTTGATCAATAATTTTAGCCTCTGTTTTTATTTCAATTTTGCTAGTTGAATTTTCTTCTGTAGGTCTAGTGTCTATTTCTTTAGTTTGTTTTACAGAACTTAAGTGCATTAATCTAATCAAAAACATCTCAATTGATAAATTTTGATTTGATACAATATCTAATTCTTCTAACGACTTGATAGAAAATTGCCAAAATAAAATTAATACTTCTGGTTGGATTTGATTAGAAATGTTTTTTATTTTATTAAATTCTTCATCATTAAGAGAAAAATTTGTGCTTTCTAAAGTTAGAGAATTTATATTTTTAAAGTAGTATAACAGCTCTAAAAAATCATTTAAAAATATTTTTGGTTCAACTCCTTGATCATATATTTTTCTGTAAATTTTTATTACCTTTTCTTCTTCTCCTCTCAATATTAATTCAAATAAATCAATTAATTGTGATTTATCAAAATAACCAAAAATCTTCTGAGCAGAATTTAAATCTAGTTCTTTATCATTATCTAAACTCAATAATGCTCTATCTAATAGAGATAATGCATCTCTTACTGAGCCTTCAGATATTTTTACAATTAATTTTAGAGCGTCATCAGTAACTTTCCCGTTTTCTTTATCTTTAATTTTTTTTATAAATTCTAATAATTCTGATGATTTGATTCTTGATAAATCAAACCTTTGGCATCTGGATACTATCGTTACAGGAATTTTTTTAATATCTGTTGTTGCAAATATAAATTTTAAGTATGAGGGGGGCTCTTCTAATGTTTTTAATAAACCAGCAAAAGCTTGTTTGCTCAACATATGCACTTCGTCAATTATAAAAATTTTATATTTTGCTGATGTTGGAGCATATCTTGAAAATTCTATAAGCTCACGTATGTTATCAATTCCGGTGTGACTGGCTGCATCTATTTCCATTACATCAATATGGCTTGAACTAATTATAGACTCACAATTCTCACAGAAATTATCTTTACATAATTCATCGATACCATTTTTACAATTAAGAGCTTTTGCTACAATTCTTGCGGTTGTAGTTTTTCCAATCCCTCTAATTCCAGTAAACAAATATGCATTAGGTACTTTGTCAGCTTTTATTGAATTTATAATTGTTTCAGCAACAACTTCTTGACCAATAAGATCATCAAATATTTGAGGTCTATATTTAAGAGCTAGTACTTTTGAATTGTTATTCATAAATTTTTTAAGGAGACTAGAACCTGAATAACTGTCTCTACGACTGCTTCCGTTAAGATCTGGTCGGGTTCAAGCAGCATCCACCTCTAGCCTCCAAATCTATTATAGCAGTTAAAATTTCTAATCTACAAGAAAAGATTATTGTTTTTTTTGTCTCAAACTATCGGCTTCAAAAACACCCAGGACGTGAAAATCCTCACAATGTAAGCCTAGTTCCTCAAGAGATTTTTGAACCTTTGGATCTTCAATATGTCCATCTAAATCACATAAGAAAAAATAAGAATCGAAAGAATTTTTTTCAGGATAACTTTGAAGCTTAGTAAGATTTACTCCATTGATAGCAAATCCTCCAAGAGATTGATAAAGAGCTGCAGGTTTACTTTTTAGTTTAAATAAAAATGAAGTTATATATTTTTTATTTCCAAATTCAGGTTGAGATATATTTTTTCCCATAACAAGAAATCGAGTTAAATTTCCACTCTCGTTTTCTATATTTTTTTTAATTACATCAAGATTATAAATTTCAGCACTTAGAGATGATGCTATTGCCGCTTGTTTTTTGTCTTTTGTTTTAGAAATCATCTCAGCTGACCCAGCTGTGTCGGCTCTAATATGTTCAGCAATATTATTTTCTTTTATGAAATTTGAACATTGCGACAAACCCTGTGCATGAGAATAAACTT
Source organism: Candidatus Pelagibacter sp. HIMB1506 (assembly GCF_052047935.1). NCBI lineage: Bacteria > Pseudomonadati > Pseudomonadota > Alphaproteobacteria > Candidatus Pelagibacterales > Candidatus Pelagibacteraceae > Candidatus Pelagibacter > Candidatus Pelagibacter sp. HIMB1506. The sequence goes on along the minus strand of NZ_JBNAIS010000001.1, from coordinate 1,473,667 downwards.
CTTTTATATCAGACAGTTTAGCTCCCTGTTGGCCTAATAAATTATGTTCAATTTTTTGAAAGTGCTCTTGGTAAATATTCAACCTGTGTTTAAAGATCAAATATTCAATTCCTATATTTCCTGTAATTCTATTAGACTCTGGAATTATTATTCTACAATCAGATTCTTCTGAAGCTTTATTAAAACAATCATCAAAAGTTTTACAAGGTAAAATTTCAGCATCAGGGTCGATTGATAATGCTGCTAAATGAGAATAAGCTCCAAATGTTCCTTGAAAATATATTTTACCCATCAGGACTTATATTCCATAATTTTTTTCAAGGCTAGATAATCTTCCTCTGTATCAACTCCTATAGGGGCTTTGCTTGCTAGAGCAACATTTATTTTGATATTATTGTCTAGAGCTCGAAGTTGTTCTAATTTATTTTCAATTTCATTTTTTGATTGTGGTAATTCAACAAAGTTTTTAAGAATTTGTGATGAATAACAGTAAATTCCAATATGGTGATAAATATTTGAGGTATCTTCAGATTTCCTTAAAAATATTTTTGCTTTAGAAAACGGGTCATCTTCTAAATTATTTTCAGTAATAACTTTAACTATATTTTCGTTTGTTAAATCTAATTTATCTTCAACTTTAGCAGCCAGAGTTCCTATTTTTGCTTTATGATTTATCATCATTTGGTTCAGATTTACAATATCCTGAATATTTATTGCTGGTTCATCACCCTGAAGATTCATTATAAAATCAACATTATCTAAGTTAAGTTTTTGATAAGCTTCATATATTCGGTCTGTACCAGTTTTATGTTTATTGCTTGTTAAAATCGCATTTCCTCCATTATTTTTTACATCATCGACAATCTCTTGGTCCTCTGCAGCAACAATTACCTCTCCAATATTTGCTTCTTTTGCCCTATTAAATACATGTGAAATAATTGAAATATCATTGATTTTTAATAATGGTTTTCCTGGAAGCCTAGTTGCGGATAATCTAGAGGGTATTATTATAAGAGTTTTCATCAATCACTAATTAAAATAGAGGCAAATTTGTACATTAAATTTTAGTCAAATTTTAATTTATCATGTTATACGTTCAAAATTAAATTTATAAAAATGGATTCTTTTGAAATTAACAAAATTGTAGCTGCAGTTCTAATGGTAGCACTCCTTGTTATTGGTATAGGAAAATTATCTGATGTAATTTTTCATGTAGAAAAACCAGAAACTCCAGGTTACACGGTGGAAGTTGAACAAGTATCTACTGCATCATCTTCTACAACAACTGCTGCAGAAGAAAAAGTCGACATTGCTGCATTAATGGCTATGGGAGATATAGCAAGTGGAGAAAAAATTTTTAAAAAGTGTGCAGCCTGTCACTCAATAATTAAGGGTGGGAAAAATGCTATAGGTCCAGCTTTATATAATGTCGTTGGAAGAAAAGTTGGAGCAGTTGAAGATTATAAATATTCAAAAGCATTAGCTGCTTATGAAAAAGAATGGACATTTGAAGAGCTAAATGGATTTCTAAAAAAACCTGCAAAATATATTAAAGGTACAAAAATGGCTTATGCAGGGTTAAGAAAAGAAGCAGATAGAGCTTCGGTAATTAAGTATCTAAATGAAAATTCAGATAGCCCCGTTCCACTACCTTAATTTTCCAAAACAATACAATAGTATACTTTTTTGAACATGAACTCTGTTAAGAGCCTGTAACCATACATGAGATTTTTTTCCTAAGAAAATATCTTCAGAAACTTCATTCCCTCTAGGCAGACAATGTAAAAAAATACAATTCTTATTTGCAAAACTCATTAATTTTTTATTAATTTTAAATTTTTTAAATGCCTGAATTTTTTTCTTTTTGTTTACTTTGTCATTTAACGAAATAACTTTATCAGCAAAAATTACATCAGCTTCTTTAGCAGCTTTTTTTGGGTCATTATAAATATAAATTTTTCTCTTATTTTTTTTCACCCAACTTCTTACTTCTTTTCCTGGTTCAAAATTTTTTGGACAACCAATGCTTAATTTGAAAGAAAATTTAACTGAAGCAGCAATTAAACTATCCAAAACATTATTTGAATCACCAATCCAGCAAATATTTAATTTGGAAATAGGTTTTTTTGTAATCTCTTCAACTGTAAAAACATCTGAAAGTACTTGAGTTGGATGAGAGGACGGGCTCAAACCATTAATCACTGGAATAGACAAATATTTTTTAAAATCCTCAATTTTTTTGTCACTATCTGTTCTCAACATAAATCCATCACCATAAGTTGATAAAACCTTTGCTGTATCAGATATACTTTCACCACCTTGTCCTAAATGAAGTTCATTGGATCTAAGTGTTACAGTACCTCCTCCAAGCTGTTTAATTGCTAAATAAAAGCTCATTCTTGTTCTTAAGCTTGGTTTTTCAAACATTTGGATCAAAATTTTACCTTTTAATGGAGCACCTTTATCTGTCTCTAATGTGTTAAGTTTTTTTCTAGAACTTTTTCTTTTTTTTGCATCAGTAATTATTTTTCTTAAATCTTTACTAGGAATATCTTTTAAATTTATAAAATGATTCATAACTATTTAAATTGGCTGCAAACTTTATTTATAATTTTTAAAGCTTCATCAAGTTCACTTTTTTTGACATTAAGAGGTGGTAAAACTCTGACGACATTTTCTGCAGCACGAATAGTTAATAATTTATTTTCCATTAATTTTTTAATAAAACCTGTCTGATCTTGATGTAGCTGTATTCCAATTAAAAAACCTCTTCCTCTTATTTGTTTAATAATACTAGGATATTTTTCCTTAATTTTGTTCAAGTTTGATAAGAAATATTTAGATAATTTTTTTACATTATTTAAAAACTTTTTGTTTGAAACTATATCCATTACTTTATTTCCAACCGACATAGCTAGCGGATTGCCCCCAAATGTAGATCCGTGAGTGCCAGGTATCATGCCTGTTGCTACTTTTCTATTCATAAGAACTGCTCCTATAGGAAATCCACCTCCAATTCCTTTCGCTATTGGGACTATGTCTGGTCTTACTTTAGATTTTTCAAATGCAAAAAAGTCTCCTGATCTACCTATTCCACACTGAACTTCATCCAGAATTAAAAGAATTTTTTTCTTATCACACAATTTTCTAAGCTCTCTTAAACAAAAGTCTGGAATGACTTTGATTCCTCCCTCTCCCATTATCGTTTCAACCATTATAGCCGCAGTATCTTTTGAGATTTTCTTTTCTAATGCTTTGTGGTCTCCAAAAGTAAAGTGATCAAATCCCTTTACTTTAGGGCCAAATCCTTCGGTCATTTTCTTTGATCCACTCGCATAAATTGCAGCTAATGTTCTTCCATGAAATGAATTTTTAATGCATAAAATTCTATTTTTATTTGGTTTACCTATTGAGAAAAAATATCTTCTAGCAACTTTAATAGCTGCCTCTGTTGCTTCTGCTCCACTATTTTGAAACATTACATAATCAGCAAATGTTTTTTTACATAACTTTTTAGCTAAATTTTCTCCTTCTGGTATTTGAAAAGCATTTGATACATGCCAAAGTTTTTTAGATTGTTTATTGATTGTTTTTACTAAACCTGGATGAGCATGACCTAAAGAATTAACCGCAATACCCATAACAAAATCAAGATATTTTTTTCCATCAGTAGAGTAAAGATAGCTTCCCTTACCATACTTAAATGAAATTTTTTTTCTGTTATAATTTTTTGCTAAATTGCTCATAAATTAAATTTGTTTTTATAAATTTTATTTCATAGATACAAGTTATGATTGAAAACTTGAGTAAATCTAGGCTAGGCTTTTATTGTTGATAACTCTAATTTTTTGATTGTTTCAATTAAATTAATAACAGTATATTGTCGTTTTATAAATAAATAACACAACATATAGATATGAGCTGGACCGAAGAGAAAGTTTCAAAATTAAAAGAATTATGGGGCAAAGGTAATACTGCTAGCCAAATAGCAGAGATTATAGGTGGCATAAGTCGTAATGCTGTGATTGGTAAAGCTCATAGATTAAATCTTTCAGCAAAAATCAAAACTAGAGCTGCTACTTCTAATAAAAATTTCGAAAATTCAATTGAGCAGAATAACGTTCAATCAAAAAGAGGTCGTAAAAGTAAATTTAAATCTTTAATAATCGAAAAAGATTTTGAACCAGAAAACCCTAAACAGTTAGAAGAGTTAGACGAAAGTTCATGTAAATGGCCAATAGGTCATCCAGATGAAAAAGAATTTTATTTTTGTGGCAGATCTTCTTTAAAAGACTTCTCTTATTGTAAGCTTCATTTGCTATATGCTTATCAACCAAAAGGTAAAAAAGAAGAAGTTACAGAAAAAGAGGAAGTTCCGGAGTTTATTGAAAAGAAAATTCAGTCTGCTTAAATTTTAACTCGTTTTAATATCTATATTATCTGAATTATATTTTTCTGTGGAAAATTGACCGCCTTCCCTCCACATATAACAATATTTTTTAACTTCTTCATCGAAATATCTCAAACTTGGTACGCCTATATCTGAATTTGATTTATATTTTCCAGATAAAACATTATCATACTTTAGAAGTTTTAATTGATCTCTGGTCAAAAGTGGTTTTGGCATTATTTCAAAAAATCTCGCTGACATTTGTGCTATTGGTAATGGCATTGGTATTAACAATCTTTTCTTTCCAATTAAATTTAATAATTTTTCTAAAATTTCTTTAAATGAAATTATTTCTGGACCAACACATTCAATTATTTTGGAATTAACATTATTTGAAATTACGTTTAAAATAACATCGGTCAGGTCTGAACAATGAATTGGAGCAAACTTAGTTTTGCCTTCATAATAGAGTGGGAATATTGGCAATCTATTTAGAAGAGTCATAAATTGAGTTGTTAGCTGATCATCTTGAGAAAATACAATTGAAGGTCTTAAAATTGTAGCCAATGGAAAATTTTTTAAAATTCTTTCCTCTCCCTCTAATTTACTTTTAGCATAGTCAGAGTCTGTAGCCTCATTTACTCCAAGTGCTGACAGATGAATAAAATGTTTAAGCTTGTATTCTTTTGAAAGTTTAGCCAACAATGAAGGGAAAATAGTGTGAATATTTTTAAATGTATTTCCTTTTTTTGACTCAAACAAAATACCAACTAAATTGATACAAATATCTGCTTTTTCAAAGAGCTTTCTAAGTTTTTGTTCCTCAAAAATATTAGATTCAACAATATCTATATAACCTGCATTCGCTTGGGTTTTAATGATATAGCTTTTTTGATGAATGTTTCTTGTTACAACAGTTACTTGGTAATTATTTTTTGTTAGCTTCCTAAGTAAATTTTTACCAATTTGACCACTCCCACCAAAAATTAGACAATTTTTTGCTTTCATATATATATGTTTAGAAATGAGTAATAATATTCAACTTCACAAAAATGATCTACCAGATGATTTAAATTTAGGCAATATAATTGCCGTTGATGGTGAATTTATGGGTCTAAATGTCAGACGTGATCCATTATGCTTAATACAAATATCTTCTGGTAACTCAGATGCTCATATAGTGCAGTTTGATAGAAAAAAATATCATGCTCCTAATTTAGTAAAAGTACTAAATGACGAAAAAATCACTAAAATTTTTCACTATGGACGTGCAGATATGGCACATATAAAATATTATCTAAAAACTGATGTAAATAATATTCTTGATACAAAAATTTGTAGTAAATTAGCTAGAAGTTATTCTGATAATCATTCACTTAAAACATTAATTAAAGAGTTTATAAATATTGATATTAGCAAACAATTTCAAAGTTCTGATTTTGGTGGAGAATTATCTACAGCTCAGTTAAAATATTGTGCGAATGATGTTCTTTATCTTCATAAAATACATGATGAGTTGATGAAAATATTAGATAGAGAAAATAGAACTCAACTTTATAAAAATTGTTTAAAATTTTTAAAAACAAGAGTTGATCTTGATTTAGCATTATTTAAAGAAGATATTTGGTCTCATTAATGAACAAAAATCAATTTAAATCTATTGCAAAAAATGTAATTGACTTAGAGATAAAAGCACTTCAAATCTTAAAAAAAAATATTAATAAATCATTTAATGATGCAGTTATTCAAATTGCAAAATGTCAAGCTAAAGTAATACTTTGTGGAGTAGGCAAGAGTGGTTTAATAGCATCTAAAATTGCTGCAACACTTGCTTCAGTGGGGACGCCATCATTTAGTCTTGCTGCTAGTGAGGCATCTCATGGTGATCTTGGTATGATTTCAAGAAAAGATATTTTAATATTAATTAGTAATTCAGGAGAAACAACAGAACTTAAAAATATAATAAAATTTGCAAAAAGAAATAAAATTTTATTAATAGGAATTGTTTCAAAAAAAGAATCTATTCTTTATAGATCTTCTGATATTAAATTGTTTATTCCTAAAGCTAAAGAAGCTGAAGGTATAGTTCCAACTGCAAGTACAACTTCGCAACTAGCTTTGGGAGACTCATTGGCAATTGCTTCAATGAAATATAAAAAATTTGGCAAAGTTGATTTTAAAAAACTTCACCCTGCAGGAAGTTTGGGAGCTCAACTAAAAACGGTTGAGGATATAATGTTAGTAGGAAAAAAAATTCCTTTTGTCAAATATAACTTAAAAATGAAGAATGCACTAAATATATTAAGTGATAAAGGTTTAGGATTTCTTTTGGTTACAAATAAAAAAAATAAAACAATTGGTATCATAACAGACGGTCAAATAAGAAGATATAATGAAAAAAAATCAGACTTACTTCTTAAACAGGCAAAAGATATTATGACTAAAAATCCTATTTGTGTTGAGAAAGATACATTAGCCGCAAAAGCTTTGTCAATAATGAATAGTAAAAAAATCACATCTTTATGTGTTTTTGAAAAAAAAAATAAATTTAAAATTATAGGTGTCGTTCATATACACAATATTTTACAAACCAGTATTGTCTAAATGTATAAAAAAAAAATTTTAATTTTATTATCAATATTTTTTTTTTTAATCACTATTATAATTTGTTTAAAATTATATAGAAACACTGATTTATCAAAGAAAAACGCAGATGAGCAAATTAGTGAAAAATCTAACTCTAATACTATCTTTAATGTTGAATATTACGCAAAGGATGCTGAAAATAATGAATTTATTATAAAAGCTAAAGAAGGAGAAATTGATTTAAATGATAGTAGTATAATTTTTTTAAAAAACGTAAATGCTGTTATTAAATTAAATGAAAAAGAAAAGATTTTAATTTCAGCCGATTTTGGAAAATATAATAATAATAATTTTGATACTATTTTTTCAAAAAATGTATTAATAAATTATTCAGAAAAAAAAATTAAAAGTGAATATTTAGACTTTTCAATTCTAAGAAATTCAATGATAATATCAAAAAATGTAATATATACTGATGCTGAAAATATTTTAAAAACAGATGTAGTAGAAATAAATATGAAAAGTAAAGACTTTAAATTTTTTATGTTTGATAAACAAAAAAAAGTTCAATTAATAAATAAAAATTGACATGGGGATTATCAAGCCATTTAGAATAAAATCTTTTAAAAATAAAAATCCAATAATAGAATTTAAAAATATATCTATTTCCTTTGGAAACCGAACAGTACTCGATAACGTAAATTTTATAATAAACGAAAAAACTATTCATGGGTTACTAGGACCAAATGGTGCTGGAAAATCAACTATGTATCATTTAATAACAGGTTTACTTGAACCTAAGCATGGTAAAATTTTGATTAATAATCAAGATGTAACCAATTTGCCTGTTTATTTACGTACAAGGGAATTTGGGATTTCATTCGTACCCCAATACGGGGGCACATTTTCTGATTTAACACTAGATGACAATCTTAAAGCTATAAGTGAGATAGTAATAAATAACAAAAACTTAAGATTAGAGAGAATAAATTATTTAATATCAAAACTAGAGTTACAGAACATCAGAAACGTCAAATCAAAAAATCTTTCTGGTGGTGAGAGAAAAAAATTGACAATTGCTTTATCTCTATTAAGCAAACCAAAAATATTATTGCTTGATGAACCTTTCTCAGCTTTGGACGTTTTAACTATAAAAATGTTACAAGAATTAATAATAAACCTTCAACAAGAGAATAATATCACTATTTGCATCTGTGATCATCTCGCATCCTCACTTCTTCAAATCTCTGACACTGCAATGATACTAAGTAATGGAAAAATTGTAGCGCAAAATTCTCCATCAAACTTAATTAAAGATATACATGCTCAGAATGCATATTTTGGTAATAATTTTAAAATTAATTAATTTAAATGTTGAATGAACTAATTATTAATAAAAAAATTAACAAATTTAAAAAAATAATTAATGTTAATGGAGATAAAAGCATTAGTATTCGATGGGTTTTGTTTTCTTCTTTAGCAAATGGTGTTTCAACTTCAAAAAACTTATTATTATCTGAAGATGTTTTGGCTGCAATTAATGCTATTAAAAATTTGGGTATAAAAGTAATTTATAAAAAAAATGAATGCAAAATTTTTGGTAAAGGTTTAGGTGGATATAATTATAAAAAAAACATAACTATTAATGCACAAAATTCTGGTACTCTTGGCAGACTAATTCTTGGGTTATTAATTAATAGTCCATATTCAATAAAACTAACAGGAGATAAAAGTTTATCAAATAGGGATTTCAAACGAGTCACCGATCCATTAAAAAATTTTGGTGCTAAATTTAAATTAAGAAAAGGTAAATATTTACCTTTGACTATAATTGGGAATGCGAAACTAAAAGCAATTAAATACATAGAAAATAGAGGCTCAGCTCAATGCAAAAGTTCAGTGATGTTTGGCGGAATGAGATCAAATGGAACTACCTACATAAAGGCAAAAAAATCAAGAAATCATACCGAGCTACTAAGTAAATATTTAAAACTACCAATTAGCATAAAAAAACATAAAAATTATGATGAAATCAAAATCAATAAAGTAAAAAAAATAAATCCAATTAATTACAATATCCCCTCTGATATAAGCTCAAGTGCATTTTTCATTGTTTTAACTGCACTTTCAAATAACTCAGAATTAATTATCAAAAATGTAAATGTTAACCCTTCAAGGATAGGCATTATCACTATTTTAAGAAAAATGGGAATTTCTATAAAATTAGAAAATACAAAAATATACAAAGGAGAAAAAATATCTAATATTAAAATAAAAAGTTCGAAAATGATTAAGTCAATTAATTGTCCTACTAAACTTAATAGTGCAGCAATAGATGAATTTTTAATTATTTTTTTGGTTGCAGCTAAAGCAAAAGGGGTTTCATATTTTAAAAATTTATCAGAATTAAATCAAAAAGAAAGTCCAAGACTTAAATGGGGTCAATACATTTTAAACGAAATGGGCATCAAAACAATATGTACAAATGATTCAATTAAAATATTTGGCAATCCAGATTTAAAAATAAATAAAAAAATAATAATTAAAAACTATTTAAAAGATCATAGAGTATTCATGACAAGTGTTATCGCAGCATTGTCATTTGGTGGAAAATGGGTACTTCATGATAAAAATTCTATAAATACGTCATTCCCAGACTTTTTAAAAATTATTAATAATCTAAAAAAATGATTAAAAGAAATAATATAATCAAAATTGCGATTGACTCTCCCGCAGCAGCAGGTGCTGGCACTATAGCAAAAGCAATAGCCAAACATTATAAATTACTTAAAGTTGACACAGGTAAAGCATATCGCTTAATTGCTTTTTATAAGCTGAAGAACTCAAAAAAATTTAATTATAAATTTGTTAAAAATAAAATTAAAAATTTAAAAATTGGAGACCTTAACAAAAAAGCTTTATTATCCGATAAAGTAGGAACAGAAGCCTCAATAATTGCAAAAAATAAAAATATAAGAAAACTTATTCATTCATTTCAGGTAAATTGCGCTTACAATCCACCAAAAAAATACAAAGGATCTATCCTTGATGGTCGTGATATTACTTACAATATTGTTCCGGACGCAGACTTTAAATTTTTTATAACCGCCAACGTTAAAACTAGAGCTCTAAGAAGATACAAAGAACTAAAGAAATTAAATAATCAATTAACTTATAAAGAAGTTTTAAAAAGCATTAAAAATAGGGATAAAAATGACTATAATCGTAAAATTTCTCCTCTTAAAAAAACAAAAGATTCTATATTGATTAACACGACAAAGTTATCTAAAAGAGCCTGTTTTTTAAAAATAAAAAAAATAATAGATAGGAAAATTAATATTTAATGGAAATTTACAAAGACTTAACAAGTCCAGCATCTCAAGAATTTGAAAAATTACTCAACAGCCAACTTTCAAAAGTTCAAATAGAAGAAGGTAAAATTATTGAAGGAAAAATAAACAAAATTACGGAGAAATTTGTATTTTTATTTGTTGAAGGTCTAAAGTCAGAACCAGTTCTAGATATAAACGAATTAAAGAGCATGGGCCTCTCTGAAAAAATTAAGGTTGGAGAAACTATATCTGTATTATTAGAAAAAATAGAAGATAAACATGGAGAAGTTTTAGTTTCTGCTAGTAAAGCTCAGAAGATAAAAGGATGGGAAAAGTTGATAGAAGCTCATGAGAAAAATGAACCTGTGATGGGAAAGATTGTTTCCAAGTGTAAGGGTGGAGCAATTGTTGAACACATAGATACTGGTTCACTCATGTTTTTACCTGGATCACAAATCAGCGATAAACCTCTAAAAGATATTAGTCATTTGATGAACGAACCACAGAAGTTTGCTCTAATTAAACTTGACCGTATCAGAGGGAACGCATGTGTTTCTAGAAGAGAAATAATTTCATCTTTTAAGAAAGAGGATAAAGCTAAATTAGTAGCTAAATATAAAGTAGGTGATATAATTAAGAATGCGGTTGTTAAAGGTTTTTCAAATTTTGGATGCTTTTTTTCAGTAAACGGTGAACTAGATGTATTAACACATCTTCAGGAATTGAGTTACACTAGAATTGACCACCCCTCTGACATTTTAGAAATTGGAGAGAAAAGAGATCTAAAAGTAATTTCAGTTGATGAAGATAAGCTCCAAGTTGGTTGCTCGATAAAGCAATTGTACCCAGATCCATTTGATAATATTGATAACTATAAATTAAATACACAATACATTGTTAAGATAGAAAAAATTTCTGATTTTGGCGCGTTTTGCTCTCTCGAAGAGGGATTAATTACTTTATTGCATAATTCTGAAATATCCTGGTCAAAGAAAAACAACTCTGCAAAAAAAATGCTTAAAGTTGGACAAGAAATTCCATGTGTCATAACTGAAATTGATAAAGATAAACGAAGAGTAGCGATCAGTCATAGATTAACTCAAGAGAATCCTTTTGAAACTTTTGAGAAAAAATACCCTGTTAATACTATTGTTGAAGGCGAAGTTGTAAATAAAAATGAATATTCCTTGTTCTTAAAAATTGAAGATTTAGAAATTGACGGATTTTTACATTGTAATGATTTAACATATTTAAATAATGGTGAAGAAGAACTAGCTAAATATAAAAAAGGCGATAAACTTAAAGTTAAAATTCTAGAAATCAAATCATCTGAACAAAAAATCAGGGTTGGTCTAAGACAAACTCAACCAGATCCATTTGATTTCTTTAAAGACAAAGAAAAAGGAAGCACAATTACAGTAAAAATAGTTAAGACAGATAATAAAGGATTGACTGTGAGACCTGAAGGTTGTGAAATGGATTTCCAAATTAAAAAATCAGAAATTGCACTAAATGCTGCAGATGCTAGACCGTCAAGATGGACAGGTGGAGAAAAAGTAGACGTTGGTATTAGAGAAATTCAACTGGACAAGAGAAAAGTTACCTTAAGTATTAAATATTTAGAGGAGCAACAAAGAGATATTGCTCTTAAAACTTATGGAAGTGAATCAAGTGGAAAGAACTTGCCATTTAGCAATCTTTCTGAGTCACTTAAAAAGAAATCTGAAGAAGAGAAAGAATAATTGAAGAAGATTTAAATTGGCTATTGTAAAATCAAAGCTTTTAAAACAACTTTCAAAAAACTACCCAAATTTCCTGAAAAAAGACCTAGAGAAATTTACCAATATTATTTTAACTGAAATAAAAAGAGCCCTTCGAAGAGGCGACGGGGTTGAATTAAGAAATTTTGGGACATTTAGAGTTAAAACTCAGAGAGCATCCATTAGAAGAAATCCAAAAACTTCTGAAAAAGTCGCAGTTCCTGAAAAGAAAGTAATATCTTGGAAGATGAGTAAAGATATGTTTAAAAAGATTAATAATGAAGAGTAAAATATTCATAGCGTGTGACTCAACCTCTGTCTCTAAAGTAAAAAAAATAATAAAAGATACGCAAACACCTAGATTACAAATTGGTTATAAGTTTGGATTAGAGTTTTTAAACTCAAAGAATGGAAGAAAATTTGTATCAAAATTAAAAAATCAAATTACATTTGGAGATTTTAAATTTGCAGATATACCAAATACTTGTTCCTCGGCAGTAAAAGCAATTAAAGATCTTCAACTAAATTATTGCACCATCCATATCAGTTCTGGTTTGGAAGCATTAAAAGCAGCTAAGAAAGTTTCTGGAAAAACTAAAATAATTGGTGTTTCAATTTTAACTTCGCTTGATAACAAAGCTTTAAAAGAAATAGGTTACAATAAAGATGTAAAAAAACTAGTTCTTCATCAAGCAAAACTTGCTCAAAAAGCAAAATTAGATGCTATTGTTTGTAGTGCTCAAGAAGTAAAAATTATAAGAAGAGTTTTTAATAAAGAAATTATTACTCCAGGAATTAGATTTAATTCTGAAAAAGGAGATCAAAAAAGAGTTCTAACACCTAAAAAAGCATTTAAAAATGGAAGTGATTGGTTGGTAATTGGAAGACCTATTACTAAAGGAAATATCAAAAACAATGTTAAAAAATTAATTGATCATTTAAATTAATGGTCATGGGATGTAAAATCTGTGGGATCTCAGATACAAAAACTTTAACTTACATCGTTAACCACTCCTACCCACCACAATTCATAGGATTTATAGTTAATTGGAAAGCAAGCTCACGATATGTAGATTTTAATCAATTAAAAGAATTATTAAATATAAACAAAAAACAAAGTAAGTATGTAGCTGTTCTTGTAAAACCTGATGGAGTTATTTTAGAAAAAATCAAAGATTTACCATTCGATTATTATCAAATTTATGATTGTGGCTTTGATGAAATCAAACAAATAAAAGAAAAGTATAACAAAAAAATAATTACTGCTCTTACTATTGAAAACAAAGAAGATGTAAAAAAATATAAAGTTTATGAAACTATATCTGAGATGATTTTGTTTGATAGTAAAGGATATGAAAAATCCATGAGTTTTAATCATGATTTGCTCAATGAAGTAGATGGCAGCATAAAAAAAATGATTGCAGGAAATATAAAAATAGAAGATGTTACCAACTTTAAAAATAAACACTACATATTGGACGTATCAGGCAGTTTGGAAAGCTCAAAAGGAGTAAAAGACATAAATAAAATTGATAAGTTTCTAAATACAGTCCATAATATTAATTCTTAAAAAAGAGATGACAAAAAATTCATTAAAAACAGGACCAGATGAACTAGGATATTATGGTGCAGGAACTTCTGCTATGGGGGGAATGGCAGTAGGAGAAACTTTGATGCCTGCTTTACATGAACTAAATCAAGGATTTGAACAAGCAATCAAGGATAAAGAATTTTTAGATGAATTTGCGTATTATTGTAAACACTACATAGGAAGACCATCTCCTTTATATTTTGCAGAAAATCTTACAAAAGAATTAGGTGGTGCTCGTATATTATTTAAACAAGAACATTTAAATCATACTGGAAGTCATAAGATCACAAACAGTTTGTTTCAGGTATTACTTGCAAAAAGAATGGGTAAAAAAAGTTTAATTTGCGAGAGTGGTGCTGGACAGCACTATAGTGCAACCGCCGCAGTGGCTGCTAAGTTTGGTATGCCTTTAATTGGGGTAATGGGAGAAGTGGATATAGCAAGGGTAAATCAAAATATAATAAAAGCAAAACACTATGGTGCAAAATTAAAAGCAGTGTCAGGAACTTTGAAGGAAGCTATTACAGATGCAATTAAAACTTGGACTACCAATCCTGACTTTGCATATATTTGTGGTTCTGTAGTTTCTGCACATCCATTCCCAAAAATTGTTGCATTTGCTCAAAGTATTATTGGAAGAGAAATAAGAGAACAATCGCTTGAACAAGAGGGAAAATTACCAGACATGATTGTTGGGTGTGTTGGTGGAGGAAGTAATTTTGCAGGAGCGATTTATGATTTTTTAGATGAACCCAGCATTTCTAAGATTGGTGTTGAAGCAAGTGAAACCGCTGCACTCTCAAACGGAACACCTGGAATTATGCAGGGAATGAAAACATATATGTTACAAACAGATGATGGTGCAAAATCTCTAGGTGGAATGAGTTTAGGAGCAGGTATAACTTATTTTTCGGTTGGTCCACTGCACTCTTATTTAAAAGATCAACAAGCAGTCACTTATTCATCGGCTACTGATCAAGAAATGCTTGAAGCATATAAAATTATAGCAAGAACTGAAGGAATTTGTTCTGCATTAGAACCAATGGCAGCTGCAGCAGAAGTAATCTTTAGACAAGCAAAAGATAAACCTAAAGATTATACAATTTGCTTATCCTTATGTGGCCGTGGTGAAAAGGATTTAGATACTATCCAAGAACATATTGGTAAAGATTTTGAGCGAACGATTTAAAAAAATATTCGAGAAAAATAATCCAAAAACAAAACTAGTTTCTTATTTTGTTGGATGCTACCCTACTCCTGATCAAAGTTTTGAACTAATAAAACAAGCAATAGATAATGGTGTTTCTATATTAGAAATTGGCTATTGCACCTCTGAAGCTTCTGCTGAAGGACCAGTTATTAAAGCTGCTCACGACCATGTTTTAAAAAGTGGGTACACTTTAAATGATACAATTAAATTGGTTGAAAAAATTAGAGATTATAACAAAGATGTAGGGATCCTTTTAATGGGCTACATTGCTAACCTTTATAAATACCCAATCAATAAATTTGTAGAAGATATAAAAAAAGCTGGTGCAGATGCTGTACTAGTTGTTGATGCACCACATGAATTAAAAGAGGAAAATGAATTGAGAGACGCTCTAAATGATAATGGATTATCATTAATAAAATTAGCGGCACCCACAACAGATCAAAAAAGACTTGAGGATATAGTTAAAATCGCATCTGGTTTTATTTACCAAGTAAATGTGAGTGGTGTTACAGGAGTAAAATCTGCGAATGAAACCGATGTTGCAAACTTTGTTAAAAGAATCAAAAGCTTAACAAAAATTCCTGTTTGCTCTGGGTTTGGCATTAAAAGTCCTGAAGATGCTAAAAAAGTGGCTAATAGTGGTTGTAATGGAGTTATTGTTGGTTCAACATTTGTAAAATATATTCAAGATAATATGAATGCCCCAGATTTAACACAAAGTTTTGGGAAACAAGTTCAAAGTTTTTCAGAGGTATTAAAATAAAGAATGAATTGGTTAACAAAATTAATTAAAGCAGGTGAAAAAATTAAAACTGCCATACGTGAACGAGCTACTAAAGAAGATATTGCAAAAAGTGATTGGACTTCTTGTTGCCGCGGACCCATCCAAAAGAAAGATCTTGAAGCGAATTTATGGGTTTGTCCTGACTGTAATAAACATCATAGAATTAAACCTAAGCAAAGATTTGATATTTTATTTGGAAAAAATAACTATAAAGTTTTTAAAACACCTATTCCAAAAGATGATCCTCTGGGATTTGTAGACAGCAAAAGTTATAAAGATAGATTGAAAAGTGCTCGAAAAAAAACAGGTTTGGAATGTAGTATGGTTGTAGCAGAAGGATCTATCAATCAGATAAAAATTACTGCCGTAGCATCAGACTTTGATTTTATGGGTGCAAGTATTGGTGCTGCAGAAGGTGAAGCTTTTTTATGGGCAGCTCAACATGCTATAGAAAATAATCAACCGCTACTGATGGTTGCCAGTGGAGGTGGTATGAAAATGCAAGAGTCACTAATTTCCTTAAGTCAAATGACTAGGACTACTCTTGCTATCAATGAAGTCAAAGCTGCAGGACTACCTTATATTGTTTTAATGGCAGACCCCGTTGCAGGTGGTATCACTGCAAGTTACGCGATGTTAGGTGATTTACATATTGCAGAACCAGGTTGTTTAATTGCATTCGCGGGTGCAAGAGTAATTCAAGGAACAGTTAAAGAGGAGCTACCCGTTGGATTTCAAAAAAGTGAGTACGTTCAGAAGACAGGATTTGTCGATTTGATAGTGGAACGTAAAGATCTTTCATCAAAAATAGGAACTTTATTATCAATATTGTTAAAGAAAAATTCTGATATAAGTTCTGAAGAAAATGAGACTTCAGAAAATACTCAGCAATTTTCAAAAGTTGCATCCTAAAGAAATCGATTTATCACTCGATCGAATTAAAAATCTTTGTAATAAGTTAGGCAATCCGCAAGATAAAATAAAAGCAATTTCGTTTATTGGAACTAACGCAAAGAACTCAACTCTTTCTGGAATATATTCTATTTTAAAAGAGGCTGAATTTAAGTGTAATGTTTATACCAGCCCTCATATACAAAAAATTAATGAACGTTTTGTATATAATAATCAGCAATTAAATGATGATGAATTGGCAGAACTATTTGAAGATGTTCAGAAAATCAATAATAACGACCCGATTACTTTTTTTGAAATTCTAACTGCTTGTTTCTTTTACAAAGCATCACAATATCCTGACAACATAAACCTTATAGAATCTGGTTTATTTTATAGGCTAGATTCAACTAACGTATTAAAATCAAATTTAGCAAGCGTTGTCACAGCTATAAGTGAGGACCATCTTGATTGGCTCCCAGAAAATGATCGCACAATAGAGAGAATTATATTTGAAAAAACCTCATCTCTTTTAAATTCAAACATTATTGTTGCCAAACAGAGAGATGCAAAAACTATGCAATGTATAAAAAAAACTATCTCTAAAAATAAATCTAATAAGTATTTCTTTAATGAAGATTTTAGTTTCACAAATGAAGAAAATGGTAATTGGTATTACGAGGATAAATTTGGTGGATTGAAATTACCAATACCTAACATTTTAGGTCAGTTTCAATTGGAAAATATTTCTACAGCAATTGCTACACTACGAATACTGGATATTGGAATAAAAGATGATCATATCAAAAACAGTATTACTAAAATAGAAAGTATTGCAAGACTTCAAGAAATCAAATCTGGAAAATTAAAAGATTTAGTTAAAAATAATAAGCTGATTGTAGATGGTTCCCACAACGTACATGGTGCACAAGTACTTAATGAATATCTTCAAACTTTAAACTGCAACAAACATATCATCCTTGGAATGATGGCAAACAAAGAACATGAAAAATACATCAGTTATTTTAAAGATATATCTTCAATCACAACAATTGATATTCCAAATCAAAATTCAATTAGTGGAAAAGAATTAAAAAATAAATTCAAAAACTATCCTAATGTTCAATACCAAGAAAGTATTAAGGAAGCTATTAAATCGATACCATTAAAAGAAAATGATATTTTATTAATAACTGGTTCTTTATATCTTGCAGGTGAAGTACTTAATTTAAATTAGAGATTTTCCTCTATCCATTCTCGCATGTGACTCTCGGGAACGCCCCCAACCTTCCTTGAAATTTCTACACCTTTTTTATAAAGAATTACAGTTGGCACCCCGCGAATTCCAGCTGCAGAACCTGTATTGATGGCATCTTGCTCTATGTCACCATAATACATTGTGACTTTTTCTTTATATTCTTCGGACAATTTATCCATCACTGGCTTTAAAGCCTTACATGGCCCGCACCACGCCGCAGAAAATTGTATTATAGAGGCATCCTCTTGTTTAATTTTATTTTCAAAATCCTCATCTTTAAAATCTATTAACATTTTTCTTTCCTTATTTATAATTATTGGAGTTATATTGATTTAATATTTATTTATTGAAGCTTTGTTTTTCAACTATTAACTTTATCTTTTTATGTTTAATTTATAATAATTTACTAAGTCTTGAAGACCTTTTTTCACTTAATACTCTTCTGACGAGTTTTCTATTACAAGGAATACCCAAAACTTCTGCAACTTTATCAGCAATGGAAGATTTTGATTCTTTCTTATGTTCTGCATTATCAAATATTTCTAAAATTTTTCTTTCTTTCTTTTCGACGTTTTCTTTTCCAAGTACATTATTATTATTCAATGACATAGTTTTTTTTATCTCTTCTAATTTGGACTTGGTAGGTACTTTATATATTGTTGGAACTGAACCAGCAGGTCCCTCTCTTTTTGTTTTGGCTATTTTAATATTGTGATTAAAAGCAAATCTAGGGAGATTATCTTTCCTTACTGATATTTTTTTTCTTGTTAAAAATTCACTAAATTTATCTGTATTTAAATAATTTTTGGGTCTTTCTTTAAATGTCTTAAGTTCTGACCAATTTATTTTTTTATAATTCATTACATTTTAATTTTTTCTCTTTTTTACAATTGTTTCTTTTTTATTCCTTATTTCATTCTCTTTTTTTTGTAGCATTAAAAATCTTTCCTCCAAGCTTAACCACTCATCACCATAATCATCAGAATTAATATATTCAAATCTAGACCAATTTTTTGAATAATTACTGTCTTCTTCGCAATTATAATCATAATCGTAATCATAGTCTTTACGATTTTCAAAATTTTCATTTTTAAAATTAATTCTTGCATCTTTAAAATCATTAAAATTTATAGTTTCAAAATTCCATCTTAACTCTTTTAATTTCTTTAAATTATATATCTCTTTAAAATTCATAGTTCTAAACTTAATTGCAGAAGACCACATATAAGTATCAAGTTCTTCTAAATTTTTAAGTTTTATGAATTTTTTAATATCTAAGTTTTGCTCAAGAATATTTTTTTTATAAGTAAAATTTTCCCAATCAAAAGTTTTATTATTTATTACAATTCCAAACTTCAAAGTAAGTTTTTTGAGTTTTAAAAATCTATTACAAATATTATTTATAATATCTTGTATTATATGTTGTTTATTGATCTCAACATTCATTTCTAAATTAAGTTCCTCAATATTGTAACTAATATGATTTAGAAAATCTGCACTTCCACTATATCGGGTTGATAAAAAATAACCCCAAAGATCTTCCATAGCTGGAATACTACCAATAGATAGTTCAATTTTTTTGAGTAATTTTGAATTTTTTAAAAAAGAAAAAGTATTTTCATTTATTATAGGACAATAAGCTGACTCTCCCTCGTCAGGATTCATCTCTTTAGTGATTTGAAAAATATCAAATTTTAAACTTTCTATACTTGGTAATTCTTTTATTTTATTTAAATCTTTTGATTTAACAAAAAAAATTTTTATTTCTTTTAATTTTTTAAGTTCATGAATATCTGAAAAATCTACATCAACGTTGTGCCATCTATCAGGTTCTGAGTACCTGTCTATTCCAACTTTCTTTATCAATTTTGGAGTATATTCCTTATATAAAGATCTTAATTCTAAACTTTCTATATTGGGTATGTTTGAAAATTTTTCAATCTTGCTATTATTGTAACCACCATTTTCCAAAATTACATTATATGCGTTATAGACAAAATTCAGTTCAATTTTTTTTAGCTTTGGAAAGTATGGAAAAGAAATTTTTCTTTGATCAATTAAACCATCAATTTGGAGTTCTTGTAAATTTTCCAAAAAAACTAAATTATCTAACTGATCTATTAAAATATATTTTCCATAGAATGGATATTTTCCTTCTAATTTAATTTTTTTAATTTTGTTTAAATTTTTAAGTAAACTGAATTCTTGATCAAAGTTGTCTGGTTTTTTTAAACTATCATGAAATTTATTTTGATTATTTTTAAAATCAAATTGATCGCTACTTTCAATTTTATTTATAATACTTAGACTTTTATTAAATAAAAATTCTTCTTTATTTTTAATTTTATTGAATTTTTTTAAGGATTTATCCTTAACTTTAATTTCACTCTCCAAAATTTCACTTATGATCTCTATTGGAGGATGATGTGAATAAATAATATTTTCAATATTTAAATTTTTACTAACTAGATGTTTAATAAAATCTTTTTTAACTACTAAGCACAATTCATTCTCTGAATTACTAAAATATCCTGAATTTAATGAATAATATGTGTCCCAATAAAGTTTACCAAATTCATATTTTTTTTCCAATGAATCACTATTTTCAAATTCAAATTCATATAACGAATCTCTATAGTTATCATCAGCATAAAAAATATCTAATTCTTTGAATTTATTTGAGCTGTTAAAAATTAAATTATCTACTACCAGTAAGTTCCTGATTTTAGAAAATATAAAATTTTCGTAAAAAGAATTAATTTGATTATCTTTTAAATTAAAAAAATTAATTTTTATTCCATTTTGTTCTTTGAGCTTATTAATAGATCTTATTAAATAAATTAGATGCGTTTTGGGCCAATCCAATTTTTCTAGTAAAACAGGCTCTTGTTTAAAGAAAATAATTTTAATATTTTTATTTTTTTTAGTTAATTCATGAATTAATAAAATAAGAAAATTAAAATTTAATGATGTTATGTCTGATTTTTCTATTTTTGAAAAATCAAAT
The DNA here is from genome assembly GCF_052047935.1 of Candidatus Pelagibacter sp. HIMB1506. Lineage (NCBI taxonomy): Bacteria > Pseudomonadati > Pseudomonadota > Alphaproteobacteria > Candidatus Pelagibacterales > Candidatus Pelagibacteraceae > Candidatus Pelagibacter > Candidatus Pelagibacter sp. HIMB1506. The sequence goes on along the minus strand of NZ_JBNAIS010000001.1, from coordinate 1,452,855 downwards.
ATGATTGAATTTATTTCATTCAAATTATCAAATAGCTTTTTTAATAATTTAATTTTTTCTTTTCCAGATGCAGAACTATAAAAACCCCTAAATAAAGAATTTGAATCTGAAAAAATAATAGTTCTGATATTACTATTAAAAATTTTATTAACTTTATTTTTATTTTTAATTTTCCATGGATTGGAACCATATGCAGTTTCATATAAATGCTGGGTGTTAATTGAGACACACAAACTCTCATCATTATTTTTTATAAATTCTTGATATTTATCTATATTATTTGGATAATAAGATATTAATTTAGTGTTAGATGAATTCCAATTTAAATCTAATATGTTTGCGCTATCAAATAATGATCCTACTTTTTTATAATTAATATTATTAATTTTAATTAGAGAATTAATTATTTTTTTATTATTTATAAAATGATCTATTCTAGGCATAAAACTAATTGACTTATTATTCTGATCAATTTCTATAGTTTTTAATTTTTTAAATTTAGGTAATTTTGATGATGATATTTCCCAATACAGTAATTTATTAAATTTTTTTTTATCGGCATAATCAAAACTATTAATTAAATTATCAAAACTGAGATAGTTATTAAAAATTAATTTTTCTAAATTAATAAAAATTTTTTCAGAGTCTTGTATTTCAAATATCGAATTATTTTTGTTTTTATATGTCTCTTTCAGAAAATTATTAAAATCAAAATCTGGCTCTTTATGGTTAGGAAAATCAATTTGAAATATTTTATTTGTTATTTTAATATTTGTTAATTTTTCTTTAGGCTTTTTGTTAAAATAACAATAATAATTATAAGTAATTTTTTCTAATTTTTTTAAATTTGATAAAGCTTTGTAAAATCTTTGAAAATCAATAAAACTATCTTTTATTGATATTGATCTTAAATTTTCAAGTTTAGAAATTAAACTCCATTCGTCATCAATATTCCCATAAATAATCTCAAGATTTTTTATTTTTTTATTTTTTTTTAATTTTGAGAATGTATTTTTATCTAATGATCCAGATATGCTTAAAAATTCACCCATATAGTTAAATTTTGAGTTTTTTCTTTAACATACTCAATTCACTTTGAACTAATTTTTTGTCACTTTCAGCTACAAATTTTATTTTTTGCAACTCATTGAATAATTTTTCTCGATCTGCCATTAACAAATTTGCTGCTTCACTTAATGCATTATTTATTTTACCATCTATTGATTTAGGTTTTGAAATTTTAAGAAGAGATAAAATACTTGCTGTATTTTTTTCGCCAAAGTTTTTTTCAAAAATTTTTTGCTCTTTTTTAGTAAATTTATTGTCTGCTATAAAAATTTTTAAACTACACCACATTAATGCATTGCTAAAAATTTCTTTGGTAGAAATATCTAATTCGTTTCCAATTACTTTCTTAATGCTTTCATTAATTTTTTGGTCTACTGTTTTTAAATCGTAAACACCTTTTTTATTTGTCTCAAAATATTCATGATACTCATGACTCATCGAAAACCACACTAGAGCTTGCATTCTATTTAAAAAAGAAGGATGAGTGCTATACATTTGATTTTGATCACCTTTTATTTGTTTTAATTCTCTTAATTGATCTAAATAAGATGAAAAATTAAATGTTAAATGCTTATCACCAAGTCCACTAGCAATTTTAAGCATTGCTTTCAATGAATTTTCAATATCACCCGAACCTAAAAATCCAGCTCGGTCTGCTGAAATCTCTGAAGCTCTTGATAAGTGTAATAATTTTAATAATTCCATTTTGCTTTTTGCTTGATTTGGAGATGGATAAATATTGTGCTGATAGTAATGATGTGAAATTTCGTGACCCAAGACATAACTTAATTCATTAATATTCAGTAACTCAATCATTCTGGAAGTAATAATTATTTCTGCTGAATCACTTTCTGGCATCATCGCACATGATGCTTGCGTTTGATTATGGTTCGCAGTAACAAAAAAATTAAAATTATTTTTTAATTCTAAATTTTTAAAAACAGACTGGATACAATTATCAATTTTTGGAAAAATTTCTGGTGTAACTTTAACAGAAGTTGATAACAATGATTTTAATATTGGATTATTGTAATTTAAACTTTTCTTATCCAAGGAAATCTTAGTATCTAACTCTCTTAAGTTATCATATCTATATCTAAATCTGTCTAAAAAATTCATTAACAACTGTACTGCTTTCTCAAATTAGCAATTAAATTAACCATCTCTTTAGCTCTAACTCTTTTGTCTTTATTGCTGTTGTTTGTTTGTGAATTCCATCTTGAATACTCTTGTCTTAAATTCTTACACTTTGTTTTGTTGTCCATATCTTTTGACAGCCCAAATATACTTTCATCAGCTTTATCCCCAAAATCCACAAATTTTAATGATGCCGTTTCTATTTTTTTTAACTCCAAATACTTTGATTGATTTAATTCTAATTTTTCAGCTACATCATCTAAAAACTTATTTTCTGCAGCGGTTAGTGTTTTGTCATCAGTAGCTATATTTAATAATAAATTAATAATTTCATATCGCTCATCAATTTTTGAAAAATTTTTTATTTCTTTAAGAAATAATTGTGGATCAATAGCCGTATCCTTTGATTTTTCATAAATCATTCTCAAATTTAAAGTTTGGTTAATACCACCTTCTAAACTTTGATCTCCTCTAAAAGCAATATTATCCTTTACTAATTGTATTGATTTTTGAGGGTCATTATTGATGCTAGCAATTGAAAAACCTAATGGGATTATTAATGAGTCTAATTTTTGTCTGTTAACTCCTAAATAACCAGCTTGCTTATATTCTGCCTCGATTTCAGCTGTGTCATACCCCAATATTTCAGGATATAAACCGTACTCATCAAATGGATTTCCATATAAATCTAATTTGAAATGTTCAGGACGGTAATTGATTGAACTTCCATTTAAAGGCCTTCCTTCTGTTTCATGAAACTTTAAATCTTTTTTACATATAAAAGATCTAAAAGCTAATTTTCTTTTACCTGCTTTAGGAAAATTCATTACTGAATAGGGAAAGGCTATTTTTTGTGGCGTCTCTTCATAAGGATCTAATATTTTTGTTTGAACCAAAATTGAAGATCCCTCACTCCAATCAAAATTGTTTGATTTAATTACATGACAATTGTCCCTTAAATAATTTTCTAATCTAGGGTTGTCTTCATAATCATCCGACTCATAGTAAATATCCTCATATTCTTTTTGATTTAGATCTGTTACATCAAATACATATATTTTTAAATATACTGTCTCTTCTCCAAAACTATATGAGTAAGTACTTGGAAAACTATCGTAATGAACTACAAAACAATCCTTTCCTGATACTTTCTCTTTTTTAACAAATGATGAGATAAATAATTTTTCATCATCTCTTACTTCAATTTCTTCTTGAAGATCCATTGCTGCAATTTGATTACTTAAATCTCTTGATATTATGTAGTCCTCAGAATTTTCGAGTTCCTTTATATAAAAATCAGCTTTAGGTTTATTTAAGAGACTTTGAATTGCCTTTTTTCTAGCTAAATTAAAATCATAAATATTTATTAATTTTATTTCTAAAACCTGTTTTTTTGATTTTCTTAAGACTTCTAACTCTATTCTTTGAGTTGGTTCAAAATTTTCATGTATTTCTTTATATAATTGATCTCCAGATAAAATCTTTGATTTTGATTTAATTCCATTTACCTTTGAAATCAAATTTAAAATAATATCACCTTTTTTAACAACATCATCTGCCGAGGAACACTTGCTAACATCACTCACTTTAAGAGATTTGTCTTTAGATTTTTTATAAAGGATCCCTAATTCAATGGATCTTAATCTATAATTGTACAAAGAAGTTGTTTTGATTTTTATTATTAACTTTTTATGTTTTCTTATTACACCAACAACAATTTCCTCTCCCCATAAAACTTTTTTAATTTCTTTATCATACTCTTCTCTTGTGTTTACTAATACAAAATTAATTGAATAAATTAAATCTTCAGCTTTTAATTTTTTGTAACTATCTGATTTTTTTTGTACTGAAAAAATTTTTAATTCCTCCCCTTTTAAAGGGTAAGCTTTCATTCTTATACCAAGTTTGACTGGTTGTTTTTGTTTTGGTTTTTCAAATTCTTCTAAAGATACTGTTCTAATTGCTCTATTAAGTTCTTGATTTCTTCTCTTAACTCTAACTATAATTATTTCATTAGGTTTTAATTTTTTTTGAGTATTTTCATACTCTTTAAGAGTATTAATATTTTTTTCATTTATTTTTAAAATTAAATCATTTTCTTTTAACACATTGTAAGAAGGGCCAGCTTCATCAACTCCTGTAATTATTGGTTTTAATTTTTTATTTTTAGCGTCATTAGGATCTGGGAGAAATATTCCCAAAATAGCTATACTGTCCTTATTTTTTTTAAATTTTTTAGTTAAATTTTTAATTATTTTCACTTACTCAATAACTATGTGTTCGATAGCTTCGTATTGTTTTCTTAAATCTTCAGCTGACTCGGGTCTTAAAGAAATTTCATATTTTTTATCTGAACTAACATCCTTAAAAGTACAATGCATTACTCCGCTGGTATCATATTTGTATGTGATTTCTATCTCCCTACCTTTAGGTTTTTTATCAGGAAATTCTAAATCACCTTGATGAATTAAATTTACAAACTCACGATTAGACTCTCTTCCTTCACTTTGAGTAATAGAACAATCAATTGCATGTTGATCATCATATATTGTGTAAACTGTTGTGGTTTCTTCAGCAGGCAACTTAGTGTCTCTTTCAATTACGACAAGGTTCTCCGTTATTTTTCTATTAAGCACTGGGTCATCTCTTTGAACCAAAGTTCCCATATAAAAATTACAAACATCTTTTAGCTGAACTTTTCCTATTGCCTTTTTTTGAGCTGTATTAAGAGTATCCTTTGATTTCAATCCTGCATAAACAGCAGCACCTGCTGCAACAGCTTCATCAACATTAACTCCTTTTAAAGGAGGTTTGCCCATAACTTTTTCAATAGTTTTTGAAATGATTGGTATTCTGGTAGAACCACCTACAAGCAATGTGTGGTTAATTTCATTAACTTCATGTCCAGAGCCATCAATACACTCTTCCAACAGCATCTTTAATTTTTCAATGTGCATTTGGATCGATTGTTCAAACTCTGATCTTGTAATTTCTATTTTCTTTGGTCCTTCAGATCCTTCAACAACTTCGGCATGCTTATTTTTTACAGATAAACTTCTTTTTATTCTTTCAGCAATTTCTAAATACTGCAACTTACCTTCAGTTAAATCTAAGTTTTTTCCAGTTTCATTTTTATATTTTTCATCAATTAAGTTTAAAATTTCTTGATCAAAGTCTTTACCACCTAGCCACTTATCTCCCCTTGAAGTAATTACATCAACTTTTTGATCCACAACATCACAAAGTGTTACATCAAAAGTACCTCCACCAAGATCAAATACTAAAATCTTTCCAGTTATCTTTTCTACATTTGGTAAACTTGCATAATAACAAGCAGCAGCAGTAGGTTCATTGATCAATTCAATCACTTCTATACCTGCCATTTTTGCTGCATCTAAGGTTGCAACTCTCGCTTTTTCTGCAAACAACGCTGGTACTGTTATTACAGCTTTTTGAACATCTGAAGTATAACCTTTTAATTTATTTAATATGAATGAACTTACTTGAGCAGGAGTGTAACTATTATTATCATCAGCATCTTCTTTTTCTATCCACTCCCCTTTTTCAACAGAGTACACAACATCATTTTCCATTTGTCTTTTTGTTTCAGAAATTACATTTTTAGGAGTTGCTGCCAAAGCATCCAAAGCTTTATCGCCCACTATCACTTTTTCTCCACTAACATAAACCGTGCTCGCAGTAATTTTTCTATTTTCATCAGTTGATGATAAAACTTCAGGATTTCCAAGGTCGTCTAGCTGAGCAATTGCTGAATAAGTTGTGCCTAAATCTATACCTATTATTTTAGTCATTTATGATCCAACTCAAATATTTCTACCTCAGCGTTTTTTATATAATTAAACTTATCATCTTTTATTAAAATACGATAGCCAGGCTTTAACACTCTTGAAATTAGATTTACTTTACTTGCATCATTAGTTTTTTGTGTTTTTCTAGACGGTGTGCATCCTGTAACTTCCATAATATTATCATTTAAATTTGGTTCAAACTTTTCTATGCCTGTTGAAGATATTGCTATTTCAAGCTTATCTTGGATGGCAATAAGATAATTTTTAGTTTTTTCATCTAAATGATTATTATCTAAATTAAATTTTTCTATAAAATCTATAATTCCAATCAGACTAGTAAATAAACCTTTCTGTTTAGTATTTGTATTTGCTTCTTTATATGATTCTAATTCTTCAGATTTATTTGAGATGACTTTGTTATATGTTTCTAACAAATTATTATTTGAGGAAATTTGTTCTTTTATTTCTTTTAACTCCTTATCTAAACTTTCTATTTCTTGATTTATATCCTCAGATAAATCGAAATTTTCATTTCGATTTTTATTAGCAAACCATAGTTGCACTATTAGAATTATAACTATGAAAACTAATGCAGATATCAATATTGTAGTGTTCATATTATTTATATATTCAATCAGTATTAACTTGATATTTCAATAATTTTTGAAAATTATTTATCATTTTAAATTCTTCATAAGTTTTTGGAGGAGACTCAAGTAATTTAGGATTAAAAAGAATTATACTCAAACACTGTGCTCTTGAAATAGCTACATTTAATCTATTTCTATTGAAAAAAAATGATTTATCCCTTGGTAAACTTTCAAGGTCAGAACTTGTCATAGATATAATTGTAACAGGAGCTTGTTGGCCCTGGAACCGATCTATAGTCCCACAACGTGTACCCGCTGGTAATCTAGCTAATAAAAAATTAACCTGAGCATTATAAGGACTTACAATCAAAAAATCTTCTATTGATAAGGGTCGAACTTTGTTATTTATATCAGTAAATTTTTTACCAATTAATTTTTTAATTATTTCATCTATTTTTTTAAATTCTTGTTCACTAGTTTGAGTACAATCTTCGTGATTCATCAAAATTGTGTGAATCCCTTCATTTTTAATAAAAAAATTATTTGGTAAATCAATTTTTCTTTTTTGATTTTCAGGATTAGTTAGAAGTTTGTTTTCATAAAAATTTTCTGAAACAAATGAATTAATATTTGGATGCATCCTATAAGTCCTGTTCAAAAAAATTCCTCTATTGTCTTCAATAGTATCTTTTCCCTGAAGCAAATAATCTAAAACTGAATTATTAGATAAACCAGGATGAGACCCTTGAGTTGGTTGTCCTAATTGTAATTGATCTCCTACAAGAATAATATTTTTAGCAACTCCACCTAATGCGATTAAATCTGCAATTGATATTTGACCTGCTTCATCAATAAAAAGATAATCAATTTTGGTTCTATAATACCATTGGCTCAAATGATATTTGGTTCCAGCAAAGAGCAAAGTATTTCTCTCCTTTAAGGCATCTATGTAATGTTTTTCGTTTTTATCTGTTTTAATAAGATTGCCTTTGTAATACGTATCATCATTATCAGGGTTACCCATTTTTAATCCCTTGAATAAAAAGCCTTGATTTTCTGCAAGTTTTTCTACTCGTTCTAATAAGTTATGGATCACTTTATGGGAGTTTGCTGTTACAGCTATTCTTTTATTCTTTTTTAAAAGTTCAATAATAGCATTTGAAGATTGCAGCGTCTTCCCTGTACCTGGTGGACCCTGCAAAAAAAGGTAGCTCGAATTTAACCTAGCAATTACATCTGGTATTTCTTTATCAAACTCTTCAGAAGTAATTATTTTTTCTCCAGGTTTGATGCCTTTGATATTTGGAATATCTCGATTAAGAAAACTTTTTAAAGCTTCATAACCTTTTTTATTTTCTAAAATATTTTCACAAAAATTATAGATATTTTGGTTTAAATTTTCAAAACGAGATTGTTCCATTACCTTCTCACCTATAGACAATGTTCTTGGCAACTGTTTTTGCTCCTTGGAAATACCTTTTCTTAATACAAGAGTTCTATTGATTTGATCTAATTCTTGAATTGTTCCTGCATAGTCTGCGCGATCTGGGTCATTATTGTTTGCTATAATTACACCTCTTCCTTTTTTTAATTTGTACTCTTGTTCAGGAAATAGATATTTGTAACAAAAAGACCTTTTATCTTGTACTTGGGAAACCAATTTCATGTTACCTATACATTCTCGATCATCAATTAATTCCTCATCTGACAAATCTTTTCTGTCAAAGAATTGTCTCCATTGAGGTTTTTGCTCACGATTATAAAAGCCAATTACATCTGAGAGTAGTTTTACAATTGGATTATCTGATAATTTAGATGCATTAAATCTTTTCTGATAATCTAATAAATTTTCTTCAAAGGGTCTTAATTCCATTTGTTCCTTCTCAGGAACAAACCACTTTGTATCTGCTGGTTTAATTTTTAATAACCAATTTCTTAATTTAAATGTACTTACACAATCTTGTTTATTATATTCTTCAATCTCGTCTAACAAATTTTGTTTTTTTGTCTCTATCCATTGAATATAATACTCTTCTGAAATATCACCTTTTTTAATATCTCCAGATCTTTTAAAATCATAATATTTTTCAACTTCTTTAATTGAATAACTTTTTTCAGAAACATAAATTGCTTGTTTAACAACTCTAAACAAATCAACAAATCTTCCGAGATTAAGATAATGATCATAATCTACACCATGAACTTTATGTAGAGACGTTAATCTCTCAAGAGCTTTGATTTCATAAGAAGCGTAATGATAAATTTTAGCTTTTGGATACTTCTTAAAATGAGCTTTGGTGAAATTAAAAAAGTCAATTACACTTTGTTTTTCTTCTTGTTTGTTATGAGCCCAAAAAGGTTTAAAAATCTTTTCTTCATTTTCTTCATAATAAATCCCGAATAAATACTCTAATCTACCTGGGAACACATAGTCTTGGACGGATTCTATGTCAAAAAACAAATCACATTCTGAAGGTTTTGGTAATAAGTTAAATCCCTTATTTAATATTAAATTTTCTTCAATAACTTTAAATATTGGATAACCTTTTTCTTCAGCTTCAATTTGTAATTTGGCCTGATTTATTCTTTTTATTTTAATTTCATCTCTTAAACCCTCTATCTTTGTTTTAGGGTTTAGTTTTGCCAATTCATCAAAATTATAAATACCAGCATTATTTAATTTTTTTATATCCTTTCTATTGTTTAATAATACTTGATTTAAGTGCCTTTTATTAATCCATTCATTATCACAAATTTCTTTCCAATCACAAAAAGTGCAGTTACTACATTTTTCTGGTTTAGTTTTGCCTAAACCATTTTTTATGAAAATTTCGTAAGATTTTTTATGTAATAAAAAAGTATCATATACTTCTTTAAGTTTAATCAATTCTTTACTTTTATCTTTCAATAAAATGTAAAAATTATCTGCAAGTGTTCCTTGGGCCTCTTTAAGTAAAAAAGAATATAAGCAAACTTGATAAATGTGATCTCCTTTTACTTTTGAACTATTTTTAGTATCAATAATCTCATAGCTATAATTTCCTAAGTTGGATTGAACATTTTTATTTATTTCCAAAAAATCTAACTCACCACTCCAGTTTCCAGATTGGAGCCAACCACCATAAATTAATTCATATCCATCTTCTAAAGCCTTGATGGTCTCCTCTATTTTTTCTTCTTTTGATAAATTTTTTAAAATTTTAATATTTTTTACTTTTTTATATTTTTTACTTAATTCTTTAAAATATTGTACCTCATGAATTAAACCTTTTTCTAAACGTAAGTTATCTGCAACTGTTCTTCCAGCTCTTTTTAGATTTAATTTTTTTTCATTAAATTCATTTGTGATTATATGCTTACAATTAATAAATCTTGTAAGCATTGTTGCTGAATAAAAATTTTTATTCACTATTTTATTTTTTTAATCTCTTCGTTATTATTTTCTATTTCAAGATCTTCTTTAATATTTTCCGGAATATTTTTTTTGGGGATTAATCCACCAACTTTATTTAAGTTATCTACTTTGCTTAAAAAACTACCCCTGCCATCCTTAATTTTTCTCATAACATCTTCTACGCCGCTAGATGTTTTTTGAATACTGTCCCTTGCTACTTTAGCACTTTCATAAATTTCAACACTTTGTGAGCTAATTTTATTTGCAAGTTCTATTATTTTTTGGGTATTTCTAGATTGTTTTTCTGCCTTCCAATAATATTCAACAGTTTTTAAGGTAAAGTACAACATAGATGGTCCAACTAGAGTTATTTTCTTTTGGATTGCATAGTCCATCATTTTTCTACTTGAATTCCCTAGAGAAGATATAGCAGCTTCATTTGGGCAGAACATTATGACTGCATCCAAAGAATTTATTCCATCTAAATTTTGATAATTTTTCTTTGCTAAAGAGTCGATATGATTTTTTATAGATTGTTTATGACGATTAAGAGCATCCTCTTTTTTTTGAAGATCATCTGTATTCACATATTCATCCCAAGCAGTTAAATTAACTTTAGAGTCTATGATAACGTCTCTTTTACCAGGAAAATGAACAATAAAATCTGGTATCAATCTCTCACCTTCTTCTGTTTTATAGAATTGATGTTTTTCAAACTCTTGGCCTTCTGTGAACTGTAGCTTGGTTAATATATGTTCTAAAACCATCTCTCCCCAAGCCCCTTGTTTTTGAGATGAGCCTGCTACTAATGTATTTTTCATTTCGTTAGCAATTTTTTCAAAGTTTTCACCTGAAGTGGTAAAGTTCTCTAATTTTTCTGTAAGCGTTCCTTGATATTCATCATTATCTTTTTTGATATCTTTGATTGCTTTATCAATATCTTGAAGATTGCTCTCAAAAGTACTTAGGTCTTGTTCCTTTTTTTTAAATATATAAGGGTAAATTCCAAAAACAATTAAGCCTCCAAAAAGCAAACCTAAAAAAAATTGAAAATTAAAAAACTCAAGCATTCTTATTGTCCTTTCATATTAATGTATTGTTTCATTTTCATCTTGTGGTTTGTTTGCCCCCTCAACCTTATCATTGACTGAAGCCCCATCCCAGTCTTTATACTCTTTTATCCATTCGTCATAATTTTCTAATATTTGCTTAGATGCATACCTGTAGTAATAACGATAAAGTGGAAAACTTATTTGAGCAATCATCATTTGTAAAACTCTATATATAAAAAGGTAAAAACAATAACCAACACTCAAAAAGCTTTTTTTAGAGGCTTTGTAATAAACATCTACAAGTTCTTTTGCCAAAGCATCCATTCTCTTAAACTCATCATCCTCAGTTTGAATTTTTTTATTCTCTTTAGATTTATTAACAAAATTCAAAATATTATTTTTTTTATCTTTATCTTTTTTATCAGACATAAATTCTAAGCGTCCTGGTATTTTGATTCTAGATTCATTACATAATCGTTAATGCCATCTAAAAATTTAAGTTTTTCGTCTACAGTTTTAAATGAAAACATTTTGTTATCATCTTCTCTAAGGTTGTCACAATCGACATAGAAATCATTAACAGTTGTCCACTTCTCTTTGTTAGTGCTCAATATTCTTTCGGCAATTTTACGTTTAATTTTCTTGTACATATCTTTTGGTAAAATATCAGGAGCTTCATTAAACAAAATTCTGCTACCAAAATAAGAATATCTTTGATCTTCAAATTTATCCAATAATGCTAATTTATTTTTCCAATCTGCCTCATGCCATTTTGTAAATAAAAATTTATCTTTAGGTGAAGCGAATCCAGTATAAATAGTTTCTTCAGGTTCTGGGTCTTCTTGAGATTGAGTTTGCATTTTTTCTTCTGCATTTTCTCGAAGAATATTACAAACATCATTTGCAAATTTTTCATTATTTTTTATTAATTCGGCTCTTTTCCTTAATAGCTCAGGATCTAATTTATTATATGGATCAACTTTCATTGCATAACTAGCGTCTAAAATAATAGGCGCTTTATTAGAACGCACCGTTCTTAAAAATTTTGGTGACTCTTTCATTTTTGCTTTTAATTCATTATATGAAAGACTGAAAAGTTTCTCACAATCAAAACGTAAATCAACCACCTGTGCCCACTTATATATTGGATGAATAAAATTTTTTGGATGAAGTGGTGCCGTTAAAAATAATCTTGATCGACCATAGAAATATTCTGTAACTGTAAATAAATTTTCAGATTTCATAATATTTTCTACAGTTTGTTTGCTTGCTGTTTTTAAATATTCATTCCATAAATTTGGCTGTTTTTGCCTAATTAATCCTAAAACATTACAGGTGTTTTCTGTATCCACCAATGCTGAATGGCTATCTTGTGCATCAAATCCATTGAGTCTTGCAAGAGATTCGAGCTTCATTGAAACATTGCCTTTTTCATTTAATTCGCTGTTCAATATTTTGTCATCAACAGCAAAGGCAGCTCTAACTACGTTAAGAGCATCATGCCTTACATTATTTTGCGTATTTTCAATGTAGGGATCTTTTAATGATTTAAAAAATTCTTTTCTTATGACTTCGCTGTCAAAGTTTATTCCTGAATATGCTAAAAATGTTGTTGGCTGATCTTTGGACCAAAATTTAAAAAGTTTTTCTATTTGGTTAATGAGCTGATAATGAGAAAGATTAGATTTCGTCAATAAATCAACATTTGTACGGTTAATACAAAGGGCAGTTGCGGTTGGAACGCGGTCATCTGGTAATCTGCATCTAGCCTGAAATCTTTGTTCTTCTTTAAAATTGCTGTCTAAAAGAATACATCCGATTTCTAATATACTACACCAATCTGTAGCACTATGATCAGTTTCCAGGTCCCATACAATATACTTCATATTATTCTCCTTAATTGAAGTACTTGTAAGAATTTAAATTAATGAAATTTTAATAAAAAACATTAACCAAGCATCTAAACAAGTAGCTTCGTAAAGTTTTTATCTAAGTTTAAATGAAGTAAGTTTTTTTTAAGAAACTAAACTGTTTGCATCTAAACAAGTAGCTAAAAAATTTAGTATTTATCTTATAAATTAAGAAAAATTTAAAGTCAATAAAAAAATTAATTATTTAATTGCATTTTATAATACTCATCAACTTTTCTCATAAAAATTTCTTGATAATGTTTTAATCTTTCAGAATCAATTACAAATCGTTGAAACATTAAATCTTTAGTACAAACAAGTATCACTCCTTGATTTATATCAGTTCCATAAACTTTATTATGAGCCATCTGATACGCTGAAAGTTGTAAATAGTAATCTGTATTCCATTCATCTTTTCTTAGTTGTGAACTATTTTTAAAATCTATAATTGAATTTTTTCCTTCATAATTACCAATTAAATCAGCAGCACCTGCATAGCGTTCTGGATAATATAATGTTGCTTCAACACCCCAAATTTCATTTATCTTATTTCTTAAACCATTCTCAATAATTTGATCTGCCATCTGTCTTTCTAAAGTATTATCACCTAACAAATCTAAATTTAATTTTCCTAACAAAAATTTCTCGAGAAAATCATGCATTGCTTGACCTCTGCTAGTGGCTTCTTTAGTAATTTTATCTGCAGCAGCAGCACCTAATTTTGTACGCCATCTATTAAGGCTTTCTATTGCCTCTTTTGATTTTGTAGCATTTAGGATTGTAGTTACACTTGGCAGTTTTTCATTATTGATATCATAAAGTCTTTGCCCATTATAATATGCTCTAATTGACTTTGGATAATTAAACTTCATAGTACGTAGCAACGGTTAATATAAGCATTTTTACTAATAATACTTATACTTTTTTTCAATTCTCCATTGCTGTGATGAACCTAATTTATTTTGATTAATTGGCTTATTAGGGTCTACCCAATAAATATATCTCCGTTCTTTCTCGAATGTTTCACGGTTATATCTAAGTCGTTCTTGTTCTTTTCTTTCTTTTTCTTTTTTAATTTTTAATGCTTGTTCCTTTTCTTTTCGTTCGCTAATTTGTTTTTCTAAAGATTGATCAAGTTCTTCCCTACTCATCTTTGACTGAGGGGGTATATAAGAATTTACAGGTGTAATTACTTTTTCCTCTTTAATATACTTTTTAGGCAGTTTTCTATTGATCATTGAGTAATAAATCTCAGGCTTATTTGCTAACAAATAATCTTTATTTTCTCTTAGAAATTCATCGATCTCCTTTTTAATTAACCGCATATAATAATGATGATTTGGCTTTAAAATTCCACGATTAGATCTTCGCCATTTGCTACAGTCCTTTGTGTAATGTTTTCTATCACTTCTCCAATCCATCTTTGCCTCCTCTCATTTTTTGTAAAATTTCTAATAATTTGAAATACTTGTTTAAAAGTTTGTCCTCAATAGTATTAAGCTTTAAAAGAGATGAGCCATTTTTAGAATCTCTTCCAAATGCTAAACCTAATAACCTTTTTGATCGGTCGGGTGAAATAACTACATTTGATATATTTTCCTTATTATCAAATTTATCTGCTATATCTTCTTTGTATTCATTAACTTGATAAGTTAAAATTTCCTGGTTGAACATCCCAGACTCTATTCCAAAGACCCTTCTCAATCGAAACCCAACATCAATAATTTTAAAAACTACTTGTTCTTCTAAAATTCCTTTTGGGTTTAATTTTTTAAGCATCTCATCACGGTAACTCTCAAATGACTTTTGATCTTCACCGACAATTAAATCTTTCGAGGTTAATCCATGTTTAATGTTATTATGTGAAGACCAATACTTACCTCTAACTGTGATAGGTCCCGTTGATTTGAGTGAATTTTTTCTGTTTGCCAATATTTGTTTATAGCTTGCCATAATATTCTCCTTTTAAAAATCCATAGATAAAATCTATGGGGGTTAATGTTTGCTGATTTAAAAGGCTCACCCCGAAGGGCATTATTTAAGGCCGCGCAATAAACGTATTACGAACGAATCTTTAAAAGATTAATTAATTTTAACACAATTCCAACAACAGGATCAACACCACTATTTTAAAAAATTTAAAGCCGAATTATTAAAAAGAGATAAGAAAATAAATATTCAATGAGGATATATCTCATTTGGGATATCAGGTCTTGCATCTAAAGAAAAATATCTGGGGTGTGTTTCTCTTAAATGTTCTTCTGAGGTTGCCATCAGTAAAACGATTTCTTCATTATCTTTACTAATCTTTTCAAGGGTATAATAATTATCTTTAACCAGATTAAAATCAGAAAGTTTTTCAGAAATTGATAAAAGATCATTTTTATTAATATCAAAGCAAATTATATAAAATCCATATTCTTGATTAATATTAACAATATTTGTTTGTAATTTTGATTTATTTTTGTCCTCATATTTTTTTATAATTTGAGTAAAATTGTCTAACCACGTTTTTGTATTTAATAAGGACGCTGATAGGTTTTTGCTTTTATAAATTTCTTTAATTCTTTCTCCATAACTTTCTGACCATGTAGCCCAAATATGTTGGTAGTATGTTCTAATTTGTATTTCAAAAAGATTTTTAATTCCATTTTCAATTTCTCCAAGGTCTACAATAAAATGTATTGCTCTGTAGCCATTTGCTTGAGAAGTATAGTTTCTAGGATTAATTTTATATAAATCACTTATAATTTTAGATACTTTTTCTTGTTCATCAAAACTATGAGTTACTATTCTGTAACCAATTAAATCCCCCATAGTGTTAACATCTGAGGAACTCCTTTGCACTTTTCTAATTATAGTATCAAATCTTTTTAACCTTCCAGAAATACTCAATTTAAGTTCACTTAATTCATTATAAAAAGTGTTTAAATTTTCTAAAAAATGTTTAGATCTTAGATCTCTTAAATATTCTAAAGCTTTCCGATGATCATCATTTGTTGAGCCATTTGCAAGTTCTTTAGTGCTTTTTTTAATAGAAGCTTTGCTAAACATTTGCTCAATAAATAAAATTTATATTCTTGGTGGTAACTTTATAGGATTTCTAACTTTTCCATCGCTAATTTCAATTTTAATTGGTGTGCCATCCCAGTCATAATAAATATCTCTTACTGTTCTGTTAGAAGTTAAAGTTTGTTGTAATTTTTCTTTATTTTCAAAGTCACCGTCTCCAAGAATATAAGTTAGTAACTCACCTGCAAGCTTTACGGAAGGCTCTCTTACTATCATTTTTTCTTTTGAAATTTCGAAAAGCACACCATAAAATATTGATTGAGGTAATGATATGTGTCTTAAACCAACTGACACTTCTGAATTTTTATCTTTTTCATAATCAAAGCCTTCCCCACTTTGCTCAAATTTTTTAAGTCTTTTAATAAATTCGTCTTTGGATAAACTGGGCTGATTTTCATCATCATCTAAAGTACCCACAACAAGATTTTTATATGCATATGATAACGCCATTAATCCTACTGTTGTAAATAAGACATGTCCTTTATCATTATCTATAATTGACCCTTCTTCATCTTTAATAGTGCCTTTCCATTGTTTATTTTGGTAGGAAGGAGATCTGAAATTTTTAGCAGTAGTACCTGGAACTTTTGGTGTTTCAAGATAGCTTTTTATATCACTTAAATTAGAAATCGAATTTATTAAACCTAAAAATAAAGGTATATACATATCCAATTCTTTTTCAACTTTCACACTTCCTTTTCCATACCAAGATGTACCCTTTTCAGTTTTTTGCTCTTTGTCCCTAAAAATAATAGAAACCATTTGTCGTAAATTCACCAACGTTAATAAGAATGCGCTTCCTCTACTTGGTGCAGCTTTAACAGACGTAAATATTTCTTTTTTTCCAAGAAATTCACTTTCCGCTACTGCGTACTTAGCAAACTTAATAAATGGATCTCTATCATCAATAGGTGCAATATCCTGTTTCTTTAGTTTCTCTGATTTATCATTGTAGTCTATAAAATGTGATCGAACTCTACTTATAGAATCGAGAAAAGTTTCACCCTTGTAAACTCCTGGTATAAACTCAACAACTACTTTTTGATTTAAAATATCTTGAACGAAAGAGTCATTATCAAAACCGTATTCTTCCAATCTTATAATTTTTTCCTCATTATTTACTGGCACACCTGAGGAGTTTTTTGCTTTTAAACTTTTATCTGAACTGTTCCACAAATCTACTAGACCATTAAACGCGAGTAGTCTGTGCTGTCCATCTAAAGCATAAACTACATATTCTTCGGATATATCAAGGAAGCCTATATCTCCTTTAGTATCTAATGGGGAAAAAGATATTGAATTTCTCACTGCTTTACCATCTGCGTTATAAAATTTAGCATTTTCTTTCTTCATTGAGTCGGAAGATAAAACAACTGCAGTTATAGGAGGAAATTTTGCGTCATTATCTTCATAAGACAACAGATAATGGACTAAATCTCTTTGTCGTGGATAGTTAATAGGTCTTTGGGTAATTAAATCCTCATTTTTAATATCTCTGTCATCTCGTATTACTGCAACATCTTCTCCAAGTTTATTTTTAATTGTTTTATTTGTAAACCAATCCAATGTATGCGCAAATCTACCAATCGATGCAAATTGTTTAAATGAAACAGCTCCTACATAAGAAGTATATCTTAAATTATCAACCTTGGTTACAAGTAACTTCTCCATATTGGTATTTTTAGCTTCTTCTAAAAGAATTCTTAAAGATTCAGCGAATTGTTTTCTTTGTTCTAATGTTTGTTTAGCGATGTCTAACGGATTGGTCATTTTCTTCTCCTTTTAGTTTTGTTTTTCTTTAAAATGTTAAATGTTGGTTTTAAACTTCTTATGAAGGACGTTTCTATCAACCTTAAGTTCTTCTCAGAAACATCAGTATATTGATAATAAATTTGGGCTTTATTTAAGTTGTTATACAGCCACTTTCTTAAGCCAGGTTTTCTCTCTTTATCTGGTTGGTGTTGTTTTATTCTTGTTTTTATATTTTCAGATATTCCAACATAAACCCACTCCCAATTTTTAGGTAATCCAGCAACCTGGTTTTTATGAACTAATCCAATGGCATAAATGCCTTGCTTGCTTTTTGAATACACATATGCATCCAAAAGCTTAGCGCTGATCCACTTGTTACTGACTAGTTTACTAAATTCATTCATAATAGTTGCGAGTTAAATCATAATATAATATTATTGTCAACAAAAATTCGTACGAAATTTTAAAAATTCGTAAAAAAAATGTTGACTTTAAGAAAAATTAAGCATATTATGCAATTATTCAAGGATTTACAAAGCTTGTTTTTTAGGGTTGTTCTTTCGTTCTCCATCAACCCACTCATTTTTCCAAGATTTGTAAAAAAGCCTAGAATACAAAGACTTAAACACTAACTAAAGGAGGTTTTATGGTCGATGATGTGTGCTGCAAAGGATGTTGTAGCATAAACTTTGAGGCTTAATAAGCTGGCTTACATTGATACTGAGCTTTTTAGGCCTCCTAGTCAATCCTTCCAATTAATAATAACCCAGAAATATCTTTAAGCTTATTTGTATAAATAATATTCACTCCACGATTCACATGAGCATACAGATACTTAGTTAAATTTTTCTTATCTACTTCAACATTATGAGTGACCAAATTATTGATTAAAAGCTGTGTGTATATTGGTTTATTTTTGCCAAATAGGACGTCGTAATCTATTTCTATTCCATCCAATTTCTCTTCTACTTCTCTAGGTAGAGCGGTTTGTTTGATAGATAAACAAAAAGCCCATCTACAAATAATATTCCAATTGGGTATTCCAGTAAGTGTCTTAATTCTTGTTAAAGAATTTTTAACATTGGTTGAGGTTCTTAGTACATCTAGATCAATATCCATTAGAAAAAATAACCCTCCGATAATTTACTACCACTTAATTTCTCATCATATTCAATTTTATACGACCTTGATAAATATGGAGAAATAAATTTGTGATATTTTTTATTAATCTCTTCATCTGTTGACAATAAAATTACTTGTTTAGATGCAGTTGGAAAATATTGTTCTACCAAATTAAATCGATGTTCACTATCTAATCTTCCCAAAGGAGTATCAATAATAGTTGGTGCTGCACTATTGGATGCTTTTGCAAGTCCCCACAAAATAGCTACAGCAAGTAATTGTCTCTCACCTGCTGAAAGATCCTCTGTATTTATCTCGGTATCTTTTTTATCTGAAATTTTTAAATCAAATTCAATTGTATCGATTTTGATTGATTTAATAAAATTTTTCTTACGATGTAAACTTTTAAAACAATTTAAAATTAATTTTTCTAATCTTTTAATATGATAATCTAGTGCTTTTACATGGAAAGAACTTAAAACGTCTTTAACTTTAATTGAGTAATCAATAAATCTCTTATTATCTAAATTATCAATATCTTTTGCTGTTTTTCTTTCATATTCTTTTTTAAGATCAAAATTTAATTTTATTAAAGGACCATTTGATCTTCCACGTTCTTCTCTTAAAAGATTCATTTTAGTAATTAAAGTTTCTTCTTCTTTTTTAAGTTTTTTTGATTTCTCAATTAAAGGTTTAATTTCATCATCACTTGGTATTTTATTTATCAACTGACTAACTTTTTCATATTCTTCATCTAATTTAATTTTTTTAGATGTTAATTTATCTATATCTTTTTTCGTATTTGGAAGATTTTCATTAAGTAAAAAATTTGTTTCAAATGGATTGATACTTTTTAATAAAAATTCAGTCTTTTGGTTATTTGTATCTTTTTTAATTTTTTGTTGATCACTAAATTTTTTAAATTTACTTAAATAATCTTTATCTGAGCAATTTTTTTCAGAAAATTCATTAAATTGATCTACTAACTGATTAATTTTTTCCTGTATAATTGACTGATCTATTGAAGAATTGTGTTCTTTAGATTGTAAATTAATTTCATTTAGTTCTTTTTCTACAATAAGTAATGGTGCTTCACTTGCTGCAACTTTGACTAAATCTTCTTGCAAAGTTTTTCTTTTTTCATCAATTTCTGATTGTTCTTTTTCATATTCTTTTTTCTTATCATAGTAAGCTACTCCTTTTTGAGATAGTTCTATATCTAGTTCTCTCGTCTCATATTTCACCTTAGTTAACTTATCTTCTTCCTTAACAATTTTCTCATCAACAACTTTAATTGCTTTTTCATATTCTTTGATCTTTGCTTCCATTTCCTCAATTACTTTTTTTTCATCATCATCTTTTATTTGAAGAGAAGATCTTTTCTGAAACTCATCAACATCAACATTTAATTGGTCTACTATCTCAAGGCCTAACAGTGAATTAATGGCTTTTTTCAATACTTTTTTTGACTGGTCTAAATCTGCCAATTGTTCAATCTTTTCCCCATCAAAAAAGAATAAAGAAGCAACTCTTGAAGGTAAAATCTGATCAACAAAATTATCCCAATCTTTAGTGATGTCTTCATCAAATTTATCATCAATAAAAACAAAGAACTCCTCTTTCATTTTTTTTCCAACCAACTTCCAGTTCCTTGAGATTTTGAACTTTTGTTTTTTACCTTTATATTTTCTATTAAAGGTTAGTTCTATTTGTGCACCCTCATCAAAGTTTTTTTTATTAATATTTTTAGTTAAGAAGTTTTCATAAGAAAGCTTTTGTGAATAAAAGTAATTTGAAAATTTACCATAAAGGACAAAATCTATTGCTTGTAAAAATGTAGTTTTACCAGAACCATTAAGAGCCCCAATTAATATAACTGGTTTTTTTGATTTTGTACTTAAATCAAAATTTTGCTTTCCACAATAAACACCAAAATTATTGATTAATAAATTTTCAAAGATCATCAATTAGTCTCTAAAGGTAATTGTTTATTTGCTTGATTTTTAATTTTTTTCTTTTGCTTAGCGTATTCAATTGCGTCTGTTTTATCTTTATAAAACGATTTTCTAAAAATATTTTCAAACTCATCAAATAACCCTGTTCGACGATTACTTTTAAAATGCTTACGCTCAACTTCTAAAAGACTTCTTGCGATTTCAAAAATCATTTCATCATCACCACAAGTTTCTTTTAATATTTTCAAAATATCATGGTCAAAAACATGGCTGTCTTCTAAAGGTTCAAAGTTGTATTCTCCTTTAGCTTCTGTCTCACAAACTTTAGGTAAAATATCATCCGTCTCCAATTTATCGTAAAACCATATTTTTCTAATCTGATCTAATTCTTCTTGATTAATAAGTTGAATCTTTTTCAAATCTTTGGGAAGCTGATTGTTACTTCTAATTTTATTTTGTGCTTGTAATAATTTTCTTAACCATTCTTCTCTGCTTGTTTTGGTATAAGGTCCTGGTACTGTTGTTTCTTCATCCTCAGGTCCCATCAATTGTACGTGACCTTTTAGTCTTCTAAAATCTCTTTTATCGTGATCTTTAATAGTTAGATCATTTCTTAATTGCAATAAAGGTTCCATCCATGATTTTTCAGAGTCGTTTTGAACCATAGCTGACATTGATTTATCTTGCTTAACAAGTGTACAAACCCAGCAACCAAATCTACTATCTCCACATGATGGTGTTGAAGTATCTACTACTAAAGGACACTCTCCTCCATCTGTTGCACCTTGGTACATTGATAGAAGATCTTTATTATTTATTCCCCACGGAGAAGGTTCTTGAAGTAAATAAAGCCAAACATCATCATTAGTCCAATCCTTGATAGGTAAATATGAACTGACATTCATAAGGTTTACATGTTTTGAAAAGTTTTCTCTTGTTGCCTCTTTTTCAAAACGAGTAATGGAAATAGCTCTATTAGAACTCTCCGCCTTTCTAGTCCCAATAACCAAAACAGCTTCTCCACTTTCTGATGATATTTTCCTTAAAAAACGGTCACTGGGCCTTATTTTCATACGTTCTGTACACCATCTAAATTTAGTATTAGGCGCTGGATAACCTTTACCAATTAAGTTTACCCAGAATGTCTCTTCAATATTAGGTGTTAATAAATTTGGAAAGATTGGTAGTCCTTTTTCTTTTGCCTTGTTTCTCAATAAATCTAATGAAGTTCGAACCCAAGTGGCAACCACAGGATTTTCAACCAATGTATCTGTAGTAATCACTTGTAATGGTTTAATGGGCTTATTTTCTGATTTAATTTTTTCTAATACTCTCCACATCAATTGCAAACAAGCAGAACTATCTTTTCCGCCTGAATAACCAACGACCCATGGATTATCATCTTCTAAATAAAGTTTAGCAGTCAAATCTACTAATTTTTCAATAGTTGGTTTAAAACCAATTTCATTAAAAAAAGATTTTCTTTTACTTTCCACTTTTTTTCACCTGACTTTCTAATGCTTTTTCTTTTGTATTTAATTTAACACCCAAAGCTTTTTTAATTATATTTGAAGCTAAAATAATGCTGTTGTTATTTTTAACTACTCTACCATTAATAATTACTCGCTGATGCCATTCAGAGTTATTCTTTAACCAATTTATTTTTTTTAAATTCTTTAACTTAGATTTCCAATTGCTTGGAAATTGTGCAATTAGATCTTTACCAGCATGACCTAGTGCTTGTAAGATAATTACGTGTGTGTGAATATAATCTCTTCTAACCTCTGCAGGTGACAAGTTTCCTATTCTAACACCACGCCATTGGTCCATGTTTTCTCCAACAGTTTCCCAAAAAGAACTTACCAAATTGACAGCTTGATCAATTTTTTTATTCTTTTCTAAATCAATTAACGTTTTCGAAGCTGAATAAATTCCTGAAAATGGAAATAGTTTTGAAGATCGTTCAGCAATTGTAGATCGTTCCATTTCTACTACACCCTTAAATACCTCAGTTTCATAAACAACTCTTCTAATAACTTCAGCAATTGGGTCTCTATGATCGTAAAGTTTTGCAATACTTGTTGCTGGTCGAATAGCATGTCGATTCAAATCAGAAAACATTTGTTGTGATTTTTTTAGTCCTTTATCTTTAAAGAATACAACAGCAACAGTATCTTTTGCTAAATCTGGATTTTCAGTTAATGCTTTTTCAATTGCTGCACGACGATGCTGACCATCATTAATCATTAATTTTGCATCACCAGCAATTTCTAGTTCACCTATTTCGCTGTCTTTACCATTTAACTTTAATGGTTTGAAAGTAACATTGCCGTCTATTGATGCAGTAAGTGCAGAAAAAATATAGTTCTTAGGATTATCAACAATGTATCTTGCCATTTCAGGGATCCTTGATTTATTGATATGTCTTTGTGCGCGAAGTTCTGTTGGAATAGTTGCTTCGTTAAATAAAAATAATCTTGGAATAATTGCCATTTCACAAACAACAGTGTAATAATCATCTCCTGATTGTTGCCCTTTGATGGCTGCAAATTTGTGAACATTTAAAGTCATAAAAATCAATAAAATATTAGATTATTTATATATTGTATGTTATTTATTTAACATACAAATATTAAAATTCAACATACTAAAATGAGCATTTATTTAGACTGCAACGCTACCACTCCAATTGAACCTGAGGTTGTAGAGAAGATGAATAATTATTTAACGACAGACTTTGGTAACGAAGGTTCTCATACACACAGCTTTGGTTCTATTGCAAAGAAAGCAGTTCATGAAGCGACAGACCATGTAGTAAGTTTGGTGAATGCATCGAGAAATGAAATAATTTTCACAAGTGGTGCAACAGAATCGAATAACCTGAGTATTTTTGGTCTAAAAGATTATGGTTTAAAAAATAATAAAAAACATATCATCACTTCAGCAATAGAACATAAAGCAGTACTAGAACCAATTCAGGAATTAGAAAAAGTAGGATTTGAAGTTGATATTATAAATGTAGATAAATCTGGAAGAGTAAATCAAAAAGATATCAAAGATAAATTAAGAGAAGATACTCTTCTTATTTCAATTATGGGAGTTAACAATGAGACAGGTGTAATACAACCTATTAATGAAATAATAGAAATTATTAAAGATCATGACTGTTATTTTCATGTTGATGCAGCACAAATGTATGGAAAAGATATTGATACACTTTCGAATAAAAGAATTGATCTAATAAGCATTAGCGGTCATAAAGTGTTTGGTCCTAAAGGAATTGGGGCATTAGTTACTAGATTAAGAAATTTTAATAAGCCACCTTTGCAACCATTATTTTTTGGTGGTGGACAACAAGCAAAGTTAAGACCTGGTACTCTTCCAGTTCATTTAATTGTTGGTTTAGGTGTAGCTGCCAAAATTGCTAAGAAAAATTTAAAAAAAAGACAGGAACAAAATAAAAAAATTTATAATCAAATAATTAAATTAATGAAAAGTTTAAATGGAAATTTAAATGGTGATGAAAAATATTTATTAGGAAATTGTATCAATTTTTCAGTACCAAATGTTGATGCAGAAGCATTTATGTTGACAACTAAAGATCTTATTTCTGTATCAAATGGCAGTGCGTGTACATCATCTACATATGAACCATCTCATGTGATAAAAGCTATGACTGATGATGAAAACAGACTAAAAGGAGCAATCAGAATTTCATGGTGCCATTTAACTAATGAAAAGCTACCAATTGATGATATATTTTCTAGAGTAAAAAATATCATTTAATGGAAAGAAGAGAGAGAATTTTAAATATTTTAGAGACAAGGAAAATTACACAATTAATTCATTTTACAAAAAGACAAAATGTTAATTCTATTCTCAATAATGGATTGTTAAGTCTTGAAGAATTAAAAAAAAGAAATTTAGAATATGTTTATAATGATCCAGAGAGAAGAGACGATTGGAATTATGCAATATCTTTATCGATAACCTATAAAAATTCATTTCTTTTTGAGAGTTTTAAAAGAAGACAAAAATTAAATGATAGTGATTTTGTTGAAATTAAAATAGATCCATCAGTAATCGTTGAAAATGAGTGCATATTTTGTGATACTAATGCAGCAAGTCACACATTTGATCAATATAGACAAAACGATGACGAATTAGCAATTTTAAAAACGTGGTTGGCTTTTGATGGTATGTTCAAAAAAACAGTTAAAAGACACACGCTTAATGAAAGAGGCAAAATTAAAAGATTTAATCAAAAACCAAATGAAACAACTTGTTCTCAGGCTGAAATATGCCTAATTGGGAATATACAGTCAGAAAAATTTATTAACCTGGAAGAATTAAAACAATTACAAAATGGCTAAACGACCTTTTTTTATACCGTCTCAAGATAAAGAAGAACTAGTCACAACAAATTCAGTTGAATTCACATGGTTCTCTGGTTTTGCAAAAAGTCAAAAACAAAAATCTATTTCATCTTTTCATGAAAATATATCTAAAGAATTTAAGTTGGATAAAATATTAGAAATCTCAACTAAATCTGAAAATAAATTAGGAATTCAATTAAGTGCATTCAATTTAATAATTAGTTATAAAAATAAAGAATATTTTTTAGAAAGCTTGTTTCAAGGCAGTAAAATATTTACTGACCAAGGACCAAACGAAGATATTTATGAAATGTCATCGATTGATGCAAAAAAAGATGAAAGAATAAAAAGAAGTGATTTAAAAGAATTTAGTTTTTTTGGTGAAACTTTTTCTTTAGATTTTGATTTTTATTCATGGCTTTATTTCATAGCTTTAAATCAAAACAATAATTTGAAAGCTGAAATCCTGAATTATAAAGCTTTTACTGATATAGAATTTAATCCAGAAAAATCATTAAATTGTCAGGCATATAGTGCAGCTTTATATTCATCAATGGTTCATAATAAAATATTAAATAATAATAAAGAATATAAGCTTGAAGAGCTAAAAAATTTAATACCTTCAAAAAAGTTTAAAAATTATCAACAAAAATTAATATAAATTTCAAACTTTTGCCTATTTTGTGTTATAAGACATTACTGTGAAAAAAATTTTGCATTCACTACCTATTATTTCATCTGCCATACATTCAACTTACTCTAAATCATATACAATTATTTATGATCAATTTAATGAGGCCATCAAGATTCCTCAAAGATGGCTAGACGATATTAAGCATGTTGAATTTAATGAATTACTAGCAAGTTCTATTGGACCACTTGCTTTATTTTTTAATTGGAAAAAAAGACATAAAGAAGAGTTTTCTGAAATAGCATCAGGAGTACTTGCTTCTAGTTTTGTACATGGAGACCCTGTTGGTTCTATTACTTCAATAGTAGTGCTTGCTTATCGATATGATCAATCCTCTAACAAACAAGAGATGCGAAACCTTAGGTGGGGTATCATTAAAGGCGGTGCTTGTGTTAGTGCTTTTGCTTTAACAGTAAAAGCAATGGGTGTTTCTTTACTAAGCTTTTTAGTAGGATTATGTATTGCAGCTGTTGTTAGAAAAACTGTCTCTACACTTAGATTTTTTGAATATTTAAAGTTTGTAAGATCTCTCAAAGTTAAAATACCCAAATTAAAAAAGAAAATATCTAGAAGAGACTTTATATCCTTGAAATTATTTGAGTTTAAAAAAGCCTAAATTAGTAGACCTTTGATACTTGCCTTGCAAATATTGGTTTAATTGAACTTTTGGCTATCAATTCAACTCTACCACTAGCATGATGAAAATATATTACGTACATATGAGTGCCATCTTCATGATTGTGCAATTCTTCACATCTAATTTCAGAAATTTTTTTTAACTTTTCATTAAATTTTTTCATAAATTATAATAACATAGATCTTATCTATTTAATTAACTAATGATCAAAAAAGACTTCAACCGAAATCCTAAAGGTAACAATCAATGGGAACTAAGAACAGATGAAGAGCTTCAAAAAATAATTGATAGCAAACCACGAAATTGGACTAAGAAAGATTTTAGAGGCGAGACAAAATTAAATCAGGTAAAATATTTAACTAGAAAAGAAACTGATAGACCAGGTCTTAAATTTTATCATTCAGGTAAAAGAATAAATATGAAGAACATTTTAAAGCACTCTACTAAAGAGAGTATTCAAGAATTCAAAAAGGGTGAAATAGATATAAGTGTATTAAAAAATAGAGCTTCTACTAAAAAAATAAGAGATGAAATGAGCCAAAAAGAAAAAGAACAATATGATAAAAAAATCTATGCCAATTTAACTGAGGAACAATTAGAAGCTAAAAGAGACAGACAAAAAAAATGGTATTACGAGCAAAAAGATAATAATTAAAATCTAATTTTGCTGCCAAACAAATAATTTAATTCTTTAATTAATTCCTTAAACTTTCTTGGAAAACTCATGTAGCCTGAACAATATTTAGCTTTACCATTTCTATCTCTTAATTTTAATTCCCATCTATACCCGTCTAAGAGTTGTTCTAATTCTGGTTCTTTAACTGGATATTTTTTACTCCAATTCCATACTCCTAATTCATTTATTTTATCCCAAAAAGATAAGATCTTATATTCTTCTAATTTTACAATCTTGTGCGTTCGATTTGAAATTATCTTTCCTTTTGAATTATCTAAAAGTTCTACAGTTTCAGATGGTTCCATTGAAAAACCACTATAATAGATTGTTTCTTTCTTATTTTTAATAATCATAATAATTAATCGATATTTGTTGTTTCTATATCACATTCAT
This sequence comes from Candidatus Pelagibacter sp. HIMB1506, assembly GCF_052047935.1. Lineage (NCBI taxonomy): Bacteria > Pseudomonadati > Pseudomonadota > Alphaproteobacteria > Candidatus Pelagibacterales > Candidatus Pelagibacteraceae > Candidatus Pelagibacter > Candidatus Pelagibacter sp. HIMB1506. Next base: position 1,425,221 of record NZ_JBNAIS010000001.1, on the reverse strand, counting down.
AATGAGCTAAAAATTTATCATTTATAAAATCATATTTAGACATAGTAATAATTTGCTCAGTTTCACCAGCATATACTATTCTTTGAAAACCTAATTCATACTCAGGAAATTTAGCAACAAACATGTCGTCTCCAAATACCAATTCCTCTGATGGAATGACCTTAAATTCATTGTGATCTTTATCAAAATAATGAAAGCCTGTTACTTCAAGTTTAAAGTTTAAAGGTTCGTATTGCTTCCCAAGTGCTGATAATAAATTTTTACAGGTAAGATTGAGACCTTGGTCTGCATGAGAAATATTAGGAAATAAAAGGATAAATAACAAAAAAATTCTAAACATTTTAACTCTCCATATCATTTAGTTGTTTACAAAGCTTATGAGCTGCTAAGACAGATGGAACTAACTTATCTAATTTCCAACTGTTTACAGAAATATCAAAATATTTATCTGCTTTAAAATCAATGCCATCAATAATTTTGATTTCATATTTTTTTTCTTCAATATAGAAATTATTTAATACATTGATGTATTCTTTCACTGGATAAGTACCTATCGTAAAAAGTACTCTCCAACCAAGTTTTAAAAATGGAGAAATATGCTCAACTTTTGCTGTTATTTCTTCTCCATTAATTGTTATTGGAATATGTTTTCCTAAAAGCTGTTTAATATCTCCCGGGTCATTGTAGGTGACAAAAGTAAAGTTATTCCATACTTTTTGGCAATCATCTCGGGAATCGATGAAGAAGTTTAAATTATCACCATGGATAACTTCCCCAGAAACTCTTGCATAAGCTAGAGTTTCCAAACTATCTATCGTCCATTCCTCATCTTCAGCATGAGCTTGGGCTTGATATGCAAAGACAATGAAAAACAACAGTAAGTGAGATAAAATAATAAGTAAAACTCTCTTCATGATTTGAGCTCCACTTTGTATCCATTTTTTTCAAATATTTTTATGATCTTATCCCAGACTAAGCTGTTGTGTTCTCCAGGTTTTATTTCAAATTTAAATGATTGTTTGTAGACAGGGTAACAGTTATCGTATGCTATATAGGTATTGACGTGACAATACTTGTGTACACGGTTTATTTCCATGTATTAGAGCTCCTATGGTTAATTGATTTTTTTAAGGTTAACAGTTTATAGTTACTTATGGTTCCAACCCTTTTCTGTTTCGTATTAGAATTACGCAACAAGGGAGATAATAAAAAAAGCGGAACTCTAAAGAAAAGGATTGAAATCCAACGCATGATCCCAATAAATCAATAGTGTATGTTTGAATTTTGCTACAAACTTGTTTTATTTATGAAATGCAAAAAAAATCTATTTAATATTTTAGAATTTAGGTATTAATGTTTATCTCGAGTTTGTTTATTTATATTCTCACCATAGATTTTAATTTTATTTAGCTCTTCTTGTTGAGCCTTTTTCTTCTTTTGATGTGAGTAAAAAATTGGCATTACAATTGATAATCCTACAATAATAATTGCTAATATTATTTGCCAGTTTTCAACCATTTAACTGATCCTCGTAAATTTTAAATTTAATGTTAAGAAACTTGTCTGCATCTTCTTTTTGCTATACCTCCAAGCAATGTTGTTCTACATTTTATCCAAACACCACCACCCCTACAATTTTCATAAATGATATCCCCAACTCTTTGACCTGTACATCTTAATGTAGTTCTATTATTTGTGACTTCATTACTTGTGTTATAGCCACTAAGATTGGTACCATATTTAAGATCAACAATAACATTAAAAATATCATCACCATGTTCGTGTAAAATCCAGGAAACTCCTTTCCAAAATTTATTCCACTTACTATCTTGGTTAATTTTCTCTCCAGATTTTGCTTCATAATTAAATTCTACTTTTATATTTTCTTTTTCTTGAGCTTTAGAAATTAATATATTTTCTTGATTTTTTGCAACATTGTAAGCGTCATTGATTTCCATTACTTCAAATATACATTCTGAGTACTTTTCTGACTCGGCACTAAAACCAATCTCATTACATAATTTTTTTGAATTACTTATTACCTCTGAAAAATTAGCCTTTGCAATATTTCCAGTAACAATTCCTTGTTTATTTGTCTTTAAATCATAGTCTTGTTCCCCACTTAGCTCTTTTAATTTTAGTGATATATTTTTCCTTGTTTCTTCTTTAATTTCATTAAAAATGAAACTTTTATTTTTAAATTGCAAATATCCTGTTGGTGAGGGACCAATCATTGAAAGCTTAAAAACATCCTCAGAAAAAAATTTATTACTAGTTGAAAAATTAATTAGTATTTCATCAATATTTTCTCCACAAAAAAATCTAAAATGATTATGAGAAACACTCATTCGGCTTGTAGAGTCCATAACAAGACCCTGATCTGATTTTACTGCATTAACTTTAAGTTTTCCATTTGTTCTCACTGTCATAGCGCTGCTTCCTTTGGAAATTAAAAGAAAACTATCTTTAGAATATAAACTGCAATTTTTCTGAGATAATTCGTTAATTATATTAAATGAAGGTTGCCACCTACCCTTACCTGAAAACATTGGGAGTTTAATAGAATATATTCCTCCATATTTACTCTCAAAAACTACATCTGTTTTTAAAGGCTTTTTTGAATGAGCATTTGTAACAAACAAAAGAACAAAAATTAAAGATACAAAAAATTTTTTAAAACTCACTTTTTTTACTCTTTAAGTTTTTTTAATGTACATTCTGCAAAACTTTCTGTTCCTTCGACTAATCCATTATCTTTACAATGTTGCTTTGCTAATGAAATTTTGTTTTTTTTAATTGAAAATTCAATACCAGAAGCAAATTTTTTAGCTTCTTCGTAATCAAGAAATATTTTAGCCAATCTTCCATTTCCTTTTGTTTTGATACTTAAAACACCTTTAAAAGGTTTATACCAATCATGTGGTATTGTTACGTTTTCAAAAACATAATATTTTTCTGTTGTTAAATTATGCATTATTTCCATCTTAGTATCTGGGTAATATGCACCTCTAGGCTTAGAATTAAGCATTTCACTGTAAGTAAGTCTGCAAGGATCTTTTTTTGCATTTATAGATCCAGCTTCATAGCAAAAATCTGATTTATTCATTCCAATATAAATTTTGTTTTGCTTATAATTTACGGATTTTGACGATGTTGTTTCACATCCAGACAAAAAAAGGAATGCCGTTAAAATTAATAGATATTTTTTCATAAATAAAAGTACATTTTATCTCTTTATATACGAGAATTGTACAAGAGTTTTATATTTAATTGCTTTTTATTTTGTAACTTTAACTTCTATTTCTTTATCCTTCTTAACAACTTTACCATCAACAGTTGCCAGAGTAATATGAGGTTTTTTAATTCTTTTCATATGGAGAGTAGCATTTTGAATATCAACTGACACATCAACTTCATGCTTATCATCTGTATTTTTTTCAAAGTCTAAAATTACATCATCTAATTCATTCAACTTTGTACTTCGATCTAGTTCGATGCTTATTCCTTTAACCTTGTCTTCAATTTTCTTCATAATTTTGTCTCTTTAATCTATAAGCAATTTATAAGCTAAAAAAGCTAATTCTACTGCTATTATTACTTCCAACATAAAATTTACTCGCTTAAATAATCTGCACTTACAAAATATTGATCATCAAATAGTTGTTTAGCCAATCTTGCTATTTCATTAAGAGTAATGCTATCGACTATTGAATTTAGATAAGTAATCTTTTCAATATTTTGACTATATTTCACTGCATTTAAAATTGAGCTTAACCAAAAACTATTAGTCTTTAAACCGGCATCATAATCTTTTTTCAAAGCAACTTTTTGATCTTTAAAAATTTGAACATCAAATTCTTTATTTTTAATACTATCTATCAATTCATCTATTCTGTTATTGATAGTATCTACATTTTTAGGGTCTCCTGTATAATAGATATAAAAACTAGTAATTTCTTCAGGAATTTTATTGTCTAAATATTTAGATGATGAAATTGAATAGACAAGGTTATCTTCTTCTCTAACTTTATCAAAAAGCATTTTATCTAAGATAGACATCAATAAATACAGTTTAGTTTTGTCTCTATAAGAGTAATTATATTCTTTAAAATAAACTCTAAAGATATTTGCCTTTTTGGCATCCTCTTCTTTATATTCATTATATTCACGCTTTTTTGTGTAACGAATACCATGGTCGATATATGGGTCGTCTCTTTTTAAATCAGATAAGCTACCAATATACTTTTCAATTAATGGTTCTATTGTTTCAAACTCAAAATCACCAACAATTATAAAATCAAAACTTCCTCCATCTTTAAATCTATCTTGATAAAAGTTTTGAACATCTTCTAGGTTAATTTGATTAAACACTTCATCTGTTGGATACATTGTTCTTGGATGGTCTTGATAAAGTTTTTTTCTATAATCTAAATTGGATTGGTGTTGTGGGTTTTCTTTATCGATATTGTATTGATTAATTTTATTCTCTTTAAATCGATCAACATGATATTGCTTTACCCTCAAATCAGTAAAATTTAAATAAAGCATCTTAAACATGTTTTCTAAATTTTGGTTGTTTGATTTTCCACTGACACCTTCTGTACCTTCAGATATATTTGGAAATACATCGACAAAATTTTGTTGAAATAAATTTTCTTTTTCATTGACGGATATTTCACCAAGGTCAGCATAATTTAAAATATCTTCAGCATATTTTGCTGAAGCTAATTTATCCATATCTACAGTAGAATATCCTCCCCAACTAAAGGCTTTCAATTGAATTTCATCTTTTTTAAAATCTGTTTTTTTTAAAAAAACATCAGCACCGTTTTCCAAAGTTATTTTAATAATATTACTTCTTGGAAATCTCTTTCTTTTTATGATCTTTGAACCTTTTAAATCTTCTTTGATAAGTTCAACTTTTTTAATTTCAAATTCATATGGTTCTATTTGTTTTTGACTTACTTTTTGAAATATTTTTTCAATATCTTTTTCCGTTGGTAAATTATTTATAAAATCAGGTGCTCTAATAGATATAATCCTATTTGTTTCTTCAAAATGATTATTGAAATAATCATTTAAATCCTCAGCTGTGATAGAACTTAAAATATTTTCTGAATACTCAATTTCTTTTTGAAGTCCTGAGATCATCTCGTCATAGATAAAATGATCAATATATTCCTTTATAAAATCCTCTGAAGTTCTGGTGTTTTCTTCAATTAATGCTTGTTTTAAATAATCAATTCGTCTTTTCTTAGCGAGCTCTAACTCGCTATCTAAAAACCCATATCTGTTTACTTGTTCTGCAAAAGTAAGGGCATCTTCAATTCCTTGATTTATAGAGTTTTGTCTTAAAGAAGTTGAGAAAAGATAATACATATCTAAATCTGAAATTTGATAATCGTAAACATAAGCACTTTTAAATGCAGATTGGTTAAGTTCTCTTACTTCTTGCATTCTTCGATAAACGATATCACTTACTAAGTAGCCTATTATTGCATGTCTATAATTTGCAATAGTATTAGTTTTTTTGAACTCATCTTTTTTCCATATAGTAAATTGAATATCTTCCTCTAAAGCGTCTTGATAAGTAAAGAATTGGTTTTCCTCAAAATCAGGGATTTTATAATCAGGTACGATTGTTTTCTCAGTATTTTTAAAATCACCAAAATACTTTTGAATAAAGTTTTTTATTTCCTGTGATTGAATGTCACCAACTATAAATAATCCCATTCGTTCAGGTTGGTACCATTTTTTATAATAGCTAATTGCATCCTCATATGTAAAGTTTCTAATAACTTCTATATCGCCAATAGGTCTTCGTTCTAATAATCTTGAATTTTTAAAAATATATTTGCTTATTTGATCATAGTATTTTTGACCACTGCCAATATCGGTTCGATATTCTTCCTCTACTATTTTTCGTTCTCGCTCAAATGCCTCTGGATTTAAGTTTAAATTCTTTGCAATATCAGCTAAAATTTGAATAGCTGTTTCAACATTCTTGATGTCATCAGTTGGAATTTCAAATTTATAAGTAGTTTTAAAAAAAGAAGCATTTGCATTGTAGTGTGATCCTAAGTTTAAACCAATAGAAGATAAATATTCATCAATTGCTTTTTTTGGAAAGTTTTTCGAACCATTAAAAGCCATATGCTCTATTAAGTGAGCTAAACCTTTTTGATGATCCTCCTCCATTATAGAACCCGTCTTTACATAAAGCCTCATCGATACTTTATTTTCAGGAGTGGTATTTTCTCTAATATAATAAGTTAAACCATTTTCTAATTTTCCATAATTAATTGCAGGGTCTAATGGAAAGACATTTTCAGATTTTACTGGAGAAATTAATAAAATTAGAAAAATAAATAATATTCTTATCACCTATTTTTCCTAACTTCTTTTCTCCATAATATAAAGAATAAAAGGATTAAACTTGGCTGTAAAATTACGAAAATAACAATATTAGCAAGTTCATATCCCATGCCAGTAACATCACCAATTACTTCTAAAACATAGACACACCAATTAAAAAACTGATTAATCATTACATTAATTAATAATATTAATTCATGTCATAATTAAGATTATAATATTATTGATAAGTTAATTTATTCAGCTAAGTTTTGTTATGGAATTAATTTTGTTATTTAAAATATTAGTTGGTATTGGATTGTTAGTTGGTCTTTATGCGGTACTAAGAAATTTAGATATAATCAAAATCATTCTTATTTACTGGAAGGACTTAATTTTTAGAAAGTAATTTCAATATTTTCTTTACGCCTTTTTTCTTAATTGATTTCTTGGAATAAAATAAACAAGCAGAAGAACTCAAAATTGTATCAATAACTTTTAGATTATTTTGTTTTAAAGTTTCCCCTGTTGAACTCAAATCCACGATTAAGTCTGCCGTACCTAATTTATTTGCACCCTCAGTAGCCCCCAATGAAGTAATTAATTCATATTGAGTAATCCCTTTAGAATTAAACCATCCATGAGCAAGGTTTTTAAATTTAGTTGCACAACGCATTAATCTTTTCTTTTTTTGATAAAACTCATAAGAGATATCTTCTAAGTCTGTAGGATTTACGCAGTCTAGCCACATATTATCTACAGCAACTACTAAATCAGATTTTCCCCAACTATATTCCTTAGCAAGTGCAATATTTGATTGGATACTTTGCTCACTTTCACGCCATAAATCTTTTCCACTAATACCAATATCTCCAATTCCTTTACCTAACGCTTCAATAATTTCAGTAGCATTCATATAAAGTACACGAATATTTGGATAACCCTTAATAGAACCAATCAATGAACGTTCACTTTCTTGAGTTATTTTCAATTTACTTATCTTAAAAACTTGCTCGGCCTCAGCTTTCATTCGGCCTTTAGATAAAGTTAAAATATTAATTATTTCTTTATTCATAAAATACTTCTGTTAATTGCTGCACCTACAGCATTTAGGTCTTTCTTGTTCCCTAGGTCTTTAATCAAATTATCAAATCTTCCACCTGATAAAAAAACTTCTTTTTTACCATTTGTTTTTACCTCTATATTAAAAGTCATCCCCGTATAATAACTAACAGTTCGGTTTATATTGGTATTAAAAATTACTTTTATATTTTTATTATTGTTTTTATTAATTGGAAAATAATCTGAACTGATAAAAATATTTAAATTATTCTTTTTAAAGAAATCATTTAAAACTTTAGGTGCTTTTTCAATTGGACAAGAAATTTTTAAATAATCTTTAATTATTTTAACACTATTCTTATTTGAAAGATTTCTTGGGTCTTGATAATTTTTTAAATCAAACCTCTCCAAAATTTCTTTTAAAGATCTTCCAGAATACATCTTCAATGGATCTTTTTTTCTTAATCTTTCTGCTTTTGCTTTGTCTTGCTCAACAATTTTGGGATTAATATCTTTATTATTAGATAATTTTTTGAGTAATTGATCAAAATAAACTTCTCTCGAATAGTGCCTTTTAATTTTTTCTCTCCATCTAAGTGGAAGAGAAGTTAATTTGTTTACGAGCACATGAAATATTTCAATATTACTTAAATTCAGTTCACATTTTTTAAACTTTGATTTCTTGAAGATATTGATTGATGTTTTAAGGATTTCATAATCATCTTTTTCTTTAGTATTAGAACCAAATATTTCAAAACCTGTTTGTTTGATAATAGGCGATTTATTATTCTTATTTTGTTTCCGGTAAGCTTCACCACTGTATGACCATTTAGTCTTTTTTTGATCTTTAGTTCCTATAAATTTGATAACACTCGATAAAGTTAAGTCGGGACGTAAGCTCCATTCTACATTTCTTTGATCATAAAAAGAGAATAGATATTGTCTAAAGTTACCTCCAGATCTTTTTAGGATATGTTTAGACTCTATAATATTATCGAGTTCAATATTCTTAAATCCACTTGATTTAAGAATATTAGATAAATTTTCTGACTTCATCGATTAACTTTTCTTTAGGAATTGTTTGATTATTTTGGCCTTTTACACCTTTAAGGTTTTTTATCGTAACTGTGTTCTCTTTAAATTCATTTTCACCACAAATAATTGCAACATTTAAATCACGCTTATTAGCAAGATCAAGTTGCTTACCTAAATTTTTCTTTGTGTCTAAAAATATTTCAGCATTAATATTATTTTCTCTTAGCTGATCTACAATTTCATAATAATTTTTAAGGAATTTTTCATCCATGACACAGACTAAAACAGGTTTTTGATCATTAATTTTAATTTGATCAAGTTGCATTAGAGCAAACAATAATCGATCAACTCCAAAACTTACCCCTGTCCCAGGTTTATCAACTCCTTTAAATCTTGAGATTAGTTTCGCGTAAGCACCTCCGCTACAGATACTGCCAATATCAACTGTTTTACCTTTGTTATTAGTTACTTTAAAATTTAAATTAGTTTCAACGATAAAATCTGAGTAGTACTGGAGACCTCTTACGATTGTAAAGTTAGTTTTGACTTGGCCTAAATTTGAACTATAGCCAATTATTTCAAACACATCCTCTAATTCTTTTATTCCCTCTTGAGATAATGGATTTTTTAAAGTTTCTTTTAATTCTTTTAATTCTTTAACTTTTAAAAAATTTAGAATTTGTGATGCTTGTTCATCTGTTAAATCAGCACCTTTAGTAACCGCACCACTTGTATCTTTTCTCTCTTTTTTAAGAAGGTCTTCAACTCCTTTTAAACCAAATCCAGGCTTATCTAATTTATCTATTGCTCTTATAACTTTTAGCTGTTTATCTTCAGAAATTTTTAAATCATCAATTAAACCTTGTACAATTTTTCTATTACTTACATTAATTGTAAACTGATCTTTTTTTAGACCAATATCTTGAAGAGTATTTGATATTAAGTTGCACAACTCTGCATTAGCCTGTGCAAAGTTTACATTTCCAATAATATCAAAATCTGCTTGAAGAAATTCTCTATATCTACCATTTCCAGGTTTTTCATTTCTAAATACATTTTGAATTGCGTATCTCTTATAAATTGAAGGGAGGTCTTGATTATTTTGAGCTACAAATCTAGCAAGTGGGCTCGAAAGATCATATCTTAAACTAATTCTTTTTTCTCTGTCGTCAAAACTGAAAATATCTGACATAGGGTTCTCCTCGTCATCTGCTAAAAACGATCCAATATTTTCACTGATTTCAAAAGATGGAGTTTCTAAAGGTTCTGCTCCAAATTTTATAAAATTTTTTTCAATCACATTTAAAAGCTGTTTTTTTAACACTAGCTTTTTGCCCCAACGATCTTCAAATCCAGATGGTAGGGAAGGATTGAGTTTATTTTCTTTATTCATTTTGGCCTTCACGGCGTTTTGGTACCTTGGATAGGTTACGCTCCTATGACTTCGGATCCACAAACCGACGTGATACTATTTCACCACCAAGGCATACTTTTTTGTTTTATCTTATTTTGTGTGGATTTGAAAATATAATATAAATAAATAGCCTAATGGCTATGGAAACAGTGTCTATGCGTAATTCTTAAAGTTTTTCTGTATGTAATATTTATATTCATGAGCGGTCTTTTAAACAAAAATAATTGATATGCAAGAAATAAAAAAGGACGTTTATCTATTACAGATAAAACGTCCTTTAAGAATATTTTTATAAATTTAGTCTATTTTCTTTAAATTAACTGCAGAAGGACCTTTAGGGCCGTCTTCTAAAGTGAACTCAAGTTTATCACCTTCATTTAAAAATCTCATACCAGCGGCCTTCACGGCGCTCGCATGTACAAACGCATCTTTTTCTTTATCGTCTCTTTCAATAAACCCGTATCCCTTCTTCCCATTGTACCACTTGATCTTTCCTTGTAATGTACTCATTTTTTTCTTAGTCCTTATGTTGTTAATTTTAATTAAGATTAATTTTTTTTAAAAAATTTTTCAAGATAAATTTAGATTAGTCTAACTAGTATAATTAAGTGGCCACCAAAACGTTGTGGTGGCTGAGGAAGGATTCGCACCTCCGACACAAGCCTTTTCAGGGCTCTGCTCTACTCCTGAGCTACTCAGCCATTTATTATCCTCTAAAGATAATTCTTCCTTTAGTAAGATCATAAGGTGTCATTTCAACTGTAACCGCATCGCCTTGAAGGACACGTATTCGATTTTTTCTCAACTTTCCTGCAGTGTGCGCTGTTACTGTATGACCATTCTCTAATTTTACTCTAAACATAGCGTTCGGCAGTAAATCAATCACTGTGCCTTTAAATTCCAAAAGATCTTGTTTAGACAAATTTATTTTCTCCTTATTCTTTTTATGATTGATTGTGCATGACCATGCAAACCTTCATAATTTGCCAACGTTATAGCTGATGGTCCAAGTTTATCAATCCCCTTTTTTGATAGCGTTATATATGAAATTTTTTTCATAAACTCTGAAACATTCAATCCACTAGAAAACTTACTGGTAGTATTTGTTGGTAAAACATGATTACTTCCAGGTACTCCATAATCAGTCATTGCCATAACTGCATACTTTCCAAGACATACAGACCCTGAATTTTTAATTTTGCCCACAAAATATTTATAATTTTTTACATTTAATTCCAAATGTTCAGGTCCAATTTTATTTATAATTTCAATAATTTTTTTATCTGAATTAGCTTGTATTAAAATTCCATTCATCATTAAGCTTTTGTTAGCAATAGATGATCTTGGTAGTTCTTTTAATTGTTTTAAAACTTCTTTTTTAGTTTCATCCAAAATATTTTTATTTTTTGAAATTAAAATACATTGAGCTAATGGGTCATGTTCTGCTTGCCCAAGAAGATCGCTTGCAATCCATTCTGGATTTGAATTTTTATCAGCTACAATTAAAACTTCTGAGGGTCCAGCTGTCATCGCCTCTATACCAATATCCCCAGAAACTTCTTTTTTTGCAGCCGCTACAAACTGATTGCCTGGGCCTATAACTTTATTTACAGGAGAAATTTTCTTTGTTCCATAAGCAACCGCAGCAATTGCTGAGGGACCACCTATTGAATAAATCTCCTTTATTTTACATTTCTTAGCCGCATAGAGTACAGCAGAGTTTTGCTTTCCCTTATATCCAGGATTTATCATGATAATTCTTTTTACTTTTGCAACAATCGCTGGAATAGCATTCATTAATACACTGGACGGATAAGATGCTGTTGAACCTGGTACATATATTGCAACAGATTCTAGTGGCAAATATTTGTACTCGATTTTGTTTTTATATTTATCAGTGTAAGAAATATTTTGGAACTTTTGTAGAGAATGGAATTTATAAATTCTATCGTATGCATCATCGATAGATTTTTTTACTTTTTTATCTAAAGATTTAATTGAATTATTAATCTGTTTAGCAGTTGGAACAATAATATTGTTTTTATTAAATTTCTTTTCATACTTTAATAGAGCTTTATCTCCATTTTTTTTTACATCATTAATAATACTTAATACAGATACAGAATTTGATTTAAGTTTTTTACTTCTTTTCAGAAGGATTATGCTTAAAGCTTTATCAAAATTTTTCTTACTGCTATCTAAAACCTTCATCTCTAATTTATTTCGCTTTGATCCTCTAATATTGCTTCAATCGTTTCGGCGGTCAAAGCGATATGAGCATTATTACTAAAGAAGAGATTTATTTCATAAACATCGTTATTTTTCAAATAATCTATTCCTACTAATTCTAAAACCAATTCTTGATTTGATTGATCAATATTTTTTGACTTTACCTTATCAACAAAATCAAATCTGCAGATACTATTGACTTTTTTGTCCTCATTTTCATTTTCTACTTTAATACGTTCAATTGATAATAAAAATACTTTATTAGATTCTAGATACTTAATGTCTGAAACTTTTACTTTAGCTCCTGAGCTACAAGCTGAAATCATTTGCAATCCCTCTTTGTCTGTAGCAATAATTTTGGCTAAATATTTGTTCATCTTTTTAATCTTTTTATTTTAACACCAATATTTTTTAATTTATTTTCAATTTTTTCATAACCACGATCTAAATGATAAATCCTGTTAATTACAGATTTCCCTTGTGCAACAGAAGCTGCTAAGACAAGTGCCACTGATGCTCTTAGATCACTAGACATAACTTCTGCACCAATAAATTTCGTATTACCCTCAATATAAGCTTTATTATTTTTAGTCTTAATATTTGCACCTAATCTCTGTAATTCGGCAACATGCATAAATCTGTTTTCGAAAATATTCTCTGTGATTGAGCTTTTTCCTTTTGCTTTACACATTAAGACCATTAATTGCGCCTGTAGATCTGTTGGAATTCCGGGAAACTCTTTTGTTTTGATATTTTTAATAGACTTAATTTTTTCTGGTCCATTAATATGAATTTTATTTTTGCTCACTTTTATTTTGGCACCTGTTTTTTTTAATAAATTAAGTTCTGTGTTTATTATTTTTGGATCTAAATTATTAATTTCTAAAGTTCCTTTAGCTAAAGTTGCTGCTACGCAAAAAGTACCAGCTTCAATTCTATCAGCCATCACTGAATAATTTGTTGAATTTAAAGAACTTACTCCGTTAATAGTACAAGTTCTCCCTTTCCAATTAATTTTTGCACCAGCTGAATTAAGAAAATTAGTAAGGTCTTTTATTTCTGGCTCAACAGCGCAATTTCTTAATACTGTTTTTCCTTTTGCCAAGCATGCAGCAATTATAGAATTTTCAGTTGCACCAACAGTAATTTTTGGAAATCTAATTAACCCTCCTTTAAGTTTGCCAAAAGATTTTGCTAATATGTAACCATCCTTAATTTCATAATTCATCCCAAGTTTTTCTAAAGCTGACAAATGATAATTAACTGGTCTTGCACCAATTAAGCAACCACCGGGTAGTGATGTTTTTGACTTATTATATTTTGCAACTAATGGTCCTAATACTAAAATTGAACCTCTCATTGTTTTAACTAATGAATAACTAGCAAAAGTTTTCATATTTTTATTGTTTGAAATTTTTGCAGTTTTTTTATCTTTAGAAAGTTCAATTTTTGATCCAAGAGATTTAAGTAAATTAAGCATAGTACTAATATCTTTTACTCTTGGAAGGTTATGAAGAGTTACTGGTAAATTGAAAAGTAATGTTGCTGCTAATATTGGCAGTGAAGCATTTTTAGAACCTGATATTGAAACTTTACCCTTGATTTTGCTAGGACCATCAATCAGAAATTTGTCCATAACTTACTTTTTAATTTTAGCAACCTGAATAGTAGTTTGTCCCTGATATTTACCGTTCTTAGATTTATAAGTTGTCTCTGGTTGAGTTTCTGATTTAAAAAATAAAAATTGGGCTATACCTTCATTAGAATAAATTTTTGCTGGATTAGGTGTAGTGTTACTTAACTCTATAACTATATTTCCTTCAAATTCGTTTTCAATAGGAGTTACGTTACAAATTATACCTGTTCTTGCATAAGTACTTTTACCAACACATATACAAAGTACATCTTTTGGAATTCTGAAATATTCTACTGTTTTAGCTAAAACAAATGAGTTTGGAGGAATAATGCAATGTGGTCCTTTTTTCTCAATAAAATTGTCATCTGAAAAATTTTTTGGATCGACTAAGGAATTATTTACATTAGTGAATATTCTATATTCATCAGAGATTCTAACATCATAACCCATACTACTTAATCCATATGATATTTTTCCCTCCGCAACTTGATGATCTAAAAATGGTTCGATCATGTTGTGCTCTTTGCACATCTTCTTAATCCACGAGTCAGGTTGAATAGACATTACTTAGATTTTTTTTTATTTTTTTTTTGAAATAGTTTTCTTTTTTTTAAATTTTTTCTTAAAGCTAAGCTCAAACGCTCATTTTTATCTTTTGAACTCATTCTTTGTTGGGATTAGTCAAAAAATCTAAAGATATTGGTTTATTAGGATCTAATGGTTTTGATGTGGGTTCTTCTTTTTTTGGACCTTCTTTAGCTAAACGTTTAGCTTTTTTTTCTGCAAGCTTTCTTTCTCTTTTAGCTTGCTTCTCCATAAGCTTGTTGCCTTTTGTAGATTTATAATCGTAGTGAATTCCCATAACATTTTTTTTAGTAGATATAGATCATTATAATCAAAAAATTAAGGCAATAATTTGAAAAAAATGCTTTATTATCAATAAATTACTAAATGTATTTTAGCTCCTGTAGTTAAATGGCATAACAAGTCATTGGTAATGACTAGTTCCCTGGTCAGTACAGGGTGGGAGCACCATTAATTTCTGTAAAATTTTTTTCTGAAAATAATTGAAAACACAATTAGTACAAAAAACGCTAAAAGAGGAACATAAATATCTGGGGAAAAGATAATATCCATTATTCCTGGAACTTCTGAATTTTGGTCGATTACTTTTTCAATCCCACTTCCAATTGAAACTGCCAAAAAAATTTGAGGTATTATTCCTAAAAAAGTTGCAAATAGAAAATTTTTTATTCTTACATTAAATAATGTTGGCAATAGACAACTTATTTGCCAAGGAACTCCTCCAATAAATCTGTAAACGAGTAAATAAAAAAATTCAGATTTTTTAAATTTAATTTCAAGATTTTGAAATTTATTAAGAAATTTTTCTCTAATTAAATCTCTTAAAAAATAATTTCCAAATATATATAAAAAAGTTGCACCTACACTTAAACCAGTCACCACAAATAGTGTTCCAATCCATTTGCCAAAAATAAAGCCACCCATTAAAGCTACAGGAGATCCAAAGCCTAGAAAAGGAAATACCCAAAGCACTGTTAGAAACAAGAAAGAAATTGAAACTAAAAATAAATTAGAATTCTTCAACTCAATTAAATAAGATCTGTTATTTCTCAAAAAATCATAAGATGTAATCTCCTGAAGACTGAATTTTGAAAAGAAAAAATATAAAAATAAACTAACAATTAATAAGTAAGATAAACCTATAAATAGTTTAATTTTTTTTGTTTTTTCCATGAATATTGTTATTTTATTCCTAAATCTTCTATTTGCTATTTTTATTATTGCTAATATAAAGGTGCAAAATTTATAAAATTTAATCAATTTATTTATGAAAAGAACATACCAACCTTCAAATAAAAAAAGAGCAAGAAAACACGGCTTTAGATCAAAAATGAAGACTAAAGGTGGAAAGAAACTTTTAGCTAGAAGAAGAGCCAGAGGAAGAAAATCTTTAACTGTATCAGTGTAAATTAATGAAAAGCAAAATTATTGCTCTTTCAAAAAACGAAGAATTTAAAAATTTACTTAAACAAAAAAAGTTTTCAAATAAATACGTGACTATATTTTTTGGTAAACTAATAAATAAAGATAATAAAAAGCTCAATATTAGCTTTGTAACGAAAAAGAAATTGGGGAATGCAGTTAAGAGAAATAAGATTAAAAGAAGATTAAGGAATATTTTAAATGAAGCAGTTAAAAAAATATCAATAAATTTTAACTATTCATTCCTTGTTATCGCTAAGTCATCTATGCTAAATAATGAATACAAATTAATAAAAGAAACTCTTTTTCAGGATTTTGAAAAAATAAAATAATGAATATTTTTACAAATATATTAATTAAAATTATCAAAGGTTATAAATATCTGATTAGCCCTCTATTTGGACATTCTTGTAGATATTTACCTACTTGCTCAGAATACAGTATTGATGCACTTAAAGAATTTGGTCTGTTAAAAGGATCTTTTTTAAGTATTAAAAGAATCTTATCTTGTCACCCAATCAAATTTTTGGGTGGTGGTGAAGGTTTTGATCCTGTTAAAAAAAACACAAAATTAAAATAATATGGATACTAAAAATATAGTAGCGGCAATTTCATTATCAGCAGCAGTTATAGTTTTGTATTCACTATTTTTTGCTCCTCCACCAATTACTAAAGAAAATATGGCTGAAGGAAATAAAGTTGAACAAAACAGCGATACACCTTCACTAGATCAAAAAGAAAATGTTGCTGAAATTTCTAGAGAAGAAGCTTTAAATCAAAGTGAAAGAATTAATTTTGAAAATGAAAGTATTGTTGGTTCTATTTCGCTTAAAGGTGGTGTAATTGATGATCTAACTTTCAAGCAATATAATGTCAGTCTAGACTCACAGGAAAAAGTTACACTTCTTTCACCAAGAAATTCAAAAGATGGTTATTTAATTGAAAGTGGTTTTATTACATCTGATAAAAATGTTGAAATTCCAAATTCAAATTCTATTTGGAAAGTTTCAGGAAATAATAAATTAACAGATCAATCTCCTATAAAAATATCTTGGACAAATGATCAAGGTATTACATTTGAAAAAGAGATTGCCTTAGATGACAAATATTTATTTTCAATTAAACAAAGTGTAATCAATCCTACAGATAAAAAGTATGATTTTTATACTTATGGGCAAATCATTAGAAATGAAATGCCTGATATATCTAACTTCTATATCCTTCATGAAGGATTAGTGGCAACACTTGATGATGAACTTATTGAAGAAGATTACGATGATATACAAGAAAAGAAATTCTCTAGAACAGCTCAAAAAGGATGGTTAGGAATTGGAGATAAATACTGGGTAACTTCGCTAATTCCACCTAGAGAAAAAGAATTTAAAACAACATTTGATTATAAAGACAAGTTCAGAGCAAATTTTGTATCAACAGAACCATTGGAACTTAATGAAAATTCATTAATTGAAGAAACCTTACAAATCATTGTTGCTGCAAAAAGAGTTGATGTAATTGATGGATATGCTGAATCTTTAAACATTGATAAATTTGACTTAACAATTGATTGGGGATTTTTATACTTTATTACCAAGCCATTATTTTTTGGAATAGATTATTTCTTTAAATTACTTGGAAATTACGGCTTAGCTATCATAGCAATTACGATTTGTATAAGATTAGCATTTTTTCCACTTGCAAACTTTTCGTTCAGAAGCATGGCAAAAATGAAAGCCTTACAGCCTGAAATGGCGAGACTGAAAGAGCTACACAAGGACGATAAAATGAAATTGCAACAAGCGATGATGGCTCTATATAAAAAAGAAAAAGTAAACCCAATGTCTGGTTGTTTACCAATACTTGTGCAAATTCCAGTTTTCTTTGCTTTATACAAAGTTTTATTTGTAACGATTGAAATGAGACAAATGCCTTTTTATGGCTGGATACAAGATTTATCTGAGAGAGACCCTACCTCTTTGTTTAATCTATTTGGATTATTGCCTTATGATGTACCATCATTTTTAGTCATTGGAGCATGGCCTGTTGCAATGGGTGTTTCTATGTGGGTTCAGCAAAAATTAAATCCTGCACCAACAGATCCGATGCAAGCAAAAATATTTATGTTCTTTCCATTATTCTTAACAATAATTTTGGCACCTTTCCCAGCAGGGTTGGTAATATATTGGACAGTAAATAATATTTTAACTATGGCACAACAAGTTTTTATAATGAAACGAACCACTGTTAAAACAACAACTTAATGTTGGATATTAAAGAAGAAGAATTAAAAACAATTCTACCACTCGATGGTCCTTCAACTGAAGAAGTAAAAAAATATTTAGAAAAATATAACGATGAATATATTGTTATTAAATGCGGTGGTAGTGTTTTAATTGATCAAAATCTTTTTGATATTTTTATTAAAGATATTTCAACACTAAATAAACTAGGATTTACTCCTATTATTGTTCATGGGGGTGGGAAAAGAATAAGCAATAAACTTAATGAGATAGGTTTAGAAAGTAAATTTATAAAAGGATTAAGGGTAACCGACAAAGAAACTATTAAAGTTGTAGAAGAAGTATTAATTGATTTTAATAAAGAAATTATCAATGCTCTAGTTCAGCAAAATTGCGAAAGTCAGAGTATTAATTCCAAGGAAAATAATATTTTAACAGTTGTACAAGAAAATGAAGAGCTTGGTTTTGTGGGCTCTCCTACAAATGTAGATCAATCAATAATAGATAAAATTATAGCAGATAAAAAAGTGCCTATTATTGCCCCCTTAGGTTTAGATAAAAATGATCAAACTTATAACGTCAATGCAGATACTGCAGCTGGCTTTATTGCTAAAAAAATTAATGCTAGAAGGTTAATTATATTAAGTGACGTGGAAGGTGTTTTGGATAAAAATAAAAATCTAATTCCAGAAATTAATTCAGAATCTATAAAAGACTTAATAGATAATGAAACAATTACTGGTGGCATGATTCCAAAAATAAATAATTGCTTAGATGTTGCTAGTAACGGAGTAAAGGGAGTTGTTATAATAGACGGAAGAAAAAATCATTCTGTTCTATTTGAACTTTTATCAGATGGGGGATCTGGAACTTTAATTAGACAATGAAAAATTTAAGCCATATTAAAAATATTTTATTTGATTGTGATGGTGTTCTTTATAGCGACCTAGAGGCAGTATTTGGTCAAGTAAGCCGAAAAATGACAGTATATATCTCAAGTAAACTAAATGTAGATTTAAAAAAAGCCAAAGAACTTCAGACAAATTACTTTCACAAATATAACACAAGCTTAAATGGTCTAATGATACATCATGAAATTGATCCTAAAGAATTTTTAGATTTTGTTCATGATATTGATTTATCTTTTTTAGAAAAAGATACAGCATTAAGATATGAGTTAGAGAATATAAATTTAAGAAAATTTGTCTTTACTAATGGTAGTTACAACCATGTAAAGCACATCACTAAAACCCTAGGAATTGACGACCAATTTGAAGGCATATTTGATATCGTAGATGCAGAATATCACCCAAAACCAGAAGCTAAAGCTTTCGATTTAATGATAGAAAAATTCAAAATTGATCCAAAAGAAACTTTGTACATTGAAGATATAGCAAAAAACTTATCGATAGGTAAAGAGCGAGGAACAATTACTGCTTGGTTAATTAATGATGAGGAATGGGGCAAAAAAGAATCTAATAAAGAATATATTGATTATAAAATTGAAAATCTTACTTTATTTTTAAAAGAAATAAGGTTATTAAAAAACCAATAAAACTATGAGTATAGAAAACATTATAAATGAAGCTTGGGAAAACAAAGATCAAGTTAATCAAAATTCAGATCAAATATTAAAAGATACTATTAATCAAGTAATAGAAGATCTAGATAGTGGTAAATCTAGAGTTGCTGAAAAAATTGATGGTGAATGGGTAACTCATCAACACCTAAAAAAAGCAATTATGCTAAGTTTTAGAATTCATGGAATGGAAACTTTAGATGGTCCCTACTCAGCTTGGAGAGATAAAGCTCATTTGTTAAAAGGAAAAACAGCCGGATGGTCAAACGCTGATTTTGAAAAAGCAGGTTTTAGAATGGTACCAAATACTGCAATGAGAAGAGGATCATATGTTGCTAAAAACGTTGTTCTAATGCCAAGTTATGTAAATATTGGTGCTTACATAGATGAAGGAACAATGATGGATACATTTAGTCGTGCAGGTAGTTGCTGTCAGATTGGAAAAAATTGTCATATTTCAGCTGGAACTGGTATTGGTGGAGTTTTAGAACCAGCACAAGCACTTCCGACTATTATTGAAGATAATGTTTTTGTAGGTGCTATGTCAGAAGTTGTGGAAGGGGTAATAGTTGGTGAAGGTTCGGTGCTAAGTATGGGTATGTATATTGGCCAATCAACAAAAATCGTTAATAGAAAAACTGGTGAAGTAACTCACGGTAAAATACCTCCATACTCAGTCGTTGTTCCTGGATCATTACCAGACAAAAACAATCCTGCTGCGCCCTCATTGTATTGTGCAGTAATCATCAAACAAGTAGATGAAAAAACAAGATCAAAAACATCAGTAAACGATCTTTTAAGAGATTAAAATGCAAACCATTAATGAATTACAATTAGCCAAAGAGCTAATTCGTTACCCGTCTATAACACCAATAGATGCTGGGGTAATGAAATTCTTAGAAAAAAAATTAAGAAAACTTGGTTTCAAAACTAAAATATTAGAGTTTCAGGAAAAAAACACTAAACCAGTAAAAAATCTTTATGCAAGACTTGGAACCAAAGGTCCAAATTTTTGCTACGCTGGTCACTTAGATGTTGTACCTGCTGGAAACTTAAAAGATTGGACAGTAAATCCTTTTAGACCCTCAATTAAAAAAGGACATTTAATTGGAAGAGGAGCAAATGATATGAAAAGCTCTATTGCAGCTTTTGTTTCTGCTGTCAGCATTTTTATTAAAAATAACAAAAAACTTAATGGCTCTATAAGCTTACTAATTACAGGAGATGAAGAAGGAATTGCTATTAACGGTACAAAAAAAGTTGTCGAATACTTAAAAAAAAGAAAAGAGAAAATTAATTTTTGTTTAGTTGGAGAACCAACTAATCCAAATAAATTGGGAGAAATGATTAAAATTGGTCGAAGGGGAAGTATGACTGGCAGACTTTCAATTATAGGTGTTCAGGGTCATGTTGCTTATCCTCATAGAGCCAACAATCCATCAACTACTCTTGTTCAAATATTAAAAGAATTGACGGAAATTAAATTTGATAAAGGAACAAAAGATTTTCAGCCAACAAACCTAGAAGTTACAAAAATAAATATTGATAATACTGCTGATAACGTAATTCCAGGTTTGGCTAATGCAACTTTTAACATTAGGTTTAATAACAAACATTCATCGAATTCGATTAAAACAAAAATAAATAAAATATTGAAGAAAATTTGTATTAAAAATAAGTCAAATTACAAAATTGAATATAGTGTATCTGGTGAAGCTTTTTTAACTAAACCAAATCAAACCACATATATGATCCAAGATATAATTAAAAAGATTACTAAAATTAAGCCTGAACTCTCAACAACAGGAGGCACATCAGATGCAAGATTTATAAGAAAGATTGCTCCCTGTTTAGAATTTGGTTTGGTTGGAAAAACAATGCACAAAGTAGATGAGGCAGTTTCTTTAGGTGATTTAAAAAAATTAACTTTAATTTATTCAAATATTTTAAAGAATTATTTTAAGTGAAAACAGCTTTAATTACTTCTGATACATACAAAAATCATAATACAGGAGATGGACATCCTGAAAAAATAGATAGAGTTACAGCTGTTATTGATAACTTTAAAAAATTAGATAACAAAAATTTAATATGGAAAAAGCCTTCAAAATTTGAAAAATCAATATTAATAAAAACTCACTCTTCTAAATATATTAATCATATCGATCAATCGTACCCTCAAAATGGATTTAATTTCTTAGATGGAGATACCGTTATCTCTCCTGGTAGCAAAGAAGCAACAAAAGATGCTGTTGGATCAATTATAGCAGCGATTGATGGTGTTGAAAAAAAAGAATTCAAGAATGCATTTTGTGCAGTAAGACCCCCAGGTCATCACGCAGAAAAAGAAAAAGCAATGGGTTTTTGTATTTACAACAATGTTGCAGTTGGAGCTAATTATTTAATTGAGAAATATGGTTATAAAAAAATAGCTATAATTGATTTTGATGTCCATCATGGAAATGGGACACAAGATATTTTTTTCAACAATGAAAAAGTTTTATATATTTCCACTCATCAATTTCCATATTATCCAGGCTCAGGTTCGGAAAAAGAGATTGGAAAATTTAATAATATTTTAAATATTCCACTTGAAGCTGGAACAAGTGCTAGAGAATATTTAAATGCATATGAACTAGTATTAAAAAAATTAGAAGAATTTAAACCAGAATTTCTATTGTTTTCTGCAGGTTTTGATGCTCATATTGATGATCCTTTGGCACAATTAAAACTTAATGCTGAAGATTATTATACAATTACAAAAAGAACTTTAGAAATTTCAAAATCATTTTGTGGAGGTAATGTAGTATCTATACTAGAAGGTGGATATGACTTAAAAGCACTACAAGATAGTACTCAAAGACATGTTGATGCTTTAATAGAATTTAATTGATAATTCCCAATAAAAAACTAAATAAAACTCAATGAAATTATATAAAATTAAAAAATCTGATATCGATAAAAAAGGTAAAGGACTTTATGCTACTAAAGATATCAAAGAAGGTACAAAGATAATCGATTACGTTGGTAAACTAATTACAAAAAAACAAACTGAAGAGTCTGATAAATATGACAATAGTAAACCAATCTATTTATTTACTATCAACAAAAAATATGACCTTGATGGAGATTTTTCATGGAATACTGCAGGATTAATTAATCATTCTTGTGACAATAATTGTGATTATGATGGTAAGGGTCTAAAAATTTGGGTTAAAGCAATTAGAGATATCAAAAAAGGTGAAGAATTTACCTGCGATTATGGTTTTGGTTATGATGAAAATTACAAACAATTTCCCTGTAAGTGTAAGTCAAAAAATTGTTGTGGGTACATTGTAAGAGCAGAATCTAGATGGCGAATAAATAAAAAATTTGCCATGAGTAATAAAAAAAATCTAATAAAAAACTCTAGATAAAAATAATCCTGTAGGTGGTGCTGGAGGAGCACACAGTGACCTTTTTTTAGACATTAGAGCTTTGTCAAATTTTTTTAAATCCCATTTCTTTTCACCTAAATATTTTAAACAACCAACCATAGATCGTACTTGCTGTTGAAGAAAAGATTGAGATTTAAACTGAATTTCTATTTTATCATTTAAAGATTTTAATTTTACAAAATCCATCGTTCTAATTGGACTCTTAGCATTACAACTTGAGGCCCTAAATGTAGAGAAATCTTTAGTACCAACTAATTTTTTTGCCCCTAATTTCATCAAATCTAAATCTAATTTTTTTCTTACATGCCAGACTTGGTTTTTTTCAATTACAGGTGAACTTGTTCTATTTAAAATGACATATTTATAAACTCTCTTTTTTGCAGAAAATCTTGAGTGAAAGTTACTAGTTCTTTTTCTTATTTTAAGGATTGCAATATTTTCATTTTTTAAAAAGTGATTAATTGAGTTAATAAATTTATCTAAGCTCAATAATTTTTTTTTTAAATCAAAATGCGCGGACTGCTCGATAGCATGAACACCAGCATCTGTTCTACCTGATCCAACTATGGTAATATTTTCTTTTAATAACTTTCTAATTTTGTCTTGAAGTATTCCTTGAATGGTTTTGTTTTTTTTTTGAATTTGCCAACCTTTATAATTTGTGCCTAAATATTCTATCAAAAGCTGATATCTAAACATTTATATTTTTGAGCCTTTTTTTATCTGCGAACCTTGAATAAATTCACCAATATTTTGAGATCTTTTCCCTTGCCTCTGAATTTCCTTAATAATTATCGATTGATTATTACCACAAGCAATTTCAAGATTACCACTCAATACTGACCCTGGATTTCCTTGAGCTCTTCCAACTTGAGCTTTCAGAATTTTATATCTTTCTCCATTAAACATAAAAAATGCTCCTGGTGATGGATACAAACCGTTTATCTTACCAATAATTTTTTCAGCATTTTCATCCCAGTTAATTTGACCTTCAGTTTTTTGAATTTTAGATGCATAGGTTGCATTCGAATGATCCTGCTCAATAAAATTTGCTTTACCATCTAAAATATCATCTACGTTATCTAAAATTTTTTCTGCTGCTAAGCTAGAAAGCTTTTCACTAATTTCTAACGCATTCAAATTTTCATTAAGTTGTATTTTATAATTATTACAAACTGGTCCTGTATCTAATTTTTCAGCAATTCTCATTATACTTATTCCAGTCTCCTGATCTAAATTCATAATTGACCTTTGAAT
Organism: Candidatus Pelagibacter sp. HIMB1506; assembly: GCF_052047935.1. Taxonomy (NCBI): domain Bacteria; kingdom Pseudomonadati; phylum Pseudomonadota; class Alphaproteobacteria; order Candidatus Pelagibacterales; family Candidatus Pelagibacteraceae; genus Candidatus Pelagibacter; species Candidatus Pelagibacter sp. HIMB1506. The sequence continues at coordinate 1,400,974 of NZ_JBNAIS010000001.1, read as the reverse complement.
TGGTGCGGCACCTCTCCATTTAGGCAGTAAAGATGCATGTATATTTATAAAACCTTTTTTAGTTAGGTTTAGAAATTTTTTAGGTATGATTTGTCCGTAAGCAACAACTATTGCTAAATCAGCATCTAAAGAATTTAAAAAATTATACTCCTCTTCATTATTTATAACTGGCGGCGTTCTATATTCCAAATTTAAAGTTTCAGAAATACCTTGTATTGGAGACTTATTAATTTTTTGTCCTCTTTTTGATTTTTGAGGTGGCTGTGTATAAACATAAGAAATATTATATCCATTTTGATATAAAGATTTTAAAATTGGTACAGCAAACATGGGTGTACCCATAAAAACTAACTTTTTTGACATTTTTTAAACTTCAGCTGTATTTGATTTTAATTTTGAAAGTTTCTTTATGATCATTGATTTTTTTAGTTTTGAGAGATAATCGATGAATAATATCCCTTCCAAATGATCCATTTCATGCTGTATGCATGTTGCAAGTAATCCATCTGCCTTTAGCAACTGTTTCTGTCCATTGTAATCTAAATACTCTACTTCACATTTGCTTGGTCGATCAATTTCAGCAAATTGATTTGGCACAGATAAACACCCTTCTTCATAAGTTGCCTTAAGTGGATCTTTATTTTTTATTACTGGATTTACAAAGTATCTAGGCTCTTTTTTGTTTTCATCTTTGCTTATATCCATCACTATAATTCTTTTTGGAATACCAATCTGAATTGCTGCAAGACCAATACCATTAGCATCATACATTGTATCGAGCATATCATTCATTAATTTTTGCTCTTCACTTCCAACGGCTTCTACAGGTTTTGATACTTGTCGAAGTAATTTGTTTGGTTCTGTAATAATCGTTCTTATCGCCATAAAATTTGTATGTTATTATAATTTTTATACTTTTAAAGGAAGAACTTTTAGCAATAGCTTATTTCTAATTAGGTCAGCATTTATTTGATTTAAGGTATTCGATATAAAATAAAGTCTTTTTTCATCAATATTTTCTATTTTGTCATTACCTATTATCTCAATTAAAGATAATAAAACTGTTCCAACTTCATTTGCTTCTATCAACTCAGCTAAATTTTCGTCTAATTCAAAAGGTTTTTGTGAATACAAACTTTCATACTCGCTTGGTATTTCTACTCCATCTGATTCCAGACTTTCTATAAAAATTATATCTTTAATTGACAAAGTTTCATTACTAAAAATTATTCTATCAAGAAATTTTTTTAAATCTTCTTGTATTTCAGATTTTGAATAATCTCCTCTAAAATAATTTACCCACTTAGATTGATGTAAAATATTATTGTTGTATTGAATTTTTTTGAACTCTGAATTCTGATTTTTTGAATAGTTATTGTAAAAACTTAAATAATCTGAAGGAACATTATTTACATCAATTTCCTTCAAAAAGTTATTAAGCTCTTTATCAAAAGCTAAACCAATTTTGTTATCCTCAAATAACTGCTTCAGCAACTGTAAAAATTTCAATTTTAATTCTGGTTCATTCGTTAAAAGTGCTCTTTGATAAATTAACGCTCTAGCTTCTAACGGAGACAGCAACTTGAAAGTATCAGTTGCACTTAACAATTGATCAATATTAAATTGAAATTTTTTATAATATTCAAATAATTCTTTTTCTGGGAAAATTTTATAATTTGCAGCTTTCTCAATAATTAAGATTTTATCTTGATCATTTATGTCAACATTACTTAGGTCTGGTAGTAAATTTGAATTTGATAGATATTTCCAAATTAATTTAGGCGTATTTTCATTGGGTTCAAATGAAAATTCTGGATTTGTTCTATGAGCTAAATGAAACTCAAACACTGAACTTTCAGAGACTTCTTTGGATGCTTCTTCAATATAACCAAACAGGTAATTCATTTTATTTTCAAAATATTCATCTTGAAAACCTAACTCTTTTTTAAGATCTAGAATTAATTGGGCTTCTTCATTTTTTCCATAATTAACCAAACAATATAAATTTAATTTAGATAAATATTCATCTTCAACTGGTTCTTTAATTTTTGTAAAAAATTCACAGGTCTTTTTTATATCTTGGCCTGATAAATAGTCGTCTAATAAATGTCTGGTTAGTTTGGGATGAGAATTTACAATTTGATTATTAACCAAAAATTCTTCAATGAGTTCTAAATTAGAATTTTTGATTAACCAATCAGATTTAAATTTTAAAAATTCATTTTCAGTAATATTTTGATTGGGATAATGAGCGTTAGTTAATAATGAGACTTCCATAATTTCTAATGCATCATTAGAAAGATTAATTTTCTCTAAACTGTTAAATAAATTTTTTAACTTTTGACCATCAGAATTCGTCCACATATCAATAGTCAAACCGTGTTCTGCGGGATCGTATAATCCTACTATTTTGACTTCTTTTGATATTAAATTTTCATCTAATTCTATCGAGCCAGTATTTTTATCCGACTGCATATCAAAAACACTTATTTGATCATTATTATTTTCACCTTCGGTAATAACTGCTTCCTCAACAGTTTCATTTTCTTTTTTTTCAAGATTCCATATATCAATTGGATTATCTTCTGCTTGAATAGGATTCAAAATAATTAGATAGCTTAAAAAAATAAAAAAGAATTTTTTATTTAACAATTTTAAAATTTTCATTAGGAATAATTTTTTCAATTTCCTTTTTAGGAGCAGGAAAATCAATTGAATTGAGAATTAAAACAACGCCAAGAACAATTACTAGTCCAAAAATAGATTTAACAACTAGTCCGATTATACTTTTTTTACCTGAACTTGTATTTTTGTTGAATTGCATATAACTTTAGTTAATTTCAAATTAAGACATATTTGTGTTTTTTCAATATTTAAACTTATGAAATCAAAAAAAAATCTAGTTTTTCTAGGTATGATGGGATCTGGTAAGAGTTCTATAGGCTCTTTAGTAGCAAAAAAATTTAAATTAAATTTTGTAGATGTAGATAAAGAAATAGAGAAAAATTTAAATACAACAATTCGAAAAATATTTGAAACAAAAGGAGAAGAATATTTTAGAAAAATTGAGGAAAAAACTACACTTAAAAAGTTAAAACTTAGTTCTACAGTTGTCTCTCTTGGGGGAGGTGCTTTTGCAAATAAAAATATTAGAAATGAAATTTTAAAAAATCATTATTCATTTTGGTTAAATTGGAATGAAAAAATTTTAGTTGAAAGAATTAAAAATAGCAAAAAAAGACCTTTAACAATTAATGCTACAGATAATGATTTAATTGATTTAATTAAAAAACGAACTAACATTTATTCTAAAGCCTTATATGAAATCAAATGTGATAATCTTACAAAAAATGAAATAGTAAGCAAAATTAAAGAAATTTATGAAACCAATTAAATTAAAAATTGAAACAAAAACTCAAAAATATCCAATAATAATTGGATCAAATTTAATTACCAACCTATCAAAAATAATTAAGAATAATTCCTTAACATTTAATCAATGTCTTCTTGTAGTTGATAAAAATGTACCAAAAAAATTTATCACTAAAATAAAAAATTCATTAAAAAAAAAGAAAATACATATATGTTTTTTTAATGCCAGCGAGGCCAATAAAAACTTTAATATTATTAATAAGATCTTAGAAATTTTATTAAATAAAAACTTTTCTAGAGATGACTGTATAATATCAATAGGTGGGGGCATTACAGGTGATGTAAGTGGTTTTGCATCTAGTATTTTTAAAAGAGGTATGAAATTTATAAATATACCAACAACACTGTTATCCCAAGTTGACTCTTCAATTGGTGGTAAAACTGGCATAAATTCACATTATGGAAAAAACCTAATTGGTAGTTTTTATCAACCGAACCTAGTTATATCAGATGTTGATTTTCTTAAATCGTTGCCAAAAAGAGAGATTGTTTGTGGATATGGTGAAATTTTAAAACATTCTCTGATAAGAGATAAAAATTTCTTTAAATTTTTAAATAAGAATGTGAATAAAATTACCAAACTGAGCTCTCCATTTATTGAAAAAGCAATTTATGAAAGCTGTAAAATTAAAAAAAATGTAGTTGAAAAAGACGAGAAAGAAAAAAATTTAAGAAAAGTTTTAAATTTCGGACATACATTTGGCCACGCTTACGAAGCAAGCTTAAATTACAATAAGAAATTAAATCACGGTGAAGCAGTAATTCTAGGGATAAGGACAGCATTAAGTTTTAGTTTAAATTTAAAAATACTTAAAAAAAGTGATTACAACCTAATATTAAATCATATCAATAATCTAAATCTATCAATATCTGTTAATAAATTTTTTAAAAAAAAAGATATAAATAAAATATTATTTTTCATGACAAAGGATAAAAAAAATAAATCTCAAAAAATTAATTTAGTACTTTTAAAAAAAATTGGATCTCCACAAATTAATATTGAATATCCAAAACAAAGACTGAAAAAATTTTTTAATGATTACTTAAGATATTTGAATTTGAATTGAGTGAATAGTTTCTTTCAACTCTTTATCTAATACTTTATAAATTTTTTTATTGCTTTCAATTCTGTTCATATTTTTTAACTCATCAGAAACTATACTTAATTTTAAATGATATTTGCCTTCCTGATTTCCTTTGTGATTTTTATGAAGAAAAGATTTATCTTCTATATCTATACTTTGAATATTTATTTGTTCTGATAATTTTTTTTTTATAATTGCAATTAATTCATTTATATCCATATAGTAAATATTATATCATGAAAAATATTTGTGACTGGAATAATTGTAATGAAATTGGTGAATACAGAGCGCCAATTGAGAAGGATAATAGCAGGAAATATAGAATGCTTTGTCTGGAACATGTTAAAGAATTTAACAAAAACTGGAATTATTTTTCTGGGATGAGTGATAATCAAGTAATCAATTTTTTAAAGTCAGATATGACTTGGCATAAACCCACTCAAAATTTTAGTTCTTCAGATAATTTTTTTAAAGTCCTATGGAACACAACTTTAAAAGATGAATTTGATAAAGATAAATTCAATGGAGACTATAATCATATGCGTCAATTTAAATTTGATCATAAAGATATTAAAGCATTTGGAATATTGGGAATATCTGTGGGTTTAAAGTGGCAAAAAATACAAGAAAAATTCAAAGTGCTTGTTAAAAAATTTCACCCTGATATGAATGCCGGAAATAAAAAATACGAGGAAAAATTAAAACTGATAACTTTAGCTTACACACAGCTAAAAAACACTTATAGGGAAAAAATTGACTCCAAATCTTAACATCCAACCTGACATAAAAGTTTCTTTAAAACAATCTTTCGGAATAGATTCCGAAATGGAAGTGGATGCCTTTTCAAGAAGAAGTGAATATGTGCCTGAAATAGATAAAAATTACAAATTTGATAGAGATACTACACTTGCAATCATTTCAGGATTTGCATTCAATAAAAGAGTATTGGTACAAGGATATCATGGTACTGGAAAATCAACACACATAGAGCAAATAGCTGCTAGATTAAACTGGCCTTGTATTCGAGTAAATTTAGACAGTCACGTAAGTAGAATAGATTTAATAGGTAAGGATGCAATTGTCCTTAAAGATGGAAAACAAGTAACACAGTTTAATGAGGGTATTCTTCCATGGTCAATTCAAAATCCAGTTGCTTTAGTATTTGATGAGTATGACGCTGGAAGACCCGATGTTATGTTCGTTATTCAAAGAGTGTTGGAGGCTGAAGGAAATTTCACACTACTAGATAAAAACAAAGTAATTAGTCAAAATAAGTATTTCAGGTTATTTGCTACATCTAATACCGTTGGGCTTGGTGATACTACTGGACTTTATCACGGGACACAGCAGATTAACCAAGGTCAAATGGATAGATGGAATATTGTAACAACATTAAACTATCTAAGCCTAGATAGAGAAATGGATATAGTTTTAGCAAAGAATAAAAATTTAAATAATGCTAAGGGAAAAGAAAAAGTTGCTAATATGATTAAAGTAGCATCCTTAACTAGAAAAGGGTTTATTGCTGGAGATATATCAACTGTAATGAGTCCAAGAACAGTTCTTCATTGGGCTGAAAATTCTGAAATTTTTAAGGATACCGGATATGCATTTAGAGTAACCTTTTTAAATAAGTGCGATGATATTGAGAAAAATACAATCGCGGAATATTATCAAAGATGTTTTGGTGTAGAATTGCCTGAGTCTTTGATCAATATTCAAATTTAAATGAGCAATAAAGAAACAAATTTAAAAGAAAAATTTAGAATTGCTTTATCTTCAACAGCAAAAGTAATCTCAGACGATATTGATATAAACAACAAATCTTCTGAAGATAAAAAAACGAAAGATATTTCATCTTTTGAAATAAATGATCTAACTAGTCCAAGTGATTTTATAAAATTAAGGGCTGAAACAGACTCTACAGCACTTAAAAAAAGGTTTTCTAATGAAAAAATTTATAGAAAAAATTTGCCTTCTAACACTTCTTCTAGATCTTTATATAATATAGCTGAAAAGATTAGATATGAGGCCCTTGGGGGCAAAATGTTGAAAGGAATTCAAAAAAATTTTTCTGAAAACTATTCACAAATAATTAATCGTAAAAGAAAAGATCAGCTTAAAACAAAAGAAGACGTTCCTGTTGCTGAAGCATTTGAGCTATATATGCTTAAAAATTTTCATAATATAGACCTAAATCCTTTAACATCTAGAATGCTTAATTTCTGGGAAAAAGATTTTGAGCAATCAATTAAGCAACATAAAGAGTTTTTATTAAATAATTTAGAAAATCAAAATACATACAGCTCTAAATTTTCTGAAATATTAGAAGAAATGGATATTTTTCAAAGCGATGAAGAAGACCAAGAAGAGGAAGAAAATCAAGATCAAGGTCAAGATAATCCCTCAAATGATGACCAAAATAAAGACAATGAAGATAGCAAAGATGAAAATGATGAACAGCAAACTGAGGCTTCTGTTGATGCTGATTATAGTATAGACGAGTTTAATTTGGATGAGCAGTTGTCTGATGTTGAGTCTGATGAACAAAACTCTGAGCAGGTAATTCAAAAAAAAATTGATAATGTAAATCTTGATTACAAAATATTTACAACACAATATGATGAGGTTGTTAAAGCTGAAAATCTAGAAAATGCAGATGAGGCTACAAAACTAAGAAAAAATTTAGATCAACAATTAATTGGTTTCCAAGATGTAATTACTAAATTAGCTAATAAACTTCAAAGACAATTACTAGCAAAACAAAATAGAGCTTGGGAATTTGATTTAGAAGAAGGCTTGCTTGATAGTTCAAAGTTACCAAGAATAATAATGGATCCATATAACTCTTTGTCATTTAAAAAAGAAAAGGATTTAGATTTTAAAGATACAGTTGTAACTTTACTTATTGATAATTCTGGTTCTATGAGAGGAAGACCAATAACGATTGCTGCTATTTGTGCAGATATTTTGTCAAGGACACTCGAAAGGTGTTCAGTCAAAGTAGAGATTTTAGGATTTACTACAAAAAACTGGAAAGGTGGACAGAGTAGAGAATTTTGGACTAAAAATTCAAAACCAAAAACACCTGGGAGACTTAACGATCTAAGACATATAATTTATAAAGGTGCGGATACACATTGGAGACAAGCAAAAAATAATTTAGGCCTGATGTTAAAAGAGGGCTTGTTAAAAGAAAATATTGATGGCGAAGCTATATCTTGGGCATACAACCGGATTAAAAAGAGAAAAGAAGAAAGAAAAATTTTAATGGTAATTTCTGATGGAGCACCAGTTGACGACTCTACACTTTCAGTAAATTCAGGAGACTTTTTAGAAAAACATTTAAAGAAAATGGTCAAATTTATTGAGAATAAATCTGATATTGAAATTTTAGCGATTGGTATTGGCCATGATGTTTCAAGATATTATGATAGAGCTATAAAAATTACTGATGTAAATGAATTAGGTGATGTGATGATATCTCAACTAAGCTCTTTGTTCGAAACAAAGAAAAAATTTCATTGAATATTAAATAAATCTTTATTCCTCCATTTAATTATTACTTCTGCGCCAGATCTTGTTTTAGAGTTTCTACATATTACAGAAGCAAAATTTTTTTCTAACAGTGTTTTTCCTATAAATAAACCTAAACCAAGTCCTGTTTTTGATTTATCTTGAGGGTTATTTGATTTTAAATATGGTTCTCCAATTTTTGACAAAATATCTTTTGGATAACCCGGACCATCATCCTCAATACTTATTTCAGTAAATTCACTATCACTCTTTAAATTTATGAAAATATTTTCATTAGAAAATTTATTAGCATTACCAAGGAAATTTCTTAGTCCATAGACAATTTCTATGGATTTAACTATTTTTTTTGAATTAGAGTCTTGATCAAAATTAAAGATAAAGTTTTTTGTACTTATTTCTTTAAATGAATTTAAAATTTCATTTAAATAATCTCTAATTGAAATATCCTTATCAATAAATTCATCCTCTTCATCTGGATTTAATGTTAATTTTTTTAATATTTCATTACACCTTTCAACCTGACTCGATAATAAATTGATATCTTTTTCTACATCTTTGTTACCCTCAAATTGTTTTAGTAATTCTTGAGTAATTATTTTTATGGTTGAAAGTGGTGTTCCTAATGAATGAGCAGCTGCTGCTGCTTGACCACCTAAAGACAATAGTTCATGTTCTTTGGCCATTACTTCCTCCATTTTCGTGAGAGCCTCTTTTCTTAACCTAGATTGAGTTCCAAATGTCATTGCAAAATAATTTAAAAAAACAAGGGCAACAATCAAAGCAATCGGAATAGAGTAATAATAATAAGGGCTTACATGAAAATGATCACCAAGTGGCGAAGGTAATTCTGTTGAATAAAAAATTAAAAATATAATTGAGAAAGCTGTTAACAATACAAGCAAAGTATTTGTTCTAAAGCTTAAATTAGAGGATGAAAATACACTCGGAATAATTATAAAAATAACAAATGGATTAAGAATTCCTCCTGTCAAGTAAAGTAAAATAGCTAATTGCAAAATATCAATAACTAAAAAAATGAAAGCTGATCTGTCTGATAATTGAGTTTTTTTATAAATAAAAATTAAGTAAAAATTACTTATTATGCCAACAAATATAACTAGATTAGAAGTTATAAAATCAAATTTAAAATTTAATATAAAGTGTACAAAATTAACTGCGATTAACTGTCCAATTATTCCAATCCATCTTAAAGTAATATAAGTAGATTTTTTGAATGAATGGTGTTTTGAAGTTTCAAAAAACTTCATTTTTAAATATCAAGATTTTTTACATTAATAGCATTTGAGACTATGAAATCTTTTCTTAACGCAACATCACTTCCCATTAGTGTATGTATAAGACTTTGATCTTTTTTAAGATCCTTAGAGTACTGCACTTGAAGCAAGTTTCTAGTTTCAGGGTCTAAAGTTGTATTCCACAACTCTTCTGGATTCATTTCACCAAGACCCTTGAATCTTTGTATATTCATTTTTGATTTTTCTAAATCTAAGGCATTTAAGTAGTCTTTTGAGCCTCTTTTCAATTTTTTTAATTCCTTGTTATTATTTACGATATAATCCTCTAATTCTTTTTCATCTTTAATATAAATCCCTTTTGAACCTTTATTAATTTTAAACAATGGTGGTTGAGCTAAATAAACGTGACCATTTTCAATTAATTTATTAAATGGTTTGTTATTAAAAAAAGTTAACAACAATGCTCTTATGTGAGAACCATCAACATCGGCATCGGTCATTATAATTATTTTACCATATCTTAAATCTTTTAAATCTATTTCCTGAGATTTAGGATCAAGTCCGAGTGCATTAATTAATGTTACTATCTCATTTGAAGATATCATCTTTGCAAGAGCTTTTGTTCTTAGATCAGAACCATTGCCATTGCCATTGCCATTTTTTTTTATATTTATATCCTCAACGTAAGTGTTTAAAATTTTACCTCTTAGAGGCAAAACTGCTTGATTTGCTCTATTTCTTCCTTGTTTAGCGGAACCACCTGCTGAGTCTCCCTCAACTATAAACAATTCTGTACCCTCTTGTTTTCCTATCTGACAATCGGCTAATTTTCCCGGTAATCCACTTAACTCAAGAGCTCCTTTTCTTCTTACATTTTCTCTAGCTTTTCTTGCAACATCTCTAGCCATAGCTGCTTGAATTACTTTAGCCAAAACTATTTTGGAAATTGATGGATTTTGATCAAACCAAATTGATAATTTTTCATTTACCAAAGTTTCAACAATCATTCTTACCTCAGACGAAACTAACTTATCTTTGGTTTGTGAAGAAAACTTAGGATCAGGGATTTTAGTTGAAAGCACACACGTTAAGCCTTCTTTAATATCATCTCCTGAAATAGCTAATTTATTTTTTTTTAATAAATTATTTTCATTTGCATATTTATTTACGACTCTTGTAAGAGCACTTCTAAAACCTAATAAATGTGTTCCACCATCTTTTTGATAAATATTATTTGTGTATGGAAATATATCTTCTGCATAACCAGCATTCCATTTTAATGAACACTCTATTTCAATATTATTCTTTTTGCCTTCAATATAAATTGGTTTTCGAAATAAATCATTACCATTTTTATTTTTTAGTTTTTCTCTTTTCTCATCTAAAAAGTCTACAAACTCTAAAACACCACCATCAAATTTAAATTCAGATGTCTTTTCTTTTTTTTGACTAGCGTCAGTAAAAATTATTTTTATACCTTTATTTAAGAAAGCTAACTCTCTCATCCTTTTAATTAAAATATTTGCACTAAATTTAATTGATGAGAATATATCTTTCGAGGGTAAGAATGTTATTTGAGTTCCTGTATTTTTAGATTTTCCAACTACTTTAAGAGGAGATTTTGCTTCACCATTTTTAAATTCAATAAAGTGTTTTTTTCCATCTCTGTTTATTTCTAATTTTAGTTTTTCTGACAATGCATTAACAACTGAAACACCAACGCCGTGTAGTCCACCGGAAACTTTATATGAGTCATGATCAAACTTACCACCTGCATGAAGTTGAGTCATAATTACTTCGGCTGCAGATTTTTTTTCCCCTTTATGCATGTCAACAGGGATACCTCTTCCATCATCATTTACAGTAACTGTTCCATCAGAATTAATTTTTACATTAATATTTTTACAATGACCTGCTAATGCCTCGTCTATAGAATTATCTACAACCTCATAAACCATATGATGTAAACCTGTGCCATCATCGGTATCACCTATATACATACCAGGTCTTTTTCTAACCGCCTCAAGACCTTTTAAAACTTTAATTGAATCTGCTTTATATGTATTTTTGTTTGTCATATTTAAATTTTGGAAAAGAAAAATTATACCATTTTTTAACAAAAAATGTTCATTTATAATTATTAGTTATTATACAAAAGCTCAAATAAACGTTTAATATCAATACTTTTAAGCATTTATATACAAATTTTTATAAAAAAATTATAATTTCTCTTTACGCCTAAAAAAATAACTTGGTCCCATTTTTTTAACAAAAACATAGTTGCATTTATTTAAATATTTTTTTAAAGAAATAAATTTATTACCATTTAAAATTTCAATGCAGATTAATTTTGGTTCATAGAAATTTAATTTTATTGATTTTAAAACTTTTATATCAAATCCTTCAACATCTATATTTAAAAAATCAAACTTATTTTTAACAATTTTGTTAATTTTTTTAGATTTAATATAATAAGAATTTTTTTTGATACTTTTTAAATTCAATTTCTTGGAACGATTTAAAGAAATTGTATTAAGTGGACTAAAAATATTTTCAATACTTACTTTAACATTTTCTTCTTTATCACTTATTGCAGCACATATATTTCTATCATTAGGTCTTACAATGTTAAATAAATCTATAGAAGTTTGGTTCAAGTCAATATTTGTACCTTTCCAACCCATTTTATATAAAAGATAAGTATTACTATATTTTATTGGATTAAAAGCACCAACATCTAAATAAATACCTTTTTTTTGTTTTTCAAAAAATTTAGTAATAAAGCTATCTTCACCACATTGTGAATATGTTTTCTTTTTAAGAAAAAATTTTTCCAACCAAATGACTCGAAAATATAAATAAGGTTTGTAAAAAAAACTTTTTCTAGTAATAAATTTTTTTATCATTATTTTTGTTTAGTATTCATATTTGGCGGAGAGAATGGGATTCGAACCCATGAAAGAATTTCTTCTTTACACGCTTTCCAAGCGTGCGCCTTCAACCACTCGGCCACCTCTCCAAAAAATTTAATCAATGTAATCTCGAAAAATTTGTAAATTATCTAAAATATATTTTGGATAATCACTATTTATATTTTTCACCTCATATTCATGTCCACGGTTAAATAGATCAATTTTTTTTCTGATCTTTTCTTCTATAACTTTAACAGATGAATAGATATCACTTGAATATTCACTATGAGCGAAGGTTTTTAGTTTTAAGGATATATTTTCAGGTGACATTAAATTATTAAAGTGCCATCCTCCATTTTCTATTAATTGAATATTTTTTTCTTTATCAAGTCTAAAAAAACTATATTTTAAATTTTTTCTAACTACTTTCTGTCTTATATAGTCAATTGATTTAAGATTTTTTTTTCTACAAACTCTTGTACCTTCCCATGGACTTTCGTATTTGTTAAAAATATTTATCTTGTAACAAAAACAATCTTGTAAAAATATTCCATACTTATTTTGTAAGTTAAAATTTTCTAGTATTTTTGGATTAGGAATTTCATCTGGATCTGAAAACATTATATAATCTTCATCTTTAGCTAGTTTCAATCCATTAAAAATAAATTCTCTTTGTTTAGCTTGATTTTCCCACAAATCTTTACTTTCAAACTTATCTTCAAGAACCAAGTAAATAATTTTAGATTTATATTTTTGATTTAGAAGTTTGAAATTTAAGTCTTTTTTATGTCCCCTATGATCATAAACTGACTCACAGACAACAAAATAATCAACAAAATTGTTTAAAATTTCAAATCTTATATTTGTTATAAAATTTTCATTAAAAAAAGTAATACAATCAAAAATTTTACTTCCCATTTCAAATTATTTTTAAAAATTCCTCATATGTTATGGTTCTCATAATTTTATTATAATTCTCATAAAAGAATTTATATTTTAAATTTTTGAACGAGTTATTTTTTAAATCTAACTTATTAGTATTTGGATTATTTTTGATTACTCCTAAACCTTGATCTGCTAAAACTGTATAAGTATCAACATGCTCCCAGGTTCTAGTTTCAACAATAGCTTTCCATACATCTCCATTCCATGTATATCTTGTTCTAGGTACCCTTTGATGATTAATGGATGGTGGCAAACAATCATGTAAAATTATCATTCCATCTCTATTTAAAATTTTGATTGAATTAACAATATCTCTCTTGACTTGATCGTATTCATGTAATCCATCTATAAAAATACAATCAAAACTTTTTTTATTTTCCCTAAAAAAATCATCACTAAATCCTCTATAATTTCCTCCACTAACGGGATCAACTCCAATTTTTTCTATATTAATTTTATCAAACACTTCATTTTTATGGCAACCAATCTCTAAATAATTTTTATAATTTTTTTTTTCAATAATATATTTAATTAGATCAATTCTATTTCTTTTATCAAAATCAAAATTAATTTTTTTTGAGAATTTTTCACTTAATAATAAATGATAGATTTTATTCAAAAAAAAATTTATATTTCTATTTTGTTCAAGCTTATTAATTAACATTACCTTATTTTTCTTTACTTATTTTTAATACACCAATAAAGGCCTCTTGGGGTATCTCCACTCTTCCAAACTGTTTTGATCTAGCTTTACCTTTTTTCTGTTTTTCTAAAAGTTTTCTTTTTCTATCCGTAGCACCACCACCATGAATTTTTGTTAAAACATCTTTTTTAAACCCTTTGATAGTTTCTCTAGCTATAATTTTTCCTCCAATTGCAGCTTGGACAGGAATCATAAAATTATGTCTTGGAATAAGGTCTTTAAGTTTTTCACAAACTTCTCTTCCGGTTTTTTGTGCAAAATCTTTATGAATCATCATAGCTAAAGCATCAACAGGTTCAGCATTGACTAAAATACCAAGTTTTACTAGATCACCTTCTCTATGCTCAATTATTTCATAATCAAAACTTGCATATCCACTTGTCATTGACTTAAGTCTATCGTTGAAATCAAACACAACTTCGTTTAAGGGAAGTTCATAATTTACTACTGCTCTACTTCCAGAATAACTAAGATTGGTTTGTACTCCTCTTTTGTCTTGACACATTTTAATTATTGAACCTAAGTACTGATCTGGAGTAATAATGGTTGCCTTAATCCAAGGTTCTTCAATATATTTTATTAATGTAGGATCAGGTAAGCTTGATGGATTTTGTAAATCCATCTTATCACCATTGTTCAAATGAACTTTATAAACTACCCCAGGGGTTGTTGTTAATAAATTAACATCAAATTCTCTTTCAAGTCGCTCTGTTACAATTTCTAAATGAAGCAAACCTAAAAACCCACATCTAAAACCTAACCCTAAAGCTGAAGATGACTCTGGTTCAAAAGAGAAGCTTGCATCATTTAATTGTAACTTTGCTAAACCATCTTTTAATTTTTGAAACTCTGAACTATCTACAGGAAACAATCCACAAAATACTACAGGTTTACTAGGTTTAAAACCTGGTAAAGCTTCCTTTAATGGTTTTGTTGCATCACAAATTGTATCTCCAACTTTTGTCTCTGATAACACTTTTATACCTGTTGTGATAAATCCTATTTCTCCTGTTTTTAATTCAGTGATATCAACTGGCTTTGGTGTAAAAACACCTACTTTTTCAACAATATATTCTTGATTTGAAGACATCATTTTGATCTTCATGTGTTTTGAAAGTTTCCCATCTATAACTCTAACTAATATGACAACACCTAAATAAGTATCGTACCAACTATCAACTAGTAAACATTTTAAATCTGATGAACTTTCACCTTTTGGTGCTGGTAAAGTCGTTATAATTTGCTCTAAAATATCTCCTATTCCTTCACCAGTTTTTCCTGAACATGGAATAGCATTCTGTGTGTCTATTCCAATAACTTCCTCAATTTGCTTTTTTGTTCTTTCTAAATCAGAAGCTGGTAAATCTACTTTATTTAATACTGGGACAATTTCATGATTTGTATCTAATGCTTGGTAAACATTTGCTAAAGTTTGAGCCTCAACTCCTTGTGTACTATCAACAATCAAAATTGAACCTTCACAAGCATATAAAGATCTGCTTACCTCATAGCTAAAGTCTACATGGCCTGGAGTATCTATAATGTTTAAAATATATTCTTTTCCATCTTTAGCTTTATAATTTAGCTTTACTGTTTGAGCTTTAATAGTGATACCTCTCTCTCGTTCAATATCCATTGAGTCTAAAACTTGAGCTTTCATCTCTCTTTCAGTCAGACCACCACAACTATGAATTATTCTATCTGCAATAGTAGATTTTCCATGATCAATGTGTGCGATGATTGCAAAATTTCTTATATTATCGATTGAACTCATTGGCTTTAGGATCGAATTTTAGCGCCAGTTTTATTTTCGACTGTTTCTATAATTGACTTATTTATTTGATCTAAATCCGCTTCTTTAAGAGTTTTTTCTTGTGATTGAATTGTAACACTGATCGCAATTGATTTTTGGTTTTCAGGAATATTATCGCCCTCATAAACATCAAAAACTTTAATGTTAGAAATCAAATTTTTATCAACATTTGATACAACATTTACCAAATCTTGAACTTTAATTTTCTTATCAACTATAAAAGCAAAATCCCTTTCTGACTTTTGATAATCTGAAACAGAATATTTTGTTTTTTGATCTTTTAATGATTTTTTTGGTAATTTTAAATTTTCAAGAAATATTTCAAAACCTACTAAAGACTCGGTTTTCATATCTATTTGCTTAATAATATTTGGATGAATTTCACCAAAGTATGCAGCCACACTTTCTTTACCTCTGTTCAAAAATAATCTTCCTGATTTACCTGGATGATAATAATCAGGTGTTTCATCATCAATAAAAAATTTTTCTGCATCGTAACCTGCTTCAACTAAAGTTTGGACTACATCTTTTTTAATATCAAAAACATCGACATTTCTCTCTTTTTCTAACCAAGAAAGACGAGATTTTTTTCCAGCAGATAAACCACAGACTACTATATTTTGTTCACCAGGTTGTTTTCCAAAAAATATTGGTCCTATTTCAAAAATAGATAAATCTTTAAATCCTCTATCTATATTTTTGCTCATATACATAATTAAATTTGAAAATATTGAATTTCTTAAAACTCCTAATTCTGAACTTATAGGGTTCACAATTTTTAATTCATCATTTTGTCCTTTAAAATGATCATTATATTTTGCATCTGTGAAAGACCAAGTAATTGCCTCCAAATAACCTTTTGAAGCAACAGATCTTTGAAGGAAATGAAACAATTTTTGAGTTTGCGTTAAAGTGGATTTTTTTCTCACTTTGATAGGTTCTTCTATCTTTATTTTATCATAACCAACTATTCTTACCAATTCCTCAACAACATCTATTTCCTGAGTAATATCTGGTCTCCAGGATGGGATACTTAGTTTAAAAACTTTTTTATCTTTTTTACATGTAAAACCTAAGTTATCCAAAATTTTTAACATATCTTTTGTTAAAATTTTAAAACCTGTAACTTTTTCAAACGAATTTGGATCAAATTTAATTATTTGATTTTTAAATGTACTAATTTTTTGGATATCAATCTTACTAATTTCACCACCACAAATTTCTTTAATTAAAAAAGCTGCTTTATTTAAACCTTCTTCAATTGATAATTGGTCTATTCCTCTTTCAAATCTAAATTTTGCATCTGTATCAATATTTAATCTTTTTGCTGTTCTTCTAATTGATCTTGGATCAAAATAAGCGGACTCAATTAAAACATTTTGTGTATCCATTTCTGTTCCAGATCTTGTACCTCCGATGATACCACCAAGTCCTAACACACCTTTATAATCACTAATTACACACATATCATCTTCAAGTTTATAGGTTTTGTTATCTAAAGCTGTGAACTCTTCACCAGATTTTGAGTTTCTAACAATTATACCTTTTTCAATTTTATCAGCATCATATGCGTGTAATGGCCGATTAATATCTATCATTACATAATTTGTAATATCAACAATTGCTGAAATAGGTTTTTGACCTATAGAAATTAATTTATCCTTTAACCACTTTGGACTTTCGGTATTTTTTACATTTGTTACCAAACAGCTTCCAAAAGAAAAACATCCTTGGTTTTTTTCGTTTTTAATTTTTACTTTAATTGTTTGTGATTTTTTCGATTTTATTTTTTGTTCTTTAATCTGTTTTAATTTACCAAAGCCTGAAGCTACTAAATCTCTAGCTATTCCTCTAACGCCAAGACAGTCTGGTCTGTTGGGTGTGATTGATAAATCAATCAAATTAGAACTAGATTGAGTAAAAAAACTTTTTCCAATACTATTGTTGTATTTCGAAGATGAAAGCTCAGTAATTCCATCACTTTCTTCAGACAAATTGAGTTCTGATTCAGAACAAAGCATACCATAAGATGTAACATCTCTAATTTTTGCTATGACTAATTTAGTTTTATTTTTTGGAATAACCGCACCAGGAGGAGCATAAACAGTAATTAAACCTTCTCTAGCATTTGGTGCACCACATACGACCTTCTTAATCTCTTTTTCACCTACATCAACATCACAAACTTTTAAACGGTCTGCATTAGGATGTTTTTCAGTTTTTAAAATTTTTGCTACTTTGAATAAATCTAAACCTTCAGATAAATTTTCAACACTTTCAACTTCAAGTCCTATATCAGTTAATTTCTCAAGTAACTTTTCTTCCTTGGCACTTACAGATAAATGATCTTTTAACCAATCAAATGTTATCTTCATCGACTTAGACCTCTATAATTTGTGGGAACATCAAGAGGATCAAATCCAAAATGATTTAACCATCTGTAATCACAGTCAAAAAAAGCTCTTAAATCATTAATGCCATATTTTAGCATAGCTAACCTGTCTATACCTATGCCAAATGCATATCCTTGGTATTTAGCAGGATCAACTTTAACATTTTTTAAAACATTTGGATGAACCATTCCACATCCTAAAATTTCAAGCCACTGATCCCCTTCTCCTATAACAATTTTACCATCTTTAATTTCGTAACCAATATCTACTTCTGCAGATGGTTCTGTAAAAGGAAAATGACTTGGTCTAAATCTCATTTTGATTTTTTCCACTTCAAAGAACTCTTTAATAAAATAATTTAAACATCCCTTTAAATGACCCATGTTAATATCTTTATCTATATGAAGGCCCTCAACCTGATGGAACATTGGCGCATGTGTTTGATCACTATCTGATCTATATGTTCTACCTGGAGCAATAATTTTAAACGGTGGCTTGTCTTTTAACATAGTTCTAATTTGAACTGGTGAAGTATGCGTTCTTAATAGAACTTCCTTATTTTCGTCTAAATAAAAAGTATCGTGCATATCACGAGCTGGATGATTATCTGGAGTATTTAGTGCAGTAAAATTATTATATTCGTTTTCTACATCTGGTCCTTCTTCAACACTAAAACCTATTTCTGAAAATATAGATGAAATTTCATCTATCGTTTGAGATACAGGATGAATTTTTCCTCTAACAAAAGGTCTTGCAGGTAAAGTTATATCAACTTTTTCTTTTTCAAGTTTTTGATTAACTTCTTTTGTTTCTATTTCTTTAATCTTTTCTGAAATTAAAGATTGCAGTTCATCTTTTATTTTATTCAAGTCTGCTGCAAAAGTTTTTCTGTCAGACTCTGGTATTGATCCTACAGTTTTGAATAAAGATGAAATTTGACCATTTTTTCCAAATAACTTTGTTTTGATTGAATTGATTTCATCTAAACTTAGCTCATTCTTGAGCTTTGATAAAAATTGATCTCTAATATTTTTTATGTCTGACATATTAGTAGATTATTTCCTTAAGAAATAAAAACAATAGAGATTAATTTAAAGCGGATTGAGCTTTTTGTACAATTGTTTTAAATGCTTCTGGACTATCGTAGGCAATTTCAGCTAAAATTTTTCTATCTATTGTAACACCACATTTACTTAAACCATTAATAAATTTTGAATAAGTCATACCCTCTGCTCTTACACCGGCATTAATTCTCTGTATCCATAATGATTTGAAATCTCTTTTTTTATTTCTTCTATCTCTGTAAGCATACTGCATAGATTTCTCCATAGCTTGTTTAGCAACTCTGATAGTATTTTTTCTTCTGCCCCACTGACCTTTTACGGCTTTCAAAACTTTCTTATGTTTTGCTTTACTTGTTACGCCTCTTTTAACTCTTGCCATTGTTACCCTCTTAAACTGTAAGGCATGTATGATTTAACAATTTTGCCATCTTGTTTAGACAAAGTTGTAGTGCCTCTTAATTTTCTAATTTGTGAATTCGTTCGTTTAATCATACCGTGTCTTTTACCTGCTTGAGCAGATATAACTTTACCCTTAGCTGATATTTTAAATCTTTTTTTTGCAGAGCTTTTTGTTTTTAATTTTGGCATAATTCTGCGGACTTATACAAAGAATGTTTAAATTTTACAACCTCTATTAAGGCTTATAAAGGTTGAATTACCATAATCATTTGCTTCCCATCAAATTTGGGTTGCAGCTCTACTCTACCAATATCCTTCATATCCTCTTTAATTTTACCCATCAGTTCATTGCCTAAATGAGAGTGTTGGAGCTCTCGCCCTTTAAATCTGATAGTAAATTTAACTTTATCTCCTTTAGAGATAAATTTTTTTGCATTTTTGACCTTAAATTCGTAATCATGAGTTTCTGTTACAGGTCTCATTTTAATTTCTTTTAATGAAATTATTTTTTGTTTCTTTTTTGCAAGATTTGCTTTTTTTTGAGCATCATATTTATACTTGCCCATATCCATGATTTTACATACTGGTGGGTTAGCATTAGGTGCGATTTCAATTAAATCTAATCCTTGGTTTTTTGCCATTGATATAGCTTCGTTAGTACTGATCACTCCAAGATTTTCACCATCACTTGCAATTACTTGAACATCTGGTGAAGATATTCGGTTATTAGATCTTGGACCTCTATCCTTTGTTCTTCTTTGAAAATAATTTTGTTTGAAATCTGCCACTTAGTTTGATGATGCTTTATTTAAAGCAGAGAAAGTTTTTAAAAATGAATCTATATCCATATTTTCTTGTTTATTAGAGTCTAACCTTCTAATCGTTACTGAATTGGAGTCAACTTCTTTTTTACCACAAATTAATAAAAGAGGTATTTTTGCTAAAGAATGATCTCTAATTTTATAGTTTAAATTATTATTTTTAATATCAACCGCAGAACTTATGCCTGCATCTTTAATTTTTTTAGATACTTCTATTGCGTAATCATTAAATTCTTCTGAAATTGGAATTACCATTGTTTGTAAAGGTGAAATCCAAAAAGGAAATTTACCAGCATAATTTTCAATCAATATTCCTATAAATCTTTCTAGAGAACCAAATAGAGCTCTATGAAGCATAACAGGAACTTTTTTTGTTCCGTCCTTATCAACATATGATGCATCTAATCTTCCAGGTAAATTTAAATCAACTTGCAAGGTTCCACATTGCCAATCTCTTCCAATAGCATCTCTTAAAACAAATTCAATTTTTGGACCATAGAAGGCACCTTCACCTTTATTGATGCTATATTCTAACTTAGAAGCTTTAACTGCTTCAAGGAGTGAAGCTTCTGCTTTATCCCAAACTTCATCATTACCAACTCTAACCTCTGGTCGATCAGCATATTTTAAAATCACATTTTCAAAACCAAGATCTTTATAAATATCTAAGATTAAATTTGTTACATTTAAACATTCACTCGTAATTTGATCTTCCGCACAAAAAATATGCGCATCATCTTGTGTAAAAGCTCTTACTCTAAGCAAACCATGTAAAGCACCCGATGGTTCGTAACGATGAACCTTACCAAATTCTGTGATACGTAATGGAAGATCTCTATAACTTTTCAACCCTTGATTAAATACTTGTATATGACCTGGACAATTCATTGGTTTTATAGCAAAGACTTTTTCATCAGGAGTTTCTGATGTGTACATATTCTCTCCATATTTTTCCCAGTGACCAGATTTTTCCCACAATTGTCGGTCTAAAATTTCAGGTGTATTTACCTCTTTGTATCCAGCAGCATCCTGTCTGCTTCTCATATAATTAATTAATTTTTGAAATAATGCCCATCCTCTCTCATGCCAAAAAACTGAGCCTGGACTTTCTTCTCTAAAATGAAACAAGTCCATTTCTTTCCCTAATTTTCTATGATCTCTTTTTTCTGCTTCTTCTATTCTTTTTAAATGCTCATCTAAATCTTTTTGAGAAGCCCAGCTTGTACCATAAATTCTTTGGAGCATTTCATTTTTTGAATCACCTCTCCAATAAGCTCCTGAAACTTTCATTAATTTAAAGTATTTTCCAATTTTACCTGTTGAGGAAAGATGGGGTCCTCTACAAAGATCGTGCCAATCTCCATGGAAATAAATTGAAACATCTTCATTCTCCGGTATTGCCTCAATTAACTCAGCTTTATAGATTTCACCTTTTTTTTTAAAATGATCTATGGCTTTATTTCTATCCCAAACTTCCCTTTTGGTAACCTCATCTCGATCAACAATTTCTTTCATTTTATTTTCAATCTTTGTTAAATCATCTTCTGTAAACGGATCTTTTCTAGCAAAATCATAATAAAATCCATTTTCAATTACAGGGCCAATCGTAACTTGTGTTCCTGGAAACAATTCTTGTACTGCCATTGCTAATATGTGAGCAGTATCGTGTCTAATGGTTTCTAGACCCTCAGGATTTTTAGATGTAAAAATTTTTACTGAACAGTCTTTCTCAATTAGATGTTCTAAGTCTTTTAACTCACCATCTACACTTATCACCGTTGCTTGTTTAGCTAATGATTTACTAATTTTTTCTGCTACTTCTAATCCAGTAACTTTATTTGGGAAATCAATATTATTTCCATCAGGTAATGTAATTATAGGCATTTAATTTATTAATCTTTTATACTCTGAATAAGTAGAAAAGCACATTTTTTCAACATTAAATTTTTGAACTATATTTTTTCTTCCTTCAAAGCCAATTAATTTTAATTGAGTTTCGTCAATTGTAAGTGTTTTTAAAATTTTCTGACTTAAAGACTTTGCATCACCCGCTTTAAATAAATAGCCTGTTTTTTCATCAATGACAGTCTCATTAGAGCCACCAATATTACTCGCAATAATTGGTTTCTCCATAGATTGGGCCTCTACAGAGACTCTACCAAAAGCTTCTGGTTCAATAGAAGCTGAAACAATTATATCAGACACTTTGTAAGCTAATGCCATATCTTTACAGTGATCGATAAATCTTAGTTGTTTAGTCAACCTATACTGTTCTGAAAGCCTTATTAGTTTTTTTTTATACAAATCTCTTCCCTGGTCACTTCCAAGGATAACAGCATAAAATGCCTCATAACCTAATTCAATATTTACCAGATTGATTGCTTCAATAAATACTTCTTGTCCCTTCCATGTAGTTAATCTACCAGGCAAAAGTATAATCTTTTTATCTTTTTCTATTTCCCATTGTTTTAATAATTTTTTCTCTTCAGTTTCAAGTTTTGTAGTAGGGTCAAAATAATCAACGTTAATTCCTCTAAATACTACTAATAATTTTTTTTTTTGATTTAAGTAATTTGAATAATTTTTTTTGATGTGTGAAAAAATAAAGTTTGATCCTGCAATAATTAAGTCAGATCTAACCATTACTGAATTATATAATTTTTTCAAATTACTTTTAAAGTTATAAGTTCCATGAAATGTAGTCACAAACTTTCTGCTTGTTATCTTGGAGGCTATTAAACAAGACCATGCAGGCGCTCTACTTCTGGCGTGTATAATCGAAATATTATTAAATAAAATAATAAAAGTTAAAATTATCGCATTAATTAAAATTAATATTGGGTTTTTACTTTGAACTGGTAGTCTAAAAACTTTTACTTTATTTTTATCTACAAACTTAAGTAACTCACCACCACTAGTAACTATAAATGATTTGCAACCGTTTTCTGGCAAATAGTGAGCAATATCATAACAACCAGTCTCTGCACCACCATATCCAAGTTTTGGGATTACTTGCAAAACTTTTAAATTAGATGACATTTGATATGATTATATATTAATTAGCAATTCTTATAAACGATTATGGCAAATTTCAGATTCCACAAAATTTCAAAGACTAAGAAAATTAGACATATTTGTAAAATTTATAAAAATTCTCCATTCATAGTTTTCTTACATGGATTTATGTCAGATCTTGAGGGAAAAAAGCCAGAAGCTTTTTTAAAATTTGCAAGAAAAAATAAAATAAGTTTTCTTGCTTTAGAATATTCAGGTCATGGAAAATCTGCAGGTAAATTCACAAATGGAAATATTTCAAAATGGACTAAAGAAACTTCTATATTGATAAATAAATATATAAAAAATAATAATTTTTATGTCATTGGTTCAAGTATGGGCGCTTGGATTGCTTTAAGACAATTCAAAATATTTAAAAAACAAATTATGGGATTTTTGGGAATTGGCTCGGCACCTGAGTTTTTAGAAAATTTGATGTGGAAAAAATTCTCCAAAAAAATAAAGCAAGAAACAATCCAAAAAGGTATATATCACCTAAAACATGGGAATTATGAGTATCCAATCACTTATCAGCTTATAAAAGATGGAAGAAAAAATAGAGTTTTAAATAAAAAAATAAATTCAAAAATTAATGTTACTATGGTGCATGGTGAATATGATGAAGCTGTACCGGTAAGTTATTCTAGAAAAGTTTTAAAACTATTTCCAAAAGCAAAAAAGAAATTGATCATTGTAAAAAAAGGTGACCATAGCTTATCAAATAAGAAATGGCTTAATATAATCTTAAAAGAATTAAAATTATTAATTAACTAACTTCTTTTATAACTTTTTTTAAGCTGATAGGGTTTTTCAGTTTATCTAACATTTCTTTAGGACAAACCTGAATGAAATTATTAATTTCATTATCATAATTTTCAATTATTTCTTTAGATAACAAAGATCCTGTCTCTTCATGGTGTTCTTTGATTAAATTTTTTAAACTTTCTTTCCAATAATCTGTTTCAACATTCTGCCAAACTACTGACTCTGGGTTTACTTTTTTTTCAAATTCTTGTGATTTGTCATAGATAAATGCCATACCACCAGTCATACCAGCAGCAAAGTTATCTCCAACATCTCCTAGAATTACTACAGTTCCACCAGTCATATACTCGCATCCATTCGAGTCACATCCCTCAATAACTGTAACTGCACCTGAATTTCTTACAGAGAATCTTTCACCAGCTTGACCGGCTGCAAAAAGTTTTCCAGATGTTGCTCCGTATAGAACTGTATTTCCTAAGATAGTATTTTCATTTGAAACTAAGTTACTTTCCTCTGGTAGTCTTATAGAAATTGTAGCTCCTGAAAGACCTTTGCCGACATAATCATTTGCATCACCTTTTAATACTAACTTCAAACCTTTGGATGAAAAGGCTCCAAAAGATTGACCAGCTGATCCTTTAAAGTTTAATACTAAAAAATTATCATCAAGTTTTTCATAACCATATTTTTTAAATAAATGATGAGAAATTCTTGTCCCAACTGCTCTATGTGTATTTTTAATTAAATATTCTTTTTCAATTTTTTCAGAATTATCTAAAGCCCTTTCAATCTCTGGCCATATTTCTTGGTCTAGAGTATCTGGCACCGAATTAATTTCTTGGTTTTCACAGTATCTAGTATTGTTGCCAGTATCTGCCTGAACAAATAAAGGATTTAAATCTAAATCATCTAAATTATCTGAACCCTTGCTAACTTGTCTAAGTAATTCAGTTCTACCAATAATATCATTTAATGATTTAAAACCTAATTTGGCTAGAATTTCTCTAACCTCAATTGCTATAAACGTAAATAGGTTAACAATCTTATCTGGTGTTCCAGTAAATTTTTCTCTTAATTTTTCATCTTGAGTACAGACACCAACAGGACATGTATTCGAATGACATTGTCTTACCATTATGCATCCCATAGCAACTAGAGCAGTTGTTGCAACTCCATACTCTTCTGCTCCCATCATGGCTGCTATAACAACATCTCTACCTGTTTTAATTCCTCCATCAGTTCTAAGTGTAACTGTATGTCTAAGATTATTTAATGTTAAAACCTGATTAGCCTCTGTTAATCCCATCTCCCATGGAATACCTACGTATTTTACACTTGTTTGTGGGGTAGCTCCAGTTCCACCGTTATGTCCTGAAATTAATATTATGTCTGCTTTTGCTTTGGCAACTCCCGCAGCAATAGTCCCAACTCCTGAGGATGCAACTAGTTTTACTCCAATTCTTGCTTTTGGATTAATCTGTTTTAAATCGTAAATAAGCTGCGCAAGATCTTCAATTGAATAAATATCGTGGTGTGGTGGAGGAGAAATTAGCGTTACTCCAGGTGTTGAGTGTCTTAACTTTGCTATTTCATCAGTAACTTTGAAACCTGGAAGTTGTCCACCTTCTCCTGGCTTTGCACCTTGTGCAATTTTTATTTCAATCTCATTACAATTATTTAAATAATTAACTGTTACACCAAACCTTGCTGAAGCTATTTGCTTTACTCTTGAGTTTGCACTATCTCCGTTATCTAACACTTTAAATCTTTTTTCATCTTCACCACCTTCACCACTACAAGAAGCTCCTTTAATTCTATTCATGCCTGTAGCTAAAGTTTCATGCGCCTCTTTAGATAAAGCACCATGAGACATGCTTCCACTTCCAAATCTTTTTAAAATATTTTCTATTGGTTCTACTTCTGAAATATCTATTGATCCCTTTAATTTTTTTTCTCTGAAATCAATTAAGTCCCTTAAATTTATTGGTGGTAAATTATAAATACCTTCTGCATATCTTTTATAAGCGTCATAAGAATTAGAACCAACTGCACTTTGAAGTAAATGTATAAGTTTCCCTTGATATTGGTGTGTTTCTCCATTTTTTCTATATCTATAAATACCTCCAATAGGAAGAATTGTATCTGTGCTTTCAAATGCTTCTTTATGAATTGCTCTTATTTTTTTTTCGATTCCAGTAAGTCCAATACCAGAAATTTTAGACACAACTCCTGGAAAATAATCTGAAACAATAGTTCTGCTTAATCCAACAGTCTCAAAATTGCACCCACCTCTGTAAGAACTTAAAACAGAGATACCCATCTTAGACATGATTTTTAATAAACCTGCATTGACGGATTTAATGTATCTTTCAACACATTCTTCAAAACTAAACTTTCCAAATAATTTTTTTTCAAATCTTTGATATAAACTGTCGAACGCCAAATAAGGATTTACTGTTGTTGCTCCTACGCCAATTAAAGTTGCAAAAGAGTGTGTATCTAATGCTTCTCCAGATTGGACATTGATTGACACATATCCTCTTAATTTTTTTTCAATTAAAAACGAGTTGATTGCACCAACTGCAAGCAGCATAGGAATTGGAAGTTTTGAAATTGATAAATCTTTATCGCTAAGAATTAATTGAGTAACACCCTGCCTAACAGCAATTTCTGCATCTTTTTGAATTTTTTTAATAGCATCGTACAAACTATTAATTTCTTCAAAGGTACAGTCAATTATTGTTGAATTATTTCCAAAAAAATTGATGAATTTTTCAAACTGAGAATTAGATAAAATTGGGCTATTGAGAACATAAATATTCTGTTTTGTTAAATTATCAAAATCTAGAATATTGCCTAGATTTCCAAATCTTGTTTTTAAACTCATCACTTTGTTTTCTCTCAAAGAGTCTATTGGTGGATTTGTAACTTGGCTAAAATTTTGTCTAAAAAAATGATACAGAGGTCTATATTTATCTGAGAGCACAGCTAAAGGAGTGTCATCGCCCATAGACCCTGTAGCCTCTTTTGCATCCTCAGCCATAGGGTGTAAAATTAATTCAAGATCCTCTAAACTAATTCCAAAAGTATATTGTCTTCTTCTTAAATCATCTCCTGAAAAAGAATTTTTTTCATTCTCAATCGTTAGCTTGTCATCTAAATCAATAATTTGTGAATTAAAATGTTTATACTCTTTTGCTAAGTAATCCTTAATTTGTTTATTAGTAAACACTTTACCTTTTTCTATTCTTACTCCTATAATTTCTCCTGGACCTAATCTTCCTTTTGATAAAATTCTTTTTTCATTTAGCTCTATCATCCCAGTTTCTGAGCCTGCAAACAATAACTTATCCTTTGTGATTGCATATCTTAAAGGTCTTAATCCATTTCTATCATTTGCTGCAATAACCCACTCATTGTCAGTTCCAGCTATAGCGGCGGGTCCATCCCAAGGTTCCATTGTGCTATTTAAAAAATTAAATAATTGCTGATGATCTTTTGGCAAAGTCTTATTCTTCTTAGACCATGCATCTGGAACTAACATTAGTTTAGCTAATGGTGCAGGTTGACCTGAAATGTTTAATAATTCGAAAACATTATCTAAAGCTGCAGAATCTGATGCTCCTTGTTGAATAACTGGCTTAAGATTTTCTATATCATCAAATAATGGACTATTCATTTCTTGCTCATGAACTTTCATCCAATTTTTATTTCCTCTATAAGTGTTAATTTCTCCATTATGTGCAATTGCTCTGAATGGTTGAGCAAGATTCCAGCTTGGAGCCGTATTGGTTGAAAACCGCTGATGAAATATTGCGTATCTTGATACAAATCTTTCATCATTTAAATCTAAATAAAATTCTGAAATTGCTTCAGCTAAAAACATTCCTTTGTAAATAATTGACTTTGAACTTAATGAACAAATATAAAAATTATTTAATGATTTTTTGAAGGCTTCGTTTTCGATTTTTCTTCTTGTCTCATAAATTTTTCTCTCCAAATCTTTATTTGTAAGCTCTTTATTATGAGGTTTGAAAAGTACCTGAATAATTTCAGGCATAGTTTGAAAAGCTTTTTCACCTAAAACCTTTGGATTAACAGGAACTTGTCTCCAGCCATAAATATTAAAATCATTTTTCGTTAGTTCGCTTTCAACAATTGTTTTACAGCTCTCTTGTGCAGCATAGTCATTACGTGGAAGAAAAATCATTCCTACGCAGATTTCAGAATTATCGTGTGTGTGTCCAGTAACCTCAATTTTTTCAATAAAAAAATCTTTTGGAATTTCTACGTGAATTCCAGCTCCATCTCCTGTTTTTCCATCGGCATCTACCGCACCCCTATGCCAAACAGCTTTTAAAGCTTCAATTCCATACTCAACAACATTCCTGGATTTTTTTCCCTCTGTTGAAGCGATTAAACCTACTCCACAAGCATCATGCTCCATATCTTCAGAATAGACATTGTTTTTCTTAAGTAGATCAAAATTTTTTTTATAAGTTTTCATTAAGCAACTTTTTTCTCATTTTTGGATTTTGTTTCTAAATAATTTTTTATGGAATCTGCTGCGTCTCTCCCATCTTTAATTGCCCAAACAACTAATGAAGCTCCTCTAACGATATCTCCAGCCGCAAAAACACCACTTAGATTAGTTTCCAAAGTATCAAAATCTGTTTTTATTGTTCCCCATTTTGTAACTTGAAGTTCATTGCTATCAAATAAATTAGGTAAATCCTCTGGATCAAATCCAAGAGCTTTAATAACCATATCTGCTTTTATTTCATAACTTGATCCTTCTTGTACTTCAGGTTTTCTTCTGCCAGTTTCATCTGGTTCACCTAACTTTATTTGATCTACAATTAATTTTTCTACCTTATTAGTCCCTTTAAATTCTTTAGGACTAGATAGCCATACAAATTCAACACCCTCTTCTTCAGCATTTGCAACTTCTCTTGCTGAACCAGGCATATTTTCTTTATCTCTTCTATATAAACATTTTACTGATTTTGCTTTTTGTCTTACTGAAGTTCTCACACAATCCATTGCTGTATCACCTCCACCAATTACAACAACATCTTTTCCCTCAGCATTTAGAATTCCCTTGTCAAATAATTCAACATCATCGCCCAATCCTTTCTTATTTGATGCTGTAAGAAAATCCATTGCTGGAAAAATGTTATCTAAATCATTACCTGGTAAATTAACTTCTCTTGCTTTGTAAACTCCTGTTGCAATTAATACTGCATCATGTTTTTTTCTTAATTGCTCTAAGCTTGCATCCTTTCCAACTTCAAAATTTTGTATGAATTCTATTCCACCATCTTTTAAAAGCTTTGTTCGTCTTTCAACTATTTCTTTTTCTAATTTAAAATTTGGAATTCCATATATTAACAATCCTCCAGCTCTATCATAACGATCGTAAACTGTAATTTTATACCCATTTTTTCTTAACTGTTCTGCCGCCGCTAATCCGGCAGGACCAGCTCCTATAATTCCAACACTTTGATTTTTTTCATTTGTAACTTCAATTGGTTTAACCCAACCTTGTTCCCAGGCGTTATCTGTTATATATTTTTCAACAGAACCAATTGTAACTGTTCCATGACCAGACTGCTCAATTACACAATTTCCCTCGCATAATCTATCCTGCGGACAAATTCTTCCACAAACCTCAGGCATATTGTTAGTGCTTTGGGAAAGCTCGTATGCTTCTTTTAATCTTCCTTCAGCAGTTAACTTTAGCCAATCAGGAATATTGTTACTTAAAGGACAATGAACCTGACAGAAAGGAACTCCACATTGAGAACATCTGCTTGATTGTTCTTTAGCTTTTTCATTGATATATTCGTCATATATCTCTTTAAAATCCTTTTTTCTTTGATCAACCTCTCTTTTAGGTGGAGTTTGTTGACCTATTTTTACAAATTTTAACATCTTGTTAGTCATATAAAATATAATTTTAGGCAAATTATATAATGATTTTATTTAATAAAGTATTAAATAGGTCATATTTATTGACCTTTAAGCCCTCATTTTTGTTATAAATAAACAGGTTTCTAATAAATGCATAGCTACTATGATCAAATCGTATTGTTTGAAATATAAGCTTTATAAGCTACGAAGAAATTATGTTTCAGAATATTATAGAAGTTTTAATCCTTTCAGCAATTCAAGGGGTTTCAGAATTTCTTCCGATAAGTTCTTCTGCACATTTAATTTTAGTTTCAAGTTTATATGAATTTAAATCTAGCTCATTACTAATTGATATAAGCCTTCATCTTGGATCTCTTTTTGCAATAGTTTATTACTTTAAAGAAGAGTTATTAAACATAAATAAAAATAAAAGACTAATAAGTTTAATTGTTATTGGATCTATTCCATTAATAATCTTTGGATATTTTTTGTATACCACAGGGCTAATTTATAGTTTACGAAACATTGAAACTATTGCATGGACAACTTTAATATTTGCGGTTGTTTTATATATCTCTGACAAGAGTCGTTTTGATAAAAAAATTTCTATAAATTTAAATATTCAATCAATTCTATTTATAGGAATAATGCAAATTTTATCATTGATACCTGGAGTAAGCAGAGCAGGTATTACAATAACGGCTGCGAGGATTTTGAAATTTAATAGAGTAGATTCGAGTAAAATATCTTTTTTACTATCTATCCCAGCATTAGCTGGTGCAAGTTTACTTAGTTTAAAAGATATTTTTAATCAACCAACAGAATTTAATTATTTGGTAATAATTGCAATTATATCTTCTTTTATTCTTTCTTTTTTAACAGTTAAATATTTTTTAATTTTTATAAATAAGTTTTCTATGAATGCATTTGTAATTTATAGAATAATAATTGCTTTAGTATTGTTTAGTTTAATTTATTAAATTTTTTTTCTTTTTATAAGTGGGAGTAATTGTGATAATAAAACTCCACATAAAATAAAAAAACATCCAAGTATATTATTTATATCTAATACTTGATTTAAAATAAACCATGCAGCTACAGTTGCAAATACACCCTCAAGGGAGAAAATAATTGCTGCTGGTGCAGGTGAAATATTTTTTTGTGCATAAATCTGTAATACAAATGCAAATCCTCCAGATAATATTCCAGCATATAATATAGAATATATTTCCATTATAATGTTGTTCCAAACAAATTCTTCATAAAGAATTCCAATGAAAAAAGATAAAATAGCTACGATTAAAGTTTGAATTGCTCCAATTGTAAGTGGAAGATTGTATTTAGAAATAATAATTCCAGTAAATATAATATGTGTGCTCCAAAATAAAGCTCCTAGTACAACCAAAGTATCTCCCAACCTAACAGTTGCATCGTAAAAATTTGTTAATAAATATCCTCCAATTAAACATAAAATTACTGAAGGCCATACACTCCAATGAATTGATTTTTTTCCAAACAAATAAATTATGATAGGCACCATAGGTACATAAAAGATCGTAAAAAAGGCTGCATTTGCAACATCTGTATAGAGCAGAGCAACCTGTTGTAATGCAGAACCTAAAAATAAGGATAATCCTATTAAAGACACATAATTTATAAATGTTTTTTTATCTGTCTTTAATTCTGATTTAAAATTTTTTAACTCAAATAAAATTACGAGTGGGGTAATAGCTAAAAAACCAACAAAAAATCTAACAGCATTAAATGTGAAAGGACCAATATTGTCCATACCAGTATCTTGAGCAATAAAAGTTGTGCCCCATATAAAAGTACATAACAAGGCACTAAATAGGGAAATGGGTTTGGACATTTTAGACTATACAGCTAGCTTATAAGCAAAATTTTTGC
Source organism: Candidatus Pelagibacter sp. HIMB1506 (assembly GCF_052047935.1). Classification (NCBI taxonomy): domain Bacteria; kingdom Pseudomonadati; phylum Pseudomonadota; class Alphaproteobacteria; order Candidatus Pelagibacterales; family Candidatus Pelagibacteraceae; genus Candidatus Pelagibacter; species Candidatus Pelagibacter sp. HIMB1506. The sequence continues at coordinate 1,368,974 of NZ_JBNAIS010000001.1, read as the reverse complement.
CTAAGTTTTCTTTAAGATCATTGTTAAATCTTGCTGCCTCAGCACCATCAATAATTCTATGATCATAAGACAAAGAAATCGGTAACATTGTTCTAGTTTGAAACTTTCCATTTATATAAATTTGTTTTTTCTCTGATCTTCCTACTCCTAAAATTGCTACTTCAGGATAATTTATTATTGGTGTAAAAAATGATCCACCTATTCCACCCAAACTAGTAATAGTCATCGAACCACCAAACAATTCTTTTTTGTCTATTTTTAAATTTCTACAAAGCTCGCTGACCTCTCTCAACTCTCTACTAATATGAGAAATTTTTTTATTATTAGCGTTTCTAATTTTTGGAACCATTAGTCCATTTGGAGTATCTACAGCTATACCTATATGATAATATTTTTTCATTGTCATTTTGCCGGTTTCAATTTCATCAATTGAGGAATTAAAACTTGGAAACTTTTGTAGCGAAGCAACTAAGGCTTTTACAATAAATGCTAAAGGAGTGATTTTAATCTTTTCTCCTGTATAAATATCAGTCAAAGAATTTCTGAAGCTTTCCATTTCTGTAATATCAGCCTCATCATGATTTGTAACATGAGGTATAGTGGTCCATGAATTTGTTAAATACTTTGATGATAATTTTTTTACTCTTGGTATATCTGTGATCTCTATTTCACCAAAATCTGAATGCTCAAATTCATTTTTAATTTTGTTTGATTTTTTTTCCTCAACAACTTCAACTTTATTGTTTGATCTTAACGCTACAAATTTTTTTATATCATCTTCAACTACTCTTCCATCTCTCTCGCTTCCTAAAACTTTATTTATATCTACACCGAGTTCTCTAGCAAATTTTCTAGCTTTTGGGCTTGCTGATGAAATGTTAGATACATTATTTAAAACTTTAGTTTCTTGTTGAACTTCAGGTTCTAATACTTCAATTTTTTTGAACTCTTTTTCTGTTATTGGCTTTTGTTCAACTTTTTGATTTATCTGTGATGACTTTTCTAAAGTTAAAATTAAATCTCCTTCAGATACTTTATCTCCAACTTTTATATTTAAGTTAGAAATTTTACCTTCAAAACTAGATGGTATTTCTACGCTAGACTTATCACTTTCTATTGTAATTAAAGGGTCATTTTTTTTAATTGATTGGCCTTTTTTTACTAATACCTCAATAACCTCAACATCTTTAAAATCTCCTATATTTGGTACCTTAATTTCAATATCTGACATTATAATTTTGTTGGCATAGGTTTATCGCCATCAATTTTGTATTTTTTCATAGCATCTTTTGCATATTTTGAAGCTATCAATTGTTCTTTTGCTAAAATACTTAATCCATAAGCTACTAAATGTTCTTTATCTACCTCAAAGAATTTTCTTAAATTTTTTCTAGTATCACTTCTTCCAAAACCATCTGCACCTAGAGAATAAAAGCTCTTATTGTTTGTGTAAGGTCTTATTTGATCAGAGTTCATTCTCATATAATCAGATGCTGCCATAATTGGTCCTTCAGTACTTCCAAGACATTGTTCTACATATGATTTTTTAGGAGTTTTGTCCGGATTTAGAAGGTTATATCTTTCAACTTCCATCCCATCTTTTCTTAACTCATTAAAACTTGTAACACTCCATATTTCACTATCAATTTGATAGTCGTTTTGTAAAATTTCAGCTGCTGACATCATCTCTCTTAATATCGTTCCTGAGCCTAAAAGTTGAAGTTTCGTCTTTTTATATTTGTTAAATTCCTTTATCTTATACATTCCTTTAAGAATTCCCTCCTCACAATTTTTATCCTTAGGCATTTCAGGATGTGAATAATTTTCGTTCATTGTTGTAATATAATAAAAAACATTTTCTTTCTTCTCATGCATTCTTCTTAGACCCTCTCTAAAAATAGTTGCCAATTCATAGTGAAATGTAGGATCATAAGTTACACAATTAGGAATTGTTGATGCAATCAAATGACTATGTCCGTCTTGATGTTGTAATCCTTCACCTGCTAATGTTGTTCTTCCGGCTGTTGCACCAACTAAAAAACCTCTAGCTTGGCTATCACCAGCAGCCCAAGCTAAATCTCCAATTCTTTGAAATCCAAACATAGAATAAAAAATATATATCGGTATCATTTCAATATCATGATTTGTATAAGCAGTTGCAGCTGCTATCCAAGAAGACATCGCTCCTGCCTCATTAATTCCTTCTTCAAGTACCTGTCCACTTTTATCTTCTCTATAAGAACTTAGTTGTGCAGCATCTTCGGGCTCATATTTCTGTCCTTCATGAGCGTATATTCCAATTTTTTGAAAAAAACCTTCCATACCAAATGTTCTTGCTTCATCTGGGATAATTGGAACTAATCTAGGTGAAATATTTTTATCTCTTAACAAATTAGTTAACATTCTGACCAGTGCCATTGTGGTGGACATTTCTTTTTCACCAGTTGAAACTTTCATAAAATCAAAAATATCTTTTGATGGTGCTTTAATAGGTTTTGCAAAGGTTGATCTCTCTGGCAAATAACCTCCCAATTTAAGCCTTCTTTCTTTTATGTATCTAATCTCTGGAGATTTTTCATCAGGCTTAAAGTATTCTATGTTTCTAACTTGTTCATCAGTTAGAGGAACGTCAAAACGATCTCTATAATACATAAGATCATCCACATCTAATTTTTTAGTTTGGTGAGTAGTGTTTACACTTTCACCTGTTTTTCCCATTCCATATCCCTTGATTGTTTTTGCAATAATAACTGTTGGACTTCCTTCGTTTTTAATTGCTTTATCATAAGCTGCGTATACCTTATGGGGGTCGTGTCCTCCTCGATTTAATCTCCAAATATCTTTATCTGACATAGATGAAACCATCTCCAAAGTATCTGGATTTTTTCCAAAAAACTTTTCTCGTACATATGCGCCATCTCTTGCTTTCATGGCTTGGTATTCACCATCTACAGTTTCATTCATAATTTTTACTAATTGACCAGATTTGTCGTTAGCTAATAATGAGTCCCAATATGAACCCCAAATAACTTTTATTACATTCCATCCAGCACCTCTGAAGCTACCTTCAAGCTCTTGTATAATTTTTCCATTTCCTCTTACAGGTCCATCAAGTCTTTGGAGATTGCAATTAATTACAAAAATTAAATTATCTAGTTTTTCTCTAGCTGCTAATCCAATTGCACCCATGGATTCTGGTTCATCCATTTCACCATCTCCTAAAAAAGCCCAGACCTTTCGTCCTTCATCTTTAATCAATCCTCTATTGATTAAATATTTCATGTATCTTGCTTGATAAATTGCAAGCATTGGTCCTAACCCCATTGAAACAGTCGGAAATTGCCAAAAATTTGGCATTAGCCAAGGGTGAGGGTATGAAGATAATCCTCCAGGTTTTACTTCCTGTCTAAAACTATCTAATTGTTTCTCAGTTAATCTACCCTCTAAAAATGCTCTAGCATACATTCCAGGTGCACTGTGTCCTTGGAAATATACTAGATCACCTCCAAATTTATTGTTTTTTGCTCTCCAAAAATGATTCATTCCAACATCATATAAAGTTGCAGCAGATGCAAAGGTTCCTATGTGTCCACCTAATTCTGGAAATTTTTTGTTAGCTCTTACTACCATTGCAGCTGCATTCCATCTGATCAGAGATCTTATTCTTCTCTCAATATTTTGATCTCCATTTGATTTTATCTCAGCCTCAGGAGGAATGGTATTTATATACGGAGTATTTTGGGTGTAAGGAATATTTGCTCCTTCACGATAGGCTTTGTTAATTAATTCCTTAATTAAAAAATGAGCTCTTTGATTTCCATCTTTTGAAATTACTGCAGATAAAGACTCTAGCCAATCTTGAGTTTCTAAAGGATCTGTATCTAATCCATTTGTAACTTGAATTATAGATTGTTTTTTTTCTTTAGCTGGCTCTGGAACATTCACCGGCTCCTCTTTATTTACAGCCATTGCTTCCTCAGCTTGTTTAATAATATTTTCTGTATCTTTAGGAAGATTGCTCTCTGGAAGACTTTTGGTTGAATTGCTTAAACTTAAAAGTAAATCACCTTTTGAAACTTTATCACCTACTTTGACATTAACGGTATCAATTTTTCCTGAAATAGTTGATGGGATTTCAACACTAGATTTATCACTTTCAATTGTAACTACTGGATCATTTTCCTTGATTGTATCTCCAGGCTTCACAAGTAATTCTATCACCTCAACATTGTCAAAATCACCGATGTCAGGAACAAGTAGTTTTTCGCTCATTATTTAAAAGGCTTATACACTCAAATAAAATATATTTTTATGTTATTTTATCACATTAATTAATCTTTTTATGCAAAGCTGTGTTTTAATTGAACAAAATTTGTTAATAAAACCTCAAAATACAGTATCTTTAATAAAATTAATTTTGGACCGCTGGCCAAATTGGATAAGGCGCTCGGCTACGAACCGGGAGATTCCAGATTCGAGTTCTGGGCGGTCCACCAAAAAAGGATAAAAATGATTGATTGGCTTTTAAAAGCATCTTTACAAAAATCAGTAATTTACTTTTTTATAATTATCGCATTGTTATTATTGCTATTAACAATTGTATTGTAAATTTTATGAGTAATGAATTTGAACAAATAAGCTTAACACCTGGTTTTATGAAACACAATGGAGGTGTTTTGTTTAGAAACATTTCTGAAACTGAATATGAATTTAAATCTACTATAAATGAAAATCACTTAAATGCTGCTGGTATAACTCATGGAGGCTATCTATCAGCATTAATAGATGCAGGTGCTGGAACCGCTGCTCACAGATCTGCGAGTAATGCTCCATGTGTAACTATTTCATTAGATATCAAGTTTATTGGTGCCTCAAAAGTTGGTGATGAAATTATTGGAAATACAAAAATTTTAAAAAAAACTAATACATTAATATTTTTATTTTGTGAGCTTAAATGTAATAACAAAATTATCACATCAGCAACAGGTGTTTGGAAAATTTTAAAAGTTAAACCTTCAAACTTAGGTCCAGGTGGTTAATTTATTCTTTTCTTCTGATATTAAAATATCCACAAATAACTAATAAAATTAAAGCGATTGGATAAACTATATTTTTCGATGGTCTATCAAAGTTTTCAATTTTGAATTCACTAATATAATCACCCATTTCAAAACCATTTTTTTTTGCCTCTCCATTCCATTTTAAATTATCAACAATTATTTTTTCATCTTGCACCAATAAAGTAATCCCATAATCCTCTAGAGTAAAATGATCTTCAAAGGTATTTTTTGATATTACAAAAAGTTTATATCTTTCTCCATATAAACTGGGTCTTGTTACTTTAATTTGAATTTTTTTTTTTGAATCAAATTTTAATGAATTGATTTTATTAATTTCTTGATAATTATATTTTGGGTAAAATTTATTTAGAACAAAATCTGGAGACAATAAAGAAATAGAAATGATTAAAAAAATAATTATCTCATACCATTTAAGTCTATTTACAAACCAACCTTGAGTTGCTGATGTAAAAACTAAAATTCCGATTAGTGAAGTTATAATAACAATAAGCCCATGCCAGATATTCTCAATACCAATAAGTAAAAGTTCATGATTAAACAAAAAGACTATTGGTAATATTCCTGTTCTTAAACTATACCAGAAGGCTTGAACTCCAGTTCTTAATGGATCTCCTCCAGATATTCCCGCAGCTGCATAAGAAGCTAAACCTACTGGCGGCGTTACATCTGCCATCAATCCAAAATAAAAAACAAATAAATGGACTGCAATCAATGGAAAAATAAATCCAGATGCATTTCCAACATCAACTAAAACAGTTGCCATCAAAGATGCAACTACAACATAATTTGCAGTGGTTGGTAAACCCATTCCTAATAATAAACACAAAATTATAGTTAAAAATAATAGTATTGTGACGTTATCTTTAGCAATAGATTCGATAACAATAATTAAGTTTGTACTTAAGCCTGTTGAGCCAACTGCACCTACTATGATGCCAGCTGTAGCAATTGCAATGCCAACTGCAACCATATTTAATGCTCCTTTTTCAAAACCAATGATTGTTTGATTAAACCATTCTTTAAAAGAGTCTTTAGAATAATTATTTTTAATTATTAAGTTGATTAGATTGACTAAAATTAAAGTAATTGTTGCATAAAAAATTGAATACGAGGCAGTAAACCTTAAATAAACAAGAGTATAAATTAAAACAAAAATAGGAATTAAAAAGTGAATTCCAGATAAAAATGTCTTTTTCAAATTTGGAACATCCGCATCGTCCATTCCTTTCAGATTTAATTTTAAAGCTTCTAGGTGAGATATATAAAACAGAGCAATATAGGAAATAATTGCAGGTAAAAAAGCATGTTTAACTATTTCAAAATAAGTAACCCCAATAAAACTTGCCATTACAAATGCTGCGGCACCCATCACAGGCGGCATTATTTGTCCATTTACAGATGATGAAACCTCAATCGCACCTGCCTTTTCTTTAGAGAAACCTGTTTTTTTCATTATTGGAATAGTAAATGTTCCAGTAGTTACGGTATTAGCAATTGATGATCCTGAAATTAAGCCAGTCATTCCTGAACCTAGAATTGCGGCTTTGGCTGGTCCACCTCTCATTTTACCAACCATCGCAAAAGCTAAATCTAAAAAATATTTACCACCACCTGCTGTTTCAAGTAAGGCACCAAATAAAACGAACAGAAAAATAAAATCTACGGAAACCCCAATAGGGATTCCAAATATTGCCTCTTGATCCAACCATTGAAATCCTACCAATCTATTTAAAGACAAGCCTCCATGAGATATTATTTCTGGGGCATACCTTCCAAAATATGAAAATAATAAAAAACAAGTTGCAATGATTACCAAAGGTAATCCAATTGCTCTTCTTGTGGCCTCTAAAAGAATTAAAATACCACATCCTCCTAAAATTAATTCTACTGGAAAATTAAATGTATCAGTGATTTCCAAACTTAAAAGGACACCACCCCTCTCTACTAGTTGATCATAAAAAAAATAAATATAGAGACAAGAAAAAGCACCTACAAAACTTATAATAATATCAAAAAATGAAATTTTTTTTCCTTTTGCTACTGGGTAAATTAAAAATGCTAAAGTTAATGCAAATCCTAAATGTATTGCTCTAGCCGGTAAACCTTTGAACATTCCAATATTCAACATAAATGGAAATGGTGATGCGTACCAAAGTTGAAATAAGGACCAAATGATAGCTATTGCAGATACTACCTTTAAATGAAATCCAGTAATGTTTCTAGTTGGTGATAAATCCTCGCTTATTTTATTTTTTATATTGGCACTAATTGAATCACTCATAAGAAATATTCATACCATAAAAAAAAGGCCCGGTAAAAATTACCAGGCCTTTTAAAAAGTAAAAAACTTAGATTACATTAATCCAGCTTCTTTATAATATTTAATTGCACCAGGATGTAGTGGAGCAGATAAACCATCTTTAATCATGTTTTTCTTTTCCAAAAATCCAAATGCTGGATGTTGTTTTTTGAAATCATCAAAGTTTTCAAAAACTGCTTTTGTAACTAAGTATACTAATTCTTCAGAAACATCTGCCGAAGTTACCACAGTTGCTTTAACACCAAATGTAGTAGCATCTTTTTTCTGTTTTGTATAAGTGCCTTTAGGAATTACAGCCTGCGCATAATAATCAGCACCATCAATTAAGCCTTGAACTTCTGGTCCAGTCAAATTGATTGGAGATGCTTTAGCTGCACAAGTTGCTGCTTGTTCCATTGCACCATTTGGAAATCCTACCGAATAACCAAATGCATCAATTTTACCATCACATAAAGCTTTCACTTGCTCTGAAGAAGTTAACTCTGTTGTTGATTTAAAGAAACTATTATCAACACCCATAGCTTTCATTAGCTCTTCCATGGTTCCTCTCTGACCAGAACCAGGGTTACCAATATTTACTACTTTACCCTCTAAGTCTGCAAAATCTTTAATTCTTGCTTTTTTTCTAGCCCAAATTTGAAAAGGTTCGTTGTGAACTGAAAACACAGCTCTCAAATCACTAAACTGTTTTCCTTCCCATTTGCTTGAACCATTCACTGCGTGATATTGCCAGTCAGATTGAGCTACACCAAATTGAAATTCTCCAGCTGCTATTTGTCCAATATTGTAGTTTGAACCACCTGTCGATGGAGCAGTACATCTATACGCTTTAGCTGTACCTTTTTTTCTACCGTGCTCAGCACTAATTGCTGATTTATGAAGCATTTTACATATAGCGTTACCTGTTTGGAAATATACTCCAGTAGGTCCGCCAGTTCCTATCGTGAAGAACTCAGCTGATTTAGCAACTGTAGTTAATGACAGTGATGCAAATAAAATCAGTAAAGCACTTGATAGAGATGCAATTATTTTTTTCATTATGTTCCCCTCTCTATAATTGTATGTCGTTATTTTTATAAGTTAATCTTACCAAAAAATTACAATGGATGTACAGGCTGATTTTAAAGATTTTCTGACCATTTTTTTAAATTATCAACACCTTCTACAATCATTGGTGCTAACTTTTTAATTATATCAAGATCAATAGACTGATCCTCTTTAATGCTATTCATAAACTTTTCTCCATCAAAGTCGGTAAAACTTAATCTTGCTAACATTTTACTTTCATGAAATCCAAAATCAGATCCAGGCAATAATGCAACACCTGTTTCTTTTAAAATATTTTCACACATTTCTGATGAAGTTTTAAATTTAGAATTTAAAAATTCAGGCATTAAATAGAAACCTCCTTGAGGTTCATTAATTAAAATTTTGTTTGATTTTAAATTTTGATAAACATAATTACCGACAGCTTTTAAAATATTTTTAGATTTATTAATGTATTCGCTATGATTGTTTTCATAAGCTTTTATTGCAGCATATTGTATAGGCGCGCTTACTGCTGAAAAGGTTTCGCTGGCCAAAACATTAATCATGTTTTTTATATCATTTAAGCTCTCGGGAACAATAAAATATCCCAATCTCCAACCACCAGCTCCACACCATTTACTTAGACCGGTACTGATAATTGTTTTTTCAGGACAAATATTTGAAATAGACTTATAATTTTTTGTAAAAGTCAGTTCTGAATATATCTCATCAGATAAAATTATAAGATTATGTTTATTTGCAACATTAGAAATCTCTTCCAAATTTTCACAAACTTGCCCTGAAGGATTATTAGGGGAATTTAAAAATAATAAATAATTTTTATTTTTATCTTTTAATATTACTTGCTCTATTTCTTGAGCTGTAGGGAACCAATTATTTTCTCTTTTTGTTTGTAAAATTTGAATTTTGTTTCTTCCTAATATTGCTTGTGGCGCGTAAGAAACCCAACTAGGTGCAGGCAATATAATTTCGCCGTCGAATATTACATGAAGTAAAAACATTAACTCTTTTGAGCCTGGTCCTATGATGACATTTTCAGAATTATATTCATAATTTTTTTTTTTGGATGTGTATTTTGCAACAGACTGTCTTAGTTCTGAGAGACCCTGCATCGGTAAATATTTGTTTTGATACGCATTATTTTTAAGCTCCTCTACTACGTCTTGCGGAACTTTAAAGGGTGATTGTCCAAAACCAAATTTGAATATTTTTTTTCCTTCATCTTCAAGTTTTTTTGAAGCTTCATTAATTGCTAGCGTAGAAGATGGTTTTAAATCTTTAACTATATTTTTTAACATTTAATAACTTAACTGTTTCAAATTTTTGTATTGTTTTAATACTTCTGGGTTTGCTAAAGCTTCTTTATTTTTAACAACACTTCCTTCTATAGTGCTTTTAACTGCAAGCTCAACAATTTTACCACTTTTGGTTCTTGGAATATCTTTTACAACAATTACTTTACTAGGGACATGTCTTGGTGATGCATTTATTTTTATTTGAGTTTTTATTCTATTAAGTAAAGAATCATTAAGTATGTATTCATTACTCATTACAACGAAAAGAATTATTCTTATATCATTATCCCAAGATTGACCAACTACTAGTGCTTCTTTAATTTCTTTAAACTTTTCAACCTCAGAATATATTTCAGCAGTACCAAGTCTTACACCTCCTGGATTAAGGGTAGTGTCAGATCTTCCATGTATAATAAAACCACCAGTATTTTTTCTTTCTGCATAATCACCATGATGCCAAGTATTTTTATATCTATTGAAGTAAGCTTTTTTAAATTTTATGTCATTTTTATCATTCCAAAATTTGAGAGGCATTGATGGAAATGGATTTTTACAAACAAGTTCACCTTTGGAATTTTTTAAAGATTTGCCTCTACCATTAAAGACATCGACTTCTAAACCTAAACCGGAATTTTGTATTTCACCAATATTTACTGGCTGATATATATTTCCTAAAACAAAACACGACACAATATCTGTACCACCTGAAATTGATGAGAGATGAACTTTCTTTTTAATATTTTTATAAACATATTTAAAACCTTCACTTGATAAAGGAGAACCTGTTGAACATATTGTTTTTAATTTTTGAAGTTTATATTTAAATTTAAGATTAGGTTCTAATTTTCTTAGAGCATCAATATATTTAGCGCTAATTCCAAACAAAGTAATTTTTTCTCTTTGTGCTATTTTTAAAAGTAAATCACTTGATTTATACATTGGAGAACCATCAAAAAGTACTATTGATGCCTTTGAAGCTAACGAGCTTACTAACCAATTCCACATCATCCAACCACAAGTGGTAAAATAAAACACATTATCATTTTCCTTTATATCACAATGTAATTGGTGTTCTTTCTTATGCTGAAGAAGAACTCCGCCAGTTCTGTGGCAAATACACTTTGGTTTACCAGTTGTTCCACTTGAATATAAAATAGCCAACTCACTTTCGAAATCATACTTTTTAAAATTTATTTTTTCAGATTGATTATGAATAATCTCACGCCATTTAATTAAATTTATTTTCTTATATTTACTTTTATTAGTGACATATTTTTTTCCAGGATAATTAACAATCACAACATTTTTAATTGACGGAATAGATTTTAAAATTTCAGATAATCTCTCTAATACATTAATTTTTTTCCCATTGTAAAAATACTGGTCTGTAATGAACAAAACTTTTGGATTGATTTGAGAAAATCTTTCAACAACACCTTTAATACCAAAATCAGGACTGCATGATGACCAAATGCTTCCTATAGTACTTGCTGCTATAAACGCCTCAACTGTCTCGATAGTATTAGGCATATAAGCTGCAACTCTGTCTCCTTTTTTAATTTTAATTTCCTTTAAAAACTTTATAATTTTGCCTGTATTTAAATTTAATTCTCTCCAAGATTTTTCTTCTCTAAAGCCATTTTCACTTATAAAAGTGACCGCCTTATCATCATTATTTTTTGACAATAAATTCTCACCAAAATTTAACTTACTTCCAGGTAAGAATAAATTTTTATAAAATATTTTAGATTTTTTAATTTTTTTTTTACTTTTCAATCCTTTAATTTCTGAAAATTCCCAAAAATAATTCCAAAACTCAGGAGAATTTTTAACAGACCAATTTAAAAAAGTTTTGTAATTTAAATTAAATTTTTTTTTGATTTTTTTTGAAATAAATTTCTCAAAAGCATAAAGATTTGAATTTTTTTTCTCTTTTAAAGATGCTTCCCAAAGTTTATTGGTCATTTTTATTTTATTAAATTACTATTATAGAATTAATCTCAATTATGATATTCTCATTAATATTAATATAAAAATGAGAACTTTTTACCCTCCGATTCGGTCATGTTTTAGTCTATTTTTGTTCTTTAGCACTAACAATATCTGGTAGGTAAAAAAAAATATACACCAAAGATAGAAATGCCTAAAAATAAAATCACAGCTGTTCTTGGTCCAACAAACACGGGTAAAACTCATCTTGCAATTGACACAATGCTATCTTTTGACAACGGAATGATTGGGTTCCCATTAAGATTATTAGCAAGAGAGGTTTACGATAAAGTAATAAAAGAAATTAGTATAGACAAAGTTGCTTTAATAACTGGTGAAGAAAAAATAATTCCTACAAACGCAAAATATTATTTATGCACAGTCGAATCAATGCCTATTGAAAAACATTTAGAATTTGTAGGCATAGATGAAATTCAAATGTGTGCAGATCATGAAAGAGGTCACATATTCACAGATAGACTATTAAATTTAAGAGGTGAAAAACTTACGATGCTAATGGGTTCTAGTACTATTAAAAACATCATATCTAAATTAAACGAGGATTTAGAATTTATTAATAGAGATAGATTGTCAAAACTCTCTTATGCCGGACATAAAAAAATATCAAGAATAAATAGAAAAACTGCAATCATAGCTTTTTCATCGGAGGAAGTTTATGCAATAGCAGAATTAATAAGAAGACAAAAGGGTGGGGCAGCTATAGTTATGGGTTCATTAAGTCCTAAAACGAGAAATGCTCAAGTAGAACTTTACCAATCTGGAGATGTTGATTTCTTAGTAGCCACTGACGCTATTGGAATGGGAATAAATATGGATCTAGATTATGTATATTTTTCAAATCTTAAAAAATTTGATGGAAAAAAATTAAGAAAATTAAATTTATCTGAAATAGGTCAAATAGCAGGAAGAGCTGGAAGATATTTAAATGATGGTGGATTTGGAATAACTGGTGATTGTAAAGAAATTTCACCTGAAGAAGTAGAATTAATTGAAGGACATAAATTTGAAGAAATAAGAACTTTATTCTGGAGAAATTCTGATCTTAATTTCAATAACCCAAATTCACTGATTAAAAGTCTTGAAGAAAGACCTTCGATGGAATGGTTAAGAAAAGTTCATGAATGTGAGGATGAAAGAGCGCTAAAATATTTTATAAAAGATGAAAAAAATAATTTAGAATTTAACGAAAGAACTCTCAAATTGTTATGGGAATGTTGTCAAATACCTGATTTTGTTAAAAAAACCTACGGTAATCATTATGAAGTGATCAGAAACGTTTTTAAATTTTTAAACAGTGAAAAAGGTCTAATTTCAGAAGATTACATGAGATTACAGCTCATGAAACTTGATAAATTAGAGGGAAATGTAGATTCTTTATCAAATAGAATTGCAAATGTAAGAACTTGGTCTTATGTTTCAAATAAAAATAATTGGGTAGAAAATCAAAATTATTGGATAGAAAAAACAAAACATTTAGAAGATAGACTTTCTGACAGACTTCATGAAGAACTTACCAAGACTTTTATCGACAAAAGGGCAAGTATACTTGCAAGAGGTTTAAAACAAGACATGGAATTCAAAACTGAAATATTACAGAACAATGACGTTAAAATAGATGATCAGTTTATTGGTAAGATCAAAGGTTTGAAATTAGAATTAGATTTAAAAAAAGGCTCTCTGGAAACTGATATCAAGTCATTAAAAAAAGCTGCTAGACAATCAATTGGGCCTGAGTTTGATAAAAGAATTCAATCAATTATAGACACAGGATTAATAGATTTAAAGGAGGACTTTAAAATATATTGGAATGAATTTCCAATTGCTAGACTTTTACCAGGAAATGATTATTTAAGTCCTAATTTTACTTTGGTTGTTGATGACATCATTGAACAAAATCCAAAACAAAAACTAAATGATTTTATTCAAAAATGGCTAAACTCTAAAATAAGCAATGTCTTGAAAAGTTTAATTGATTTAAAAAACATTAAAGAGGATAAATCTTCAATTAAAGCTTTGGCTTATCAGCTTTATGAAAATAATGGTGTTTTAAAAAGAGAACAAGTTTCTGATTATTTAAAAAATCTTGAACAAATAGATAGAAAAGTACTTAGAGAATTGGGTGTAAAATTTGGAAGATATCATGTGTTCCTTTATCAACTTATAAAACCAGATGCTGTATCTTTAAGAACCTTATTGTGGAAAAATTTTCATCAAAAATTCTATAATTTAAAACCGCCAACTTTTGGATTAAATTTTTTAGAAGATAAGGATTCTCAAAATAAAAACTTCATGCTTCTATGCGGGTTTGAAAAATTTGATAATCTATTTGTAAGAATAGATATTCTTGAAAGACTCTTTGTACAAATAATTAATGCTACCTCAAAAGAAAATAGTGAAATAAAAATGATACCTGAAATGTTAAATCTTTTAGGATGTAGCAAAGAGAACTTTAAAAAATTATTACAAAAAATGGGTTATAAAACTTATGAGAAAGAACAAGAAATGTTTTTTAAATATAATCCAGTTAAAAAATTTAAAAAAATAAAAATACAGAATAAAAAAGTTTCAAATGAAAATCCATTTAAAGTTCTTAAAAATCTCAAGTTAGGTTAATTTTATGTTTTTTAAAAAGACAGATAAAAAAGAAGAGAATAAATTTATAGTAAAAGTTTGTGCTTTATTGATCAATGCTGCAAAAATAGATGAAAATTATACTGACAAAGAAGAGGAAATAATTAAAAAAACACTTCTAGAGTTGGGCCTTGAAAATGAAAAAATCATAAAAACCATCCAAGATGCAAAAAAAATTGAGGAAAATTCAAACCAAATTTTAGACTTCACTAGAGAAATTAAAAATTTACCTGAAAAAGATAAAATTAAAATAGTGGAGGCTCTTTGGTCAATTATTTATTCTAATGGAGATGCTGATATGTATGAAACAAATCTCATGAGAAGATTAGCGGGACTTTTATATATTGACAGTAAAACTATGGGGGATATTAAGCATAGAATAAAAGAGGAAAGTAAAGAGTGACTTATATTGTAAACGATAATTGTATTAAGTGTAAACTTACTGATTGTGTAGACGTTTGTCCGGTTGATTGTTTTTATGAAGGTAAAAATATGCTTGTAATTAAACCGGATGAGTGTATAGATTGTGGCGTTTGTGAGCCAGAGTGCCCCGTTGATGCTATAAAAGCAGATACAGAACCTGGAAGCGAAAAATGGTTAGAGATCAATAAAAAATATTCAGAAATCTGGCCTAACATAAGTGAGAGAAAAGATCCCCCTGCGG
Source organism: Candidatus Pelagibacter sp. HIMB1506 (assembly GCF_052047935.1). NCBI lineage: Bacteria > Pseudomonadati > Pseudomonadota > Alphaproteobacteria > Candidatus Pelagibacterales > Candidatus Pelagibacteraceae > Candidatus Pelagibacter > Candidatus Pelagibacter sp. HIMB1506. Next base: position 1,353,923 of record NZ_JBNAIS010000001.1, on the reverse strand, counting down.
ATCATGAAAAATTTAAGAATGAGCAAAATAAGTACGAAAAGTATTTTAAAGAAAATCTTTAAAGGCAAATCTGATAAAGAAATGGCAAAAAAAGTTAAAAAGAAAAAAGTAACTAAAGTTAAAAAAGTTGTAAAATCTAAAACTAAAAAAACTAAAAAAGTAGTAGTAAAAAAAGCTAAAAAAGTATTAAAAAAAATTCCAAATAAATCATCTAAAATAAAAAAAGTTTCAAAAATTACTGAAACGCCAGATGAACCGAAAGTAGATAATTTAAGAATATCAAAAACTAATGAAGTTAAACCTGAGATAAAAAAAGTCAAAAAACAAGAAACTGAAAAAAGAGAATTTAAAATTAAAGATTATGTTGTTTATCCAAAACATGGTGTTGGTCAGATTACAGAATTTAAAAAAATAAATATCGGTGGTATTGATGTTGAAACATACGTTATCAAATTTGAAAAAGATAAAGCTAATGGTATGGTACCCGTTAACAAACAGTCTCACCTAAGGCCTTTAGCAACAATTAATCAAGTAAACAAATGTATTTCTATTTTAAAAAGTAAGCCAAAAATCAAAAGATCAATGTGGAGTAGAAGAGCACAAGAATATGAGGCAAAAATTTCATCAGGTAAAATTTATGAATTGGCTGAAGTTGTAAGAGATCTAAACAAAGGTGATGATCTTATGGTTGATCAATCTTATAGTGAAAGACAACTTTTTGAAAAAGCTTATGAAAGAATGCAGTCAGAATTTCAGATAATTTTAAATTTATCACCAGAAGACACTCAAAAAAAATTGGATAAAGCATTAAAGAGAAATGTAGGTGGACAAACACAAGCGATTAGCACTACTCCTAAAACTCCAACTGCTGATTTACCTGTCGAAGAACCTATTTCTGAAACTGACGAACCTTTAGACGAATAAAAAAAACGCCTCTCACACAAAAAGTTATGAGAAGCGTTTTTTGTAAAGAATACTAAGTTATTATTTTCTTCTTTTCTTAGCCTTTTTAGCTTTTTTCTTAGCTTTTTTCTTAGCTTTTTTCTTAGTTTTCTTTGCCGCTTTTTTTCTTTTCTTAGGCATCTTTAGCTCCCTTTTTAGTTTAACGAATCAAATTGATTCGTTGTTAACTTATTTTTATTTTTTTATACAACTTATGTCAAATCATTAATTGAAAGAGAATTTTAAAAAAATTATTTTTTATTTTTTATTTATTATAAAAAATTTTTTTATTAATTTAGTTAATGTTTATGCGGTAAATAAACTCTTAATTTAAAGAAATTTAATAAAGTTTTTCTATTTCACTTTTATACTTTTCAATAATTTTATATCTTTTTAACTTTAAAGTTGGTGTCATTAATCCATTTTCAATTGTAAATTGTTCTTTAATTACAAAAAACTTTTTAATTTTTTCTATCTTAGATAAGTTTTTATTTATTGTTTCTATTTCTTTTAAAATGTTTTCATCTGATACATTGCTTTCATTATTATTTAAAACTAAAATAGCTATTAAATATGGTTTGTTATCTCCATAAACTAATGCTTGCTCTACAAATTCAATCTTAAGTAAATCATTTTCAATTTTCACAGGAGAAATATTGTCACCACCTGGCGTAATTAAAATATCTTTTTTTCTATCAGTGATTTTTAAATATCCATTTTCAAAATGTCCTATATCTCCAGTATATAACCAGCCATCCTTTAAAACTTTTTCTGTCTCTTCCTTTTTATTCCAATAGCCTAACATAACGTTTTCACCTTTAACCAGAATTTCACCATCGTCAGCAATTTTCACTTCATTACCACTAAAAGCAGGACCCACTGTATCTATCCTTATATCTTTTATTGGGTTGCAACTTACAACTGGGGAAGTTTCGGTTAACCCATACCCTTGCAAAGTCGGTAAACCTATCGAATTTAAAAAAACACCCACTTCTTTATCTAGCGTACCTCCTCCAGAAATGAATGCTTTTAAAGAACCTCCAAACTGAGCTTTTATTTTTTTTCTAACTATTTTTTCACAAATTGTATTTTGCACTTTTTCAAAAAAAGTAAGTTTTTGATTTGTTAGTACTTTTTCTCCTAGATATAGCATTTTGTTTATTAGAGATTTTTTAAAACCAGTAGCTTTATTAAAAGTTGAATTAATTTTTTGATACAGATTCTGATAAAATCTTGGAACAGCTGTCATAATATCTGGACTACACTCCCCCATATTTTTAATTAACTTATCTATACTTTCTGCGTAGTAAACTTCGGCACCTATTGCTATTTGTACAAACTGAACGGTGTGTTCATAAGAATGAGATAATGGTAACCAAGTTAAGAATTTAGGTTTGTAAGATACTATTTCTTTTAAAAGTGAAATAGAACCTTCACAATTACTTAAAATCCCCCCATGGCTGGGCATTACTCCCTTGGGGTTACCTTGGGTTCCTGATGTATAAATAATACAAGCTACATCTTTTCTTGAAATTTCTAATTTTAAAAAATCGATCTCTTCACAATTGTTCTTTAGAAAAATATCTTTAATACATATAGTATCTGATTGACTGTCAATTTGATCAAAGGTGATAACCTTTTTTATAAATGGCTTTGTAGAAATTATATTTTTAATTTTATTATATTGAACTTGATCTGAGACAACTATTACTGATGGATTACAATCATCAATTAAATATTCATAATCTCTTTCGGTGTAAGTGGTATAGGCTGGCACGGTAATTCCACCTGCTAACATTATCGCTAAATCAGATATCATCCATTCAGGTCTATTTTCTGAAATTAATAAACATCTATCTTTTTTTTGAATTAAAGATTTAAGCTCGTCGCTTAATTTTAAAATATTCAAATAAGTATCTCTCCAAGAAAATTTATCGTTTGGATTTTTTAAGGATTTTAGAAAAATTTGATCTGCTTTTTCTTTTGTATACTGATTATAAAATAGTTCTAAAAGATTATTATAGTTTTTTATATTCATAAACTTTGGTGGGCGAAGAGAGAATCGAACTCTCACTTCTTGCGAAACACGATTTTGAGTCGTGCGCGTCTACCAGTTCCGCCATTCGCCCATTAAATTAAATTATAATTAAATAGTATAAGAACTAAAATTATATTAAAACCAAAAAATGTTCCAAAGTCTTTATAAAAAGTGTTTAAATTTAGCTGCTCACAAAAGTTCAAATTTGTACTTAGGAATTGTTTCCTTCACTGAAAGTTCGTTTTTTCCTATACCCCCAGATGTAATGATTATTCCTATGGTGATTGCTAAAAAAAAAGAATATTTTAAAATATTTTTAATCGCATCTTTATTTTCAGTTTTAGGTGGAATTTTTGGATATTTACTAGGTTATTTGTTTTATGATTTAGCTATTCATGTAATTGAATTTTATGGTTATGAAAATAAAGTAGAAAATTTGAAGACAAGTTTGTCTCAAGGATCAGGTTTTTTTGCCTGGCTAAGTATTCTTTTTCTAGCAGGATTTACTCCACTTCCCTATAAAGCATTTACTATTGCTAGCGGTGTTGTTGGTTTTAGTTTACCTGTATTTATTGTTGTAAGTTTAATCTCGAGAAGTCTTAGATTTTTTATTGTTGCTTATTTATCTTATAAATTTGGTGACTTATTTACTGAATTCATGGAAAAGCATGGTTCAAAATGGTTCACTATAATTGGAATTTTAATAGTTATAGTATTAGGAATTATATTTTTAATTTTTAAATTTAATGCTTAATAACAAATCATTGTTTCTTAAACTAATTTTATTTGTCAGTTTCGTTGCTTTATTGTCAGCGTTCTTTATTGAATATGTTTTGGGTCATCAACCATGCAATCTTTGTATCTTAGAGAGAATTCCATATGTAATTGCAATAGTAATTATACTCTTGAATTATAAATTTTCTCAGTTTGAAAAAATATTTTTGGTTTTATTGGTAATTGTTTTTTTAACGGCTACTATCTTATCAGTTTATCATTTTGGTATTGAACAAGGATTTATCGAGGAGTCTCTAGTTTGTGACCTAAAAAATGGCTCTGAGGCAACATCTAAAGAAGAAATTTTAAAACAATTGCAGAAACAAAAAGTGAGCTGCAAAGATGTAACATTTAAAATTTTTGGATTATCACTTACAACTTATAATATTGTAATTTCTATACTAATTACAATCAATGCATTAAAAATTTATTTAAACTATGCCAAAAGTAAGTAAAAAAAAAATTGAAGAATTTATAAGGGTAGATCATGCTGGTGAGCGTGGAGCAGTTAAAATATATGAAGGTCAATTGTTAGCTTTAAATACATTTGTCAAAGATGAAAATTTGAAAAAAATCATAGAAGATATGAAAATTCATGAAAAGGAACATAGTGAATTCTTTGAAAATGAAATTAAAAAAAGAAACATTACTCCTACAAAACTTTTACCACTGTGGGATTTGCTAGGTGTTGGTTTAGGATTTGGTTCTACTTTGTTAGGGAAAAAGGCAGCCATGCTATGCACAGCATCTGTAGAGGAAGTAATTGATGAACACTACTTAAATCAAATTAATCAATTAGATGAAGATGAAAAATTTCTCAAAAACAAAATTACAAAATTTAGAGAAGATGAGCTTAATCATAAAGATATCGCTTATGAAAAGGGTGCAACTAAAAAAGGACCTTATAGTATTTTAGATAAAATAATTAAAACTGGTTCTAAAATTGCAATTAATATTTCTGAAAAAATTTAAGTTTCTAATTCAACATCCCAATACAAATAATCCATCCAACTTTTGTGTAAAAAGTTAGGAGGAAAGTTCTTACCATTTTTATGTAAATCTTCTGTTGAAGGTCTGAATGGATATTGATTTAATTTCATTCCTGAATGTTTTAATAATTTTCCACCTTTTTTTACATTACAAGCTGAACAAGCTGTAACAACATTGTCCCAATTTGTTTCTCCACCTTTAGATCTTGGAAGCAAATGATCAAAAGTAAGTTCCTCATTACTTCCACAATATTGACAAGAGAATTTATCTCTTAAAAAAACGTTAAATCTAGTAAAACTTGGTTTCGTTTGAGGAACAATATAGTCTTTTAAAGCTATAACACTTGGTAGCTTCATATTAAATGAAGGGCTTCTGATAGTTCTATCGTAATGACTTACAATTATAACTCTATCAAGAAAAACTGATTTCACAGTGTCTTGCCATGACCATAATGATAGTGGGTAATAGCTTAGAGGTCTGTAATCAGCATTAAGAACTAATGCAGGACATTTTTCTAATGATACATCTTGTTCAATAAAGTTGTTCACATTAAAACATTAACTTAGTTTAGCATCATAATCAATATGATCAGATGTTAAATTTTTTTTAAAATATAATTTAATGCTGTACTTGATGCCTCGATAGGAATGTGATGGTCACAATTTTTTATTAGCAACGTTTCAACAGGAATATTATTTCGAATTAAAAAATCTTTAGCTTCAAGTAAATGTGTTGATGGAACAATTTGGTCGACATCACCATGTATGAGTAATGTATCTGTGCTATTTTTGATTCTATCTTTCAAATTAATTTGATCTATTATTTTCCCTGAAAATCCTACGACACATAAAAATTTTTCATTTGAGGTAAGACCAACATTCAAAGACATCATGCAGCCCTGGCTAAAGCCTGATAAACAAATTTGTTGATTTAATAAGTTGTATTCAGTTTTAACTTCCTCAATAAATTTTTTAATAACATTTTCAGCTTTAATTGACTCTTCAAGAATATAAGATGGATCTTCTTTGGTTAAATCAAACCATTGATATCCTGATGGATTAATTGCACACTTTTCATGTCCGTTAGGACAAATAAAAATAGTGTTTGGCAGATGTCTTTTCCAATTTAAAGTTAACATACTTATGTCTTTTCCATCTCCACCATACCCATGAAGTAAAATTATCGCATTCTTAATTTCTGTTCCTTCTTCTGGCTTGATGATGATTGAATTAAGGCAAAATGTCATAGATGATTTATTATGTTTTTTATTTTTAAAAACACTCTACAATAATATTATGTTTTCTGGAATATTAGTTAAAATATTATCTATCGCTCTTTTAATAGCTGTTGGAATAGTTTTGATTTTAGGTATTGGAACTTTATTTAAAGGTGGAGAAACAAGTAAAAAATATTCAAATAAACTAATGCAGCTTAGAGTTCTGCTGCAATTTGTGGCTATACTTGTTTTGGTAGCTTTCGCATATTTTTTTAAAAACTAATTATATTTCTCAATCCACTTTAAAAAATCTTTGTCATTAAAGTCTATATCACCAAGAACCCTTGCAAATTCCTCACCTTCTTTATTTATAAATATTGATGTTGGAACTCCTCTTAAAGAAAATGTTTTAGCTAAAGTTACTTCTGGATCAAAAAAAGGTTCCAAATTTTTTAAGTCTAATTTCATAAAAAATTCTTCAACTTTATTTAGTTTTTCTTTACCAATATTAATAGGAAAAACTTTTAAATTATTAAGTGATGAATTTGCTTGCATATTGTCTAATGAAGGCATCTCTTCTTTGCACGGAGGACACCAAGTAGCCCAAAAATTTAAAACTAACAATTTTCCTTTGAAATCATTAATTTTAATTTTTTCATTTTTCTTATTTAAAAAAAATACATTTTCATACGTTTTTGGAACTTTATGAATAACAATATTTTTAATGTTTGGTAAATCACTAGCTTCTGCAGTTGTAATTAAAAAAATAAATAATGCTAAAATTCTCATATTAATTAGGTATAACTAAATATCATGGCAAAAAATAAAAACAACCAAGCAATATGGAACACGCGAATACAAAAGGAAGCGTCAAACTTATTTCAAAAAGTTGGTAATTCTATTGATATAGACAAGAGACTTTACAAAGAAGACATCCAAGGATCCATTGCACATGTTGAAATGCTTTTTAGACAAAAGATAATTTCCTTTAAAATAAAAAATAAAATTATTTATGGTCTAAATAAAATTTATAAAGAAATAACTTACAAAAAATTTGAATTTAATAAAAAATATGAAGACATTCATATGAATATAGAGAAAAGATTGTTTCAAATAATTGGTGATGAAGCTGGATACATTCATACAGCTAGATCAAGAAACGATCAGGTAATAACTGATTTTAAAATTTGGATTAAAACTGCAACAAAAGATATTAATAATAATATAGATAAAGTAATCAAAAGCACAATTAAACTAGCTGAAAAAAATATAGAGACTATCATGCCAGGGTTTACTCATCTTAAAAATGCTCAAGCTATATCATTTGGCCATTATTTAATGGCTTATGTAGAAATGTTTACTAGAGATAAGAAAAGATTTTTAAATAATTTAAATTGTTTAGATGAAAGTCCATTAGGTGTAGCAGCTCTATCAGGCACTTCATTTAATATAGATAGAAATTTTACATCTAAAAAACTTGGATTTAAAAGACCAACTAATAATTCAATAGATACAGTTTCGGATAGAGACTTTGTGCTAGATTTTCTTTACGCTATTTCAGTATGTTCAATGCATATTTCTAGAATTGCAGAGGAATTAATTATATGGAATTCAGATGGATTTAACTTAATTAACTTATCAGATAAAGTTGTTACAGGCTCTTCGATTATGCCTCAAAAAAAGAATCCTGATCTCTTAGAATATCTAAGAGGAAAAACTGGTACTTCTTACGGAAATTTTTTTTCTATGTTAACGATACTAAAAGGTTTGCCACTATCCTACTTTAAAGATTTACAGGATGATAAGGAATTGGTTTTTAATTCTAATGACACTCTAATAAATTGCTTAAAAATATTTGATGAAGTTTTAAAAAATTGCAGTGCGAATAAAAAGAAAATGCTTGAACTTGCTAACACAGGTCATATTACGGCGACAGATTTAGCTGATTATTTAGTTAGAGAACACAATATGTCATTTAGAAAAGCATATCAAAAAACAGCTGCTATTGTTAACATGGCTGAAAAAAGGAAGAGAAATTTAAACGAATTAACTTTATATGAACTTAAAAAAATTGAACCAAAATTAACAGAAAAGGTTTTGGAAATTTTCAATTTAAAAAACTCTATAAATTCCAAAAAATCATTTGGGGGAACTTCTTTTGAAAATATTAAAAAAATGATAACTAAATATAAGAAACTAAAATGATAAAAAAAATCACATTTACATTGGTTATGTTGCTACTGTTATTTTCATGTGGCAAGAAAGGTGACCCAGTATACAAAGATGACAAAAACCAAGTTTATTTAAATCTATTCTCTAAAAATAGAGTGTGATGAAATACATAAATAAAAAATTATCTATTGATAAAGTTAACTTTCTAAAGATTGCGAAAAAATATGGTACTCCAACATATTGCTATTCATATTCAAGATTAAAAGAAAATATATTAAATTTCAAAAAAAATTTTAAATCAACATCACCATTGATATGTTTCGCGGTTAAATCAAATACCAATGTAAATTTAATAAATGAGATATCAAAATTTGGTTTTGGAGCCGATGTAGTATCTGTTGGTGAAATGATGATGGCTCTTAAAGCAGGTATTAGTCCAAAAAAAATTGTCTTTTCAGGAGTTGGTAAAACTACAAATGAAATAAGTTACGCAATAGATAAAAAAATTCTACTGATAAATGCAGAATCGAGAAGTGAAGTAGTAGAGATAAATAGAGTAGCTAGACGAAAAAATAAAATTGTGAAAATTGGTTTAAGATTAAATCCTAATACTGATGCAAAAACATTAAGCCAAATTTCGACTGGTAAAAAAGAGAATAAATTTGGTGTAAATGAAAAAACATTTTATGAAATAATTGAATATTGCAAAAGTTCACAAAATATAGATCTTAATTGCCTAAGTGTGCATATTGGAAGCCAAATTTTAGATCATAAGCCTTATGAAAAGATGCTTAAAGTAGTTGATAATATTTTAAAGAAAACGTCTCATGAATTTGAATACATCGATTTAGGTGGTGGTATGGGAATATCTTACACAGAGAAAAATAAAAAACTTAATTATAAAAAATATAATTTAGCTATTAAAAAATTTTTAAAAAATAAAAAATGTAAAATTATATTTGAACCAGGAAGATCTATAATAGGAAATTCTGGAACATTGATTACAAAAGTTATTTATATAAAAGATAGTGAAAGTAAAAAATTCATTATATTAGACGCGGCAATGAATGATTTAATGAGACCAGCATTATATGGTGCAATTCATAAAACTTTACCTGTCATTAAATCTGGGAAAGTTTCCAAAAAAACTTATGAATTTGTAGGACCTATATGTGAAAGTACAGACAAGTTTGTGACTATTAAAAACTTTCAGGAACTTCAAGAAAAGGACTATGTTGTAATATGTGATGTTGGTGCTTATGGAATGTCACTAAGTTCAAATTATAATTTAAGAACAAAACCATTAGAAATATTAATTAAAAACAACAAAATAAAAATAATTAGAAAAAGACAAAAGCATAAAGATTTAATTTAGCTTTTGAGACAATGATAAGAAACATTTTATTTTCAATAATTTTTTTTACTGGAATTATTTTTATTTCTATAATTTTTTTACCTTCTTTTTTTCTACCAAGAAAAATTGTTTTAATTGGTGGCAAACTAATGGGCTATTGGACTGGTATTTGCTTAAGGTTTATCCTTTCAGTAAAAATCCTTATCAGAGGTGAAGAAAATATAATCAATGAGGATAAATTTTTTATTGCCGCATCTCATCAATCAATGTTTGAAACTTTTTATTTGCAAACTATTTTTAATTCACCAGTTTTTATTTTAAAGAAAGAGCTTCTTCAAATTCCAATATTTGGTTGGTATTTAAAGAAAATAGGATCAATTTCAATAAATAGAAATAAAACAACTAAAGATAATTTGGGTTTTTTTAGCGATATTTCAAACACAATATCACGATCAAATCGTCCATTAATTATTTTTCCTCAAGGTACAAGAGTATTACCTGACGATAGAACTCCATTTAAAAAAGGAGCCTCTAGAATATATGAAGAATTAAAGATAAATTGTTTACCAGTAGCCATAAATTCTGGTTATGTGTGGCCAAAAAAAGGTAGTAAAAATGGTAATAGAACAATTACTATATCAATATTGAAACCTATTTCAGCTGGTCTAGAAAAAAATGAATTTTTAAAAACTCTAGAAAAAAATATCTATGAAGAATTAGATTTAATAAATTAACCCTTCATTGGCATCACAACATAAATACTATCAAAATCGCCCGGATCTTTTATTAAAGCTGGTGAGCCTGTATCATTAAAGAAGATTTCAACTCTATCACCATCTAATTGTGAAGCTACATCAATCAAATATCTGGAGTTAAAACTTATTTCTAAGTCATGATCAAATTTAACATTTAATGTTTCTTTTCCATCTCCACTATTAGTATTATTTACCGAAAGATTAAGAGTATCATTTGATAAATTAAATTTTACACCATCTTTTTTATCCAGGGACACGGAAGCCACTCTATCAACTGAGTTTAAAAAAAGTTTTAAATCAATTTCTAATTTTTTTTGATTATTTTTAGGAATTACCTGAATGTAATTCGGAAATTTTCCATCAATAAGTTTTGAAATTAAAATACTATTATTCAATTCAAACTTAATTTTTGACTTTAGATTTGATACTTTTACATCGCCATCATAATTATCTAAAAGTGAACAAAGTTGAAAAATTGTTTTTTTGGGGAGTATAATAGGATCAAATTCAATTTTTTCATCTAGCCTGATTTTTGAAATTGACATTCTATGACTGTCAGTAGCAACAGCGGTTAAATAATTTTTATTTTCAACTTCAGTTTGGTGAAAATAAATACCACTTAAATAATGTCGAGTTTCATCATTTGAAACAGAAAACTTACATTTATTTAGAAGCTTCAATAATTGTTTTGATTTTATAATAAATTCATTTTCATTAAAATTTTCATCAGTTAATGGGAACTCGGTAGCACTAATACAATTCAAATTAAAAATAGATTTTTCCGATTCTACTTGTAATTTACTTACATCGGTAAGAGTAAGGTTAATTTTTTTTCCTGATGTTAATTTTCTGATTATGTCATACATAATTGACGAGGTTGTTGTTGTTTTTCCTTCTTCAAGAATTTCAACATTATTTAGCTGGTGTATAAAAATTAAATCAAGATCTGTAGCAGTAATTGTTAATTTAGAATTACTAGCATCTAATAAAATATTAGATAAAATTGGTAACGTGCTTCTCTTTTCAATTACACCCTGACAATAATTTAGTGCTTGCTGAAGGTCTTGTTGGTTGACGTTAAATTTCATTTTCTTTGTTATTGTATAATATCTGATTTTTAAGTTTATTGATATTATCTACCATTTCTGGATCTTTTTCTTTGATTTTCTCAATTGTTTTAACAGAATGGATAATTGTTGTGTGATCTCTATTCGAGAATTCTCTGCCTATTTCTGGTAATGATTTTGAAGTTAAAATTTTAGTTAAGTAAATTGCTGTCTGTCGAGGTCTTACAAGATATCTTGATCTTCTTGAAGAAAGCATTTCATTTTTGCTTATCTTAAAAAACTTACACACAATAGTCTGTATTAAGTCAATTGTTACTTTATTTTCTGAGATATTTAAAAGATCTTTTAATACCACTTTAGTTTCAGGTAAATTTGGAACTTTGTTATAAATTCTTGAAAAGGATACTATTCTATTAACTGCTCCAACTAATTCTCTAACACTTCCTGAGATCTCATTACTGATAAAATCTTGTATATCTTTTGATACTTGAAGCTGATCTGAATATAAATTGTTTAATTCTTCTGTTTTTTTTTGAACTATTTTTTTTCGTAATTCTAAATCAGGTTTTTGAATGTCAACAACCAATCCACCTGAAAATCTGGATTTAATTCTCTCTTGAATACGCATTAATTTATTAGGTGCTCTATCAGCTGATAATATAATTTGTGATCCTTTATCTAACAAAGCATTGAATGTATGAAAAAATTCTTCCTGCATTGCTTCTTTGCCGCTAATAAACTGGATGTCATCTATTAATAAAATGTCAGTATTTCTAAAATATTCTTTAAACTTAACCATATCATTTGATTTAATTGATTTTACAAACTGATACATGAAACGTTCCGCTGAAATGAACATCACTTTATTTTTTTTCTTCATCTCAAAACCAATAGAATTTAATAAGTGAGTTTTCCCCATTCCTACACCACCATAAATATAAAGTGGATTATAATGAGAGATAGTTTCTGTAACCTTTAAAGAAGCTTCATATGCAAGTTTATTGCTAGATCCAGTTATAAAGTTATCAAATCGTTTGTTTGGATCTATTCTGTTATACTGAAGGTACGAGTCTTTTATAAATGAAACATTTTCATTTTGGGTATTTTCAATATTTGTTGAGTCTTTTAAATCCTTATCAACTTTTTGATCAATAATTTTAAATTCAATTCTAATTATATCTTTTTTATACAATTTAATTATTTTCAGAATTTGGTCTAAATACCTCGAAGTAATCCAGTCTCTGATAAATCTAGTTGGAACAGATAAAAGTAAATAATTATTATGCTCCTCAAGAAATGATATTTTTTTTAACCAACTTTCATAAATTTCCAAACCTAATTTATTCTTCATTTCAGATTGAATTTGTTGCCAATCAATCTCTTCTGAAGCAAAATTATTAATATTTTTATTTTTAAAAGATTTATTCATAAGTTAAGGGAAGATCTCAGTTAGAACTATTTAAAAAATTTTGCAACAAGTATTAAATTTAAAATTAAAAAAAAATTAAATCTGCAATTGTAAAATTAATTGTCACAATCATTTTTTTTTGTGGACATAAATATTTAAATTAACTTTAAATTTTTTTAAAAATAAAATTTTTGATTGAATCAAATACAGATTGAATCAAACATTGATTGTATTGTATGAGATCAAAGATTTACTAAATCTAAATATAGTAATTTAAAAATATTTAGATCTTATATAATGTGTGTGTGAAATTTATCTTTGAAACAACTTAAGGTTTTTAAATTGCTGCAATCTTTTTAGTTATTCTTGAAACGTTTCTTGATGCATTTTGTTTTTTAATTACACCAGTCTTTGCAATTTTCATCAACTCAGAGTTTAATTTAGGTAAGAATTTTAACGCTTCATCTTTCTTTTTGGTATCTATTAAAGCGTTCATTTTCTTTAATGCATTTCTAAATCTACTTTTTCTAGCTTTATTCACTGCTGTTTGCTTAGAAATACGTCTTATACGTTTAATAGCTGATTTTGTATTTGCCATGCGCAGGGGTATAGCTTGAGAACTGAAAACGGTCAACTAAATATTTAGTTAATTTTGGCAGGAATTACAAAAGAAAGTAGATCTATTTGATACAATTTTTTTCTGAATAGTATCTGTACATCCTATAGTTTTACATCTTAATCCTTCTTGCTGATATACTTTAAATTCTTTTTGATAGTTTCCAGAAGATCCCAGTGTATCCTTAAAATCTCTAATACTCGAACCACCTTTTTTAATTGCTCTTAATAAAATTTTTTTTGAATAGTAAATAATTTTTTTACAATCTTCTCTAGTTAACAAACTTGCTTTTTTAAATGGATAAATCTTACTTAAAAATAAAATTTCACTTGCATAAATATTCCCAATTCCAGAAACAAATTTTTGGTCTAATAAAAATGTTTTAATATTTTTATTCTTTCCTTCGAAGTAATTAAAAACATAATTCAAATTAAAATTTAAATTGAATGGTTCTGGTCCCAAATTTTTAAATCTATTTTCTAATTTTTCACTATTTTCTACTAACTCAAAAAAACCAAATCTTCTTGGATCATTATAAATTACTCTCAAAGAATTAAATATTAATTCAATATGATTATGTTTTTTTGGTAATATAGGGGAATGATAAAAACTAGCATTGGTAAATTTTAATTTTTTTTTACTATCAATGATGTGTATGGTTCCAGACATGCCCAAATGTATCAAACAAAACTCTCCACTTTTAAAATTCAATATTAAGTACTTTGAAAATCTATCTACTTTAATAATTTTTTTATTCTTTAAAAAAGAACTAAAATTTTTTGGAACTGGAAACCTAAGATTTTTATTTCTAATAATTACTTTTTTAATACTTTTTTGTTTAATTTTTTTGTCTAAAGATTGTCTAACAATTTCTACTTCTGGTAATTCTGGCATTTCTCACTATATTCAATATATATTTTTTTATGCAACAATATCTTCAAAATAAAAAAGGCCTTGTAGAGGGTGTTTTTGATCAAGTTTATAATAAATACGACTTGATGAATGATTTCATGTCACTGGGCATTCATAGATTTTGGAAAAAAAGTCTAATCAATATTATGAAGCCATCTCCAAATAGAAAATTAATAGACGTTGCTTGTGGTACTGGAGATATTGGTAAATTATTTTTGAATAATACAAATCAAATGTCAGAGATCACTTGTGTAGACCCAAATAAAGGCATGATTAGTCAAGGCAAACAAAAATTATCTAAATACAAAAATATAAAATGGATCAATGCTGCTGCTGAGAAACTTCCACTTCAAGATAACGAATTTGATTATTACACAATAAGTTTTGGCCTTAGAAATACAAAGAATTTAGATAAAGCTCTATCTGAAGCTTATAGGGTATTAAAACCAGGCGGAAGATTTCTATGTTTAGAATTTTCAAAAATTCAAAACTCTAACCTAGATTTTGTTTATAAAAACTATTCCAAAATAATTCCTCATATTGGTCAATTTATTGTTGGCGATAAAAAACCATATGAATATTTAGTAAAAAGTATTGAAGAATTTATTAATCAAGAAGAATTAATTGACTTAATGAAAAAGCATAATTTTACGAAATGTAATTATAGGAACTTTTCAGGTGGTATAGTTTCTATCCATAGTGGTTGGAAAATATAATGCTAAGAAAATTAATTACTTTATTTAAATTAGGAAGAAAGATTGCAAAATCTGATATTTTAGATATTGCCTCTAAATTTAAAAAACCGCCAGTCGGGATCACAATTTTATTTCAGCTATTAGCAATATCTTTTGAAAAAAAAGAATTGAGTCATCATACGCTAGATGATGGTGAAAGACTTTCGAAATCATTAGAGTCGATGGGTACAACTTTTATAAAATTAGGTCAATTTTTAGCTACTAGACCTGATATTATAGGAGAAGAACTTTCTACAAAGCTGGAAAAATTACAAGATCGTGTACCACCATTCTCTATTGATCAGGCAAAAGAAATAATTAAAAATGATTTAGGCAATGATGCTTACAATTCTATTATTGATTTAAGTGAGCCAGTTGCTGCTGCATCAATAGCGCAAGTTCATAAAGCTAAAATAAATGACAATGGTACAATTAAAGATGTAGCAATAAAAATTATAAGACCAGACATAAAAAAAATATTTAATGAAGAAATTGATGCGATGATGCTATTTGCATTTATCATTGAGTCATTTTTAAAAAAAACTAAAAGATTAAAACTTGTGGAAGTTGTTTTTTTGTTGAAAGAAATAACTAACCTAGAAATGGATTTAAGGTTTGAGGCAGCAGCTGCAAATGAATATGCAGAAAATACAAAAAATGATGCTGGTTTCAAAGTTCCTGAAATATATTGGAACTTTACTAGTGAGAATGTAATGACATTAGATTGGATAGATGGAGTATCTATTCGTGAAACAGAAGAGCTGAAAAAAAGAAATTTAAATACTAATAAAATTGCTGAGGATATTATCCAGCATTTTTTAAGACATGCAGTAAGGGATGGTTTTTTTCATGCTGATATGCACCAGGGAAATATATTTATTGATGATAGCGGTCAAATAGCTCCAATAGATTTTGGCATAATGGGTAGATTAGACAAAATGAGTAAACGTTTTTTAGCTGAAATTTTATTTGGATTTATACAAAGAGATTATAAAAAAGTTGCTGAGGTTCACTTGGTAGCAGGATTAGTCCCTAAAAATGTGCCAATAGATGATCTTGCGCAAGCATTAAGGTCAATAGGAGAGCCAATATTTGGTCAAGAGGTTAAAGATATTTCAGGTGGAAAATTATTAAAACAGCTTTTTGATGTTACAGAAAAATTCAATATGCAAACTCAACCTCAATTGTTGATGTTACAAAAAACAATGGTTGTAGTTGAGGGTGTTGCAAGAAAATTAAATCCTAACACTAATATTTGGACAACCTCTAAACCAGTTCTTGAAAATTGGTTAAGAGAAACAAAAGATCCTATAAATAATTTTAACGAAACACTTAAAAATAGTACTGAAGTAATTAAAAGATTACCTGAGTTACCTGAAATAATGGACAAAGCAAATCAAGCTCTAACATTTTTAGCTAGCGGACAAATTCCTCAAAACTCCAATTCTTATACAGCTTTAAACGATAAAAAATCTGAAATGATAGCATTTAGAAACCAATCTATTATTGGTTTATTACTTCTTGTAATTTTTGGTCTTATAGTATTTTAATTCTGCAAATGAAAAATCTTAATAACAAAAAAATTCTTTTTATCATTTGTGGTGGTATTTCAGCTTATAAAAGTCTTGAAACGATTAGATTATTAAAAAAAAATGGTGCAGAAATAAAAACTATACTGACTTCTAGTGCTAAAGAATTTGTAACTCCATTATCAGTAGCATCATTATCTCAAGGTAAAGTTTATAGTGATTTGTTTAGTTTAGAAAACGAAACTGAAATGGATCACATTTCACTTTCTAGATGGGCAGACATAGTTATCGTTGCACCAACTACAGCAAATACAATTTCAAAATTAGCACAAGGTACTACAGATGATTTGGCTTCTACTGTAATACTTGCTTCAAATAAACAAATTTATTTAGCACCAGCGATGAATGTTAGAATGTGGGAACATAAATCTACAAAAACTAATTTAAAAAAATTAAAAGATTTTGGTTATAAGTTTATTGGTCCAGAAATAGGAGATATGGCATGCGGGGAATACGGAGAAGGTAAGATGTCAGAACCATTAAAAATTGTGGATGGGTTAAACCAATTTTTTTTAAACCAAAGTCAAAATAAAAAATTTAAAGCTTTAGTTACTGCGGGTCCAACAAATGAGTATATCGACCCTGTGCGTTTTATAACAAATAAATCAAGTGGCAAACAAGGATATGAACTAGCTAAATGTCTATCGAAAAAAGGTTTTGATACAACACTGATTTCAGGACCAACTAATCTAGAAGTAGAAAAAGATATTAAACTCATTGAAGTTGAAACAGCAGATGAAATGTTTGCTGCTACACAAGAGAATTTACCTGTAGATGTAGCAATTTTTTCAGCAGCAGTATCAGACTTTAAAGTAAAAAATAAATCTCAAACAAAAATAAAAAAAGAAGAAGCATTAAATTTAAATTTAGAAAAAAATATTGATATTTTAAATTACATATCAAATCATAATTCTATGAGGCCTGAAATTGTGATTGGTTTTGCAGCAGAAACAAACGAAGTTTTAAAAAATGCAGAAGAAAAATTAAATAAAAAGAATTGTGATTGGATAATTGCTAATGATGTTTCTAAAAAAAATATTGGATTTAACTCAGATTATAATGAAGTTGTAATCTACTACAAAAATAAATCTTTAAAAAGTGAAGTCCTACCATACAAAAGAAAATCTGAAATTTCTGAAGAAATAGTTGATAGAATAATTGATCAATTAAATTAATGGCAAAAATCCTTGTTAAAAAATTAGATCCTTCAATAGAGCTACCTGCCTACAAAACAGAAGGGGCTTCGGGAATGGATCTTATGGCATTTATAAAAGAACCCATTATACTTAAACCCCAAAATTCTTGTTTAGTTCCAACTGGAATTGCCGTTGCTTTTTCAAATGAATTTGAAATTCAAATACGACCTAGATCAGGTTTAGCAGCAAAAAATAATATTGGTGTTTTAAATACACCAGGAACAATAGATAGTGATTACAGGGGTGAGATAAAAGTAATACTTTACAATCACGGAAAAGAAGATTTTTTAATAAACAATAAAGACAGAATAGCTCAAATGATTCTCGCACCAGTGATAAAAATGAATTTTGAAGAAACAGATGAGCTTCCAGAAACAATTAGAGGCGAAGGCGGATTTGGCTCAACAGGAAAATGAGCAAAAAATTAAACAAAAAACAAATCGAACGTTTTTCAAGACAGATCATATTAAAAAATATTGGTATTTTAGGTCAAAATAAAATTACAAATGCAAAAGTATTAATAATAGGCATGGGTGGTCTTGGGTGCCCAGTAGCAGAATTCTTGACTAGGTCAGGGGTTGGTTTATTAGGAATTGTGGATCATGATCGAATAAGCCTTTCAAATATTAATAGGCAGAGTTTATTCAATGAGAAAGATTTAAATCAATTAAAAGTCAAAATAGCTAAAAAAAAATTAAACAACATTAATTCTTTAACAAAAATAAAAATTTTTAATTACAAATTAAATAAATCTAATTTTCAAAAAATTATTAAAGATTACGATTATATTGTTGATGGAACTGATAATTTTGAAAGTAAATTTCTAATTAATGATTTAAGTTTAAAGTATAAAAAGTTTTTGGTAACTGGTGCTATAAGTAAATTTGATGGTCATATCTTTACATTTAATTTTAAAAATAAAAAAGAACCATGCCTTCGATGTTTTTATCAAGAGGAAAAAATATCAGATGAAATACTCAATTGTGAATATGAAGGAATCCTGGGAACTGTAGCAGGAATAGTTGGCACGATGCAAGCTAATGAAATTTTAAAAAATATTTTAAATATAGGCCAAAGTTTGAATAATTATATTTTAATTATTGATTTATTAAATTTAAATTTTAGAAAAGCAAAAATTAAAAAAAGAAAAAACTGTCTATGCAATTAATTATAAGAATAATTTTAATTTTTATCTTATCAGTTTCAATGAGTTCAGCTGATGAAATATTTGTTTCTTTAAAAAAAAATAAAGTAAACGTTAGGTACGGTCCAAGTTTTGACTCAGATGTAAAATACGTTTACAAAAAAATTAACCTTCCTTTAATACAAATAGATAAAAAAGAAAACTTTAGAAGAATTATTGACCTTAAAAATAATGGTGGGTGGATACATATATCTCAATTAAAAAAAAATAATTCTGTAATAGCAACAAAGGATAAAATTTTATTTAAAAACCCTACATCTTTTGCAAAACCAATTGCTCTTATTAAGGAAGGTAGGTTATTAATATTAGAAAAGTGTGAGCAAGAATGGTGTCAGATAACATCTGGAAAATTTCAAGGTTGGGTTAAAACAGATAACGTCTGGGGATTTAATTAACTAAAATCTGCAGAAAGTGACTTTTTGTTCTCTAAAGACAGCTTGGTAGTATGGGAATATTCTTTATGATCTATTCCTATTTCAACTTCAATTTCTTCAGATTTAAATTTGGCTATTTGGTCATCTGAAAAATTAAAATGAATAAATTGAACTGAAGAAGCTTTTCCTTCAGCTGATGTTCTATCAACATCTTCCTCTGGTATAGCTTTTATTTTTTCTCCATTAATTTTCATAAACACTGTTTCTTCTATTCCACCCACTTTTCCTAGGAAAGCTGCACGTGATATAGGATTGTCTATTTCAAACATCAAAGTAGCAGTTAATTCTTTACCATTTGGTATTAGAGGATTGTATGCTGACAACTCATCTTTAAGTTGTTCATCTCCACCTTTTTCAATATATAACATTTCTTGAACTTGAGCTAACATTGTCTCGTAACTTTCAAAGTAAAAAGTTGCATAAGGACCTAATGCAATTCTTCTATTTTTTTTAAAATCAACAATATTTTTTCTCAGTTCTCTTCTATTTTTTGTGTAAACATCCAATGGCATGATGTCTTCTTTTTGTATCTCTCTTTTTTCTCTTGGCATAATCATAATTTATAACTTTTAGCCATTAATTCGATAGGATGTAGTGCCTCATCATTGGAGATGTTAGTATCCACTTCAAGCTGCTTCAAGTGCTTACCTGCTAAAGGACAATCAGAAGCCATGTACTTGTTATTTTTTGTTTTAATTTGTCTTGCAGTTGGTCTTCCTACTTTATTGGCCAGATCATGTGTTTCTTTCATCACACCAAAAGTTCCACCATGCCCAGCACATTTCTCTACAACATCAATTTTAACATTCGGGATAAGTTTAAGCATATCTCTTGCTTTGATACCCATGTTTTGTGCTCTTGCATGACACGCATGATGAACTGTTACTCCACCATCGATTTCTTGCAAACCATCTGCTAATCCTTCTTTGTTTGCAATATCAACAACATATTCATCAATATCCATTACATTTGCAGATAATTTTTTTATTTTATCATCATTTGGTAAAAGCAATGGCCATTCAAATTTTAACATTAAGCCACAACTAGCGGTTAAGGTAACAACTTTGTAACCTTTGTTAATCCATTCAACTAAATCTTTAGAAACTTTTTTAGCCTGTTCCACAACTTTAGGAAGATCAGCTTGCTCTAAGAATGGCATTCCACAACATCCAGGATAGGCTTCTTGAACTTCTACACCATTTTTCTTTAGAACTTTTAAAGCTGCAACACCCGTATTTTTTTTATTAAAGTTAACAAAACAGGTAGAATAAATTACAACTTTTCTATCATTAGTTTTTGTCTCGTAGTTTATTTTGTCATTATTTTTCTTAAAAAAGTTAGAAAAAGTTTCTGAATTGTATTTTGGAAGTTGAACCCTTTTATCGATACCCACAACTACCTCTAATATTTTTCTAAACAACTTATTTTTTATATCTGATGCCCAATTAATTATTTTAGAAAATAAAACTCCAATTTTTGCGTTTCTATCTATTTGGGCTAATTGCTTTGGAACACTTGGTAATTTACCTAATTTTTTCTGTGCCGTTCTGTACCTCAACATTAAATGAGGGAAATCAAGATCAAAATCATGAGGAGGTACATAAGGACATTTGGTCATAAAACACATGTCGCAAAGAGTACAGGCATCAACAACCGGAGCAAATTGCTCACTTTTTAAACTTTCTACGTCTTCATTTTCAGATTCATCAATCATATCGAACAATTTTGGAAAGGAGTCACAAAGATTAAAACATCTTCGACATCCATGGCAAATATCAAACACTCTTCGCATTTCTGCATCTAATTTTTCAGGATTTAAAAAATCTGGATGCTCAAAATCAATAGGGTGACGTATTGGGGCGTCTAGACTTCCTTCTTTGCTCATACGATTATATTAGAAATCATAATTAATGATAAAGAAACTAATACCACTGGTTCATTAAACCAATCTTTTATTAATTGTAAAAGTTGCTCTTTCATTTTTTTTGATTTTAGAAATTTTGTTAAATTTAGTGGGCGGTAAACGCCCACTAATGAATATTATTTAGGCAATAGATTCTAAAGTTTTTTGGAATTTACCAGCATGAGATTTTTCAGCTTTTGCTAAAGTCTCAAACCAATCTGCAATTTCCTCAAAACCTTCTTCTCTTGCAGTTTTAGCCATACCTGGGTACATGTCAGTATATTCATGCGTTTCTCCTTCAATTGCTGAAGCTAAATTTGCTTTAGTTTCACCAATTGGTTTCCCAGTAGCTGGATCTCCAACTTGTTCAAGGTATTCTAAGTGACCATGTGCGTGACCAGTTTCACCTTCTGCTGTTGATCTAAATACTGTAGCTACATCATTATAACCTTCGATGTCAGCTTTTTGTGCAAAATAAAGATATCTTCTATTTGCTTGACTCTCACCAGCGAATGCTGCTTTTAAGTTCTCTTCTGTTTTACTTCCTTTTAAAGACATTTTTTTCTCCTTAATTTAACTATATAGACCATATAGTGTCTAAAACTTTAATGTCAATAGTTTAGAATTATTATAATCTAGATTTTATATAATTGATTTAATTGAATTATTTTTGAGTTTGATTATCACTCGCAACTTTAACCAAAACTTCAACTGAATTTATTTTTTTTCCTGTAATATTTTTTTTAATATTTACTGGGTCTATATAATTTTCATCACAATCTATTAGCTGATGAGTATCTTCATCATAAAAATGATGATGAACAGATGTGTTTGTATCAAAATAACTTTTATCGCTGTTAATCGAAATTTCTTTTAAATAACCTTTTTTCTGAAATGCATGAACAGTGTTATAAACTGTTGCTAAAGAAATTTTTTCATTCATCTCCTCAGAAATCATTTTTACGAGATCATTGATTGTAAAATGAAAAGTTTTTTCTCTATTAAATAGAACTTCACACATTTTAACCCTTTGTTTAGTGGGTCTAAGTCCTAAATCTCTTAATTTTTCAACAAAATTACAGTTTTTTACCATTGTATTTTATAATTATTCTAATGTATGAATAAAAATATACAGTTTTATTATATTATATTGGTATTAAATCAAGTAATAAGGTTTCTCAAAAAATATGAAAAAAAATTCCTACTCATATGACGATCTAATAAGTTGTGGAAATGGTAATCTTTTTGGACCAGGTAATGCAAAATTACCACTTCCTCCAATGCTGATGTTTGATAGAATAACTGAAATCAACGAGAATAATGGAGCTTTCAATAAAGGCTCTTTAAAGGCTGAATTAGATATAAAAAACGATCTATGGTTTTTTGACTGTCATTTTAAAGAGGATCCAGTCATGCCTGGGTGTCTCGGTTTAGATGCTATGTGGCAACTAGTTGGATTTTTTCTGGGCTGGCTAGGAAATCCTGGCAAAGGTAGAGCTCTAGGAGTTGGTACTGTAAAATTTACTGGTGAAGTTTTACAAAATGTTAAAAATGTAAGGTACGAAATAGATATGAAAAAAATTATGTCGCCAGGTGGAACAACTGTTGGTCTTGCCAATGGAATTGTACTTGCTGATGACAAAAAAATATATTCAGCAGAAAGTTTGAAAGTGGGGTTATTTAAATAATGAGAAGAGTAGTAATTACAGGATTAGGAATTGTCTCTTGTTTGGGAAACAACCAAGAGGAAGTTCATCAATCATTAATTAATTCAAAATCAGGAATTTCTTATGCTGAGGAATATAAAGAACATAATCTTAAAAGTCATGTTCATGGCAAGCCAAATATAAAATTAGAAGATCATGTCGATCGAAAAACAATTAGATTTATGGGTTCAGGTTCAGCTTATAATTATATTGCAATGAAAGAAGCTATTGAGGATTCGGGATTAGAAGAAACTGAAGTTAGCAATTTTAAAACTGGAATCGTGATGGGTTCTGGTGGTCCATCAATTGAAAATGTTATTTTGGCTGCGGATAAAACAAGGGCTAAAACTCCAAAATTAATGGGACCGTTCATTGTTCCAAGAACAATGGCAAGTACAGCTTCTGCAACACTTGCTGTTCCATTTAAAATTAAAGGAACCAACTACACAATGAGTTCTGCTTGTGCAACAAGTGGCCACTGTATTGGTAATTCAATGGAATTAATTCAAATGGGAAAACAAGATGTTGTTTTTGCAGGTGGAAGTGAAGAAGTTCATTGGGCAATGACGGCAATGTTTGATGCGATGACTGCTTTATCATCAAAATATAATGATGCACCCGAAACAGCATCAAGAGCATATGACAAAACAAGAGATGGTTTTGTAATTGCAGGTGGTGCAGGTGTGTTAGTGCTAGAGGAATATGAACACGCTAAAGCAAGAGGAGCTAAAATATACGCAGAATTAACTGGTTATGGAGCAACTTCAGATGGATACGATATGGTAGCTCCATCAGGAGAAGGTGCTGTCAGATGTATGCAAATGGCAATGTCTACTGCTAAAAATAAAATTGATTATATCAATACTCATGGAACTTCTACTCCGGTTGGAGATATCACGGAGCTAAATGCAGTTAAAAATACTTTTGGAGACAATATCCCAAAGATTAGTTCGACAAAATCTTTATCAGGACATCCACTTGGTGCGGCTTCAGTTCATGAAGCAATTTACTGTTTGATAATGATGAAGAATAATTTCATAGCTGGCTCTGCAAACATAAGTGAGATGGATGAAGAAGCTAAGAAATTTCCTATAGTTTCAAAAACTGAAACGGGAGTAACTTTAAATACAGTAATGTCAAATAGCTTTGGTTTTGGTGGAACTAATGCAGCTTTAATTTTTGAAAAGGTTTAATTTATGAGTTTAATGAAAGGCAAAAAGGGATTAATCATGGGTGTTGCAAATGAAAGATCTATTGCCTGGGGTATATCTCAAAAACTTGCTGAAGCAGGGGCAGATCTAGCATTTACATATTTAGGTGATGCTTTGAAAAAAAGAGTTGTTCCTTTAGCAGAAAAATTAAATTCAAACGTTACATTTAGTTGTGATGTTGAAAAAAAAGAAGAGGTTGTAAAATTATTTGAAGATATTAAATCCCAATGGGGTGAAATTGACTTTGTAGTTCATGCAGTTGCTTTCTCTGATAAATCAGAGTTATCAGGTGAATATTTAAATACCACTAGAGAAAACTTTTTAAGAAGTATGTTAATCTCATGCTTTTCATTTACCGAAGTAGCAAAAGAAGCCTCAAAAGTAATGAAACAAGGCGGAAGTTTATTAACTTTAACTTACGAGTCTACTAAAGCAATTCCAAATTATAACGTAATGGGTGTTTGTAAATCAGCTTTAGAAGCTAGTGTTAAGTATCTAGCTCGAGATTTGGGTGCCAAGGGCATGAGAGTAAATGCAATAAGTGCAGGCCCTATTAAAACATTAGCAGCTTCTGCAATTGGAGATGCAAAATTCCTATACAAGTGGAATGAAGACCATTCTTTTCTAAAAAGAAACGTAGATATCCATGATGTTGGAAATTCAGCATTATATCTATTAAGTGATCTTGCAAACGGAGTTACTGGTGAAATTCACTATGTAGATGCAGGATATAACAAAGTTGGAATGCCAGATCCAAAGAACATTTCTTAGGTTAACTTAAATTCAAATTTAATAATTTAACATAAAATGTTATTATTGTTTTTGTTAGATTTATTAATTTTAAAAATAAGTTTTTAGATAAATAATAATTTGAACTACATGGAAACATTTAAAAAAAAACTTGAAATTCAATATTTAACTTTAGTAGTTGCTTCATCAGTTTGTATCAAATGGATTGTGCTAGTTTACCTTTATGATAATTTTCTTTATTCAAATATATTATTAGCACTCCATGATACACAGTATTTTCCTTTGGTCATAAGTTTTTCAAATCTTAATTTTAGTCCTACCTATCTCGATTTTATTGAAGACTCAAAAATGATTAGCTTTCCTGCTTTTAGCATATTATTACACTCTGTATTATATAAATTTTTAGGTGTATATTCGCTAATATTTCTTGAACTAATATTTCAAGTAGGTTTTTACGTAGTTTTATTTTTGACTATAAAAAATATTATTGAAAGTAAAAAATTAAGTTTAATTTTTTGTTTACTTATAATTTGTTCTCCATTTATCTTAGAAATTTTAACTAAATTAGAAATTTCGAAATTATTTAGTTTAACAAACGATCAGTTAAATGATAATTTTGGAAATAGATTTCCAAGGCCTTTGGTTACAGGAATTTTCTATTTTTTATTTTTTTTAATTTTATTTAAAATTCAAGACAAATTTAGTTTCAAATTTAATTTCAAATATTACTTAATTATGATCTTCATATTAAGTTTTTTTTTGAACAGTTTTTTTTATTATTTTATTTATTTTTTTTTATTATTTTTAATTTTAGTTATTAAAAATAATCATGGTAAATATAAGTTATTCTTTTTAAATAATAAAAAAAAAATTTTTATTTTATTTTTTGTCTCTTTAATATTAGTAAGTCCATTTTTAATACAACTGTTATTAAGTGAGGATGATTATGGAAAAAGAATTGGTTTAATAGAAATAAATTATGATAGCAGAATTTATTTGATCAAATATTTTTTGAAAAGTTTATTTAGAGTTGAATTTTTATTACTAATTATTCCTAGTTTTATAATTTATAAATATTTAAACCATAATAATACATTATTTAAAAAAATTGGAAAAATAAATATTTTTTTTTATAATATCCTAATATCAATTATCTCACCAACTATTTTTTTTATTTTTTCTCCTTACTTAATATCTGTATATCATTTTGTTGATATTTTAATTTTTGCTTGTATTTTTTATTTATTATTAAGTTTTTACTTTATTATTATTTCAAAGTTTTTTTTTAATAAAAAAATACAAAATTATAAATTTTATTTAATCATCTTTCTTAGCATATATTGCATATCAATATTTTATATAAAAAAAAAAAATTTTATGGAATTTGCGAATACTACGAAGGAAATTAATGAAATACAAATTTTTTTAGAAACAGAAAAATTAAAGAACACAAAATACAAATTATTCACGAATGACTTAAATGTTGTAAATTTATGGTTATTTAATTATAATAAAGAATTAACTATATCTGATGGATTTACCAATAGTCTTTCAAACTCACAGATAGAGTTTAACCTAATAAATAATTTAAAAGATTTTCAAATTTCTGAAAATTTATTCAAAGAAATTTTTTCTTTTAACAAGAGTGAGTTAAGCAATAAGTTTATTTATTTTTTATTTTGTTACCAATATCAAGCAAATTCACTTTATACATTTTCTAAAATTGACAATTACACTAAAAACATTAGAGATACGATTTTAGATTCATCCCCCTTTAGGGCTCAATTACAAATTATGCCAGAAGATGAAAAACAAAGATTACTTAAAACTTTTAATGAGCATAAAATTGATGAAAATTTTTTAAGTGACTATGTAATAA
The DNA here is from genome assembly GCF_052047935.1 of Candidatus Pelagibacter sp. HIMB1506. Classification (NCBI taxonomy): domain Bacteria; kingdom Pseudomonadati; phylum Pseudomonadota; class Alphaproteobacteria; order Candidatus Pelagibacterales; family Candidatus Pelagibacteraceae; genus Candidatus Pelagibacter; species Candidatus Pelagibacter sp. HIMB1506. Next base: position 1,327,073 of record NZ_JBNAIS010000001.1, on the reverse strand, counting down.
TTAACAATTCTCTTCTCAATAAGCCATTAATTATTGTTAATGATGATTACCAAGAACTTCATCGATATGGAAATTTTATTTTTTATAAAAGAATTAAATAAAAAGTTATTCTTTTTTTACTACAAGTAATAATGATTTTCCAAACCTGTATTGAATTAGCTTATCTAAAATAATAGATAACCATATTAAAGAGTTCCACAATTTTATTTTTTTTGCAAAATTTCTTTTATAATTAGTAACTAATATTTTTGACATTAAGGATAAAAAATATCCAACTACATCATAATATACTAATTTTAAAATTTTAAATTTTAAATTAACAAAAATTCTTAGTAAACTTTTTTTTGAATATCTCCGAAAATGCCCAACATCTCTATCAAATTCTGAATATAGGTAGTTAAAAGCAGGCACATTAATTATTAACATGCCTCCTTTTTTTAAAGATTTAAATGCATGCTTAATTTCTAGTCTGTCATTTTTTATATGTTCTAATACATCTAAATATAAAATCGCATCATATTTTTTTAAATTAGATCTAAAGTTTTTATTATAAATATTAATTTTTTTATTTTTTTTAAATTTTTTTCTTAGGTTTTTGTACAATTTTTTGGAAGGCTCAAATAAATTTATTTCTGAAGGAATATTTATATATTGAGATAAATTTTTTCCATTACCTGGTCCAACTTCAGCAACATTTCCATTTAAAAACTTTTTTATTAAATTTAGTTGATATAATCTAAAATTTTTTGCATTATCAAAATAGTTTAATTCCCAACCTTCATAGTCATTATTTTGACTTTTATTTTGACCAATCATTTTAATTTAAATTAGATAGTATACCAATTTCACCATTTTCTTCTAAAGCTAACAAAATTAAATTTTCATTTTTTAGATATTTTATATCTCTGATACGCTGTCCAATATATATTTTTTCTACATAAATTAACTTTTTGAAATTATTATCAAATTTAACTCTATAAATACTTCTTCCAAATAGTGATGAGATGATAAAATTATCAATCCATTTTTCAGAAAACGTGTTTGGTATTTTTATTATTTCAGAAATACCTATAGACGGAATAAATGAATAAATTGGCTCCTCAAAACCATTTTCAAAATGACTTTGTTTATAGCTAAAAGAATCAGTCGAATTATACTTGTCTCCATATGAGGCAATAGGCCATCCATAATTTTTATTAAATACAATTCTGTTAATTTCATCTCCACCTTTAGGGCCATGTTCTGTCATTAAAATTAGTTCATTTTCTACAAATAGACCTTGAGGATTTCTGTGTCCTAGTGAAAATATTTCATATTTACTATCATTAAAGGGTTTAAAGATAACTTTTCCAAAAATAGAGTTTATTTTTTGTGATTTACCATTTGGAGAGTCAGCATAATTATCTCCTGTTGTAAATAACAGTCCATCATGATTGTTATGATTATAATATTGCATCCTACCACCTTGAATTACTGTTCCACACTCATCTATTGCAAAAAAATCAACAAAATTTAAATTTTTTTCATTTAAGTTTGCTCTCATAATTCTAAAATAGTCACAATTTAAACCTTCGGATACAAATGATAAAAAAATTTCATTATTTAGAATAAATGCATCTAATACTTTTTTAACATTTATATTTGTTTCTAATTGTTGAAAATTTTTTTTATTTTTATTATTTTCAAAAATATATGAATTTTTTAATTCATATATTTCTGCCTTATCACTAACTACTATTAAAGAGTTGTCATTTTTTTTTTCTATAAAAAAACTAAATAAATTAGAAGTACCTAGATAATTTGAACTTGAGCTAGACTCCTTTAAAAAACTTAAATCAACTTTTTCAAATTTTAAATCTTCAAATTGAGTCTTAGGTAAAAATTTTACATTATAGTCATTTTTAAAATTATTGATTAAGTTATCGTCTATAATTAATTTTAAAATTATTTGAGTTTTTTGTGGTACATAATGCCATAAGTAATTCTTAACAAATTGTTTACCTATATTAAACTTTCCTACTGCCAAAAAAAATATAAAAATTAATATAATGAGAATAGAAAAGGAAAATAAAAAAAATTTTTTAGACATATAATAAAATATTTTACAATAAATTTTACTTTTGTTAAAAATTTATTTACTACATATAGCAGTATATGAATAACCCAATCTATGATTTAACAATTCAACTTTGAAACCTGCGTTAATTAACTCTCTCTCTAAATCCATTTTTGTAAAATATTTAGAATAAGATGGATTTAGTTGATCAAAAATTACATAACATCTGTTTTTAAATGTAAGTTTGTTAAACATTCCAACAAAATATCCTCGAAGTGGCAAAGGAATGAATTTACAAGCAAAACCATATGGATAAGTAAGTATTGCCAAGAATTTTGAAAACAATCTCAATATAAAATCAGGAAGCAAAATTGTAATTCTTCTTAAATTGTTAAAAAAAAATAAATATACTTCATTGCCCTCTCTTCCATAAACCCAAATAATAAACTTACCTTTTTTACATAATGACTTTTGAATTTTTTTTAGAACATCTTTATATTCTGGAATATGATGTATAACACCTAAAGAAAATACGTAATCAATTTTATTCTTGAAGTTGATATCTTGACCCTTAATATTTAAAAACTCAATTCTAGACGACTTGATATCTTTTTTTGCAACCTCTATAGCTTTTGATGGTTCAATTCCATATAATTTCTTTGGTTTGTAATTTAGTAAATTCTTAGATATTCTACCACTTCCAACTCCAACTTCCATTATCGTTTTGTTCTTAATTTTCTGAAGGTTAAATGGGTAGACAATTTCTTTTAGCAGTTCATTACTTCCTAAATATCCTTCGTAATGATTATCAACTGTAAATTGTTCCCCAAATTCTTCAAAACTTTCTCTATGATCAATTCTCATTAACTAAATATCTTTAAATACAAGAATATTATAAAAAAATCTAAACCAATGCTTGTTTAATTGAAAGTTTAACTTTACCTCTATCAAATCCAATTACTTTAACTTTTACTTCATCACCTTCTTTGACAACGTCAGTAACTTTAGCAACTCTTTTATCTGCAAGTTCTGAGATATGAACAAGTCCATCTTGTTTTCCTAAGAAATTGACAAATGCACCAAATTCCATAATCTTCATTACTTTACCTGAATAAATTTTATTCAGTTCAGCTTTTGCAGTTATGTCTTTAATCATCTGCATTGCGATGTTTCTAGACTCTTCATCTGGAGCAGCAACTGTTACTACACCTTCATCATTTACATCTACTTTCGCACCTGATTTTTCAACTATTTCTCTGATTGTTGCACCACCTTTTCCAATTACAGCAGCAATGTCTTTTTTATCGACATTAACTTGTTCCATTTTTGGAGTATGTTTTCCAACATCAGATCTTGAAGCTGATAATGCTTTATTCATTTCTCCTAAGATATGAACTCTTCCATCTTTAGCTTGGCTTAATGCTTGCTCCATGATTTCAAATGTAATACCTGTAATTTTGATATCCATTTGAAGAGAAGTAATACCATCTTTGGTTCCAGCAACTTTAAAGTCCATATCACCTAGGTGATCTTCATCACCTAAAATATCTGACAAGACACTAAAATCATCACCTTCCTTAATTAAACCCATTGCAATACCTGCAACTGGCTCTTTAATTGGCACTCCAGCATCCATTAACGCTAGAGAAGTTCCGCAAACAGTAGCCATTGAAGAAGAACCATTAGACTCAGTTATTTCTGAAACTACTCTAAAGGTATATGGAAACGCCTCTTTAGTTGGTAATGAAGAGTTAATCGCTCTCCAAGCTAATTTACCATGTCCGATTTCTCTTCTACCAGTTCCGATTCTTCCAGTTTCTCCAACTGAAAAAGGAGGAAAATTATAGTGAAGCATAAATCGTTCTCTCTGAAGCCCATCTAAACTTTCAATTCTTTGTTCGTCATCAGAAGTCCCTAAAGTTGCAACAACAATTGCTTGTGTCTCACCTCTAGTGAATAATGCAGAACCATGAGCTCTAGGTAAAATACCCACTTCACACTCGATAGGTCTTACATCAGATAAACCTCTTCCATCAATTCTATTTTTATTTTTTAGGATATCGGTTCTAACAATTGATTTTTCTAGACTTTTTAGCTGACTGTTAACATCAAGATCTGTGTAGTTTTCATCTTCCTCATAAAGTTTTTTAGCTTTATCAGTAATTTCAGAAATTTGATTAGATCTATCTTGTTTATCTCTTGTAGCAAAAGCTTTTTTAAGATCTTCAGTAAAAGATTCCTCAAGTTTTTTCTTAACTTCAGATAAATCTTTTTTCTCAACTATCCATTCAGGTTTTCTACATTCTTTTGCAAGCTCCTCAATCATTTCAATAACTGGAACAAAGCCTTCATGACCAAATTTAACTGCATTTAACATTTCTTCTTCAGTTAAACCGCCTGCCTCTGACTCAACCATAAGCACAGCATCTTTTGTACCTGCTACAACTAAATCTAATTTCGATTTTTCTAACTCTGCTTTAGATGGGTTTAAAACATATTTTCCATCAATAAATCCAACCCTTGAGGCTCCTACAGGTCCCATAAATGGCATTCCTGATATAGCTAATGCTGCTGATGAAGCAGTGATTGATAAAATATCTGGTTCGTTTTCTTTGTCGTATGAAATTACAGTTGGTAACAACTGTACTTCATTTTTAAATTCGTCTGGAAACAAAGGTCTGATTGGTCTATCAATTAATCTAGAGATTAATGTTTCACTCTCAGTTGGTCTTGCTTCTCTTTTAAAATATCCACCCGGAATTTTTCCAGCTGCATAATATTTCTCTTGGTAATTTACAGATAATGGAAAGTAATCCATATCAGGATTTACTTTTTTTGCCCCCACTACTGTTGCTAGTACGACTGTTTCTCCACATGTTGCTATTATTGCACCGTCTGCCTGTCTTGCTACTTTACCTGTTTCTAAACTTATCTTCTTTCCCGCTACTTCAATTTCCTTCTTGTATACTTTAAACATTTCATTTCCATTTCGTTTCGTTCGTTTCGTTCCATTCCGTTCTATCTATCTTGACTTCTATTTTCTTAAATTCAATTTCGACAGTACATTTTTGTAAGAATCCATTTTGTTTTTCTTTAGGTATTCTAACAATTTCTTTCTTCTATTTACCGCTCTCAACAATCCAACAGATGAGTGTTTATCCTTCTTGAATTGCTTAATATGCTTAGAGAGAGTTTCAATTTTCTCTGTTAGCAAAGCGATTTGGATTTCTGAAGATCCAGTATCTTTATCATGCATTGCTAATTCTTGTGCCTTTTTATTCATGCCTCTTTCTTCCTATTTATTTGTTTGTTTTATTAAGTTTTCTATTTTTTCCGCATACTCAAAAGATTCGTCTTTTCTAAAAAGTAATTTTGGTAAAAATTTCATAACCACTTTTTGTGATAAAATTTTTCTTATTAAAAATGAGTATTCTTTCAAAACATTAATTGTTTCCTCAGCATCTTTTCCTCCCAATGGAAGAACATATGCTTTAGCAATTTTTAAATCAGGACTCATTCTAACCTCTGTAACTGTTATAGTATTTGTTTCTAAGTTGGGCACCTTAGCCTCATTTCTTATAAAAATCATGCTTAAAGACTGCTTAATCATTTCTCCAACTCTAAGCTGTCTTTGTGATACTGGTTTTCCTATTCTATCAGCCATTAAATTGATCTCTCTGTAGATGTAACACTAAATGCCTCTATTGTGTCGTTTTTTTGGAAATCCATATAATCTTTAACGGTAATTCCACATTCTTGACCATCACTAACTTGTTTTACTTGATTTTTTTCTCTGAAAATTGTTGAAACTTTTCCTGTGTAAATTATTGCTCCATCTCTAATAATTCTTACATCAGAATTACTATTTATTTCACCTTCTGTAATTTTTGAGCCCGCAACTTTTCCAGCACCTGAAACTTTGAATATCTCCAGAATTTGTGCTGTTCCAGTAATTGTTTCTTGAACATCAGGAGATAATAGCCCAGACATTTTTTGTTTAACATAATCCAACACTTCATAAATAATATTATAAGAAGAGATTTTTATTTTTTCATTTTCAGCAAGTTTTTTAGCCTCTTTGCTCGGTTTAACATTGAAAGCTATTAGAACAGCATTAGATGCTTTGGCCAATGTAACATCGGTCTCAGTTACCATTCCAATGTCTGCTAAAATTATTTTTGGTTTCACTTCTTCATGTTTAATTTGAGCAATTGCATTTTTGATAGCCTCAGATGATCCTTGAACATCGGATTTAATAATTAAATTTAATTCCTCAGAAGACTTATCTGAAAAGGCAGAATCTTGCGTTGCAAAGGTTAATGGGTTCTTTCCATCTTTGCTCTCTTGAGCTCTATTTTCACTCAAAGTTTTAGCTTCTTTTTCGGTGTCTAAAACAATAAAATCATCTCCAGCTTTAGCGGCACCATTTATACCTAAAACTTCTATAGGAGTTGAAGGTGAAGCCTCGCTAATATTTTGACCTTTATCATTAATAATTGCTCTAACCTTTCCCCATTTTAAACCACTTACAAAAAAATCACCTTTTTTTAGAGTACCTGTCGTTACAATAATATTTGCAACCGGTCCTCTCCCAACATCTATTTTTGACTCTAAAACAATGCCTGTAGCTTTAGATTCATAATCTGTTTTAAGATCTAAAATTTCAGCTTGTAAAATTATAGACTCAACTAACTTATCTAAGTTTTGTTTTGTTTTTGTAGAAACCTCAACCATTAATGTATCACCAGATAAATCTTCTGCGATTAACTCATGTTCAAGTAGTTGGTTTTTAATTTTTTGCGGATCAGCTTCAGGAAGATCACACTTATTTATTGCAACTACTATAGGAACATTTGCTGCTTTTGCGTGTTTTATAGACTCAACTGTTTGTGGCTTTACCCCATCATCAGCTGCAACAACCAAAACTACTACATCTGTTAATTTTGATCCTCTAGCTCTCATTTCAGTAAAAGCTGCGTGACCTGGAGTGTCTATAAAAGTTAATTTATTATTTTGACTTTCAATTTGATATGCTCCAATATGTTGAGTAATTCCACCAAACTCTCCTGAAACAACATTAGCACTTCTTAAAACATCTAAAACAGAAGTTTTACCATGATCAACATGGCCCATAACTGTAACAATAGGTGGTCTATTTTTTAAATTTTCTACTCTAGTAGCTTTTATTTTTTGAATAATTTCTTCTGCTTTTTCTTCTCTTATTGGATTATGTCCAAATTCCTTAACTAAAAATTCAGCTGTATCGGCAGCTAAAGTTTGATTAATTGTTACAGTTACACCCATTCCAAATAAATATTTAATTACATTACTAGATTGCTCCGCCATTCTATTGGCTAGCTCTCTAACAGTTATTGCCTCTGGAATATTGATGTCTCTTTTTACTGGTTTTGAATTTTCTTGCGCATCTTCTTTAGAAGAGTTTTTCATTTCTTTTTGTCGAGCTCTTTTAACTGATGCTAAACTTCTTTCTCTTGCTTCTATTTCGTCACTTAATGCTCTTGAAACAGTTAATTTTAATTCTCTTTTTTTTGTTCCAGCTTTTAATGTTTTTTTATCTTTTTCATTATCTCCCTTAAGTCTTTTAGTGGCTCTTTGCTCTGCAAGTTTTCTTCTTTCAAAATCACTTGTAATTGGAGGAGATTTTGACGCAAAAGATGGTTTTACTGGTGCACCTCTATTAAATGAAGTAGTAGATTTTGGTTTTCCCACACCAGGTCTAAACGATCCACCCTTATTATTGAATTTTCCACCTTGTTTTTCGATTACTCTGGAATTTTTTCCTTGAGTTTTAGCTATCTCAATATTTCTTATAGATTTCTTTGCAGAGCCGGATATTGTTAATTTTGTTTTTTTCTCCATTGCTCATCTCTCAATCTTTATAAATTATATTTCTAGCAGACATAATTAATTCATCTGCCTCTTCTTTAGATAAAGCAAAATCCTCTAGATAACCTTGAATTTTAACCCTCTCTCCTTTAACTACATCGTAGCCACCAGTAAGTTCATCAGATGCAAGATCTGCAAAATCTTCTAATGTTAATATTTTCTGTTCGCCCAATGTAACTAGCATTCCTGGTGTAAGGCCTTTAAGGTTTATAAGAGCATCTTGTAAACCAAGCTCTTTAATTCTTTCCGATATATCTTCTTGATCTTTTTGATGAAACTCTTTTGCTCTATCAATTAACGCAATAGCTGTTTCTTCCTCAATTCCTTCTATTTTAGTTAAGTTTTCTGGCAAACTATCTTTAATATCGTCTATTGTTGAAAAACCTTCAGCAACTAATAACTGACCTAAAGTTTCATCCAATTCTAAGTTTTTAACAAAGTTATCTGTCTTTTCTTTAAATTCTAATTGTCTTCTCTCGGAGTCTTCTGCATCAGTCATAATATTAATTTCATAATTTAACAATTTAGTTGCCAACCTTACATTTTGACCCCTTCGACCAATCGCTTTACTCAAATTTTCTTCAGTTAAAATCACATCAAGTTTTTTTCTTTCTGCATCAACATTAACTCTTTGAACTTCTGCAGGCGACAAAGCATTTGATACTAATATTGCAGCATCCTCTGACCAATTCACAATATCAATTTTTTCTCCTTGAAGTTCATTTACAACTGCCTGAACTCTAGAACCTCTCATACCAACACAAGCTCCAACAGGATCTAATGATGTATCAACTGCTTTAACACAAATCTTTGCTCTACTTCCAGGATCTCTTGAAGAAGATTTAATTTCGATTAATCCATCATATATTTCTGGCACTTCTTGAACAAAAAGTTTCTCCATAAATTTTGGATGAGCTCTAGACAAGAAGATTTGTTGACCTCTTGGCTCTCTTCTTACATCATAACAATAAGCTTTTACTCTATCACCAGCTTTAATATTTTCTCTAGGAATTAATTCATTTTTTTGGATGATTGCTTCTGTTCTACCTAAATCAACAATGACACTTCCAAATTCTAATCTCTTAACAATACCACTTAAAATTGTATCTTTTTTATCAATAAAGTCATTGAATTGTCTTTCTCTCTCTGCTTCTCTTACATTAAAGCTTATTACCTGTTTTGCAGTTTGAGCAGCTATTCTACCGAAATCAAAAGATGGTAATGGTTGAAGAACTTCATCACCGATTGATTTATCTTTATTATTTTCATTAAGATTTATCGCATCTTCTAACTTTATTTCTGTATTTGCATTTTCAGGATTTTCAGAAATAACAAGTTTTCTGAATAATTCTATGTCTCCATTATCTCTATTGATTGAAACTTTAATTTCATTTTCTTGACCAAACTTAGATTTGGCTGCTTTAGCTATTCCTGTTTCCATAGAACTAATTATAAGTTCTTTATCTATCGATTTTTCCAAAGCTACTGCTTCAGCAATTCTTAATAATTCTAATTTATCTGCTCTTTTATTTAACATTTTTTATCTGCTCCAAAAAAAAATGGGCCAAAGCCCATTTTGATAATTCAACAATGTAAAGGCAATATAGTAAAGTTTTTTTTTAATTCAACTGAAACTATTTAGAAAAAACGTTGATTTTATCTGTTTTTTCCCACGAAAATGATCCATCATCTCCTGAAGTTCTACCAAAGTGACCATAGGCTGCTGTTTTTTCATATATAGGTCTATTAAGGTTTAACATCTCTCTAATTCCTCTAGGACTGAGATCAAAATTTTCATTAATCTTTTCAACAACAAATTTGTTTTTATCTAAATCATTATCAAATAAATCAACATAAATAGATAAAGGTTTTGAAACTCCGATTGCATAAGCTAACTGTATCAAACATTTATCTGCTATTTTTGAAGCAACAACATTTTTAGCAATATATCTTGCCGCATAAGCAGCAGATCTATCTACTTTTGTAGGATCCTTGCCTGAAAATGCTCCTCCTCCATGGGGTGCTGCTCCACCATAGGTATCCACAATAATTTTTCTTCCTGTTAAACCACAATCGCCATCTGGACCACCTATTACAAAATTACCAGTTGGGTTTACATAAAAATCTTTCTCATTAAAGTCTTTAAGAAATTTTTGTGGAATTGATTTTAACATATACGGTCTTAATAATTCTCTTACCTGGGCTTGATTAACATCAGAAGAGTGTTGAGATGATATGACAACAGATTTTACTTTAGTCGGTTTACCATCAACATATTCGAATGTAACTTGGCTTTTTGAGTCAGGTTCAATATTTTTTAATTTACCAGATTTTCTATCCTCGGCCATAAGTCTTAAAATTTTATGCGAATAATGAATTGGTGCTGGCATAAATACATCTGTTTCATTACATGCATAACCAAACATTATACCTTGGTCTCCAGCACCCTCATCTTTATTTCCAGATGAGTCCACACCTATTGCAATATCAGCAGATTGAGAATGCAAATGACTTTCTATTTTTGTTGCTTCTTTCCAGGTAAATCCTTCCTGATCATATCCAATATCTTTTATACAATTTCTTACTTTTTCTATTAAATCATCTTTTTTAATCTCAGGTCCTCTTACTTCACCTGCTAGCACAACTTTGTTTGTTGTCGTTAAAGTTTCACAAGCAACTCTTGAATAAGGATCTCCAGAAATGTAACTATCAACAACCATATCAGAAATTCTATCTGATACTTTATCTGGATGTCCCTCTGAAACAGACTCACTTGTAAATAGGAATTTTTTTAAATTACTCATATTTAATTCTATTAAATGAAAATATTAAAAAAATATACAATAAAATTATTAAACCAAAAATTTTATTCCCATATTTAGAAAAGACTGTTGGTTTAATTTTTCTCATTTCGGTAAAATCAATATATCCAATTTCATTAAAGTTAATTTTTTCCTCAACGATACCGATAGGGTTTACTACTGCAGCTATTCCGTTATTAGCTGATCTAATTACATATTTTCCACTTTCAATAGCACGAAATATACTGTGAACAAAGTGTTGTTCTGGTCCTATTGATTGACCAAACCATCCATCTTCTGAAATATTTACTATTATATCAAAGTCATAATTTTTATATAATTTTCCAGAATAAATTATCTCATAACAAATTAATGGTAAAAATTTTATAGAAAAATTATTTTGATTTAACTCTATAATTTCCCTTTTTTGACCTTTTGAGTAGGATTGATAATTGTTAGTTAATGATTTGAAACCTACATTTTTTAATAAGTTTTCCATAGGTAAAAATTCACCAAACGGTACAAGATTTATTTTATTATAATAATTTAATAAATTAAGATTATGATCATAAACAGATAAAGAATTGTAATACCTCACTTGATCATTAACTTTTGACTTGTTGTTGATGCCTAAAATGAGTAAGTGATTTTCGTTAAAACTTTCATTAAATAAATAATCATAACTTTGAATTTGATCCTGAGAAATTCCAGGCAATATACCCTCTGGCCAAATGAAAATTGTTTTCTCTTTCTTATTTGGTGAACTAATATTAATAAGATCTTCTATAGTTAATAAAGGCCCCTCTCCTGAATAAAACCTATTCAAAGAAATATCCGTACCAACTAATCTTATTTTATAATCAAGTTTTTCAACATCACTATTGTAAAAATCCTGCTTATTTGAATATCCAAAGAAGTAAAAAAATAAAAATATTAAAGGTAAAATTAAACTAAAAATTAAATCTTTTTTATCATTCCGTAAAATAAAAAGTGCAGGACATAGAAACAAAGTTATACAAAATAAGTTGAAAGAATATGTGCCTATTAAAGATGTTATACTTAAAATTTCTAAATGATTTGAAAAACTATATGCAATTAGGTTCCAAGGAAAACCTGATAAAACTGAACCTCTTATAAATTCTAGAAAACCAAAGATTACAGAAAATAATAAAATTGAACTTAAAGTTTTATTTGGTTTAAAGAAAATAAACAAATAACAAACAAAACCGTAAAATAACGCAATAAAAGAAGGAACTAAAATTAGAGCAAATGGAATTAAAAATTTAAAATTTTCATCAAATGTTAATGAAATAGAGATCCAATATATATTTGTTAGAAAATATCCAAATCCAAATAACCATCCATAGAAAAAAAATAATTTCTGTTTGCTCTCTTTTTTTTTAATCAAAAAAATAAAGAATAAGCTAAAGGATAGAAAATTAATTATTAACAAATTGAAAGGTGGTAAACTTAATGATGTTATCGCTCCAAGAAACAATAAATAAACTACATCAATATATAAATTTTTTTTCAATTTACTTAATTTTTGAGATAACAGATTTAAATATTTTTTCTTCTTCTTTTAACATTTTAAAATAATCTTTATTTTTTAAATGATCAAATCCTAACAAGTGTAAAAAACCGTGAATAAATGTTTTAATTATTTTTTCTTTAAATTGTTTATCTGTTTGGGATTTTGGTTTATTCATAAAATTAAAACTGATAATTATATCTCCCAAGTAAGTTTGCTTTGATATTTTTAATATTTTGGTAGATGGGAAAGATAAAATATCAGTAGATTTATTTTTATTTCTAAATTTTCTATTTAAAATTTTAATTTTTTTATTGTTTGAAAGAAGTAAAGATAAGCTTATTTTTTTATTTAAAAATTTATATTTTTTTGGAAAAGCATCACAAATACTTTTAAAAAAAAAATCTTTTTTTTTAAGTTTTTTAGACCAAGCCTTCTCTTCTGAGAAGACGTTTAAATTAATCATTTTTAGAGTAGGCTTTTACAATTTTAGAAACCAGTGGATGTCTAACTACATCTGAATAATCAAAGTCTACAACTGAAATTTCATTTAGATGCCCCAATAATTCTTTTGATCTAACTAATCCTGACATGCTTTTGTTGGGTAGATCTATCTGAGTAGGATCTCCATTGACTACAATTTTTGAATTTTCACCAATCCTTGTTAAAAACATTTTTATTTGTGTATCTGTTGCATTTTGCGCTTCATCTAATATGGCAAAAGAATTTTTTAGCGTTCTACCTCTCATAAATGCCAAAGGAGCAATTTCGATATCACCAATTTCGATCATTCTTTGTATTTTTTCAAAATCGAATAAGTCATACAAAGAGTCATATAAAGGTCTTAAATACGGATCTACTTTTTCTTTCATATCTCCTGGTAAAAAGCCAAGTCTCTCTCCTGCTTCAACAGCAGGCCTAGATAGAATAATTCTTTCTATTTTTTTTTCTAACAACATAGTCAAACCAACTGCTACAGCTAAAAAAGTTTTTCCTGTTCCAGCTGGACCTGCTGAGATTACAATGTCACTTTGTCTTAGAGCTCTGACATAGCTTTTTTGTTTTTCAGATCTAGGAATAATTGATTTTTTTGGTGTTTTTATAATGTCAGTTACATTATTATTTTTAACCTTCTCTTTAATCATAAATTGATCAATTGATGATATAAGATCTTTGTTTTCGACTGAACCATTATTTATAAATTGATTAGTTAAAAATTGAATTGCATTTTTTATTAACTCATTTTTTTGCGGATCTGATTTTATCATTATTGAATTTCCCCTAGAATACAAACTAGAGTTAGTCATCTTTTCTAATTCTTTTAAATTTTTATTAAATTCTCCAGCAACACCCATGAGTAATTCATTGTTGTGAAATATTACACTTAATGAATTATTGTCTGAGTAAACAAATTTTAGAGTGGTATCGATTTTTTTTTTAATTGTATTATTCAAAGATTATGCCACCTTTTGATCTGGGTTGCTTAGCAATTCTCCAAACAATGTAGTTCTATTACTATTTGTAATTTTCACTTTCACAATTTTTCCAATATGTTCTCTTTTACCATTAAAAATTACTGATGTCATATATTCAGTTCTACCAAAAGCTTTGGATTTATCCTCAGTTAAATTTTCAACCAAAACATTGATTGTTCTATTTTCTAATTTTTTGTTCATTTGAGTTTGATTTTCAGATAATAAATTTTGAATAAATTCTAATCTTTTCATTGAAATTTTTTTATCAATTAAATCTAAACCTTCTGCCTTTGTCCCAGGCCTTGGACTAAAAATAAATGAGTAAGAATTTATAAAATTAACTTTTTTAATTAAATCGACTGTACTTTGGAAGTCTTCTTCAGTTTCACCAGGATAACCAATAATAAAATCACTTGAAAATTCAATTGATTGATTAATTTTTTTCAATTCGTCATAAACTTTTAAATAATGATCTATTTTATGTTTTCTATTCATCAACTTTAAAATCCTATCGGATCCACTCTGAACTGGAAGATGGACTAAAGGCATTAACTTTTTAGAGACTTTATATACTTCAATTAAATCATCAGTCATATCTTTTGGATGCGAAGTTGTGTATCTAATTCTTTTTATATTTTTAATCTTTTCAGTTTCTAAAATTAAATCGGATAGTCTTTTACTATTATCATTGTAAGCATTTACATTTTGTCCCAAAAGAATAATTTCTTTTGCTCCATTATCTGACAAATAATTTGCCTCCTCAATTATTTGATTAAATGGTCTAGAATATTCTGGTCCACGAGTATATGGAACCACACAAAAATGACAAAACTTATCACATCCTTCTTGAATAGTTAAAAAAGATGAAACTTTACCTGCCTCACTCTTTATTTTACTAAAATATTTAAATTTTGAAACAGCATCAAAATCTGTTTGTTCGATTTTTTTTCTTTTTTTAATATAATCCAGAATTGTTTCATTAATCTTATGATAGGCTTGAGGGCCAATCACTAAATCTATATAAGGCTCACGTTTAAGCATCTCTTGGTTTTCTGCTTGAGCAACACACCCCGCTATTATTACTAATGGTTTAATTTTGGCTCTAAAGCTTTTTTTAACCCGTCCTATTTCAGAATAAACTTTTTCTTTTGCTTTATCTCTAATATGACAAGTGTTTAATAAGTAACAGTCAGCTTCTTCTAGGTTTTTGCTTTTTTGATAACCAATTTTCTTTACTGAATCAAAAATTCTATTTGAATCATATTCGTTCATTTGACAACCGAATGTTTTTATAAAAATTTTTTGCATTCTAGTTTAAGATTTTTTTTT
The DNA here is from genome assembly GCF_052047935.1 of Candidatus Pelagibacter sp. HIMB1506. NCBI lineage: Bacteria > Pseudomonadati > Pseudomonadota > Alphaproteobacteria > Candidatus Pelagibacterales > Candidatus Pelagibacteraceae > Candidatus Pelagibacter > Candidatus Pelagibacter sp. HIMB1506. The sequence goes on along the minus strand of NZ_JBNAIS010000001.1, from coordinate 1,311,974 downwards.
TATTCCATAAAGTTCAAGCTTATGATCAACTAAAGTGTAACCATATTTATCAGCTACCTTTTTTTGAAGTTTTTCGATTTCTTCATCAACAAATTCTATTATTTCACCTGACTTTACATCTATTAAATGATCATGATGTCCTTCATTAAGCTCTTCATACCTTGCTTTTCCACCTTTAAACTCATGCTTTGTAAGTATTCCAGATTCTTCAAATAATTTTACTGTTCTGTAGACGGTAGCAATACTTATTTTATTATCAACCTTTGAAACTCTATTGTAAAGTTCATCAACATCAGGATGATCGGTAGACTCGGACATGACCTGAGCAATTATTTTTCTCTGATCTGTTAATTTCATACCTTTTGCTAAACATTTTTGTTCAATTGTTTCAGACATAATTTAATTTTAACTTATATAAATAGGGTTAATCAAATTTTTTTTAACTTTAAATTTATCGCACAAATAAGGAATATTTTCATATTTTACGTCTTTTTCACCTTTAAAATCCTCTAAGCTGTAGCAATAATAATCAATATTTTTTGCTAATTTGAGAGCCTTCACAACAGAAATAGAATTTCTAATCCCTGCAAAACTTCCTGGGCCTCTGTTAATGTATATATTGTTAATATCCTTCAATTCAAATTTATTTAATTCTAAAAATTCTTTTATTATCAAAGTTAATTTTTCATAATTTATTTTAGTATTCTCATGAGTAATGTTGTAAATATGATCATTAGCTATGATCATTAAAAAAATTTTATCTCTAGCAACATCAATTATAAGTTTATTCATTTTATCTTTGTTTTTTAGTTTTAGTTCTAAATCAGATGAAAATAATATCAAATTTTATTCAGAAGATAATGGGATTTTATCAATAATGTATCATCGTTTTAATGAACATAAATACCCATCGACTAATATTAATATGGATATATTTAAGAAGCACTTAGAAATTGTTAAAAATTCTAAATACAATTTTCTTAATCCTAATGAATTTGATTCAAAATTTAAAACTTCAAAATCAGAAAAAGAAGTTTTGATAACAATTGATGATGCATTTGAATCATTTTACAATGAAGCTTGGCCATATTTAAGAGATAATAAAATTCCATTTATACTTTTTGTTTCAACAGAACCAGTTGGAAACAAGGGTTATATGACCTGGGATCAAATTAGAGAAATTGATGCAGCGGATTTTTCTTTAATTGGACACCATTCACATAGCCACGAGTACCTAATAGAAGAAACTGAAGAAAATTTCATTTTAGATATTAAAACTGCAAACAAAATTTTTGAACAAGAACTTAATTATATTCCTAGTCTATTCTCTTATCCGTTTGGTGAATATTCTAAATTTATGAGAGATTATATTTCTCAAAACTTTAAATACGCATTTGGCCAACATTCGGGGGTTATTGATCTTAATAAAAATAAATTTGAATTGCCAAGATTTCCGATAAATGAAAAATATGGAGAGCTTAAAAGGTTTAAATCTATAATTAATTATTATCCTTTAGAATATAAAAGTTTATCTCCAAGTGAAAAACATCTTACAATAAATAATAATCCACCAAATTTTAAAGTTGAATTTTTTAAAGAACAAAAAAATTTAACCAATATCACATGTTATTCCAATGAAGGGGACAAGTGGGATAAATCTAAAACTAATTTGTTATCTAATCAAATCTTAACTATTGAATTTAGAGAACCTTTTAAACCTAGAAGAGGCAGGATAAACTGTTCTTTAAATGATAATGGCAAATGGAGATGGTTTGGAGTTCAATTTCCGGTCAAAAAAAATTAAATTAAGCTTTCTAAATCCTTACTAGATGGCAATAATCTTGCGTCATCAAAATCTTTCAATTTATTTTGATTGATTATTTTTTGTAGTACTTCAATGTACTGATTTCCTGTTTCTGCATATTTATCTAAATGTTTAGATAATATTATACTATCAAGTGGTTTATCATTGCTTCTCAACTCACTTCTGGCTTTTCTTAAATGTATGTAGGATTTATGAGTATTTAAATTTCTTAAGTACGCTCTCACAGACAGTTGTAAGCTATTAAATTTCATGACCTTATGAGTTTCACTTTTGTCAGCTTCTTTAGGTTTTAAACCTTCACCTGACCATGTCCATTGACCAAATAAAGCATTTCCTTTTCTTGCAAATCTTGAAGTTCCCCAGCCTGTTTCTTTTGCCGCTTGTGCAATTGCTAACGAAGCTGGAATTTCATCCATTCTTACTTTTAATGATGAAAAATCATTTTGCCTAACACCATATTGCTTAAATTTTGTCTCAAGCCATTTTTTTTCTATATCAGTATTGCTACTTTTATTTAGAATCGTGAAAAGTCTTTTTCTATCTACTCTAATTTTAGTGTTTTCTTTAACAATCAATGGAAGGATTATTTTAATAAACATATCCTTTTTTTTCTTTGAACTAGAGATGTCATTTATTTCGTTTGGAAGAAGTCCTATATCGATAGGCTTTACGAGTTTATTTTCCCTCACATCTTTTAAGTTATAGTTTACCTCTTTGAATAATGAATTAATTTCTGAGGTTGTATACCTGACTAAATTAATTTCTGAATTATTATCCTCTAAAATATCATAAAGTAAATCCATCTCATCTACTTCACCTGAGATATCTTCTTCAATTAAACCATTTGTATTAAGTTTTTTTAATAAAAGATTTTTAGAGTTATTTGCAAATTCCTTATGATTAAAATTTGTTTCAGCAAAGTTAATAAATATCGGGGTTACATAAAAAAATGAGATTAAAAAAATTCCACTTAACGTAAATCTAGAAATAGAATTAATGCTTTTATTTTTACTAAATTGAAATTTGATTAAATTTTTTTTCATAAATTTTTAAATTGCAATAACTTCTTTTACCTCTGGAAGATAGTGACACAGAAGGTTTTGTACTCCTTGCTTTAAGGTCATTGTCGAACTTGGACAGCCTGAACAACTTCCTTGTAATTGCACTTTTACTATTCCGTCTTTAAATTCTTTAAATTTTATATCACCACCATCTCTTGCAACTGCAGGTCTAATTTTTTGATCTAAAATTTTTACAATTTTTTCCTCAATTTCACTTAGATTATTATTTTTTTCTTCTTCATTTTCATCAATTACGTATTCTTTACCATCTAAATAAAAGTCATTTATTAATGAAATAACAATATGTTTAATTTCGTCCCATTTAATTTGGTCATTTTTATTTACTGAAATAAAATCCTGTCCTAAAAAAATACCCTCAACCCCATTGACTGACAAGATATTTCTAACCAAATCATTATTTATTTGATCTTTACTTGTTATTTCATAAGGCCCACTGTTTGAAACTTTCTTCCCAGGAAGAAATTTCAAAGAATTAGGATTTGGTGTTATTTCAGTTTGTACGAACATGTTGTAAATATATATAGATCTTATTTCTAAAATTTAAACTTGATATTTAAATTATATTAAAATCCTAGTATTTCTTTAATTCTATCTATCTTTTTTGATGCAATTGAGTTTGCTTTTTCAACTCCTTCTAGAAGAATTTTATCTAAATAAGGTTGATCATTTAAAAGTTTTTTAATTTCCAAAGATATAGGTTCAATCTTTTTAACCAATAAATCAGAAAGTTGATTTTTAAATTCAGAAAAATTTTTACCTGAAAAGTTTTCGACTGTATTTTGTAAAGTTGAATTGTTTAAACTAGAATATATGCCAAGAAGGTTTTTTGCTTCTAACCTCTCTTTTAATTCTTCAACACTACTTGGCATTGGTAACGGATCAGTTTTTGCTTTTTTTATCTTATTTACTATTGCATCTTTGTCATCTGTTAAATTAATTCTGCTTAAATCTGATAATTCAGATTTACTCATCTTTTTTGATCCATCTTTTAAACTCATAATTCTAGAAAATTCTTTTTGAATTAAAGGTTCAGGTACTTGCAAAAAATTATCTTTATCAAAATCATTATTAAACTTTTGAGCAATATCTCTACATAGCTCAAGATGTTGTTTCTGATCATCACCAACAGGGACATGAGTCGCATCGTACAAAAGAATATCAGCTGCCATTAAAACAGGATATGAATACAGTCCAACACTTGCTTTTTCTTTATCTTTACCTGCTTTTTCCTTGAATTGTGTCATTCTATTTAACCAACCCATTCGAGCAACACAGCTCAAAATCCAAGCTCCCTCTGAATGGGCTGCTACACCAGATTGATTAAAAATAATGCTTTTTTTGGGATCAATTCCACTTGCTATAAAAGTAGCTACGGTCTCTCGAATATTATTTTTTAGCTCTTTTGGGTCTTGTTTAACTGTAATTGCGTGCAGATCAACCACACAGAATATACAATCATTATCAGGGTCATTATTAAGGTCTACAAAGTTTTTGATTGCACCTAAATAATTACCAAGGTGAAGATTGCCTGTTGGCTGAACACCAGAAAATATTTTTTTACCCATATTTTTAATAGTTTAATTTAATATCACTAATTTTAAAAGCTTTGATGAAATAACAAATAAATATGTAAAAGAATAGTGCAAATAATACGCTTAAGATTAAATAAATTGATTTAAAGCTATAATAAAATGAAAGTTGATTTTCAAAAAAGTTTAATAGAAAATTAAAGAATAATCCCATTAAAATTGATGCAAAAATTATTTTAAAGAAATTTAAAAAAAAGTTATTTTGAAAATAGAATAAATTATTATTTTTTAAATATATAAAAAGTACTACTGCATTAAACCAAGATGAAATTGAAGTTGCAATTGGAATTATAATAAAACCTATTTTGTTAAAATAATAAATACTAATTAAAATATTTAAAAGAACCGAAATTAACGAAATATAAAATGGTATTTTTGTATTATGATTAGCAAAGAAAAAACTTGAAAAAACTTTTATCAAAGCAAAAGCGGGTAAACCTAAGGCAAAATAGAATAAAGAAAGACTTGAATTATTAACAGATTCTTTATTAAAATTACCATAACCAAATAACGCTGAAATTATTTGCTCTGAACCAATCATTAAAGCTATTGTTGCGGGAATACTTAAAAATAAACTTAGCTCTAAAGCTTTGTTTTGAATAAAAGAAATTTTTTCTTCATTTTTGGTGTCTATAAATCTTGAAAGTTGTGGCAAAATCACAACTCCAATGGCAATACCAGCTATCGCTAGATTGATCTGATAAATTCTGTCTGCATAATAAAGATAAGAAACTGCGCTAGCTTGAAAGGAAGCAATAATTGTTCCAACTAAAATATTGATTTGAGTTACGCCAGATGAAAAAATGCTCGGTAATAGTTTTCTAAAAAAAAACTTTACTTTTTCATCACTTGCTAACTTAAATTTAAATTTAAATGAAAAAAATCTTTTAACAAAATAATATAAAAAAATTAATTGTAAAAAACCTGCTAAGGATACACCGTATGATAAATGGTAAACAAGCTCATCTCCTAAGGCTTTAGAAAATAATAAAACAATTATTAAAATAACATTTAATAAAATTGGTGCTGCTGAAGCTGCAGCAAATTTATTATGAGAATTTAATATTGCAGAAAAAAAAGATGCTAAACTAATAAATAATAAAAAAGGAAAAGTAATCCTTGTTAAACTGATAGCTAAATCCATTTTTTCTAAATCATCTACAAAACCTGGGGCAATAATTGATACAAATCCAGGCATAAAAATTTGAACAACTATTGTTAAAATTAAGAGACCTAAAAATAAAAGATTAAAAATATTATTTGCAAAATCGTTTGCAGATTTTTTTCCTTTGTTCATTTCAGAAGTATAGCTAGGTACAAAGGCGGCATTGAAAGTTCCTTCTGAGAATAATCTTCTAAATGTATTTGGAATTCGAAATGCTACAAAAAAAGCATCTGCCAACAAACCTGTTCCAAGAAATATTGCAATTAATATGTCTCTAATATATCCAAGCAGTCTGCTAATGATGGTATAAAAGCCAAATGTGCCTGTTGACTTAATTAAGTTCATAAATCATATTAGTCTTAATTTTACCCTAATTGTATACTTATTATCAGAATATATAGATCAAATATTCCAAATAATAAAAAATATAAAATAGATAAAGTTTGTATTCAGTTTAATAAAAATGAAAAAAACAAAGATTGATCATTACACAGATAAAGAAGCTTTAGATTTTCATAAAGATAAGAAACCTGGCAAGATTGAAATAGTCTCTTCCAAAAATATGACTACAAAAAGAGACCTTGCTCTTGCTTATTCTCCAGGGGTTGCTGCCCCAGTTAAAAAAATAAGTGAGGATCCAGAAGCAGCTTATGATTATACAAGTAAAGGAAATTTAGTAGCCGTAATTAGTAATGGTTCTGCAATTTTAGGATTGGGTAACTTAGGTGCATTAGCCTCTAAACCAGTTATGGAAGGAAAGGCAGTACTATTTAAAAGATTTGCAGATATAGATTCGATTGATTTAGAAATAGACTGTAAAGATGCTGATGAAATTATCAATTCAATTAAAAACTTTGCTCCGAGTTTTGGAGGAATAAATTTAGAGGATATAGCTGCACCAGATTGTTTTATCATAGAGCAAAAACTTAAAGGAATATTAGATATTCCTGTGTTTCATGATGATCAACATGGAACAGCAATTATCACAACAGCAGCTTTACTGAATGCACTCGACATAAGTGGAAAATCAATCAAAGATATAAAAGTTGTAGTTAATGGTGCTGGTGCATCTGCTCAGGCATGTACAGAGTTATTTATTAACTCAGGTGTAAAATCTGAAAATGTAATAATGCTAGATCGAAAAGGTGTGATTTATAAAGGAAGAGCGGAAGGTATAGATCAATGGAAATCAAGATTTGCAATTAATACAGATTTAAGAACTTTAAGTGATGCCATTAAAGGGGCTGATGTTTTCTTAGGATTATCTTCTAAAGGTGTTTTGAAAAAAGATATGGTTAAAAGCATGTCTAAAAATCCAATTATATTTGCATGTGCAAATCCTGATCCAGAAATTACACCTGAAGAAATAAACGATGTAAGAAATGATGCGATTATTGCAACTGGAAGATCAGATTATCCCAATCAAGTAAATAATTTAATTGGATTTCCTTATATATTTAGAGGTGCGCTAGACGTGAGATCAAAAACAATTAATGAAGAAATGAAAGTTGCTGCTGCTGAAGCTATAGCAAAACTTGCTAGAGAAGATGTTCCAGATGAAGTTGTGGCAGCTATGGGAGGTGAAAGGCCTCATTATGGAAAAGATTATATAATCCCATCAACTTTTGACCCAAGATTAATTAGTGTTATTCCAGCTGCTGTAGCTAAGGCTGCTATTGAAAGTGGGGTTGCTAGAAAAAAAATTGATAATTTTGAAATCTATAAAGAGCAACTTAAACAAAGATTAGACCCAACAGTTACAATTATGCAAGGTATAAACACGTTCATTAAAAAGAATCAAAAAAGAATTGTTTTTGCAGATGGTGAAGACGAAAATACTTTAAAAGCTGCAATAGCATTTAAAAATTCAAAACTTGGTATTCCAATTTTAGTTGGTAAAGAAAGTAAAATTAAAGAGCAGATTAAAAATATCGGTTACAACGAAAATTTTGATATCGAAATTACCAATTCAAAAGATGAAGAAAAAAGAAAAAAATACGTAAATCATCTATTTAAAAAACTTCAAAGAGAACAAGGTTTATTAGAAAGAGATTGTGATCGAATGGTCAGAAACGATAGAGTTGTCTGGGCTACTAGCATGGTCGCTTGTGGAGATGCAGATGGTGCAGTTACTGGAAATACTAGACGTTTTGGAGCATCTCTTGAAAAAATAAAACAAGTTGTTGATGTTAGAAAAGGTGAAATAATGTTTGGACTAAACATGGTTGTTAATAAAGGAAAAACAATTTTTATTGCCGATACAAGCGTTCATGAATACCCATCATCAGAAGAAATGGCAGAAATAGCAATTTCAGCAGCTAGAGTAGTGAGACTTTTTGGAATTGATCCAAAAATTGCATTTGTTTCACACTCTACATTTGGACAACCTTTAACGAGTAGAACAAAACACATTCGTACAGCAGTAGATATTTTAAAAGATAGACAAGTTAATTTTGAATTTGATGGTGATATGCAGCCTGATGTTGCTCTCAATCCTGATTACGAAGATCTCTATCCTTTTGCAAAAATAGTAGGTAAAGCAAATATTCTGATAATGCCTGGACAACATAGTGCAGCTATATCCTATAAACTAATGAAAACTTTAGGTGATACTAAAGTTATAGGACCCTTATTGATTGGACTTGGTTTGCCAATTGAAATTGCTCCTCTTAGGTCTTCAACATCAGAAATAATTAATTTAGCTTCAATTGCCGCTTATTCATCTGAGGTAATTGAATATAAAATAGATTAATTTTTTTGAACTCTCAAATCTTCAAGTAGCAAAATACTTGCAACAACATCTTCAACGTCAAGAATTTCTTTTGCTTCACTGATAACCATTTCTTTTTCTTCATCAGTTAAAGCTATTCCATAAATGTAAATTTTCTTTTTATAAGTATCTATTTGATAATTTGTTGCTTTGATATTTTTATTTACTATCAAGGCAGTTCTTAATTGAGACGTTATAAGTAAATCTTTTGCTGACTGCTTAAAATTAAATTCCTCTTTAATTTTGATATCATTTCTTACCGATCTAGCGCCTTTTGTTTCCCAGGCAATTTTAGTAATTTTTAATTTTTCTTCTGGTGCATCAACTTTTCCAGTGATAAATATTCTTCCGTCCAAAACTTTAGTTTTAACTTTTAAAAAATGTTTTTTATCCATAGCAAGTATTTTACTTGAAATTGTTTTTTGCATAATAGAATCGTCTATTTGTGTTCCGACAGTTCTTGGATCAATTGCTACTGATACTCCTGTCCCGAATAAACCAGTTGAGCTAACTCCTGGCACGCAACCTGATAAAATAATTGATAAAAAAATAATTATTAAAATTTTAAATTTCATTTTTTAATTTTAAGCAAAAATTATAAACTACCTTTTTGGGAATATTTTTATTGCTACATATTAAATCTGTAATTTCTTTTGTAGTTAATTTGTTAATCATTTTCTTTATCAAATTAATATCTGATTCACTTAGCTTTTGGGAAGCTTTTTCTTCTTTTTTTTCAGAAATAACTATTGTTAATTCCCCTTTTAATTCATTGTTAAATAATTCTAATTCATCGATATTCTTTCTAATATACTCTTCATACAATTTAGACAGCTCTCTACAGAAAACTATTTTTCTTCCATTAAAAAAATTTTTAAATGCAGGAATAAGTTTATTTATTTTTTTTGATGATGAAAAAAAAACCAAACTGTAATTAAAATTTGATAGTTTTTTTAATTCATCTTCAATTTGATTTTTTTTTTCTGGTAAAAAACCATAAAATAAAAATTTATCAGAAAACCCACTTGCTGCAACAGCAGTTGTAACTGCTGAAGGTCCAGGTATTGAAAATATATTAAGATTATTTCTTATACATTCATTTACCAATACTAAACCTGGATCAGAGATACTTGGAGTTCCCGCATCTGATATAAGTGAAATTAATTTACCTGATTTTAAATATTCAATTACTTGTAATGTATTTTTTTTTTCATTGAATTTATGATTTGAAATCAATTTTGATTTAATTTGATATTTTTCTAATAAATTTTTAGAAACACGTGTATCCTCACAAAGTATATAATCTGATTTTTCCAGAACCTCTAATGATCTGAATGATATATCTTTTAAATTACCTATTGGTGTTGCTACCAAATAAAGCCCGTTTTTATAATCATTTGATTTAAATTGTGGTTTTGTGATCATAATTCAGCTTAAAAATTATATAATAACATCAAAATGAAAAAGATTCTCAAAATTATTTCTGTTTCTTTACTTCTCTTATTCTTAAACTTCTTAAATTTAGTTAATGCAAATGAAAAAATAAAAATTGGACTGTTAGTTCCGATGACTGGAGAAAATAAAGATCTGGGCTCATCTATTATTAAAGCTGTAAGTTTAGCTGTCAAAGATATTAATAATGATTTAATTGAAATTTATCCAAAAGATACTGCCACAAGAGCTAACCAAACTCTTAAGTCTGCTTTTGAATTAAAACAAATGGGAATTAATATTATTATTGGACCAATATTTCATGAGAGCTTAACTTACTTGGATGAGATGGAAGATTTAACTTTTTTATCTTTAACAAATAAGACTTTGGATTTGCCTAAAAATGTAATTTCTGCTGGAATAAATTCCACTTCACAGTTTAATACTATAAAAAAATTTTTAGATGAAAATAATTTAAAAAAAACTCTTTTTTTAACCCCGATTCAAAATTTTGAGTTTGAAGTAAAGGACGGTTTAAAAAATTCAAAAATAAAAATTTTTAAAAATTTTGAATATAATACTGAACCAACTAAGCTTACAAAACAAATTGAGGAAATAACCAAATATAAAATTAGAAAACAAAATCTAGCAGATGAAATTCAAAGAATTAAAGAATCAAATGAACCAAATAAAGAAAGAAAAATAAAAAACTTAGAAAAAAAATATACAATTGGAAATGTTAATTTTGATGTGGTTGTTATATCTGATTTTGATGAAAGTCTCAAAAGTGTTGCAACTTCTTTGCTGTACACTGATGTGTCTCCAAAAAATAAATACTTTATAACTCTTAACCAATGGTTTGATGAAAGTTTAATGGAAGAAACAAATATTCAACCAATTTATTATCCATCAATTAATAAAGAAAATTTTGATGATTTTAAAATCAAATATTTTAATGCTTTTAATCAAAACCCATCCCATCTATCATTGTTAAGTTATGATTTAGTTGGTTTAGTATATTATCTTTCATTGAAATCAGATCTTTCAAAAATGGATAAATTATTTAAGAAAAAAAATTCATTCAAAGGAAAGATAGGAATTTTTGATATTAAAGATAACAAAATTAACCACAGATTAAATTTTTATAAAATAGAGGATAAAAAACTTACAGAAATCTTTTAAGCTTTTTAAAAGCTTGATAACGATGGTCCATTTTATATTTTTGAGATGGTTTCATTTCACCAAATGTTTTAGATTTTTTTAGTGGAATAAAAATTGGATCATAACCAAATCCATTTTTCCCCTTTGGCTCATTTGATATTCGACCCTCAACTTTGCCTACTACACAAGTAATTTTTTTATTTAAGTGCGAGATTGATAGAGCACAAACAAATCTTGCTTTAATTTTTTTATTTTTCCAATTTTTATCTTTTTTATCTAGCTCTCTAAATACTTTTTTAATAGCTTTATTAAAATCCCCTGATTTTCCTCCCCATCGTGCAGAATAAATTCCAGGTCTTTTATCTAAATAATCTATCTCCAAACCAGAATCATCAGCCAAACATATTAAACCGGTCTTTTTAGAGAAATATTTTGATTTAATTAAGGAATTTTCCTCAAAAGTTTTTCCATTTTCAGCAGGACTTTTAAGTTTAAAATCAGAAGTAGAGTAAATTTTGATATAATTTGGTAATAAACTCCTAATTTCTCTTAATTTACCCTTGTTGTTAGTGCCAATGAGTAATTGTTTAATTTTTTGCTTAGACATCTAGAAATAATTAAATTCCTTACCATATATGAGCCTATGGAAAAAGAAGAAAACCAAAACAATACTCCAGAAGACGAAAATCAGAATTTAGAAAAAGAAGCAGAAAAACCTGAGGAAAGCTCAGCGGGTGAAAATGAACAAGAAACACCTCAGGAAACTAAAGAAGAAATTAAAGAACCAACTCCAGAAGAAAAAATTACTGAACTAGAAGATAAACTGGCACGAACTTTTGCTGAAATGGAAAATCAAAGAAGAAGGTTTGAAAAGGAAAAAGAGGACGCCTTTGAGTATGGAGGCTCTAGCTTTGCTAAAGAAGCGTTAAATTTAATTGATAACTTAGATCGTTCTAAACATGTTTTAGAAAGTGATGACAAGTTAAAAGAAACAGACGCTTTAAAAAAGACACTGGAGCATTTAGAGATAATAAAGAAAGATTTAATTTCTATTTTTGAAAAAAACAATATTAAACCAATTGATTGTATTAACAAAAAACTAGATCCTAACTTTCATCAAGCAATGATGGAGATTGAAGATGACACTAAAGAAGCTGGAACAATTGTTCAAGAAATTCAAAAAGGCTTCACTATTAAAGATAGACTTTTAAGACCTTCATTAGTTGGTGTCTCAAAAAAAATTACCAAAAAAGAGGAAAAAATTGAACAAAATCAGGAAAATTCAGGAGATAAATAATAATGAGATCAACTTGTAGTTTCAAATTTAAACCCTATATGACGAAAGAGAGACAATAATATTATGAGTAAAATAATTGGAATAGACTTAGGAACAACCAACTCTTGTGTTGCGGTAATGGAAGGAACACAAGCTAAGGTTTTAGAAAATGCAGAGGGAGCAAGAACAACTCCTTCAGTAGTTGCATTTACTGACGAAAATGAAAAATTAATAGGTCAACCTGCTAAAAGACAGGCAGTAACAAATCCTGAAAATACAATTTTTGCAGTTAAAAGATTAATCGGAAGAAATTTTGATGATCCAACAGTAAAAAAAGATGTTGAAGCTGCACCATTTAAAATAGTTAACTCTGAAAAAGGAGACGCTTGGATTGAAGCTAAAGGAGAAAAGTATTCTCCCTCACAAATCTCTGCATTCATATTACAAAAGATGAAAGAGACAGCTGAAAAATATTTAGGATCAGAAGTAACAAAAGCTGTAATTACTGTACCAGCATATTTTAATGATGCACAAAGACAAGCTACAAAAGATGCAGGTAAAATTGCAGGACTAGAAGTCTTGAGGATTATCAATGAACCAACTGCTGCATCGCTAGCTTATGGTTTAGATAAAAAACAAAATAAAAAAATTGCTGTATACGATCTAGGTGGAGGAACATTTGATGTTTCTATACTTGAGTTAGGTGATGGTGTATTTGAAGTTAAATCAACTAATGGTGATACTTTTTTAGGTGGTGAAGATTTTGATAATGCTATAGTTGATTATTTAATTTCTGAATTTAAAAAAGATAATGGTATTGATCTTAAATCAGATAAACTTGCTTTACAAAGATTAAAAGAAGCGGCTGAAAAAGCAAAAATTGAATTATCATCTGCAGAACAAACAGACATAAACTTACCATTTATAACTGCGGATAAAACAGGCCCAAAACACATTAATTTAAAGATGACTAGAGCAAAACTTGAAGCTTTAGTTGAAGATTTAATTGCTAGAACAATGCCTCCATGTCAGACTGCTTTAAAAGACGCAGGAATTACTGCAAGCGAGATAGATGAAGTAGTTATGGTTGGTGGTATGACTAGAATGCCAAAAGTTATAGCAGAAGTTAAAAACTTTTTTGGAAAAGACCCTAATAAAAGTGTAAACCCTGATGAAGTAGTTGCAATGGGTGCTGCTATTCAAGCAGGAGTGTTGCAAGGAGATGTTAAAGACGTTCTTTTATTAGACGTTACACCATTGTCATTAGGTATTGAAACGCTTGGTGGAGTTTCAACTAAACTAATTGATAAAAATACAACAATTCCAACTAAAAAAAGCCAAGTCTTCTCAACAGCAGAAGATAATCAGCCAGCTGTCTCTATCAGAGTTTTACAAGGCGAAAGAGAGATGGCTACTGATAACAAGTTATTAGGTAATTTTGAATTGGTAGGTATTGCACCAGCTCCAAGAGGAGTTCCTCAAATTGAAGTTACGTTTGATATTGATGCTAACGGTATCGTAAATGTTTCAGCAAAAGACAAAGGAACTGGTAAAGAACAAAAAATCCAAATTCAAGCTTCAGGTGGATTAAGTGATGAAGAAATCGAAAAAATGGTCAAAGATGCTGAAGCTAATAAAGAAGCTGATAAAAAGAAAAGAGAGTCAGTTGATGTTAGAAACCAAGCAGACACTTTAATTCATTCAACAGAGAAGAACTTAAAAGAACATGGATCAAAAATTTCAGATGCAGAGAAAAAAGCAATTGAAGATGCATCATCTGCTGTAAAAGAAGCTCTAAAAGGTGAAGATATTGAAAATATCAAGAAAAAAACAGAAGCTTTAGTTCAAGCTTCAATGAAACTTGGAGAGGCAATCTACAAATCACAACAAAGTGCTAAACCAGAATCAGGAAAAGATGATGGTGGAGATAATACAGGTAAAAAAGACGAGAATGTTGTTGATGCTGATTTCGAAGAAGTAAAAGACGAGAATAAAGAGAAAAGCGCATAAACTGACATTTAATTGTCTGGGGTAATTTGATGGCTAAAAGAGACTATTATGATGTCCTAGGCGTTAATAAGAGCGCAAGTCCTGATGAACTAAAGTCTGCGTATAGAAAACTAGCAGTTAAATATCATCCAGATAAAAATCCAGGTGATTCAAAAGCAGAAGAAAAATTTAAAGAAGCTAGTGAAGCTTACGGAATACTTTCAGACAAAGAAAAAAAACAAAACTATGATAACTTTGGACATGCTGCATTTGAAAATGGTGGTGGTAGACCAGGTGGTGGTTTTGGTGGTTTTGGCGGAACTGATTTTTCAGATATTTTTGAGGATTTCTTTGGGGATTTTGGAGGTGGAGGAAGATCAAGAAACAGAAGGTCAAATAATAGAGGTTCAGATTTAAGATACGATTTATCAATTTCATTAGAGGAAGCTTATCACGGGAAAAAACAAGACATTAAATTTGCAACTACTGAGCAATGTGGGACTTGTAAAGGTAATGGTTCAGAACCAGGTTATTCTCCAGACAGGTGTTCTTATTGTGGAGGAAATGGAAGAATAAGATCTAATCAGGGTTTCTTTACAGTTCAACAAACATGTCCACAATGTAATGGTAATGGTGAAGAAATCACCAATCCATGCAATGATTGTAATGGTCAGGGGAAAAAACAAACATCCAAAAAAATATCCGTAACTATTCCTAAAGGAGTAGATGATGGTACTAGAATAAGACTTGCCGGAAAAGGTGAAGCTGGCAGCAGAGGTGGTGCTACAGGCGATTTATATTTATTTATAAATGTTAATTCTCATGAATTATTTAAAAGATCAGATGAAAACTTATTTTTTGAGTTTCCTCTATCTCTTGCTGATGCGGCTCTTGGAACTACGATTGAAATACCAACAATTGATGGTGGAAGAGCAAAAATAAAAATTCCAGATGGAACCCAAAACGGTAAACAATTTAGATTAAAAGGCAAAGGAATGCCATTTATGAGAAGAGGTGACTTTGGTGATTTATATGTTCAAGTAAAAACAGAAGTACCAGTATACTTAAACAAAAAACAGAAAGAATTATTAGAACAATTTAGAGAAATAGAAAACGACAAATCAAACCCAAGTATCAAAAAGTTTTTTCAAAAAGCAAAAGATTTTTGGAAAAATTAAACTATGGGATTAGAGGAAATAATTCCATCAATAGCTTTAATATTAATACTATTTTTAGTTTTACCTAATTTCATAAAATCAAATTTAAAAAGGAGAGTATTTTTTAAAAATTTAGGTATTTGGGGTGTAATTACGATTGTTCTTGTGATACTTGTGTATTTTGTTTCTTAATGAAAAAAATTAATTTATCTATTTCAGGGTGTATGGGAAGAATGGGTCAACAACTCATTAAATCCTCAAAAAAAAATAAAAATTTTAAATTAGTTTCACTTACAGAAAATAGATTGGTGAATAAAAAATTTAATGGTGTTAAACCTGAATTAAATTCTGATAAAGCGTTTAAGAAAACTGATATAATTATTGATTTCACAGTTCCAAATTGTACGCTTGAAATACTCAAAATAGCTTCAAAACTAAGGAAAAAAGTTGTAATTGGTACCACTGGATTTACTAGAGCGCAAGAAAATCAAATTAAAATTTACTCAAAAAAAATACCAATTTTAAAAGCTGGTAATATGAGCCTAGGTGTAAATTTATTAATGTATTTAACTGAGATTGCCTCAAAATCACTTAATGATGAATACTTAAGTAAAATATTTGAAGTACACCACAAACATAAAAAAGACTATCCATCCGGTACAGCATTAATGCTTGGTAAAGGAATTGCTGTGGGAAAAAATAAAAATTTATATAATTTGATTGGTAAGAAATTCTTGAATAAAAAATCATTTCCTTATGGAAAAAAAATTAATTTTAACTCGATTAGAAAAGGTGAAATTATTGGTGAACATGAGGTAAAATTCTCAAGTGGAAAAGAAATAATTACATTAAATCATGAGGCTTTTGATAGAGCACTATACTCAGACGGGGCCTTAACCGCTTCCAAATGGTTAATGAAAAAAAAACCAGGATTATATTCGATGAGAGATTTGCTTAACTTTTCATAATGAATGAAAAACAAAAAGCAAAAGTAATTATTAAAACTTTAAATAAAATTTATCCTAAAGCACCAGTTCCTTTGAAAAGTAAAAATACTTTCACTCTATTAATTTCAGTTTTACTTTCTGCACAATGTACTGATGTAAATGTCAATAATGTAACAAAAGATATATATCCGAAATACTATAAGCCAGAACACTTTGTAAAATTAGGAAGAAAAAAAATTGAAAAATTAATTAAGAAAATTGGTATTTTTAGAGTTAAAGCAAAAAGTATTTATTTAATGTCAAAACAAGTGCTAGAAAAACATAAAGGTAAAGTACCTAAAACCTTTGAAGAACTTGAAAAACTACCTGGCGTAGGACACAAAACAGCAAGTGTTGTTATGTCCCAAGGTTTTGGATATCCAGCTTTTGCTGTTGATACTCACATTCACAGACTTGCACAACGGTGGGGATTAACAAATGGAAAAGATGTAGTACAAACTGAAAAAGATTTAAAAAGAATATTTCCTAAAAAAACCTGGTCCAAACTTCATCTCCAAATAATCTTTTATGGCAGAGAATATTGTAAAGCCAGAGATTGCTATGGAATGAGCTGCAAAATATGTACTACTTGCTACCCAAATAGAAAAAAACCTGTTATTACCAAAAAGGCTTGATATGAAAATTTTAGGAATAGGAAACGCTATTGTGGATGTCATTTGTAAAGTTGATGATAGTTTTATTGATCAAAACAAACTTACAAAAAGTACAATGAAATTATTTTTTGATGAAAATGAATTCAAAAACTTATTAACAAATCTAAAGGTTGAAAAAACGGTTTCTGGAGGGTCAGTTGCAAACTCAATCGTTGGTATATCTCAGCTTGGAGATGAAGCTGGCTTTATAGGAAAAATTTCAGACGATAAATTTGGTAGCAGTTATGAAGAAGGATTAAAAAAAGAAAATGTAAAGTATTTTTATTCAAAAAAAAAAGAAAAATTACCAACAGGGACTTGCTTAATATTAGTAACTCCGGACTCAGAAAGGACAATGTGCACCTTCTTGGGTACGGCAGGAAAAATTAATGAACATGATGTTAGTTCTGATGCTATTAAAAAGAGTGAAATAATATTTTTAGAAGGTTATTTATGGGATGAAGGAGAACCAAAAAAAGCATTTGATAAAGCTATAAATAATGCAAATAAAGTTGCAATGTCTCTCTCGGATCTATTTTGTGTGGATAGACACAAACCTCATTTTTTAAATTTAGTTAAAAACAAACTCGATATAACTTTTGCTAATGAACAAGAAATTACCTCTTTAATTGAAGCAAAAAATTTTAATGAAGTTGTAAATTTTTCAAAACAACTTAATAAATTAATAATCGTTACTAGAGGGGAAAAAGGCGCAATTGCAATCAATGGCGATGAAGTTGTTGAAACTAACATACAAAAAAATCTCAGTATAATTGATCTTACAGGTGCTGGTGATCTTTTTGCTGCAGGATTTTTACATGGGTATATAAATAAATTTTCTACTAAAGAGTGCCTTGAAAAAGGGACTGAAATGTCATCAAAAATAATACAACAAATTGGTGCAAGACTTTAAAAATAAATTTTTTTTCTTTTAAAACTTCCTTTTCCTTTTTTAGGCTTAATTTTTTTTAACTTATACTTTTTTGTAAACAATTCTTTAGCAATTGGATTTTTTTTAACTGATTTGATAGCCATTTTTTTTACTAACTATAAAACCATTGTCGTTAAAAGTGTTTAATATTTTTTTTCTTAATCGATATACATGTGTCTCAACAGTATGGGTTTCTATATCAGATTGATAACTCCACACTTTTTCTTGTAATTCTTCAATACTCACTGGATTATTAGATTTAGATAAATATGTAATCGTATTGATTTCTTTCTCAGTCAGTTTAAGTTTAATATTTTTTGACCTTATTTCTCTTGAATTAAGATCAATAATATAACTGCCTACATTAATCTCGGACTGATTATTAAATTGGTTTTTTAAAAATTCAATATTCAACTTTTCTATAAATTTAAAAATATTTATTGGTTTATTTTCTAAAATAAATTGATTATTAAAATCTGTATTTTTTTTATTTGACACAATTAAAAAATTATTCAAATTTTTTATTTTTTCATTTAGAGAACTTTCATTATCTGCAAATATAACATTAAAATTTAAATCAGAATTAAGTTCTTCAAGAATGTGGTATAAACCTTTAAACTTATATATTATTAAATTTTGTACACTCATAAAAATAGAATATGACAATTTATGTGAAAAATAAACACACTCTTCAGATAGATGAATTCAAATTTAGATGTTGCATTGGAAAAAATGGATCAACAAGAAATAAAAAAGAAGGGGATAAAAAAACACCTAGAGGTATATTTGAGATTGAAAATCTTTATTTTAGAAAAGATCGTAAGAATAAACCAAACACATTGCTTAAATGTATTGTGATTAAGAAAAATATGGGATGGTGTGATGATATTCGTTTTCCAAAAAAATATAACAAACTTATTAAAATAAATAAAAAAACAAAATATGAAAAACTTAGCAGAAAAGATTATAAGTATGATTTTCTAATACCAATCAAATATAATTTTAAAAAACCTATCAGTGGTTTAGGTAGTTGTATTTTTATTCATCTGACAAAAAATTATATACCAACTGCAGGATGTGTAGGATTAAGTGAAAAAGATTTTCTAATTATGCTCAAATTAGTAAATAAAAAATCTAAAATAAAAATCTTCTAATATCTTTGACCAAAAATACTAGATCCAACCCTTACAAAGGTTGATAGGTTTTTAACAGCCAAAATAAAATCTGATGACATTCCCATACTTAATTCAACAAAACCTAGAGATTTATTTAAATTTTGCATCTCTTCAAAATATTTATCAGGTTCAACATCTACTGGTGGAATACACATTAAACCAATTACATCCAAACCAATTTCTTTACAGTAAAGAGCCAATTGCTCTACATTCTCTTTGTTAATACCAGATTTTTGACTTTCCTCACCAATGTTAACTTGTAGAAATATTTTAATCTTTCGATTTATTTTAGTTTGCTCGTCTAAGATTTTTTTTGCAAGTTTTTTAGTATCGACAGAGTGAATATAATCAAATAATTTAACTGCAAATTTAACTTTATTAGTTTGTAATTTACCAATCATGTGAAGTTTAATAGATGGTTTTATTTTTTTAATTTCTGTCCATTTTTCGATTGCTTCCTGAACTTTATTTTCTCCAAAGTTAATATGACCATACTCTATTAGGGGTAAAATTTTATCAATTTTAAATGTTTTTGAGACTGCTATAATTTGTGGTTTAGAGTTAATATTAAACTCATTTATTGAAACTTTAATATTATTTTCGATGTCTAATAAATTTTTTACAGTAATATGCATAATTAAGTATGAACAAAAAATATTACTTTATAAGCAAATATGAAACAAAAAATATAGACAAATTAGACAAGCAAACCATTGTAATTTATAGAAATTATAGTTCTAAGGTTGCTAATAAAGAAACCATAATTAAATTAAAAAAATATTGTAAAAAAAAGCACATAAATTTTTATTTATCTAACAATATTAAACTTGCGATTAAATTAAATCTAGATGGTGCCTATATTCCTTCATTTAATAAATCTAAAGGTCATTTAGCTTTTTCATTAAAAAATAAATTTAACATAATTGGATCAGCTCACAATATAAAAGAAATAAGAACAAAGGAAAAGCAAGGTGTAAGTGAAATTTTTCTATCTTCTATTTTTAAAAAAAATAAAAATTATCTGGGAATTTATAAATTTAAACTTTTGAAAAAATTAACAATAAAAAGGATTGTTGCTCTTGGTGGGATTTCAAAAAATAATTTGAAAAAATTAGATTTAATTAACAATAAAGATTTTGCAGGTATTTCATATTTTGAATAAAAAAAAAGGCCCCTAAAAAGGGGCCCTTTTAATATTTATATTCTAATTAAATTAGAATGCAAAAGATGCAGATAATTTCCATCTTTCATGTTCTGCAGTTGATCCTGCAGTGTGATCAACACCTGTTGCTTCAACAGAAGCAGCAGAAATTGTCATACCACCACTTGTGTATGAAACTGTAACAGCGCTAACTTCTTCATCAACTGATGAACCTGCTGTTTCATGTGTTTCTTCACCATATGATACTGATAGATCATCAGACACTGTGTAAGCAAGATTGAATGAACTTACTGTATCATCATTACCTGTGCTTAGGTCATGTTCTGTTTGAGATGCACCTAAAGTTATAGAACCAATAGCATATGATCCTTTTAACGTAGTTGTATCAGCTTCTGAACCTTTAGTGTTTGATTCACCTGTTCCGTAGCTTACAGATAAGCCTTCAACACCTGAGTATGTAGCGCTGTAAGCAATAGCTGAATCTGGCTTCTCAGCACCTGATGGAGAGTAACTAGCTTTAAGAGTTAAATCATCCATTACTGAAGGAAGTGTGTACAACATGCTGTTGTTACCAGCTTCTGAAGCTGATGGTGAAGAAATTCCGAAACCGTTATCCCAGATGTCACCAGCTGCAGTAGTATCTAATGCAGACTGAGCAGAAGATCCACCTTCACCAGAGAATACTAAAGATCCCATAGTGTCTGAACCAACTGTTACAGAGTGACTATCAAAAGGACCACTTCCGATTGCAGTGTCATCACCTTGGTCAATTACGAATGATAATGATACATTTAAACCACCATCTGTTTCACCTGAACCAGAGAAAGTTAATTGATTTCCCATTGTCCAAGATTTACCTGTAGCGTTTGAAGTATTTTTAACTCCAATTGACGCTGAACCAGCTACTGACATTTCGCCAGCGACTGCAGAAGAAACTGCTAAAGAACCAGCTAAAGCAGTTAATCCTAGTTTTTTAAAAGTGTTCATATTAATTACTCCTTTTATAATTAGTGTTAATTATTAATAATAAACATTGCGTAATTATCATTATTATTGATATATTTTTCAAATTATTCCCTGTTTTATTGATATTTTCGTATAGTGTTGCATTTTTGCATCATAAAAATTAAAGTTTTTTGTACATATTTTCGAAAAAAAACAACTTTTACTGTATAAGCTTGAAAAATTATGAATAAAGAAAATTTCTCATTTAAAAAATTTCTAATTCTTCCTTTGATTTTTTTATTACTTTCTAACTGTAATGGAAAAATGCCTGGAGCAGACGCTAGAAAATTTCCTGCAGATCCTAAGAAAAGAGTTAAGAAAAACTTGGAAGAAGGTAGAGGTTTTAGAATTAATGATGCTGTAAAAGGTGCTGGTGGTGGTAAATTTGATTTTGCTAGCTCAAATGAGTTATGGAGAGCCTCATTAGATACAATAGATTTTATGCCATTAACATCAGTCAATTATAGTGGTGGAATTATTATTACTGATTGGTATTCAGATGAAAATGATCCAAGTGAAAGTATTAAAATTAGCATAAGATTTCTTACTAACGAAATTAGATCAGACTCTTTAGATATAAAAGTATTTAATAGAAAATGTTTGGACAGCCTAATAAACTGCAAAATTACACAGGAAAATAAAGTTTTGGTAACTGAATTAAAAAAGCAAATATTAAAAAAAGCAGCAATTTATTCTGAGCAAAATAAAGATAAAAACTTCAAGCCTTATAAGAATGAAGGATTGGGTATAGAATAACAGATCAATAATAATTTTTAATTTTGTGGAAAGATACAACTTCAAATTAATTGAGGAAAAATGGCAAAAACATTGGGAGGATAATAAAACTTTTTCTTCTAAGATAAATAAAGCTAAAAAAAAATTTTATTGCCTAGAAATGTTTCCATATCCATCCGGAAAAATTCACATGGGACACGTGAGAAATTATACAATTGGTGATGTTTTAGCTAGATACAAGTCATTGCAAGGTTTTAATGTTCTTCATCCTATGGGTTGGGATTCATTTGGTATGCCAGCTGAAAATGCTGCAAAACAAAATAATCTTGATCCAAAAATTTGGACTGAAAATAATATTGAAAATATGAAGACTCAATTAAAAAAACTAGGTCTTTCAATTGATTGGGATAGAGAAATTTCAACTTGCTCGGAAGATTATTACAAACATCAACAAAATTTTTTTCTTGAGTTGTTAGAAAAAAAATTAGTTTATAGAAAAGAAAATTATGTAAATTGGGACCCTGTTGACGAAACAGTTTTAGCTAACGAACAAGTTATAGATGGAAAGGGCTGGAGGTCTGGTGCACCAGTCGAAAGGAAAAAACTAAATCAATGGTTTTTTAATATTTCAAAATTTTCGCAAGACTTACTAGATGGTCTTGATCAATTAGAGAAATGGCCAAACAAAGTTAAAGTGATGCAAAAAAACTGGATTGGAAAATCTTTTGGTTGTGAAATAGAGTTTAAAATTGAGGGAAATTTACCTATTGATAATATTAAATGTTTTACCACTAGACCGGATACACTTTTTGGATTTTCCTTTTTAGCATTATCTACAGATCATGAAATATCTAAGTTTTACAAAGATGACCCTGAATTTAAAAAATTTAGAGAAGAGTGTTCTAAAACAGGGACAACAGAAGAAGCTATCGCTGTAGGAGACAAAATTGGATTTAAAACAAGCTTATTGGCGATAAATCCACTAGATCCTAACCAAAAAGTCCCTGTATACTTTGCTAACTTTGTTTTAATGGATTACGGATTTGGTGCAGTTTTTGGATGTCCGGCACATGATCAGAGAGATTTTGATTTTGCAAAAAAATATGATCTAGAGATAAAAACGGTTGTAAAACCAAATGACGCTGATGATGCTTTTAAGGTAATGGACGAAGCTTATTCTGGATCTGGAATAATAATTAATTCTAAATTTTTAAATGGTTTAAAAGTTCCCGATCAGTCAGTAATCGAAACAATAAATCTACTTGAACAAAAGAAAATTGGTAAAAAGAAAATTAATTTTAGATTAAAAGACTGGGGGATATCTCGGCAAAGATATTGGGGGTGTCCAATACCCGTTGCATATGATTCAAATGGAAATGTTTACCCTATACCAAAGTCTATGTTACCAATTAAACTACCCTCTGACATCGACCTAAAAGTAAAAGGGAATCCTTTAGATGGTCAAGATGATTGGAAAAAAATCGTAATTAATGGAAAAACTTTATCAAGAGAGACTGATACATTAGATACGTTTGTTTGCTCATCCTGGTATTATTTAAGGTTTTGTTCCCCAACAAATTCAGAATATGGATTTACAAAAAATGAAATAGATTACTGGATGCCTGTAGATCAATATATTGGGGGCATTGAACATGCTATTCTTCATTTACTATATTCTAGATTTTTTATGAGAGCATTATCTCATGAAAATGAAAGCTTTCAAATCAAAGAACCTTTCGATGGATTGTTTACACAAGGTATGGTTTGTCATGAAACATATAAAGATCCAGATGGAAATTGGATTAGTCCAGAAGAAATAGAAACAATTAATGGAATAAAATATTTAAAAAAAGATAACACGAAAAAAATTAAAGTTGGGCCATCTGAATCTATGTCAAAATCAAAAAAAAATACAATTGATCCAGAAAATATTATTACAAATTACGGTGCTGATGCAGCTAGGTTGTTTATACTGTCTGACAGTCCACCTCACAAAGATGTTCAGTGGTCTGAGGATGGAATTAATTCATCATTTAAATTTATTCAAAAATTATGGAGTCTTAACTTAAAAGTTT
This sequence comes from Candidatus Pelagibacter sp. HIMB1506, assembly GCF_052047935.1. Classification (NCBI taxonomy): domain Bacteria; kingdom Pseudomonadati; phylum Pseudomonadota; class Alphaproteobacteria; order Candidatus Pelagibacterales; family Candidatus Pelagibacteraceae; genus Candidatus Pelagibacter; species Candidatus Pelagibacter sp. HIMB1506. The sequence continues at coordinate 1,287,807 of NZ_JBNAIS010000001.1, read as the reverse complement.
TAGAAAAAATTAAAAATAATAAATTAAATGATCAAGATGAAGAGTTAACCAAAGAAACAAATAAGTTTATAAAAAAAGTCACTGAAAATTTAGAAAACTTTAGTTATAATAAAATCATAGCAAACATGCATGAGATCTATTCTTTTTGGAATAAACAAATCGAAAATTCATATAGCAAAGAAACAATCATAGAAAACTTTGAGAAGATTCTTTTGAGCTTTATGCCTGTAATACCTCATTTTTCAAATGAATGTTTAAAATTAATAAATAGCAAAAATTTTCAATGGCCAATATATTCTGATAAACTTGTTCAGGAAGAAGTTGGTAATATTGTTATTCAAGTAAATGGCAAAAAAAGAGGATTAATACAATCTGAAAAAGGTACGACTGAAGATGAGATATTAGAGAAAATAAGTAAAGACGAAAAATTATCTAAATATTTGTATCAACAAAAAATTAAAAGAAAAATATACATAAAGGGTAAACTTATTAATATTATAGTTTAAATGATAAAAAAAAAAATTATTTTAATTTTATTTATTTTTATAAGTCACTGTGGATTTAGTCCGGTATACAATTCAGAAAAAAAGTCAGAACTTAACATAACAATTTCTGGAATTACTGGAGATAATTACATCAATACATTAATGAACAATAAACTAAAAAATAAAAACAATGAAGTATCTAAAAATGAATTTAATTTAACAATTAATAACAACTTTAAAAAAACTGTAATTTTAAAAGATTCAAAAGGATCCCCAAGTGAATATGAGCTATCCTTAGAAACAACAGTTTTCATTGAAAAAGATAAAGAAAACTCAAAAACAGTATCATTCAATGAAAAACAAATCATTAAAAATATTTCTGATACATTCACCCTTAAAAATTATGAAAATACAATTAAAGAAAGTTTTGTAGATTCAACAATCAGGAAATTAAAATTTGAATTAATAAATTTTGAATGATTTTCAAATCATATGAAATAAAAAAAATTAATTCTGATAAGTCAAAAATTATTCTTTTGTACGGGAAGAACGATGCTCAAAAAGAAGAAGCAATAAATTTTATATCTGATAATACTGATTATTTCAGTTACGATCAAAGTCAAATATTTGAAAACCCTGAGAATTTCTTTGATGAAATTTATACTAAATCTCTATTTGGAAGTAGTAAAATTATCATTATTAAAAGAGTTAATGATAAAATATTAAATATAGTTGAAAGTATAAATTCAGAAAAGGTACAAGACACAATTATCATACTAATTGCGGATGTTTTAGATAAAAGGTCAAAATTAAGATTAAAATTTGAAAAAGATAAAGACTTAGCTTGTGTAGCTTTCTATCCCGATAGTAAACAGACACTGATGGGATTTGCATCAAATTTTTTTAGAGAAATTAATGTTTCAGTATCTAGCTCATTAATAAACACAATTATAGAAAAAACAAACGAAGATAAAAGTGCACTCTTAAATGAACTTGAAAAAATAAATTTATATACAAAAAATAACAAAAAAATAGATGAGGGAAAAATATATAAGCTAATTAACTTAAACGAAAATCATAATTTTAATGATTTAATTAACAATTGTTTAGTTAAAAATAAAAAAAAAATAATTCGTATTTTGAGCGATAACAATTTTGTTAATGAAGATTGTATATTAATTATAAGAATTTTCTTAAATAAATCTAAATTAATACTTAAACTCATAAAAGAATACGAAATCAATCATAATATAGATAAAACAATTTCATCAGCTAAACCTCCTATTTTTTGGAAAGATAAAGAAATAGTAAAAAAACAAATTCTAAATTGGCAAGCTCAGGATTTGAATAATTTAATATATGAGATAAACGAGTTAGAACTATTAATAAAAAAAAATATTAATAATTCAATTAATTTGATGACAAACTTTATTTTTGAGAAATCTTCGGCTAAAGATTAGTAATTTGATTTTATTATATCAATTATTTTATTTAGTTGATCTAAATCTTTATATTCAAAACTAATTTTACCCTTATTTCTTTTATTATTTTTTATCTCTACATTTAGCCCAATTTTATTTGAAATGGACAACTCAAGTGCGATTATATTTGTATCTTTGGACTTTAAGGATTTTTGTTTATTATTTTTAAAAATTTTAACAAAATTTTCAGCCTGCCTTACTGAAAGTTTTTTATGTATTATTTTGGAAGCAACGAAACTAGCGTTATCAAGACCAACTAAAATTTTAGCATGACCAGCAGTTAATTTTTGTGTTTCAATTAATTTTATTACATCATTAGGAAGGCTTAATATTCTTAATGAATTTGAAACATGACTTCTGCTCTTACCAATAAATTTTGAAACTTTTTCTTGATCATAGGAAAATTCATCAATTAATCTTTTATAGCCTTGAGCTTCTTCAAGTGGATTTAAATCATGCCTTTGAACATTTTCGACAATAGCAAATTCTAAAGATTTTAAATCATCTGCCTCTGTTATAACAACAGGCACATTATGTAATCCAGCTTTTTGTGCCGCAAGCCACCTTCTCTCTCCTGCAATTATTTCAAATTTTGATTTATCATCATTTGATTTTCTAACAATGATTGGCTGTATCATTCCTCTTTCTTTAATAGATTTAGTTAAATCTTCTAAATTGTTTGCATCAAATATTTTTCTTGGTTGATACTTGTTTGGAATAAGATCACTTACTAGCAATTGATTAGTTTGAGACTCTGTTTTTGCTTCACCAATCAATGAAGATAAGCCTCTTCCTAGACCTTTTTTAATTTTATCCATTAAGCAGCACTTCCAATGTTTGTTTCTTGATTAATAAATTCATCTGTAAAACTAAAATATGACTTGCTACCTGGGCATGATTTATCATAAATTAAAACTGGCATTCCATGCGAAGGTGCTTCTGATAATCTAACATTCCTTGGTATCACTGTTGAATAAACTTTATTACTAAAATAATCTCTAGCTTCTTTTTCAACTTGTGAAGACAATTTATTTCTTTTATCGTACATTGTTAAAAGTATACCTCTAATTTTTAATTCTGGGTTTAAACTTACTTTTATTCTTTCAATAGTCTTCATTAGTTGTGTTAAGCCTTCAAGGGCAAAAAATTCTGTTTGCAACGGCACTAGAAGAGATCCTGAGCATACCAGTGCCATAACAGTCAACAAGCTAAGCGATGGTGGGCAGTCGATCAAGATATAATCGTAGGATCCTTTAGAATCGTTTAAATAGGCGGCTAATTTACGCTTTAAAATAAAAGCTCTATTTGTATCATCTGCCGTTTCAACCTCTAAACCTGATAAGTCTACATTAGAAGTAATCATATCCAAATTTTTAAACCGAGTTTTCTTTATTACTTGATAAATTTCTTTAGTTCCATTTAAGACCCCATAAATTGTATCACTTGAGTTATCCATATTAGATAATCCAAGTCCTGTAGTTGCATTCCCTTGAGGATCTAAATCAATAACCAAAATTCTTTTATCATGTTGTGAAAGTCCTGCTGCAAGATTTATTACTGTTGTAGTTTTTCCTACCCCACCCTTTTGATTTATGACTGAAATAATTTGCATTTTATTTTTTTTAATTTCTTTTTAATTTTTTTTTTTAATTTTTTTTATATTTATCAAAAATGAATCCTTACTTGTTAAACTTTTCTTTTCTATAAATTCTAAATTCCATTTTTTTTTAGAATTTTCAAAAACTTTTTTTCCACTTTTACCCATAAAGAAAATTAAATTTTTATATTTTGAAAAATTTTCATAAACTAAATCTAAAACTACAGGCATAGGTTTAAAAGCCCTCGACATAATTGTGCCTGTCTCTAAATTTTTTATCTCAAAAATATTTTTTTGAAAAACTTTTGTATTTAAATTTAATTTTTCTGAAACTTCTTTTAAAAAATGGCTTTTATGGTAGCTTTTTTCATACAGATGCACATTCATTTTATTTTTCATGTTTTTTAGTATAATTGCCACTATAATTCCTGGTAAACCCGCTCCAGAACCTAAATCTGTTATTGTATTGCAATTTAAATCAACGAAATCAATTATTTGTGCTGAATCTATAATATGACGCTCAATTATTGCGTTTTTTGATGCTGTATTATGACCAATTATGTTAATTTTTTTATTTTTTTCAAGAATAAGAGATATATAGTTTTCAAAGTCTAAAAATGTTTCACGTGAAACATTTAGATCATCAAGTCTAGAGTAAGAATTTAAAATTTCTTGATCCATTAAGCTATATGCTTAATAGACTTTCTTTTTACATGTGACAACAAAATATATACAGCTGCTGGGGTTATTCCATCAATTCTAAGAGCCTGACCCATAGTTTTGGGCTTTATTTCTTTAAATTTAGCTTTTACCTCATTAGATAAACCAGAAAGCCTATCATAATTAATTTTATCAGGAATAATTAAGTTCTCATCTCTCTTAAATGCTAATATATCTGCTTTTTGCTTCTTTAAATATCCCCTGTAATGGGCATTAATTTCTACTTGTTCATCAATTTCTTTACTAAAATAGGGTATTTCTGGCCATATTTCTCTAATTTTACTCATATTCACATCTTTTTGAGATAGCATCTCATTTGAAGACCTTAATATTCCATCTTTCGCTATTTTGATCCCAAATTTTTCAGCTTTAGATGGTGAAATACTAGATTTATTCATTTTTAAATTAATTTTTTCAATTTTGTCAAATTTATCCAAATATAAAGTTTTTCTTTCTTCTCCAATTAACCCAATTTCTATTCCCTTGGCTGTTAATCTTTGATCTGCATTATCTGCTCTCAAACTTAATCGATATTCTGCTCTTGATGTAAACATACGGTAAGGCTCAGCAACTCCCTTGGTAACTAAATCATCAATCATTACACCAATATAGGCATCGGATCTATCAAGGATAAAAGGCTCAGAATTTTTTACAGACAAAGCTGCATTTATGCCAGCTATAAGGCCTTGCGCAGCTGCTTCTTCATATCCTGTTGTTCCGTTAATCTGCCCAGCAAGATAAAGATTGCTAACCTTCTTAGTTTCAAGGGTCAAGAATAGTTCACGTGGATCTATATAGTCATATTCTATAGCATATCCTGGTCTTATAATATTAACATTTTCTAAACCATTGATATTATTACATATTTCTTCTTGTACTTCAGCTGGGAGCGATGTAGAGATCCCATTTGGGTAAATTGTGTGATCATAAAGCCCTTCTGGCTCTAAAAAAATCTGATGACGAACTTTATCTGCAAATTTTACTATCTTATCTTCTATAGATGGACAATATCTTGGACCTACTCCTTTTATGTTACCTGAGTACATTGCACTTTTAGATAAATTTTTTTCAATAATCTTATGAACCTTCTCATTGGTATAAGTCATTCGACATGACACTTGTTTGTTTAAATTTTTTTTAGTTAGGAATGAAAAATAATAAGGATCATCATCTGCAAATTGTTCTTCAAGGTTTTCGAAATTAATCGTTCTTGCATCTAACCTGGGCGGTGTTCCAGTTTTTAATCTTCCAATTTTAAAATCATATTTTGCTAATTGTTCACTTAAACCTGTTGAAGGTTTTTCATCATACCTTCCTGCTGGTGTTCTTTCGTCACCTATATGTATCAAACCATTTAAAAAAGTTCCTGTTGTTAGTATTAACTTGCTACATGATACCTTTTTACCTTCTTTTGTTTCAAAACCATTTATAGCATTATTTTTAAAAATAAACTTTATTACAGGATCTGAAAAAATGCTTAAATTACAATAGTTTATCAATTTTTTTTGCATAAATTTACGATATAGTGCTCTATCTGATTGCGTTCTTGGTCCGCGCACAGCTGGTCCTCTACTTCTATTTAATAATCTAAATTGTATGCCTGATTTATCTGCAACATCTCCCATAACACCATCGAGTGCATCTATTTCTCGAACTAAATGACCCTTACCTAAACCACCTATTGCTGGGTTACATGACATCTCACCGATAGTTTCTATTTTATGAGTGAATAGGGCAGTGTTAACACCTAATCGAGCAGAAGCAGCTGCTGCTTCACATCCTGCGTGACCTCCACCAATTACAACTACATCAAATGACAAATCATTTTTCATAGGTTAAATTTATATGTGAATACGTAATTTACAAGACAGACTTAATTTTTTGTAAATAAGCGTTAATTATCAATAGTTTTGGATAAAAAAATGTCTAAAAATAAGGAAAATAGGGGATTACTTACCTATGCAAAAATCATTGAAAATACTACCTAATATCTCCTCTACATCAACTTTTCCAACGATCATACCCAAATGTCTAGTAGCTAATCTTAAATCCTCTGCTGCTTTATCAAAATCTTCTACTGCTTTTTTTTGATTAAAGTTATTCAAATGGTCTAAACACTGTTCCAAATGTTGTCTGTGTCTTTCTCTGGTAATCAAAATATCATCACTAGTTATAAATTTATTTTTTAAATTATTTTTTATTTTTGAAATTAGTTCATCAATATTTTTATTGTCTTTAATTGAGATTAAAACATGATTTAAATTTTTTATTTCTGAGTCAATTTCTTTTTCTAAAAGATCAGACTTGTTTATAACTAAAATTGCATTTTCATCTAATAAACCTCTCAAAACGTCAGTAAAATCAAGGCTTTTTGCATCTACCACTACAAGCTTTAAATCTGCTTCTTCGGCTCTATTCAAAGATAATTTAATACCTTTTTTTTCTATCTCATCTTTAGATTCTCTTATGCCTGCGGTATCAGATATTATTACGGGATAACCATCTATATTAAGATGAGTTTCTATAACATCTCTTGTAGTACCAGCTATTTCAGAAACAATTGCAACATCTCGATTTGATAAATGATTTATTAAACTAGATTTCCCTGCATTAGTAGGTCCAAGGATTGCAATCTTAAAACCCTCTCTAATTCTTTCTCCGACTTTTTGATCATTTAAAATCTTTTCAATTTTTTTTATAACTTCATTTGAATTATTTTTAATTTCATCCAAAATATCGTTTGGTAAATCCTCATCTGGAAAGTCAATTTTAGCTTCAACATGAGCCAAGATTTTTAAAAGTTTTTCTCTTAAAAAATTGAATTGATCTGCAGACTTACCTTTCATTATTTTAATTGCTTGTTGTCTTTGAATTTCTGTTTCAGATGAAATTAAATCAGCTATACTTTCTGCTTCTAATAAATTTATTTTTCCATTTTGGAATGCAAGTTTAGTAAATTCACCTGGCTCTGCTAATCTGCAATTTTCAATTTGAGATATAGAGGAGTGTAGGGCATCTACCACAGCCTTGCTACCATGAACTTGTATTTCAGCCATATCTTCACCTGTGTAGCTCTCAGGACCAGGAAACCATAGAATTAATCCTTCATCTATCAATTCAGATTTATTTGTTTTATTAATCTTTCTTAGAGTTGCCACTCTTGGAATTGGGAGTTCTTTACCAGTTAACATCTTGATAACTCTAGAAGTCTCACTGCCGGAAATCCTGATTACTGCAACACCAGAAATTCCAGGCCCACTGGATAAAGCAAATATTGTCATAAAAAGATTATAGCTTGAAAATTGATTATTATGGCAAAATTTTTAATAACAGAAATATTAGGAATGGTTAATTTCCTCAACCATATTAAAGAATGACTTTGAAAAACTAACTTTATCAAATAATGAGGAATCAATTACATTTTCGAATATAAAATTCCTTAATTCGTTAAGTTTTTTTATATCATTTGATAGTTCAACAGCCTTATTAATATAATCCTCTTGATCTTTTGAAATTAAATAGTCCAATTTTAAATTTTTATTTATAGACGCTCCACATCTTGAATTAAAATTATATCCATCCATTGTTAAAACTGGTACACCCATAAATAATGCCTCAAATGAAGTTGTAACTCCATTATAAGGAAATGTATCAAGCGCAACATCTACTTTTTCATACAACTTTAAATGATCTTGAAAATTTTTATCATGTTCATGGAAAATAATTGAATCTGATATTCCGTACTCAGCAAATTTTTTTTTAATTCTTCTATTGTTATCTTTTTCCATAGAAGATTTTAGTAATAATTTTGAATTTTTACTTAATTTTAAAATTTTTGACCAAGTATCAATTACATTGTCATTAATTTTCATAAAATTATTAAAACAACCAAATGTTATGTGATTATTAGATAATGTTGGTGAGTTAATTTTTTTTCTTAAATAATTAATGCCAGAATGACAATTCCAAATGTTGGGTAAATAAATTATTTTTTCTGAATAATATTTTTCTTCCTCTTTTTTAATTAAATTTCTATCAGTGATAAGATAATCCATATTATCTAAACCAGTTGTATTGCAGTAACCTAACCAAGAAACCTGATTATGGGCTATTCTATTTTTAATAATTTCAACTTTGCTTTCAGAAGTTAATCCCATCAAATCAAATACCAAATTTAAATTATATTTCCTGATAGTGTTAATGGCAATAATATCGTCGAGATTATGAATATTTATTGTTTTATATACTAAATTGCTAAAAACCTTAGTTGTATCATCTGTAAAATTTTGATTTAGAATTAAATAAATTTCAAATTTATTTTTGTTATAATCTTTTAAAATTGATTTTAAAAAAAAAGTAACAGAGTGTGAATTTCTTATATCGGCAGATAAAAAACCAATTTTGATTTTCTCGTTTTTAATTTTTGGAAAAGAAAGTAAATTATCATTATTATATTTTGGAACCTTTTCATTGAAATTTTTTAAATGATAAAAAAAGTCTTCTTGTGAACAGTCATTATTAAACATTCTAAAATAATTTATTGAACAATAATCCCGCAACCTAGAATCTTTATTATTAACCATTTTTTCTAGATGAACTATAATTCGATTTGAGTCATTTAATCTTGTATACAAACGCTTCATGGAATTATTTAGCTGATAATCTTCTAAAAAATTATTATTTTTTAATTTAGAATAGAGATCAATTACTTCATCAAAATCAACTAAGGACTTATCAAGATCATATAATTCAATAATTGAATTTATTAAGTTTGCTAAAGACTCTAGACCTATTTTTCCATCTCGATCTTTTTCGTAAGCTGATTTAAAATCTGAAATTGCAGAGAGCAAATTCTCTGTTGTTTTATTCTCTGATAATTTTGAAAAACCTAATAAATTAAAAATACCTGCAGGCCTATCAGCGATAGGGAAATTTTGTTCCATCAAAGAGATAGCTTCTGTAAATTTTTTATTATTAATTAGTTCTTGTAATTTTAACTTTAGATCTGTGGAAGAGATCATTTTAAAATTATTTAAGAAGGTTTGTTCATTGAATTAAAAAATTCTGAATTATTTTTCGTATCTTTTAGTTTTGAATTAATAAACTCTATAGCATCCATTGTTCCCATTGGAGCAATTATTCTCCTCAACACATTCATTTTTTGTAAATCATTTTTATCGAATAATAACTCTTCTCTTCTTGTGCCTGATTTTGTTATATCTATTGCTGGATAAATCCTTTTATCAGCAATTTTTCTATCTAAGACAGTCTCACTATTTCCTGTTCCTTTAAATTCTTCAAATATCACTTCATCCATTCTGCTTCCAGTATCTATTAAAGCAGTTGAAATTATGGTTAGAGACCCTCCTTCTTCAATGTTTCTTGCAGCACCAAAAAATCTCTTTGGTCGTTGAAGTGCATTTGCATCAACACCTCCGGTCAAGACTTTACCAGAACTTGGTATCACAGCATTATATGCTCTCCCTAATCTTGTTATTGAGTCTAACAATATAACAACATCTTTTTTGTGCTCTGTTAGTCTTTTAGCTTTTTCTATAACCATTTCTGCAACAGCTACATGACGTTGAGCAGGTTCATCAAATGTTGAACTAATCACTTCACCTTTAACCGTTCTCTGCATATCGGTCACTTCTTCCGGACGTTCGTCTATTAACAAAACTATTAAATAACATTCTGGATAATTTTTTGCTATTGAGTTTGCTATACTTTGTAAGATCATTGTTTTTCCAGCTTTTGGTGGTGAAATAATTATTGATCTTTGGCCCTTACCAATTGGACTAACTAGATCAATCAATCTTGGAGTAAGGTCTGGTTTTTTTTCAACCTTAGTTGTCTCAATTTCCATAACTAATTGTTTGTCTGGATATAATGGAGTTAGGTTATCAAATGCAATTTTATGTCTAGCTTTTTCCGGTTCTTCAAAATTTATTTTACTTACTTGTAATAATGCAAAATATCTTTCTCCTTCTTTAGGGGCTCTCACTGGACCCTCAACAGTATCCCCGGTTCTTAAACCAAATTTTCTAATCTGACTTGGGCTTACATATATGTCATCTGGTCCCGGAAGATAATTAGATTCCATTGCTCTTAAAAAACCAAAGCCATCTTGTAAAAGCTGCAAAACACCAACACCTGTGATTTCCTCTTTTTCTGCAACTTTTTTAAGTATAGCAAAAAGAATTTCTTGTTTTCTTAACGTGCTAGCATTCTCAATTCCAAGTTCTTCTGCTTGAGTAATGAGCTGTTCAGATGATTTAAGTTTTAATTCTTGGATGTTCATGATTAATATTTTGATAAGGACTTATCGATGATATGAATATATATACTGATTATATTATTTCAACCCTAGATTGGCTTAAAAATAGCCAAAAATACAACAATAATTAAAATTATAGTTGGTATTTCATTAATAATTCTAAAGAATTTAGAAGATTTTGTATTTGTAGAATTTTTTATGCTAACAAGACATTTTCCTAAAAAGTCATTGTAGGCTGACAACAAAACTATCAAAATTATCTTTATCTGAAACCACAGTTGAGCAAAAATTTCTATTCCATTTAAATAAATTAAAACTAATCCAAAAACCCAGGTAAATATCATAGCGGGACGCATAATATAAAAGAATAATTTTCTCTCCATCACTTCAAATATATCGGTGGCTTCTTTCTTTTCTTTGTTTTCAACATGATAAACAAAAATTCTTGGTAAGTATAAAAGACCAGCCATCCAAGAAACAACCGCGATTAAATGTAAAGATTTAAACAGCAAATAAGAATTCATTCATCAAATATTTTTTTCAATTAAGGATTTTATTAAAACAATATGGTCATCATTATCATTTAAACATGGAACCATATCAAAGTTTATTCCTCCAGCATTTATAAAATTTTCTTTACCTTGAATTAATATTTCCTCCAAGGTTTCTACACAATCAGATGAAAAACCCGGAGATATGACAAGAATATTTTTAATTCCCTCATTTGGGAGTCTTTCTAGAGTTTTATCAGTGTATGGTTGCAGCCATTCTTGTGGACCAAATCTTGACTGAAAAGTAGTTTTAATTTTTATAGAATTAAATTTTTCTGAAATAAGTCTCGTTGTTTTATGACAGTAGCAATGATACGGGTCTCCTTTATCAAAATATTTTTTTGGTATCCCGTGGTATGAGGCTATGATTAGATCTGGTTTCCAGTTAATTTCATTAATTTTTTTATTGATCGAATTAACTAGTGCATCAATATATAAAGGATTAGATTCATAATGCGGAATTATTTTAAGGGAAGGTTGCCATCTCATTTTCATTAACGTTCTGTAAACTTCATCGCAAACTGTTGCTGTTGTGGCCGCTGCATATTGAGGATAAAGAGGAAGGATAACTAAATTTTCGCACCCCATCCCATTCAATTTATGTATCTTTTTTTTAATACTTGGATTTCCATATCTCATTGCAAAATCCAAAACGATATTTTCTTTTTTAAATAATTCAGAAGTTTTCTCGCTTTGTTTTTTTGTATAATATAGAAGGGGAGACATATTTTCGTTTTTCATCCAAATTTCTTTATAAGCCTTAGCTGTCTTGGAAGGTCTAAAAGTTAGGATAAATAAATTTAAAATTACTTGCCAGACTATAGGATTTACTTCAATCACTCTTCTATCTGAAAGGAATTCTTTTAAATATTTTCTTATATCAAACCAACTGGTAGAATCTGGTGTGCCTAAGTTAATAATTAGAACACCTGTTTTTCCATATTTTATAGGTGGATGATTAACGTCCATATTTTAATTATTCTTTACTATTTTTATTAAGTTTTCAACCATCTCCGGATTAGTCTCTGGCAGTATACCATGACCTAAATTAAATATATATGGATGGTCTTTAAAAATTTCTAAATAACTTAAAGCTGCTTTTTTTAAATTTTCATAATCTGTTAAAAGAACTTTGGGATCTAATCCTCCTTGAATGGGAATTTTAATATCTTTAAGTATCTTTTTAGGATCAACATTATAATCAATACTTATTGCATCAGGTTTAACTATCTCGCAAAACTCTTTATAATTTTTAATCTCTCTTGGAAAACATATTACAGGTACATTTAGAGATTTGACATATTCTACTAAATTTAAAGTAGGTGCGTAAATATAGTTTGGTAAATCTTTTTCTTCTAATAAACCGGCCCAACTATCAAAAATTTGGATAACATTTGCTCCATTATCTATTTGATTTTTTATATGAACTTTTAAAAATTTTTCTATAAGTAATAAAATTCTGTTTATTAAAAACTCATCTTTGAAAAAATTTTCATTCAAATCCTTTTTTGGAGATTTTAAGTTAATCATGTAAACTAAAAGAGTCCACGGTGCACCTACAAATCCAATAGTATTTTTATTTTTTACAATTGGATGAGAACTTACTTGTTTAATTGCTTTATAAACAGGATATAACTTTTCAACAAAATCTATCTCATCTAATTTTGCAACCTTACTTAAATCTAAATTATCTAGTTTAGGACCAAAATTTTTCTCAAATTTCACTTTTTGACCTAAACCATAAGGTAACATTAAAATATCAGAAAAAATTATTGCAGCGTCAATATCAAATCTTTTCAATGGTTGTAGAGTTATTTCAGTTGATAAGTTGTCATTTAAACATAGACTAATGAATTCAGGATTTTTTTTTCTAATTTCTCTAAACTCTGGCAAATATCTGCCTGCTTGTCTCATTATCCATAGAGGTTTAAATGATGTATCTTTGTTAATAATTACTTTGTTTAAAGGTTTCATATAAAAGTCTTATAAATTATTGTAGTATTATTATATCTTGTGAATAAAGAAGATTATTTTTTATAAACATTATACTGACAATTTACTAACAAGTTTGATGATTAAAATTGTTTAAAATGAAGCTTTTTTGATTATTTCAATTTTTGTGGATTGTTTTAGCTTATTTATTATTATTGTTAATAAAAGTCAGATTTTACAGATGTTATTGGAGAAATTTAAAATTGTATAATTTAATCAAAACAATACACGTTTATTAACAATTTATTTATGAGTAATACATATCAAATATATTTAATTTCCGACTCGACCGGAGAAACCCTAGATAGAATATTTTTGGCCCTTAAAGCACAATTTTTAAATATAGAATATAAAGTTAATTCCTACTCCTTCACAAGAACAGAAAATCAAATTTTAAAAATTTTAGAAGACGCAAAAAAAAATGAGAATTCAATAATTTTATATACTATTGTAGATAATAACCTTGCTAAGTATTTAGCTAACGAGAGTGAAAATAAAAAGATACCTTGTTTTGGAGTATTAGGTAATTTAATTTTAAATTTTTCTAAAATTTTAAATCAAAAAGCATCTCATGAACCCAGCGGACAACATGTTTTGAATGATGAATATTATGATAGAATTGAAGCAATTCAATTTACCATGAATCACGATGATGGTAATTTAATAAGTGAAGTTGAAAAATCTGATATTATTCTCGTAGGGGTTAGCAGAACCAGCAAAACACCAACATCCATTTATCTTGCCAATAAAGGCTTTAAAACTTCAAACATTCCTTTAGTTAACGAAAACTCTTTACCAGAAAAACTTAAACAAAATCCACATATAACTTGTGTTGTTGGATTAAGTACAGAACCCGAGAGACTCGCAGATTTAAGAAAAAATAGAATGAATTCATTGAAAGAAACAGAAAGTATAGATTATACCAATCTTGAAAGTATAAAAAAAGAAGTTCTTCAAGCAAAAAAAACATTTCAAAAATACAAATGGCCCTTAATAGATGTAACAAGAAAATCTGTTGAAGAAACTGCAGCCTCTATAATTAAAATACATGAAATTTATTTAAACAATGTCAGATAAAATTATTTTAGCATCTAAAAGCAAGGTCAGAAAAGATATTTTAGATAAGAATAATATTAAAAACATCGTGGAACCTTCAAACGTAGATGAAGAAATTGTGAAATTAGCTTTAATTAAAGAAAATGCTACTCCAGAAATAATTTCAAAAAATTTAGCAGAATTAAAGGCAAATAAAGTTAGCACCAAAATTCACGACCAAATAGTACTTGGTGCTGATAGTGTGATTGATTTAGATGGAGAATTAATCTCAAAACCTGAAAGCAGAGAAGAAGCGATGAATATATTGAGAAAACTTAATGGGAAATCGCACTTTTTAATAAGTTCTGTTTGCATTTCAAAAAATGGTTCAATGGTTTGGAATTACACTGATAAAGCAACTTTAATAATGAAAAATTTTTCAGATTTAGAATTAGAAAAATATTTATCTAAAATATCAGACGAAAATCTTTACGCTTACAATGTCTATCAAATCGAAGGAGAAGGAAGAAGTTTGTTCAGCAGTATAGAAGGAGATGAAAATACAATAATGGGGTTACCTATAAAAAAAATCAAAGAATATTTAAATTTACAAAAATGAAAAAATATTTTGTGATTGGAAACCCAATTGAACATTCATTGTCTCCACAATTACACAACTATTGGTTAGAACAAAATAATATTAAAGCAGTTTATGAAAAAATTAAACTAGAAGAAAGTGAAATTGAAAATTTTATCCTTAAGATCAAAAATCAAGAAATAAATGGTTGTAATGTTACTGTTCCGTTTAAGAAAATAGTGATACCTTTTTTAGACAAGCTAAGCTCAGAAGCAGAACACACGCAGTCGGTAAATACAATTTGTTTTGATAATGGTGATTTAGTTGGTTACAATACGGATATTGGTGGTTTTCAAAAAGCAATAAATAACTTGAATTACAAAGTTAAAGATAAAGAAATTTTAATTTTAGGTGCTGGAGGCGTAGTTCCATCAATTATTTTTGCTTTAAATAAAATGGAAGCATCTAAAATCACTGTGAGCAATAGAACTTATAAAAAGGCTGAAAATTTAAGAACTCAATTTAATAAAATAAATATTGTTAATTGGGGAGAAGTGCCTGATTTTGATATGATTATAAATGCAACTAGCATAGGATTAAACAATGAGAGCATAAATCTTAACATTACAAACATTGGTGACGGAAAGTTATTTTATGACGTGATTTATAATCCTCGTGAAACCAATTTTTTAAAAGAGGGGAAAAAATTGGGAAATCAAATAGAAAATGGGAAATTAATGTTTATTTATCAAGCTTTTGAAGCATTTAAGTTATGGCACAACATTGAACCAACGATAAATAGTAGCGTACTTAAATTATTAGATAATGATTAGAATAGGTATAATTGGCGATATTGGGTCTGGAAAAACATTTGTAGCAAATAATTTTGGATATCCTGTTTTTAATGCTGACCATGAAGTATCAAAATTATATAGAAAAGATAAAAAAGTTTATTTCAAATTAAAAAAAAAATTACCAAAATATATTTATGCTTTTCCTATAGATAAAAACGAAGTTACCAAAGCAATATTAGCAAAACCAAATAATCTCAAAAAAATAATAAATATTGTTCATAAAGAAATCAGAAAAAGATTAGATTCTTTCTTAAGAAAAAATAAAAATAAAAGAATTGTTATTTTAGACATTCCATTATTAATCGAAAATAAAATTTCCAATAAAAGGGATATATTGATTTTTGTTAATTCTAAAAAAAAAGATATTGATATAAGGTTAAAGAAAAGATTAAATTTTAATAGTAGACTTGTAAGAATGTTTAAAAAAATTCAGTATAATTTAAAATATAAAAAAAAAAGATCTAACTTTATAATTAAAAATAACTTTAGAAAAAATTCAGTAAAAAAACAAATTAAGGAAATTTTAAATTTTATCGAATAAATGAAAGAAATAGTTTTAGATACAGAAACAACGGGAATATCTATAAAAGAGGGTCATAGAATTGTTGAAATTGGCTGTATTGAATTAGATAATTTAATCCCAACAAAAAATACATTTCATTGTTATCTAAACCCAGAAAGAAAAGTTTCTGAAAAAGCATTCCAGGTACATGGTTATTCTGATGAATTTTTATCAAAACAAAAAAAGTTTAGTGATGTCCAAGATGATTTCTTAAATTTCATTAAAGACAAACCGTTAATTATACACAACGCAGAATTTGATTTAGCTCATTTAAATAATGAATTGAGACTTCTTAGTAAATCAAAAATTACAAATGAAGTAAAAGATACATTGGTTATCGCAAGAGACAAATACCCAGGATCCCAAGTTAGTTTGGATGCTTTGTGTAAGAGATATAGAATTGATAATTCAAGAAGAATAAAGCACACAGCGCTTATCGATTGTGAATTATTAGCTAAAGTTTATATTAATTTAATTGATCAAAAAGAGCCGTCTTTAAATTTTAACTCAGAAGAAAAAATTAAAGAAGTAGAGGATTACAAAGTTAAGTATTTTAAAAAAGTAATTTATCCAAATGCTGAGGAGTTAGAAAGTCATAAAAATTATTTAAAACAACATTTAAAGAAAAATTATTTCTAATTCATTCTTTGAGAATATAATTCTTCAAAGTTAACTTTTTTTTCGAATTTAATATTTGGATATCCAGATACTTTTAAAACATTTAGAAGGGCTTCTTCTAATTTAGGATAGATCTCAGTTTGAACATCACATAGAATAATTTTTTCTAATTCTTTCTTATCTATTACTTGTTCATTAATTTTGATTATTGTTGAATAAATAATTTCAAAATAAGATTTTTTTTTAACTTTTTCTTTTTCCTCAAATTTAAATTTAGTATTAATTTCTATCATTTTATTTTTTATTGCTTTTGAGTTTATATCTATATCTAATTGATATTTAGATATTCTATCCCTTACGTATAGAAATGTTTCTATGTCAGGAGTTTCGCTCGATAAATCTTTTATATAATTTCCAAGTATCTCAAATTTTTCTTTCATCATCTTCCTCAATTATTTCTTCATACTCTCCATCTATAAAGCTTTTTGTTTTATATTTTTTTTTATCAAAATTCTTAAATATTTTTTTAATTAAATATTTTCTAGTTAATGGAAAAATCAATATAAAGCCAACCAAATCACTTGCAAAGCCGGGTATAATTAAAAGTATAGCTGCAACAGCAATAGCAGCACCAGACATAACTTCATATGTTGGATTTCTGTTGTTATTAATTTGCAGAAATCCTGATTTTAAAGTGTTTAACCCCTCATACTTTGCATAATAAATTCCTATTATAGCTGTTATAAAAATTAAAAATATAGTGCTAAAGGCTCCAATTTGAGCCCCAATTTTTATAAAAAGAAAAATCTCAACAATTGGTATTAAAATTATGGAAATAAGAATTGGGTTCATTTGTCTCTTAGTTTAAATTGCTGGTTGAAATTAATCAACAGAGTAATTAGTATAAAGGCTATGAGTTATAGTTTTGAGTACATTGATATAATCTTATTAGCCATGATTGCTGGTTTTATCTTTTTAAGACTAAGAGGAATTTTAGGTAAAAGAACTGGATTTGAAGGTAAAGCACCAGGTCAATTTAAAGAAGTAATAGAAAAAATAAAAAATGAAAAAACCATAACATCTTCTGATAAATTTGATGATCAAGCTCAAAAAGAATTTTTACAAGGGGCAAAAATTGCATATGAGACAATAATTACAGATTTTAGTGATAACGATAACAAAATTACAACAAGCAAGCCTCTTTTAGGAGAAAAAATTCTTTCACAATTTAATGAGGCTCTTAACGAGAGGAATTCAAGAGGTCACTCTGCAGATATAACTTTCATTGGTATTAATTCGGCAGTAATAAAAGAACATAAGAAAAATGATAAAATTCTCAATGTTACTGTTGAGTTTATAGCTGAAGTTATAACTTGTATAAAAGATAAAAATAAAAATATAATTTCTGGGGACCCTGAGAAAATAAAAAAAATTTATGACACTTGGGTTTTTTCAAGAGACACAACATCATCGAACCCAAATTGGAAATTAGTTAATACATTAACTTAATTGAATAAAAAAATATCAGATAAAGACAAACAAGATTGGCAAAGTTTTATTGATAGTAACGATAAACTGTTTGATAAAGACTATAAGTTAACAAAAGATAAACAATTTAAATCAAGACAGTTAGATTTGCATGGCTACTCTTTAGATGATGCTAATCAAAAAATTAAATATTTTATAATCAGCAGTTATGAAGAG
Organism: Candidatus Pelagibacter sp. HIMB1506; assembly: GCF_052047935.1. Taxonomy (NCBI): domain Bacteria; kingdom Pseudomonadati; phylum Pseudomonadota; class Alphaproteobacteria; order Candidatus Pelagibacterales; family Candidatus Pelagibacteraceae; genus Candidatus Pelagibacter; species Candidatus Pelagibacter sp. HIMB1506. The sequence goes on along the minus strand of NZ_JBNAIS010000001.1, from coordinate 1,269,354 downwards.
GGTGTGCGTAAATTAAGAATAGTTACTGGAAAGGGACTACATTCAGATAATGAAAAAAACCCATATGTTTCTAAAGATTTAAGCATTTTAAAATATTCAATACCTGAATATATCAATAACAATCCAAGTCTAATGAAGTTAATTAATTCTTTTGGTGAAGCTAAAATTGAAGATGGAGGAAGTGGAGCGTTTTATATTTTTCTGAAAAAAAAACTTTAATTCAGTTATAATAAAAAATTAGTAAATTAATAAAATGTTTATCTGGTTAGCGTCATATCCCAAAAGTGGAAATACATTGGTTAGAGCAATGTTGTCATCCTATTTTTTTTCTAAGGACGGTAAATTTAATTTTGAATTAATTAAAAATATAAAACAATTTCCGCATATTGGAATTTTTGAAAAGCTAGGAATTAATATAAAAGATGAAAAAGAAATTTTAAAAAATTACATTAAAGCCCAAGAAAGCATAAATCAAAAAAACTCTATTCAATTCTTAAAAACACACAGCTATCTTTTTAACATAAATAACAATCCATTCACTGATTTGAATAATACTCTTGGAGTTATTTATATCGTAAGGGATCCAAGAAATGTTGTAACTTCTTACGCTCATCATAATAGTATTAGTGTTGAAGATTCTGTGGAGAGATTAACACACTCTATAGAGTATGGAGGCAATGTAGATAGTGACCATATTTCTGATAGATCTAAAGTATACATGGGTTCTTGGAGTAGTAATTATAATAGTTGGAAATCTTTTGATACTATTGGAAAATATTTGTTAATTAAATATGAAGATATAATTTTAAACAAAGAAAAAACTTTATTAGAAATATTAAATTTTATTTATCGGCTTAAGGGCATCAATTTTTCTGTAGATAAAAAAAAAATAGAAAACGTTATTAGTTCCACAAACTTTGATAAGATGAAAGATTTGGAGAAAAAAGAAGGTTTTATAGAAGCTAAAGTAAATCCAAAAACAGGAAAAAAAATACCTTTTTTTAATTTAGGATCAAAAAACGTTTGGAAGAATAACTTAGATTTAACAATAAAAAATAAAATTGAAAATTCATTTAAAAAAGAAATGCTAGAAATAGGTTATTTGTAAAAAATATTTTATGATTTTTTGGCTTGCTTCATACCCAAAAAGTGGAAACACTCTAATAAGATCAATGTTGTCGGCATACTTATTTTCCGAAGATGGTAAATTTGAGTTTAGTTTATTAAAAAATATAAAAAAATTTCCAGATTTTGGAGTTTTTAGAAATCTAGGAATAGATACAAGTGATGAAAAAGAAGTTGTAAAAAAATATATTTATGTTCAGCAAGAGATAAACAAGAGAGATTCTAATACAATTAGATTATTGAAAACTCATTCAGCTTTAAATGATATAAATGGATATAAATTCACAGATTTAAAAAATACTTTGGGGGCAATTTATATTGTGAGAGACCCAAGAAAAGTTGTTTTATCATATGCAAATCATAGTGAGATATCTTTAGAAGAATCTTTAAATAGATTAACTAATATGAGAACTATAGGAGGTATAAATGATGCTCAAAATCAATCTGTAACACATGTAGGTTCTTGGGCTTCAAATTATAATTCATGGAAAGAATTTAAGAAAGTAGATCGGTATCTATTGATTAAATATGAAGATCTTATTTTAAAACCTGAGGAAACTTTTATTTCTATATTAAATTTCATATACAAAATATCTAATGCTAAATTAGTACTTAATAAAAAAAAACTGAAAAATGTTTTAGAAACAACAACTTTTGAATACTTGCAAAATTTAGAACAGAAAAAAAATTTTCCTGAAGCTATCAAAGCTAAAGACGGAAAGAATATAACTTTCTTTAAATATGGAAATAAAAATACTGGCAAAAATTTACCATATATAATTAATGATACACTAGAAAATATTTTTCAACAAGAGATGAAAGAGTTGAAATATTTATAAAAATTCAAGTTAAAGTATGAATTTAGATAAGTCAGTGTCTTTTACTAAACTGTCTAAATTTTTATTAATATATTCTTTGTTAATAAGAATTTTTTCACCAGCTCTGTCGGTTGCTGTAAAACTAATATCATCTAAGATTTTTTCTATTATTGTGTGCAATCTTCTAGCCCCGATATTTTCAACTGTTGCATTAACCTCCGATGCGATGTTTGCGATTGTATCAATCCCATCATCTGAAAATTCTAAATCAACATTTTCAGTTTTTAACAACGCTACATATTGTTTAATTAAACTATAATCTGGTTCTTTTAAAATTCTTTTAAAATCTTCACTAGTCAAAGCTTCTAGCTCAACCCTAATTGGCAATCTCCCTTGCAATTCAGGAAGTAAGTCGGAAGGTTTTGCTAGCTGAAAAGCACCTGAGGCAATGAATAAAATGTGATCAGTTTTTACAGGTCCATGTTTTGTATTCACTGTCGTCCCTTCAATTAAAGGTAACAAATCTCTTTGAACACCTTCTCTAGACACATCTCCACCAACTCTATCAGTTCTTGCTGAAATTTTATCTATTTCGTCCAAGAATACTATTCCATTGTTTTCAGTTGAAATTTTTGCAGCTTTAATAATTTTGTCTTGTTCAATTAATTTATCAGACTCATCGTTAATCAGTATCTCGTGAGATTCTTTTACTGACATCTTTCTTTTTTTTTCTTTATTCCCCATAGATTTACCAATCATTTCTCCAATGTTTATCATCCCAACATTAGCACCTGGCATTCCTGGGATTTCAAAAGATGCACCGTTTGAACCTGTATCGCTTACAGCAATCTCTATTTCATTGTCATCTAAGTCACCATTTCTTAACCTTTTTCTAAAACTCTCTCTTGTTGCAAGGCTTGCTTTTTTCCCTACTAGAGCATCTAAAACTTTTTCTTCTGCTGCTTTTTGCGCCTGTGCATATACTTCTTTTCTTTTTTTAACTTTTTCCATAGCAATTGCTATTTCAATTAAATCTCTAACTATTTGCTCAACATCTCTTCCAACATAACCAACTTCTGTAAATCTTGTTGCTTCAACTTTAACGAAAGGAGCTTCTGCTAATTTTGAAAGTCTTCTAGAAATTTCTGTTTTTCCAACTCCTGTTGGTCCAATCATTAAAATATTTTTTGGTAAAACTTCATTTTTCATTTCACCTTTTAAAGCCTGTCTTCGCCACCTATTTCTTAATGCAACAGCAACAGCTTTTTTCGCTTTATTTTGTCCAACTACAAAACGATCTAACTCAGAAACTATTTCTCTTGGCGAAAGAGCGCTTACTAAAGACGCTTCTTCTTTATGAGTTTTTTCTTTAGGATGTAAAGGTGTAACGTTTGAATTATCCATTATATTTTCTCAATTTTAACATTTTCATTTGTAAAAACACAAATATCTGCTGCAACTTTAATAGCTTTTTTGGCAACTTCTTCTGCTGACATGTTACCTTCCATTAGTACTTTTCCAGCCGCCAATGCATAATTACCACCAGAACCAATTCCAATTACATCACCTTCAGGCTCTAAAACATCCCCAGTTCCAGAAATTATATAACTGTTATTTTTGTCACCAACAGCCATTAATGCTTCTAATCTTCTTAAATATTTATCAGTTCTCCAATCTTTTGCCAGCTCGACAGCAGCTCTTGATAAATTGCCTGCATGTTTTTCTAATTTTCCCTCTAGTCTTTCAAACAACGTTAGTGCATCAGCAGTTGATCCTGCAAATCCTGCAACTACATCTCTTTTTTCAATTTTTCTTACTTTTGATGCTGTACTTTTGACAACAGTATTTCCCATACTAACTTGTCCATCACCAGCAACTACAACTTCATTATTTTTTCTAACTAATACTATTGTTGTCATATCTAATAAATGGTAACTATTTTTGATACTTCAAGTATCTAGACTGATATTGATATAGTTGGATTAAGTATGTATACCATCTAAAATATATGGCTAGAAAAGGAAAAATTTTTCGAAAAACAAAAGAAACCAGCATAAGTGTTGAATTAAACATAGATGGCAAAGGGAAATACCAAATTGATACAGGAATAGGTTTTCTAGATCATATGCTTGAGCAATTATCAAAGCATTCTTTGATTGATCTAAAAGTGAAAGCAAAAGGAGACACTCACATTGATCTTCACCACACTACTGAAGATACAGGAATAGCAATTGGTGAGGCTTTAAAAAAAGCTGCAAAAAAATTTGTAGGCATTAAAAGATATGCACACAGAGTTATTCCAATGGATGAAACGTTAACAAGAGTTGCTATAGACGTTTCAAATAGACCTTATTTAATTTGGAAAGTAAAATTGAAAGTTGAGAAACTTGGTGAGATGGATACAGAGTTGTTTAAAGAATGGTTCCAGGCATTTTCGCAGGCTGCAGGTATTACAATGCATGTCGAAAATATTTATGGTGATAACAGTCACCACATTATTGAGTCTTGTTATAAAGCATTAGCAAGATCGCTTAGAGAGGCATTGGAGATGGATCCTAGAAGTAAAAAAAGTATTCCATCAACTAAAGGCTCATTATAAGTTTAATGAACGTCACTATTGTTGATTATAATTCGGGCAATATAAGCTCTGTAATAAACTCATTTAAGGAAGTTGCTAAAAACAAAGTAAATATCGAAATAACCTCAGATTTAAATAAGATTAAATCTTCTGATAAAGTAGTTTTGCCAGGGCAGGGTTCGTTTAAAAGTTGTGTTGATGCTTTGAACAATATCAATGGTTTAGTTAATACATTAAATGAGTTTGTAATAAGTAATAAAAAACCACTTTTAGGAATTTGTGTTGGTTTGCAAATGTTTGCGGACATTGGTTTTGAAGAAACAGAAACAAAAGGACTTGGTTGGATTTCAGGCAAAGTATCAAAAATAAACAATCAAAATGGAAAATATAAACTTCCACACATTGGCTGGAACGAAATTAATATAACAAAAAATAGTAAAATTTTAAAAGGTATAGAAAATAATTCTCATATGTATTTTGTTCATAGTTATGAATTTGTACCAGAGGATAAAAATGTGATTTCGGCAACAACTGATTATTCTTCAAATATTGTTTGTTCTGTTGAAAAGGAAAATATTTTTGGAACACAGTTCCACCCTGAAAAAAGTGACAAGATTGGTCTTAAAATAATAGATAATTTTATAAATATATAATGAAGATATTCCCAGCAATAGATATTAAAGACAAAAAGTGTGTGAGGTTAGTAAAAGGAGACTTTGAAAATAAAACCGAATACGAAATGTCTCCTGTTGAACAAGCAGCTAATTACAATGACCTTGGTTTTAAAAACTTACACATAGTCGATTTAGATGGGGCATTAACTGGTGAAACAATTAATTTAGATATTATTCACGAAATAGTTACTAAATTTGATCTTAAAATTGAGATTGGTGGAGGTATAAGAAATTTTGAAAGTATTCAGAAATATACTGATGCTGGTGTTGATAAAGTTATTTTAGGAAGTGCTGCTATAAAAGATAAAAATTTTTTAAAACAAGCTTGTGAAAAATTTCCAAATAAAATTGCACTAGGTTTAGATGCCAAAGAGGGTTATTTATCTGTATCTGGTTGGAAAGAAAATTCTAATCAATTGACTTTAGATTACTTAAAAGAAGTGAACGAATATGGAGCAAGCAGGCTTATTTATACTGATATCAATAGAGATGGAATGAAGCTAAGTCCTAATTTTGAAGAAACAGTTAAGGTTGCTGATACATCTAATTGTCCAGTGATCATTTCAGGTGGAGTTTCATCAATAGATGACATTAAAAAAGCTAGGGAATTAAATAATAAAAATATTGAAGGTATTATAGTTGGAAAAGCTATTTATGATGGTGATATTAAATTGGATGAATTAGCTAAGGAAGTAAATGCTTAAAAATAGAATAATACCTTGTTTAGATGTTAAAAATGGCCGTGTTGTAAAAGGAATTAACTTTGTTGATCTACAAGATGCGGGCGATCCGGTCGAACAGGCCAAAATTTACTCCGATGGAGGAGCAGATGAAATTTGTTTCCTGGATATCACTGCATCCAATGAAAATAGAGATACAATTTATGATGTCGTAAAGAAGACTTCTAGAAAATGTTTTGTTCCTTTAACTGTTGGAGGAGGCGTTAGAAGTGTAGACGATATAAATAAATTGCTTAATTGTGGGGCAGACAAAGTTTCTATTAACACTGCGGCAGTTCGAAATTCAGAAGTAGTAGTCGAAAGCTCAAAAAAATTTGGTTCACAATGCATTGTTGTCGCCATTGATGCAAAAAAAAATGCTGATACATGGGAAATTTTTACCCACGGTGGAAGAAACAATACTGGAATTGATGCAATAGAATTTGCAAAAAAAATGGAAAATTGTGGTGCAGGAGAACTATTAGTTACATCAATGGACAGAGACGGCACCCAAATAGGTTATGATATTGAGCTAATGTCTAAAATTTCATCTATTGTAAATATTCCCGTTATTGCATCTGGTGGAGTAGGGAGTCTAGATCATTTGGTTGATGGAATTAAATTAGGAAATGCTAGTGCAGTTTTAGCAGCATCAATATTTCATTATGGTAAACACTCTGTAAAAGAAGCAAAGGAATATCTGGATTCAAAAGGAATACCTGTTAGAATTTGATATGCTTAATACATTAGAAAATCTAATTAAACTTGCAAGAGAAAGAAAAATTAATCCAATTGAAGGTTCTTATACAAATAAATTACTTACAGACAAATCTTTAAGTAAAGCCAAAGTCTTGGAAGAAGTTTATGAATTAATTGAAGCTATAGAGGAAAATACAAATAAAATTCATGAAGCAGCCGATGTATTTTATCATTTGTTAATGTATTTAGAAGCAAATGATATAAAAATTGAAGAGGTAATGGGAGAATTGGAAAAAAGAAAAAAATGAATTACGATGATAATAATATTTTTGCTAAAATTTTACGAGGAGATGTTCCTTGTAATAAAATTTATGAAGATGATTTTATTTTATCGTTTCACGACATCAACCCTCAAAAAAAAATTCATGCTTTAGTAATTCCAAAAGGAAAATATATTGACCTTGATGATTTTAGCTTGAATGCATCTCCTGATGAGATGGTCGGTCTTTTGAAGGGAATAAATATAGTTGCAAAAAAACTAGGTATTTCAACAGAAGTAGGCAAAGGTTATAGAGCCCTAGCAAACATTAGTGACTATGGTGGTCAAGAGGTTCCTCACCTACACTTTCATTTATTTGGGGGCGAAAGAGTAGGAAAAATGGTTGGGTGACAGAAGTTGTTCAAAGAAATTATTTAGAAATAAAATCACTTAAAGAACTTAAGGAAAGCCATCGATTATCAGCTGAATATTCTATAAATTTAATTGACCCAACTAATTTTCAATTAAATAAATTTTTTTATAAAAATATTGGTAAAGATCATAAATGGGTAGATAGATTAATTTGGACCGAACAACAATGGATTGATTATATTTCAAGCGATAAAGTAAAAACATATATATTAAAAAAAAATGAAGATCTTGTAGGATTTTTTGAATTAGTAAGTCATTTAGATACAAAAGAAATAGAAATCGCTTATTTTGGAATTCTTAAAGAATATCAAAATAAAAAAATTGGATCTTTTATGTTATCAGAAGCAATCAAAATATGTTTCGTAGAGGATATAAATAGAGTATGGCTACATACTTGTTCTTTAGATCACAAAAATGCTTTAAAAAATTATTTAAATAGAGGTATGAAAATATTTAAAAAAGAAAAAGTAAAAATTTAATTTTTTTGCTGTTTTAATTGCAGATGTTTTTCAACAAATTTAGAATGAAAAACTTGATCTGATATGTTTTTGTAAGTTTCATCGCCAGTCAATTTTGCAAATGCAAGCCAATTTCTGAACACTAATGCATCAAATAATGAAATCCCCTCTGATGTAGGATTTGATTTTTTGTCAAATATTAAATCTGGATTTTTTTCATCAAATTCTTTTTCATACTCTTTCCATTTTTCGTCATATTCCATGGCCTTATTATCTAAACGATTGTAATCAGGATATTTGACATAATATTCAGAACAACCTCTTTTAATCTTACAATTTAAATTCTTATTAAAATTTTTTTTTAAAATTCCTTTTAGTTCTTCTAAAATTTGATTAGATTCTTTAATAGAGTCTGAAAATATTAATCCCTTATAATTTCCTGATACACCTGATCTTAATTCAATCATGCATTTTCTTGAATTATTGTACTTAAATTTTATTTTATCAAAAACAATATATAATTTAATAAGTTCTACAATATTGGAAACTTCGATTTGAATTTTATAGCAGCCAAAACAATGTTTTGGAATAATATTAGCCTCGTTAAATATTTTTTTATGTCTATTACAATGAGGAGGCTGCTGTTGTTCTCTATAGGTTTGAACTTTATCAAACTCTAAATTGTTAAAATTTTTATCTAGAACTTTATTGATATCTTGTAGTAATTTTTTAATTTGAAGATCATCAATAAATTTATCTTGTGAATAGTACAATTGAATCTTTTTCATATCTTTGTGCGCAGTAATTATATTTGAATCGTTGTATTTAATTTCATCAGTTTGAGACAAAACATTAAGTAGACCATTTAATGGCTGCTTTAAATTTTTATTTAATTCAATTGATTTTATGTAGTTCTCAATTGATTTTTCATTTTTTCCTATTGTGTAATAAGTACCAGCCAAATTGTTGTAAAATTCAGCTGCATTAGGCTTTATAGATATTGCTTTTTCATAATCTTCTATAGTTTTTTCAAAGTTGTTAATTTTTGAAAAAGCGAAACCTCTATAAAAATAAAAAGTTGGATTATTATTATTTAGATTTATTGCGTAACTAAAATTATCAATAGAATCGTCAATTTTATTTAAATACAAGTATGACAAGCCTTTTAAAAAGAAGGAAGTTGGATTTTTTTTAATATCTTCAGTTAAATTATTTAAATAAGTTATAGCTTCAGAATATTTTTTATTCTGAATTAACTGTGCAACATCTTTAATATAAATGTCCATTTTTTTTAATATATTATCTTATCTTGAGTCTGAATTATAAAATTATTTTTGTATTGGAATATTAAAAAGATCATCATTAACCTTTTGATTTATTTTTATGCTTGATAAATATGTAGTACTTTGATTTTGATATATATCTTTAGTTTGCCAACCAAGTATATTAAAATTTTTATTATCAAAAAATATATTAATTTCGTTATTATTTTCAAAAATTTTATAATTTATTAATTTATTATCAATTATAGTTTCTTCAAAATTATAAATTTCTTCCATTAGAAAATTTTTATCCAAAATAAAATGAAGTGGAGTATTTTTAAGAGGATATCTATAATAACCTGTTCTAGTACTGATAACTAAAGATTTACCGTTTGAAATTAAAATTTTATTATTACTTTTTTTATATTTACAAAAAATTTTTTTCGGATATTTGATTATACAATCACCGTTTTCAATTTTACCATTTATACTCTGCTCAAAACTAAAACTAACACTATATGTATTTTTAAGTTTTTTAATAATTTTATCTCTATTATCTGCATTTGCTACAGATAATAAAAAAAAAAATAGCAAAAAAAAGTATTTAAACATTAAAGAACGTCTCTTTTACCAACATGATTTGCTTTACTTACAATCCCATCTGCTTCCATCATATCAATTATTCTTGCCGCTCTATTATAACCAATTTGAAGTTTTCTCTGTAAAAATGATGTCGATGCTTTTCCTTCAGATCTAATAATTTCTATAGCTTGTTGATAAAGCTGATCTTTGTCACTATGATCAAAATTATCTCCACTTTCTTTCTCATCAGCAAAATTCAAAATTTCATCAATATAATCTGGTTCTGATTGTGCTCTTAGAGAGTTGTTTATTTTTTCGATTTCATTCTCTGAAACAAAAGGAGCGTGTATTCTTATAATTTTATTAGCTGAAGACATATATAGCATGTCACCTTTGCCCAGTAATTGTTCAGCTCCTTGTTCTCCAAGTATAGTTCTACTATCAATTTTAGAAGTTACTTGAAAAGATATTCTAGTTGGAAAATTCGCTTTAATTGTTCCAGTAATAACATCTACACTAGGTCTTTGTGTTGCCATTATGATGTGAATACCTGCAGCTCTTGCCATTTGAGAAAGTTTTTGGATATAATTTTCAATTTCTTTGCCAGCAACTAACATTAAGTCTGACATCTCATCGACAACAACAACTATATATGGCATCGGCAAGCTATGTTTAGTGTTATAACCATCAATGTTTCTAACACCTTCTTTTGTCATAAGCCTGTACCTACTTTCCATTTCTTTAACTACCCAACCAAGAACAGAAGCAGCTTTTTTTGCCTCTGTAATAACTGGACATAGCAAATGTGGGATACCTTCATATGTTGATAACTCAAGCATTTTAGGATCAATTAATATAAATTTACATTTGTCTGGAGTGTGTCTGTATAGAATAGATAATATAATTGTATTTATGCATACAGATTTTCCTGATCCTGTGGTTCCAGCAATCAGTAAATGAGGCATGGACGATAAATCTCCTACTATTGGTTTACCTGAAATATTTTTACCTAAGGCAATTGGTAGTTTAATTTCTTTTTTCTTAAAGTCTTGGCTACTAAGAATCTCACTTAGATAAACATTTTCTCTTGAATTATTTGGTAGTTCAATTCCTATTGTATTACTACCTGGAATTGTTGAAATTCTAGCTGATTCCGAACTGGTGTTTCTTGCAATATCATCAGATAAATTAATTATTTTTGAAACTTTCACTCCAGGAGCAGGTTCAAATTCATTTAGAGTAACAACTGGTCCATGACTAACTTTTTGAATTTCTCCTTTGACACCAAAATCTAAAAGAATTTTTTCTAAAAATTTTGGATCATTTGATTCATTTCTTCCTGAATTTTCTCTTTCCTTCTTTGATGGCACTTTTAAAAGATCTAATTTTGGTAATTGAAATTTGCTTTTTTTATTAGCTTGTTTATCTGCTTTTATAAAAGGTAAATCTTCTTGAATAAGATTTTTGATTTCATCTTGTGGTATGTATTCACTTATAAGTTCACTTTTATCAGTATAAGATTTTTCATTTTTATTAAAAAAGATTTTAAATAATTTTTTTAAATATTTTAAAAATTTAATAGGATTAAAATTTATACTTTTTAAAAATAAAATTATTACAATTAAAATTAGACAATAATAAAATGTATTTTCTTGTAGTTGAATGATTGAATTTAAAAAAGTATGATTAAAGTAGTTTCCTATAAATCCCCCATTTCCGTTTACGTAAAAAATAAAAGAATTAGGGTAAAAATAACTTAAAAAAAGAGACCCAATTATAGAATATAAAATTGTCACAAAAGTATTTTCAATTATTAAGAAAAAATCTTTATAACGAAAAATATTTATTCCAGAGACAATGTAGGTAAGTGATATCAAAAAAGCAATTAATCCAACAGATTGAAAAAAAAGATCAGAAATAAAGCTTCCTTGAAAACCTAATAGGTTTTTAATTTCAATTTCTTTTGGAAAAATAAAATTAGGATCCTCAGGTGTGTATGAAAAAAGTGCGATAAAAAGCAAAGCTCCTGCAATAAAAACAATAATACCAAAAATCTCAATTAAACGTTTAAGTGTAAAATTAATTAATGAATTAGCTGCTTTTTTTATATTCATATATACAAATCAAATTTAACACTTTGTATCATCTAATTTTTGTTGTTAAAATTAAAAATAATATGAGAGTTTGTATATTAGGTAGTAACTTAACAAGTTTAACTTTGGCAAAAGCTTTAGTTAATCAGAATATAAATGTTGAAATTTTTACTAATAAAAAAAAACAAACAATTGATTCCTCAAGAACTATTGGAATTACAAAAAGCAATATCGAATATTTTAACAAAAATATTGTTAAAATTGATAAAATTATCTGGCAGTTACATAAAATTGAAATTTTTTCTGAAAAATTAAAACAAGAGAAATTGTTAAATTTTGAGAATAATAATGAACAACTTTTTTCAATTGTTAGTAATTATAAACTTTATAATATTTTAGAAAAAAGTCTTATTAAAAATAAATATTTCAAAAAAAATTATAAAAAAATTTTACTATCTAATATTAAAAATTATGATCTTGTAATTAATTTAGAATTCTCAAATTTTATCTCAAAAAAATTTTTCTCAAAAAAAATTGTAAAAAGATATAACAGTATAGCTTACACCGGAATATTAAGGCATAAAAAAATTGAGAATAAAGTTGCACGCCAATTTTTTACTAAAATTGGACCCTTAGCTTTTCTTCCTATTTCTGAGAATGAAACATCAATTGTTTATTCTATCAATCATTCTAATGAATTTAAAAAGGCAACTTTAGTCGATTTGATCAATCATTATAATTCAATATATAAGATTGAAAGAATAACTAAAATTTCTTCCTTCGAACTATCTTCATTAAATCTGAGATCTTATTATTATAAAAATATTTTAGCATTTGGTGATTTACTGCATAAAATTCACCCTTTGGCTGGACAGGGTTTTAATATGACAATAAGGGATATAAAAATATTGTTAGAAATTATCAAAAGCAAAAAAAATTTAGGATTGCCCCTAAACGTTTCTGTAAATCGGGAGTTTCAACGTATTACAAAACATAAAAATTTTATTTTTTCTAAAGCGATAGACTCCATTTATGAATTTTTTAACTTTGAAGGAAAATTAAAAAGCAACACCTTGGTTAATTCCTTGAAACATTTAGGTCATAATCAATTTATCAATAAAATTTTTAAAAAGATTGCAGATAGTGGTTTTGCTTGATTTTTATTGAAGGGTTCTATTTTCGTAAATATCGTGTGTATAAGTTTTTAAAATTTCTGCTATTTTATTTTTTCTAATATCTAAATTTTTTGATTCTAATAAAACTTGTTTTTCTTCAAGCGTAAATGGCGAAGTCATTGCAAGGGCATTTATTATTTCATCCAGACTTTGCCTCTCTAAAGCTTTCCAATTAATAACAAAGCCCTTTCTTTCAAACAATGATTTTAGATCTTTAAAAATAATTTCAAGATCTTGGAATTTTAATTCTGCTTTTTTTTCATCTATATCGTCTTTAAAAGTAGTAAAATCAACCTCACATTCTCTATATTTTTTTGTAGTATTTATTTCATCTATTATTTCAAATCTTAATAATCCTTTTAATTCAATTAAATAGCGACCATCATTAGTTTCATTGAAGCTTGTTATTTTACCCATACACCCAATTTTGTATAACTCTGGAAAATTTCCATAATTAGCAGGAGTTTTGGGTTGAACCATACCTATAAATTTATTTGATTTCATCGCATCATCTATCATATCAATGTAACGTGGCTCAAAAATATTCAACGGAACAGCTGTTTTTGGAAATATTATAAAGTTACTTAGTGGAAAAACAGGTATTATTTTTGGTAAATTTTTCATATTTTTTTTTAAAATAAACATTATTGATCTATATTATTTATACAATGATATTTTGGATCGCATCATACCCAAAAAGTGGAAATACTTGGTTGCGAGCATTGATAAGCTCATATTTTTATAGCCAAGATGGTATATTTAATGAAAAAATTATTAGTAATATCGGACAGTTTCCTGAAAAGAGACATTTTAATAATTTTGATTACAATCCAAAAATTGTTACAGACACAGCAAGATTTTGGTTAAAAGCACAGGAACAAATTAATTTAAATAAAAAATTATATTTTTTTAAAACTCATAATGCTTTTGGATCTGTAAATAATAATCAATTTACCGATGCAAAAAATTCTATTGGAGCAATCTATATAATTAGAGATCCAAGAAATGTCATTACGTCACTAAAAAATCATTATGAATTAAATAGTGATCAAGCTTTAAAATGGATGCAAAATGAAAACAATTATATTTATGATGTACACAGGTTTAAGCAGGATGGTTACAGTGATTTTCAATTTATAAGTTCCTGGGCAACAAACTATAAATCTTGGAAAGTACAAAAAAAAATACCAATTAAAATAATTAAATACGAGGATCTTCTTACTGAAACTTATTATGTTTTTAAAGATTTAGTTGATTTTATTAATATAACAACCGGTAATAAAGAAAAAATAAACAAAGATAAATTAAAGAATGCAGTAAATTCAACTTTATTTGATAAATTAAAAAATAGTGAGAAACAAAATGGTTTTTCAGAAGCAATTACTTCCAAAAAAAATGATGAAAAAATACCTTTTTTCTATCTAGGTCCAAAAAATGATTGGAGAAAAATTTTAGATGATGAATTAAAAAATAAATTAAATGAAATTTATAAACAGAATTTAATAGAATTATCTTACAATTGAGTTGATGAAATATGAATTTTGGCTCTTGCTTAATTAATTAAAAGCTAATAATTTCAGTTAAATAAACAAGCGGGCATAGCTCAGTGGTAGAGCGTCTCGTTGCCAACGAGAAGGTCGAGGGTTCGACCCCCTTTGCCCGCTCCAAATTTTATGAGTAATGATCTTTTAACTAAAAAATGTTTGCCTTGTGAGGGAGGAGTTCTTCCTTTTGATGTGTCTGAAATTCATAAATATCAGAAGAAAGTTGATGGTTGGGATATAACTGAAGATGAAAATAAAATATTTTTTCTATTTAAAAAATTTCAATTTGAAAACTTTTTAAAAAGTCAAAATTTTGTTAATGAAGTTGGTAAAATTTCTGAGGAAGAGGATCATCATCCAGACATAAGTTTTGGTTGGGGTTATGCAGAAATTAAAATTACAACACATGCCATTAAAGGCCTTTCAGAAAATGATTTTATTTTAGCTGCTAAGATAGATAAAATTACTAATGTCTGAAATGTCTTGTCTTAGAAAAGACCAGAATAGTATCTGTTTCGTTTGCAAATTTAATTATTTCTCTATCTCTAATTGATCCAGAAGGTTGAATTACAGCTTGAACTCCTGATTGAACTAATTTTTCAATTCCATCCACAAATGGAAAGAAAGCATCTGATGCTGCAACCAAATTATCTCCAAATAAATTAAATTTTCTCATTTTATTAATTGCTATCTCGCAGCTATCTAATCTACTTGGTTGACCCGATCCAATACCAACAATTGACTCATCTTTTGCAAGAACAATTGCGTTCGATTTGACATATCTACAAACATTGAATGCAAAAATTAGATTTCTAAGCACTTTGGGGTTTGGTTTTTTTTTAGATACAACTTTAAAATCTTTATTTTTGAATATTTTTAAGTCTTCAGATTGAACTAATATTGCTTCATTTGATGAAGTGAATTTCGTAATTTCACTAAGTGAATAACTTGTTGCATCAATTACACGTAAATTTTTTTTTGTTTTAAGTATTTTTAGGGCATCACCATCAAAACCATTAGCAATTATTACTTCTAAAAAAAGTTTATTTAGTTCAACTGCAAGATTTTTCCTTATTTTAAAGTTACAAGATACAATTCCCCCAAAAGCACTCACAGGATCACATGCTAATGCAGATTTATAGCTATCTATAGGATTTGTATTTATTGATACACCACAAGGGTTTGCATGTTTTACAATTACAGTACCTTTGTTTCTTGGTAAAGATTTTGAAATAGTTAATGCAGCAAAAATATCGTTATAATTATTATAACTTAATTGCTTTCCGTGAAGTTGTTTTAAATTAGTTTTTAAATTTTTTGAATAATATCCACTAAATTGATGTGGATTTTCTCCATACCTCAGTTTTTCAATTAAATTTGCAGAAAAAACTTTTTCTTCTGGTAAGTGTATGTTTGCTTTTTTATTAAAATAGTTTGAGATTATCGAGTCATAATAAGCAGTTTTTGTAAAAGCTGTTCTTGATAGTTTTTCTCTGAAATTTAATGATGTAGCTCCATTATTTTTACTCATTTCATCTATTAATTCTTGATATTGATCTGCAGAAGTAATCACTGTTACATCATTATAATTTTTAGCAGCAGACCTTACCATAGTAGGACCCCCTACATCTATATTTTCAATTATTTTTTTGTGATTATTTGTAGTTTCTAAAGTTTTTTCAAAAGGATAAAAATTTACAATTACTAGATCAATATTTTCAAAATTATTTTTTTTTAAGTCATTTAAATGTGTTCTATTATTTCTTTTATTTAAGATCCCTGCATGTATTTTTGGATGTAAGGTTTTGACTCTTCCCTCTAAAATTTCAGGAGAATCTGTAAAATCAGATACTTCTAAACAATTAAATTTTAATTTTTTTATTTTTTTATAAGTTCCACCAGAACTAATAATTTTGATTTGGTATTTTTTTAAAATTTCTAAAACTGGTTTTAAATTATTTTTATCTGATACAGAAATAAGAGCTGTCTTTATTTTTTTCATTAAATTTTACTTATTTCCCATCTAATTATTTGCTCGTTTTCATTATTTATGCCTGAAATATATATATTTTGGTTTTCTTGATATGAATTTTTATTACCGAAATATAAACCATTATCAATATTTATATCATAGTTATCACAACTAAATTGCCAACCTTCATCTTCTAATTGAATTAATATAAACTTATTATTTTGTGTTTTCATAACTTTAGTGTCTGGATGAAGATGAAATCTAATATCAAATTTAATTTGTTTATCAGGATCTTTTCTTACTATTTTATCATAACCAATAAATTTAAATTGTTCAGGATAGAATTCTATTTCTCTATGATGATCCAATTTAAACTTTTTGAGGTAACCATTATGACTAGCCGAAATTTTCCAATAATTCTTCTCAAAAACTATATTTTTATTTTCAATTTTTAAATCTTTTTGTATCAAAAAATTATCACCAGCTTTATTAAAATCACATGAAGAATAATCTTCAATTGAAAGTGTACTGTGTAAAGCGGTGCTTTTGGAAAATTTATTTAGTCTGTTTTTTGGATCTGGATAATATCCAGAATTTGAAATTAATTTTTTATCGTTAGAAAAAATTTCAAAAGATAAGGCGCCTGCCTGATAATTTTTGGTATATATTTTCTCAGGATTTGATCCAACGTCAGCTGCTAGGATAAATTTTTTATTTTGTAATATTGTATATCCAGCTAACTCATTAATTTGATTTTTAAAAGTATATCCAAATCGTTTTAAATATTGGTCAAATTCATTATGATTAGATGAATAATTTCCATTAAAAAAAATATCTTGTTTTATGTTTTGCCATATAAACGCATAACTGGATCCTAAATAATATATTGTTTCATCAACATATTCTGGAATTGGATTTTGCGATTCTTTAAACCATTCCCTAATAATGATTAGATATTTAAGATAAAAAACTAAATTTTGAATATTTCTTGATTTGGGAAAACCTTGTTTATCAAGAGAGTTTTTGATTAAATTTTTTAATATATTTAAACCACTGTCTAAATAATTTTTCTCATCTTTATATGCTAAACCTGTTAAAATTATTGCGGCACAGCCAATTAGTTTTTCTTCTGTTTCATCTAAATTTTTGATCTCATTTAATAAATGGTTAGTTTGTTTTTGAAGCATATGATTAAAATACAATCTATATTCTTCATTACTATCTTCATAAGTTAATTGATGATTGGAAAGCCAAGCAATAATTCTTTTTGCAGTAATGTTGAATTCCCAGATATTTTCATCAAATCTTTCATTCTTAGTAATCCATTTAAGAATAATTGATTGAGTAGTTTCCTTTGATGATTTTAAATCTAAACTAAAAAACCAAAAAAAATTATTTAGTTTTCTAAAGTCTTTTATGGGAATATTATTTTGCCAAATGGCATCAGTTGCAAAATCGTCGATTTTATATTTTTTTTTCTGATATTTTATAATTGAAGATAAAAGATGAGGACTTGGTTTATATTCAAAATTGTTATCAAAAGTTTTTGAAATTCGTTTTTCATAAAAATTTGATTTTTTGTATAATTTTTTAAATGAGGATTTTAACTTAAAAAATATTCCACTAGAAAGATTTAAGGAATTTTTAGATTGCATTAACTTATTTTGTTTTTAATAAATTAATATTTTTTTTAATATCTCCATCATTGCTTTTAAAAACCGTTGTACCAGATACAAGAATATTAGCACCAGCTTCAATTGCTATTTTACAATTATCAAAATTTATCCCACCGTCTATTTCGATATCAAAGTTAAGTTTTTCTATTTCTCTAATTTTTTTTAATTGTTTAATTTTTTCTAAAACTTCTGGCATGAATTTTTGTCCACCAAACCCAGGATTTACACTCATTATTAAAACTAAATCAATTTTATCTAAAAGATTTTTTATTAAATCTATACTTGTTTCAGGATTAAGTGAAACTCCTACTGTTTTCTTTAGATCTTTTATTTTATTTATTGAGTCTTCTAAGTTATCAGTTGCTTCAGGATGCACAGTAATTATATCTGCACCTGCATCCGCATAAGCTTCTATGTATTTATGTACTGGAGAAATCATTAAATGAACATCGAATTTTAATGAACAATGTTTTCGGAGGGCTTTAATTACTGGAGGACCTATTGTTAAGTTTGGAACAAAGTGTCCATCCATAACGTCTACATGAACCATATCAGCTCCACCTTCCTCAAGTCTTTTTATTTCATTACCTAATTGGCTAAAATCAGCTGATAAAATTGAAGGTGATATTTGTATATTTTTCATTGATATCTAGACTTACTAGTATCAATTTTTAAAATTTAATTGAATTAAAAAATTGATAAATTTGTCTAGAAATTTCACTTTCAAGAGGGAAGGATAACATTCCCATAACTGAATATCCTAAGATCCAAGGCATCAAATAAAATCTAATCATGAAAAAGAACCAAGCTACATAAAGTGGTACCAATGGTTGAATTATGAAAGATGGGGTAACAGGTTTAAAAATTTTTAATAGTGGATTAGTAAATTTTACAAACGCTTTCATAAAGAAAAATCCAGAGTCTTCCCTTTGAAAGATGTTCATTGCTACTCTTCCAACTAAAGTCCACATTATAATTCCAAGAATATAGTCAATTATATAAACTAAAGGATGAAAGTTAGCAGACATTGAGGAATTTATATTTGATCTTAAAAAGAAATAAAAGGGGCGAAATTAATCGCCCCTTAAAAAGATTGTTTATTTTTGGCCGCCGATTACAGATGCACCCGCAGGTACCCTAGAATCATCAATCATCTTTTGTGTTGCAGCGCTTGGTGCTGAAGTCATTAAACTCACAACAACCATAGCTACTAAGCTAACAGTAGATCCGAAGATACCAAATGTTAACTGAGTAATTCCTAAGAATCCGCTTCCACCACTTCGTACCCAAACTAGATACGCGAAACCAGAAACTAATCCTAAGACCATACCAGCTATAGCACCTTCTTTATTAGCTCTCTTCCACCATACACCAAGTACAAGTGGCCAGAACAATCCAGACATCGCAAAGTCAAAAGCCCAGATTACTGAACCTAAGATACCTTGGATCTCCATTGCTGCAATAGTTGCTCCTGCAAAACCAATTACTACAAGTAATACCCTTGCAACAACTAGTCTCTTAGCAGTCTCAGCTTTAGGGTCTACCATTTTGTAGTAAACGTCATGCGAGATTGCATTTGCAATTGCAAGAATCAAACCATCTGCAGTTGACATCGCAGCTGCCAAACCTCCGGCAGCAACTAGACCTGAGATTACATATGGTAATCCAGCAATTTCTGGTGTTGCTAATACAACGGCTTTACCACCCATGAAGAACTCGTTTAATTCAACAGTTCCATTTCCGTTAAAGTCGCTTACAAACATCAGATTTGCTTGGTTCCAGTTTTGATACCAATCGATTGCTTGAACTTCTGCAATTGATTTACCAATAATACCTGTTGGTAAGTTTGGATCAATCAAAGCAAGTTTAGATAGTGTCGCTAACATTGGTGCAGAAGAATATAGTAGGAAGATAAAGAATACTGACCAACCTACTGATTTTCTAGCTGCTTTTACACTTGGAGTAGTAAAGAACCTCATCATCACGTGTGGTAATGAAGCTGTTCCCATCATCATTGCTAATGCCAATGAGATGAAAGCCCAAGGTGTTGCGTTTACTTCAGAGTGAGCTTTAGTAATACCAGCTAACCCTTTAGGTACTGTAGCTAAATCAGCAGCAGAGTTTTTAACAAAACCATACTGTTGTTCTAACTCACCAATTCTAGCAACTTCATCAGCTAACATGAAGTGTGGGAAGAAACCCGCACCAATGTTATTACTGATCCAGAATACTGGAAGTAGGTAAGCTATAATTAGTACAATGTATTGCGCAACCTGTGTCCAAGTTACCCCTCTCATACCACCAAGCATTGAACATAGTAAAATACTAACTAGTCCAACATATACTGCGTATTGGAATGGGATATCTAAAGCAACAGCTGCAATAGTACCTGTAGCGTTAATTTGTGCAGTCACATATGTGAATGATGCAACAGTTAAAACGATAACCGCCATCAATCTTGCAGTATTACCACCGTATCTAGTACCTACGAAATCTGGAACTGTGTAACATCCAAATTTTCTTAAGTATGGTGCTAATAAAGTTGCAACTAACACATAACCACCTGTCCAACCTACAAGCAAAGCCATATATCCATAACCTTTGAAGTAAATACCACCTGCCATTGCAACGAAAGAAGCACCAGACATCCAGTCAGCTGCTGTTGCCATTCCGTTGAACACAGTTGGAACCGTTCTTCCAGCTACGTAATAGTTACTTGCTTGGGCTGTTCGAGATAGCCAACCAATTGCTGCGTAGATAAAAATGGTAAAACCTACAAAGCAAATACCTATTGCTTTTGCAGACATACCCATCTGCTCACCAATCGCCATTAAGATTATGAAACCTATAAATCCACCTGTGTAGATTCCATAAACTTTAGGCAAGTTATCTATAAAATTACCCTTAATCATTAGTCGTCTCCTTTTTCACTGAAGCCGAACTCTTCATCAATTTTTTCTTGTCTACCTGCAAACCAGAAAATAAGGATTACAAATATTGCAAGAGAACCTTGACATGTGAACCAATAAGTTAATGGATACCCAAAAGGTCCAGTAACTGTGTTCATTTCAGCTCCAAAAAGGAATATACCCATTGAGAATACAGCCCAGATTGCTAATGTAACAAATAGCAAACCTCTGGTCTTTTCCCAGTGTTGAGCGTTTTTCGCCATGTATACCTCTCTTTTTTAGTTATAACTGATAAAACCTTAACCATTATAAAAGAGAATAAAAGTGTAAAATTAGCCGTATTAGGTTAATTTTTTCTTATATTTTCAATAAAATTAACTTTTTATGGATAAAAAAAAATTAAGTTGGAAAGATTTATCTTTAAGTGACTTCAAAGTTTATTTTTTTTCTTTGTTTAAAGCTTTTATTCCTAAAACAAAAATTAAAACTTTAGATGAGTTAGAGGAGTTTATCCAAACAAAATCTGCATGGGTATCTCAAGTTACACTTTATAGTTATTTAAAAACTAGAATGGGGACAAGATATGTCCTTCATTTTGACAATGATGAATTTATGAAGTCAGTCAATGAAGCAAAATGGAATATTTATTCTGTTGCTCTTCAAGATTTAACTTTTTTCACTTTTTCTTATTTAAAAGTTAATTTTAGTTTTAATGAATTAGATAAAGCTAAGGAAATTTTTTTAAAAATTTTAGATGATGAGACAACGAACAACATGCCTTTAAATGTCATCGAAGAAGCAAAAAAAGAATTTGATGAAAGACTAATTAATATTGATTGGGAAAAGTATCATAATGATCGTCCTTTCAACCCAAGTGCTTTATCAATGTATAAATGGGCACCAATAGCTGATGAGCTAAAAACACTTGATCGAAAAATAGTTTTAAATTCTGTTATTTTAAAATGGGATGTTATTAAAAAAGAATTTAAAGATAGAATACAGTTTTAAATATTTTTTCTGTTTTCAACTAAACTATTAACAACACTAGGATCGGCCAAGGTAGTTGTGTCTCCTAATTGACCATGTTCATTTGCAGCAATTTTTCTTAAAATTCTTCTCATAATTTTTCCAGATCTTGTTTTTGGAAGTCCTGGAGTGAAATGAATTAAGTCAGGTGTAGCAAGTGGACCAATTTGTTTTCTTACCCAAAGTTTTAGATCTCTTTCGAGTTCACCAGTTTCCCTTTCACCAGCATTTAATGTTACATAACAATACAATCCATTACCTTTAATATCATGTGGGTAACCCACGACTGCTGCCTCTGCTACTTTCGGATGAGCTACAAATGCACTTTCAATTTCAGCTGTACCTAAGTTGTGTCCTGATACAATAATTACATCATCTACTCGACCTGTAATCCAATAATATCCATCTTTGTCTCTTCGACATCCGTCACCAGTAAAATATTTGCCTTCAAACTGAGAAAAGTAAGTATCAATAAATCTTTGATGATCCCCATATACTGTTCTCATTTGTCCAGGCCATGATTGTGCTATGCAAAGTCTTCCTTCTCCAGGTCCTTTTATCTCTTTGCCTGATTTATCAACCAACATGGGCTTAATTCCATAAAATGGTTTTGTTGCAGAGCCAGGTTTTAAAGGAATAGCACCTGTTTGAGGGGCAATTAATATCCCTCCTGTTTCTGTCTGCCACCATGTATCTACAATTGGGCACTTAGAATTTCCAACTGTTTTGTAATACCACATCCAAGCTTCTGGATTTATTGGTTCACCAACAGTTCCAAGTAACTTTAAAGATTTTCTAGATGTTTTTTTTACAGGCTTATCACCTTCTCTCATTAGAGCTCTGATTGCAGTGGGTGCAGTATAAAAAGTATTTACTTTGTATTTGTCGACTATTTGCCACCATCTAGAACTATCTGGATAGTTTGGTATTCCCTCAAACATTATAGTTGTTGCACCATTCGAAAGAGGACCATAAATAATATAACTGTGACCTGTTACCCAACCAATATCAGCAGTACACCAATAAATATCTTTTGGTTTGTAATTAAAAATATATTGATGAGTCATTGATGCATACACCATGTATCCACCTGTTGTGTGCAAAACTCCCTTTGGTTTTCCAGTTGAGCCTGATGTATATAAAATAAATAAAGGATCTTCAGCGTTCATTTCTTCTGGTTCACACTGAGATGGAACATCTTTAATTAAATCATGATACCAAACGTCTCTATCATAATTCCAACTAACTGAATTGCCTGTACGTTTAACAACAATACATTTTTTCACATTAGGACAACTCTCTAATGCTTCATCAGTTGTTTCTTTTAAAGGAATAGTTTTTCCACCTCTAACACCTTCATCGGCCGTAATTATATATTCCGACTCACAGTCATTAACTCTTCCAGAAATGGAGTCTGCTGAAAAACCTCCAAAAATAATTGAGTGGACTGCACCAATTCTAACACATGCTAACATTAAAATTGCTAGCTCTGGTATCATTGTGAGATAAATTGTAACACGATCTCCTTTTTTAATACCTAATTTTTTTAAACCATTTGCAGCTTTAGAAACTTTTTGATGAAGTTGTTTGTATGTAATTTTTTGACTATCTTTTGGATCATCACCAACCCAAATTATTGCTGTTTTATCTTTTTTATCTTTTAAATGTCTATCAATACAGTTTGCTGACGCATTTAAGGTCCCATCTTCAAACCATTTAATTTTTACTTCTTTAGAACTATATTTAACATCTTTAATTTTTTTATATGGTTTAATCCAAGTAATTCTTTTCCCTTCTTTTTTCCAAAATTCATCATTATTTTTAATAGACTGAGAATATTTTTGTTCATATTTACTTTTGTTAGCTAAACTGCTTTTGATCCACTCAGGTTTAGTTTTTATAACCAATTCTGGAGTAGGTTTGTCATTTTGTTTTAAAATTCTCTTTGATTTCTTTCTTTTAACTTTAGTTTTTTTCTTAACTACAGTCTTTTTTTTTACTTTAGTTTTTCTTTTAACTTTAGTTTTTTTCTTTTTTTTTGGCATGGATTTTTTTTTAACTTTTACTCATCTTATTTATAATTTTCCAGCTTTTATCATCAATTGGCATTACTGAAAGTCTACTTTGTTTAATAAGCGCTAAATCCCTTAAATCCTTATTTTTTTTGATATTTTCAAGGGTCACTGGTTTAGAGAACTTACTTTTAAATTGGACTGTTACCGCAACAAATCTTCCGGTCTTATCAGTTTTATCTAAATAGTGTTCTTTAATTACTTTTACTATCCCAACCACTTCCTTACCAATATTAGAGTGATAAAAAAAACATAGATCATCCTTCTTCATAATTTTTAGGTTGTTTGCTGCTTGATAATTTCTAACACCATCCCAGGGAGCACCTTTTTTGCCAGCCTTAATTTGTTGATCAATTGACCAAACATCTGGTTCAGATTTTAATAACCAATAATTCATTATTTAATTTATAATATAATAAGTTATATTTTAACTTTTTAAACAATTGTTGGACAGTTAATATTTTAGTTTATGAGAGCAGCAAATTATTCATCGATTAATATATATAATCATGATCAGATTAAAGAAATAAATAGTATCATTAGGTCAAATTTTGTACCAGGAAAAGATAATTTTGCATCAAAATCAAACAAAACTTCTGAGGTTAAATTTGTACTCTACGGAAAGCTTCAAAAATATATAGGTAAATTTGTAGATTTTTGTTTTACAGCAAACAATAATTTTTTTGGTTTTGATCTTCATCCACTAACTGATCTTAAAAAACTCAATTACAACATTTATAATACCGACCAAGAATATACTTGGCATATAGATGCAGTTCCAGGCGATCCAGTCAGAGATATTAAATTAACAGCCTTATTAAATTTATCTGATGAGAATTATGAGGGTGGAGAATTATCTTTGTTCAGAGCTAATGAAATAATTTGCAATGAATTTAATCAACCTGGGAGCGCAATTATATTTCCCTCATTTATAAATCATAAAGTTAACAGGGTAATATCAGGTAGAAGACATACTTTAGCAATTTGGTTGTCTGGACCAAAATTTAGGTAAAAATTTTAAATTTTTACACCTGCACCTTTTAAAAATGCAGCCTTCTCGTCTAAAGGCCATCTTGGTTTTGCTGGATAATCTAAATTATTAAATTCATTCAATTTATATTTTTCCAGACCTACCATTGCGATCATTGCAGCATTATCCCCACAAAGTTCTATTGGTGGAAATATACTTTTGTAATTATTGGCTTTACATAAATTAATTAACATAGATCTAATTTTTTTGTTAGCAGCAACTCCACCAGCTACTACAAAAACTTTTTCTTTTAATTCATTTTCTTTTTCAAATTCTTCAAATGCTATCTTAGTTTTCTTATAAAGAATTTCTTCAATTGTCTTTTGAAAAGAAGCTGCTAAATCAAATTTCTCTTGATCTGTTTTGATAAATTTTGAAATTCTTAAAATTGCTGTTTTTAATCCTGCAAAAGATAAATTGCATCCACCTTTATTAAAAATCGGTTTAGGTAAATCATATTTTTCAGGATCTCCTTTCTTTGCCAAAACTTCGATTTGTGGTCCGCCAGGAAATTCAATTCCCAAAAGTTTAGCTGTTTTATCAAATGCTTCACCTAATGCGTCATCAATAGTTGTTCCTAATCTTTTATATTTTCCAAGACCTTGAACACTTAAATATTGTGAGTGACCTCCTGAAATTAATAATAATAGATAGGGATAATCTAAATGAGAATTTAACTTAGGACTTAGTGCATGACCCTCAAGATGGTTAACTGCTATAAAAGGTTTATTAATTGCGTTTGCAAAAGCTTTTCCAAAACTTAAACCAACTGACAAACAAACAATTAAACCTGGCCCAGCAGTTGAAGCAACAGCATCAATTTCTTCAATTTTTTTTCCACTATCTGAAATTGCTTTTTCAACAATCCAATCTATTTTTTCTATATGTGATCTTGCGGCTAGTTCGGGAACTACTCCCCCAAATTCTTTGTGAACATCTACCTGACTAGAAACAATATTGGATAAAACTGTTGGAATTCCTTTGTCATTTTCAGTTATTATAGATGCTGCCGTTTCATCACAGCTAGTCTCTATTCCAAGAATTAAGGGTTTTTTACTCATTCAAATAGTTTTTAATAATTGTACAATCTCAATACAAGTAAGAAATAAATTTTTAATGAATAGAAAAATTATAATAGGCTCAAGAGGAAGTAAATTGGCTTTGCTTTATGCGCAAAAAGCTAAAGATAAAATTATTGAAGCTTTAAACTTACCAGATGATCAGATTGTCATTCAAACAATAACTACAAAAGGTGACCAAATTCAGGATCGAAGATTATCTGAGGTCGGTGGTAAGGGTTTATTTTCTAGTATGATTGAAAAAGAACTGAAAGAAAAAAAAATTGATATAGCCGTGCATGCATTAAAAGATATGCCAGCAATTGAAACTAAAGGACTTAGAACAAATTCATTTTTAGAAAGGACAGATCCAAGAGAAATTTTAATAACTAATGATAAGAAAAATATTAAAGAATTAAAATTAAATGCAATAGTAGGAACCTCATCTTATAGAAGGGAATTTCAAATTAAAAAAATAAGATCAGATCTTAACTGTAAATTAATAAGAGGAAATGTAGATACTAGAATCAAAAAGCTAAAGGAAGGTATTTATGATGCAATAGTTTTATCTTATGCAGGTATAAAATATTTAAATTTAGATAATGAAATTTCTGAAATTTTTTCAACTGATCAAATTATTCCAAGTGCAGGTCAAGGTATTATTGCTTTACAGTGTAGAGATAACGATGATGAAATTATAAAAGTTTTGGAAAAAATAAATCACAAAGATACTTATATGAGAGCTCACATAGAGAGAAACATTTTAAAGGTTTTGGAAGGTGACTGCGAAACTGCAATAGGTGCTCATTCAATTATAGAAGGGGATAAAATTACCGTTGAAGCTGAATTATTCTCACTAGATGGTTCTCAAATATTTTATGAAAAAAAATCTGGTAATATTGATATGTTTAAAGAAATTGGAACAGAAGTTGGTAACACTTTAAAAATTAAATCTAATAATTCATATAAAAAGTAAAATGCATATTTTGTTAACTAGACCTATAGAAGATTGTTCAGAAATGATAGTTAAGTTTCAATCTTTAGATCATAAAGTATCTCATCTACCATTAATAAATATTCAAAAAGTTCAACATGAAGAAATTAACTCTCATGATTATGGTGGTTTAATTTTTACAAGTTCTAATGCAGTGAGAAATTTAAATGTAGAAAATTTAAATAAAAAATTAATTTGTTTTTGTGTTGGTAGTGCTACAGAAAATAAAGCTAGAAGTTTAGGTTTCCAAAATACAATTGCTGCTGAAGGAAATGTTTCAAACCTTAAAGAATTAATTTTGCAAAATTATGAATTAAAAGAAACTCCACTTCTTTATGTGAGTGGTGAGATCATAACAACAGATTTAGACCAACAATTATTAAAAGAAGGGTATGTTGTTAAACGTATTATTAATTATAAAGTTAATCATACGGAAAAATTTGATGGAAATTTTGTTAATGAATTAAAGCAGAATATACCAGATATTGTTTATATTTATTCTCAAAATAGTGCCTCTAGTTTCTTAAATTTTATAAAAATCTACCACACAGAAAACCTTTGGATGAATACAAACTTGATGTGTATAGGTGAAAAAACCTCGTCAATATTGAACGAAATCAAATGGAAAAAGATATTTCTTTTTAATCCTGGAGAAGAAGAGTTTTTGTTATATAAAATTTAGGTATGGAATTAATAAATAATTTTTCTGAAATATTTTTATCTGTTTGGAATAAAGGAATACTTGGTGTTGATATTTTTCAAATTTTAATTGGAATAGGGATATTCTTACTTTTTTTAGTCTTTAGAGGGTTAATAAGTAAATTAATTATAAAAAAATTAGAAATTATTTCAAAAAGAACAACAAACAAATTAGACGATACTTTTGTTCAGTCATTAATTGGTCCAGCTAGATTTTTACCAATTGTATTAGGTTTCTTTATTGCGAGTTACTACATGACTTTTTCAACAGAGGGTAGAGAAGTAGTTGATACAATTAATAGAACTTTAATTACGATATTGATTTTTTGGGTTATTCATCAAATTATAGAACCAATTTCATATATCTTAAGTGGACTAGATAAACTTTTAACTAGAGAACTTATTGGTTGGATAATTAAATCACTTAAGATTTTAATATTTATTTTAGGATTAGCTGCAGTACTAGAATTATGGGGTATTAAGATAGGACCAATTATTGCTGGTCTTGGTTTGTTTGGAGTTGCTGTTGCACTTGGAGCACAAGATTTATTTAAAAATTTAATTTCTGGAATTTTAGTATTAGTTGAAAAAAGATTTAAAATTGGAGATTGGATTGCAGTAGATGGGATTATTGAAGGCACAGTTGAAAAAATTGGTTTTAGATCAACAACAATAAGAAAGTTTGATAAATCTCTAGCGATTATTCCTAATTTTCAATTTGCAGAAAATGCTGTGGTTAATGTTAGCGAAACATCTAATTGGAGAATTAGATGGATAATTACATTGCAGTACGACTCTACGATTGATCAATTAAAAAAAATCAGAGAGGAAATTGAAAGTTATATAAACAACAGTGAAGATTTTAATCAATCAACTGGGGTTGCGGTTAGAATTGAGAAGTTTTCTGATAGTTCAATAGATTTATTGGTAAGATGTTTTACGAATTCAAATAGTTGGAGTAATTCACTAGAAGTTAAAGAGAGATTAGCAATTGAAATTAAGCAGATTGTAGAAAAAAATAAGGCCTCTTTTGCTTTCCCAAGTCAGTCAATTTATGTTGAGAAAAAATGATAGCAATTTTTTATTTAGTTTTACAGATTTTAAAACTGTATTCTTATGTTGTAATAGCAAATGTAGTTATAAGCTGGTTGATAGCATTTAATGTTTTAAATACTCAAAATAGATTTGTTTACTCAATTTTAGAGCTTACTTACAAATTAACTGAGCCAATACTTAATAAAATTAGACGTTTTTTGCCCAATTTAGGATCACTAGATATTTCGCCAATCATTTTTCTTCTATTGATTTGGTTTATTGAAATGTGTATGAAGCTCTACATTGCACCAATAATATTTTAGAAGGTAAAATGATTTTAATTGACGGAAAAAAAGCTGCAGCTGAATTAAGAGAAGAATTAAAACAAGAAGTATCAGGACTTAAATCCAAATATAACAAAGTCCCTGGTTTAACCGTGATATTAATTGGAGATCTTACTCCAAGCCAAATTTATGTTCGTAATAAAGAAAAATCAGCAAACGAAGTAGGATTAAAATCGGAAGTAATTAAATATCCAGATAGTGTTGAAGAAAAAACTGTTTTAGAAAAAATTGAAGAATTAAATAAAGATGAAACAGTTTCAGGAATTTTAGTTCAATTACCATTACCAAAACATATAGATAAGCAAAAAGTTATTGAAGCAATTGATCCCTCTAAAGATGTAGACGGTTTTCATCCAATGAATGTTGGAAATCTTTCATCAGGTTATGAAAGCTCAGTTCCTTGTACACCTCTTGGCTGTTATTTGTTAATTAAAAAAATTGAACCAAATTTAAGTGGAAAAAAAGCAGTAGTAGTTGGTAGATCAAATTTAAATGGAAAACCAATGACTCAATTACTTTTGAAAGAAAATTGTACCGTAACAATTACTCATTCAAAAACTAAAGATCTAAAAGCTGAATGTTTAGAAGCTGATATAATTGTTGCAGCAGTTGGAATACCTGAGCTTGTAAAAGGAGATTGGGTAAAGAAAGATGCAATAGTAATTGATGTTGGTATCAATAAAACTGACAAAGGTATTGTTGGAGATGTTGATTTTGAAGATGTTTCAAAAAATGCAAAAGCTTTAACCCCAGTTCCAGGCGGTGTGGGACCAATGACTATCGCTTGTTTATTAAAAAACACAATTGAGTGTTTTAAAAGATCACAAAAATAAAGACTTTTTATCTAAGTTTAATTGTCTCAAGGATATTTAAACTGATTAAATTACAGTTGTATTTGATAAACTAGTCTAGATGAAAAAACCTAAATACGAATACAGAATTGCAATTATAATGATTTTGTTAACTGCAGTTCCAATTGGAGCTACTCAATTGGGTTGGTATTTATATAATAAGCAAGTTGGATTTGATTTTGGAATGATTGCAGGAGTTTTTTCTGTTATCTTAGCTGGATATTTGATGTATGAAAAAGGTTGGAGAGATGAGGATGAGGATTAATTAATGGAAAAAATTATTTTTTTTGCTTTAGCAGTGCCAATTTTAGGATTTGTTTTTTACCTTGGAGGATCTGCAATAATGAAAGGTTTTAAGGCTAAAGTTGATAATCGACCTATTAAACCTGAGGAAATAGAAACAGACTCTGAAACAGTAACTAGACCCTCAAATAGTAACGATTTAAGTTCTGAAATTTCAAAATTAAATGAGTTGTACAAAAATGGAGCTCTTACACAAGAAGAGTTTGAAAAAGCTAAAAGTAAATTACTGAATAGCTAAACTTAGATATGTTTAAGATTATTCCCAATAAAAAAAATATTGGGGCTGAGATTATTGGTAATGTTAAAAAAATTTCTAAAAAAGATTTTAAAATTTTTTTAAAAGCACTTGAGCTTTATGGTATGATTTTTTTTAGAAGGCAAAAATTAAGTTCTTCAGATTATATAGAGTTTGCTAAACATTTTGGTAAATTAGCAAAATATCCAAGACTAAAAGGATTAAGTAAGAAATATAAACAAATTACTGTTGTTCAAAGAAAAGCAACAGATAAGGGACCTAGTTTTGGAGAACAGTTCCACACAGACTCAATTTACACAAAAAAACCACCTAGATTTACAATGCTTTATTCTAAACTAGTTCCTAAAAAGGGTAGAGCAAATACTGAATTTTCCTCTCAATACTTAGCTTATGATTATTTGTCCAAATCAATTAAAAATAAATTACTCAAAGTGAAGGGAAGGTACTCTTCTGAAGGACCAATTTCAGTTACTACAAGAGAAAGAGTAAAAGAGAAGGGTAGAAAGATTGAAGAATTAAAATCTATTCATAAAATTATAAAAAAGATAAACTCTAAAAATACGCTTTATTGCAGTCCAGGACATCTTGTAGGATTTTCTCCAAATTTAAAAAATTTTGAAAAAGTTAAAAAACAATTATTTAAGCACCAAGTTAAAAAAAAGTTTCAATACTCATTAGAGTGGGAAAAAGATCAGTTAGCTATTTGGGACAATAGATCCATGCTCCACCAAGCTACCCCTTTTAAAGGCAATAGAATTATGCATAGAATAACTATATTGTAGTTATAATAATTCGTTTAAGGATTTTAACTCACCAATATTAAATGTAATTGCATCTTCTCTTTTAAATCCATAATTTTCTGCATTATCTTTAAATCGAATTGGTGGTTCCATAATTGGCTCTAAAGATAAAACAAAAGTCCCCCAATGCATTCCTAATACTTTTTTGCTTTTAAGATCTTTTGCTACATTTAAAGCTTCTTCTGGAGTTGTGTGGTAAATAGTTTTGTCAAACATTGGTTTAAAATTATATGCTCCAATGTTGATCATAGTAAGATCAATTGGACCATATTTTTCCCCTAATTCTTTATAAATATTTCCATAACCAGTATCGCATGCAAATAAAATTTTCCTATTTTTATATTCAATTAAAAAATTTCCCCACAAAGTTTTATTTGTATCTGTTAGGCTTCTTTTTGACCAATGAACTGCTGGTAGCAAGGTTACTTTTAAATCACTATTAATATTTTTATGATCATACCAATCCATTTCATTTACATCTTTGTAATTCTTAAAATATTTTCCAAGGTTAAGTGGAACCAATACTTTTGCATCCTTGTATGGAAAATTTCTGATAGTTGACATATCTTGATGATCATAATGATTGTGAGTTAATAAAAATAAATCTGTTTTTGGAATTTCGTTTAGATCTAAAGCAGGTTTAGTAAATCTTTTTGGTCCAAATATTAACGGACCTGCATTTTTTGAAAAAACAGGATCAGTAATAATTGTTGTATTACCTAATTTAATTAAATAAGTAGCGTGCCCAATCCAGGCAATGTAATCATCATTTTTGTATTTTTCTAAATTAGACTTCACTTTTTCTTTTTCGACAACATGCTCTTTTGGAAAATTAAGACTAATATTTTTTCTTAATTTACTGAAAGTTCTATAAGAAAATTTACCTGATCTAGATATTACAACTGGTGAACCTTCAGGATTTCGAAAAGTTCCATCTGATAAGTGGTGATAAGGTTTCTCTTTCACTTTATTAATTATTTTTTTCCATTAGCCACAAATCATCTCCAGCTAAAAAGTAAATTTTCCCATCAACTGGGTGAACTTGTATGTCTCTAATTCTCCCAATTTTATCCTTAAAAATAATTTCCTCTTGGATTTCAGATGTGTTTGAAAATATTAATTTTCTTAAAGATTTATCTTTAAGAGAAGTAATTAATGCGTGACCATTCCATTCCTCAAACTCTTTACCTTTATAAATTGTAATAGCACTTGCAGCGATTGACGGAACCCAATATTGGATGGCTTTTGTAAATCCTGGTTTCCATTTTGGACCAATTTTAGTTCCAGAATAATTTGTTCCTCCCCAGCCTAAAATTTTCCACCCATAATTTTCTCCTTTTTTGACCTCTCCAAACCAATCACCACCTCTTGCTCCATGATTGCTCATATAAATTTTTCCATCAAATTCTGAAAAAGTTAAACCCTGAGGATTTCTAACTCCTATCTGGTATATCTCTGGAAGCCAATCTGGCTTACCTTCAAATTTAGGGTTATCTTTTGGAATACTTCCATCTAAATTAATTCTAATAATACTGCCCGGATGTTGAGTTGGATCTTGAGCAATCATATTCAAGCCTCTTTCACCTGCAGAAGCAAATAAGTAATTTTCCTTGATAGCAAGTCTCGATCCAAAATGATATCCAGACTCAATTGGTGGATTTGCTTGAAATATATTTTTAAAATTTAAAGAATTCTTATTTAAATTTGCTTTTGCAATTGAGGTACTGGTTTTCCAGTCTCCTCTATTTTCTGAATATGAAATCCATAATTTTTTATCTTTATGAATAATATCTAAAAGACCACCTTGACCATGAACAAAATAGTTTAAATTATGTTCAATTTCAGAAATATTTTTTGAAACAATGTTTATTATTTTAATTTTGCCACCTTTTTCTGTAACAATTAATTCTTCACTATTAATGAAACTTGAACCCCATGGTTCACTAAAAGACCCTAATTTTTCAAAATTATAATTTTTAGAATTTGCTATTGTGGAAATTAAAATAAAAAAAAATATTAAAATAAATTTTTTCACTTTATGAAAGTTTAGATCTACCACCATCTACAGCTATAACTTGACCAGTGATCCAAGAACTATCTTCTGTAAGTAAAAATTTAGCAAGTGACGCTGAATCTTTTCCTTCCCCCAATCTTTTTAATGGATGCGCTTTTGCAATACCTTCTGCTAAAGCAGCATTTTTTAACATTGGTTCAGCAATTTTAGATTTTGTTAAGCTTGGTGCCACACAATTTACTCTTATGTTTGGAGCAAATTCTGCAGCTAAAGAAACAGTCAGACCTTCAACAGCTGCCTTTGCTGACGCTATAATTGCATGATTGGTGAAACCTCTTTGTGCGGCAACAGTTGAAAACATTACAATTGAACCTTTATTTTTTTTTAAACTTTCTTGATATCCCTTGATAGCCTCTACAGCAGAATAAAGATTAAGTTTCATGCATTTTTGAAAATCTTGCTCATTAATCATTCTAAGTGGCTTTAAGTCTATAGATCCTACACAGTAGGCCAATCCTTTGATTTCAGAAATATCTGATTTAATTTTTTCTATAAATCCATCCTCCAAAACATCCACAACAGTATGTGAGCACCCAAGCTTTTCTACAATTGGAGCAAGTTCACTTTCATTTCTTGCAACTAAATGAATATCATTTCCTGAATTTTTTAATTGTTCTGCTAAACTAGATCCAATCGAGCCAGTTGCACCAAAAATAAGATATTTTTCTGACATAAAAATTTTTATTAGTTATATTTAAATATGAAGTTATTTTTTATACTTGGCAATCAATTATTTCCAACAAAATACATTGACCGCTTCAAAAAAGACCATCTATTTTTTATGGCCGAAGACAAGGGTTTATGCACCTATGAAAAGCATCATAAACAGAAAATTTTATTATTTTTATCATCAATGCGATCTTATGCTGATGAGTTAAAGAAAAATAAATTTAAATTAGACTATGTCAAAATTGAAGACAAAGAGTTTCATGATGATTATTTAAAAAAGTTAAAAAATATTATTACTCAAAAAAAAATAAAAGAAATTTCTAGTTTCGAAGTAGAGGATAAATTTTTTGAAAAAAAAATTTATCAATTTTTAAAAAAAGAAAAAATTAATTGGAATGTAATTCAAACACCAATGTTTTTAAATTCTAGAGAAGATTTTAAAAATTATTTATCAAAATCAAAAAAACCTTTTATGGCAACTTTCTACAAGGATGTTAGAAAAAAATCTGGAATATTGATGGGGTCAGATGGTAATCCAATTGGAGGTAAATGGAGTTTTGATGAAGATAACAGAAATAAATTACCAAAAGATATATCAATTCCTAAATTTCCAAAAATTAATGAAACTAGTCACACAAAAAAATTGAAGCCTATTATTGAGAAGGAATTTAAAAACCATCCAGGGAGTACAGAGAATTTTTGGTTTGCTACTGAATATGACGATGTAGTTAAACTTTTAAACTTTTTTATAAAAGAAAAATCTAATCTATTTGGTGATTATGAGGATGCTGTTGATCAAAAAGATAATATTCTTTTTCATAGTGCTTTAAGTCCTTATATAAATTTAGGCATAATAACACCTGAATTTGTAATCCAAAAAATTTTAGATTTTCATAAAAAAAATAAAATTAGAATAAATTCCTTAGAGGGTTATGTGCGTCAGGTAATTGGATGGAGGGAATTTATGCGTGGAATTTACCAGTCCTACTCGCATGAAATGGAAACAGGAAATTTTTTTAAACAGAATAGAAAAATGAAAAGTTCATGGTATGAGGGTACTACTGGTCTTCCACCATTAGATTATGCGATTAAAAATGCAGTCACCAATGGCTGGTCACATCACATTGAAAGATTAATGATCTTATCCAATATTATGAACCTCTGTGAGATAAAGCCTACAATTGTTTATAAGTGGTTTATGGAGATTTTTGTAGACTCATCAGACTGGGTAATGGTTCCCAATGTATATGGAATGGGATTGTTTAGTGATGGAGGGATTTTCGCGACTAAACCATATATTTGCGGATCTGCATATTTTATGAAAATGATGGACTTTAAGAAAGGTGATTGGTGTAACACCATGGATGGTCTTTATTGGAGATTCATAGATCGGAACAGAAAATTCTTTTTAAAAAATCCAAGACTATCAATGATGGTTAGAATTTTTGATAAAATGAAAGATGAGAGAAAAAAAATGATTTTATCAGAGGCTGATAAATTTATTAAACAAAATACAAACTGAACTATATGTATATTGCCATTACTGGTTTAAAGCCAAAAAATTTTTTTTCAAAATTAAGATTTTGGTTGTTAGCAATCCCATCTTTTAGGGCAGCACAAAAAGCTGAAGGAAACATATTTTGTGAAACGAAGCCATTTAACGGATACCAGCATACTTTAACAGCTTGGAAAGATAGAAAACTGATGGTTAAATATTTAAATGGAACTGAGCACTCAAAAGCAATGAGAAATTTTAGAGCAATTGCAGCAGGTTCTACATATGGTTATGAAAGTGATCATATTCCAAATTGGGATGAAGCTTTAGATCTTTGGAATAATAATTTTAAAGAATATTAAATTGAAAAAACAAAACTTACCTTCAAAAATATGTCCTGTATGTAAAAGACCATTTACGTGGCGAAAAAAATGGAAACTTAATTGGGATAGAGTAAAATATTGTTCCAAAAAGTGTTCTAAGCTAAGTTAATCATAGTGAATATAATTGTACTACAACATATTAAAATCGAGGATCCGGGCTACATTAAAGATTTAATGCTATCTGATGGATTTAATTTAACCACGATAGAGTTAGACGAAGGTGAAAAAATACCAGAGGATCTTAGTAATTTTGATGGAATGTTTTGTATGGGAGGACCAATGGATACCTATATGGAAAAAGAATATCCATGGTTAATTGAAGAAAAGAAAAAAATTAAAGAATTTGTTGTAGATTTGAAAAAACCTTATTTAGGTTTTTGTTTGGGTTGCCAACTATTAGGAGAGGTAGTGGGTGGTAAAATTGTGAAATCAAATCCTGCAGAAATTGGTATTATGGATATTGATTTTTCGAAAGAAAAAGAAAACGATAATTTGTTTTCACAATTTCCTAATAAAATAAAAAGTTTACAATGGCATTCTTATGAGGTCCAAGGAATTGAAAAAAACAATAATATAACTTTATTGGCTTCCTCACCGATTACTAAATATCAAATATTTAAATATCAAAACCACGCTTACGGAATTCAATTTCATATAGAAATAAAAGATACAACAGTCAATGAATGGGGATGCGTTCCTGAATACAAGAAAGCTTTAGAGGATCAGCTTGGGAGCGATGCTTTAGAAAAGTTTAATCAATCAGCAAAAGATAACATGAATGACATGAATAATTATTCTACAATTCTTTATAATAATTTTAAAAAACTTTTATGAATAATAAAATCTTTGAATGGGCAGGGGTTATTACAGCAATATTATATTCTTTATTTGTGGCTTTAAACATAGGAATAGAATTTTTTGGTTTTTGTTTATTACTTTTGTCAGCTATCTTAATTGGAATTTGGGCTTACAGAGGTGGACATAAAGGAATTCTCTTACTGCAATTTTTTTATGCTATCGCTGGAATTATAGGTATGGTTCGATGGTTTTAACTTAAGGTTGAAACAATTTTGGGAATATAATTTTTAAAATTAAAAAAACCTTTATTACAATATTGCCAAGCTAACTGATCAAAGCTTCTGTATAAAAAACTCACATTTAAATCGTTTGAATTTAAGTAGTCTAAATTTTCACCAACTGTTGGATACAAACCATAACAATTTTCAATGTTTGTCACTTCACTTATATCAATTAACTGAAAATCAAAAGATTGATTTTTTAATCTTTGTCCTTGGTCTTCTATTAACTGAGATTTAAATTTCACTAATTTTTCACTGAGTTTAATAGATCTATTTTCATTTTTGTTAGAAACTAAGTAAATTTTCTTAAAGTTTTTTTCTTTAAAGTCAGTGATTTCAAATGAGAGATTATTATCAAAAATTAAAAGATTTTTTTCTTCAATATTTTGTGGGTTAGTAAAATCTTGTTTTATTATTTGATAAGATTTTTCTGAAATTTTCGGAGGAGCGTTTTCATTCAATTTTATGTTTTGGAATCTATTGTTCGTGAATTTTTTAATATTCCATTCACTAGCAAGATAGTGTTTGCCTTGAGTTTGAACACCTGCAACCCATCGCCATCCTAGAGTATTTGATGCAGCGTCTCCATCATAAAGATGTTTCATGAAAAATTCTGCACCTAATTGCCAAGGTAATTCTAAAGTAAAAATCCAAATACTGGCAAACCACATTCTTGTGTGATTATGCAAATAATTGTTTTCTTTTAGCTCGTTAACCCACTCATTGAAGCATTCAATATCTGTTTTTCCCTCAATTGCTGAGAGATAATTTTTATTATTTTGAAGTTCATTTTTAATTTGATTTAATTCAATAAGATAATCTGCCCAAACATTTGGTCTTAGCTCTAGCCAACCTTTCCAATAAGTTTTCCATAAAACTTCTTGAATAAATTTTTCATTTTTTGAAAAAGAAAATTTGCTTAGAGCTTTCTGGACGACCTCTTTTTCGTTAATAATTCCATGTGTTATGTATGGAGATAAGCAAGATATGTTATTTCTTTTTTCAGGACCAAAATCAAAATTTCTTAATTTAGAGTATTCTGCAAGACCGTTATCGATAAAATTATTTAATTGATTTAAGGCCTTAGCCCTTGAAGGTTCAAACATCATCTTAAATTATTTTGATTTTTTTTTCTTGAGACCTAATTTATCACTATGTCTCAATCTTAAGACAACAATTGCTCCAGCAATTAATAAAATTGCGACAGCTTCATAAACAAGTGCAGTAGGATCCATTTCTTTTCCTTGTAAAATAATAAATCTTGCAAGAGCAGTAATCGCAATAAGCAGTGGAAGGGTAATACTAATTGATTGTTGGTTCCAAAAAACTCTAACCATCGCCAGGACCTCTAAATAAAGAAACATTAATAGTAGATCAGCTAATGTTACAGATTGATTTAAGAACATCTTTTTCATTTCAATTCCAACTGCAATTACTGTACTGATTAAGATAATAACCATCAAAGCTAGTTGTAAGTTTTTTGCTATCTTATCCATTATTTGTCTTTACTAAATGGAAGCCATTTTTCGAAAACTGATTTTGACGGCCCATCATATGGAATTGAATAAGAACTTGGATTAGGACTAGTTAATACCTCAATACCTTTTGAAAAAACAAATATAAATACTATTACAAAGACAATCACCATAATTTTAAAAGGATCAAAATTTTTAGTTTGAAATACACTGCTAGATCTTTCCTCTGCTTTATGAAATTGTTTAAAAGTCATATATACAGCAAAAATTAATCCTACATGCGCCACATAAAGACCTGCCCAACCAAATGCAAATGTTGTGTATGAAAACACATATAAACTAAAAACTGTTGTCCAAATAAAACTTAAAACTAAAAGAATTTGAAGCCTAACTGTTTTGGGTAGTGCTCTCAGATCATTTTTACTATCATCAAACAAAATGTTTGCAGCATCTTTCATCCAGTTTTTTAATGAGTCCATGCACTTAACATATAGTTTTAAAAAGTTATAACAAAGGAAAAATTGACTTAATTTTAGTTTAAGTTTGAAATTATTGCATTTTCCAAGTGAGTTATACTTTGAGCACCTGATATAAAATCATTTCCTATTTCATAAAAAGGAACACCACTTATATTCTTTTTTTTAGCAATTAATATTTTTGAATTTACAGCCTCAATATTTTTATCATTAATAAAATTTTTAAAGATCTCTTCAGAAATATTATGTTGCTTTGCAATATTGGTTAAAACATTAATATCTCCTATATCCAGACCATCAATAAAATATGATTGATAAATTTTTTCTTTTATCTGGTTTTGTATATTGAACTTTTTACTCAAAATTATTAGCAAATGAGATAGAACTGTGTTGGGAGTTTTTTTTATTTTTTCTAAATTAAAAGTCATTCCAGATTCTTTTGCTTTTAATTTCATATTTTCATACATGGGATCTGCAAATTTTTTCCCACCAAATTTTATTTGAAGATATTTATCTCTAGAAATACCTTCATTTGGCATATCTGGGTTTAATTGAAATGGTATATGTTTAATTTCAAACTTTACATTGGGAAACTTTTTAATCGCTGTATTTAAATTTTTATGACCTATGTAACACCATCCACAAATAGTGTCTGCGAATATATTTATTTCCATTTATTTATGAACGAAGTTTTTTCTTATGAAAATTAATAAATCTTTCAACATTAGATTTGTTAAATGTTTTATTTTCTTCAAAGGAAACTTTTTTCATAGAGTAGGCTGAACTGTTTGTAATTCGAGACTCGATTATTACATTTCCTTTAAAAAGTTTAAGTTTTACTGAGCCATTAACTTTGTTTCTTTTCAGATCAACAATTTTTTGAAGTTTAAATCTTTCTTTTGAATACCAATAACCATTATAAATAAGTTCAGCATATCTTGGCATAATCTGATCTTTTTTATGCATTGTTTCTTTATCTAATGTTACGGATTCAATTGCTCTATGTGCATGAATTAATAAAGTTCCACCTGGTGTTTCGTACACACCTCGAGACTTTATTCCAATAAATCTATTTTCAACTAAATCCACTCTTCCTATCCCATTTTTTCCAGCAACATTGTTAAGCTTTTCTAATAGTTTAGAAGGAGACATTTTTTTTCCATTAATTGCAAAGGGATCACCATTTTTAAAATTGATTGTAATAAATGAAGGCTTACTTGGAGCTTTCTCAGGAGAAACTGTTCTTTGGTAAATAAATTCTGGTGCAGAATTTTTTGGATTCTCTAATACTTTCCCCTCAGTTGATGTATGAAATAAATTATCATCTATTGAAAAAGGTGGGGCACCTTTTTTATCTTTTGGTATTGGTATCCCGTGTTTTTTTGCATAGTCAATTAAATCAGTTCTTGATTTTAATTTCCAAATTCTCCATGGAGCAATAATTTTTATTTTTGGTCCAAAGTAATGATAGCCCAATTCAAATCTTACTTGGTCGTTTCCTTTTCCTGTAGCACCATGTGATACTGCATTAGCTTTAAATTTTTTAGCAACTCTTATTTGGTCTTTGGCAATCAGTGGTCTGGCAATAGAAGTCCCTAAAAGATACACACCTTCATAAATTGCATGTCCTCTAATCATTGGATAAACGTAATCTTTTACAAAAGTATCTTTTAAATCTTGAATAATGATATTTTTTACACCA
Organism: Candidatus Pelagibacter sp. HIMB1506; assembly: GCF_052047935.1. Taxonomy (NCBI): domain Bacteria; kingdom Pseudomonadati; phylum Pseudomonadota; class Alphaproteobacteria; order Candidatus Pelagibacterales; family Candidatus Pelagibacteraceae; genus Candidatus Pelagibacter; species Candidatus Pelagibacter sp. HIMB1506. The sequence continues at coordinate 1,228,558 of NZ_JBNAIS010000001.1, read as the reverse complement.
AATTTTTTTGCGTTATTAAAAATTTTTTTTCTATCGATTTCTTGACCAACATCAGCGGTGTAACAAATTACTTCAGCGTTATAATTTTCTTGAAGCCATTTTAAAATTATGGATGTATCTAAACCGCCTGAGTAGGCAAGTACAATTTTATTTTTCGGTTTCATTTAATTATGTACAAGCTTTTTTTGATGCGTTGTAAGCTTTTGTAAATCCAAGCAAAGAATAATGATCAATTGTTTGAGATCCATTTTGATTGTACCCAGTAATCATTATTCTTGATCCCTTCTTCATTCTACTAATCATTTTTACTTCGATTTTGTTATCAGCAATCCATGCAAATCCCTGTTGTATTATATCAAACTTAAATTTGTTCTTTCCAGATGCAGCAATTACAGAATTCTTGTTATTAAATTCATATCCAGGAGTAACACTTACTTCATTTAAAATACTTTCTTCTGGTCTAAAAGTTACAAATAATTTAGCATCTCTTTTGTTTGATTTTGGTGCTTGAAGCACAGGTACTGATTGTGCAAAACATACTTTGCCATCAGGTTCATAAGCTACCATTGCCTCCCAATCTTTATATTTACCAATTTTTTTTACTTCCTGAGCAAATAGATGGTTTGAATTTAAGATAAATAGGGCTGATAAAATTATTATTTTTTTAATTAAGGACATGGGTTTGGATAAATTGTTTGAACTTGATTGATTTCTTCAATGACATCATTAGATAAATTTACATTTACACTTTCTATATCTGATTTCAACTGCTCCATTGTGGTTGCACCTATAATAACACTTGTCATAAATTCTTGGATTTCACAAAATTTAATAGACATTTGTGTCATATTTAAATTGTGTTTCTCGCAGATTTTAAAGTAAAGTTCTACAGCAGCCTCTGTGTTTGGTTTTTTATATCTTGTCCAAAAATCGAAGTCTCTTTCCATTCTTGAGCCTTTAGGAAAATTCTTATTTCTATACTTTCCTGTTAAGTATCCACTCGCCAGAGGTGAGTATGCAAGGCATCCAATTTTTTCTCTAATTGAAATTTCAGACAATCCAATTTCATAGACTCTATTTAATAAATTATAGGGATTTTGAATAGACATCATTCTTGGTAAATTTTTATCTTTTGATAGCTGCAAATAATTTAATGCTCCCCAAGGAGTTTCGTTTGAAAGACCAACGTATCTTATTTTCCCAGCTTTAATATATTTATCTAATTCCCCAAGAACATCTTCAAATTGATTCCAATCATTTTCTTTATGAACATAACCAAGTCTTCCAAAATTATTTACATTTCTTTCTGGCCAATGCAGTTGATATAAATCAATATAATCTGTTTTAAGTCTCTTGAGACTATTGTTTAAAGCCGTTTCCAAGTTTGGACCTGTAAAACTATTTTCTCCATTTCTTATATAATTTCTTGCTGGACCAGCAACTTTTGTAGCTAAAATAACTTTTTTTCTTTTTTTTGTTTTTTCAAACCAATTACCAATTATTTCTTCAGTGTCCCCATAAGTTTCTTTACGAGGAGGAACTGCATACAATTCAGCTGTGTCCCAAAAATTTACTCCATTGCTTAAAGCAAAGTCCATTTGTTCAAAGGCTTCATCTTGAGTATTTTGTTCTCCCCAAGTCATTGTACCGAGACAAATTGTGCTCACGTCAAGATCGGTATTTCCCAATTTTTTGTAATTCATTAATGTTTTATGTTAACTTTTTATTAATCTTTAAAGGTGTCTTGAATAATCATTAAAAGACTATTATATGTAACATATTATGGAATTTGATAAAAACGGAATATTAAACAGAGCAAAAGCAGCGCAACAAACTGCAGCTGTAATGGATGAAGGCTTAAGAGCCTACATGCTAAAAGTTTACAACTACATGGCAACAGGAGTGTTGTTAACAGGGATCATCGCATTAATAACATTTAAGATGTCAGTCGTAACTGATCAATCAGGTGCAATTGTTGGATTAACACAAATGGGTAATGCAATTTATTTATCAGGACTTAAATGGTTGGTGATGTTAGCTCCTTTAGGAATCGTTTTTTACATGAGTTTTGGAATTAATAAAATGAGTGCTTCAAAAGCTCAAACAACATTTTGGGTGTTTGCAGCTTTAATGGGTCTTTCATTGTCTTCAATCTTATTAGTTTACACTGGTTTGAGTGTTACTAGAGTATTTTTCATAACTTCAGCAACTTTTGGAGCAATGAGTATTTATGGTTATACAACAAAAAGAGATTTAACTAAGTTTGGATCATTTTTAATGATGGGATTGATTGGTATAATTATTGCATCAATAGTTAATATTTTCCTAAAGTCTTCAATGATGTACTTTGTAATTTCAATTTTAGGTGTTTTAATTTTCGTAGGCTTAACAGCTTATGATACTCAAAAAATTAAAAACATGTATGTTGCAAGTGACTCTGGTGAAATCGTAGGAAAAAAAGCAGTAATGGGTGCTTTAACATTATACCTAGACTTTATTAATCTGTTTATAATGTTGTTAAGACTTTTTGGTCAAAGACGATAATTTATTTTTGAAGTTTCTTCCAATTAGTATTTTTAAGTAAAGACTTAAGTTCATAAGAATTTTTTAAAATCTTACCACTTGTATCTGTGATTAAGTATTTTAAATTTTTATTTTTTGGCTTAAAATTTTTACAGATTTTATAGAGTGCATTTTCTGCTGCATTCCTAAATACACTAAAGCTAACTTGTTTGCTTGAAATGTTGAGACCATAATCTTTCCAAGAGCCTTCTGAAACCATCTTAGCATAAAGATCTAAAATAATTTTTAGCTCATCTTTTTCAAAAAATTGTTTTTCCTCTATTTTATTATGTGGATTGTTTACTACTAATCTTAAGTTATTACGCATCTATTTTATGTTTATTTATCAAAGGTACCTGAAATCCAGTAAACACTATTGTTATTGGAAGCATTCCCCATACTTTAAAATTGACCCAAAATTCTTCAGTTTGTGTTCTCCAAACAAATTCATTTAATAATGCAAGACCAAAGAAAAAAAACATCCATCTTCGATTTAAAATTTCCCATCCGATATCTGACAAAGGTATTGATTTACCCATAACTTTTTTAAGCACTGGTTCTTTCGTAAAGTATTTTCCAAAATATAAAGCCAAAGAAAACATGATATTTATTATTGTTGGTTTTACATAAATAAATACTGGATCATTAAAGTAGATAGTGAGACCTCCAAAAAAAGTTATTAAAATTCCACTTAACAAAGGCATCGGTGGTATTTTTTTTTCAAAAAACCAAACAACTGCTAATGCAATGATAGTTGCAACTATTAAGGGAGGAATTGCTACTGATAAATTTTTTCCACTGTTATAATAATAGAAAAAAAATATTGCTAAAGGTCCAAAATCAGTAACAAATTTTAAAAAAGATTTATTCACTAAAAACATATTAACATATTTGCCACATCACAAAACATTAATATTTTTTACATTGATTTTTATTTTTAAATACCCATACTAACTATTATGGCAATCCAAAAAGCTAAATTCTCAATTGGAGATATTGTTAAACACAAGCACTTCGAATTTAGAGGTGTTATTTATGATGTAGACTTCGAGTTTAACAATTCTGAGGAATGGTATCAGTCAATTCCAAAAAATGTTAGACCAAGAAAAGATCAGCCTTTTTATCATCTACTTGCCGAAAATGATGAAATTACTTATGAAGCCTATGTTTCAGAACAAAATCTTTTGATAGACGACTCAGACGAGCCTATAAAACATCCGTTAATTGAGGAAATTTTTTCAGGCAAAAAAGGCTCAAGTTATTTCAAGCTTTCTAATTAGCTATCATTTTTCAAACACATTTATTTCCAATCTAAGCCACACTAATTTTTTATAAAATGGTCATATTCTGATCAAGAGTGTTAAAAGTTAATCTTTATTATCTCCCCTCTTCATTCTTGATCAGATAATTTTTCACAATAGTATTTTTAAAATAAATCTTTAAATTATAAATATGTTTAAACTTTTAGAGCCAAATAAAATTTTTCAAATTACTTCGAAAGCACCAAAATATGTTTTATTTTTATTCGTTATTGTTCTATCTGTTGGATTAGTTGAAGCACTTATATTGTCTCCAGAAGATTATAAACAGAGTGATGCTGTTAGAATTATGTATGTTCATGTTCCTGCTGCATGGATTTCTCTTGGAATTTTTTCTTCGATAACTGTTTTATCAATTTCAGGATTTATTTTTAAAAACAAAAATTTTTTTTTAATATCCAAAAGTTTAGCACCTTCAGGTTTTGTTTTTAACATTATTGCTTTGGTAACTGGTTCTATTTGGGGGAAGCCTACTTGGGGTACATGGTGGGCCTGGGATGCTAGGATTACTTCGATGTTAATTTTAGCTCTATTTTATGCTTTATACTTAATCTCTTGGAGAATTTATGAAAATGAAGAAAAAGTTTTTAAAATCTCAACTTTTATTACCATTCTTGGAATTATAAATGTGCCAATAATTAAGTACTCCGTTGATTGGTGGAATACACTTCACCAACCTGCTTCAATAAATATTTTGTCTAAAAGCTCAATTCATTCATCAATGCTTTATCCATTATTGATAATGACTGCGGCATTTGCTCTATTTTCGTTGTTAATTTTCTTAATGAAATATAATACAGAACTGATAAAAATTAAAAATAAAGGTTTAGATAGATTATGATTAAAGAATTATTATTTATGAATGGATATGCAGTATACGTGTTATCTGCATTTAGTTTTACTTTATTAAGTTTCCTAAGTTTATATTTAGTAACAAAGGTTCAATTTATTAAAGAACAAAATAAATTTGTTGCTAAGTTTGGATCACTTAACGCTGAACAAGCTAATTCTGCAAAATCACAAAGAATAAATAAAGAAATTTTAGCTGACGCAACAAACAACTAATTTTTGATCGATGTATGGTCGAAAAGTTAAGTTAAGATTTCTGTTTGTTTCGACTATTTTATTAATTTTAATATTAACTGTTTTTTTAGTTTTAAAATCCTTAGAGGAAAACGTTGTTTATTTTCAATCTCCTTCAGAGATTAAGTCATTAACTGAGCTGACAAATAATAAAATCAGAGTAGGTGGAATGGTTAAAAAAAATTCTATTAGTATGAATTCTAACGAAGTGAATTTTATCATTACAGATTTTAAAAATGAGATTAATGTTACCTATTCAGGGGCAGTCCCAAATTTATTTGAGGAAGGAAAGGGAGTTGTAGCTGAAGGTGTTTTGAAAGACAGAAATTTCTTTTCAGCAACAAAAATTTTAGCAAAGCATGATGAAAATTATATGCCTCCAGAGGTTAAAGCTGCATTGGAGGAAAATTAATTGATTTATAGTGTTGTTGGATACTATGCATTAATTTTAGGATTAATTAGTGGTTTAATTTTGATTTACTTTTCAGTTCAAAATTTTAGAAATTCAGAAATTTTAGATACTAAAATATTATCGTTATCATTTTTACAATTATTGTTTGTTGTTATTAGTTTTTTTGGTTTAGTTTTATCTTTTGTAGTTTCAGATTTTAGTAATGAAACTGTATTTAATAATTCTCATACTACTAAACCTTTATTTTACAAGATTACGGGAACTTGGGGAAATCATGAAGGTAGTTTGTTATTGTGGTTGTTGGTTTTAACATTATTCATTTTTATTTTTTTACTAAGAACAAATAATCAATCTATAAAATACAAAACTCTAACAACAATATTTCAGCAGATAATAATTATCGGTTTTTTTATATTTTTATTAAAAACTTCTAATCCATTTAATTACTTATTCCCAATTCCTGAGCAAGGTTTAGGTTTAAATCCAATATTGCAAGATCCTGCATTAGCAATTCATCCACCTATTTTATATTTAGGCTATGTTGGTTCATCAATAATATTTTCCTCTGCATTAGCAGCAACAACTTTAAAAATGGTTTCAGGAAGCTGGGCAACTCATATAAAAAAATGGACTTTAGTTTCATGGATTTTTTTGACCTTAGGAATTTTACTAGGTTCTATTTGGGCTTATTATGAACTAGGATGGGGAGGATTTTGGTTTTGGGATCCAGTTGAAAATGTATCTCTTATGCCTTGGTTAGCATTAACCACATTACTACATTGTATATTAGTTTTAGAGAAAAAATCGATTTTAACATCTTGGGTTATAATTTTATCTATAGCTACATTTACACTTAGTATGTGTGGAACTTTCTTAGTTAGATCAGGTATCCTTAATTCAGTTCATACTTTCGCTAACGACCCTGAAAGAGGTCTATTCATATTAATATTTTTATTTGTTCTAATTTTTATTTCTTTATTTATTTTTTTCTTTTTTCATAAAGAGGATCAAAAGAATTCAATAAATCTTTTTTGGTTAAGTAAAGAAAGTGCAATTATATTGAATAATTGGTTCATGATGTATTTTTTATCTGTAGTTTTAATCGGTACAGTGTATCCAATTTTTTTAGACGTAATTTCTTCAGAAAAAATATCAGTCGGTCCACCGTTCTATCATAAACTAATTATCCCTTTCTTAATTCCATTTTTAATCGCTATGGCGATTGGACCTCAATTGAAATGGATTAAATCTAACTTAGAGAGTAAAAAAATTCTTATATTTTTATTATTTATATCGATTTTAATATCTTATTTAATTGTTAAGAATTTTGATAAAAATTTCCTTGTAAACACTATTTTAATCTCAAGTGCATTTTATTTATTTTTTATTACTGTAAGGGATTTTTTTACAATAAAATTTAAAAACATATCTCAAAATATTGCTCACTTTGGATTTAGCTTATTAATCTTAGGTATTTTATTTAATAATTTACTTTCTAGTGAAGTAATAACTAATCTTAAAATTGGTGAAAGTTATGAAAACTCAAAAATTAAAATTACACTTGAGGACGTAAACCAGAGAAGTGAAAAAAACTTTAACTCAGTAGTAGCAAATTTTAAAATAATTTCTCCAGATGGAAAAATTAATAAAATGTCTCCAGAGTTAAGAATTTATAATCAGCCAAATATAGTAACCAGTGAAGCTGATATTAAAACTTCTTTAATGAAAGATAAATTTATTGTCATAAACTTGGTGCAAAATCAGGAATATTTTAATGTTAGATATCAAGACAAACCTTTTATGCTTTGGATATGGGTATCAGTATTATTATTAAGTATGGGTGGAATATTAAGTTTTTTTAGAAAGAAAATATGAAAGATAAATTAATACCTTCAATCATAATAATTAGTTTTATAATTATTTTTTTAATATTTTATAAAGGTTTGCAGGAAACTAACATCTACACTCCTAAGTCTGAAATAAAAAAAGATGTACCAATTTTTTCTAGTATTAATTTTAACACTAAAGAAAATGTTAATTCATCAGAAATATTTAATTCAAATAAATTTTATTTATTAAACATATGGGCCTCTTGGTGTGTTCCCTGTAGACAAGAACATTCTTATTTAATGAGATTAAGTGAAAACAATAAAATAACTTTAATTGGATTAAATTATAAAGATAATTTTAATAATGCTCAAAATTTTCTAATAAAATTGGGAAATCCATACGAAACAATATTATTAGATGAAGATGGTACAATTTCAATAGAGTGGGGGGCATATGGTGTGCCAGAAACTTTTTTAATTCATAAAAATAAAATAGTTGCAAAATATATTGGGCCATTAAATGAACAATTAGTCAAAGAAATTAACTTGATTATAAAATGAGAATTTTAAAAATTATTTTAGTTATTTTATTATTAATTCCAAAAATATCATTTGCTAGTGATCAGCTTGAAAGAAATAAGATTACGAAAAATTTAAGATGTTTAATTTGTCAGGGTCAATCTGTGTACGATTCAGATTCTGACTTCGCAAATAGTATGAAAATTTTAGTTGATAAAAAACTTGAGGAAGGATTATCTGAAAACCAAATTTATGATTTTTTTAAAGAAAAATACGGAGAATGGATTTTGTATGATCCTAGTTTAAATAAAAATACTTATATACTTTGGTTATTGCCAATATTGATATTTTTACTTGGAGGTGCAATAATCCTCAAAAAACTAAAATTTAAAAATTAACCCATAATGCAATTAAAAAAAATTCTGATTTTATTTTTATTTTTAACATTTACGATTTCATTAAATGCGGAAGAAATTAAATCGAATGATTTAAATACAGAATTTAATGTTTACACAGGAATGTTTGATTTTAGTGATGATGGCAAAAAATCAACTTTGTTAGGTTTTCAGCATCAAAATGAAAATTTAAATAGAGATACTTTTTTAGGAAATTTGTCACCAATAACTGGCGCTCTTCTTACAGCAGATAGCGCAGCCTACGTTTACACAGGAGTAGAGGCACAATATAAAATAGGATCTTTAAATTTTAATCCAAGTTTTGCCCCTGGACTGTATCATGAGGGAGATGGAAAAGATCTTGGCCATGTTTTAGAATTTAAAACTGAATTACAAATCTCTTTAGACATGTCTGAAAATAGTCAATTTGGCTTTTCATATAATCATTTGTCCAATGCGAGTTTAGGAAGCAAAAACCCTGGGGCAAATAGCTATATGTTTAATTTCTTTAAAAACTTTTAGTAAATTTTTTATGAACTTAAGTGATTGTTATAATTTTGACGATTTTAGAAAATTAGCCAAGAAGAAACTTCCAGCGCCTATTTTTCATTATATTGATGGTGGTGCGGATGATGAAATAACTTTAAACAGAAATACAGATTCATTTAATGACTGTGATTTAGTTCCTAATATTTTGAATAGTGTTGGTGAACCTGATTTATCCACAACAGTTTTTGGGAGAAAAATTGATATGCCTTTATTTTTATCTCCTACAGCAATGCAAAGCTTGTATGATCCAGAGGGCGATAAAGCTTCCGCTAGAGCAGCAGAGAAATTTAATACAATTTATAGTATGTCTACAATGGCATCATTTTCTATTGAAGAAGTTGCAAATATTTCTAGTGGTCCAAAACTATTTCAACTTTACATTCATAAAGATAAATCAATTACAGATGATTTAATTGAAAGATGTAGTAGAGCAAATTTTGATGGTATGTGCATCACTGTTGATACTTTAGTTGCTGGTAATAGAGAAAGAGATCATAGAACGGGTTTTACTACCCCACCTAAATTTACATTAGATAGTTTATTAAGTTTTGCTATGAGACCTGGTTGGGTTTTTAAATATTTTACTAATAAAAAATTTGAATTAGCAAACATTAAAAACAAAACTGACAAAGGAACAAACATAGCTAAATCAGTAATGGATTATATAAATGAGCAATATGATCCAGCAATGAATTGGAAAGATGCAGAATACTGTATTAAAAAATGGAATAAACCAATGGCACTAAAAGGTGTGATGTCTGTTGAAGATGCAAAGAGAGCAATTGATATAGGTTGTACAGCAATAATGATATCTAATCATGGCGGAAGACAATTGGATGGATCTAGGTCACCCTTTGATCAAGTTAAAGCAATTTCAGATGCTGTAGGAGATAAATTAGAAATAATTCTAGATGGTGGCGTAAGAAGAGGAACACATGTTCTAAAAGCTCTTGCCGCTGGTGCAACTGCTTGTAGTTTTGGAAAAGCTTTTCTTTTTAGTTTAGGTGCCGGAGGACAAAAAGGCGTTGAAAGATTACTAGAGAACATGCAAAAAGAAATTAGAAGAAATATGATTTTGATGGGTTGTAAATCCGTAAAAGATCTTGATGCATCAAAAATAATCTACAGAAATTAAGATAAATTAAGGAAATTTAAATTTTATCTTAATAGACAATCAATTTAATTTATGTATATTTTCCAACTTTATTATGAAACTTGCAGCGTCACTTGATAGACTTGGAACAGAAAGTGCTTTCTCAGTTTTAGCTGAAGCTAAAAAATTAGAGGCACAAGGAAACCCAATGATACATCTTGGGTTAGGTCAGCCAGATTTTAAAACACCCAAACATGTAGTTGAAGCTGCAAAAAAAGCTTTAGACGATGGTCACCATGGTTATGTTCTTTCAAACGGAATTTTAGAGTGCAGACAGGCGGTTACTAGATGGATCAAGAAAAGATATAACACTGAAGTAGATCCTGAAAGAATTATCATAATGCCAGGTGGTAAACCTACAATGCATTATGCAATACAATGTTTTGGTGAGCCTGGAGCTGAAATTATTCATCCAACACCAGCTTTTCCTATTTATGAGTCTATGATCAATTATACAGGCTCTACTGCTGTACCTTATGATTTAACAGAAGATAAAGATTTAAAATTTAGTGCAGATAAAATTTTATCATTAATAACTGAAAAAACTAGATTGTTAATTTTAATAAATCCTAATAATCCAACTGGAAGTTTTGTTGAGAAATCTGAAATTGATAAATTAGCAGAGGGTTTAAAAAAACATCCTCACGTAACTATTTTGAGTGATGAAATTTACAGTAGACAAATATTTGATAATAAAGAAATGCCAACATTCTTTAACTATCCTGAGTTAAGAGAAAGACTAATTGTTTTAGAAGGATGGAGTAAAGCTTACTCAATGACAGGTTGGAGATTAGGTTGGAGTTTTTGGCCTGAAAATTTAATTGAACATATTAATAAATTACTAATCAATAGTGTATCTTGTGTAAATGCTGCAGCTCAATTTGCAGGAATAGCAGCACTTGATGGACCAGACGACTCAATTGATTTGATGATGGAAAAATTCACACAAAGAAGAAAATTAATTCATGAAGGACTGAATAGTCTACCCGGAGTAGAATGTAGTTTACCAGGAGGAGCATTTTATGCATTTCCAAAAGTTATAGGGACTGGAATGGATGGTTCAGAGTTTTGTAAAAGAGCTATGCATGAAGCGGGCGTTGCTATTGTCCCAGGCACAGCATTTGGAAAAACATGCAAAGATTACGTAAGATTTAGCTTTGCTGCATCTCAGGATAACATTTCTAACGCATTGGAAAATATCAAAAAAATGCTAGGTTAAGCTATGTCTGAAATAGCTTTGCCAAAAATTGATAGGTCTATTGTATCTAATAAATCTCAAATAGTAAAAAAACTATCAAGTTTAACTAACCCAGAAAATGTTTTAAGCGAAGCTGATGAATTGAGACCTTATGAAACTGATGCTCTTTCAGTTTATACCCAAACGCCTTTAGCTGTGGTCTTGCCTGAAAACACTAAAGAAGTTAGCGAAATTCTTAAATATTGCAATGAAGAAAATATCAAAGTAGTTCCAAGAGGAGCTGGTACAGGTTTATCTGGTGGAGCATTACCTTTGCAAGATGCCATCCTTTTAGGTTTAGGAAAATTTAATAAAATTTTAGAAATTGATTATGAGAATAAATGTGTGATCACTCAACCTGGTGTTACTAATTTAGGAATTACTCATGCTGTAGAACATAAGGGTTTTTATTATGCTCCAGATCCATCTAGTCAATTAGCATGCTCAATAGGTGGTAATGTGGCTGAAAATTCAGGAGGTGTTCATTCTTTAAAATATGGAACCACTACAAACAATATTTTAGGTGTAGAAATGGTAATGATGGATGGAACCATTTGTAAAATTGGAGGAAAATCTTTTGATCAAGAAGGATATGACCTCATGGGATTAATTTGTGGTTCAGAAGGATTATTAGGCGTTGTTACTGAAGTAACTGTTAAGATTCTGAAAAAACCAGAAGTTGTTAAAGCAGCTTTAATTGGTTTTCCATCAATTAAAGAAGGAGGAGATGCAGCGTCTGAAATAATTTCAAGCGGAATAGTTCCTGCTGGAATGGAAATTATGGACAAAGCTCTTATTGAAGCAACAGATAATTTTAGCAAAGCTGGTTATCCAAGAGATGCCGAATTATTATTAATTGTTGAACTTGATGGAACAGAGTCAGAAGTAAATGAGTTGATTAAAAAAGTTGAGATAATTTGTAAAAAAAATAATTGTTCAAGTTTAAAATTAAGCAAAAATGAAAAAGAAAGACTATCTTTTTGGGCTGGAAGAAAAGCTGCTTTTCCAGCATGTGGTGCGATGGCCCCAGATTATTACTGTATGGATGGCTCAATACCTAGAGGTAAACTTGCAGAAGCTTTACTTGAAATAAAAAAACTTTCAGAAAAATATAATTTACCAGTGGCAAATTGCTTTCATGCGGGTGATGGAAATTTACATCCACTAATTATGTTTGATGGAAATGATAAAGAGCAGTTAAGAAAAACTGAAGAGTTTGGATCAGAAATATTAAAAACTTGCGTAAGACTTGGAGGAGTAATCACAGGAGAGCATGGAGTTGGTATTGAAAAAAGAGAACTTATGTGTGAGATGTTTAATGATAATGATATTCAACAACAGTTAGATATTAAAAAATCATTAGACGAAAAAAATTTGTTAAATCCTGGAAAAGTATATCCTATTCTCAGAAAGTGCGCGGAGGAAGGAAGGGTTCATGTCCATAAAAGCAAAGATAAATTCCCAGATCTTCCAAGATTCTAATAATATCTATTATCCAAAAAATGAGAGTGAAGTTTCAGAATTAATTAGAGAACTTTACAAAAAAGACTCTCCTACAGAAATAATAGGAAATAATTCTAAAAGCTTCATAGGAAATAAAGCTCAATCAGCAAATACAATGTCACTTTCGAAGCTAACAGGCATAATAGATTACAGACCTGAAGAACTGTATATTAAAGTAAAGGCTTGCACACCAATTGAAGAAGTTGAAAAAATACTTGATGAAAATAATCAGGAATTAGCTTTTGAGCCTATTGATTTTGGTTATATAAAAAATGGTGTATCTAACAAAGGAACAGTTGCAGGTTATTTATCTTGTAATTATGCAGGCTCAAGAAGGTTTAAAGTTGGAAGTGTTAGAGATCATGTGTTGGGTTTTAAAGGAGTAAATGGCAAAGGGGATATTATTAAATCAGGTGGCACAGTAGTTAAAAATGTTACAGGTTATGATTTGTCAAAACTTATAGCTGGATCTTTTGGAACATTAGTAGCTTTAACAGAAATCACTTTAAAGGTTTTACCAAAAAAAGATACTTCAAATACAATCGCAATTTATATTGATAAATTTGAAGAGATTTTTGATTTATTTATTAAATTATCAAGTTCAAGCAGTGAAATATCAGGAGCCGTGTATGTTCCCAATAAATCAAAGGATGATGATTTTTTAAAGAAAAAAAATTCTGTATTTAAATTTAATGATTTAAAATCAAATACTTCTTTTCTAGCTTTTAGAGTAGAGGGAGATAAAATTTCAATTAAGGAAAAAATTAAAAATTTAAGTAAAGAGCTTGAACTTAATAAATTTGAAATTTCTACTTTAGATGTTTATCAATCAGAACCATTTTGGAAAAAAATTAATAATTTAGAAATTTTTGAGAATACCAAAAATAATTTAATCAGAATGGTTATTCCTCCAGCAAAAGGATCAAATTTAATAAAATTTTTAGACAATAAATATAAATATTTTGTAGATTGGTGTGGATCATTATTTTGGATAGAAGTTGATGAACAAAAAGAAGAAAAAATAAAAGAGCTAAAAAAAATAGCTCTGGAGTCAGGTGGTTATTTAACTGTAATAAAAACTTCAGCAGATTATGATTATGGAGAATCAATTTTTACAGTCGATGATATACGTTTGATGATTTCAGAAAAAATTAAGAAAAGTTTTGATCCAAAAAGAATTTTAAACCCTGGAAAAATGTATAGAGGAATTTAATGCAGACAAAATTTACTGAACAGCAACTTAAAGATTCTGATAATTTTGCTACAGAAAAAGTATTTAAAAAGTGTGTTCACTGTGGAATGTGTAATGCTACTTGTCCCACACATCAGCTGTTAGGTGATGAATTGGATGGACCAAGAGGTAGAATTTATCTTATTAAAGACATGTTGGAAAATAACAGAAAACCAACTGAAAAAGTTGTTAAGCACATTGATCGTTGTCTTTCATGTTATAGCTGTATGACTACTTGTCCTGCAGGTGTAAATTACATGCACATCATAGATCATGGAAAAAAATATATTGAAAAAAATTATGAAAGATCTTTTTTTGATAAACTAATTAGATATTTTTTATCAATCACTTTACCAAATGTTAAAGTATTTAGACTTTCAAGTTTTTTTGTTAAATTGGCAATGCCATTCAAATTCTTAATGCCTACAAAGATTAAAGACATGATTGAATTAATGCCAACAACTTTTCCAAAAAAAACTTTACCTATTAAAGAGATTTACAAAGTTTCAGACAAGAAAAGAATAGCAAGAGTTGCTTTATTAACTGGATGTGTACAAAAAGAAATTTCACCTCAAATAAACGAAGCAACAATCAGATTATTAAATAGACATGGGATTGAAGTTGTGGTTCCCAAAAAAATTCGTTGCTGTGGATCTTTAAATCATCATCTAGGAAAAGAAGAGGATGCTCACCAAGATTTTAAAAATAATATAAATACTTGGTATGAGGAGCATCAAAAGGGAAATTTAGACGCAATTTTATCTAATACATCAGGTTGCGGTACTACCATGAAGGATTATGGTTTTATTTTTAGAGATGACAAAGAGTTAAGTAAAAAAGCAAAAGTCATATCAGATCTTACAAGAGATATTTCTGAGTATATTTTTGAAAGTTTAAAACTAAATATAAAATCTAAAGGAAAGAAATATAAAGTTGCTTATCACTCTGCATGTTCAATGCAGCATGGTCAAAAAGTTCATTCACAACCAATTTCATTACTTGAAAAAACTGATAATGAAATAATGGAAATTCCACAAGGGCACATTTGTTGTGGATCAGCAGGAACTTACAATATTTTACAATCAAAAATTGCAAAACAACTATTAGAAAATAAGGTAAATAACATAGAAAGTTTAAATCCTGATTTTATTTCAACAGGAAATATTGGTTGTATTACCCAAATTTCTCATGGTACTAAAGTCCCAATTTTACATACAATTGAAGTTTTAGATTGGTACACAGGCGGTCCCAAACCTGAAATTTTAAAATAGGGGTTTTATGAAAAAAATTTTAATTACTAGAAGACTAATCCGAGAGAGTGAAGATAAAGCATCAAAATTATTTGAAGCTAAATTTAATTCAAATGATGAACTTTATTCACAATCAAAAATTATTGAAATGAGCGAAGGATGCGATGGAATTTTATCATCTTTAACTGAAAAATTAGATGCTGATACAATAAATAAGCTTCCAGATAGTATTAAAATAATTTCAAATTTTGCAGTTGGTTTTGGAAACATTGATTTAGATGCTGCTAAAAAAAGAGGTATTGCTGTCACTAATACCCCAGAAGTTTTATCAGATGCTACAGCTGAGATAGGAATATTACTTATATTAGGAGCTTGTCGAAGAGCGTCTGAGGGAATTGAGTCTGCTCGTGAGGGTGGATGGAAATGGTCCGCAGATTATTTAATTGGAAAACAGTTAACAGGAACAAGATTAGGAATTTTAGGTATGGGTCGTATCGGTCAAAAAATTGCAAATATTGCTAAATCTTTAGGCATGGTTATTCATTATCATAATCGTTCAAAATTAAGTGAAGATAAAGAGCAGGGCGCAATTTATCATGACAGTATAAAAAGTCTTTTTTCAGTTTCAGATGTTTTATCTATCTGTTGCCCAGCTACAAAGGAAACAGAAAATTTAATAAATAAAGAGACAGTTGAGTATTTCCCCAAAGGTGCTGTGATAACAAATGTTGCTCGAGGTGATATAGTTGATGATGAAGCTTTGATTGATGCATTGAATAGAAGAAAAATTTATGCAGCAGGATTAGATGTTTATAAAAATGAACCAAATTTAAATCCTGGTTATTTAAAAATCCCGAGTGTTTTTGTTTTGCCTCATTTAGGAAGCGCCACAAAAGATACTAGAATTGCAATGGGAAATTTAGCGATAGACAATATAGAAGAATTTTTTAGAACTGGTAATTGCGTTAATAAAGTTAACTAAATTTTAATGAATAAACCTGTTCTAGCTAAATCAAAAGCTATTATAATTTTTTTAGTTTTTGCTTTAGGATATTTTATTTCTACTCTCTTAAGAGCAATAACTGCAACAATTTCACCTGAATTAGTAAATGAATTTAATCTTTCTGCGGGAGAGCTTGGATTATTGGGAGGTGGATATTTTCTAGGATTTGCAAGTGTACAAATCCCTTTAGGCTATATGCTAGACATGAGAGGTCCAAGAAAAATTGTTTCATACTTTTTATCATTAACCATTGTTGGTTTATTAATATTTGCTCTCGCTCAGAATTTTTTAACTCTTTTAGTATCTAGAATTATTATAGGAGTTGGTGTTGGAGCTTGTTTAATGGGGCCTTTGACAGCTTATCGGATTTGGTATCAAGATGAAACCCAACAACGTGCAAACTCATGGATGTTAATGGTCGGTGCAATTGGTATGTTGTCATCAAGTTTACCAGTTCAATTTTTCTTACCTATAATTGGTTGGAGAAATATTTTTTTGCTTTTAGCTTTCATAACTTTGGTTTGTATAATTTTGATAATTATTTTTATTCCTCAGTGGACTTCAAAAGGTAGTCAGAAAAACGATGATGCAAAATTGAGTATTGTTTGGCAAAATCAATTCTTCAGAAGTGTTATTCCAATGGGCTTTTTTAGCACTGGAGGATTATTTGCTATCCAAACACTATGGGCTGGTCCTTGGATGATAAAAGTATCTGGGTATAAACCAGAAGAAAGTGCAAAAGGGTTATTTTTAATTTATTTTTTTATGTTGCTATCATTTTTGATATGGGGCTATTTTGTTCCGAAATTTTCAAAGAACGTTAATGATGCAATCAGATTGTTGAAATATGGTTCACCATTAAGTTTATTGATATTGGGTGTAATTATTTATCTAGGTCCAAATACAGATTCAATTCATTGGGCATTATTCATAGTTTCAGCTGTATTTTTGTCCTTAATTCAGCCAGCAGTTGGGATGGCTTTCTCTGTATCTAATGCAGGCAAAGCTCTAACTTCTTATAATTTGTTAATATTTATAGGTGCTTTTTTTCTGCAATGGATAATCGGCCTTATTATAGATTTAGGATTAAGTTTAAATTATTCTGAAATTGCTTCATTTCAATTAGCAATGTCTTTTGTACTAGTTACGTCTTTAACTTCTTATTTATATTTTTTAGTAAAAAATAATTAACTTAGATGCTTATAAATTGTAGTTCTAGATACACCTAATTTTCTTGATGCTGCAGAAATATTATTAGTTTCACTAAAAGTAGATCTAATTAGAATACACTTTTCTCTTTTAATTTTTGTATCCTCGCAATTTTTACAAGCGTAAGTTTTGTTTTGCTTGCCAGTTTCTATAAATTTACTTTCTTTAAAATTTTGACTTTTGACCACAAAAACAGATGAACCTAAATGATCTGTTATCTTTAGAGTTTTATTATTTAAGATATCTGATGCAATTGATGAAAATGAAGTTGTAAAAATTTTATTAAAATTTTCATTTTTTAAATCAACTAGTCCATTAAGCATAATTTTTGCATTGTTATTTGCACCCACAATTAATCCATCCCCATTTATTGCCAGCATTCCAACACTAGTTGTAGTTAGATATTCTTGTCTTGGGTGAAAAGAAATAATTAATTCGTTTTCAAACTTTTTAATAAACAATTTGGTTTCGATACTTCTGGTTGCAAGTCTTACTAAAGCTAGCGTATGTTGTTCTCTGGACATTGAGTCTGTTGAAGCATCAATAATACCAATAATTTTACCGTCATAATTTATGATTGGACTTGCAAAGCACGAAATATTTTCATGAGCGGTAAAAAAGTGTTCTTTACCCGAAACGATAGTTGGTTTTTTTAGTTCAACAGATAATCCAAGACCGTTTGTTCCACAAATTTTTTCTGCCCAAATTGAACCTGGTATTACTGTTTTACCAACGTCAGTTTGTAAACAAGATTTGTCATAAATTGTATCTAAGACTAATCCTTTCTCATCTGAGTAAGCTACCATAAAATTTGTTCCTGCTATTTGGGAATATAAAAGTTCTAGTTCAGGAATAATTATTCTTCTGATAGTTTCATTTCGCTCTTTTATCTCTTTTAATTCGATTGATGAAATTACACTTTGTTTAGGATCATTAAATGGATCAAGGCCTTCACTGATACATCTTAACCAACTTTCGTTAATATCTTTTCCCATCTCATAAGAGCTCATATTCCTTTTATGTAGGATATTTCTAAGTTCGCTGTTTGAGTGACTTAAGTTTGACATTTTGAAAGTTTATTTGTTTTTTTAGATACAACAACCAACCACAGGTTGTAATTGTTAACTTTCTGTACATATAAAGATGCCGTTGACTCCATTCTACATCAGAACTTTAATAGTGTTAATGAAATATTAAAGGAGAGATAATAATGAAAGCACAGGTTTTGCATAAATACGACCCTGAAATGAAAGAAAAGGTCTGGGTCACAGGTGAGGAGATGCCAGATCCTAAAATTGAAAAGGCGTCAGACGTTATAGTTAAAATTGGTGCTGCAGGAGTTTGCAGAACTGATTTACATATTATTGAAGGAGTATGGAAACACATCCAAGATCCAGATGGAAAATTATTACCATGCGTAATGGGACATGAAAATGCTGGTTGGGTAGAAGATGTGGGTTCAGACGTTACTGAATTTAAAAAGGGTGATCCTGTAATATTACACCCACTTATTTCTGGAACAGGAGGAACTTGTTTAGATTGCAGAAGAGGTAATGATATGCATGCTGAAGCAGGCGCATTTCCTGGATTAAGTATTAAAGAAGGTGGCTACGCTGAACTATTAAAAACTAGCGTTAGAAATCTAATTAAACTTCCAAAAGTATTAGCGCCTAAAGATGTTGCACCTTTTTCAGATGCAGGTCTTACAGCTTATAGAGTAGTAAAAAAAGCAACAAGACATTTGCTACCTGGTCAGAGCTGTACAATTATTGGTGCAGGAGGTTTAGGTCACATCGCTATTCAATGTTTAAAAGCTATGTGTGCAGCAGATATTATTATTGTTGAAAAATCTGAAGCAGCATTGAAACATGCAATGGAACTTGGTGGTGACCACGGAGTTTTAATTGATGGAAACGAAATTGAAAAAGTTCAAGAACTAACAAAAGGAAAAGGTTCTGAAGCTGTAATTGATTTCGTAGGTGAAAAAGGATCTACTACCATGGGAATTCAAATGACTTCTAATGGTGGTTTTTACTACATAGTTGGATATGGAGAAGAAATTAAATCACTTGCAGTTGATTTAATTATTTCTGAGAAAACAATTGTAGGTAATTTAGTGGGAACGTGGTCTGAATTATATGAATTAATGGAGTTAGCTGACAGAGGTAAAGTTAAGCTTTCTATGCAGGAGTATAGTTTAGACGATGCTAATAAAGCGCTTCATGATCTTAACGATGGTAATGTTAAGGGACGAGCTGTTTTAGTTCCATAAAAAAAAAAAGAGAGGTGATAATGAAAATAATAAAAACCTGCTTAACGGCTGTAATATCAAGTATGATGATATTTAGCCCTATGGCATATGCTGATAAGTGGAGTGATCAATTCCCACATATCAAAGCAACAGGAGATATTCCAGGTGATTGTTCTTATGAGGAAATGTCTAAGAAAAATTACAAAGGAAAAACTCTTAAAATAAATACTCACGCAATTCCAGTAATGGGAGAGCCAACAGCTCTTCATGCTGAACAGTTTGAAAAATTAACTGGAGCTAAAGTTGAAGTTACTCATACACCAGCAGGTGATTTGTATTCTAAAGCAATGGTTCCTTTTCAAGCTGGACAAGCACCTTACGATATTGTGTTTGGATTTTCTAACTTTATCAATGACTGGAAAAGATATTTAGCACCAGTTCCTAAGAAGTATATGAACTCAACAGAGATGAAAGATGTAACTAAATCTCATATGGGAGTATCATCTTGGGATGGAACTATGTACCAGTATCCAGTTGATGGTGACAGACACTATCTAAAATATAGAAAAGACGTCATTGACAATCCTGAAATGCAAAAAAAATATAAAGCAGAAACAGGAAAAGATCTAAAAGTTCCAACAACTTGGAAAGAATATGCTGAGATGGCAAAATTCTTTAATGGTTGGGACTGGGATGGAGATGGTGAGTTAGAATATGGTTCAGCTGAAGTTATGAAAAAAGACGACTTAATGTTCGCAGCTTTTTTCAGCAGATCAGTTGCATATGCTAAAAATCCAAGAACTCCAGGTGGTTTCTTTTTTGATTTAGAGACTATGACACCAAACATTAATAATCCAGGTTTCGTTGAAGCTTTAACTGATTGGGTTGAAGCTACTAAATATGTTCCTCCAGGAGGAATTAACTTTGGTTTAGGTGACGAAATCGGTTCATTTGGTGGTGGACAAACTCTATTTAGTTTTTCATGGGATGATGCATTTATTGCAGCAATGCAAGATGATAGCCCTATTAAAAACAAAGTAGGTACAGCTCCGCTTCCAGGTGCTAACAAAGTTTGGAACAGAGTTTCAAATAGTTGGGAAAATCAATACAACCAAGCTCCTTACATTGTTTGGGGTTGGGCAGTTGGTGTTGCTAAGAAAAGTAAAGTAAAAGATATGGCGTTTGATTATCTTTGCTTCTTCTCAAACGGAGCAAACCACCAAGCTGACTTAGCAATTGGTAGATTTGGTGTTAACCCATTCAAAAACTCTGACTTCGACCCTAATATTTATATTAATAGCATGGGTTGGGATCCAGAGATCGCTAACAGTTACACTCAAACACTTTTAGATATGGAGAAAAGTCAAAATAGAGTTTTCCCTTTAAGAGTTCCAGGTGTATTTGAGTTTACAAGTGCTGTCGCTACAGGAACTTCTAAAGCTTTAGCAGGACAATTGTCTCCTCAAGAAGCATTAGATGAAGTTGCTAAAGAGTGGGAAGCAATTGTAAGCAGAGTAGGTAAAAAAGCAGTAAGAGATGCCTACGCTGTTGGTGTTAAAATGGAAGATAACCAACTGTAATAATACTTAATTTATGTGGCCATTTATTAAAATGGCCACATATAAAAAACATAATATAATCCAATTTTACAAATGAACTTTAAGCATAAATATTTCTTTCTGTTTCCAGGTCTATTTGTGCTTATTGGAATTTTAATTTTTCCAATTATTTTTGTAGTTAGATTAAGTTTATCTGGATGGAATAGTTATAATCCAGGTTTAGATTTTATAGGTATAGAAAACTATATACGACTTTTTACTGATGACCCAAGATTTTGGGAATCTTTTTTTAGATTAAGTTTTTTGTCTGTTACAACAGTAATTCTCCAGTATGTGATTGGATTTGCTCTTGCACATATGGTCTGGAAAGACATCAAATTTAAAAGATTTTTTAGAGTTTTATTTTTAGTCCCAATGATGACAACTCCGGTGATCATGACTGTTATTTGGAGAACTTTTTTTCATGAATCTTTGGGGCCAGTTAATGATATTTTATCTAATTTTGGTTTATCTCCAAAATGGTTAACAGATCCAGCTTTAGCTAAATTCACAGTAATCATAGTTGAGGTTTGGCAGTGGACACCATTTATGTTTCTACTTTTATTAGCAGGTTTATTATCATTACCAAAAGAACCATTTTTGGCTGCTGCAATTGATGGAGCTAGTCCTGTTAGAAAATTTATTTATGTAACTTTTCCATTAATGGCTCCCATATCAATTGGTGCAATAATTATAAGATTAATTGAGGCATCTAAAATTATGGATACGGTGTATGTTTTAACTTCTGGTGGTCCTGGAACTGCTACAGAAACATCAAGTTTTTATATTTTTATTAAAGGATTAAGAGAGTTTCAAATGGGATATGCAGCCTCAATGTCTTTTACTTACTTAATTATTATGATCATTAGTTTAACAATCATTGCAAAGGTTTTAACTAAATTACTTTTAAAAGAATAAATTATGAGCAAATTTTATACATTTCTAAAATATTTTTTTATTGTCTTTTGGGCAGTCTTTGTTGTTGCTCCATTTCTTTGGGCCTTAACTACATCGTTTAAAGATTTTCAATCTGTAAATGGTGGAGTTACTTACATACCATGGGTAGATTTTGAACCTAATCTAGAAGGTTGGAAAGTTCTGATAAAATCTCCAGCTAAAGGTGGCGTTGATATAGTAGAACCTTATTTCAATAGTTTGTTTGTAACATGTACAGCAAGTTTAATTAGTATAATTCTCGGAACGTTGTCAGCTTATGCGCTTTCTAGATATACATTTAAAGCAGGCTTTGTAAAAAATAATGACATTACATTTTTCTTTATTTCGCAAAGAATTATGCCACCAATTGTTTTATCAATTCCATTTTTCTTATTTTTAAGTTCAATTAATTTATTAGATAGCCTCGTAGGATTGATTGTAGTTTATATTGTTTTACTGATGCCTATTGCAGTTTGGATTATGGTTGATTTCTTTAATAAAGTTCCAAGAGAAATTGATGAAACAGCTTTGATTGATGGATGTAATCCTTATCAAGCTTTCTTAAAAGTGGTGCTACCAAACTCAATACCAGGATTAATTGTTGCTGGTATGTTTTGTATTATTTTTGGATGGATTGACTTTTTCTTTGCATTTATTTTAACTTTTACAGAAGTACAGTTATTACCAGTTAAAATAGTTGCTCTGAACTCATCTGTTACTCCATGGTGGAGTTTGTCAGCATCTGCTCTGGTTTCAGTTGCACCATTAATTATAGTAGCCTTCATAGTTGAGAGATACCTATCTAAAGGAAATTTATCAGGAGCAATTAAATAATGAATTTAATAGCTAACAATTTAACTTATAAACCAAGCGAGGAATATCACTTAAACGAAGTATCATTTAATTTTAAAGAGGGGAATTTATATACAATTCTTGGAAGAACTTTATCAGGTAAAACAACTTTATTAAAAACTATAGCTGGTCTTTTAACCCCAGACAGTGGTGCTATTGAATTTGATGGTAAGGATTTTTTAAAAGTTCCAGTTTGGAAAAGAAATGTAGCTATGGTGTATCAACAATTTATTAATTATCCTCATTTAAACGTATTTGAAAATATTGCGTTTCCTTTGAGACAAAGAAAAATCGATAATGAAGAAATCAAAAATAAAGTAATGGGGTCTTTAAAATCAGTTGGGTTAATTGGCTATGAAAACAGAAAAATACAGGAGTTGTCTGGTGGTCAGCAACAACGTGTCTCTTTAGCAAGATCATTAGTTAAAAACGCCAAAATATTATTGCTAGATGAACCTCTGGTTAATTTAGATTACAAATTGAGAGAACAGCTTAGAGAGGAATTTAAGAGTTTGTTTTCAAAAGGTTTAGCTGATGAAACTATCTTAATTTATTCTACTACAGACCCAAGAGAAACCATGGAATTAAATGGAGAAGTAATTGTTTTAGACGAGGGGAAAGTGCTACAAGTAGGTCCAGCAAAAGAAATATTTGAGAACCCAAGTTCTTTAAAAGTTGCTGAAATTTCTAACGACCCACCTATGAATATTATTGAAGCAGAAATATCTAATGAGCAAATAAGATTTGAAGGTATTGAAATAAAAGCACCCAATCATCTATCAAAGCTAACAGATAGCGGACTAAAGATTGGTTTAAGATCTTCAGATATTGAACTTAATGAAAATGGTTATGAATTTGAAGTTGAGCTTGCTGAAATTAGTGGTTCTGAAACTTTGCTCCATTTAAAAAGAGGAACTATAAAAATTATTATTTCTATAGAAGAGGTTTTGAATTTTAAAATTCATGACAAGATTAAAATAGATTTTAAAATAGATAGAGCTTATGCTTTTGCTGCTGATGGTAAATTAGCATCCTCACCATTTGGAGGAAACAATGGCTAAAATTGATTTAAGTAATATCTCACATTCTTACAATCCAAATGATCCAAATCCAGTTTATGCATTAAATCCATTTTCGATGACTTGGGAGAATGGAAATAGATATGCAATCTTAGGTCCTTCTGGATGTGGAAAAACAACGATGTTAAATATTGTTTCTGGATTAGTAAGACCATCAGCTGGAAAAATATTATTTGATGATAAGGATGTTACAGATTTAAAAACAGAAGAAAGAAATATTGCTCAAGTTTTTCAGTTTCCAGTAATTTATAACACCATGACAGTTTTTGAAAATCTTGCTTTTCCATTAAAGTGTAGAGATTTTTCAAAAGCTAAAATAGATGAAAGAGTTAATTCTGTTGCAGAAACTTTAAATTTAAAATCTTTTTTAAACTCTCCTGCACGAAAATTAACAGCAGATCAAAAACAATTGATATCTTTAGGAAGAGGTTTGGTTAGAGAAGATGTTGCTGCGGTTTTAATGGACGAGCCTTTAACTGTTATTGACCCTGATTTAAAATTTAGATTGAGAAGAAATCTAAAAGAAATAAACGAACAATACAAAACAACTTTAGTTTATGTAACACATGATCAAAACGAAGCCATGACATTTGCAGATAATATAATTGTGATGAGTGAAGGAGAAGTTGTACAAACAGGTTCACCTAAAGAATTATTTGAAAGACCTAATACAACTTTTGTTGGTTACTTTATTGGTTCACCTGCTATGAATTTATTTGATAGTGAAGCAACTTCAGAAAATACTGTTAAAATAAATAATACAATAATTAAGACGAATACAAATTTGTCTAATCTAAAAAGTAAAAATATAAAATTAGGAATTAGATCTGAGTTTATTAAAATTGCAAAAAATCAAAGTGAAAATCTTGTTGATGTAAATGTTCAAAAAGTTGAAGATTTTGGAAATTACAAATTGATTACTGCAAGAATGGATAATTTTGAAATTAAGTCTAAGGTTAATAGAGAAACTGAAATTTCAGGCGAAAAAATTAAACTTCATATACCAGCTGAAAAGTGCTGTATTTACGAAAATAACAAATTGATTTAAGTTTTAAATACTACCTATAATTGTAAAAAAATTCTATCTAACCCATTCTAGATCACTTTTTAGAAAGACTCTAATCTAATAATATGTTTTAGTGCTCTACAAGTTAATTAACTAGAGGAGAATAAATGATTAAGAATAAAAAATCTTTGAAGAGTTCTAAAACTCCTTCAAGAAGAAAGTTCTTCAAAGCAGCGGCAGCAACTGGTGCAGCAACAGCAGCAGCAGTGGCTATGCCAAACATTGCTTTAGGTGACGGTCACGTTACTTTAAAAATGCAAGCTGCTTGGCCATCAGGTGCTAACATATTTTTCGAAATGGCTTCAGACTATGCGAAAATGGTTAGTGACATGTCAGGTGGTAAATTAAAAATTGATGTGCAACCAGTTGGAGCAGTTGTAAAAACTTCTGAAATTGGTCAAGCAGTTAGTTCTGGAGTAGTAGATATGGGTCACTGGGTGACAGCATACTGGTACGGAAAAAACCCTGCTGCATCTCTTTTTGGAACAGGTCCCTCATACGGAATGTCGTCTCAAGAAGTTATGGGATGGATGGAGTATGGTGGAGGAAGAGCATTATATGAAGAAGCTGTAAAAAGTGTAGGATTTAATTACACAGGTTTCTTCCATATGCCAATGCCTGCACAGCCTTTTGGTTGGTTCAAAAAGAACGTAACTAAAGTATCTGATGTTAAAGGTATGAAGTATAGAACTGTTGGTCTAGCGACTAACGTTTTAACTGCTATGGGAATGGTTGTAAGACAGTTACCAGGTGGTGAAATCCAACCAGCAATGAAAACTGGTTTGATTGATGCTGCTGAGTTTAACAACCCAACATCAGACTCACAGTTTGGAATGCAAGACGTCTCTAAACACTATCACTTAGGAAGTTTCCACCAATCTCAGGAAATGTTTGAAATTCCTATGAACACTAAGAGACTAAACAGCCTTTCACCTGAACATCAAGCTATCTTGAGAAATGCTGCTTATGCTGCAAACTCAGATAACTACTTTAAAGCATTGGTTAGATATTCAACTGACCTTGCTAAGTTGATGAATGAGCATAAGGTTAATGTTTACCAAACGTCTGATGCTATCCTAGCAGAACAATTAAAAGGTTGGGATAAAGTTGTAGGAGAGTTTTCTGCTAAAGATGCTTTCTTCAAAAAAGTAGTAGACTCACAAAAAGCATACGCTAAGAGAACTATGAAGTATCTGTTGATGAATCAACCGAACTACAAATTAGCTTATGAAAATGAGTTTGGTCCAATCGAAAAAGTTAAAATCTAATTAACTTTAAAATAAATTTAAAAGGGGGTTGAAAAACCCCCTTTTTTTTACACGTATTTTAATATATTTCTTTGATATGAAGCCATTTATACAATTTGCAGATACTCTCAGCACATCAATGGGGAAAGCTTTTTCTTGGTGCATAGTAGTTTTAATGGGAGGAACTGTTTATGAAGTAGTTATGGCCTATGTTTTTAATTCACCTACACTTTGGAACTTTGATTTTAGTATGCAGATGTATGGTGCAATTTTAATGATGTCAGGAGCATATTGTTTAGCTACGGAATCTCACGTAAGAGGAGATGTTATATATAGATTGTTTAGTCAAAGAACTCAGGCTTGGATTGATTTAGTTTTATACTTTATTTTCTTTTTTCCAGGTGTGATCGCGTTAGCTTTTTATGGATATGAATATGCTGCGCTTGCTTGGAAAATAAAAGAGACTAGTTGGAGTAGTCCAGCTCAAATCCAAATTTATATGGTTAAATCGATGATACCAGCTGCAGGTGTTTTATTAATTATTCAAGGCATCAGTGAAGTATTTAGATCTATTATATGTATTCAAACAGGACAATGGCCAGCACGAATGGTCGTTGCTGAAGAAACAGAACAAGTTTTAATGAGAACAGCTCAAGAAGAGGACAAAAAAAATGTTATTTAGTTTAACAAATCCAGAAATTGCAATTTTAATGATGGGTATGTTTTTGTTTGCAGTTCTTTTAGGTTTCCCGATTGCTTTCACTTTAATGGCTATGGGAATAGGCTTTGGATATTTTGCTTATTACGATGCAACAATGATGGAGCACATTTTTGATAATCGTATATTCCAATTGTTTGTTCAAAATACTTATACTGTTATGGACAACAACGTTCTTACGGCTGTGCCTTTATTTTTATTCATGGGATATTTAGTTGAAAGAGCAGGGATCGTAGCTAAACTATTTTTTGCAATTAGATTGGCCGCACATAGACTTCCAGCTTCAATGGCGGTAGCTGCACTAATTACTTGTACATTATTTTCGACAGCTACAGGAATTATTGGTGCTGTTGTAACTTTGATGGGACTGTTAGCATGGCCTGCAATGGTTAAAGCAGGTTATGATAAAAAATTTGCGTCAGGAATTATTTGCGCTGGTGGATGTTTAGGAATTTTAATTCCACCGAGTATTATGCTTATTGTTTATTCAGTAATAGCCCAACTATCACCATTAAGACTTTTTGCAGCAGCAATATTTCCAGGTCTACTTTTAGCAGGTCTTTACATTGCATATGCAGTATTTAGAGCATGGTTAAATCCATCTATTGCTCCTAGACCTCCTAAAGAAGATATTCCACCAACTGGTGAAATTTTAAAAGAAGTTTTGGTTTCTTTTGTTCCACTGTTTGGTTTAATTATGCTTGTATTAGGTACTATTTTGGCAGGTATTGCAACTCCAGCAGAAGCAGCTGCAGCAGGAGCTTTTGGAGCAATACTTTTATCTTGGTTTTATAAAACACTTAAATGGCAAAACTTTAAAGAGTCTGTTTTTTTAACAGCTAAAACAACTGCAATGATCATGTGGCTGTTTATTGGTTCCTGGACTTTTTCATCGGTGTTTTCTTATTTGGGGGGACACGAGGTTTTTGAACACTTCTTTACTTCTAT
The DNA here is from genome assembly GCF_052047935.1 of Candidatus Pelagibacter sp. HIMB1506. NCBI lineage: Bacteria > Pseudomonadati > Pseudomonadota > Alphaproteobacteria > Candidatus Pelagibacterales > Candidatus Pelagibacteraceae > Candidatus Pelagibacter > Candidatus Pelagibacter sp. HIMB1506. The sequence continues at coordinate 1,200,609 of NZ_JBNAIS010000001.1, read as the reverse complement.
AAATATTACGACTTGGCAGTTTTTAATTATCACTCAAATAATTATTTTTCTTCTAGGATGGCCTTTAGAATGGACTGAAATTTTAATTATTTTTGTTCCAATATTTTTACCCTTGTTAGAAGTATTTGGTGTTAATCCATATTTCTTTGCAATGTTAATTGCTTTAAATTTACAAACATCGTTTTTAACACCACCCATGGCTATGTCGGCTTATTATTTAAAAGGAGTTCAAAAATCTAATGTTGAACTTATGGATATATTCAGAGGAATAATGCCATTTTTAGCAATTGTAATATTTGCGATGTTTTTAATGTATATGTTCCCAGGAATAGCGCTTTGGTTACCGGAAACTTTATTTGCACAATAAAAGAAAATGACAGATGTTTTTTCATTAAAAGTTGAAGAACTTGCTGTAAAAATTAAAGAAGCACAAATTACATCAGTAGAGTTGTGTACAATTTATATAGACAGAGTAAATAAATTTGAAAAAGACGTAAAAGCATGGGCGCATTTAGATAAAAAACTTTTACTAGAAAAGGCATCAGAGGCTGATGAACATAGGAAATCAGGCAAACCACTCGGTCCACTTCATGGAATACCTGTTGCGGTAAAAGATATCGTTGGAACTGTTGATATGCCTACAGAATGTGGAACATCAATAAGAAAAGGGAAATCATATTCTCAAAATGCTGAAATAGTTGATCTATTAATATCTGCTGGAGCAATTATAATGGGCAAAACATCAACATCAGAATTGGCATTTTTAGGTCCTTCAAAAACTACAAATCCTCATGATTATTCCAGAACCCCAGGTGGATCATCTAGTGGATCTGCAGCAGCAGTAGCTTCTTTTATGGCTCCGCTTGCAATTGGTTCTCAAACAGGAGGTTCGGTTATAAGACCTGCATCTTATTGTGGAGTTGTTGGTTATAAGCCCAGTTATGGATTAATAAGTAGAAATGGAGTTCTTAAAACATCTGAAAAATTAGATCACATCGGTGTTTTTGGAAGATCGGTAGAAGATGTTGCTCTTCTTGCTAAAATTTTAATCAAAAAAGATAATTATGACACAGCAACAGTTCATTACTCTAGTGATGAAATGTTAGTAGAAACAAAAAAAGGACCTTTGTTTGATCCTAAATTTATTTTTTACAAGACTGATCATTGGAAGCTTCTTGGAAAAAAATCAAGAGAAGCATTTGAATACTTTATAAAATCATTCAAAAATAATATCGAAGTTTTTGATACACCTTCGTACTTTAAAGATATTCATAAATACCATCAAATAATTTATGAGACGGATTTAGCTAATAATTTTTCACTCTATTATAAAAAATATAAGAAAAAATTATCTAAGTATATGCAAGATGCAATTTCCAAAGGTAACAAACATTCTGCAAAAGAATATGCAGAAGCTATAGATTTTATGAAAAGAAGTTATGAATCTTATAAGGAAGTTTTTGAGGATTATCATGGAGTTTTATCCCCATCTAGTCCTGGAGTAGCACTGAAAGGTTTAAAAAGCACAGGAACGGCAGAATTTAATAAAGTATGGTCTTATTTAGGTACACCTTGTATATCATTACCTATACTTCAAGGTGAAAACAATTTACCTTTAGGTGTACAATTAATTGGCGCAAAATATGATGATCAAAGATTTTTAGGTGTTGCTAATTGGTTAGAAAAGGAATGTAATAATTAAATGCAAAAATTTACAACATTTTTAGGTTCTCTTCTCGCAATTGCTTTTTTAGTAGGACTTGCAACAACGTTGACTAGATCATCGATGATTGGATTTTTTGATGTTCTTCCTGTTTATATTTTAATGGGTGGAGCAATTTTTATGATGGTTTACGAAGCGTTTTTCGATAAAAAATAATTTTTCTTAATATACAATTGTCTAGTCAAAATAAAAATTTATTAGCTTTATCTCTTTTATTTATTCAACCGATATTCATGGCATCTAATTTAATTGTTGCTAGAGGTGGTGTTGAGTTTGTACCCCCAATTTCATTAGCTTTTTGGAGGTGGACGTTTGTATTTTTACTTCTTTTACCTTTCACATATTCATCATTAAAAAAAAATTTCAAAGTTATTAAAAATGAATACTCAAAATTATTTTTTCTAGGCGCAATGGGATGTGGAGTTTGTGGGGCTTTTCCTTTTTTAGCAGGTAAAACGACAACTGTTACAAATATGGGAATTATTTATACCTCATCTCCTATTTTTATAATTATGATTTCTGCAATATTTTTTAAAGAAAAAATTAATTTATTAAAAATTATTGGTTTGATTTCGTGTTTAGTTGGAGTTTTAGCAATTATTATTAAAGGAGATTTAAATTTACTTTTAAATTTAAATTTCACCATTGGAGATTTATGGATGTTGGCAGCTGCGATTGGCTGGGCCTTATATTCGATTTATTTATTTTACTGGAAATCTCAATTATCGATTTTTACTAGATTTTCTATGATATCTTTTTTTGGCGCAGTTAGTTTATTTCCATTTTATTTGGCAGAAGAAATTTATTTTGAACAAACTATATTTAATTCTGATTTTTTATTGTGGACTATATTTGCAGCCGTTTCACCAGGAATTATAGCATTTACTTTATATACTAAAGCTCAAGAAAGCTTAGGAGCTTCACTTACTGGTTTTACTTTGTATGTATTTACTATCTATGCAGCAATTTATGGATTTATATTGTTTGATGAAAATTTAGAAACATTTCATTATATTGGTACCGCACTTGTTTTTGTTGGAGTTTACTTAGCAAAGAAAAATTATGATACCAAAACCTAGGAAGTTAATTTTGCAAATTATAATTTGGATCTTCGTTATATATCTTATTTTACTAGCTTATCTTTTTATATTTCAAAGAAATCTAATGTATCATCCCCAGGAAAATAATTATTCAGGAGATAAAATAGAAGTAGAAATAGAAAAAGTTCAAATTCAAACAGCAGATAACATTAGCCTTTTAGGATGGTTTCATAAAAAAGATTTGAAAAAATTTAAGACCGTTGTTTATTTTCATGGAAATGCAGGAAGCCTAGAAAATAGAATTCATAAATTAAATCATTTTAAAAATATGGATGTAAATTTTTTAATTATCGCTTGGCGTGGATTTAGTGGAAATTTAGGAAAACCATCTGAAAATGCTTTATATGAGGATGGAAAAAGCGCAATTAACTGGCTTAAAAATAAAGGTTTGAGTGACAGTGATTTAATCATTTATGGAGAGTCACTTGGCACAGGAATTGCAACTGAGGTTTCTCAAAATAAAAAATATGCTGGTTTAATTTTAGAAACACCTTTCACTTCAATGATTGCTGCAGCTAAGAATTTTTATCCATACATTCCTGTCTCTCTAATATTGAAAGATAAATATAAAAATGATGAAAAAATAAAAAATATTAATATTCCAGTTTTAGTTATGCATGGCGAAAAAGATCAAATTGTTCCTTTTTCAATGGGAAAGAAGATGTTTGATTTAGCAAATGATCCAAAGTCCTCTTATTTTACCAAACATGACGATCATATGATGGAATTTGATAATAATATGGTTTTCCAACTAGGTTCATTTATAAAAAGTTTAAATTAAGCCACAATCAAAACAATTTTATTCCAAAAATTCTAATTAATTTCTAACCATGAAGAAATTATTCATTTATATTTTTTTGACTTTTCTTATTTCAGGAACTTCTTTTTCTAAAGAAAATTTGTCTTCAATTGAAAATTTATTTTTTATTGATCAAATGAACTCGCATGATGAAAATTTTGCTTTGTATTTTAAACCAAGAGCAAAGGCTATATTAGCAAAAGGGGAAGTAAGTAATTACATCAATGATTACCCTAAAGATCTCTATATATATGATTATAAAACAGAAGTATCATCACCATTGATTTCTTATGAATGGTTTCCAAGAAAAGCAAAAAATTTTTTGAAGGAATATAATTTTCCAGTTTTTCCAGATGATTTTGCTTATTATCTATTAAAGGATAACAAAACATTGGTCATGATTAGTGCTGTTAAAAGTTTAAAAGTAAATTTCAAATACGATATTGTTGAAAAGAAATTAGATTTATATCCAACTAATGGAAAGTTTGATTTCATTATTTCCTCTATTGCAAAGGACTGCGGACACTACAAATTTAAGGATAATTATAGATGTAGTTTCTATAAACCTTTAATATCTAGTAATTTAATTAAGTAATTTGTGTAAACGCATCAGCAAATTTTTCAGCTTCAAAAATTTGCAGATCATCTTCCTTTTCACCTAAACCAAGTGCAATAATTGGTATTTTATACTTTTTGGCTACAGCCAGAAGTATTCCTCCCTTAGCTGTTCCATCTAATTTTGTCATTACCAAGCCTGTAATTGGGATAATTTTATTAAATTCTTCAACTTGATTTAAAACGTTTTGCCCTGAAGTTGCATCTAAAACTAAAATAACATCATGAGGTGCACTTTCATCTATTTTTTTAGTAACGTTTGCTATTTTTTTATATTCTTCCATCAGGTTTTTTTTATTTTGTAATCTTCCAGCAGTATCAATTAAAACTTGATTAAAATTGTTTGATATAGATGTTTCTATTGCTTTATAGGCGACAGATGCAGGATCAGAACCTTGTGAAGATTTTGTAATTTCAACATCAATTTTTTTTGCCCAATTTTCTAATTGTTCTATAGCAGCAGCTCTAAATGTATCTGATGCTGCCAACATAACTTTATTTCCATTTTCTTTTAATATTTTACTAATTTTACCAATAGTTGTTGTTTTACCAACGCCGTTAACTCCAGAAACTAAAATAGCATTAAGTTTTTCTTTATTCTTAAAAAATTCGTTATTTTCTAGAGGTTTCATAACTGAGATAATGTAGTCTTTAAGAATATTATTTATCTCAGCAGTTAAATCTTTGTTTGGATCTATTTTTGTTTTTGATATTATTTCTCTAATTTCTGAGGCAGAAGCTACCCCAACATCTGATTGAATTAAATAATCTTCAATTCTGTCTAAAGCTTTGTCATCAATTTCTTTTTTGACAACTATATCTCTTAAGCCCGATGTAAAAGCTGAAGCACTTTTTTTAAATCCTGATTTAAATTTTTCGAAAATTCCCATTAAATTTCTATATCGATTTCTTTTATATCAGAAACAGGACCTTTCATGTGGATACTATTGTTTTCATCTATAAATATCGTCAATCTTCCAGTAGAAAATTCGATGTTAACTTTATCGCTAGCAAGTCCTGCCTGTTTAGCAGCAAAGGCAGTAGCACAAGCTGCAGTTCCACATGCTTTTGTCAAACCAGCTCCTCTTTCCCAAACTTTTACCTTTATTAACTCTTTGTTTACTATTGTGGCTATTGTGACATTACATTTTTCTGGAAAAAGTTTGTGGTTTTCTATTTCTGGGCCAATTTTTTCTATTTTGAATTGTTCGTTGTCTTCCACAAAAAAAATTATATGAGGATTTCCAACATTGACGGCTGTTCCTCCAAAAAATTCATTATTATTTGAATCAACAATTTTAATATTTAAGTTTTTAGTTTCTAATTCTTGAGATAATGGAATTTCATTCCATTTAGTTCTGCCCAAACCAATTTCAGTAGATACTAATTTTTCTCCTAAAATATGAGATTTTAAATGGCCAGATAAAGTTGTTAATATAATTGTGTCTTTATTTTTTTCTTTTCCTAATAGCTCAGCCACACACCTTGTACCATTTCCACATGCACCAGAAACCCCACCATCAGAGTTAAAAAATTCTATTGAAGCATCGTAATTTTGGTCTTTATTAATTAATATAAGTTGGTCGCATCCTATAAAGTTTCTGTCACAAATTTTAATTATTTGGTCTTTGGTAAGATTTGTAACTTTTTCTCTATTATCAATAATTACAAAATCATTGCCTAAACCGTCCATTTTAAATGCTTTAATATTCATAATTAGATATTTAACTTATTTATTGACTTTTTGAACCTCTATTATAGGTTGTTGCCGTTTCCGCAAAAACATTAACTTTGTGGTGTCTTTGGAAACAAAGAGATCGACACTAGTCAGCGAGAGTTCGCCCACTAGTGCGTTACTGCTATGCGTAACAAAAAAATATATGTTTGAAAATTTAACAAATAAATTTGAAGAAATTTTTTCTTCTTTAAAAAAAGCACCCTCTCTGAATGAAGCTCAGGTAGATGAGGGCTTGAGAAGTATTAGGCAAGCATTGCTTGAGGCAGATGTTTCTTTAGATGTTGCAAAAGAGTTTGTTGAAAACGTAAAACCTAAAGCTTTAGGACAAGAAATCATAAGATCAACTTCTCCTGGAGACATGGTTGTAAAAATTGTCTACGATGAGCTAGTAAACTTACTAGGTTCTAGCAATGCAGATATAAATTTAAATGCTGTACCACCAGTTCCTATGATGATGGTTGGTTTGCAGGGTTCGGGTAAGACAACTTCTACTGCAAAATTAGCTAAATATTTAGAAGATAACAAAAAGAAAAAAGTGATGATGGTCAGTTTGGATATTTATAGGCCAGCAGCACAAGAACAGCTTAGATCTTTAGGTGAACAGAATAATATTTTGACACTTCCAATTATTGAAGGTCAACAACCAACTGATATTTGCCAAAGAGCCATGAGTGCAGCAAATCTAAATGGAGCAGATATAATTTTGTTTGATACAGCTGGGAGAACACAAATTGATTTACAAATGATGAGCGAGATCAAACAAATTGAGAGCATTATTAATCCAGCAGAAACTTTTCTTGTAGCGGACTCTCTTACAGGTCAAGTTGCTGCTTCAGTTGCAAAAGAGTTCAAAAACACAGTTAACTTATCTGGAATAATCTTAACTAGAGCTGACGGTGATGCCAGAGGCGGAGCTGCTGTGAGTATGAAATATGTATCAAATGTTCCGATAAAATTTTTGGGTATAGGTGAAAAAATAGAAAATTTTGAGGTATTTCATCCAGATAGAATAGCAAATAGAATTTTAGGAATGGGAGACATTGTTTCTCTTGTAGAAAAAGCTGCACAAGATTTAGGTGAAGAGAACATTAAAAAAGCTGAAGAAAATTTAAAAAAGGGTCAATTCTCTATGGAAGATTACCTTTCTCAATTAAGACAAATGAAAAAAATGGGAGGCATTGAGGGGATCATGTCTTTTATGCCAGGAGTATCTAAAATTAAATCTCAAATGGATTCAGCAGGGATTGACGAAAGTATTATAACAAAAAACGAAGCTATCATTTTATCAATGACAAAAAAAGAGAGAGAGAATCCAAAAGTAATTGATGGTTCAAGAAAAAAAAGAATTGCTAATGGCTCTGGCACAGATCCAGCCACTATCAATAAATTGCTTAAGCAATTTAAAATGATGTCTGAAATGATGAAAAAGATGTCAAAAGGAAATCTGAAAGGTATGTCTGATCATGGGATACCACCAGAGCTATTTAATAAACTAAAATAATAAAATAAGGAGAACAAATGTTAAAACTTAGATTATCAAGGGGAGGCTCTAAAAAGAGACCAGTTTACAAAGTTGTTGTAGCTGACAGTCGTTTCCCAAGAGATGGAAGATTTATAGAAAAAGTTGGTTTTTTTAACCCACTACTTCCTAAAGATAAAAAAGAAAGAGTAGGTCTTGAAGCTGAAAGAATTAAATATTGGCTAGGTCAAGGTGCTAAACCAACAACAAGAGTTGCAAGAATTTTAGGTGAAAATGATTTAATCCCTATGCCAGCAGCTGGAAATAACCCAAATAAAGCTGTTCCTAAAAAAGAAAGAAATAAAAAAGAGGAAGATGGTGCAGAAGCCCCTAAAGCTCCAGCAGCAGAAGCTCCAAAGGAAGAAGCTCCTAAAGCAGAAGCAGCTCCAGCAGCAGAAGCTCCAAAGGAAGAAGCTCCTAAAGCAGAAGCAGCTCCAGCAGCAGAGGCTCCAAAGGAAGAAGCTCCAGCTGAGGAAAAAAAATAAACTGAGGACAGTATATGTGGCAAGCTCAAGTGTTTACACTTTATCCAGATATTTTTCCTGGTCCTTTGTCTAAAGGTCTATATGGAAAAGCAATGTCTAAAAATATTTGGAATTTAAAAGTAGTAAACATTAGAGATGCTGCTGAGGATAAACACAAAACTGTGGATGACACTCCCTATGGAGGTGGTTCAGGAATGTTGATGAAAGCTGATGTATTAGCAAAATCATTAGATCAAAATAAAAATGAGGGAGAAAAAATATTATATTTATCTCCAAGAGGAAAAAAATTTGATCAAAATTATGCCAAAGAACTATCAAAGGAAAAATCGGTTTCGATAATTTGTGGACACTTCGAAGGAGTTGATGAAAGAGTGTTAAGCACGAGAAATATAGAAGAAGTTAGTATTGGAGACTTTATTTTATCAGGAGGAGAGTCAGCAGCATTTGTGGTGATTGATAGTATTTTGAGACTTTTACCCGGTGTTCTGGGAAATGAGAATTCTACAGTAAACGAAAGTTTTGAAAATGGATTATTAGAGTATCCACAGTTCACAAAACCTCAAATTTGGGAGGAAAAAGCGGTTCCAGAAGTACTTTTGTCAGGAGATCACAGTAAAATTAAACACTGGCGTTTATCTCAATCTGAGGCTATAACACGCGTCCGAAGACCAGATTTATGGGAAAAATATAAGAAGAATTAATTTGATAAATATAACTATGAAAACAATTGAAGAGATAAATCAACATAACGTTAAAAAAATACTTTCAGAAAAAAAGATACCTGAATTCTACCCTGGAGATGTAGTTAAAGTAGGTGTTAGAATTACAGAGGGAAAAAAAGAGAGAATTCAATATTTTGAAGGCGTTTGTATTGCAAAAAAAAGCAGAGATTTAAACTCGTCTTTCACAGTTAGAAAAATTTCTTTTGGTGAAGGTGTTGAAAGAACATTTCCACTTTATGGAACTCTAATTGACTCAATTAAAGTTATTAGATCAGGAAAAGTAAGAAGAGCAAAATTATACTATCTAAGAGACAGAACAGGTAAATCAGCAAGGATTGCAGAAAAAATCAGAAAAAAAATTGGTATTGATGTTGATGCAAAACCTGAAACAGTTACTGAAGAAAATGTAGCACCACCAACAGAAGCTCCAAAAGAAGAGGCTCCTAAAGTAGAAGCAGCACCAGCTGCAGAAGCTCCAAAAGAAGAAGCCCCTAAGACAGAAGAAGCTACTGCCGAACAATCAACAGAAAGTACTTCAGAAAAAAAATAATTTTTTTTTCAATGTCCACTACTCTTTACGATAAAATTTGGAATGATCATTTAGTAGATCAGCAAGAAGATGGAACAGCTTTATTGTTTGTCGATAGACATTTAATTCATGAAGTTACTAGTCCACAAGCTTTTGAAGGTTTAAGAAATTCAAATAGAAAAGTTCGTCATCCTAATTTAACTTTAGCTGTTGCTGATCATAATGTTCCAACGACAGATAGAACTAAAGGGATATCAGATCAGGAATCAAAAATACAAGTTGATACATTAGAATCAAATTGTAAGGAATTTGGTGTACAGCTTTTTGGTATGGATGATAAACGACAAGGAATTGTTCATATTATTGGACCAGAACAAGGTTTTACTCAACCAGGAACAGTTATTGTATGTGGAGATAGTCATACCGCAACTCATGGTGCTTTTGGATCATTAGCTTTTGGTATTGGAACATCTGAAGTTGAACATGTTTTAGCAACGCAAACACTCGTTCAAAAGAAAGCAAAAAATTTTAGAATTAATGTTAATGGAACACTTCCATTAGGAGTAACATCTAAAGATGTAATACTTCAAATCATTGGAAAGATTGGTACTGCAGGTGGAACAGGTTGTGTAGTTGAATATGCAGGAGATTTAATAAGATCTTTGAGTGTTGAACAGAGAATGACTATTTGCAATATGACCATTGAGGGTGGTGCAAGAGCTGGATTAATTGCTCCAGATGAAAAAATATTTGAATATTTAAAAGGTAAACCCATGTCTCCAAAAGGAGAAAATTGGGAAAAGGCACTGGAATACTGGAAAAGTTTAAAAACAGATGCTGATGCAAGTTTTGATAAAGAAATAAATCTTAATGCAAATGATATTTTACCAATGATTACTTGGGGGACTTCACCTCAAGATGTAATTACAATCGATGGAAAAGTACCAAATCCTCAAAATGAAAAAGATGAGGATAAAAAGAACTCAATTGAAAGAGCATTAAAATATATGGGACTAACACCTGATATGGCAGCAACTGATATCAAGATAGATAAAGTTTTTATTGGAAGCTGTACAAATGGAAGAATTGAAGATTTAAGAGAAGCTGCCAAAATCTTAAAGGACAAAAAAATATCATCTCATGTAAATGCTATTGTAGTTCCCGGGTCAGGATTGGTTAAAGAACAAGCTGAGCAAGAAGGTTTAGATAAAATATTTGTAAATTCAGGATTTGAATGGAGAGAGCCAGGCTGTTCTATGTGTTTAGCAATGAATGCAGATAAATTAAAACCAGAGGAAAGATGTGCATCTACTTCAAACAGAAACTTTGAAGGAAGACAGGGAAGAGGCGGCAGAACGCATCTAGTAAGCCCTGGGATGGCAGCTGCAGCTGCAATCTCTGGTAATTTAGATGATGTAAGAAAGTATCAAAATTAAATGCAAAAATTTAATACATTAAAAAGTATTCCAGCTTATTTACCAATCGTAAATATCGATACAGATATGATTATTCCTAAGCAATTTTTAAAAACAATAAAAAGAACTGGACTTGGAAAAAATTTGTTTTTTGAAATGAGATATGACGATAATGGAAAAGAAATTAATGATTTTGTATTAAATCAGGAACCATTTAATAACTCAAAAATTTTAATTGCAGGAAACAATTTTGGATGTGGTTCATCAAGAGAGCATGCTCCATGGGCATTGTTAGATTTTGGAATTACTTGTGTGATTAGTTCAAGTTATGCTGATATTTTTTATAGTAATTGTTTTAAAAATGGAATTTTACCAATAATTCTCGAAGAAGAAAAAATAAAAGAACTTTCTGAATACGCAAATAGAAAAGAGGAAATTTCTGTAGACTTAAATGATCAAAAAATTATTTATGGAAACAATGAAATTAAATTTGAAATAGATCCATTTAAGAAAAAATGTTTGCTAGAAGGATTAGATGACATTGCTCTTTCTTTAAAAAAATCTGACAAAATTGAAAATTTTGAAAATCAATTAAAAGATAAAAAACCTTGGATTTTTAATGATTAAAGTTAAAAAAAGAAAAATTCTATTATTACCAGGAGATGGTATTGGACCTGAAGTAATTGGAGAGGTTAAAAAAATAATTAACTGGTTCAATGATAAAAAATCCTTAGACTTTGAAATAGATGAAGATCTTGCTGGTGGATGTTCTTACGATAAACATGGTACACCAATAACAGATGAAGTTTTTTATAAAGCTTTAGAGAGTGAAGTTGTTATGCTTGGTGCAGTGGGAGGACCCAAGTGGGATAATATTGAGTTTTCAAAAAAACCTGAGAGAGCTTTATTAAAATTAAGAAAAGAATTAAAATTATTTGCAAATTTGAGACCTGCAATATGTTTTGAACAATTAGTTGGCGCATCAACACTTAAACCAGAGGTGGTTTCTGGTTTAGATATAATGATTGTAAGAGAATTAACAGGTGGAATTTATTTTGGTGAACCAAGAGGTATTAAACCAATAGAAAATGGTGAAAGAAAAGGAATAAACACTCATACTTATACTACTAGTGAAATTACTAGAGTTGCAAGAGTTGCTTTTGATCTTGCTAGAAAAAGATCAAACAAAGTTACCTCTTGTGAGAAATCTAATGTTATGGAAGCTGGACAACTATGGAAAGAAGAAGTTCAGGAACTTTATGAAAAAGAATACAAAGATGTTGAGTTAAGCCATATGCTTGCAGATAACTGTGCAATGCAATTACTTAGAAATCCAAAACAATTTGACGTAATTGTTACTGATAATTTATTTGGTGATATGCTTTCAGATCAAGCTTCAATGTTAACAGGATCTTTAGGATTATTACCTTCTGCATCTTTGGGTGCAAAAAATAAAGATGGTGAAATGAGAGCAATGTATGAACCCATACATGGTTCAGCTCCTGATATTGCAGGAAAAGGGCTAGCAAATCCAATTGCAACAGTATTAAGTTTTGCAATGGCTTTAAGATATTCTTTAAATCTTGATAATGAAGCTGATGCTTTAGAAAATGCAGTACAAGCTGTGTTAAATGATGGTCTAAGAACGAAAGATATCCTTTCTGAGGGTATGAAAGAAGTATCTACTTCGCAAATGGGCGACGCGATAATTTCAAAATTGCAATAAACCTCTAAGTATTCTAAGCTTTTCAAATGCCAAGTTATTCTGCACCCGTCAAAGATATGATGTTTCTCTATGAAAAATTAAGAGATAACAAAAATTATAATGATCTTGAAAGATATAATGAAGTCAGCTCAGATTTGGTTAAAGATATTTTAGAAGAAGCAGCTAAAATCAATCAAAATTTAATTTTACCACTTGCTAAAGTAGGTGATGAAAATCCGGCAGTTTTAGAAAATGGTGTAGTTAGAACACCACCAGGATACAAAGAAGCTTATCAGAAATATATTGAGGATGGATGGACTTCATTGTCATGCGATCCAAAATATGGTGGTCAAGGAATGCCAAAAACAGTGAGTGCTTTTTTTGACGAAATGCTGTCTTCAGCGAGTTTATCTTTTAAACTTTATAGTGAATTAAGTATTGGAGCATACAATTGTATTAATCATCACGCTACTGATGAAATAAAAGATAAATATTTACCTAAAATTGTAGAAGGTAAATGGAGTGGTACGATGTGCTTAACAGAACCTGTTTGTGGTACTGATTTAGGTTTACTTAAAACAAAAGCAGTTAGTCAATCTGATGGAACTTATAAAATAACTGGCCAAAAAATTTTTATCACATCAGGTGATCATGACTTAACAGAAAACATTGTTCATTTAGTCTTAGCAAGATCTACCGACTCTCCTTCTGGAACAAAAGGAATAAGTTTATTTTTAGTACCCAAGTTTTTAGTAAATCAAGATGGATCGGTTGGACAAAGAAATGGTATTTCAACAGGATCTATTGAAACAAAAATGGGAATTAAAGGTTCGGCAACTTGTGTCTTAAACTTTGATGATGCAACAGGATACATGATTGGTCCTAAGGACAAAGGTTTAAATGCAATGTTTACCATGATGAATCTTGAGAGAATTGTAGTCGGTATTCAGGGATTGGGTATTTCAGAAATTGCTTACCAAAATTCACTTGCTTATGCAAAAGAGAGAAAACAAGGAAAGACTAATAATTCTAAATCTACTAATGGTGCAGATTTCATTATTGACCATGCAGACATAAGAAGAACTTTATTAAATATGAAATCAATAATTGAGGGAGAAAGAGCCTTATGCTTTTGGTTGTCTCAACAAACTGAAGTTAGTCTTCATCATCCAGATGAAAAAATTAAACAGGAAGCTTCTGATTATGTTTCTTTGATGACACCTGTAGTTAAATCTTTATTTACTGATTTAGCTATGGAGATTACGAGTGATGCTATGCAGATTCATGGAGGATACGGTTATACTAAAGACCAAGGTATTGAGCAATTATATAGAGATAATAGAATCACACCGATATATGAAGGAACCAATTCAGTTCAAGCTGCTGATTTAGTATTTAGAAAATTAATAAACAGAAATGGTGATGTAATTTCTAAATTTTTAGAAATGATAAAATCTGAATGTGAAAACAAACATGAAAAGGTAAAATCATTTACAAAAGATCTTACATATTATCTTGATATTTTATCAAAGTTCACTGGTTGGATTGTAGATAAAAGTAAAATTGAAAAAGATGATGTTTCTGCAGCTGCAAATGATTATTTAAAAACACTTGGTTATATTTCGATTGCTTTTTCATGGATAAAAATCTTAGAAATCAGTTTTAAAGACTATGAAGAAAATAAAGAGTTTTATTCAGACAAAATTAATACAGCTACATTCTACTTTGAAAAAGTGTTACCAAGAGCAGAATATCATTATAAATCTGCAGTTTCAGGTAGCTCAAATATAATGAAATTTAAATTTAATTAATAATGAATCATTACGATATTAATCTGGATAGAAATAATGCAAATTATGTTCCATTAACACCACTAACATTTTTACAAAGAGCCAAAGATGTTTATCCTGATTATGAGGCTATAGTTTATGAGGATAGAAGCTATACTTGGAATGAAGTTTATAAAAGAGCAGTAAAATTTGCCAGTGCACTTTCTAAAATTGGCATTCAAAAAGGAGATACAGTATCTTTTTTAGCTTTTAATACTCCTGAAATTTTTGAAGCACATTACTCAGTTCCAATGACAGGAGCTGTTTTAAACACAATAAATATAAGATTAGATGCTAATACAATTAATTATATTTTAAATCACAGTGATGCGAAGGTATTGGTTGTAGATAGACAATTACATGTAGAAGTAAAAAAAGCTTTAAAAAATTTAAATAAAAAAATCACGGTTATAGATATTAACGACAAACATGCTGATCAATCGAAATTGGAAAAAATTGGAGATTTAGAATACGAAAGTTTTTTAAATACTGGAGATGAGAATTTTGATTGGAAAATGCCTGATGATGAATGGCAGGCAATATCTTTAAGTTATACTTCAGGTACAACTGGCAATCCCAAAGGTGTTGTTTATCATCATAGAGGTGCGTACTTAATGTCCACGGGAAGTACTGTTGCCTGGAATATGCCTAATCGTTTAAATTTTTTAACTGTTGTACCTATGTTTCATTGTAATGGCTGGTGCTATCCATGGACAGTTCCAATGTTAAATGGAAGAACAATTTGCTTAAGAAATATTGATGTTAAGAAAATTTTTGAGCTTATTGATAAATATGACATTACTCATTTTGGAGGAGCACCAATAGTTTTAAATATGATAACTGGAGCTCCCGAAAGTGATAAAAAAAAATTAAAGCATAAAGTTTACGTCTTAACTGCTGGAGCACCTCCGCCAAGTATTATTTTTAAAAAAATGAAATCTCTTGGATTTGAAGTTATGCATGTTTACGGTCTTACAGAAACATATGGTCATGTTACACAATGTGCGTGGAATGATGGATGGAATGATTTAGATGAGGATAAACAAAATGAGATTAAAGCAAGACAAGGAGTGAGGTATCCCAATACAGAAGGAGTAACAGTTTTAGATCCAGAGACGATGAAAGAAGTTCCTAAAGACGGAAAAACTATCGGAGAGATCATGATTAGAGGAAACGTAGTAATGAAAGGTTACTTTAAAGATAAAGAAGCTACCGATAAAGCAATGAAAGATGGATGGTTTCATAGTGGTGACTTGGCAGTTATGTTTCCTGATGGATATGTAAAAATCCAAGATAGATCGAAGGATATTATTATCTCAGGGGGAGAAAATATTTCATCAATAGAAATTGAAAATACATTATCTAAACATCCTTCAGTTTCAATAGCAGCGGTAGTTGCTAAACCAGACGAAAAATGGGGAGAAGTACCTTGTGCCTTCATCGAGATGGTTCAAGATAAGCCTGTTACTGAAAAAGAATTAATTGATTTCTGTAAAGAAACTTTGGCTGGATTTAAAGTTCCCAAAAAAGTTGTTTTTTGCGAACTACCTAAGACATCAACTGGAAAAATACAGAAGTTTGAACTGAGAAAAAAAGTTTAGGAATCTAATTGATATTTGAAATCGAAAATAAAAGTATTTTTGCTTCAGACAATGGCAAAGCTATAGATAAAAACAAAGATACCATTGTTTTTCTTCATGGAAGTGGCTTATCTCATATTGTTTGGTCATTAAGTGAGCAATTTTTTTCAAATAATAATTTCAATGTATTATCTATTGATTTACCAGGACATGGAAATTCTGAGGGGCCATGTTTAAAAACTATTGAGGAGATAGCAGAATGGTTAGAACTTGTATTTGATGCCCTAGAACTTCAAAATTTAATTTTAGTTGGTCATTCACAAGGATGTTTAGAAATACTTGAATATTCCCATAGATACAAAGATCGACTAAAAAAAATAGTCTTTTTAGGTGGATCTAATAAAATGCCTGTTCATCCCGATTTGATTGAGCTTGCAGAAAATGGAGATTCTGATGCAGTAAAGTTAATGATGAAGTGGGGATATGAGGGCTCAAAAAAATTTATAGGTGGAAATCCAGTTGAAAGAATTATTCAATCTCCAAAAGATATTAGTGAAATACTTGCTGTAGATCTTATAGCTTGTAATAATTACAAAAATGGTTCAACCGCAGCTGAATCTATCGAGGTTCCATCAATGTTTGTTTTTGGTTCTTTAGATAAAATGGTTAATTTAGAATCTGGAAAAAAATTCTCTCAATTGATTAAAAATTCAACTATTCATGTAATTGAAGGATGTGGGCATATGATTATGATTGAAAAAGCATTTGAAATGCGGGACAAGGTTTTAGATTTTTTAAATAAATGAAAAATTATTCAATAGCAAAATCTAGAAGACTTAGAAGTACACCTTATACTTCAAGAATAGAAAAACAAGGTGTAACAGCTTATACAATCTATAATCATATGTTGCTTCCAGCAGCCTTTGGATCTGTAGAAGACTCTTATCATCACTTAAAAAAACATGTTCAAATTTGGGATGTTGCAGCAGAAAGGCAAGTTGAAATTTCAGGAAAAGACTCAGCTAAATTAGTTCAATTAATGACTTGTAGAGATTTATCTAAATCTAAAGATGGTAGATGTTATTATTGTCCTATTATAGATGACCAAGGTGGATTAATTAATGATCCTGTAGTGCTGAGATTAAGTCAGGAGAAATGGTGGATATCCATTGCAGACTCTGATGTAATTTTATTTGCAAAAGGATTAGCAATTGGAAATAAATTTGATGTGAAAATCTTTGAACCAAATGTAGACATCATGGCTGTTCAAGGTCCAAAATCATTTAAGTTAATGGAAAAAGTATTTGGCGAAAAAATAACTAAATTGAAATTTTTTGGATTTGATTATTTTAATTTTGAAGGAGTTGACCATTTAATTGCACAATCAGGTTGGTCTAAGCAAGGTGGCTATGAAATTTATGTTCAAAATACTGAGTCCGGTCAAAAGTTATATGATCATTTATTTGAAGCTGGTAAAGAATTTAATGTTAAGCCTGGATGCCCTAATTTAATAGAGAGAATTGAAAGTGCTCTTCTATCATTTGGAAACGATATGGATAACAATGATAACCCGTTTGAGTGTGGTTTTGATAAGTATATTAACTTAGATAGTGATGCAAAGTTTTTGGGTAAGGAAAAATTAATCAAAATAAAAGAAGAAGGAATTACCAAAAAATTGATGGGTATAAAAATTGATATTAATGAAATCAGTGTAACAGGTTCTCTAGATTTGACAGATGAAAACAATAACCTAATTGGAGAATTAAGATCTGCTTGCTATTCACCTCACTTCAAAAAAGTAATTGGTATAGCTATGATGCAAAAAGGATACTGGAATCCTGAGCAAAATGTAAAAGTTGTTGTAAATGGACATAATTGCGCTGGAAAAGTTTGCGATTTACCTTTCATTTAGTATAACAACCCCATCATGAATATAGCTATAGTCGGAGCCACGGGTAATGTTGGAAGAAAAGTACTAGAAGTGCTTGAGAGGAAAAATTTGACTATTTCAGAAATTTTTTTAGTTGCATCTGCAAGAAGTGCTGGTTCAAAAATTAATTTTAAAGGTAAAGACATAGAAGTTGAAAATTTAGAGACTTTTGATTTTTCAAAAGCAAAAATTACTTTTTTTGCAGCGGGTGGAAAAATTTCAGAAGCTTATGCCTCAAAAGCAGCAAGTCACAGTATTGTAATAGATAATTCTAGTTTTTATAGAATGGACCCTGATGTTCCTTTAATTGTACCTCAAGTAAATGCGGATGACTTAAAAAATATAAAAAAAAATATTATTGCTAATCCTAATTGCTCAACTGCACAATTAGTCTTACCATTAAAACCAATCCATGATTTATTTAAAATAAAAAGAGTAGTTGTAGCTACATATCAATCAGTATCTGGTGGTGGGAAAGCACCAATGGATGAATTAGTAGAACAGACTAAGTTAGCACTAGAAAACAAAGCAATTGAATCAAAAAATTTTACAAAACAAATTTCATTTAATTTAATTCCACATATTGATGTATTTGCTGATGACGGATACACAAAAGAGGAATTAAAAATGACCAATGAGACTAAAAAAATTCTAGATCAAAATATTGAATTATCAGCAACTTGTGTAAGAGTACCAGTTTTAGTTTCTCATTCTGAAGCAGTAAATTTAGAATTAGAAAAAGAATTTACAATTGATCAAATTAAAGAATGTCTTGAGAAAATGGAAGGCTGTAAAGTTATTGATGAGAGACAAGATGGTGGATATTCAACACCACTTGAAGCGGCTGGAAAAGATGAGACATTCATTTCAAGAATTAGAGAAGATAAGACTAAAAAGAATTGCTTAAATATGTGGATTGTCTCAGACAATTTGCTTAGAGGTGCAGCTTTAAATGCAGTTGAAATTGCCGAAACATTAATAAAAAATAATTTTTATGGAAAGTAAAAGACCTCTTTCTCCTCATATACAAATTTATAGATGGCACATATCCTCACTAGTATCTATTTCTCATAGAATAACTGGAATAATAAATATCTTTGCAATAACTTTAGTTTGCGTCTGGGTTTCTTGGCTAATTTTAGGAGAACCAAAATATGATTTGATAAACTTATTTTTTAATTCATTTCTTGGAAAATTTGTTGCAATAGGTTTAACGTGGTCTTTTAGTTTTCAGATACTTAGTGAAATCCGACATATAATAATGGATATGGGTTATGGCTATGAACTGAAGACTACTCGTCTAACAGGTTTGATGGTGATCTTTGGTTCATTGATTTTAACTATTTTATTTTACTTAATTGGAAAAAACTTTTTTTAATATGAATTTAGCTACAAAAAAATGGGTGTTTTTAAAATTATCATCTATAATTTTAGTCCCTTTAATGTTTTGGTTTATAATTAATTTCATATCAGTTTATGATGGAGATTATTCTGAAGTAGTTAGTTTTTTTTCAAACAAAACAAATAAGTTTTTATTTAGTATATTTTTAATTTTTGCTTATTTTTTTTCTGCCCTAAGTATTAGTGAGGTTTTTGAGGACTATATTTCTAATGAAAAAACCAAATATGTCGCAAACAGACTTCTCTATATTTCTGCTATAATCATTCCATTATTAACAATAATAATTTTACTTAATCTAAAATAATGAGCGCCTATAATATTATAGATCATGAATATGATGTAGTTGTTTTAGGAGCTGGTGGATCTGGCTTGAGAGCCGCTGTTGGATTAAGCGAAGCTGGATTGAAAACAGCTTGTATTTCAAAAGTATTTCCAACTAGAAGCCATACATCTGCTGCACAAGGAGGTATCTCAGCTGCACTTGGTAACATGGGAGAAGATGACTGGAGATGGCATATGTATGATACGGTTAAAGGTGCAGATTGGTTAGGTGATCAAGATAGCATTGAGTATTTATGCAAAGAAGCTCCAAAAGCTGTTTTAGAATTAGAAAAATATGGAGTTCCATTTAGCAGAACTGAAGAGGGAAAAATATATCAAAGACCTTTTGGTGGAATGACAAAAAATTATGGAAATGGAATTGTACAAAGAACATGTGCTGCTGCGGATAGAACTGGTCATGCAATTCTTCATACGCTTTATGGACAAGCCTTAAAACATAACACTGAGTTTTTTATAGAATATTTTGCATTAGATCTTTTAATGAAAGATGGAGCGTGCAAGGGATTAATTGCATGGAATTTAAATGATGGAACAATCCATAGATTTAGAGCACATACTGTAATTATAGCTACAGGTGGATATGGGAAAGTCTATTATTCAGCTACATCTGCGCATACTTGCACTGGAGATGGAAATGCAATGGTATTAAGAGCTGGATTGCCTCTTCAAGATATGGAGTTTGTTCAATTTCATCCAACAGGAATTTATGGTCATGGTACGTTAATAACAGAAGGTGCTAGAGGTGAGGGTGGTTATCTAACTAACTCTAAGGGCGAAAGATTTATGGAAAGATATGCTCCAAATGCAAAAGATTTAGCATCAAGAGATGTTGTTAGCAGATCAATGTCTATTGAAATAAATGAAGGAAGAGGAGTTGGAAAAGATCAAGATCATGTTCATTTAAACTTAAGTCATTTAGATAAAGATATTATTGAAAGTAGACTTCCAGGAATTACTGATGCTGCAAGATTATTTGCAAATGTAGATGTAACTAAAGAGCCTATACCGGTTGTACCAACAGTTCATTATAATATGGGAGGAATTCCAACAAATTATAAAGCAGAAGTTTTAACTGTTAATGGTTCAGAAAAAACTGTTCCAGGGCTGATGGCTATAGGAGAAGCAGCATGTGTATCTGTTCATGGTGCGAATAGACTTGGCTCTAATTCATTAATTGATTTAGTAGTGTTCGGAAGAGCAGCAGCAAAAAGAGCAGCAGAATTAGTTAAACCCGGAACTCCTCATGAAGAGTTACCTGAGTCTGAGACACAAAAATGTTTAGATAGATTTGATAAGTTAAGAAATGCAGATGGAAATAATAGTACCGCAGAACTTAGACTTTCAATGCAAAAAACAATGCAATCTAAATGTGCAGTATTTAGAACAGAAAAAAATTTAAAAGAAGGCGTTGATGATATTAGAAAAACTTATGATGGAATGGACTCTATTTCTGTTAAAGATAGATCTTTAGTATTTAATACTGATTTAGTTGAAACTTTAGAATTTGATAATTTAATTAGACAAGCAGTAACAACAGTAGAATCTGCATATCACAGAAAAGAAAGCAGAGGAGCTCATGCAAGAGATGATTATCCAAAAAGAGATGATGATAAATTTATGCAACATACTCTTGCTTGGTGTGATGGAAAAAATACAAAAATTAGTTATAGACCAGTCCACAAATCAACTTTGACTAATGAAGTTCAATATTTTCCACCACAAGAGCGGGTATACTAATGGTACAATTGAATTTACCAAAAAATTCTGAAGTCAAAAAAGGTAAATATTTTAAAGATAAAACAGGCTCTAAAAATCTTAGAAGAGTAAATGTTTATAGATGGGACCCTTCTACTGAAGAAAATCCAAGAATTGATACTTATGAAGTTGATATGGATAATTGTCCTTCAAAAGTTTTAGATATTTTAAATAAAATTAAAAACGAAATTGACCCAACACTAGCTTATAGAAGATCTTGTGCTCATGGAGTTTGTGGTTCTTGTGCTATGAACATGGGTGGCAAAAATGGTTTAGCGTGCACAACTCCGCATTCGGAAATTGATGGAGATATAGACATATATCCACTACCGCACTTGAAAGTTAAAAGAGATTTAATTGGAGATTTGGATGGTTTGTATAAACAGTATCAATCTATTGAACCTTGGTTAAAAAATAATTCAAAAAAAGAAACAACAGAAATTTATCAATCTCAAGAAGATAGAGCAAAACTTGATGGCGCTTATGAATGTATTATGTGTGCATGTTGTTCAACATCTTGCCCAAGTTATTGGTGGAATGGAGATAAATACTTGGGTCCAGCAGTCCTTCTACAAGCTTACAGATGGATCGTTGATAGTAGAGATGAAGAAAGAAAAGCAAGATTAAAAAAAGTTGCTGATGAATTAAAACTTTACAGATGTCATACTATTTTAAATTGTACAAATGCTTGTCCCAAAGGCCTAAATCCAGCAAAAGCAATTGCAGAAATTAAAAAAATGTTAGCTACGGCCAATGTTTAAATAGACTATTAAGTTTTTTTGATTTAAAAGACCGTATTCATGAAATTAATAGAGCACTTCGTTAATGGAAAAATAATTCCAGGTTCATCTGATAGAAAAGGAAAAGTATTTAATCCTGCAACAGGAGAACAAGAATCTGAGGTTAGACTTGCAAGTAAATCTGATTTAGATCAAGCTGTAGAAGCAGCCAAAAAAGCATTTGAAACTTGGTCTGCAAAACCTCCTTTACAAAGAGCAAGGATAATATTTAAATTTAAAGAATTAATAGAAAAAAACTCTGATGAGTTAACAAAGCTAATAGTATTAGAACATGGAAAAGTTTTTGAGGATGCTAGAGGATCTTTAACAAGAGGGCTTGAGGTAGTTGAGTTTGCTTGTGGAATTCCTCATTTGTTAAAAGGTGAATATTCAGAAAATGTTGGAACAAATGTTGACAGTTGGTCAATGAGACAACCTCTGGGGGTGGTAGCTGGAATTACTCCATTTAATTTTCCAGCAATGGTACCAATGTGGATGTTTCCAATAGCAATTGCTTGTGGAAATACATTTATATTAAAACCTTCTGAAAAAGATCCTTCATGTCCACTTAGATTAGCAGAGTTACTTAGTGAAGCTGGATTGCCTGAGGGAGTATTTAACGTAGTTAATGGTGATAAAGAAGCTGTTGATGCAATTTTAGAAAATAAAGATATTAAAGCTGTAAGCTTTGTCGGATCCACTCCAATTGCAAAATATATCTACGAAAATTCAGCTAAAAATGAAAAAAGAGTACAAGCACTTGGAGGTGCAAAAAATCACTTAGTAGTCATGCCAGATTGTGATTTGGATGGTGCAGTAAATGGATTGATGGGTGCAGCTTACGGATCTGCAGGTGAGAGATGTATGGCTCAATCTGTTGCTGTTGCTGTTGGAGATATTGGTGATGAACTAGTTTCAAGACTTTCAAAAAAAGCAGAGGCCTTAAAAGTAGGACCTGGTATGGATAAAACTTCAGAGATGGGACCTCTGGTTACAAAAGAACATTTAGAAAAAGTAAAAAGTTATGTTGATTTAGGAGTTGAAGAAGGTGCTAAATTAGTTGTCGATGGAAGAAACTTAAAACTCCAAGGTTATGAAAACGGATTTTATATAGGTGGTTGTTTATTTGATCACGTTAATAAAGACATGAGAATTTATAAAGAAGAAATTTTTGGTCCAGTTCTATCTGTAGTTAGAGTTAAAACTTTTGAAGAGGCTGCAAAACTAATCAATGATCATGAATACGGAAACGGAGTAAGTATTTATACTAGAGATGGTGATGCAGGCAGAACATTTGCTAGTAAAATTCAAGTAGGAATGGTTGGTATCAATGTTCCAATTCCAGTTCCTATGGCCTTTCATAGTTTTGGTGGTTGGAAAAGATCATTATTTGGAGATAGTGGCATGCATGGCATGGAAGGAATAAAATTTTATACTAAACTTAAAACTGTAACATCACGATGGCCTTCAGGTGTGCGTACAAACGCAGAATTTGTAATGCCAACAATGAAATAAGAGGAAATAAATGAAAAAAATATCTTTAATTGGCGCAGGCCAAATAGGTGGAACATTAGCACATTTAATCGGAATAAAGGAGCTTGTTGATGAAGTTGTTTTATTTGACGTTGCAAGTGGAATAGCTAAAGGAAAGGCTTTAGATATAGCTCAATCATCATCAGTTGATGGATTTAATGTAAAATTATCAGGTACAGACGATTATAAAGATATTAAAGATTCTAATGTTATTATAATTACAGCAGGAGTTCCTAGAAAGCCAGGAATGAGTAGAGATGACCTTCTTGGTATAAATTTAAAAATTATTAAACAGGTAGCTCAAGGAGTAAAAGAAAACGCTCCGAACGCCTTCGTAATTTGTATCACCAACCCTTTAGACGTAATGGTTATGGCGTTTCAAAAGTTTTCAGGTTTGCCTGCAAATAAAGTTGTCGGCATGGCAGGAATTTTAGATAGCTCAAGATTTAAACTATTTTTATCATTAGAGTTTGGTGTGCCTGTGAGAGAGATTGAAGCAATGGTTATGGGTGGTCATGGAGATACTATGGTTCCAATGCCAAGATTTACAAAAGTATCTGGCAAACCTTTATTGGATCTTGTGAAAGAGGGAAAGATTTCTCAAGAGAGAGTTGAAGAAATTAATCAAAGAACTAGAGACGGTGGAGCAGAAATTGTTAAGTATTTAGAAAAAGGTTCTGCTTTTTATGCACCTGCAGCATCGGGAGTTCAAATGGCTGAATCATATTTAAAAGATGAAAAAAAATTATTACCTTGCGCAGTACAGTTAAATGGTGAATACGGAGTAGAAAATGTTTATGCTGGAGTACCAGTTGTAATTGGTAAAGATGGAGTTGAGAAAATTGAAGTAGTGGATTTAGATGAAAAAGAAAATAAAGAGTTTATGCACTCTATTGATGCTGTAAAAGCTCTTTGGGAAGCTGCCTCTAAAATAGTTCCAGATCTTTCAAAATAATAATGAATATTCACGAGCACCAAGCGAAAGAAATTTTAAAGAAATATGGAGCAATAGTTCCAGCAGGATTTTTTTCAACAAATGTTGATGACTTGATTGAAAAAGCAAAAAATTTAAAAACTGAAAAGTATGTTTTAAAGGCTCAAATTCATGCTGGTGGTAGAGGTAAAGCTGGAGGAGTTAAAATTCTTAATACACTTGAGGAATTAAAAAATTCAGCAAATGAGTTGCTTGGAAAAACACTTGTAACTCATCAAACTGGACCAGAAGGAAGAGAAGTTAAGCGATTATATGTTGAAGAATCCTCTAATATAGAAAAAGAATTCTATTTATCATGTTTAGTTGATAGAGCGAGCTCAAAGATCGCATTTATTTCAAGTGACCAAGGTGGAATGGATATTGAAGAAGTAGCAAGCTCAAATCTAGAAAAAATTATTACAACTAAAGTTGATATAGCTGAAGAAATATCAGATGCAGATTGTGAGTCAGTAATTAAAATTTTTGATTTAAACAGTGATGCAAAAGATCAAGCAATTTTACTAATCAAATCGATTTATAAAATGTTTATTAGTACAGATGCTAATATGGTTGAGGTAAATCCTTTAATTTTAACAAAAGAGGGAAAGATTGTTTGTTTAGATGCGAAAGTTAATTTCGACTCTAATGCATTATTTAGACACCCTGAAATTTTAGAATTAAGAGATCTAAATGAAGAAGATCCTACGGAGATTGAAGCTAGCAAACATGATTTAGCTTATATCAAGTTAGATGGAAGTATTGGATGTATGGTTAATGGTGCAGGTCTAGCAATGGCAACTATGGATATAATCAAATTATATGGTAAAGAGCCAGCTAATTTCTTAGATGTAGGAGGTGGAGCCTCAAAAGAAAAAGTTTCTGCAGCATTTAAAATTATTCTTTCAGATAAAAATGTGAAGGGAATTTTGATAAATATTTTTGGGGGAATAATGAGATGTGATGTGCTTGCACAAGGAGTAGTGGACGCTGCAAAAGAAATTAATATTAGTGTACCTTTAGTAGTTCGACTTGCAGGGACAAATTTTAAAGAAGGAAAAGAAATTTTAGATAATTCAGGTTTAAAATTAATTTCAGCAGAGAACTTAGATGATGCTGCTAAGAAAATTGTTGAGGCTATTAAATAAATGTCAGTTTTAGTTAATAAAGAAACTAAAGTAATTTGTCAGGGTTTTACAGGTGCACATGGAACTTTCCATTCAGAGCAAGCAATAAAATATGGAACAAATTTAGTAGGAGGTGTTACTCCTAAAAAAGGAGGTCAAAAGCATTTAGACAGACCTGTATTTAATTCTGTAGCTGAAGCTAAAGATGCAGTTGGGGCAGATGCCACTATGATTTATGTGCCTGCAAAATTTGCTGCCGCAGCAATTATAGAAGCTATCGATGCATCTGTTGAATTAATTGTTTGCATTACTGAAGGTATCCCAATTCAAGATATGCTTAAGGTTAGAAAAAAATTAGATGAGTCTAATAGCAGACTTATAGGTCCAAATTGTCCAGGAATTATAACTCCAGATGAATGTAAAATTGGAATTATGCCTGGTAATATTCATAAAAGAGGTTCAGTTGGAATTGTATCTAGATCTGGAACTTTAACCTACGAAGCGGTTGCTCAAACAACTGAAAATGGATTAGGGCAATCAACATGTATCGGAATTGGAGGAGATCCTATAAATGGTACAAATTTTATAGATTGTTTAGATTTGTTTTTAAATGATGAAGAGACACAATCAATTTTAATGATTGGAGAGATAGGAGGTTCTGCTGAAGAGGAAGCTGCAGAATTTTTGAAAAACCATAAGATTAAAAAACCAACAGTTGGATTTATAGCTGGAATTACCGCGCCACCAGGGAGAAGAATGGGGCATGCAGGTGCAATTATTTCTGGAGGTAAAGGTGGTGCAGAGGATAAAATAAAAAAAATGGAAGAATGTGGAATTACAGTCGCAAAATCACCATCAATAATTGGTAAAACTTTATTTGATAAACTGTCTAATTGAAAAATATTTTTTAGAGGGATATATTAAATAAATAAGATGTCATCATCAAAAAATCTCGATTTCGAAAAAAATTCATTTTTACATAAATCAAATAGTGCATTCATTGAGCAAATGTACTTAAAATTTATTAACAAAGATAAAGATCTCCCTGAAAGTTGGTTAAATTATTTTGAAGGAATCGGTGATGAAATAAAAGTAATTGCTAATGAAATAAATGGACCGTCATGGGGACCAGAAAAGACCAAAATAAATATTGATGAGCTTCAAAAGAAAATAGATGAAAATGAAATTACTAATTTAAATAATGAAAAAATAGATACTTCAGAAAAATTTAATTTTCAATTACTTGCAGATTCTAACAAAGATTCAATAAGTGCAGTTGCGTTAATCAGAGCTTACAGATTAAGGGGGCATTTGTTAGCTGATCTTGATCCTTTGGGAATGAGAGAGTCTGAATATTTAGATGAACTTCATCCAGAGTTTTATGGTTTTAAGAAAGAAAACTATGAAAGAAAAATTTTCTTAAACGGCGTGATAAATAAAAAGTATGCCAATATTAAAGAAATTTTAAAATTTATGAAAAAAACCTATTGTGGAAAAATAGGTTATGAGTTTATGCACATTTCTAATCCTGATGAAAGAAAATGGTTTAGAGATAGAATTGAGCAAGATGATAAAGCTCTTCAGTTTACTAAAAATGGTAAGGAAGCAATTCTAAATAAATTAGTTCAAGCAGAAGGTTTTGAAAAATTTTTAGCAACTAAGTATGTTGGTACAAAAAGATTTGGATTAGATGGAGGAGAAAGTTTAATTCCTGCACTTGAGCAAATAATTAAAATTGGTGGTCAACAACAAATTAAAGAGGTTAAAATTGGAATGTCTCATAGAGGCAGACTAAATGTTTTGGCTAACGTTTTACAAAAATCTTATAAAAGAATATTTAATGAATTTGCTGGTGAATATAGTGATGACTCTGAGGATAGTGCTGGAGATGTAAAATATCATCTTGGTGCATCTTCTGACAGACAATTTGATGGAAATTCTGTTCATGTTAGTTTGACAGATAATCCATCTCACCTTGAAGCAGTAAATCCTGTCGTTTTAGGACAAACTAGAGCAAAACAATTTTTTCATAAAGACAAAGAGAGAAACAAAGTTATCCCAATACTAATTCATGGTGATGCTGCATTTGCTGGTCAGGGTGTGGTAGCAGAATGTTTTGCTATGTCAGGTCTACCAGGACATAACACTGGTGGTACTATTCATATAATTGTAAATAATCAAATTGGTTTTACAACGAGTCCTCGATTTGCAAGATCGTCACCTTATCCTTCTGATGTTGCAAAAATGGTTGAGGCTCCAATTTTACATGTTAATGGAGACGATCCAGAGGCAGTTGTTTATGCTACCAGAATAGCTACAGAATTCAGATTAAAATTTAATAGAGACGTTGTAGTAGATTTAATTTGTTACAGAAGGTTTGGTCATAATGAGGGAGATGAGCCATCGTTTACTCAGCCATTGATGTATCAAAAAATTAAATCTCACCCAAGTGTATATAAAATTTATGGGAATAAACTGGTTAATGAAAAATCAATTACTCAAGAATTATTAAATCAAAATGTTAAATCATTTAAAGATTTATTAGATGATCAATATAAAAGTGCAAAAGACTACAAGCCTAAAATAGAATGGTTTGAGGGTACATGGTCAAGATATAAACCTGAGAAAGGAAAAGATAAAAGAGGAATATCAGGTTTTGATGAGGAGAAATTAAAAATAATTTCAAAAAAAATAAATACAGTACCATCAGAAAAAAATATTCATAAAACTATTAGTAAAATATTAAATACGAGAAGAGACTCGATTGAAAAAGGAGTGGGAATTGATTGGTCTTCAGCAGAAGCTCTTGCGTTTGGATCTTTGTTAGTTGAAGGATATCCAGTTCGTTTAGTTGGACAAGACTCTGGTAGAGGAACTTTTAGTCAAAGACATTCTGTACTAAGAAATCAAATTGATAATTCGAGATATATTCCATTAAATAATATTGTCAAAGGTCAAAAACAATTTGAAGTAGTAGATAGTTTTTTATCTGAACTTGCAGTTTTAGGTTTCGAATATGGTTACAGTTTAGTTGAACCAAACACTCTAACAATTTGGGAAGCTCAATTTGGAGATTTTGCAAATGGAGCTCAAGTTGTGATTGATCAGTTTATAGCATCAGGTGAGAGAAAATGGAATAGAGCATCAGGCCTTGTAATGTTGTTACCTCATGGATACGAAGGTCAAGGTCCTGAACATTCATCTGCTAGATTAGAAAGGTTTTTACAGTTATGTTCAAACGACAATATGCAAGTTATGAATTGTACAACTCCAGCCAATTATTATCATGCATTAAGACGTCAAATGCATAGAGATTTTAGAAAACCACTAATTATAATGACTCCAAAGTCATTACTCAGAAATAAATACTGCGTTTCTAACTTAGAGGATTTTAACAAACAAAATACTTTCCATAGAGTTTTGTGGGATCATGCGATCGATCCAAAATCAAATGGTTTTATTAAACTTAAAGAAAGCTCTGAGATTAAAAAAGTTATTTTGTGCTCAGGCAAAGTTTACTTTGACTTACTTGACGCTAGAGAAAAATTAAAAAGAGATGATGTAATTATGTTTAGAATAGAACAACTTTATCCTTTCCCAGCAAAAGCTTTAGTAAACGAACTTAAACCTTATGCCAAAAATGCTAAATTCTTTTGGTGTCAAGAAGAGCCAAAGAATATGGGAGCATGGTTTTCAGTGAGAGATTATATTCAATGGACATTAGATACTTTAAAGGCTAAATATAATGAAATTTCTTATATAGGAAGAAGCCCTGATGCAACTCCAGCAACTGGATATGCAAAGAGGCATAATTCTCAGCAACAAGAAATAATTAATAAGGTGTTTGATTAAATTATAATGAGTGAAAAAATAGTAGTTCCAGTACTTGGTGAGAGTATTACAGAAGCAACGGTTGCAAAATGGTTAAAAAAAACTGGAGATGCAGTTGAAGCTGATGAACCAATTGTAGAACTTGAAACTGACAAAGTTAATTTAGAAGTCCCATCACCAATAACTGGTGTTTTAACAGAAATTAATTCACAAGATGGCTCCACAGTGGAAGTTGGAGCTTTATTAGGTTCTGTTTCAGAAAATGGTTCAGCAAAAGTGATACCAACTGAAAAAAAAGAGGAACCCAAACAAGTTGAAGAAGCTCCTCCTGAAAACAATGTAATAAAATTAGATACAAATAAAAAAGAACCAGAAATTTTTGAAGATAAAAAAACAGAAATTCAAAAACCTAAGCCCTTAGTTTTGACTGAGGAAGTAGCACCAAAACCAGTGCCAGTAATAGATAATAAAAATGATACTTTGTCTCCTGCTGTCAGAAAAATTGTTACTGAAAATAATATTGATGTTAATTCAGTTCAAGGTTCAGGAAAAAATGGTCAGGTTTTAAAAGGAGATTTAATTGGTCTAATGGGAGCAAATCCAAAACCATCAGAGAGAAAAATTCAATATGGTCAAGAAGAACGAATTAAAATGACCAGACTAAGACAGACAATTGCTAAGAGATTAAAACAAGCTCAAGAAAATGCTGCATTACTTACAACTTTTAATGAAGTTGACATGACAAATATAATGGAAATGAGAAAAGAAAATCAACAAGACTTTCAAAGTAGATATGGAATTAAATTAGGCTTCATGTCATTCTTTGTTAAAGCATGTGTAGTGGCCTTGAAACATTTCCCTGCTGTTAATGCTGAAATTGATGGCGATGAAATTATATATAAAAACTATTATAATATTAGTTTTGCTGTAGGTACGGATAAAGGTTTAGTTGTTCCAGTTTTAAGAAATGCAGATGAGCTTTCATTTGCAGATATTGAAAAAAATATCAAAGATATTTCTGAAAAAGCTAGAGATGGAAAATTAACAATTGAAGATTTACAAGGAGGAACATTTACTATCAGTAATGGTGGTGTATATGGGTCAATGTTATCAACTCCAATTCTAAACTTACCTCAATCAGGTGTTCTAGGTATGCACAACATTGTAGAGCGCCCTGTGGTAGTAGAAGGTGAAATAAAAATAAGACCCATCATGTATTTAGCTCTTTCTTATGATCACAGAATTATTGATGGCAAAGAATCTGTTTCTTTCTTAAAAATGATTAAAGAAAATCTAGAAGATCCTAGAAGATTATTTTTGGATATTTAAATGTCAGAAAAATTTCAAGCTGTAGTTATTGGAGGAGGGCCTGGTGGTTATGTTTGTGCAATTAGGCTTGCACAATTAGGTTTGAAAACAGCATGCATAGAGTCTAGAGGTTCACTAGGTGGAACTTGCTTAAATGTTGGCTGTATACCATCAAAAAGTTTATTAAATCTCTCTGAAGAATTTCATAAAGTAAAAAATTTATCCAATAAGGGTATCGAGATAGGTGAGGTGAAACTTAATCTTGAAAAGATGATGAAAAGTAAAGATAAAGCTGTAACAATATTGACCAAAGGTGTTGAATTTCTTTTAAAAAAAAACAAAGTTACTTATTTTAAGGGTCACGGAAGCTTTAAATCAAAAAATCAAATCTTAATTAAAGATGATAACAATAATGAGACAATTATTGAATCAGAAAAAACAGTAATAGCAACCGGATCTGTACCAGTTTCATTACCTGGAATTGATATTGATGAAAAAGTAATTGTTTCCTCTACAGGGGCCTTAAAATTAGAAAAAGTACCAAATAAAATGGTCGTGGTTGGAGGTGGCTACATTGGTTTAGAGATGGGTTCAGTTTGGTCAAGATTAGGTTCGGAAGTTCAGGTTGTAGAATTCTTAGATCATATTACACCTGGAATGGATAAAGAAATTTCGTCTGAGTTTATGAAAATTTTAAAAAAACAAGGTATTAAATTTAATATGCAAAACAAAGTTGAAACAATTCAGAAAAATAACAACGGAGCAGTTGTTTCAACAGTAGATAAAGATGGCAATAAAAATAATTTTGAATGTGATGTGGTATTAATTTCTGTTGGAAGAAAACCAAATACGGATGGACTAAATTTAGATGCAGTAGGAATTGATTTAGATGAAAGAAAAAGAATAAAAACTGACAAAACTTTTAAAACAAATGTCGAAAATATTTTTGCTATTGGCGATGTAATAGTAGGACCAATGCTTGCTCATAAAGCTGAAGATGAAGGAATTGCAGTTGCGGAAAATATTGCAGGACAATCTGGACATGTTAATTATGATACAATACCTGGTGTTGTGTATACTACTCCAGAAGTTGCATCTATAGGAAAAACAGAAGAACAATTAAAAGAACTTAATCAAAAGTATAAAGTTGGTAAATTTTCATTTATGGCAAATTCTAGAGCTAAAGCAATTGATGATGCTGAGGGATTTGTAAAAATATTAGCAGATGAGCAAACAGACAAAGTATTAGGAGCTCATATTATAGGCCCTCATGCAGGAGAGTTAATCGCTGAAATAGGTGTAGCTATGGAATTTGGTGCAAGTTCAGAAGATATAGCAAGAACATGTCATGCGCACCCAACTTTTTCAGAAGCAGTTAAAGAAGCTGCATTATCAGTAGATAAAAGAGCAATACACTCTTAATTTTTTTTCATATTATAAAAATATGAAATTTCCGATTCTTTTACCTAATATTTTTGATCATCCATTTACTTATGAAAGTAGTATTGATCTCGAATTGGGAGATTATGTGGAAGTTCCTTTTGGTAAATCAAAAATTACAGGTGTAGTTTGGGATGAATTTGAAAAAAATAGCAACAAAACGTTTAAAATAAAAAAAGTTTTAAGGAAGTTAGATGTGACTCCTCTAAAAAAAAATACTATTAAATTTTTAAACTGGTTTTCAGAGTACAATATTATTCCAAAAGGAATGGCTCTAAAGCTTATTTTATTAAGTAGTCATGCAATAGAAAATAAGGAGCTAAGTTCTTATAATAATTTTAAAAGTGAGATTAAAAATACATCTATAAAATTAACCAAATATCAAATCAAAGCATATGAGGAAATGGTAAGCACTAACCAAAATTTTAGAGTACATGTGTTACAAGGAACAACAGGATCAGGTAAAACTCTTGTGTATTTTGAAGCTTTAAAAAACCTTATAAAACAAGGATATCAGGGGTTAATTTTGTTACCTGAAATAGGTTTAACAGGTCAATTTGAAAAAAAATTTAATGAATATTTTGGTTTTAATGCGGCTGTGTGGCACTCAGGAGTTTCAAAAAAAAAGAAAGAATTAATTTGGAGTGGAATATCAAATGGAGAAGTTAAAGTAATTATAGGAGCAAGATCATCATTATTTTTACCTTTTAAAAATCTAGGTATGATAATTGTAGATGAAGAGCATGATCAATCATTTAAACAAGATGAAGGTGTAACTTATAATGCACGAGATATGGCAATTTCTAGAGCTTCATTTGAAAATATACCAGTTAATTTAGTAACAGCTGTTCCATCAATTGAAACTTTTGAAAATATTCAAAAAGGAAAATATTCTTTATCAAGACTTACAGAGAGGTATAAAAATGCTTCATTACCAAATTATGAAATTATAGATCTTAATAAAACTAAACTTGAAAAACAATCTTGGTTATCAGATAAAATAATTGAAAAAGTACATTTTCACCTTGAGAGAAAAGATCAGGTTTTATTTTTTTTAAATAGAAGAGGTTTTTCACCTCATGCGTTGTGCAAAAATTGTTTAACTAGCTATTCTTGTCCAAATTGTACTATCAACCTTGTTTATCATAAAAATAAAAATAATTTATTATGTCACTATTGTGGTTTTAAAACTGATTTAAAAAGAGATTGCTCAAAAGAGGGTGAATGTAATTTTGTCTTTAGTGGACCTGGTGTAGAGAGGATATCTGAGGAAGTTAAAAAAAAATTTCCTAATAAGGAAGTTGAAATTTTTTCAAGTGATACAATGAATAAAAAAGACTCATCAAGCAAATTAGAAAGAATTATAAATAATCAAACCGAGATATTAGTTGGTACACAATTAATTTCTAAAGGATTTCACTTTCCAAGTTTAAATTGCATTGTTGTTGTTGATATTGATTTATCAGCTAACGGAAATGATTTAAGAGGAGCTGAAAAAAATTTGCAGTTATATCATCAGTTATCAGGAAGAGCTGGAAGAACAGGAAAACCTGCAACAGTATATTTTCAAACCTATAACAATAATAAAAATATGATTTTAGAAATTACAAATAAAAATCCTGATATATTTTTAAAAAGAGAACTGGAAATTAGAAAAAAAAATAAACTTCCACCTTATCAAAGATTTATTTCTCTGATTATGACTGGTGAAAATCAAAAAAAATTAGAAAAAGAGGCTTATGACTTTAAAAATTATTTAGAAAACAATATCGAGGGGAATATATTAGGTCCAGTTGAAGCTCCTATATTTAGACTAAAAAGAAATTTTAGAGTCAGATTTTTAATTAGAGGTTCAAAATCTATGAAACTGCAAAATGCTATTGCAAAATCAGTTCCAAAATACAAATTTCCAAAAGGAATAAAACTTTCAGTTGATGTTGATCCAATTAACTTCAATTAGGCCCAAAAAAGAGGACTTTTTCGTCAATCAGTCACTTGAAGACACAAAGGTCATGTGCTAATTAGAGCGTGATTTTTAAATAATCTTCAACATTTTAGAGGTATCAAGTTGAGCAAAGACACAGGATTTTCAATTACTTCAGCAGAAAGGTATTCACTTGCGCTTTATGAATTATCTACTGAAAGCAATGTTACATCCCAAATAGAAGAGCAGTCACTCTCAGTTCTAAAATTGCTAGAACAAAGCCAAGATTTTTCAAATTTAATAAAAGATCCAACTACAAGCCAAGATGATTTATTAAAAGTAGTCAATACAATCTCAGAAAATTATAAATTTGATCAATTGTTAAAAAATTTTTTAAGTTTTTTAATTCAAAAGAGAAGGTTCTTTTTTGTAGAAAGAATTCTTAAAAGTTTCATCGAGATCTGTTCAGAAAAAAGGGGAGAACTAAAAGCCGAATTAAGATCTGCTAAACAATTATCTAATGAAGAAATTAAACAAATTACGGAAGAATTAACTAAAAACTTTAGTTCAAAAATAAAATTAAACTACAAACATGATGAAAGTTTAATAGGAGGTTTAGTAGTACAGGTAGGGAGTACTATGGTTGACACCTCAATTAAAAGTAAATTACAACAAATCGAAAATAGAATGATAGAGGCATAAATGGAAATAAATCCTTCAGAAGTTACAAAAATATTAAAAGAACAAATAAAAAATTTTGGAGATAAAGCAGAGGTTACTGAGGTAGGTCAGGTTTTATCAGTTGGTGATGGTATCGCTAGAATTTACGGTCTTGACAATGTTCAGGCTGGAGAGATGGTTGAATTTTCTGATGGCTCTAAAGGTATGGCCCTAAACTTAGAGAGCGAAAACGTTGGTGTTGTAATTTTTGGTGATGACAGAAATGTTAAAGAAGGTGATGTTGTAAAAAGAACTGGAAAAATTGTTGATACGCCAGTTGGAAAAGAGTTACTAGGTAGAGTAGTAGATGGTTTAGGAAATCCAATTGATGGCAAGGGTGCATTAGATAAAAGTGTACAAAAGAGCAGAGTAGAGGTTAAGGCTCCTGGAATTATCCCTAGACAATCAGTTAATGAACCAATGCAAACAGGTTTAAAATCAATTGATAGTTTGGTTCCAATCGGAAGAGGACAAAGGGAATTAATCATTGGTGATAGACAAACAGGAAAAACTGCGGTTGCAGTTGATGCAATCATAAACCAAAAAAAGATCAATGAATCAGGCGATGAAAAACAAAAATTATATTGTATTTATGTTGCTGTAGGTCAGAAAAGATCAACTGTTAGACAAATTCAAAAAACTTTAGAGGAAGCTGGTGCAATGGAATACACAACAATTGTTGCTGCAACAGCATCAGACTCAGCGCCACTTCAGTTTTTAGCTCCATATACTGGTTGTGCTATGGGTGAATATTTCAGAGATAATGGAATGCACGCGTTGATTATTTACGATGATTTATCAAAACAAGCAGTTGCTTACAGACAAATGTCACTTTTACTTAGAAGACCTCCAGGACGTGAGGCTTATCCAGGAGATGTATTCTATTTACATAGTAGATTATTAGAAAGAGCTGCAAAATTGAGTGATGAACATGGTGGAGGATCTTTAACAGCACTTCCAATTATTGAAACTCAAGGTGGAGACGTATCTGCATTTATTCCAACAAATGTAATTTCAATTACGGATGGTCAGATTTTCTTAGAAACTGAATTATTCAACCAAGGAATAAGACCTGCAATTAACGTTGGTTTATCAGTTTCAAGGGTAGGCTCATCTGCACAAACTAAAGCGATGAAAAAAGTTTCAGGATCTATGAAACTTGAGCTTGCTCAATATAGAGAAATGGCAGCATTTGCTCAATTTGGTTCAGATTTAGATGCTTCTACTCAGCAGTTATTGAATAGAGGATCAAAATTAACTGAGCTTTTAAAACAAAAGCAATATTCTCCAATGACAGTTGCTGAACAAGTAATTTCGGTTTTCTGTGGTGTTAAAGGATATCTTGATGATATCGATTTAAAAGACGTTGCAGGTTTTGAAAGTAAAATCATTGAAAAATGTAAATCAGAAAAACCTGAGATTATTGAGTCGATACAAAGTTCAGGAAAACTTGAAGAGGATAAAGAAAAGTTATTAGTTGAACTGATTACTCAATTAAAGGAAACCCTTAAATCTTAATTTGATATGGCAAGTTTAGACGACCTAAAAAAAAGAATAGCCAGTGTAAAATCTACACAAAAGATTACTAAGGCTATGAAAATGGTTGCAGCTGCAAAATTGAGAAAAGCACAAGAAAGTGCTGAAAAAGGACGGCCTTATTCAGAAAAAATGAACAATGTAATTTTAAACCTTTCTAGTGGAATTTCAGATAAAGAAAATGCACCAAAGTTATTAGCTGGTACAGGACAAGACAAAGTTCACCTTTGTGTTGTTATGACATCAGATAGAGGTCTATGTGGTGGATTTAATTCTAACATAATTAAGAAAGCAAAAAGTTACTTTTCTAAAATTTTAGATGAGAATAAAGAGCTTAAAATTATCACTGTAGGTTCAAAGGGCAATGACCAGCTTAAGAGAATTTATGGTGATAAAATAATTGAAAACATTTCATTTAAAGAGTCGAAAAATGCAAATTATTTTGATGCAGACAAAGTAGGAAAAATTATTATTGAAAAATTTGAAGCAGGTGAATTTGATGTTTGTACGATTTTTTACAATAAATTTAAAAATGTAATTACGCAAATCCCACAGGCTCAACAAATAATCCCTTTAAATGATGAGGGAAGTGAAAATAGTTCAGATGAAAGTTACGAATTTGAACCAGATGAAGATGAAATTTTAAGCAATTTGTTGCCAAAAAATATTTCAACACAAATATTTAAGGCAATGTTAGAGAATTCAGCTAGCGAACAAGGATCCAGAATGAGTGCAATGGATAATGCAACCCGAAACGCAGGTGAAATGGTTGACAAACTTACTATCGAATATAATAGAAGTCGTCAGGCAGCAATTACTAAAGAACTAATAGAAATCATATCAGGAGCAGAAAGTTTATAATTATGAGCAAAGGAATAATCACACAAGTTATTGGAGCGGTAGTAGACGTAAAATTTGAGGGAGAATTACCGGAAATTTTAACAGCATTAGAATGTAAAAATGGTGACAATAGATTGGTTTTAGAGGTTGCTCAGCACTTAGGAGAAACTACTGTAAGAACTATTGCAATGGATGCTACTGAAGGATTAAAAAGAGGAGATGAAGTTGTAAATACGAATGCTCCTATCCAGGTACCTGTTGGACCAGAAACACTAGGTAGAATTATTAATGTAATTGGTGAGCCAATCGACGAAAGAGGTGAGGTTAAAACTAAAGAAAGCTGGCCTATTCACAGAGCTGCGCCTGAATTTAATGATCAATCAACTGAAACTGAAATATTAGTTACTGGTATTAAAGTTATCGACTTATTAGCACCATATGCCAAAGGAGGAAAAATTGGACTATTTGGAGGTGCTGGTGTTGGTAAGACAGTTTTAATTATGGAATTGATTAACAACGTTGCGAAAGCACATGGTGGATTTTCAGTTTTTGCTGGAGTTGGAGAAAGAACTAGAGAAGGAAATGATCTTTACCATGAGATGATGGAATCTGGAGTAATCAAGCAAGATGGTCCTGGTTCTAAAGCTGCATTGGTTTATGGACAAATGAATGAACCCCCAGGAGCAAGAGCAAGAGTTGCTTTAACTGGATTAACAGTTGCAGAATATTTTAGAGATCAAGAAGGACAAGACGTTTTATTCTTCGTTGATAATATTTTTAGATTTACTCAAGCTGGTTCAGAGGTATCTGCTTTATTAGGTAGAATTCCTTCAGCTGTAGGATATCAGCCTACATTAGCTACTGATATGGGTAATCTTCAAGAAAGAATTACAACTACAAACAAAGGATCAATTACTTCTGTGCAAGCGATTTATGTTCCAGCTGATGACTTAACTGATCCAGCACCCGCAACATCATTTGCTCACTTGGATGCTACTACTGTACTTTCAAGACAAATAGCTGAAATTGGTATTTATCCCGCAGTAGACCCATTAGATTCTACTTCAAGAATTTTAGATCCAAGAATAGTTGGTGATGAGCACTATAGAGTTGCGAGAGATGTACAAAGAATTTTACAATCTTATAAATCACTTCAGGATATTATTGCTATCCTTGGTATGGATGAATTATCTGAAGAAGACAAATTAGTGGTAGCAAGAGCTAGAAAGATTCAAAGATTTTTATCTCAACCATTCTTTGTTGCGGAAGTATTTACAGGTTCACCAGGAAAATTAGTTGATCTTGAATCTACAATCAAAGGATTTGATGCAATCTGTAAGGGTGAATATGATCACTTGCCAGAAGCAGCTTTTTACATGGTCGGTACAATTGAAGAGGCTATTGAAAAAGCTCAAAAAATGGAAAAAGAAGCTGCAGCTTAATGAGCGAAGAATTTAAAATTGAGATAGTAAATCCTGAAAAATCTTTTTTGGTCAAAGAAGATGTATCAGAAGTAGTAGTACCTGCTTTTGAGGGAGAAATGGGGATATTAAAAGATCACATTTCAATTATCTCATTTTTAAAACCAGGTATTATCAAAGTAAGTTCAAAATCTGGTGATGAAAATTATTATGTTGAGGATGGTATAGTAGAGTTTAAAAATAATAATTTATCTATTCTAACAAGCTCAATTTATAATTTATCTGATATGGATAAATCTGTTCAACAAGATTTACTGAAAAAAGCTGAAGAAGAGGCAGGAAAGTCAGATATTAATGATCAAGCTAAATATTTAGTAGATCAAAAAATTGAAGTTTTAAAAACTCTTAATTAAGAATTTTTTTTACTTTATCTTTAACTTCTTTGTACACGTGAAGTTTAAAATCAACCACTAAGTCTGTTATTTTGTCTAGC
This sequence comes from Candidatus Pelagibacter sp. HIMB1506, assembly GCF_052047935.1. Lineage (NCBI taxonomy): Bacteria > Pseudomonadati > Pseudomonadota > Alphaproteobacteria > Candidatus Pelagibacterales > Candidatus Pelagibacteraceae > Candidatus Pelagibacter > Candidatus Pelagibacter sp. HIMB1506. The sequence goes on along the minus strand of NZ_JBNAIS010000001.1, from coordinate 1,161,499 downwards.
TCTACCCATTTCCACTCTAAAAACTCAGGGTGTTTAGTTTTGATATTTATTTCACTATCTGACCCAACAAATCTCATTAAAAACCATTTTTGTTTTTGACCTCTGTACTTTCCTTTCCAAATCAAACCAAGCAATCTATCTGGAAGTTCATAAGTTATAGTCCCGTCTAATTCTTTGATCAATTCGACACTCTTAATACTAGTTTCCTCTTCTAATTCCCTGTAAGCAGCTTTTAAAAAATCCTCACCTTCATCTACACCGCCTTGTGGCATTTGCCAAAAATTTTTGGGGTTATCTATTCTTTTGGCAACAAACACTTTATTCTCTTTATTTAACACAACAATTCCTACTCCACTTCTTAGTGGAAGATTATGTAAATCTTTTTTCATTTTATCCGTTGAGTAATTTAATTGCGTAATTTAGTTGATTATCAGTGTCAGTTCTTATTTTAAAATTATCACCTTCTTCATTCACCTCAATGTCTGGACGTACACCAACCTCAGATATAGATTTCCCAGATGGAAGATAATATTTTGCAACAGTTAAACGTATTGCGCCTCTATTTTTAAGAGGAATAATAGATTGAACTGAACCTTTACCATAACTGTTTTCACCTATAACAATTGCTCTTTTGTGATCTTTTAAAGCTCCTGCAACAATTTCTGATGCTGAAGCTGATCCATAATTTATCAGTACTAATAATGTTTTTCCGTCAGTTATGTCTCCTTTTTTTGCAAACCATTTTCTATTATCAGATTTTTTTCTACTTTTAGTAGAGACAATTTCACCATTTTCTAAAAAGAAATCAGATATTCTTATTGCTTGGTTTAGTAATCCACCTGGATTATTTCTTAAATCCAAAATAAATGAATTAAGATTTTTATTTTTTTTTAATTTCTTTATTTGTTTTTCTATTTGATCACTACTGTTTTCATTAAATGAAGTTAATCTAATATAGCCAATATTTTCTTCTAATAACTCTGACTTAACTGATTGAATTTCAATTATCTCTCTAATGATATTAAATGTTAGTGCTTTTTTTTCTCCTCTTCGTCTAACTGTTAATTCTATACTTGAACCTACTGGGCCTCGCATTAAATCAACAGCTTCACTTAGAGATTTCCCTTGAACTTGGGTATCATTAATTTTCACAATGTAATCACCAGCTTTTAATCCAGCTTTTGACGCTGGTGTGTCATCAATAGGTGAAATAACTTTAACAACTCCTGCTTCCATACTTACCTCAATTCCAAGGCCGCCAAATTCACCGCTAGTTTCAGTTTGCATTTCCTCTAGAATTTCAGGAGACATATAAGAGGAATAAGGGTCTAAAGATTGAAGTAAGCCATTGATAGCAGAGTCCATGCTTTCAGATTGATTGATCTCATCAATATATTCTCTATTTATTTTTTCTAAAACCTCGCCAAATAAATCTATCTTTTTGTAAATATCTACTTCAGAAGAGTTTGCTGAACTTAAATAAAAAAATGATAAAAAAATAATTGAGTAATATTTAATTATTTTCATATCATTACTTTTTCTTTAGGAATAAATTCTGACCAGATTTTTTCTAATTCATAAAATTTTCTTTTCTCTGGATGAAAAATATGAACGATTAGATCTATACCGTCTACCAATTTCCATTCACCACTTTCTTTACCCTCAATTTTAGAGTCTTTAATTCCATTATCTTTAAGCTTTTCTAACACTTGTTCAGATAAAGATTGTATATGTCTAGATGATGTACCGCTTGCTATTATCATATAATCTGCCATCGAACTTTTATCTTTTAGATCAATAGTTACTATGTCTTCAGCTTTGTTAAGATCTAATGTGGTGATTACAATTTCTTTGAGATTTGAAATTTTATCCATTAATTAAATTCAGACTATCAAATTTTTCTTAATTGAGAAGATGAAATGTTGACTTTATTAAACTCTATGAATTTGAGGGAGGTATTACGAAGAGCCCTAAATGTCTTTGATTTTAATGAGTTTTTTTTATAACCATGTCTATCGAAAACTAAAATATTACACTTTTGTGAAATAGATTTTGATTTATACCATCTGTGAAAATTTATTAAGTTATCTGCTCCCATTAAAAAATAGATTTCAATATTTTTATTTTTTTTCAAATGATTAATTAAATCGATTGTTTTATTTGAATTAATTTTATTTTCGTAAAATCTCACTTTTATAAATGAATTTTTACCAATAATTTTTTTACAGAATTTTATTCTTTCAGTAACTGAGGTTTTGCTCTGGTTTTTAAAAGGATTTTTTTTTGTGATTGCCCAAATAATGTTTTTAAGCTCAAATCTTTTTTTTGCTTCTTTTGAAATAGCTAGATGACCTTTATGAGCAGGATCAAATGATCCTCCTAAAATTCCTATTTTTGTTTTATTTGATTTCAAATTAATTTCTTATTTTACCGTTACTTGTAATTTGATATTTGTATGAAACAAGTTGATTAAGTCCTACAGGCCCTCTTGGTGGTAGTACATTGGTAGAAATTCCAACTTCTCCTCCGAACCCAAATTCACCTCCATCTGCAAATTGAGTTGAAGTGTTATGCATAGCAATAGAGCTTTTGACTTCTTTTAGAAATTGATTGGCTGTTTTTTTGTTTTTTGTAATTATTGAATCTGTATGCATTGTTCCATACTTATTAATATGACTTATAGCTTCATTGAGGTTGTTTACTATTTTAACAGAAACTACTGAGCTTAAATATTCTGTAGACCAATCTTTTTCAGTAGCTTTAAAAATTTTACCTTTATAAAATTTAGTCAAAGTCTTTTCTCCATAAATTTTACAACCATTTTTTTCTAAATTACCCAGGATTGTATTGCTAAATTTTTTAACAATATTTTTATGTAGAATAATGGTTTCAGTCGCCCCACATATGCTGGTGTTTCTTAATTTTGCGTTAGTAACAACTCTATTTGCCATCTTTAATTCAGCGTCTTTGTCGACATATGTATGACAAATACCCTCAAGATGACCAATTATAGGAACCTTAGAAAGTTCTTGAACTTTTCTTACAAGATTTTTTCCACCACGTGGGATTATAACATCAATATATTCTTTCATTTTGGAAAGCATTACATCAACCATCTTTCTGTTTTTAGAGTCTATAAATTGTATAAAGTTTTCATCTACTTTATTTTTTTTGAGCGCTTTTCTAAAAAGTTTTGACAAAATTCTATTTGAATTGATTGCCTCAGAACCTCCTCTTAAGATTACAGCATTACCTGATTTGAAACATAAACCCGCAACATCTGATGTAACATTTGGCCTACTTTCATAAATTACACCAATAACTCCTATTGGAATTGATACTCTACTAATATTTAATCCATTAGGTCTTTTCCACTTTTTTAAAACATGATTAATGGGATCTTTAAATTTAATAATACTAATAATAGAATTTCTGATGTCGTTTATTTTTTTCTCATTTAAATGAAGTCTATTAATTAAATTTTCTTTTAATCCTATTTTTTTTGCGTAATTAATATCTTTAGTATTTTCTTTAATTATTAAACCTTTGTTTTCGTTAAGCATTTTGGCATAGGAGGCTAAAACACTATTTTTAACTTTTGTGTCTATTTTATATTGACTTGCTTTTCTTGCTCTTTTACCAATTAAATTCATATAATTATTCATCTATACTTCTACCATATCATCTTTATGAATAACTTCAGATTTTGCAACATACCCAAGTAATTTTTGAATTTCATTCGAATGGTGTCCCATAATTTTTTTTACTTCATCAGAAGAAAAAGAACTTAAACCTCTAGCACATTCATTATTTTTTTTATCTAAAACTTTTATATGATCACCTTTGTTAAATCTTCCTGATACATTTTTAATACCTGCAGCTAGTAAACTTTTTCCAAGCTTTAACGCTTTTTTGGCTCCATCATCAATTACAATATTTCCTTTAGGTGCAATTGAGCTAATTATCCATTTTTTTCTAGCATGAAGTTTAGAGACCTTTGGGCTGAACCATGTACAATTATTTTTTTCAATAATCTTTGAAATAGGATTTGAATACAGTCCGTTTGCAATAATCATACTGCTGCCAGCTAATTGACAAATTTTAGCAGCTTCAATTTTTGTTTGCATTCCTCCACTTCCATATTCATTAATTCCTTTGATATTAATTTCTTTTAAGTCTTTGTTTATATCATTTACTATTTTTATTAGTTTAGCGTCTTTATTTACTTTTGGATTTTTTGTAAAAAGGCCATCTACATCTGAAAGTAAAATTAATGTATCAGCGTTTGTAATTTGAGCTACTCTAGATGCCAATCTATCATTATCTCCATATTTTATTTCAGTTGTTGCAATTGTATCATTCTCATTAACAACTGGGATAAATCCAAGTTCGAATAAATTTTCGAATGTTCTTTTGGCATTTAAGGATCTTCTTCGTTCCTCCGTATCTTCTAGAGTTAACAAAATTTGTGAAATATTTAATTTGAATTTTGAGAAGGTCTGAGAGAATAAATTCATTAGTTCAATTTGGCCAATAGAGGCAATTGCTTGACTTTTATCTAACTTAATATTTTTTTTGTTAAAATTCATTTTTTTACATCCAAGAGCGATAGCACCTGAACTAACAATGACTATTTTTTGATTTTTATCTTTTAGTTTTTTGATGTCCCTCGCAAAGCTTGAAAGCCATTTTTTTCTTATTTTTTTATTTTCATCAACTATTAAAGATGAACCAATTTTAATAACAATAATTTTCGAGTTTTTAAGATACATAGGATAATAATTTTGCCTTAATTTTTGAAACCGACTCTTTATTCAAAGTTGTCATAGTCATTATCTCACAATTTTTATCTTTAGAGAAATCATCAATTACATCTTTAGCTGTGTCTTCATCAATTAAATCTATTTTGTTAAACACAATTAACTCTCTCTTTTCAAGCATTTTAGAACTGTAATTTTTAAGTTCATTTTTAACCTGATCATAAGATTCCTTAAGATCAAGATTAGTAATATCAATTAAATGTAATAAAGATTTGCATCTTTCTATATGTTTTAAAAACTGTATCCCAAGTCCAACACCTTCATGGGCACCTTCTACTAATCCGGGTATATCGGCTATTGTGATTTCTTTATCATCATAGCTAGCAACACCCAAGTTAGGATTAAGTGTTGTAAATTTATAATTAGCAATTTTAGGATTTGCGTTTGTGAGTGCTGCCAACAAACTTGATTTTCCTGCGTTAGGTAATCCGATAATTCCGATATCAGCTATTGTTTTAAGTTGTAACCAAATTGTAAACTCTTCTCCCAAAGTTCCTTTCGTAAATTTTCTTGGAGCTCTGTTTGTAGAACTTTTAAATCTAGTATTTCCCAAACCACCTTTGCCACCATTAGCTGCAATGTACTCTTCTCCTTTTTTGTTAAAATCAAATAATAGAGTTTTGTTATCTTCTTCAAATACCTGGGTTCCAAGAGGAACTTTTAAAACCAAATCATCACCACTTTTACCTGTTCGATTTTGACCAGAACCATTCTCTCCACGCTGAGCTTTATGATGTTGTTGATATCTGTAATCAATTAAAGTGTTTAAGTTTTCTTCTGATTTTAAAATGATAGAGCCACCCCTGCCTCCATCACCTCCATCAGGTCCTCCAAACTCAACATACTTTTCTCTTCTAAAACTTGGTGAACCGTCACCGCCGTTTCCAGCCTTAACATAAATTTTAACTTGATCGAGAAATTTCATAATACAACATTTTCTTGGTTGTACTATTAATTGGGTTTTACTGAAACGTAAGTTCTATCTAATTTAGATTTTTTGAATACAACTTTACCTTTGATAACAGAAAAAATTGAATGATCTTTTCCCATTCCAACATTTTCGCCAGGAAAAATTTTTGTTCCTCTTTGTCTAACAATTATATTTCCAGGTATTACAGTTTCTCCACCGTATTTTTTAACACCAAGTCTTCGACCAGCACTATCTCGTCCGTTTCTCGATGATCCACCTGCTTTTTTTGTTGCCATAATTTACCTAATAACTATTTACTTGCAGCTTCCTTAACTTCTTCTTTTTTGGGAGCTGGTTTAATTTTTTCAGCTTCAGATAATACTTTACCATCTTTTGAAAAAATTTTGTTAATTCTTATCAAAGAAAATTGTTGTCTGTGTCCATTTTTTCTTCTTGAATTTTGTCTTCTTCTTTTTTTGAAAATTAGAATTGTTCTATTTTTACTATTTTTAATTAAATCTGCCTCTACCTTAGCACCTTCAACATTAGGAGTTCCAACCTCAATATTTTTATCATCCCCATATGCTAGGATTTCATTAAATTCTATCTTAGTTTCAGGCTTTGAATCTGGTAATTTTTCAATTTTTAATATCTCACCAGATTTAACTTTGTACTGTTTACCACCTGTTTTTATTACTGCGTATGACATAGTATGAATATTAAATTTAAGTAACCGCAATATAGTTACCGGAAGCCTATAGTCAAGCTGAATTAGTTAGAAATTATCCTTTAAATCCCTTAATTTTGAAAAGGATTTTAGGTCATTAGCTCTTAAAAAAATATTACAATCAATTTCATCTTGTAAGGTTGATGGAATAGTAGGTAAATTATTATTTCTTTGTTGTTTTATAAATTCTATTTTCTTTAACAAAGAAGAGTTTTCAGAATCATGTTTCAAACAGAATTTTGAATTATTTAAAGTATATTCATGGCCACAATAGATTTTTGTTTCTTTAGGTAAAGATTTTAATTTACTTAAAGAGTTATACATTTGTTCATATGTACCCTCAAAAATTCTACCACATCCAAGTGAGAAGAGAGTATCTCCGGTGAATAGTAGGTTTTCTTCAAAAAAATAAAAACAAATATGTCCTGTTGTGTGTCCAGGGATATGAATAATTTTAGCTTTAAAATTTCCGCTATTCCAAATTTCATTATCTTTTAACAAGATATCAATCTCTGGTATCCTTTTTGCATCTCCATTAAATCCTAGAACAACAGATCCAAATTTTTTTTTTAATTCAGTATTACCCCCAACATGATCATAATGATGATGAGTATTTAAGATATATTTTAATTTAATATTTTTATCGTTTAAGTAATTGATTATTGGTTTAGCTTCACTTGGATCAACAACACATGCTTCCTGTTTTTCATTATCAATAATTAAATAACTATAATTATCTTGTAGGCACGGTATAATTTCAACTTTCATTTATTTTTCTATTAAAAATATTCCAAGATCAGCAAATAAATTTTTAGTTCCTAAATTACTATTTGTTATATTTGAAGTGTTGTTACTATTTAAAGCTAAAGTTTTTATCATTTTAATTTCTTTAAATTTTATAAAATTTACAAAATCTTTAATTGTGCACATATGTAAATTAGGCGTACTGTGCCATTGTTCTGGTAAAGATTTTGTTATTGGCATTGTGCCCTTAAATAATAGATGCAATCTAACTTGCCAATTACCAAAATTTGGTATCGTTACAATTGCTTTTTTTCCAACTCTTAAAAGTTCATCTAAAACAATTTCAGGGCTTAAAAATGCTTGGAGTGTTTGACTCAATACTACATAGTCAAACGATTTATCAGGAAATTGTTTTAAGTCTTTCTCTGCGTTACCTTCTATTACAGTTAATCCTTTTGCAATACATTCTTGTACTTTTTCCTTAGAAATTTCTAGCCCTCTTACATTTATATTTTTATGTTCTTTTAAAAATTGCATCAAAGTTCCATCTGCACAACCTACATCTAAAACTTTTTTATTATCCTCAATTAAATCTGATATTACTTTAAATTCATTTTTCATTTTTTAATTCTATATAAGATTTGTCTAAGAAATTCTTCAGAGCATTTAAAAAATCGGGTACATCTAATAAAAAAGAGTCGTGACCTTTATCAGATACAATTTCTACAAAACCAACATCTGCTCCAATAGAATTTAAAGCTATAACAATATCTTTATTTTCTTGGGTTGGATAAAGCCAATCAGAAGTAAAGGAAATAACAAAAAATTTAGCTTTTGTATTTTTAAATGCATCAGACAAATTTCCATTAAATTGTTTAACTAAATCAAAATAATCCATAGCCCTAGTTATGTAGAGGTAACTGTTTGCATCAAATCTATCTACAAACACAGATCCTTGGTATCTCAAATAACTCTCAATTTGAAAATCTGCATCAAAACCAAATTTCAAATCTTCTCTTTCTTGCAATTTTCTCCCAAACTTTTCCTGCAAACCTTTTTTTGAGAGATAAGTTATATGAGCTGCCATTCTTGCAACAGCAAGTCCTTTACCTGGGTTGGTGTTATTAGTTTCATAATTTCCATCTTTCCAATCGCTGTCAGCAGTGATTGCTTGTCTTCCTAGTTCATTGAAAGCAATATTTTGTGCTGAATGACTTGAGGTTGTAGCAATGGGTATAACAGTTTTAGCTTTATCAGGAAAGTTGGTGATAAATTGAAGAACTTGCATACCTCCCATGGAACCTCCGGTAATTGCAAATAGTTTATCAATTCCAAAGTGTTCAAGTAAATTATATTGTGCATTCACCATGTCATTAATTGTAATAACTGGAAAATCAGTTCCAAAAGTTTTCTGTGTTTCAGGATCTTTATGGCTTGGTCCATAAGATCCCATACATCCACCAATTACATTTGAACAAATAACAAAATATTTATTTGTATCTATTGCTTTGTCTGGACCTACAGCAAAACTCCACCAACCGTCTTTTTTAGTAACAGGATTTAAACCAGTTACAAATTGATCTCCAGTTAGTGCATGAAATACTAATATAGCATTGTCTTTATTTTCATTTAAAGACCCATAAGTTTCGAATGCAATTGGAAAATTATTTATAGTTTTACCACAATCCAATTTAAGAGGTTTTTTTATAATTAATGTATTAATATTTTTTTTTGTATTCATTTTAAGGCCTTTAGATGAATTGTGAGAAAAAAAACTATTTTAGCGGTTTTTTTTAAGCGCTCGCAATTCAGTTAAATCAGCGCATAAATTTTGTACAAGAACTTGTAATTTATGTCAATTTTTTAAAATAAGATCATATTCTCTATAAATATTTGTTTTTTTATCTATAAAGAGCTCATAAAAATAAAAAAATGAACACACCTAAATTTAAAAAATTTAACATAGAAGCTTATAAGCCTGGCAAATCTAAAATTAACAAAATTAAAAAGGTCATTAAATTATCAGCTAACGAGTCTGCTCTAGGGATGAGCCCGTTAGCAAAGAAAGCAATATCTCAAAAAAATTTAGTATTAGATAAATATCCAGATGGAAAATCTACCAATCTTAAAATGGCAATATCTAAAGCATATAAATGCAATTTCGATAAAATAATATGTGGAGCAGGTTCTGACGAGGTAATTCAAATGTTATGTCAATTATATCTACATCCAAATGATGAAGTGATTGTTCCACAATATAGTTTTTTAATGTACAGGATTTATGCAAAAATTGTTGGTGCAAAAGTTGTATTTGCAAAAGAAAATAATTTTAAAGTTTCAATTGAAGAAATATTGAAAAAAGTATCTAAGAAAACCAAAATAGTTTTTATTGCAAATCCAAATAATCCAACAGGAACATATTTAACTAAAAAAGAGACATTAGAACTTAGAAGAAAGTTGAATAGAAATATTTTATTAGTAATTGATGATGCTTACTCAGAATATATGAAAAATGATGATTACAGCTCTGGTTTAGAATTATTTAAAAATAAAGACAATGTATTTATATTGAGAACATTTTCTAAAATGTTTGGTTTGGCATCATTAAGAATTGGCTGGGGATATGGATCGAAACAGATAATTAGAGCTTTAAATGTTATTAAACCACCTTTTAATGTAAATGGTTTGGCTCAAGTTGCGGCCGCAGAGTCTTTGAAGGATAAGCAATTCATTCAAAAGTCAATTAGACATAATTTAAATTATGCAAATAGACTAAAAAAATTTCTCGAAAAATATAATATTTTTTCAAACGCTGTATCGGCAAATTTTTTACTATTAAATTTTGATGACTGTAAATATTCAGCAAATTTTCTTTACCAAAAATTAAAAAATAAAGGAATTATATTAAGATCTACTGAAGATGGTTATCATGTTAAAAACAAATTGAGATTAACTATTGGCTCATCTAGAGAAAATTTAATATTCATGAATGCAGTAAGAAAGATTTTTAATTAAATGAAAAATATTTTAATAATAGGTTGTGGTTTACTTGGATCTTCAGTTTTAAGATCTATACACAAAAATAAATTAGCAGATAAGGTATATATTTATGAAAAGTCAAAAAAGAATATATCAAGAATTAAAAATCTTAAATTACCTGGAAAAGTAGTTAGTTCATTAAAAGAAGCTGTAACAAAATCTAATTTTATTATTTTTTGTACACCTATGAGTGAATACAAAAATATTATTATGAAAATAAATAATTATATTTCTCCTAACACATTAATTACTGATGTTGGCTCTTCAAAAATTGAATCATCAAAAATAATAAAAAAATTTTTAAAAAAAGGAATTGCATGGACTTCCAGTCACCCAATTGCTGGTTCTGAAGTAAGTGGACCACAGCACGGAAAGAGCAACATGTTCGAGGGTAGATGGTGTATTTTAATTAAAGAAAAAAATACAATTAAAAAAAATTTAAATTTTCTGAAAAAATTTTGGGAGAAGATTGGATCAAAAGTAACAATCATGTCACCAGAAAAACATGACAAAATTTTTTCAATAACTAGTCATTTGCCTCACTTAATTGCATATAATTTAGTTAAGTCAGCTCAAGATTTTGAGAAAAAACAAAGCTATGATTTAATCAAATATAGCGCAGGAGGACTAAGAGATTTTTCAAGAATAGCAGCTTCCAATGAGATTATGTGGAGAGATATTTTTTTCAATAACAATAAAAATATTTCAAATGCTATTGATTTATTTATTAAAAATTTAAAATCATTTAAATCTGATATTAATTCAAAAAATAATAAATCTATTATTAACAAGCTTACTGAAACTAAAAAAGTCAGATCAAAAATAATCAAACTCAAACAAGATATTAATAAGCCAGATTTTGGAAGAAGCTAAATTTTAATTTTAGCTATTTTTTTAACTTTAAGTTTTGCTGTATTTTCAATTCTTCTAATTGTCTTAATTATAGGCATGATCAATACTTTCTTTTCAGGTCCATATGCATGTATTAATTGCTTGGAATTTAAACACATTGCGACATGCCCTTTCCAAAAAATGATATCTCCCTTTTGAAAATTTCTTTTTATGTTTCCTTTTAAATATTTAATTTGATCTTTGGTATCTCGAGGAAAAAACTTATTATTATAATAGTAAAATATTTGTAATAGGGCTGAGCAATCTATTCCCACGTAACTTTTTCCACCCCAGATGTATTTTATGTTCAAAAATTGTTTAAAGATTTTAATAAAGTTGTTTTCTTTATAATTTATTTTTTTTATATCTTTTTTTTTAATCCATTTATTTTTATCAATTCTGGCAAAATTTTTATTAGTTTCTTTAACTGACAATTTTGATCCAAAAGACAGAAAAGTATTAGTTTTTAAATTTGGTTTTTTATAGATATTTGCTTTTAAACTACTTACCTTATAATTAGCTTTAAATTCTTTTGAATATTTTTTATTTTGAATGTACCCAGTATAATTATCAAAACTAGATTTTATTTTTATCCAATTTTTAGTTTTAGATAAAATTTTAAATTTTTCTCCATACAATATTTGTGAGGTTACTTCTGAAAATTTAGAGGATTTCTTATAAATATTAGAAAAACTACCTGTAAAATAAAATTTATTTTGCACCAATTTTAATTTTATTTTTTATCATCCATAGGCATATTAGTGAAGGAATAACCATAATAGTTGTTAAGACAAAAAATGTTCCCCAATCTCCGTTTAACCAATCTACTAAAGCTCCTGATGATGATGCTAAAGTTGTCCTCCCAGCAGTCCCTATAGACGCAAGTAATGCGTATTGTGTTGCTGTATATGTTCGATCAACCAGTAAAGATATAAATGCTACAAATGCAACAGTTGCAAAAGCTGCAGTAATATCGTCAGCAATAACTGCTATTGCAAATAATAGTTCAGATTTACCAGTCCATGCTAAGACAGCAAATAACAGATTTGTAACCGCCATTAAACCTCCTGCAAAGAACATAGTTTTTATAGTTCCAGCCCTCATGGCCATTACGCCACCAATTAAAGTAAATACGACAGTTGTGATCCAACCCAATCCTTTTGAATAGATTGCTATTTGTCCTTTTGAAAAGCCTATTTCTTTATAAAATACAATCGACATTCTACCCATGAATGCTTCTCCAATTTTAAACAAAAAGACAAATCCTAAAATTCCAGCTGCTATGGCAAAACCATTTTTTTTGAAGAAGCTAATAATGGGCCCACCAATTGTTCCAGTTATATAGGCAACAAAAGTTGTAATAATATTGTTAGATCCTAGTTTACCTTTAATTAGATTATCAGTTTCCTTTTGCTTTGATTGTCTGTCAGTTTCTACTGGTTCATGAACAAACATTAGAGCAATATTCATTAAAATAATTAGAACACCTAATATTAAAAAAGTTACTTGCCAATAATCTTGGATACCAATATTTTCAAAGAACTCCGCAGTAAATAAAGCAACTACACCACCTAATTTGTAACCTGTCCACCAACCAACTACAGCCATTGCAGCACCTGCTGCCATTGATTTTCCCTCATTTTCATTAATTTGTTCAATTCTTAATGCATCTACCGTTATATCTTGAGTTGCTGATGCTATAGCGATGATTAATCCAACTGTAATTATCAACGCTAAATTTTCTGTAGGATTTATAATACTCCAAACTAGTAAACTTAATAGAATTACTAATTGCATTAAAACAATCCAACCTCTTCGGTGACCTAATTTTTTAGTTAGGAAAGGAATTTGAATTCTATCTATAATTGGTGCCCAAAGATAATTAAAAGCATAAACTCCAAAAATAAGTCCTGCCCATCCAATAGTAGATCTACTTAATCCTTCTTCTTTTAACCAAAGACTTAAACTACTAGCAATCAAGACCCATGGAAATCCACTGATTGCACCTAGTAATAAAATTCTTAGCATTCGGATATCTTTGTAAACTGAAATGGATTCTAACCAGGATGTTTTTTTTATTTCAGACATAACTAATTTTTCCAAAATGATGGTAAGAACAATACTAATATCGCAAACAGCTCAAGTCTACCTAAAATCATACCAACTGTTAAAATCCATTTAGAAAGGTCTGGTAACGCAGAAAAATCTCCATTGGGGCCAATTATTGGACCAAGACCAGGTCCAACATTTGAAATAGATGTAGCTGCACCTGAGATAGCAGTAATAAAATTTAAACCAGTTAAGGATAACAATGCAGTAAGAATAAAAAATATTACGATATAAAAGTAAATAAATGAAATTATTGAAGCTATAAATTTTTCATCAACTGAACTTTGATCATACTTAATTACAAATACCCCTTTAGGATAAATTATTTTTTTTAATTGGTTTAGAATAAATAAATAAAGAATTTGAATTCTAAATATTTTTACACCACAAGCTGTAGAACCCGCGCATCCACCTATAAACATCAAAGCAAGAAACAGGGTTATAGGAAAACTGCCCCATTTATCAAATTCTGCGTTTACATAACCAGTACCACTCAAGATTGATATAGTATTAAAAAATATTGATCTTAAACTAAAGTTTTCTTGGTTAGAAAATAATAAGTAAATAGATAAAATTATAACAGTGAATATTATAATTTTTAAAAAGGTTTTGATTTGAATATCATTTAAAAAAATTTTTTTGTTTCCACTTATAAATTTAATGTAAGCAATAAAAGGAATACTTCCCAATATAATAAAAAACATTGATGAAATCTCAATTGGTAAACTATTAAAGTATCCAATTGACTCGTTGTAGTTAGAAAAGCCTCCAGTAGCAATTGTAGTCATTGAGTGGGTTAAGCTGTCAAATTTACCCATACCAAATATCCAATAAGTGATTGCACAAAGGCCTGTTAATCCTGAGTAAATATAAATTAATCTAAGTGCTATTTCTTTTGACTTAGGGAGTATTTTTTCTGAAGAGTCATTACTTGAAATTTTAAATAATTGCATACCTCCAACATTCATTATAGGCATTAAAGTAATCGCCATTACAATTATTCCAATTCCACCTAGCCATTGTAAAATAGCTCTCCATAAAAGAAGACCCTTTGGTGCGTTCTCTAAATCTGAGATTATTGTAGATCCAGTTGTAGTAATTCCTGACATACTTTCAAAAAAAGAGTCTGTAATTGAAAGTTCAATACTAGAGAATACAAACGGTAAAGATCCAAATACTGCAATACTAATCCAAGATAGGGCAGTTAATAAGAAAGCTTGTTGTAGATTAAGTTTTTTATCGTGATCTAAATTTGATAAAAAAAATAAAGTTCCAAAGATTATGGTTACAATAGATGAGCCAAAGAAAGATGAGTCTATCTCTGAGTAAAAGAATTGTACTATAATTGGGATGAACATTGATACACCCAATATTATTTGCAGAATTCCAAGCGTAAAAAAAACAGTTTTGTAATTAGACATTTTGAAAGAACAATATTTTATGGTAAATAAATTTCAACTCTATAAGAATTAATATAATCACTAGTTTAAGGTTAAAAAGAGCAATTCATGATTAAAAAAGATGTCCTAGAAAAGACAAGTGCTTGGCCTTTTGTTGAAGCTAAAAAAATGCTTCGTGAAAGAAAAGCTTTTATTGAAAAAAAAGGTAAGATTACTCTCCAAACAGGATATGGTCCAAGTGGATTACCTCATATAGGAACTTTCGGAGAAGTTGCACGAACTTCAATGATAGTTAATGCACTTAATCAACTCACAGATTTACCAACAGAAATTATTACATTTTCAGATGACATGGATGGCTTAAGAAAAGTTCCAGATAATGTTCCTAACCAAGAATTGTTGCAACAAAACCTTCACAAACCTTTAACGCAAGTACCTGATCCTTTCCAAAAATTTAATAGTTTTGGAGAACATAATAATGAAATGCTAAAGGATTTTTTAAACAGTTTTAATTTTAAATATAATTTTAAAAGTTCCACATCTTTGTACAAGGCAGGTTTTTTTAATCCTACTTTGAAAATTATTTTAGAAAATTATGAAGGAATAATGAATATTATTTTACCAACACTTGGGAAAGAAAGACAAAAAACATACAGTCCTTTTTTACCAGTATGTCCTGACACAGGTCATGTTTTGGAGATACCTGTTATAGAAATTAATCAGTCTAATTCTAAAATAATATTCGATAATAAAGGTAAAAAATTAGAGAGCAGTATTTTAGACGGGAATTGTAAATTACAATGGAAAGTAGATTGGGCAATGAGATGGTTTGCTTTAGATGTTGATTTTGAAATGTATGGTAAGGATTTGATTGAAAGTGCAATTTTATCTACAAATATCATTAATTTGTTAGGTAAAAAGAATCCTTCAGGATTTGCATATGAACTTTTTTTAGATGAAAAAGGTGAGAAAATTTCAAAATCTAAAGGTAATGGAATAACTATTGATCAATGGTTGAAGTATGCTTCACCAGAAAGTTTATCTCTATATATGTATCAAAATCCAAAAAGAGCTAAAAAACTTTATAAAGAAATAGTTCCAAAAGCAGTAGATGAATATTTGGATAACATTGAAAAATCTAAAAAACAGACTGAGCAGCAATTAGTAATGAATCCAGTGTGGCATGTCCACAATGGTAGCATTCCAAAAGAAGACATGATTATGAGTTTTTCAATGTTATTAAATTTAGTTGAAACAAGTAATGCAGATAGTAAAGATTTATTATGGAAATTTGTAAAAAAATACAAACCCAATATTCAAGAAACTAATTTTCCTATTTTTGATGGATTAGTAGGTTACGCAATTAAATATTTTAATGATGTAATTAAGTCTCAAAAAAAATACAAAACACCTTCTGAAGATGAAAAAAAAGCTCTTGAAGCTTTAATTTCAACTTTAGCAAAATGTAATGATCAGATGTCACCAGAGGAAATTCAAACTTTGATTTATTCTACTGGAAAAGAAAATGGTTATGCTGAAAATTTAAGAGATTGGTTTAAACTTATTTATGAGGTGGTTTTTGGTGATGAAAATGGACCAAGAATTGGATTTTTTATAAGTTTTTTTGGTGTTAATGAAACAAAAGACCTTATAATGAGTAAACTCAAATAATGTATTCAAATTTAAGATCTTTAATTTTCAAATTAGATCCAGAAAAAGCGCATACTCTAGCAATTCAATCTTTAAAATTTAATTTAGTATCAAATGTATTTGATGAAAATAAAAATGATCCTATTTTTAGAACACAAATATTTGGCAAAGATTTAAGCAATCCAATAGGAATAGCTGCTGGTTTTGACAAAAATGCAGAAGTTTACAATCCTTTGTTTAAATTAGGATTTGGTTTTGTTGAAGTTGGAACCATTACTCCTTTAAAACAATATGGTAACGAAAAGCCAAGAGTATTTAGATTAGTTGAAGATCAAGCGTTAATTAATAGATTGGGATTCAACAATCAAGGATCTGAAACTATTTTAAATAGAATAAAATCAAATAAAAAAAATGGAATACTAGGAGTAAATGTTGGACCAAATAAAGACTCTGATAATCGATTAAATGATTATTTAATTGGATTAGAAAAATTTCATGAAGTTGCTGATTATATTACAATTAATATTTCTTCTCCGAATACTGAAAATCTAAGAAATTTTCATGATGAAAATAAATTAAATGAATTATTAAAATCAATCAAAGATAAAAAAAATGAACTGAAAATAAATATTCCAATCGTAGTTAAAATTTCTCCAGATATTGATTTAAAGCAAATAGAATTAATATCAGAGATTCTTTTAGAAAATGATATATCTGCAATAATTATTTCAAATACATCAGAAAGTACTAGAGATGATTTAAAAAATATTCAACGACACCAAAAAGGAGGCTTGTCAGGAAAGCCAATTGAACAAAAATCAAATTTACTTATTAATCAATTCTTTAAATTGTTAAATGGTAGAATTAAAATAATTGGGGTGGGAGGTATTGACTCTGGGAAGTCTGCACATGATAAATTTTTGTCAGGGGCAGACTATATTCAGCTATATACCGGTATGGTATTTCAGGGACCCAACATTGCTGCAAACATTAAAAAAGAGCTAAAAGAATTACTTCTTAGAGATGGAGTGAAAAATATTTCAGAAATCGTTGGAAATAAAACTCTTTCTTAATTTTAATAAACTTGACGCCCTTAATATCTCCCCTTATATAGGCACTGAAATTATGTCAAAAAAATGCGAACTAACTGGTAAAATTCCTATGAAGGGTCATAATGTTAGTCATGCTAACAATAAGACTAAAAGAAGATTTTTACCCAATTTAAAAAAAGTAAAATTTACAAGTGAGCTTGCTGGAAGAAGTTTAAAACTAACAGTTAGTAATTCAGGAGTAAGATCAGTTGATAAAAAAGGAAGTTTTGACGAATTCTTAAAAACTGTAAAAAATAAAAATATATCACCAAGATTAAAAAAACTTAAAAAAGTTATTTTATTAAAATCACCATATAAAAAAAAGCCAGTAGCTAAATCTGCTTAATGAATAAATTTTTTATCAGCCTATCTTTAATGATGGGTGTGGTTGTTTTATCCTCAAACTATCTTGTTCAATTTCCAATAAATTATTATGGATTAAATGAAATTCTTACTTATGGAGCTTTTAGTTATCCTGTAGCTTTTTTGATAACTGATTTAGCAAATAGATCTTATGGAAAGATAATTGCGAGAAAAATAGTTTATTTTGGTTTTTTTATAGGAATTATTTTTACTTTATTTTTTTCAACAAACTTCGATGATTTAATATCCATTAGAATTGCAGTTGGATCTGGAGTTGCTTTCCTTACAGCCCAATTGTTAGATATTCAAATATTTGATCGTTTAAGAAAAAAACAGTGGTTTGTTGCACCTCTAACTTCATCATTAATTGGTTCAACTATTGATACTTTTTTATTTTTCTCAATATCATTTTATGGAACAGGAGTTCCTTGGGTAACTTTGTCCTTAGGCGATTTAGCTGTTAAGTTGCTAGTAGCACTAATAATGTTAATACCATTTAGAATGTTATTAAAAATATTTAAGCCAATTAAAGTCTAATATAAAAATTTATAAGATAAAATTTTATAAGCTAATTTAGCAACAAGAAAATTATAGGAGTTGAATCCTTTAATTGGAGAAAGTTCATTAATGTCAGCTCCAACTATATTTGAATTTTTTGCTGCAATTCTAATTATCTCTAATGTCTCGTCCCACAACAATCCACCTGGTTCAGGTGTTCCGGTAGCAGGCATAATACTTGAATCTAATCCGTCGACATCAAACGTTAAGTAAACAGTCTTATTTTTTATTAATTTTTTAAATTTATTTAAATTCCATTTCTTTTTATCTTTTGCCCAGAAGATATCTATTCTATTTGAATTTTTTTTTAAAAATGGAATCTCACTTTCTGATATATTTCTAATTCCAAAAGAAATTAAAGATACATTTTTATAATCTAAACATCTTCTTATTGCTGATGCATGTGAAAATTTTTCACCATTATAACTTTCACGTAAATCTGCGTGCGCATCGAAATGTAAAAGACAAATATTTTTATATTTTTTTGTAAAAGGAACAATGCATCCTGGTGTAATTGAATGTTCACCACCAAAAGTCATTGGAAATAGTTTTTTATCTAAAATTTCCCCATTGATTTTAGAAATTTTATTTAATGCTACTTTGATATTTTTATCAATTTTGAATGGTTTTAATGTCTTGATACCTATTTTTTTGTAAGGTTCACAATTTAGTTCCTCATCATATAGTTCAACTTGGTGAGAAGCTTTGATAATTTCTTTTGGTCCATTTTTTGTTCCACCGCCATAACTAACTGTTTTTTCAAGTCCAAATGGAACGACTACTACTTTTTCTTTGAAGTTGAATGTATTATCAATTCCTAAGAAACCATGTTTGTTTGATAAGTATTTCAATTTTATATAAATATTTTTGAGAAGTTTTTTCGTTCTCTATTTTTCCACTCACCTTTATGGTAAGCATCGCTAGCTATTAATGGCAATACACTTGTTGCTTCAGCAAATACCATTTGTTCTTTAGTGATATCCACTTTACCCCAAGAACTTGCTTCTTTTAAAGTAGAACTACTACACGCACCATCTCTACTATCAGCAACTGTAATTTGTACAGCATACTTATGCATATCTACATTTTTACCAAGAAGCTCAGCACAAATAACAGTGTCTTGAATAAAATTTTTAGGAACTCCTCCACCAATCATAAATAAACCAGAACCTTTTGATTTGATTTTAATTTCCGTTAGTTCTCTAAATTCTCTAACTGAGTCTATAGTCATATGTTTTTTAGGATTTTTTTCTTGATGCATTACAAGACCAAAACCTGCACTTGAATCTGTGAAAGCTGGACAAAAAATTGGAACATTATTATCGTAAGCTGTTTCAATTAAAGAGTCTTTCTTTTTTGAATTTTTTTTTAAATATTTTCCCATTTCTAAAATAAACTCTCTCGAAGTATAACTTCTTGGTTCTAAAGTATCTGCAATTTCACAAATAATTTTATCACACATTTGAAGCTCTTCTTCATCGATATATGTGTCGTAAATTCTATCAATATAGTTGTCTCTTAATTCTGTATCATCTTGAAATTGAGATCCCTGATAATGTTTAAATCCAAGAGCTTCAAAAAAATCCATATCTACAATTGATGCCCCTGTTGCTACAATTGCATCAACCATATTGTATTTAACAAGATCTTTATAAATATTCATACATCCTGCTGCAGATGTTGATCCTGCTAAAGTAAGAAAAATTGTACACTCCTTATCTTTAAGCATTTCGTTGTAAATGTTTGCTGCATTTGCAGTCTCTCTAGATACAAATGACATTTTCTCCATTGAAGAAATAATTGTTCTAGAGTCAAACGAAGTAATATCTATATGTTCGACAGGATTTTTTAAAAAATCTCTTTTACTATTATGTCCTGGATTTTTTTGGTCTGACATTAAGCAACCATATGAGCGCTGTTAACGTCTTTTTCATACATTGACATTATTGGTTTATCTTCAACTTCATAAATTTCATCTGAATAGTAACCATTGAATTGTGTTCTAAAAGTTAATCCATATGCTCCAAGTTGACCAAGCTCTATGTAATCATTTTCTTTAATATTATTTGGTAATAAAAAAGGTCCTTTCATATAATCCATGCTATCGCAAGTAGGACCAAAGAAATCAAAAGCAGTCAATTTTTTTGAAATTATTTTATTTGAATTTTCTTTAATCATTTTAGATGGATAAACTATGTTAGGTGTGCCTGCATCAAATAGGGTTCCATATGTTCCATCGTTTATATAAAGTTTTTGTTTTTTTCTTAAATTAACTTTAACAATTGTTGAACCACTTTCTGCAACCAATGCTCTTCCTGGTTCACAAATTATCTCTGGCAACTTCTCTAATTTTAAATTAGACAAACTTTTTTTAATTTCATTGAAGTATTCATCTAATGATTGTGGAATTAAATCTGGATAAATTGTTGGAAATCCTCCACCAACATTTATTGTATCAGGGATTATTTTTGTTTTTTTAATTATATTTCCAATCTCATTTATACCTTTAGCATATGAAATTGGATGCATACACTGCGATCCAACATGGAAACTTAATCCAATTTTTTTTGCATATTGTTTTACTAATCTTAGTAATCCTACAGCTTCAGATGTTAGTGCTCCAAATTTTTTAGATAAATCAATTTCAGCATGCTCATTTGAAACAGCAACTCTTACAAATAATTCTAAATCTTTTGCATTATTTGTACTTTCAATAATTTTGATTAACTCTTCTTTTGTGTCTAATGAGAAAGTTTTTACACCATAATTAAAATAGGCCTCTTTGATACTTTCTCTACTTTTTACAGTATGCATATAAGAACATTTTGCATTTTGAGTAAGTTTTCTTATAGCTTTAATTTCTTCAATTGAGGCAACATCAAATTGGTTTACACCTGTGTTTAAAATTGTTTGAATAACTTCGGGATGTGGGTTTGTTTTAACTGCATATAAAATTTTTCCAGGGAACTTATCTAAGAAAAATTTAACCGAAGACTCTATGGATTTCTTCCTAATACAATAAACAGGCTTTTCAGGTTTCAGTTGATTTATAAGTTCTTCAACTGACTTAAATTTTTGCATTTCATATGCCTCCAAAAAAAATTTAATAAAAAAAAGTTTTTAATAAAACTTTAATAATTTGAGCCATATAATGTAAACACAGGCAATGTAAAGCAAATAATTCAATGCTGATTTGCGCAATTTTCATATATTGTAATATTAGATTTTGACCCCATATAAGGCTGATGAAAAACGAAGCCAAATTACAAAATCTAAGCGATTTCGAAAATAAGTCGCTTTTAATAGTAGATGATGACAATCCTTTTAGAGAAAGATTGGCAAGAGCTATGGAAAAAAAAGGTTTTGAAGTTTTTCAAGCTGAGAGTGTACAAAAGGGAGTTGAATCCGTTAAAAGTAAAAAACCAGGTTTCGCAGTTGTGGACTTAAGACTTGGAGACGGTAATGGCCTTGAGGTCGTTAAGGAGATTCAATCTTCTAATAATGATAGTAGAATTATAATGCTCACGGGTTATGGAAATATTCCCACTGCAGTTGCAGCTATTAAAGAAGGTGCAATTGATTACTTAGCAAAACCAGCAGATGCAGAGGATGTAGAAAAAGCATTGTTGGCAGATCCAGCTAAAAAGGCTGCACCACCAGAAAATCCAATGTCAGCAGATAGAGTTAAATGGGAACATATTCATAGAGTATTTGAATTATGTAATAGGAATGTTTCTGAAACAGCTCGAAGATTGAAGATGCACAGAAGAACTCTTCAAAGAATTCTATCTAAAAGATCCCCTAGATAATATTTCTTATTTTAATTATTTGTTTAGCGGCTAAAGCTAAAATAATAATTTTAAATAGTTCTGCTAATAAAAATGGTTTTGCACCAAGTGAAAATATCGGTTTATCCCAACCAATCAGAGTACCCAGCCATATTAAACCCAAGATATAGATTGTAGATGTTGCAATAACTAATTTAGTTAGAATAATTATAAAACTATCTTTTGTATTAATTTTTGAGGCTAAATAACAAGCAGTTAAAAAACCAATTAAATAGCCCATCGTTGGGCCAGTAAAATAGACTATACCAATTCCTTTTTCTGGAGAGTTTGAAAATACAGGTAATCCCGCAATCCCCTCTAATAAATATAAACCTACAGAAGCTAATCCAATTTTATAACCTAGGCTTACACCTAAGAATATAACAACAAATGTCTGCATTGTCATTGGGACTGGATAAAATGGAATTTTAATTTTTGCAGAGATAGTTAAAGCAATTGAACCCAGAATCACAGCTAACAAAGATTTTATGATTTTTGTTTGTGTTAAGTTTTTTGTAAGTTCCATAGTAAAATAATACTCAAAATATAAAAAATAATCTAGCTATATTAGCTTAAAGGTTTAAATTTATTTTTTTATATACAGAAATTGTTAGCAATGTAATATTTGTTAATCTTCATGAATAAAATTCAAAAAACAGATCATTTTTATTTAATTGATGGCTCTGGTTATATTTTTAGAGCTTATTATGCTTTACCACCATTGACTAGAAAAAGTGATGGACTACCCACAGGTGCTGTAAGTGGATTTTGTAGCATGTTGTTTAAATTATTAGAGGATTCAAAATCTGATCAAAATTTACAAAAACCAACACATTTTGCTGTAATTTTTGATTCTGCCAGAAAGACTTTCAGAAATGAAATTTATAGTGATTATAAAGCTAATCGATCAGAAGCCCCAGATGATCTAGCACCTCAGTTTGAGTATATTAGAAAATCAGTTTTAGCGTTTAATTTACCTTCTGTAGATTTGCCAAACTATGAAGCTGACGATCTCATAGCCACATATGTTGATCAAATACTCAAAAAAGGGGCTAAAGTTACAATCGTTTCATCAGATAAAGATTTAATGCAACTTTATAAAAAAGGTGTTCGAATTTTTGACCCTATGAAAAATAAATTTATCACAGAGGACGATGTGATTAAAAAGTTTGGTGTTGATGCTTCTAAAGTTATAGATGTTCAATCTTTAGCAGGCGATAGTAGTGACAACGTACCTGGTGTTCCAGGAATAGGAGTTAAAACAGCCGCAGAATTAATTAATAAATATGGTACTCTAGAAAAATTATTAGACTCTGCCCATGAAATTAAACAGAACAAAAGAAGAGAAACTTTAATAGAGAATAAAGATAAAGCTTTAATTAGTAAAAAACTTGTAACTCTAGATAATAAGTCTCCAGTAAATAAAAACTTAACAGAATTTAAACTCAAAGAGGTTGATAAAGATAAACTTTATAAATTTTTAAGAGAAATGGAATTTAATAGATTGTTAAGTTCTGCAATTTCAGCTTATGGGGAACCAAAGTTATCTGGATCTGAAAATAATTTAAAATCTACTGAAAAACAAAAACCAATAAGCAATAAAGATTATCATCTAATTACAGATATTAATGAAATTGATGAGTGGATAGAAGAAGCTGAGGAAGCAGGGGAAGTTGCTGTCGATACAGAGACAAGTTCGTTGGACCCCCATCAGGCTGATTTAGTTGGAATTTCACTTTGTTCAAAAATTGGAAAAGCTTGTTACATCCCAGTTGGTCATAAATCTAAGGATTGTTTAAATAAAGATAGCGTTATCAATAAATTAAAAAATTTATTAGAGGACCCAAGTGTTAAAAAAATTGGTCAAAATATTAAATTTGATTTTATAGTTTTCTACAAACTTGGTATTTCACTTTCGTCAATGGAAGATACTATGCTTATGTCTTATGTATTAGATGCTGGAAAGAACAGACATAACATGGACACCCTTTCGGATATCCATCTTGGACATAAAACAATTTCATTTAAAGAAATTGTTGGTACTGGTAAAAAAGAAATAAATTTTAGTGAGGTAGAATTAGAAACAGCAAAAAATTACGCAGCAGAAGATGCAGACGTTACTTTCAGGTTATATAAAAAATTTATCAAAAGTTTAAAATCTGAAAAATTATTTAATATCTATGAGATTTTTGAAAAACCACTAATTAAAATACTTGCATTTATGGAAATCGAAGGTGTTGAAGTAGATAGTAAATTTTTAAATTCTCTTTCCTCTAAATTTAATAAAAAAATTAAACAAATTGAAAAAGAAGTTTTCAAGATTTCTAAGAAAGAATTTAACATTGCTTCACCAAAACAATTAGGAGAAATTATTTATAATGATCTTAAGATTGCAGGGACAAAAAAAACAAAAAAGGGAAGTTTTGCAACAAGTGCAAGTGTTTTAGAAGATTTAGCCTTCAAAGGTCATGAATTTCCAAAATTAGTATTAGATTGGAGACAGGTTTCAAAATTAAAAAATACTTACTCCGACGCTTTGCCAGAGCATATTAATCCAAATACAAAAAGGGTTCACACATCTTTTTTATTGGCAGCAACAACAACAGGCAGATTAGCCTCAAGTGATCCAAATTTGCAAAATATTCCAATTAAATCTGAAGATGGAAAAGATATAAGAAAAGCGTTTAAGGCTAAAAAAGATCATCTATTAATATCCGCAGATTATAATCAAATTGAGATGAGAATTTTAGCAGATCTTGCAGATGTTAAAGAACTTAAAAAAGCTTTTAAAAATAACGAGGATATTCACTCATTAACTGCTAGCCAAATATTTAATGTCGATATTAAAAAGGTGAATCAGGACCACAGAAGGAAGGCTAAGGCAATAAACTTTGGAATAATTTATGGAATTTCTCAGTATGGTTTGGCTAAACAAATCAATGTTTCTAATTATGAAGCAGAAGAATTTCTTAATGCTTATTTTACTAAATTTCCTGAAATTAAAGTTTATATGGATAGCACAATTAAGTTTTGTAGAAAAAGTGGTTATGTAAACAATATATTTGGAAGAAGATCTCATTTTAATGGAATAAATGATAAAAATTTTAATGTAAGAAATTTTCAAGAAAGAGCAGCAATTAATGCTCCAATTCAAGGATCAGCATCTGAAGTTATGAGGTTAGCAATGATCAGATTAGACAAAAAATTAAATGAAGAAAAAAATTTGAAATCAAAAATACTTCTTCAAATACACGATGAGCTTATTTTTGAAGTCCCAAAAAAAGAGGAAAAGGCAATGGTCAAGTTAATACAGAATGAGATGACCAGTGTTACTCAAAGTGATTATCATTCCTTTTCTACCCCTTTAACAGTTGATGTAAATGTTGGTGATAATTGGGGAATGCTTCACTAATTATATTCAATTGCCTAATTTAGAACAATTTAATATTTTTATATGTAAAAATAAAAATGCAAACACAAACTATAGCTCTAATTGATGATGACAGAAACATACTAACTAGTCTTAGTATTGCCTTAGAAAAAGAGGGTTTCAAAGTTCAAACATATATTGATGGAGAGAGTGCATTAATCGGTCTTACTAGAATGCCACCTGACTTAGCAGTTATTGATATTAAAATGCCAAAAATGGACGGCGAAGAATTACTTAAGAAATTAAGAAAAAAAACTTCTCTACCAGTAATATTTTTAACATCCAAAGATGATGAAATTGATGAGTTGCTAGGATTAAAATTAGGTGCAGATGATTTTGTAAAAAAATCTGGAGGATTTTCAATTAAAGTTTTGATTGAAAGAATAAGAGTTCAATTAAGAAAAAAAGACTCAAATAATACATTAGAGGAAAATAAAAGCTTAATATCACATGGTAGATTAAAACTTGATCCATCTCAGCTTGAGTGTGAGTGGAATGGCAAACAATTGCCAGATAAATTAACAACTACTGAATTTTTGATTGTTAAAGAATTGGCAAAAAGACCTGGAATAATTAAAGAAAGAGCTCAACTAATGGATATTGCTTACAGAGAAGATACAGATATTGAAGATAGAACTATTGATAGTCACGTCAAAAGAATAAGAAAAAAATTCAAAAAAGTAGATCCTGATTTTTCAGCTATTGAAACTAGATATGGTAGTGGATATAGATGGAATGTTAGCTGATGTTTAGTAAATACTTAAAAACACTTTCTATACTTAAAAAATTTCTTTTTATAAACTTTGTAATTTTTACAATTATTGGTTTATTTACACTTACTTATCTTACAAATATTGAACCAAGTTTATTAAAAAAAAAATCTGAAGATCATATTAATATTATTAATAATACGACTGATAATATTAAAAGATTGAATATAAAATTTCAGGAAAATGATATTAGAAAATTTTTATTTTCTACAAGATTTATTTTTCAAAATTTAGACAGAGTCATTTTCTTTGACAATAAATTAGAATTAATTGGTGATACTGATACTTTAGATCTTGATCCACGATCTTTTTCAACACGATTAGATAAAATTGAATTTGAAAGTTTGAGTGAAGAAGTTAATGAAGATGAAAACAAAGAAAATAATTCTTCTCAAAATAATGAAACAAAGTCTTCATTTAAAGATTTATTAGAAAGGTATAATAATTCAGATAACTATGGAAATTATTATACTTTTACAGAAGATAATTTAAATCAATTTAAAGTTACAACAGTTAAAAATGTAAAAAGTGATGAAAATAATTTAGGTTTTATAGTTATCTCAGAGAACGCTAATGAGATTAAGACAGCTATAGATGAGAGAAGAGCATTTGTAATTAGAACGGCAATATCAGTTGGTTTTGTAATTTTAATTTTTTCTTTTGTACTTAGTAGATATTTTATTAAACCAATTCAAAATTTAGTTGGATACACAATCAGAGTAAAAGAAAAAAATCCTGGCAAAACAGGAATTGAAAATTTGAAGAATAGAAATGATGAATTAGGATTATTATCTAATTCAATGGAGGATATGACTAATGAATTACAAAAACGAATTTCTCATGCAGAAAATTTCTCAACAGACTTAGTGCATGAAATAAGAAATCCACTAGCATCTTTAAAAAGTGCATCAGAAATTTTAAAAGATACAAAAGATATAAATCAACAGAATAAGCTTTTAGATATTCTTACCCACGATGTACAAAGAATTGAAAGATTAATCACAGATTATTCACAAATGTTGAAAGATGAAGTTGCTCTTAGTAAAGAGCAAATGAAAAAATTAGATATACAACCAATTATCCAATCTGTTGTTGATGATTATAATAACATTTATAAATTCAAAAAAAATATAAGTATAAACTATCAAAACGATGGAAAGTCAGAGTATCTAATTAATGGAATTGAAAATAGGATTGAACAAATCGTTGCAAATTTATTAGATAATTCTATTTCATTTAGTGACGATGGTAGTGAGGTAACTGTAAACGTTTCAAATGGATTAGAAAAAAAAGTTACAGTTGAAATTTTAGATGAAGGACAGGGATTTAAAGAGAAAGATACTTCAAAAATTTTTAATCGTTTTTACAGTAATAGACCAGAAAATTTTGGTGAACATTCAGGATTGGGTCTTAATATTGTAAAAAATTTAGTCGAGCTCCATGATGGAAAAATTGAAGCATCTAATAGGCTAGATAAACAAGGAGCACTGATAGAAATACAATTTCCTAGTTTGTAATCTTTAGTTGATAAAATAGAACTTAAATGTATAAAGCTCGCTATGGATGATTTTAAAGTAAAAGATATTTCTCAGGCTGAGTTTGGCAGAAAAGAAATTTCTATCGCAGAAAGTGAAATGCCTGGTTTAATGGCATTAAGAGAAGAATATTCAAAAGAAAAGCCCTTAAAAGGTGCTAGAATTATTGGATGTCTCCATATGACTATCCAAACAGCAGTACTAATTGAGACATTAGTAGATCTTGGAGCAGAAGTAAGATGGTCATCTTGCAATATATTTTCTACACAAGACCATGCTGCAGCAGCAATAGCGAAAGCTGGAATTCCTGTTTATGCATGGAAAGGTGAAACAGAAGAAGAGTATTTATGGTGTATTAAACAAACAATAGTTGGAAAACCTGATTGGAAACCCAACATGTTATTAGATGATGGGGGAGATTTAACTGCCATCATGCACAATGAATACAAAGATTTGATGAAAGATATAAAAGGTGTTTCTGAGGAGACTACAACCGGAATTAAAGCATTAAATAAAATGGAGAAAGATAATTCTCTATTAGTTCCTGCAATAAACGTTAATGACTCTGTAACGAAATCTAAATTTGATAATTTATATGGATGTAGAGAAAGTTTAGTTGACGGAATCAGAAGAGCTACTGATGTTATGATGTCGGGTAAAATTGCTATAGTCGCTGGTTTTGGTGACGTTGGAAAAGGGAGTGCCGCATCTTTAAGACAAAGTGGTGCTAGAGTTCTTGTTACTGAAGCAGATCCTATTTGTGCACTTCAGGCAGCAATGGAAGGTTATGAAGTAGTTTTAATGGAAGAAGCTATTAGTAGAGCAGACATAGTTGTTACAGCAACTGGAAATAAAGATATAGTTACAGCTGATCATATGAGAGATATGAAAGATAGAGCAATCTTGTGCAATATTGGACATTTCGATAATGAAATTCAAGTTGAGGCATTGAAAAATTATAAATGGACAGAAGTTAAGCCCCAAGTACACGAAATCGAATTACCAAGTGGAAAAAGAATTATCCTATTAGCTGAGGGAAGATTAGTTAATTTAGGTTGTGCAACAGGACACCCAAGTTTCGTAATGAGCGCATCTTTTACCAATCAAGTAATTGCTCAAATAGAACTTTGGCATAACCATAAAAATTATGAAAATAAAGTTTATGTTTTACCGAAGCACTTAGATGAAAAAGTAGCAACATTACATTTGAAAAAAGTTGGGGCTAAATTAACAAAATTATCAAAAGAACAAGCAGATTACATAAGTGTTGGAACAGAAGGCCCATTCAAACCAGATGCCTATCGCTATTAAAAATAGCAAGATCGATATAAGTTCAGAAGAAACAACAAAAGTTTTAGCAAAAAGTTTTAAAAATTTTTTGCAAGGTGGAGAAATTATATTTTTATATGGTGAAATGGGTGTGGGCAAAACTACATTTATAAAATATTTGATTAATGAATTTCAAAAAAGTTCAGATTTTCGAATTACAGAAGTTTCAAGTCCAACATTTAATTTATTAAATGAATATCAAATAGGTCCCAAGAAGATAAAACATTACGATTTATTTAGGATTAAAAATAAAAGAGATACTAATGATCTAAACATATTTGAAAAAGATAATAATTTAATAACTTTTGTTGAGTGGCCAGAATTAGTTAAAGATATTCAAGAAAAAGTTATTGTATTAAGATTTAACTATGAAAATGAGCTAAATAACAGAAGTGTTGAAATCACAGGCATTGATTAAGAATATATTAGAATGAAAAATTCAAAAGATTTGCAAAAAATAAAAGGGGATGCATCATTTAGAACATTTTATAGAAGTAAAAAAAATAACTCTATTGTTGTTTATGCAAAAAAAGAAAAAGAAAAAAATTTATTAATTTATGATGCAGTCAATAAAATTTTACTAAAAAATAAAATTTCTGCACCAAATCTGATTAGCCATCATTATAAAAAAAACTTTATTGAAATTCAGGATTTTGGGAATGTTTCATTATTCAAAATTTTAAAAAATAAAAAAAAAAATAAGTATTTATTTTTTAAAAACATTATTCACATACTTAATAAATTACAAAGTATAAAAACTAAAAAGATAAAAAATTTTTTAAATCAAAATTACAAACTTGAGTTATATAAAAATAAAATTTTATATAATGAAGCAAAACTATTTAGCGACTGGTATGTTGAAAAAAAATTAAATAAAAATAAATCTTTATTAAAAAAAAAAATTAAAAATGAGATAAATAAATTATTATCTAAACTTAATAATAAAAACGTTACTTTTGTACATAGGGATTTTCATGTTTCAAATTTAATGTATTTTAAAAATCAAATTAGCTTAATTGACAATCAAGACGCTCTTATTGGAAATAAAGCTTATGATTTAGCGTCATTGATAGATGATGTTAGATTTAAAACTAATAACAGATTAAAAAATAAGATTTTTGATTATTACATAAAAACCAATAAAAAAATTAATTTAATTAAATTTAAACAAGACTTTGAAATACTATCAGTTCTAAGAAATTTAAAAATCATTGGAATTTTCACAAGGCTTGCTTATAGAGATAATAAAAAAAAATATATTCAATTAATACCTTATGCATGGGAAATGATAGATTACAGATTAAAACAGAATAAGATTTTTAAAGATTTAAAATTATTGTTAAAAAATAATTTTCCAGAATTTATTAGTTAAATTATGAAAATAAATACAGCGTTAATATTATGTGCAGGATATGGAAAAAGATTAAACCCATTAACATTAGATACACCCAAACCATTGTTGAAGTTACATAATGTAACAATGTTGGAAAAGTGCATTAAATTGATTAAAAGTTTGGGAATTAAGAAAATTTTAATAAATTCCTTTTATTTAAAAGATCATTTTCCAAAATTTTTTAAAGATAACAATTTTGATATTGATATTGATATTGAAATTATAGAAGATGGAAAAGAAATTCTAGATACTGGAGGCGGTATTTTAAATTTAATTAAGCATTCTAATGAAGATGATTTTATAGTTTTTAATCCTGATACTGTTTGGACAAAAGAGTATTTTGATGAAATTAATAAAATGGAAAAGTTCTATTTTAGTGAAAAATTAAAAAATATTCTTTTATTAGTGAACAAAAATTTAAGTTTTGATAAAAATTTAAAGGGTGATTTCAATTTAGAAAATAATCTTATTACCAAGGAATTAGATAAAAATTATATCTACATCGGCTGTCAGATATTAAGTAAAAAATTGTTTAAAAATGAAACTAATGAAAAGTTTTCAATTTCTAAAATTTGGAACAAATTGATTGATACCAAAGATTTACATGGATATGAAAGCAAACAAAATTTTTATCATTTAACTAATTTGGAAATCTTCAAAAAACTAAAAGATCTTTGGCTCTATCAGAGTCTAAATATTTAGCACTTAAAACTTTTTTATCTCCATTTACTTCAATAAGTAAAGGATTACCTGTTGGTATTTCTAATTTTGAAATTACATCATTATCCAAATTAAATAGGTACTTACAAAGAGCTCTAATTGAATTTCCATGTGCAGAAATTAAAATATTTTTATCATTTATGATTTCAATTTTCTTTTTGTAAAAATCTATTACTCTCTCATAAGTATCTTTTAGAGACTCTGTACTAGGTATTTTATCTTCAGGAATATTTTTATAAATTTCTATATTAGATGGATGATATGGATTTTGTTTGTCTAGAGAATCAGGTCTTAAATCCCAAGATCTTCTAAACTGATGTACCTTATCTTCCCCTAATTTTACCTTCATTTCGTCTTTGTTGAGACCAGTAAGTGCACCATAATGTCTTTCGTTTAATTCCCATGCCTCACTAGGAACTTTATTGTCCTTTAATTCTCCTTGAATTATTTTTAAAGTATTTTTAGCTCTTAATTGAACAGATGAGAAATAAAGATCTATTGTTAGGTTGTTTTTATTAATTAATTCACCTGCTTTTTTTGCTTCAGATTTGCCATTATCTGTTAAATCAACATCAACCCATCCTGTAAATTTTTTCTCAAGATTCCAAACACTTTGCCCATGTCTTACTAAAATTAAATAACTCATTTGTTTATCTTTTAAATCAATTTGATAAATAAACTACTACATTAATGATTAATATATTTTCAAGATATAAGCTCATTTTTTATTTATCTAACTTTGTACTAATTTTTCTATATTTATTTCCCGGAAGTATATTGGGGCATTTTTTGTACAATGATGTTAAAAAACAACCACAAATTACTCCTGATTTTATAATTTCCACAAATCATCTCTATGCTTTTTTAGTTTTTTCAGCAGTTGGTTTCTTGACATTTAAAAAATTAACACAATTTAAAAAATTAACTATTTATTTAGTTTTTCTCTCAATTATTTTAGAAATCATGCATTTATTTATTCCAGAGAGAGGTTTTGAATTTTCCGATTTATTTGGAAACTTAATTGGTGTTGTAATAATTATTATCATAAGTTTTTTTTTAAAAAAAAATGAAAAATATTAGAAGTATTTATATATTTATATTTATTTTATCTTTAAGTGGTTGTTCTTCGATACCAAAAAATGTTTCTGATGGTTGTTCAATATTTAATGAAAGATATTTATGGTACAAGCATGCCAAGAAAACAGAAGCAAAGTGGGGAACACCTGTACATTTACAATTAGCTATCATAAAGATGGAATCCAGCTTTGATTGGTTGGCAAAACCTCCAAGACAAAAAATATTTAAAGTTATTCCTTACAAAAGACCCTCTAGTTCTTTTGGATATTCTCAAGCGGTGAAAGGTACTTGGAAACAATACAAAGAAGAAACAGGTAATAAATTTGCAACAAGAACAAGATTTAAAGATAGTGTTGATTTTATTGGTTGGTATACAAACAAAACTGAGAAAATTTTAAAAGTTTCAAAGAAAGATGCTTTTAGACAATATGTTGCATACCATGAAGGGTGGGGAAATTATAAAAACTATAAAAAAAATAACAAGGTTATTAACTTAGCTAAAAGAGTTGAGAAACAGTCTAATATTTATAAAAAACAATTATCAGATTGTAAAAATAAATTAACTACAAGTAAGTATATTATTTTTTAATTTAATTGTTTTTTCAGCTCTATATCTACAGCATCAATTCTCTTAGTATTTTTTGCTAATGCTAAATACATTGTAGGAGTTACATATAGAGTAAAGAATGTTGATATAATCATTCCACCTAAAATAGTTGCACCAACTGCTAATCTTGATCCTTCTCCAGCACCAGGACCTATATTTCCGATAACCAAGGGTATCATAGCAATCATAGTACTTAGTGATGTCATTATAATAGGTCTAATTCTTAGCTTACAGGCTTTCAACACTGCCTCTTGAATTTTAACACCCGTCGTTCTTATTTGATTGGCATAATCGACTATCAAAATACTATTCTTCGTAGAAATACCAATAAGAATGATTAAGGCAATTTGTGAGAATATATTTACTGAACTATTTAAAAATAAAATAAATACTAAACCACCAAATACAGCTAAAGGAACTGTCAAAATAATTATGAAAGGGTGTACAAAAGAGTTAAATGTTGCTGCCATTACCAAATAAGCAGTCAACAAAGCTAAAGCAAAAATTAAATAAATTTCGTTTGTAGTTTCTTTCAATTCTTCTGATTTTCCTTTCCAAGTAATTTGGTTTTGAGGCGCAACTTTTATCATTACATCTTCTAAATATTTAACAGCTTCAGTTAGTGTGTAATTTTCTGATAGTGCAGCTGAAATTGTAACAGCTCTTTGTCGATTATATCTTGGTAGTGCCTCTGCAGTTCCTTTTTCCTCAAATTCAACAAGACTAGCTATTGAAACTAATTTTCCAGTTGTTTCAGATCTTACAAATATTTTTGATAATCCGTCTTGATCACGTCTATCAGCTAAATATTGTTGTAAGATTATTGGGTATTCTCTTCCTTCTTTACTAAATGAAGTAACTCTTTTTCCACCATATAGTGTCTCAAGAGTTCTACCAATATTCTCTGTAGATACACCTAAGTCATTAGCTCGATTTTTGTTTGTGATTAATTTAACTTCAGGTTTGTTTTTTGTGTAATCACTTTCAATTCTGAACATATTTCTATTTTTTCTTAATTCTCTTAGAACACTATTTTGAATATCTTCTAATTCTTCATAGCTTGTCCCATAAATAACCATCTGTACTGGTTTGTTGTAGTTTGAAACTCTTATTCCTTGTGGAGATATCGGAAATGCAAAAGTTTCTGGAACCGAAACCACTTGTCCAATAGCTTCTCTTAATACAGTTTGACTATTTTTTTCTCTATTTTTCCATTCATCAAGTAAAGCAATTATTATAAAAGTGTTATAAGATGTTGCGGATCTTCCAAATCCAGGAACTCTCATGATTAGTCTTTCATATGGGCTATCTTCTGCTTGCAATAATCTTAATATTCTTCCTTCAATTATCTGAGCTTTTTCTTGAGTATATTCAAATGAACTACCTTCATCTGTCGAACCTATTATTAAATAAGAACCTCTATCCTCCATAGGCAGCAATTCTTTTTTTGAAAAATTAAAAAGATAAGCAGATGCTGCAACGATAAAAATTATAAATATCGAAATAGTTTTTTGTCTATTTATCCAGTACTTGAGTGAATCAATATAAAATCCAGTAAAAGATTTAAATTTATTATTAAATTTTTTAACTAATAAATTAACTTTTTCTTTTTTATTCAAAAATTTACTTCCAAGCATTGGAGATAGAGTTAATGCAACAAAGGATGATACTACAATTGAAAATGATAGCGCTATGGCTGTCTCTTTAAATAAAGTTCCAGATATTCCTTTAATAAATATAAGGGGCAAGAACACTGCAATTAAAATTAAAGTAGTTGCAATAATAGCAAAAGTAATTTGCTTAGAACCTTTATAAGCAGCAACTAGTGGTGTTTCACCATTTTCTATTCTAGTATAAATCGCATCTGTCATAATTACAGAGTCATCAGTAATTATTCCTATTGCTAAAATAAAACTTAATAATACAAAAATATTTATTGAGAGATCAAAAATGTATAATCCAAGAAATGAACCAATTAAACTAACAGGAAGAGCTACAGCTGGTACAATTACCGCTTTAAGATTTCCAAGAAAAAGATAAATAATTAAAACTACTAAAACAAAAGCAATAATTAAACTTTTATAAACTTCTTCGATTGCAGCACCAATATATGTTGCTCTATTAAATGCTATCTCCAAACTTAGTCCATCTGGAAGTGATTTATTCAGTTCTTTTATTTTGGCTTTAATTTGGTTTGATAACTCTACAGTTGAAGCACCACTTTTAGCATATATGCCAATTCCTACAGTTTTTAGGTTGAGTGCATTTTTACTTTGTGCTTTGAATAAAGTTTTCTCTGAAACAGGTCCAAATTCTATATTTGCCACATCAGAAAGTATTACTACTTTGTCTTTATTTTTTCTAAGAGGAAGTTGCTTTATAGTATCTATTTTTGAATAAGACTTATCTATATTTAAAGTTAAATCTTTATTATTTGCCTCTAATGTACCAGCAGGAATATTAAGATTTTCATTTCTTAAAGCTCTTTCAACCTCTTGAATTGTAAGGTTATTGGCTGCTAATTTGATAGGGTCTATCCAAACTCTTACACTAAGCTCTCTTAGTCCACCAACTAAGATCCTTCCAACATTTGGAACACTTGAAAAAGCGTCTATAAGATATCTTTCAGCATAATCTCCAAGATCAAGATCATCCCATGTAGGAGATGTCAGTGCTACCCACATTGTAGTTGTGAAACCTGCTGCTTGTTTTAGAATTTGGGGTGGATTAGACTCGCTAGGCAAATTATCAACAACACGAGCAACTCTTTCTCTAATATCATTCGCTGCATCATCTAAATCAATATCTGTATTAAATTGTATATTAATTCTACTTCGTCCATTCAAAGAATTAGAGTCGATATTTTTAATACCTTCTGCACCACCTATTACGTCTTCAAGTTTTTGAGTTATTTCTTCATCAACAATTTCTGCTGATGCTGATTTATAATCTGTTTGAACTTGAACTACGGGAGGCTGTATTCCATCTGGAAGTTCTCGAACTGGTAGCTCCACAAAAACAAATATTCCAAAAATAATTAGAATTAAAGACATTACCCAAGCAACAACAGGTCGTTTAATACTAACTTCGGTTATATACATTTAATTACTTTTTTTCTTTTTCAGATTTTTTAAAAACATTTTTTAACCAATCAAATTTACCTTTTTTTTCTTCAGCTTTTTTGGATCCCTTTTTTTTACCCCAACTAGAATTTCCTTGTTTTTTTTTTGCACCTTTTTCTATAGGTCTAATCGTTAAATTTGGTCTAACTTTTTTTGTACCCTCAGCAACAATTTTATCTCCTTTATTTAATCCATCTAAAATCTCTACAAATCCTAAATATCTATCACCTACGGTAACATTTGTTTTTATTACTTTATTTTTCTCATCCACTTTATAAATAAATATATTTTCACCTTCGACTATTGTGCTTGTGTCAGGTGCACTTAAACCATCTCTAACATTGTATTTAATTGAAATTTCTAAAAATGAACCTGGTAAAATTTCTCCAGATTTATTATCCATTTTTATTCTTGTAGCTAATGATCTGGTATCTTGACTTATTCTGCTTGCGAAGGAGTCAACTTCACCTTTATAAATTTTATTTTTATATCCAGAAAACTTTATATCAACAGGTAAACCAACTTTTATAAATGGAACAAAAATTTCTGGTATATCAACATCGCAATACAGTGAGCTAGTATCCTCTAAATTAATCAATAAAGAAGATTTTGATACTTCTAAATCTTCAGAAAATTCTCTTTTTCCAATAACCCCATCAAATTGAGCGATAATTTTCCTATTCTTAAGATTAGCAACAACATCGCCTTTTTTAACTTTTTTATTAAAATCTATCGGCTTTAATATCTCGTATTTTTCAACCTTAAATGATTGAGTTTTAACTGGTGCTGCTGTTCCGTATGTACTTATAACATTTTCAAAAGTTCTCTCTTGTGTTGTGGTCACTATTATTCCAGGAGGAGGTCTTTTACTAAATTTTTTCTTAAAATGATTTCCAATCATTGTTCTGCCAATAATCACTATGGCAATAATTAAAAAGAAGATGACGATTATACTCGTGATTTTAGTTGATGTTTTCATAATTTAAATTTTTCCATATTCAGACCAAGATCCGTCATAAATGGTTGGGTGATATTTAGTATTAACTAAAGAATATGCAAGCGCTAAAACACAAGCAGTAACACCAGATCCACAAGAAAAGACTAAATTTTCCTCAAAATTTTTTGATATTTTTTGAAATAATTTATTTAATTCCTCTTTATTTTTAAAAGTCTTATTTTCATTTATTACCTCTGTAAAAGGCAAACATACCGAATTTGGAATAGAACCACTTCTTACATTTTTTCTTGGATCTGGAGCTTTACCTTCAAATCTTTCTCTACTTCGCGCATCTACTACTTTGAATTCTTTTTTAGAAATATTTTGATCAATTAAAACTTTATTTTTTACGAGTTTAGATAATTCATTACCCTCATAGTTAGATTTATTTAAATTTGCTGAAATATTTGAGGTCTTTTTATTTTCACTTTTCCATTTTTTAAAACCACCATCAAGAACATTAACCAATTTTGGATCATGACCAAAATAAATAAAATTATACCAACCTCTGCATGAACTTATGACATTTGAATTATCATAAATTACAATTTGATCATCTTTTGAAATTCCTAAGTCTGAAATTATTTCATTCCAAGCCACTAAGCTTGGAAGCATATGAGGAAGGTCTGTGTCTTGTTTTGAATTTTTATCTAAATCAAAAAAAATAGCATTTGGGATATGCTCTTTATCAAATTCATCTTGAGCATTTCTATTTTCAGCAGGCATATGCCAAGAACAATCAATTATCTTCACTTTGTCGAGATTTTTCTCTAGCCAATCTGTATCAACTAATGACATACTATCTTTTTTCTAGATACTTTTGGTGATACTCTTCAGCTGCACAATAGTTTTTAGTTAATGAAATTTTTGTTACTACTTTGCCAGATAGTTTAATATTTTCTTTTGCTACCATCTTTTGTGCAATAGTTTTTTGATCATCGTTTGTATAAAAAATTTCACTTCTATACTGAGTTCCAAAGTCAGGACCTTGAGAATTTAACGTAGTGGGGTCATGAAATTTAAAAAAATGTTCAAGAATATTTTCGTAAGAAATTATATTTGGATCAAATTCTAACTTAACTACTTCAGCATGATTGGTTGTACCAGAACAAACTTCTTTATAATTTGTTTCGTCAGAGTTACCTCCACAATATCCTACTTCTGTCTTTGTAACACCATCAAGTTTGCTGAACTTTATTTCTGGTCCCCAAAAACATCCTAAACCTAAAATTGCTATTTCCATTGATAAATACCTTAATTAATCTAAGTTAATCACATGTTGTCAAAAAATCAATTGGGCTTTTTTTATATGTTTATATCTGTGTGCGCTTTCTCGCTAATGGATTTAATTGTTAAATGGTCTGATGATTATCCAGTTGGGCAAGTTTTGTTTTTTAGAGGCTTTTGTGGAATTATCCCAATTTTATTCCTTATCCCTAAAGATCGGTATTTTGATTTCTATAAAACAACGCGACCTGTGCTTCATTTTAAAAGATGCTTAGCGGGACTTATAGCTTTAGTTTCTATATTTGTTGCACTTAGAAATTTACCTTTGGCAACTGTTGTAAGTATTTCCTTTGCCGCACCTATTTTTATTACAATTTTTTCAATTTTTTTATTAAATGAAAAAGTTGGTTTATATAGATGGATGGCAGTGCTAGTTGGATTTTTAGGAATAATATTTATTACTGAGCCAGGATTTAGTGCTTTAAATTTGTATTATATTTACCCAATTATTTTTTGTTTAGGTCTTTCCTATGTAGCAATTGCTATTAGAAAATTATCTACAACTGAACCACCATGGTTAATAAGTTTTTTCTTTTCATTTTCTATTATGCTTTTAAGTTTTCTGTCGTTTTATCAGGGCTGGATATTACCTAGTTTAATCGACCTATTTTTATTGTCTATGATCGGAATTCTTGGAGGACTTGCTAATTTGTGGTTATCACAGTCTTATAAATATTCAGAGGTAAGTTTAGTTTCCCCATTAAAATATCTGGGATTAGTCTTTGCAATTATTTTTGGATATTTCATCTGGAATGAAATTCCGACTGCAAAAACTTTGTTAGGATCTTTATTAGTTATTGTTTCATCTATAATTATATTCAGAAGAGAAATGTATTTGAAAAAAAAATTATCTGTTTCACGTCATGAGTAAAACTCCTTTATACTGGAATAAGGCCAAAAGATATTTATCAAAAAAGGATAAAACCATGTCTTCTTTGATTAAAAAATA
This sequence comes from Candidatus Pelagibacter sp. HIMB1506, assembly GCF_052047935.1. Taxonomy (NCBI): domain Bacteria; kingdom Pseudomonadati; phylum Pseudomonadota; class Alphaproteobacteria; order Candidatus Pelagibacterales; family Candidatus Pelagibacteraceae; genus Candidatus Pelagibacter; species Candidatus Pelagibacter sp. HIMB1506. The sequence continues at coordinate 1,122,154 of NZ_JBNAIS010000001.1, read as the reverse complement.
CAAGTCACCATCAGAAACTGTTCTTACATCTAGGAAAGATGTTTTCTTTTCTCTTTGTAAAAGTATTATTGGCCAACAAATTAGTGTAGCTGCTGCTAACGCAGTTTTTCTAAAGTTTAAAAAAAAATGTAAAAACAAGATTAATGCAAAAACAGTGAATAAATTATCAAGCTCTCAATTAAAGAGCTGTGGATTAAGCAGACAAAAAGTTGAGGGTATTAAAAGTTTAGCAAAACAAGTATTAAACAAAACATTTAATCCTAAAGTTATTCCAGGTATGTTTGATGAAGAAGCAATTGTATACTTGTCTCAACTTAGACAAATAGGAAGATGGTCTGCTGAAATGATTTTATTATTTACTTACAATCGTCCTGATATATGGCCTGTACAAGACATAGGACTACTAAGAGCTATATCAAAAAATTATAATAAAAAATATCTTCCACCAGAAAGTTATGTAAACTTATTGCAAAAAAGATTTTCCCCATATTGCTCAGTAGCCACATGGTATCTTTGGAGAAGTATAGATCCTGAACCTATTCAGTATTAAATCCTCGTACAACCTGCAAATGTCTTACAGTTGTATCTTTTGCTAGACTCCAACCTGCTTGATAATCTTTTGAATTATGACACTCTATAGCTTTTTCATAGCTTGGAAACTCCCAAATAACAGTCCTCACAAAATTGTCCCCTTCAAAGGTTTTATGTTCTCCACCTCTCACTAGCGGAATACCACCAAAACTTTTAATGATTGGAGTAACCGTTTCTGCGTATTTTTTTAGATTGTCTTTATTATTTACTTCTAAGTATAAGCTTATCCAGTAACCTTTTTCCATTTAGTCTATCCATTTTTTATATTTATTTAAATTATTAATCAAAAATTTTGGTAAATTTTTTAAAGGGTATTTTTCTAATTTTTTACCCCCTAACTTATTTTGTCTTTTGTCAGCACCTAAGTCATAAATTGCAACTTTGTTCTCTATAATTTTATTAATTTTTTTTGTTGTTAATATCTTGTTATCAAATTCTGTGTGATGTAAATATGATTTAAGTTTATATTTAATTTCATCAGCTGTTTTAATATTTGTAAAATGCCATCCTCCATTTTTAATTATTTTGCAATTTATATATTTTTTTTCAGAAAAAATTGTATCTAGTCTATATAAAGGATATTTTCGGTCTTTTATATTTCTTAACCATTGAGGATTTTTAAGATATTTTTTTTTACAAGCTTTAGTACCAGTCCAAATAAAGTTAGGTAATTTTAAATTAAATTTATAATAAAGCATATCTTGTTGAAAAAAAATTATCTTTTGACTCAAATTATTAAAATTTATAGTTTCTAGATTTGGAATTTCATCTACATCAGAAATTAGAATAATATCCTCTTTGCTAGCTCTTTCCAAACCTTTTGTAATAAAATTTCTTTGTTCATTTTCTCTGTAAACAGCGTTCATTATTAATTTTTTTGATTTTTCTTTTTCAGTATCATTCTTATTTATAATTTCTACTTTTGAAGGAACTTGATCATGAATAATGTAAATTATTTTATCTTTGAATTTATCGAATTTTTTTTTATCAAATTTTAATTCTCTTTTTTCACCTTTGTGATTATAAATACTTTCGACAATTATGAAGTAATCAATATATTTGCTTAAAATATTTAATCTTAAATCAAGTATCATCTCTTCATCAAAATACATAAAACAATCAAATATTTTCATAATGCTTTTTTAATCTTTTTAATTTTTTTTTATATGATAAAAAAAATTATGGCAGATAAATTGATAATAACCTTTGATGAATATACAAAAATTGTTGAGAAATTAGCAATAGAAGTCCATAAAAATTACAAACCAACTGTATTAGTTGGTATTATGAGAGGTGCAGCGCCTATTTTAGATATTCTCTCAAGAATATTAAAACTACCTATTGCATACATTGTTATTCAAAGTTATTCAGGTGAAGGAATTGAAGATAAGCAAGGTGAACTTATGTTTGCAAGGGAAATAAGCTCATTAGCTAATAACGAGGATTTTAGTAAAGTTTTATTGATCGATGATCTTTCTGATACTGGTTTAACTTTAAATAAAAGTATTGAGTGGTTAAAAAATTATCCTCAAACAAGAGATTTTATAGAAGAAGTTAAAACTGCTTGTCTTTGGAAAAAAAAATCATCAACTTTCGAACCAGATTTCTGTCCTGTAAGACTAGACTCTGACCCTTGGATTGTTCAGCCAACTGAACATTATGAAGAATTATCTATTGAAGAATTAATTAAAAGAAATTAGTTAACAGGGCTGGTAAACCAGCCCTGTTAAAATCTTATTTAACTTACAGCAAAACTTACAACACTAAGTATTGCAACTACCCATATTGCTGGAGAAGTGCTTGAAAACTTTCCAGTAAATATTTTAATTAATGCGTAAGAGACAAATGCTAGAGCAATTCCATTACTTATACTGTATGTTAATGGCATTGCTATCATTGCAAGTATTGCAGGAGCAGACTCAGAAATATCGTTCCACTCAATATCTGTAATATTTCTTACAAAAAGAACAGACACAAAAAGTAGAGCTGCACCATCAATTTGTTTAGGTAAACTAGTTGCTAAAGGAGCAAAAAAGATACACGCTAAAAACAAAATACCTATAACAAGAGATGTCATCCCTGTTTTACCGCCTGCTTTTACACCAGCACCAGACTCAACATAACTTGTTACAGTGGTAGTTCCCATCATTGCACCTGCAACTGTTCCAACACTGTCAGATAACATTGCTTTATTGATATCTTGAACTTTTCCATCTTTACCAACTTTACCTGCAACGTTTGCAACAGAAGTTAAAGTTCCAGCCGTATCAAAGAAGTCGATAAATAATAAAGTAAAGATTACTGTAGACATACCAGCAGTCATTGCAGCAGACAGATCAAACTCAAAAAGATATGTCATTGGAGGAGGTGAGCTAGCTAAACCATTAAATTTAGCAAGGCCAGCAGCCCAAGCAATGATACTAAATACCAATATTCCTATGATGATGTTACCTTTTACATTCATTTTTTCTAAAACAATGATGGCAATAAAAGTTGCACATCCTAAAAGAACTAATGGATCTCCAAGATTACCTAATTTAACTAAAGTTACAGGATCATCTACGACTACCTCCATAATTTGCAATCCAATGATTGCTAAAAATAATCCTATACCTGCACCAATTCCTAATTTTAAACTTTTTGGAATTGAGTTAATGAGCCATGCTCTAATTGGTGTTAAAGATATTATTAAGAATAATACACCAGCAACTAATACTGCACCAAGTGCTTCTTGAGGTGAGTATCCCATACCTGCACATACACCGAATGCAACGAATGCGTTAATACCCATTCCGGGTGCAAGTCCTATTGGCCATGTCTTTCCATAAAAAGCCATAATAAAACATGCTAAAGCTGTGGCTAAAATCGTGGCTGTATATACTGCGCCGAAATCAAAGAAACCTTTTTCTGGTCCGGCGAATTCACCCGATAAGATAAATGGATTTAAAAACATTATATAAGCCATCGTTAAGAACGTAGTAGTTCCCGCTATGACTTCAGTTTTAAAATCTGTTTTGTGTTTTTTATAATTAAAATAATTATCAAGCATTTGTCCTCCTAATGTCAGATAATTATTTGATTCTGTTGAATAATACTTTGAATAAGTCACTTTTATTCACAAAATTCAACTCACAAGTTTATATTTATGCCATATTTGTAATGATAGTGTTATTATATGAAAAATTTGAGAATTTTATTCATTACATTTTTTATCTTCTTATTTGTTTCAGGGTGTCAAACAGTAAAGCAAAAAACTGATGCCGCTATTGAAAAAGAAAACAAAAAGTTGAGCGAATTTATTGGTCAATCAGCTAGTAAATTACAAATGGAACTTGGAAAACCTGATGAAGATTTTGAAAATGAAAAAGGTAATTTTATCTTTGTCTACAACACTAAGAAGTATGGGTTTCCATGTGAAAGAAGATTTGAAATAGATCCAGATAAAATTGTAATTGGATTTGCTTCTAACGGATGTTTTTAGAATTTACCTGCGAGGATAAATCCTCGCAAGTAAGGGTAAACTTATTTAATTTCTATAAGTTTTTTCTTTTTATGTTCTGGAATAATTCTTTCACAAGATATTGTTAAAAGACCATCTTTAAGTTCAGCACCATTTACTTTAACATCATCAGCAATAGTGAATGATCTTGCAAATTGTCTTTGAGAAATACCTTTATGAATTATTTCTCCATTAACTTTATTGTTTTCAGATATATTAACTTGTTTTGTTCTTACAGTTAATAAATTATCTTCAAACTCAACCTCAACATCATTTTTATTAAAACCAGCTAATGCAACTTCAATTGCATAATTATCCTTACCAGTTTTTCTGATATTGTATGGGGGGTAGTTTGATTGCATTGTCAAACCGCCATTACCCAACATACTTTCGAATTGCTCAAACATATCGTCAAAGCCAATTGAAAAAGGTCTTAGTGAGTTAAATATAGATAGATCCTTACTTGTCATAATATCCTCCTTTTTTTAAGCAAGTTTATTTTGTGTATGCCCCATAAGGCGACATACATTACCTATGTAGGTATGATGAAAAAAATTTCAATATATGAAAAATTAAATTTTTTCTGAAATTTTTAATGCAAAGGCGTAGTCGAGTGCAATTTCTTCTATTGCCCCATCTCTACCAGATTTACCTCCATGACCCGCATTCATTTCTGTTTTAAGGAGCAACAAATTATTATCAGTTTTATAGTCTCTAAGTTTAGCTGTAAATTTTGCAGGTTCATCAAACAAAACCCTGTTATCACTTAAACTAGTTGTTATTAGCATATGAGGATAATCCATTTTTTTTATATTATTATATGGAGCATATGAGAAAATATAATCAAAGTGCTCTTTTTTCTCTTTAGCATTACCAAATTCATCAAATTCACCAACCGTAAGTGGTAAAGAGTGATCGAGATTTGTTGTTAATGAGTCCACAAAAGGAACAGCCATAATTATACCTAAAAATAATTCTGGAGCTTGATTAACAACAGCTCCCATTAATAAACCACCAGCAGATCCACCCATACCGATTATTTTTCCTTTTGAAGTATAGTTATTTTCAATCAAATATTTTGCAGCATAAATATAATCTTCAAATGTATTTTTTTTATTAGTTAACTTTCCTTCTTTCCACCATTTCATTCCTTTTTCCATTCCACCTCTAATATGCGCAGTAGCCCAAATAATATCTCTATTTATTAAGCTCAGTCTTGTTGAGGAAAAACCTGGACTCATCGAACTACCATACGATCCGTATCCGTATAGTAACAAATTTGCTGTTCCGTCTATTTTTGTATTTTTGTGTCTTGTAATCGTAAGTGGTACCATTCTTCCATCATGAGATTTAAACTCTATTCTCTCAACTATATAATCATCTGTATTATGGCCTGAGGGTATTTCTTGTTCTTTTACAAGTGTTTTAGATTTAGTTTTTAAATTATATTTGTAAACCCTTGAAGGTGTTTTGGGTGAAGAGTATGAAACGTAAACCTCATCTGTGTCTCTATTTCTTTGTGTTAATGAAATACCAGGAACACATACTTTTTCGTCAGAAAAAATTAATTCCTCTTCGTTGTTTGTTAAAGCGTCAATAACAAACAGTTTATCCAAGGCTTCTGATGTTTCGGATCTAATTATCCAGTCATTTAAAAATGTAAGTCCACCAATTAAAACTTCTTTTTTTGCAGGAATAAATGTCTCCCAATTCTGATTTTCTAAAGTTTCTGAAATATCTATTTTAAAATCCTCCGCATCTTTATTTGTATGATTGTAAAATTTTCCATTCCATGAATTTACAGAGTAAAGAATTCCCTTTTCGCGTTTAATTATTAATTTTGGATTTGGTTTTACTTCATTCACATGAAAGTAATATTGCTCCGAAGTATTGTGATCTGAAGTATTTATGAAATAATATTTCTCATCAGAACTTAACCCAATACTAACAGTGAAAGCTTCACTTTTTTCATCGAAGATTAATTCATCTTCACTTTCAAAATCTCCAATTTTATGTCTATAAATTTTTCTAGCTCTATGATTTTCATCTAACTTTGAATAAAAAAGATACTTATCATCCAAGCTGAAAATTATACTTCCTGATGTTTCTTTTATTTCTTTTGAAATTATTTTTTTATTTTTAATATTTCTTACATAAATTGTATAATACTCTGAACCTTTGGTATCTAGTGAGTACCCAAGATATTCATCATTATTACTAACTTCTAAATCTCCAACACCGAAATATTCAACATTTAATTTTTCTTTTTCTTTATCTCCATTCCAAATTTCTTCAATTTCTGATGAACCAATTTTTTTTCTTAATTTTATAGAGTAATTTCCTTTGGCAGTAGTCTTTATCCAATACTCATATGAATGATCTTTAAAAGATAAGCTTTCATCGTCTAATTTTATTCTACCTTTAATTTCATCAAATAATACTTTTTGAGCATTTTTAGTATTTTTTAGATGATACTCAGTATATCTATTTTCATCTTCTAAATATTCTTTTACCTCTGGAAGAAGCTTAGTTTTGTCTTGCAAGACCTCCAAAATATTTTCTTGATGTATCCAGCTATAGTTATCTTCCCACTCTATATTGTGACAAGATTTTAGCTCTGGTTTTTTTTTTAGATATGGTACTTTCATTTTTAACTGGAAATATATGAATTTTATAATTTATACATTATTAATTGTAATTGGTTTATATTTTTTATTAAGACTTTTTACTCAAGTTGAGTCAAAAAAAATATCAAAAGGTTTAAGAGTATTCTTATTCATAGTTTTAATCATCTTTGCAGTTTTGTTTGCAATTGGAGGTAAATTTTTACTTACTTTACCATTTACTCTCGCGAGTCTTGCTCTTTTAAAATTGAAAGGTATGTCAATTTTTCAGTTAATTTCGTTGTACAGATTAATACAAACTTTAAGAAATTCAGGGAGATTTTCATTTAATAACACTGCATCAAATTTAAATACAATGTCTACTGAAGAAGCGTATCGTATACTTAATTTAAATCCTTCAAAAAGTTTAACTAAAGAGGATGTAAATAAAGCTTACATTAAAATACAAAAAAAAATTCATCCAGATATTTCACCTGAGACTTCTAGGTTGTCTACATTAGTAAATGAAGCTAAAGAAATAGTATTAAATGATATTAGTTAAGGAATGATTGAATTTAATTTATCAAGTATTTTTTGAGGATTAATTTTATCTTTTCCTAAAGTTCCGTGAGTTACTTCATTAACATCATCAGGTAATATAGGATGCATTTTAGAACTGTAATTTCCATACATCAGGGGAGTATCTGCCATTAAAGTTATCGTTTCTACGCCAAGCGCTGAAGAAAGATGACTGAAGCTTGAATCATTACATATCGATACATCACAATTTTTAATAATCGGCAAACATTCATTTATAGATAAATTATCTAAAGATTGACAATTTTCTTTAAGGTCTGAAATTTTAATTTCATTTAAAATTTTTTGTTCTTCATCGTTTTTACCAGTTGCTAAAAAAAATTTACATTTTTTTTGCTTAGAAATTTTCTTCATTACTTTTAAATAAGTTTTAGCTGGAATCCTTTTCGTTGGTCCAGATCCACCTATACCAAGAAGTATATTAAGATCATTTTTAGAAAAATTATATTTTTTAGCAGCTTCTAAAACACTTGATTCATCAATTTGAATTTTTGGATTATTTTTTACTTGGATACCAAGTGAATCAAAAATTAATTTACTAGAAGCCTCTACCATATTTTGTCCTTTTTTCTGAAACATAGGAAACTGATAAATTTTTTTAATACCAGATAATTTTGCAATTAATTTGAAACGAAGCGAAGAGTTAAAAATGAAAATCTTATTAAAATTATATTTCTTTAATTCACTTGCTAATCTCAAACTTCCAAAAAATCCGTTATGTTCTAAGTTTTTAAATTTATTATTTTTCTTTAAAATGATTATTTCATCAATGTAGTTTGTTTGATTTAAATACTCTTTGCACTTCGAGCTTTCTTGAACAAGTAAACTTACAGGAGTATTAAATTCGTTAGATATCGCCTCTATAAAAGGTAAAAATATAATACTATCACCAATTCCCATTCTGTTCTGAACTGCTAAAATTTTCATATTTTTATTTATAAACTTTACTAATTATAATTTTTATATAAATTTTTAATATGAGTAAAATAAATGGAGTTTATGCCGCTACCTTGTCATTATTAAATGAAGATCTTACTCTTAATGTTGACAAAACGATAGAACATGTAGAATTGACTATTGATAATGGCTGTCATGGAGTTGCAATATTTGGAAGTACTGGCCAAGCTCAATTAATTTCTGTTGCAGAAAAAATCAATTTTCTAAATAAATTATCAACAAATAAATATAAAGATAAATGTATTATTGGAACTGGATTGAACTCATTAGGTGAAATAATAAATGTAATGAGAGTTTCCATATCATTAAATTTTGAAAAATTTCTGATTATGCCACCAGCATTTTATAAATATAATGACGAGGACGTATTTAAATTTTACTCTAAAATAGTAGAGTCTGTGCCACAAGCTCAAATTATTTTATATAATTTTGAAAAACTTTCTGGATATAAATTCAGTATTGAGTGTGTAGAAAAGCTTGTTAAAAATTTTCCAGACCAAATAGTTGGGGTTAAAGATAGTTCATATAATCTTTTTGAAAATTTAAAATTAGATAATTTTTCAGTTATGCCAGGTTCTGAGTCTAAATTATTGAAGGGACTAGAGTTAGGTTGCTCAGGAATAATCACTGCTACATGCAACGCAACATCCCTAATGGCAAGGAAAGTATATGATGATTTTAAAAATGGAAAAGATCAAGAAATAAATACTAAACTTTGTGATGTGAGAGGTACGTTTGAAAAATATAATTTAATTTCTGGTTTACATACTTTTTTTAAGCATAAAGATAGTATTTATGAAAATTTGCTTCCTCCTTTGAGAATTCTTAATAAAGAGGAAGAATTTGATCTTTTAAATAAATTAGAGAAATTAGATTTTTCGTTTAAATCATCTATGGCAGCTTAATATGCAATTAGCAAGGTTCTTAAATAGTGTTTTTAAGAAAGATGGTTTTATCCTAGTTGATGCAAATTCTAAAAGTTATATAATTGGAAATCCCGAGAATGAAAATCCTATAAAAGTTAAAATATTAAATAAAAAACTTCATTATAAACTTTTATTTCATCCCGATCTATATTTTGGAGAAGCTTATACCGATGGAGAAATAGTTATTGAGAACGGTAGTCTTACAGAATTTTTAGATTTGTCTTTGATGAATTTTGGTAGAGGAGATTTAAACTTTTTTAGTTACTTAATTAATAGATTGAGAGGATCATACAGATATCTAACAAATTTTAATTTTATCAAAAAATCTAAAATGAATGTTACACATCATTATGATATCAAAGATGATCTTTATGATTTATTTTTAGATCCTAAAAGACAATATTCATGTGCCTATTTTAAAAATGAAAATGATACTTTAGAAACTGCTCAGAATAATAAAATTCAGCATATAATTAAAAAATTAAATATAAAGCCAAACCAAAAAGTCCTTGATATTGGATGTGGGTGGGGATCTTTAGCAGTTGATATTGCAAAGTCAGCTAATTGTGAAGTAACTGGAATCACATTATCTGAGAATCAATTTAAATATTGTAAACAAAAAGCTAAAGAACTGAATTTAGAAAATCAATTAACATTTAAATTAATTGATTATAGAGAGCTGGATGAAAAATTCGATAGAATTGTAAGTGTTGGAATGTTTGAACATGTAGGAAGAAAATTTTACAGAAAGTTTTTTGCACAAGTTGAGAAACTTCTTAAAAATGATGGAGTTTCGTTAATTCATACCATTGGATCGGTAAATCCCCCAAGAGATCCTCACCCATGGATCACAAAATATATATTTCCAGGTGGTTATACACCAAGTTTGAGTGAAGTAACTACCCCAATTGAAAAAGCTGGCTTAATCGTTGCTGATATTGAGGTACTAAGAATGCATTATTCTCATACATTAAGACATTGGAAAGAAAATTGTCTAAAAAATAAAGATAAAATTATTAACATGTTTGATGAGCGTTTTTTTAGGATGTGGGAATTTTACTTAGCAGGTTGTGAAATGGCATTTAAATGGGGAGACCAAGTTGTATATCAGTTTCAGCTTACTAAAAATTACACTTCCACACCAGTTACAAGAGACTATATTTATCAATAATTTATTGGTAAATAATAATTCCTTTTAATGAAAAAAATAAAAAAAAAACAAAATAAATCATTTAAAAAAAGCAAAAAAAAATCTCAGCTAAAATCTAAAAAAGTTAAGAAAATTTCAAAAGTTAAAAAAACAAAACCCAAGATTAACAAAAGTAATAAAAGTAATAAAATTAAAACTAAAAAAAAAAATAATTTAAGAGTTAAAACAAAAAAAATAGTTATTAAAAAAACTAAAAAAAAAAGTTTTCTATTAAAAATAATTAATTTTCAAAATTCACTTAAACCCGAATTCAAATTTAAAATAAATATTAATATAGAAAAATATATCCAAGCATTTTTTGATAAAATTTCTGAAACAATCAGCAACTATAAAGATCTTAAAAAAGAAGAGCATAGAAGAATAAAACTTGAAAAACAGGAACAAGAAAGACAGGAAAAATTAGCCATACAGCTAGAGAGGCAAAAAGAACAAGAATTAAAGTTAAAACTAAATGAACAAGTATTAAAAGAAGAAATTAGATTAGAAAAACAAAGAACAAAAGAAATTAAGTTATTCCTAAGAAAAGAGCAGGCATTATTAAGAATTGAACAAGCTGAAAAACAGAAGAAATTTTTACAACAATTAAAATTAGAAAAACAAATTGAAAAATTTAGAGTAAGGGAAGTTAAAGAATTAGAAAAATTAGAAAAAATATCATTAAAAGAAAAAAGAGAAGATTATGCAGGACTTCAACAGAGAATTGAGAAGTTAAAAGAGAAATATCGAATAATCAGAGATCAAAAAATAAGAGAAAGAGTAGAAGCTTTAGGAGTTAAAATTCAAGGTGATGAAGATAGGGAAACATTACTAAGGAAAGAAAAAGAGTATACTTTAGCAAGGCAAAAAATTGAGTTTGCTCTTGAGAGCTTTTATAGAAGTGCTAGCAGTTTAGTTTTCCAATTAAATAAAAGGCATATCACAAGACACATGTCTATTTTTCGATGTATAGATAGAAGATTTGAAACAGGTGAGATATTTGTTAAGTGGGATGAGGCTCCTGATGAAGAGTGGTTATTATTAATTTATATTAAAAATAATTCTCCTGATGAAGGTATAGTGATTGAAGATAAAACTAATCCTGAGAAAAATATCTCTCACGAATTTAAAAATAATGAAATATTTAAGGCTTCAGACACTATGGTGGACTCCTTAACTCAATTGATTGCAAGAAAAAGAGCGAAAAATAACAATTAATTATTACATTTAATTTAAGTATTATTAGTTATGCTTTATGGAATAATTGCAATGGTAATTTTGTATGTGTTCTTAAGTTATATACTTGCTTGGATCAGATACTTTAATAGTCAGGACGAAAGGTTAGGACAATCAACCTGGAGATGGAGTTATGATTATGAAGTTGATGGAGAAAGAGACATATCCGATTTAGATGACAAGAATTTTGTAAGATTAAGAAGAAAGAGAAATAAAATTATTACCCTTATGTATTCAGTAGTTTTAATTATGTTTATTCTTTCAATGTCTTTATTAAGTCAAATTTTGATATTTTTTCTTAACTAATTTTTTAATTGTTTTTTATTTTTTAAATATAAGAAATAAGCAACTATTTCATATCCATATTTAAAAATTGTAAAGATAATAGGAAGTTTGAAAAAACTATATAAGAATTTATATTTTGGTATTCTCTTCCAGACATAAAGAAAAGCCTCTGCACCTTCAATTACTTGATCGTTTTCTTTAATGTGCAATCTTCTTAAAAGTTCTTTGTCATTTTTGGAAGTTTCTTTTTCTGCTTCTTTGTTATCCGTAATATCTATCCAATCAATATCTTCAATATTTTCTTTTTTATACATATTGATTTCTGTTCTGCAAATTTTGCAAGAGTTATTAAAATAAACTTTCATAAAAAAATTATATTAACTTTAAAATTAAGCATGTAAATGCGCCAAATGATTAGTTGAAAATTAATAATAAAGTACTATTTAAACTGAGTGAGTAATTTTTTTGACAAATCAGATTTAACAAGAAAAGATGCTGATACAATAGTATCTGATACATTGCAAAATTGTGATGATGGTGAACTATATTTGGAGGACACTAAATCCGAATCTATTTTATTAGATGATAATAAAATTAAAAGCTCAAGCTATAGTTCAGATTTAGGTTTTGGATTTAGAGCAATTACAGGAGAGGTAGTTGCATATTCTCATTCTAATGAAATATCAAAAGATTCATTAAAAAAATCCTCTGAAAATTTAAAATCTACACTTAAGTCTATGAAAGGTACTTATAATCAAGATATCTCAAGATCTAATAAAAAATTTTATCAGGATATTAATCCCATAGACCAAAAAACATTAAATTCGAAATTAGAAGTATTAAATAAAGTAAATGAGTATCTAAGAAAAAAAGATCAATCTGTAAAACAAGTTACTACGAGTTTTGCAGGTGAACAAAAATCTATTGAGATTATAAGATCAGGTGGTGAGGTATTAACAGATGTCCGACCATTAATTAGATTCAATGTATCCGTAATGTTAGAAAAAAATGGAAGAAAAGAAACTGGCGTTTATGGAATAGGTGGAAGGCAATCTTATGATGAATATCTAAAAAATGACAATTGGAAAACTGTTTGTGAGGAAGCATTTAGAATTGCCTCAGTAAATTTAGATAGTAAACCTGCTCCAGCAGGAGAAATGAAAGTTGTTTTAGGACCTGGATGGCCAGCGATTTTAATACATGAAGCGATTGGTCATGGTTTGGAAGGAGATTTTAATAGAAAAAAAACTTCTGCATTTCATGATCTTATGGGCCAAAAAGTTGCCAGTGAGGGAGTTACAATTGTTGATGATGGAACAATTGATAATAGAAGAGGTAGCTTAACTATTGATGATGAGGGTACACCAACAGAAAAAACAGTATTGATTGAAAATGGGATATTAAAGAATTTTATGCAAGATAGATTAAATGCTAGATTGATGAATACCAAATCTACTGGCTCAGGGAGAAGAGAAAATTATAGACACGTTGTTTTACCAAGAATGAGAAATACAATGATGTTGAGTGGAAACCAAACTCAAGAAGAAATGATCAAATCAGTAGACAAAGGAATTTTTGCAGTAAGTTTTGGAGGAGGACAAGTTGACATTACATCTGGAAAATTTGTATTTAATTGTACTGAGGCGTATGAAATTAACAATGGAAAGATTGGTTCACCAATAAAGGGAGCTACACTAATCGGAGATGGTCCGTCAATTCTAAAAGAAGTTTCCATGGTCGGTAATGATATGATGTTGGATCCTGGTATCGGAACCTGTGGCAAGGCTGGACAAGGTGTACCAGTTGGAGTTGCTCAACCTTCAATCTTAATTGATAAAATGACTGTTGGTGGAACGAAACTTTAAATTATGGTTAAGGATCAAGAATATCTAAGATCAAAAGCATCATTTTGCTTAGATTTAGCTAAGAAGTTAGGTGCAACTGGATCAAGTGTAACAGTAGGTCATTCAATTTCTGAAACTGTAAATTTTAGAAATAATACTTTAGACGAGTCTAATAGATCAGATGGATTAGCAATAAGTATAGAGACTTATTTGGGAAAAAAAAGATCATCGATTTCTTCATCAAACTTATTAGATGATAACATTAAAACATTAATAGAAAAATGTTTTGAAACAACTAAAAATACACCTGAAGATGAATTTAATTCTCTACCAGATAAAGATCTTTTAGCTAAAGAAATAAAAAATTTAAATTTATATGATGAGACACACTTCGATAATGAAAAAAAAATTGAATATTTAAAAGAACTTGAGAGCGCTGCATCTTCAGAAGAAAAAATCATAAATACAGAGTCTAGTTTTACTGAAAATAAATCTAACTTTATTTTAGCAAATAGTGATGGATTTTGTAATGGATACAAATCATCTTCATTTAGTGCATCTTGTGTTACTGTTGCTAAAGATGAAAATAGCATGGAAAGAGATTATGAATTTACAAGCAAACGTTATTTATCAGACATTAAGGGTGCAAAAGAACTTGGTCAAAAAGCTTCTGAACAAACCATAAGAAAGTTAAGCCCAAATAAAATTGGAAGTGAAAAAATAAGTATTATATTTGATAAAAGAATTGCAAAAGGAATGTTGGGAGCTTTTGCTGGAGCCATATCGTCATCTGCAATTTCTAGAGGAACATCTTTTCTTAAGGACAAAATCAATGAACAGATATTTACAGAAACAATAAATGTTATTGATAAACCCGATATAAACAAAGGTGTTGGGTCTCAATTTTTTGATTCAGAGGGAGTAAAATCAGATACTTTAAATCTTGTACAAAATGGTATTTTAAAAAATTATCTAGTTGATACTTACAATGGAAAAAAACTAAATTTAAAATCAAATGGAAGATCTGGTGGTACAACAAATTTATATTTCGATAATGGGAAGATTAGTTTTGAAGATTTATTAAAAAGTAATTCAAAACATATTTATGTAACCGAAACAATAGGCCATGGAAGTAATTTGGTTACAGGAGATTATTCAGTGGGTGCAACAGGCTTCCTAATTGAAAATGGCGAATTTAAATTTCCAGTAAATGAAATAACAATTGCGGGAAATTTCAAAGATATGTTTAAAAATATAACTTTAGCCAGTGATTTAGATTTTGAATATTCCATTAACTCACCAACTATGATGATAGAAGGAATGACAGTTGCAGGTAAATGAGCACTTACTGTGTAATTGGATCTGGAATATCTGGTGCTACAATTTCAAATCTATTAAATAAAAAACACTCTGTAGACCTCTATGACAAAGCAAGAGGTCCTGGCGGGAGATCGTCATTTAAAAGGTTAGATAAAAAGATAGGCTTTGATCATGGTGTTCAATATATTTCTCCTAAGACTATTGAGTTTAAAAAATTCACAACAAAACTCATAGCAAAAAAAATATTAAAAAATTGGAAGGGCCAGCATATTTTTCAAAATAAAAAGATAAAAGAAAATAAAAACCATCAAAAAATAATTGGCAGACAAGGTAATAACGATATTAGCAAGTATTTATTAAAAAAAATTAATTGTAATTTTAAAAAAGAATTAAAAAAAATTGATTTCAACAAAAACAAATGGAAACTTACCTTTTCTGATGGCGATAATAAATTTTATGATAATCTAATTTTAACTTGTCCACATCCTCAATTACTTAAATTAGCAAAAAAATTTATTAATCATTCATTTATTAAAAAAAAATTAAAAATGGATGCAAATATTACTGTCATGATAAAAATGAAAAAAACAAAAAAAAATATAAGTAGTTTTTTGTTTGATGATCAAATTTTAGGTTGGGCTGCTAGAGAAAACAGCAAGTTAAGATTTAAAAGTATTTATGAATTTTGGACACTTCAAAGTACAGCAATATGGGCAAATAAAAAAATTTTGAAAAATAAAGAAAATAAAGATTTAAATTCAAAAATATTAATTAATAAATTTTTTGATCTTACTGGTATTAAAAAAAGCAAAATCTTTTTTTCTTTAAATCATGGATGGATGTATTCATCAAATTCAAAACCTTTAAAAATTAAAAGTTATTGGAATTCAAAAATTAATTTAGGAGTTTGTGCTGATTGGTTTGTTGGACCTAGGCTAGAAGCGGGATGGATAAGTGCTAATGACCTTTTTAGGAAAATAAACAGATAAAATTACTCAATATTTTTAATTCTATACTCCCAACTTCCCATTCTTTCATAGGTAACTTTAACTATCACTGAAGTTTTTTTATCAAGCCATATATTAAAATTTAATCTTTTATCTTCTGGAAGTGTCATATCTTTAGAAGTGAGTTTAAAATGATCAGTATCAAATTCCTTCCCATTGATTGAGATTTTTTCTTTACCGATAAATGTAACCAGTTGTTCTTTTATACTTCCAGAAATAGGGCTAATTTGGCTCTCTGCTTGTAACAATTTATGGCTCCACCAATTTCCAATTGTATTTTTCAAAGAAGCTTCACCAGAAAAAGAAGATCCTTGAATATCAAATTTATTAGTTTGATTATTTAATATCAAATTTACAAATTTTTCTTTTTTATTCTGACGTGTTTTAGATTTAAAGGAAATTAAATTATCTCCAAAATATTTTTCTTCTCCAAAACCTTCTACTTCAAAAATAGTTGCTCCAAGTAGTTTTACTGTAAATTTATATTTATTATTTACAGTTGTTTCATTGTCTTTCCTAGAGAAAGAATAATTATTATATCCTATAACTTCATTATTTCTTAAGATTTCAAGTTCAATTTTTTTGAAGTTATTATAATGACCAACATGTGCGTTTAAGTTAAAAGTAAATAAAAAAAATATAATAATAGTGTAAAATTTTTTCATGATAATAATATAAATAAAAATTAAACTAAAAGTATCAATATTTAATGTTCCTATCTATAAAAAATATTCCAAAAGTAAATTGGAGCTCAAACGAAAGTTTGAACTTCAAGCCAAAATTTTCAACATCATTTTTTTTAATTTTTGGTTTAACAATTTTTGGTTTGGGAGAAGGTTTGTTAATTTTATCAACAACTGGAAACTCACCCTGGTCAGTATTAGCTGAAGGAATTTCACTCAACTCCAGTTTATCCATTGGAGCAGCAACTTTTTTTGTAAGTGTAGGAGTACTTTTTTTATGGATTTTTTTAAAACAAAAACCAGGTCTTGGAACAATATTTAATATCATCGTAATTGCTGCTATGATTGATTTCACTCTAAATTATTTTCAACCACCTTCATCTCTTTTTACAAAATACTTATTAGCAATTCTTTCAGTAATTTTAGTAGGACTTGGTAGTGGTATTTATTTAGTAGCTAATCTTGGTCCAGGTCCACGAGATGGTTTGATGACAGGACTAACAAAAACAACAAATTTACCTATAGCCTTGGTAAGAGCTTTTTTAGAAATTACTGTTGTAATTATTGGTTGGTATTTAGGTGGGACCGTTGGAGTGGGCACACTTATATTTGCTTTTGGAATTGGCCCTTGTGTAGCTTTAGGATTATTTTTAGTTGGAAAAATATTCAACTAAGCTGCAGCGCTAGTTTTCTCACTTCTTTTTCTTTTATGAGGATCAAGAATTGCTTTTCTCAATCTACAAGACTCAGGTGTAATTTCTAATGCTTCATCACTGTTAAGCATACTTAGTTGTTCAGCTATTGACATTTTTCTAACAGGAGTAAGAACGACGTTTTCATCTGTTCCTTGTGTTCTCATATTTGTTAATTTTTTTCCTTTCATGACATTTATAATCATGTCACCTGGTTTTGGAGATAATCCAACAATCATACCTGGATAAACAGGATCATTATGAGTAACAAACATTTCTCCTCTCGCTTGAAGATTAAAGATTGCAAAAGCTACTGCTTTTCCTTGTTCCATTGCAATCAATGCACCATTTCTTCTACCTTCCATTTCACCTTCAAAAGGACCGTAGTCATGGAAAATTCTATTAATTACACCTTCACCTTTAGTAAGCGTTAGAAATCTACTTGTGTATCCCATCAAACCTCTCGTAGGTGCATGAAATATCAATCTTTTCTTATTTGTACCGGTATCTTTTAGTTCAATTAATTTACCTTTTCTTCTATTCATTGAGTCGATTACTTTTGAAGAGTGTTCTTCATCTAAATCCATAGTAATTTCTTCAATTGGTTCAAGTTTGTTTCCTTGATCATCAGTCTTATACAAAACTTTTGGTGGACTCACTGTCATTTCAAAACCTTCTCTTCTCATTTGAGTAAGAAGTATTTCCAACATTAATTCACCTCGTCCACTTACGACGAATGAATCTTTTCCATCATTTTCTGAAAAAGTAATTCCTACATTGTTTTGTGCTTCTTGAACTAATCTTTCTCTAATTTGAGTACTTGTAAGTTTTTTACCTTCTGTACCTGCTAATGGAGAAGTATTAACAGTTATTGTAATCGACATTGTTGGAGGATCAATCGGAGTCGCTGGTATAGGATCATTAACTTCCAAATTACAAATTGTATCAGCAACATTTGCTTTTTCTAATCCTGCTACAACGACAATATCTCCTGCTTCTCCAACATCAATTGGAACTTTTTTTGTTCCTTCATATCTAAAAATCTTTGTTAATTTTCCTTCATCAACTTTTTCACCATTTAAATTAATAGCTTTGATTGGTTGGTTTGCTTTTGCTGTACCTTGTGTAATTCTACCTACTAGACTTCTACCTAAAAAACTGTCTGAATAAAGCAATGTTGATAACATTGCAAAAGGTTTGGTTTTATCTAATTCAGCTGGTTTAACGTGCTCCACAATTAAGTCTAATAAAGGATTTAAATTTTCTCTTGGCCCATCTACCTCATGATCAGCCCATCCAGATCTTCCACTTGCATATAAAACAGGAAAATCTAATTGTTCTTCATTTGCATCTAAACTTACAAATAAATCAAAAGTTTCATCTAAGACCTCATTAGCTCTTTGATCTGCTTTATCTAATTTATTAATAACTACAATTGGTTTTAAACCTTGTTTTAATGCTTTCGATAAAACAAATTTTGTTTGAGGCATAACTCCTTCTGCAGAGTCAATTAATAAAAGAGCTCCATCAGCCATGCTCAAAACTCTTTCAACTTCTGCTGCAAAATCTCTGTGGCCAGGTGTATCAATAATATTTATTCTTGAATCATTCCAGTTAATAGATGCAGGTTTTGCAAGAATTGTAATTCCTCTTTCTTTTTCTAGTTCCCCAGAGTCCATTAATCTTTCATCAACAACTTCATTTTCTCTAAATGATCCACTTTGTTTCATTAAATTATCAATCAAAGTAGTTTTGCCATGGTCGACATGGGCTATGATTGTGATGTTTCTTATGTTGTTGCTCATAAATTGTGGCTCTTATACATATTTAATTTGATATTAAAACTTAAAAAAACTCATGACTGGCTTGATTAATTTAAATAACTTGTGATTAATTAGACTTTTTTTGTTTATCTTTTTTAAGTTTCCTTTTTTCTTTAAAACTTAATTTGGGTTTCTTTTTTGCACTGGAATCCTTAAATGATTTTCCGCTGTATCTTTTTGACATAATTTAAATTTGCATAAAAAAAAGGCCATCATGTGATGGCCTTTTAAATTTTAGTTTTAGAGTAGTGGGATTACATTCTCATTCACTGATTGAATAACTATTGAATTACATAGATTTTTCAAATTGTTCATTACTTTGTTCATTACTCTAAAGGTCATTTTCAAAAGGAACTAAAAAGGAACTCAAAAGATAGGTCATTTAATTACTTTAGATCTCCCAGTAAGTTTTCAGGAAACTCAATTTGAGTAATTTTCCAAGTCAGACCTTTTCTATTAAAAAAAACAGGAAACTCTTGTCCCTCATTTTCATAAGTAATGTAAAAAGAACTTAAACCATTAAAGTCCATTATGGTAAACCCTCCTATTAACGTGAGAAATGTAGGTTCTGGTATTTCATCTTTTTTTTCACTCTTTTCTATCAACATACTTAACCCCTCTGGATTAAGATAAGTATCCACCATAGTCTCTACAAATTTACCAGCTAAACCAGTTAATAATACCCCAAGTTCTCCTAGATCTTTAAGTTCTTCACTCTTTTGAGTTTCTTTGAGTAATTGAATATTAATATAATTTTTAAAGTTTTCTCTTAACTCATTCCACTCCACGTAATCTTTGATAAGTTTTTTATCATTATAGTAAATTCCTTTATGAAACTGATGAAATGAATAGAGCGCTGTAAAGAAGTATAAAAATATAATTACGATTGGACTTATAATTAAAGTAAGTTTTAGTTTTTTATTCATAAAATTAAGAAGATAATTTTATCAAATCATTTTAATTAAGATATAGTTGAGTATAATTATTTAATTAGTGAAAAAACTTTTAATAATATTGATTATTTTATCTTCTTGTTCCACTCCTCAATCAAGATCTAATGAATACTATGAAACAGTTATAGGTCATATTGTTCAAACAGCTCTATCAGGGGAATGTAATTCAAAATGTATTAATTCAATTGTAAGTAATGATTTAAAATATGCCACTTATTCACAATCGATGTATGTACTAGATCAAGTAAGTAAGAAATTGCCCAATGTATTTAAAGGTGTAAAAAGAGAACTTTCTATTAAAATTGAGGAGAAATATAAAAAATATTAATTTACAAATACTATTTTTATAATTATGTCTTTATTATGAGTGATAAGAATCTACATCCAATTCCGAAAAGATCTAACATTGAGATTGTTCCTGGAAGTATAAAAAAGGTTGGTATTGGAAAATGGACATTCAAATGGAAAGAAGCTGGTAGTAGTGTAACTAATAATAAAACTATAAATACATCGGTTAAAAGTGATAATAATTTCGAATTCAAATGGGTTTAAATTAAATTGTTAATTATTATAATTAAATATGCCAAAACCTAAAAAAAAAATTAAAAGTTTTAATACGAGTGAATTAAAAAAAAATATTTTAGGTGACTGGATTTCTATTTTAAATTTCCCTTTAATTATATTTTTTTATTATTTGTGGTTCAATCAAGATAAAGTAACCGACGACACAAGTGATTTTATTTATGTGGCATTGATATTACCTGCCGCTTTAGGTTTATTTTGTGTGTTCAAGTATTCTAAAGAATACAAATTTTCTAAATTTGGACCCTCATTTTGGATTATTTTATTTGGTTTTATTTGGTGGACATTTCTTGGAGACAGTTATAATCATATGAAAAATCTGGGCAAAGCTCATCTAACACTTTTTGGCGAAACAATTCTTCATGATGTTATTTTTTATGGATCATTATTAACAGGTTTTATTATTAATCTTTCTAAAATTAAAAATTTTTTTAGAGCTATATCTTATACATTTGGACAGATACCCTTCATATTTATTGCTCTATTTTTTGTCAAAGCCGGATTAAACGCAATTAAAAAGTAGTATTTACTAATTAAATTTATAAAATAATTAAATAAAAGATAAATTATTTATGTTTAAAATTACTTTAACAGCATTATTCATTTTTTTTACATCATTAAACTACCTAAGCGCCCAGGACACAAATAATACAAGTGAAGAGTGTAGTACTCAAAAATTTGAAAATTTTTTAAATTGTGATTTTGAAACTTTGTACGAAAAATGTGGTGATAGACAAAGCGATATGATTACAGAAAGAAATTTTACCAAACAATCAGCTAATAATTTTGTAGGTGATAATTTAAGATGTTATACAAATTCATTTGATCCTATTTTTGGCATGAATTATGGAGTAGAAGTAATGTATAAGTGGGATCTAAAAAAACATAAGAATAAATCTGACAGACTTCGAGAAGCCATAAAAAATAAAGAAAAAATTAATATGGTTATGATTAGATTTCGTCGCCCAACTGAACAACAGATGGGTCAATTATACGACTATTTATTAAAAAATAAGAAAAGCAGTGGAGCTATAAATAGTATTTCCGAAGTAAAAGAAAAAAAGAAAAACTTTGCCTTATACTCTTTTGATGCGACCAAAACATTTCTTCTTATGACACCAGACTATCATGGTACTGGTGTATATTATTATTTAGCTTATGTTGGTTCTGATTTTGTTACGGATATTATTAATTCTTTTCTAGAAATTGATGAGGTAAAAACTGGAGAAGATAAATTATAGTAAACTTACAATAAAAGAGTATTTTATTAATTTATCGTGAAGAAATCGTAAATTTAATTAATAAGAGGAGAAAATGAAAATATGAATAAATTTGGAAAAGTTTTTGGTATTTTAGCTTTAATAATTTCAATAATTTCGGTTTTTTTTCCAGGTGGAGCTTTAATAGCAACACTTCTTGGAGCACCTTTAATAATCTTTTCATGGAAAGATGGAGCAATTTTTGGATATGTGGCAGGTGGTCTAAATATAATTAATATAATTTTTTTATCACCAACCGTATGGATGGCAATGGGTGTAGCGGAGGCATCTGGAGAAGGTGGAGCACTTTCATTGGGAATTTTTTACGTTATGGTTCAAGTCTTAGCTATGGCTATAATGGGATTTATTACGTGGAAGTCTAACAAAAAAGTTAGAACAAAATCAAAGAGTAAAAAATAAATCTAATATTATTTAATTACTTTAAATTTTTTAGGTATTCTTTTGTGTAATTGAATTAACGCCTCATCAGTATTTCCAAGATAGACACTCATTATCATTCTTGGACTTGTATTCATCAATTTTGATATGTCTTCAATTGAAGTTCCTTTTTTCCATTGTTCTGTGGCGTATGTATGTCTAATGGCGTAAAGAGGTCTAGTTCCACCTTTGTAATAATAAAGATTCAAATCTTTCGAAAATCTTGAAAAGGTTTTACCTGTCTTGTTCTTTAATGTTTTTCTATCTTTGATAAATGGAAAAAGTAAATAGTCATCATCTTTCAAATTCTGATGTCTGTTTATGATTTCTGAAAAGATATATTTTGTAAAAAAGTCATTGGCGATTGGGTAGTGAATTGGTTTTGTTTTAGTATTTCTGACGGTAAATTTAAGGATATCTGTTTCTGGATTATCTTTATCTTTTATAAACTCATAATCTTTTCTTTTTAAATTTAATGGTTCTAATCCTGGTCTAAATCCAGCGCTTCTTAATAAGTTAAAATAATCTTTACACTCTAGGAAAAAAATATCTTTTGTTTTTTCATACTCTTTCTTACATCTGTTGTTGATTAAATTAAGTTCTGAATTTTCGTATGGTTCTCTTGGAGTATTTATTACTTGTTGAGTTGGTGTATCAGGAACATAATCAATCTTACCTCTATCTTTCGCTCTTTTAAACATTTGAGTAATAACAGAAAAATATTTGTTAATTGTGTTTCCACTTTTACCTTCCTCTTGTAGTGAAGATAAAATTTCATCATCAATTATTTGTTCAATTGTTTCTATGTCGTTGTAATCAACATCTTCAAAAAAAGGTTTTAGATATTTCCATTTTGATTTATCTCTTTCACCTTGTTCATTATTTTTTAAGTGAGTCTTGTGTTTGTATTTTCTAACTTTAAAATTTAAATAAGGTTGGGCGATATCTAAATCAAAATTCTTTTCTTCTTTGGTAGTAGTATCTTTATTAACTGAAAACCACATTTTAAATTCTGTATTCGCTTTTGATATCGCTTCATTTATGTTTTTAGTTTTTAAACTAATTTCTTTATAACCAGATTTGTAATGAACTTTACCAACATAGAATCTACAGAAGTAAGTATTCTTATTTTTATATTTGTAGATAGATATTTTTAATCTCGGTATTTTCTTTAATGTAGTTTTATCAATAACACCCATAATTGTTTTCCTATTTGAATAATCTTAAATGGACTTTTGAGGTAATCAAATGGATTACCTCTACTCGTTAGTGAACACTTTTAGATTTTTAACAATTCGTAATTGTTGTCAATTTTCATATGTTTTACGTCTTTTACAAAACGGTCAATCATAGAAATTGAATTTAAATAATACATTTGAAGTTTTTGTGTGTCATTACCACAAGTACGAATATATGCTTTTAAATATCTTTCACTTAAATTTTCTAATTTGGAAATTAGATGTTCTTTGTCTCTCATAATTGACTTTTCTATTTCTAACTTTGTATTCATAGTTTTTTACCTTTCTTTGTTAAGTTTAACTATGAGTACAATTTATCAGAAAAGAGGGATATAATCGTTTACCTGTGACTGTGACTTTACAAAGGTAAACTAATTATCTGAATATTCACCAGGAAATTTACCTTTACAGACATTTTCTAGAATCTTTGACGCCTTAAGAATGTTCCTACTAATAATAACAGATTTGTTTTTAAATGATTTAATTCCACTACCTACACCTTGTAATTTTCGTCTTCTTAACTTTCCTTTTTGAAGTAGTGTTTTAACCTTACCTTGTCTTTCATCTATTTTGTTATTAGTTAATTCCCAAATATCTTCCAACTTCTTATCTTTATTCTTTTGTCTAAATTTCCAAGCGATTAAAAAACTATCTAACGCCACAGTTTTTATATTCTTTCTTTGATGAGTTAATACAAACCGTGAAGTAGATTTATTAACTTTATCTTTTAATAACTTTGGTATTTCTCTTTGAATCTCTTTAATCTTAAAGTTGGTTGGAATTTCTAAGGTAATTGATTGTGGATTTGTAATCTTATTAATAATCTTAATAGAACCTTTTGATGTGAATAGATGTGAATGTGTTTTAAACCATTTATCAAATTTAGAGTTCTTTATTTGAATTTCACTTAAATTCCAAGACTTGTAATACTCTTTATCTATTTTCTTGTTTAATTTTTCATCTAATAAACAAGTTTTTAAATAATCAAACCAAACTCTATAAGGTTGTAATTCACCAAATTTCATAGACTTTAAATACCATCTTTTTTAATTAAAAACATTAACTTTTGACTAGGTTCTATCAAATGTTAATGGAATCTGTTGAGGAATATAGGTTTCCTGATACCGTATTCTAACCAAGAACGTGATTAGAATAAAAACGAAAGGAAAAAAATGACTGTATATTTCTATGGAAGAAACAGCGATAGTGAGAGTTTTGAAAGAGGAAGTTCAATAGAAACTCAAATATCAAAGTGTAAATCATACGCCAACATTAAAGATTTAAAGATTGATGTTGAAATAACTGAACAGGTATCAGGAACTGTAAATTTTGAGAGGCGTCTCAAAGGTTCTGAACTAATGAGTTCTCTTAAAAGAGGGGACCATATTATTTGTTCTCATTTAGATAGATTTAGTAGAAATACTTTGAATCTTCTTACACTTGTTGAAAAATTTAAAAGACAAAAAGTAAATCTTCATTTTGTAGATGTTGGGGGAGAGGTGACAGGAACTGACGCCATGGGTTCTGTATTTCTTAAATTACTTTCTGTCTTCGCTGAATTTTACGCCAAACAAGTTAGTGAAAAAACTAAAGCGACCAAACAAAGAATGGTTAAAGAAAATAAATTTACTGGAGGATTTAGACCTAAATTTGGTTATGACGTTGATGACAATGGTTATTTAGTTCCTTGTGAGAAAGAACAATCAATTATTAGATTGATGAAAATTCTTAGGAAGAAAGGAAACTCTTATAAAAAGATTTCTGAAATAGTGACTAAATCAACTCGTAAGAAATTCGCTCAATCGTGGGTGTTTAACATTCTTAAAAGAGAAGGTTCAGTTCCCCCAAATGATGAAGTCCTTAGACACAATATCTCGAATATAGAACTTCAACCAAATATCAGTGATGTTTAAAAAGATACAAATTATAATTATATTTTTAAATGTTTTATTTACCACTCACGCTTTTAGTAAATCAAACGAATATTACAGAACTACACTTTTACATATTTTGAGCGAGTGTAGTTCTGAATGTCAAAAATCTGTAATTGAAAAAGAGATCAAACATATAATTTATAAGATATTAGAAAAACTATTAAGAAAACTAGAATTAGAGTTATTGGAAAAAAAATTGTTAACTGTTAGAGTTGATAATGAGAAAAATAATACTAATAACCCTTATTTCAATCATTTTAATTCCAACTAAATCTTTTTCTAAAGAAGTAAATTTGTCTTGTGACTTATCAAGTTTTTTTATTAAAAAAAACTTCGTCACTGATGAAGTAAAAATACCTTTAGATAAAGTTAAACCACATTATCTGGAAAAGGTCACAATTAAATTTGATATGGAAAAAGAAAAATTTTTAGGTTCAAATCTAATATACCAAGATGAATTTAGAGATGTTCTTTTTAGTGAAGAAGAAATATATTTTTTGACCAAAGGTATTGATGACGACCATTTCGCTTTTTATGATACTAGATTGAATAGATTGACAGGTCAATTAACAAGAATTACCCAACCAACAAAATCGCTTATAAAAGAACAATTAAAAAATACTGATGGACCTACTGATGGTGGTTTTAAACAAACTGAAATTTATCAATGTAAGGTTATAGATAAGTTGTTTTAATGTTTAATTTATTTAAAAAAAGTGAATACGAAACTATTTCTCAAAATATCAAATATAAAAATCATAAAATTATAGAAAAATTAAATAAAGATGAATTTAAAAAATTCTCAAAATTATCTGAAAAAAAACAGAAAGATTATTTGAGAAATTTAGTTGAAAGTTTATCGGGATTAGATTTCGCAAGAGTTATTGGGTATAGTTTTCATTTTAAAGACTTACCTATGTTCTCTTATCAATTACACATAAGTGAAAATGATTATCAATTAATCATATATGGTAGGGATGAATTCAACGGTTTTAAATGTGATTATTTGTTAAGTGAAAATGTATTTAGACTAACCTTAAAAAATAGTGATGAAGTTAAGGAAGATGAAAATGATTTCAAAAGACTAATCGGAAATGATACTTTTGATATTGTAAATAAAATAACAAAAACTTCATTCGAAGTTTCAAAGAAAGCGAAAAAACTACACAAAGAAATGATTTCAACAACTTATCTTAATGAGTTTAGTTATAATGAAAGAAAGAAAAATCCAATAAGAGTAATTTAATGAGTATTTTTGATTTTTTAAAAAAACAACCAACTTTAAAAAGAAAATTAAAACTATCAAAAGTAGAAGATTTTGATTTTATTAAAAATCTTAAAGATAAAGATTTACCTTTTTTATATGAAGATAAATTTACAAAACTGATTGATATTGTGGATATGGTATTACAAATACAACACGAACTAGGTCAATCAACAATCAACAAAAGAACAAAAGAGATTGGTTATAATGTTTTAGATAGTCAATTAGCGTATGGTTATTACTATGGTTTCTGCGATTTTGTAATCACAACTTCAAAATATAGAGAAGGAATGGTGGAACTTTTTTATCTATGGATAAATGTAGTTCATAGATTTACTAAAGTAGGAAATAGTCCAAAAGAATTTGTTGATTATTTCGCTTTAATTCAAACTGATTTTATACACGATAAAAAATCTCAATTTTATAAAGGGTGTTTAGTTGGTGGTCAGGACGCAAAAGATTGGATGAGTAAAAAAAGTCAAACAATTATGGGTTTGGTTAGTTTGTTAAAAACTACAAAGAAAATAAAAGATAAATGATGAAAACATTTAAAAAAACTTTTGATTTCTATGTGACAGACGTAGAACTAGATAATTATGTCCATACTATACTTCAAAGTCCAGAAGTAGATCCAGAAGATGAAATAGATGTGTCTGTAGATAAAGATGATTATAATACTTATTTAACTTTAAAAGTTTTAGATAGGGTATTAAATTAAAATGACCGCTATAATCTTTCTCTCTATTTTTGGATTTATTCTTGGAATGATTAATGGAGGCGCTTACCATGATTTTAAAAAGAAAATAAATGATATAAAAGTTTTATTCTTTGGTTTTTCATTTTTTAGTTTAGTATTTTTTTTCATGGTTTGGAGTGTTTTCTCTTCTATAGATGAATCTTTAAACATTCATGAGAGAGTAGGAGTATTAATTATTCCACCTTCAATTTGGGTTTTTTCTTTTGTGGATGGTTATAGAGGTGGAAATAAAATTCAAAAATTCATGGATTATTTTAAAAATTCTTTTGGAGGAATATTTAAAATCTTTGGAATTCTAATTCTTTTTCTCATAGTAATTTTACTATTAGTCAAAATAGTAAAATATTTTTGGTACTTGTAATGACAATTAAAAATTAAATTATTAAAGGATGAGTGACGGTGAGTGAGAGGTTCATTCACCGTCACTAATAACAAAATACTTAAAACTACTATTATTTATTCATTATCTACTATCAACAAAACGCTTAATGGCGTTCTCTACAACAACAGACATTATCATTCCGTGTTTTTGACATACTTGTTTAAACTTATCTTTGTAAGTTTTAGATATAAAATAATTTACTCTTTCTTTTTCATTTTGTTGTTTGTTTATTTTTTCTGATTGTACTGACCACATGGGAGATTCCTTACGTTTATTTTATGTTAGTTTTGAGTTGTCAGTATTTTGTTAATTTTTAATGTCATACGCCAATTTTACATCGCCAACTATTTCATCAATTATTTTTGACCATTGTCTTAAAGAGTGGGCGTCATTTGTTTCATGACCTAATGACTTTAGATAGTCTTTATATTTTTCTTTTTTATCTATCAGTTTATTGTGAGTCATCATATCCTCATATTCAGACTCAACTTTTCTAATATCAAAATAATCTTTGGTTTCTTTAAACTGATTTGATTTTAAAATCGCTCTAATATCTAAATTATTACCATAAGAGTGTCTTGATAAATTCTCTAATTGAACTTGAGCGTTTTTCGCTTGTCGTTCCTTTTCTTTTGAATTTTGTATCGCTTTACGCCTCATCTGTTCAGCGTTCATTCTTGTAAATTCCATATCTTGTTTTCCTTTATAAAGTTTCAACAATCATTTCTAAAATTTGAACAATCTGTAATTGTCGCTTTTCAGATGATTTTTCTTTTTTAATTTGTTGTAGTAGTTGTTTAATCTTTTGTTTGTTCATACTTATATTTATCTACTCAATCCTTGAATAAAACTCCTCTTTGTTGTTCCTCATTAATTAGTCTATTAATTTCATTAGTCTTATCTGTTCCATAGATGAATCTTTTGACTCTTTTGATTAATCCAATCGCTCTTCTATGTTCTCTATGACTTGTTTCTGTATTATCAATTACCCAATTACTTAATTGAACTAACTCCTTTAAGTAGTAATCAGATATCCTCATCACATTACCGTTTCTAAATTTTACCTTACTCATGTTTCCCTCTTTTGTTTTCTAGTGAGTTGAACTTCGTTCAACCAAGTCTAGCGACTTGTTCCTAGTAAATAATTGTTTCTAGTTTGAATACACTTTACCCATCCGCTAAAGATGGATAAAGTTGTTCAGACTGTTTCTCGTCCCGAACACATCTAATTTGATAACTGAAAGATTTTCATTTTTCTAAAATGTTCTTTCAAGGTAAGTGTGGTTCCTGTTCTCACTTTTACATCAACTTATACCGCTAAGTATTTTTTCCAAACCAATTAGATAATCTGGTACCTCATAGACCTCAAAGTATAGTCTAACTCTTTGGGATTATTATTTTAAGATGACCTTGTCCCCTTATCATCTTCTTCATACGCTTGTTTTTCCTCTAAAGACTCACACCCTTAGTTTCGTGTAGTCGTTATTGTCCTACAGAACATGAAATAAAAAAAATTAAGTATTCAGATATTGTTAATTAAGAGTCACTCGCCTTACGCCATAAATGACTATTTAAAATATCTTACTTAATCTTATGATTATTTATACAAAGGGGGTTTTCTAGTACGCTACTTTTGACAAGTTCTTGTCAGAGGTAATATTCAATCTAACCTCAAAGATATTCTAATTGATTAAACACGCTCACAGATTACACAATCGTGTGTATCGGATTTTATGTAGATTGTATCGTAAATAAATTTTCACCCTCTCTAATAGTCTTAAATTGTTCATTACTTGTTCATTACTCATTCATTACTTTGTTCATTACTTTTATTTTCGTAGAGATAAAAAAAAAGGCGAGTAAAAACTCGCCTTTTTGAATTTTGGATTTCCGAAATGAGTCTTACATTCCCATTCCACCCATTCCACCCATGCCGCCCATACCACCAGGCATACCACCAGGCATTCCACCACCAGCAGCATCTTTTTCCTCAGGTTTGTCAGCAATCATCGCTTCTGTAGTTACTAATAATCCAGATATTGAAGCAGCATCTTGTAGAGCGGTTCTTACAACTTTAACAGGATCTATAATTCCTTTAGCGAACATATCGCAATATTCTTCGCTTTGTGCATCATATCCATGTGTTTTTTTATTTTGCTCTAACAATTTACCAACAACTACTGAACCATCTACACCAGCGTTTTTTGTAATTTGTCTGATTGGAGCTTCAAGTGCTTTTCTAACAAGCTCTACACCTGCTTTTTGATCATCACCTTTTGCTTTAACCTTATTAAGGTCTTGAGCAGCATAAAGTAATGCACAACCACCGCCAGTTACAATACCTTCTTCAACTGCGGCTCTTGTTGCGTTCAAAGCATCCTCAACTCTATCTTTTCTTTCTTTAACTTCAACTTCAGTTGCACCACCAACTTTGATTACAGCAACTCCACCAGCTAGTTTTGCAAGTCTTTCTTGAAGTTTCTCTCTGTCATAGTCAGAAGTTGTTTCATCAATTTGTTGTTTAATTGAAGCACATCTTCCTTCGATATCAGATTTTTTACCACTTCCGTTAACAATGGTACTGTTATCTTTATCTACTTTAACTTTCTTACATGAACCTAGGTCATCAAGTTTAACATTCTCAAGTTTAATTCCTAAATCTTCAGAAATAACCTGACCTCCAGTTAAGATACCAATATCTTCAAGCATTGCTTTTCTTCTATCACCAAAACCAGGTGCTTTTACTGCAACTACTTTTAGACCACCTCTTAATTTGTTTACCACTAAAGTTGCTAAAGCTTCCCCTTCAACATCTTCAGAAATAATCATTAATGGTCTACCTGCTTGAACAACAGCCTCTAAAAGAGGAACCATTGGTTGTAGGTTTGTTAATTTTTTTTCATGTAAAAGAATGAAGGGGTTGTCTAACTCAGTAGTCATTTTATCACTATTAGTAATAAAGTATGGTGATAAATAACCTCTGTCGAATTGCATACCTTCAACTACGTCTAGTTCAGTTTCAATTCCTTTATTTTCTTCAACCGTGATAACACCTTCGTTTCCAACTTTTTGCATTGCTTTTGCAATCATAGTTCCTATTTCTTTATCACCATTTGCAGAAATAGTTCCAACTTGTGCAATTTCATCACTGTCTTTTACTTTTTTAGCTGATGCTACTAAGTTTTCTTTTACAACTTCAACCGCTGCATCAATTCCTCTTTTAACATCCATAGGATTCATGCCAGCAGTTACGTATTTTACACCTTCTCTAACAATTGCTTGTGCAAGAATAGTTGCAGTTGTTGTACCATCACCAGCTTCATCGTTTGTTTTGCTAGCAACTTCTTTAACCATCTGCGCACCCATGTTTTCAAACTTATCCTCAAGATCAATTTCTTTAGCAACAGAAACACCATCTTTAGTAATTCTTGGTGCCCCATAAGATTTATCCATTACAACATTTCTTCCTTTAGGACCCAAAGTCACTTTAACAGTATCAGCTAAGATATTTACTCCTCTAATCATAGCTGCTCTTGCTTCAGCATCAAATTTAACAACTTTTGCCATTTTGTTTTCTCCTTTAAATTAAATTACTTACTTGAAATACCCATAATGTCAGACTCTTTCATTATGCTATATTCTTTGCCATCTATTTTGACTTCGGTCCCTGACCATTTGCCAAATAAAACTTTGTCTCCAACTTTAACATCCATTGGAATTGTTTTTCCATCTTCTGTTTTAGCTCCACCACCAACAGCAACAACTTTTCCTTCTTGAGGTTTTTCTTGAGCTGTATCTGGGATAATTATACCACCAGCAGTTTTTTCACTGCTGTCTAAAACTTCGATTAATACTCTATCATGTAACGGTTTAAACTTCATAAATCTCCTTTATAATTCTATATAAATATGAGCCTCATATAGATATTTCATAGCCTATTTCAAGATAAGAGAATCTTTTCAGAGTAATTATGCTAGGAAAATCTAAATATTATGGTTTATAGGTAAAATAATGACCAAAAATTTAGACTTAGATGGCCTTCAGTCAATTGCTGATAATTATGACCTTTTTTACATAGATTTGTGGGGGGTCATTCATAATGGTGTCAAATTACATAACTCAGCAATAGCAACTTTAAATGAACTTAAGAAAAAAAATAAAAGGTTTGTTCTTTTAACCAATGCTCCAAGACCGAATACTACAGTAAATAAATTTTTAGAAAAAATGGGCATGAGCGAAGATTTGACAAAACATGTTTATACCTCGGGTGAAGCAGCTTTAAATTTTTTAAAAACATCTTTCAAATCTAAGAATTTTTTTCATATAGGTCCCCCTAGAGATTTTGATTTATTCAATGAATTTAAAAATAATAAATCAACCGAACTAAATGAAAGTGAATATTTACTTTGCACAGGTTTGTTCGATGACCATGAGGATGATTTAAGTTATTACAAAAACTTACTTGAAAATCACACAACAAAAAAAATGATTTGTACCAACCCTGATTTAATTGTTGATCGAGGAAATATTAGAGAATTGTGTGCAGGTTCAGTTGCTATGGTTTTTGAAAAAATGGGTGGAGAAGTAATTTATTTTGGCAAACCTCATGCTGAGGTTTATAATCAGTCTATAGACAATATTGGTAAGAAAGTTTTGGCAATTGGTGATAATTTAAATACAGATATAAAGGGCGCTAACTTATTAAATTACCATTCCTTGTTGGTTTGTAATGGAATTCATAAAGAAGAAATACAGAACAAAGGAGTTACTGAAGTATCAAAAGAGTATGAAGTTATCGTTAATTTTACTCAAACAGAATTAAAATGGTAAAGTTATATAAAAATTTCAATATTATTAAACACCATAAAAATTCAATTATATTAATTGGAAATTTTGATGGTCTTCATTTAGGACATCAAAAATTATTTAAATTAGCTCTATCATATAAAAATAAATATAATTCAAAAATTGGTGTTATTAATTTTGATCCAATGCCTAAGATGTATTTTAACAATTCATTGAAGAATTTTAAAATTTCGTCTGTAAATCAAAAATTAGAATTACTAAAAAAATTAAAAGTAGATTTTATAATTACAAAAAAATTTGATAAAAATTTTTCCAAAATAAAATCAATTAAATTTATAAAAGAAATTTTATATAAAAAACTCAATTGTAAGTTTATATTTGTAAGTAATAATTTTAGATTTGGAAATAAAAGAGAAGGTGATGTTAAATTACTTATACAAAATGAAAAAAATTATAATTATAAAGTTATTAAACCAAAGCCACTTTTAAAAAGTAAAAAAATAGTATCTTCAACGATAATAAGAAACTTACTTGAAAAAGGTTATTTAAATAGAGCTAATAAATTTTTAGGAAGAGAGTGGACCATTGATGGAATAGTTCAAAAGGGAAGGCAAGTTGGAAAAAAAATTGGTTTTCCAACATGCAACATAGATATTAAGGATTATGTATTAGCACAGCCAGGAGTTTATGCGGTAAGAGTATTAAGAAAAAAAAATCAAAAAAAATTGAGTGGTATAGCAAATCTTGGCTACAGACCCACATTTAATCAAAAAAAAATCTTACTTGAGGTACATTTGTTTAATTTTTCTGGAAATCTTTATAATAAGCTTTTATCAGTGCAGTTTTTAAAGTTTATTAGAAAAGAAAAAAAATTTAAGAATGTTGATCAACTCAGAAAACAAATTAAATCTGATTTAAATATTGCAAAAAAAACTAAATGAGCAAATCTGATATAAATCTACCTAAAACAGCTTTCTCAATGAAGGCGAACCTACCAACTAGAGAACCAGAAATTCTAAATTATTGGCAAAAAATAAACCTTTATGATGAATTAAGAAAGTCAAGCAAAGGTAAAGAAAAATTTGTCTTACATGATGGCCCTCCATATGCAAACGGCAATATTCATATGGGGACAGCATTAAATAAAATTTTAAAAGACATAATTGTAAAATTTCACCAAATGGATGGAAAAGACTCAATTTATGTACCTGGATGGGATTGTCATGGTTTACCAATCGAATGGAAAATTGAAGAGGAATATAAAAAAAATAAAAAAAATAAAAACGATGTCCCTATAGTTGAGTTTAGAAAAGAGTGTAGATCTTTTGCTGAAAAATGGATCGAAATTCACAAAGGCCAATTCAAAAGATTGGGTGTGGTTGGTGATTGGGAAAATTATTATTCTACAATGAGCTTTGATGCAGAGGCTCAAATAGTGAGAGAGCTTGGAAAATTTCTTAAAGAAGGAAGTTTATATAGAGGTTATAAACCAGTTTTATGGTCAACTGTTGAAAAAACTGCTCTTGCTGATGCAGAAGTAGAGTACCAAGACCATAAGTCAGATACTATATATGCATCGTTTTCAGTAAAGTCATCTAAAATTAAAGAATTAGAAAAAAGTGAAATTATAATTTGGACAACTACTCCATGGACGATTCCTGCTAATAAAGCATTAGCTTATAATGAGGCCTTAGAATATGTTTTATTGCAAGTTAATGATGAGGGAGATTTTCAAAACAGAAAAATAGTTGTTGCACAAGCTTTACTTGAGTCAGTTATAAATGAATGTGGAATAAAAAATTATAAAGAAATTAAAAAATTTAAGGGAAAAGAGTTTAAAGATACTATTTGCAACCATCCCTTTTTAAACTTAGGTTATGAAACTGAAATCCCAATGTTGGAAGCAAGATTTGTAACAACAGATCAGGGCACAGGAATAGTTCATTGTGCACCAAGTCACGGTCCTGATGATTTTAATTTATGCTTAAATAATGGAATAAAAGCAATAGAGACAGTTGATGGTGATGGAAAGTATACAAATAATGTAAGATTATTTGAGGGTATACATATTTTTAAGGCAAACCCAATAGTTATTGAAAAACTTAAAGAACAAAAAAATTTATTATCAAATGGAGAACTAGTTCATTCTTATCCACATTCTTGGAGATCGAAGGCACCACTTGTTCATAGAGCAACGCCCCAATGGTTTATCTCTATGGAAAGTCATAAATTAAGAGATAAGGCATTAAAGGCAATTGATGACACTATTTTTTATCCAAGCAAGGGAAAAGAAAGATTAAAATCAATGATAGAAACAAGGCCTGATTGGTGTGTATCCAGACAAAGAGTATGGGGTGTACCTTTACCTATTTTTGTAAATAAAAAAACAAAAGAAATTTTGGTTGATGATGAGGTTAATGAAAATATTGCATCAATTTATGAAAAAGAAGGTTCTGATTGCTGGTTTTCAGATGATCCGCAAAGATTTTTAGGAGACAAGTATGAAGCTCAAGATTACGATAAATTAAGTGATATTGTTGAGGTTTGGTTTGATAGTGGATCAACTCATTCATTTGTATTAGAAAAAAGACAGGATTTAAAATGGCCAGCATCAATGTATTTAGAAGGATCAGATCAGCATAGAGGTTGGTTCCACTCATCTCTTTTAGAATCTTGTGGTACTAGAGGAAGAGCTCCATTTGACTCCATTTTATCGCATGGTTTTGTTGTAGATGGAAAAGGTTTAAAAATGTCAAAATCTTTAGGAAATGTAATTGCTCCAGAAGATATTTTAAAAAAATATGGAGCAGATATCTTACGAATTTGGGTAGCATCTTCAAATTATTCAGAGGATTTACGAATTGATTATTCAATATTAGACCAACATGCAGACTCTTATAGAAAAATAAGAAATACTTTCAGGTATTTATTAGGAAACCTAAATGACAATTTTGAGATGATAGATTTTAAAAAAATTAAATTATCAGAACTACCAGAATTAGAGCAATATATGTTGCATAAAATATTCTCTCTCAACAATAATTTTAAAAGATACTTTGAGAGCTATGATTTTCATAATCTTTATAAGGAATTATTAAATTTTTGTACTGTAGATTTATCGGCATTTTATTTTGATATAAGAAAAGATACTTTGTATTGTGATAGTAAAAATTCAGACAAAAGAAAATCAACAATTTTATTATTAAACATTATATTAGAATCTTTATTAAAATGGTTCGCTCCCATTTTGTCATTTACAACTGAAGAGATTTATAGACTATTATCAAAAGAAAAGAAAAGCATACATCTTGAAAAATTTTTAGAATTTCCAAAAAATTTTCAAAATAATGATTTAAATAAAAAGTGGGAACAACTCTTAAAAATCAGAGATATTTGCAATATAAGTATCGAAGAAAAAAGAGCTAGCAAAGAAATTGGGTCAAGTCTTGAAGCAGAACTAGATATTGAAATTAATGAAAAATTAAAAAACATAACAGATAATGTTGATTTTTCAGAATTATGTATCACATCTAAATCAAAAATTATTTATAATAATAAAGATATAAAAGTTACTACAAAAAAAGCAAAGGGCACAAAGTGCTCAATGTGTTGGAAAATTAACATTAATGGATGTGATAGAGTTAATTGTGCTAAGCATTAAAAATGAATTTAGGGATTGTTAAAAATAAAACTTATCAAGATTTATTTATAATTTTTTTAATTTTTATATTTGATAGGATTTCTAAAATTTTTGTAATTAATACTTATTCACAAAATTCGTTCTCTGAAATTTTTCAATCTAAGTTCTTAAATATTCATCTTATTTGGAATGATGGAATAGCTTTTGGATTATTATCTATTTCTGAAGGTAATCTATACAATTTTTTTACATTTTTAATTGTTTTAATAATATTTGGAATTTTTTTAATGTTTTATAAATCAAAAGGTTTAAGAAGATATTCATATTTAATGATTGTGGGTGGAGCGATAGGCAATCTGTTTGACAGGATTGTGTACAAAGCTGTTCCAGATTTTATAGATTTTCACATAAAAGATTTTCACTGGTTTATATTTAATATTGCTGATGTATTTATAACAGTGGGTATATTTTTTATGATTTTCATTGAATTTACTGATAAAAATAAAGAACAGAATAATTATGAAAAAACTTAAAATTGTATTTGTATTTATATTTGCTCTATCTTTTCTGAATTCCTGTGGAACACTTGGTGAGGGTTTGAGTATGAAAAAAAAAGATAATACAGATGAATTTTTAGTTAAAAAAAAAAGTCCTTTGAAATTACCACCAGATTTTGATGAGTTACCTGTTCCTTCGACTGAAAAAACATCATCTGATTTAGAAAAAGATTCAAGTATAAAAGATTTAATTACTGAAAAAAATAATGAAATTGAGGAAAAAAAAAACGAAGAACGCTCAGTTAATCAAAGTTTAGAAAATTTCGTGTTAGATAAAATAAAAAAAAATTAATGCTAACTAGAAATATTTATTTTAAAAATTTCAAGAAAAAATTTAAATATTCAAAGGTTACAGAGAAATTAAAATTTATTTTAAACGAAAAAAATGAAGTAATTAATTCCTTAAGCGAAAATTATAAATATTCATATAAAAAAAATAAAATTAGTAAATATAAAAAAAAATCTCAATTTAGAGTTATTGGAATGGGTGGTTCGTCCTTGGGCTCCAAGGCAATTTATGAATTTCTGAGAAACAAGATAAGGTTTAATTTTGAGTTTGTAGACAATCTACAGTCAAAATATGAAATAAAAAAAAAAGATTATACTAATTTGATTATTTCTAAATCGGGAAATACTACTGAGACAATAGTTAATTCAAATATACTTGTTAAAAATACTGATAAAAATATTTTTATTACTGAAAATAAAAAAAATTACTTAGCAACTTTAGCCGAAAACTTAAAAGCAGAAATTATCCATCACAATAATTTTATTGGAGGTAGATATTCTGTACTATCCGAAGTAGGAATGGTGCCTGCAGAGTTAATGGGTTTAAAGCCTGAAAAATTTAAAACACTAAATTATTTAATAAAAAAAAAAGGATTTATTAACAACCTTGTTACAAATGTAAGTACGATACTTTATTTAAATAAAAAAAAAAAATTTAACTCAGTCATATTGAATTATGATCAAAAATCGCATTCTATATTTGAATGGTATCAACAATTAGTTGCTGAGAGTCTGGGCAAGAAAGGCAAAGGTATTTTACCTATAGTCTCTAGTATGCCAAAGGATAATCATAGTGTTATGCAACTATATCTAGATGGCTTTAAAAATAATTTTTTTACTTTTTTTTATGTTAATGACGTTAATTCTTCAAAAATAAAATCGACTTCAATTTTAAAATCAAAAAAATATCTTAAAAATAAAACTTCTCAACAAATAAAATATTTACAAAAAATAGCGACAGAAAATGTTTTTAAAAAGAAAAATATTCCTTTTAGAAGTTTTGAAATTAAAAAAAGAGATGAAAATACTTTAGGTGAAATTTTTACTTTTTTTATTTTAGAGACTATATTATTGGGAAAGTGTTTAAATCTTAATCCATTTGATCAACCAGCCGTCGAATTAATAAAAAAAGAGACAAAAAACCTTCTAATTTAAGATAGCAAGAAAATCACTTTTGAAATTCCATATTTTTTTTCCTCAACTGTTTCAAAATATGCAGGAATTATATCTTTGCTGTTCTTATGTCGATGAATAACTAGAATTCCACCTTTTTTAAGAATTTTTGCATTATTTATATTTTTTAAAATTAAATTTAAATTTTCATCTTTGTATGGAGGGTCTAAAAATACCAAATCATATTTATCTGTGAGTGTATAGAATAAATTTTTGTCATAGGCATTTCCTTCAATTATTTTTGAATTTTTTATTGTTTTAAGATTTGATAAATTTTTCTTTAAAATTGTTAAGGCTTCTTTATAGTTTTCAATAAAAGTTACTTGTTTTACACCTCTAGACAAGCATTCCAAACCAAATGACCCAACTCCTGAAAAAATATCTAAAATATTGGATATATCCAAATTTATATCAAATTTATTTGAGTGCTCTAATATATTAAAAACAGACTCTTTAACCAAATCCTTTAAAGGTCTTGTTTTTAAATCTTTTGGTTGAATTATTTTTTTACCTCTAAAGGTTCCAGATATAATTCTCATCAATCTATAACTTTATATCCAATATCTTTTCTAAAAAAACCATTTGACCAGTCTAATTTTAAAATATTTTTTATTATACTTTCCCTTGCTTTTAAAAAATCATCTGAAAGACTTGTAAAATTTAATACTCTTCCACCTGTAGCGTAAATTTTTCCATTTTCAATTTTTGTACCTGCATGGAATAAGTATTCATTATCTTGAAGATCAATTTTATTTATGTTTTCTATCTCAATATTTTTATCAAATGTATCTGGATATCCTTTTGAGCAAACCACAACACATAAGCTTTTTTTGTTAGACCATTTTATATCAATTTCGTTAAGCTTTCTTTTGCAACATGAAATTAAAATATCAAAAAGGTCCGTCTCAAGTTTTGGAAGTATAGTTTGGCACTCAGGATCCCCCATTCTAACATTGTATTCAATAAGATAGGGTTCATTTTTTACTATCATGAGTCCTGTATACAAAAATCCTTGATACTCTGTATTCAAATTACTTAATCCTTTAAGAGTAGGTTTAATAATTTTATCTATAATTTTTTTTTCCAACTCTTTATTTATTAATCTTGAAGGTGAGTAAGCACCCATGCCTCCTGTATTTTTACCATTGTCGCCCTCTAAAACTCTTTTATGATCTTGTGCTGTACCAAAACATTTAAAATTTTTTCCATCATGTATTGAAAAGAAACTCATTTCCTCTCCATCTAGATATTCTTCGATAAGCAGATTTTCTGCTTTTCCAAATTTACCATTAAATATTTCTTCTATAGCAGTACTAGCTTCATTTAAGTCTTTACATATATAAACACCTTTTCCCGAAGCCAAATTGTCAGCTTTAATAACAACTGGAAAAGATGTATTTTTTAAAAAATTTGTTGTTTCATTTATATTTTTAAAAATACCAAACTTTGCTGTAGGTATTTTGTATTTTTCACAAATTTTTTTAGTAAATATTTTAGATCCTTCCAATTGAGCTGCCATTTTGTTGGGGCCAAAAACATCTATTTTTGATTTTTTAAGATAATCTACTAAACCATCCACCAGAGGTTTTTCAGGTCCAACTACAATTAAATTAATGTTTTGATTTAATATATATTTTTTAATTTCTTCAAATTTGTTTAGATCAATATCAACGTTTTTTGCAATTTTTGAAGTTCCAGCGTTACCAGGAAAACAATAGATTTCATGAATTTTATCTGATTTTTTTAATTGAGAGCATATTGCGTGTTCACGACCTCCACTTCCAATTATTCCAACTTTCATATAATAACTATATAAACCAAAATAATGAAAAAATTAGCAAAAATAAAGTATCTACCCAATAATTTTAATATAATTGAACCTGGTGAGTATGTTGAATGTGCAGTTTCAGGAAAAAAAATTAAAATTGAAAATTTAAATTACTGGAACGTTGAGTTACAAGAGGCATACTATTCATATAAAGAAGCGCACCAAAAAAGAGAAAAATTAGAAAAAAACTAAGATCATTTCCATCTATTATGTGACCAGATCCATTGAGAAGGATTTTTAGTTATCATTTTTTCCAATATTAAATTTAATTCATCTGTAATAAATTGAATTGATTGCGACTCTTTAAATAAAATAGGACTCTCAACATTAATTTTAAAATTTATCCCTTCAAGTCTTTTTATAGAAACAGGGACTATTGGAATATTAAACTTTTTTGCAAGTTGGGCTGGAACAGTGGTTGTAAGTGCTTTTTGATTAAAAAAATTTGACAATATTCCCTCTGATACTCTTTGATCTATCATCAAGGCTGTAGAAAAATTTTTTTTTTTATATTTTATTAAATTTTTCATTCCACCAATTCCTTTTTTAATTTGATTTTTGCAAATAAATTTTTTTCTTATTCTTTCCATAATTAAATTTATAAAAATATTATTTAAAGGTCTGTAGATAGCTGATAAATCGATGCCAGATTTTTCCAAATACATAGCCATTAATTCAAAGTTTGCAAAATGGCCCGATATAAAAATAACTTGTTGTTTTTTAATTTTTATATCTTCAAGTATTTCTTTTCCTTCAATTTGAATGTTATTCTTTAGGTTTCCTTTTCTAAAATCTTTAATAAACATGTACTCAGCAAAAGTCCTTCCGTAGTTATTCCACATTAGGGAAGTTAATTTATTTAACTCATCTGAATTAATATTAGGAATTGCTTTTTTAATATTCGAGTGAATAATATTTTTAGATCTAAAAAAAGGTCCTATTTTTTCAAATATTTTTCCTCCAATATATGAAGATAATTTTGGTCCTAATATTTTAAAAATTATAAAACTAGTGCTTGTTAATATAAATTGAAAAAAATAAACAATAAGCTTCATAATATTAGCTAACAAGATCCACTATCTTTTTTTCATCAAGAATTTTTAACTCAACTTTTAAATAATTTATTTTATTTCTATTTTCCTCACTTAGTCTAAAATAATCTTTTTCAGTAGTTATTATTTTACAATTAAAATTTTTTGCATTATTTATAATTTTATTTATATTCTCTTCAGAATAATTATAGTGATCTGGAAATTCATAATCTTTAAAAACATTTAAACCATAGTTTTTTATCATGGATATAAATGTCTGATGATTTCCTATTCCAGAAAAAACTAAATATTTTTCTTCTTTTTTAAATTCATCGATATTTAACGGCACATATTGTCCAAAATTAATATTTAAATTCGATGAAATATTCTTTAATGCTTCTTTGATCATCTCTACATTTTCTAAATTGCCATTTATAAAAATATTTTTATGATTGGCTAAATTATTTAAATTTTCTCTTAAAGGTCCAGCAGGTAAAGTCATGCCATTTCCTATCCAATTAATATTATTAAAACAAACAAACTTTAAATCGTATTTAATTGATTTATCTTGCAATCCATCATCAAATATAGCTACTTGGTAATTATTTTCTTCAGCTTGTTTTAAAGCATTTATTCTTTTTTTAGATGAAAAAAGCCTTCCATGTTTTTCTAATATTTTTTGTTCATCAGACTGATTTTTATAAAACTTTTTTATAAAACAGGATTTAATTTTTTTTTTTTTCAAAATTTCATTTAATTTAATACTTAATGAAGTTTTCCCCGTGCCACCCAAATATATGTTTCCAACACAAATTGTTTTTATATTTAGATCTTGTTCAGTAGGTGAAGTTATTTTAATTTTTTGAAAGAGTTGTAAAATTAAAGCTATAGGGAAAAGTAAATAAGCATAAATATTAGGTTTTTTATAATCCCAAAATTTGGGTTTTTTAAAATTCATTTTTGATTAATAAATTTAATTCATTTAAAGTTTTTTTAAGAATTGTATTACCTATTAATTTTATTTTATTTGCAATATTTTTATTTTTTTTGAACGTAATTAATTTTGCAAGTCTTTCAGGCGAATTTATTTTATATGAAATTTTTAGAGTATTTAATAATTTATATATATCCTTAAAATTATCAGTGTTAGGTCCATGAAATATTTTTGCACCACATCTTGCAGCCTCTAAGGGATTTTGACCACCTCGGTTTATAATTGAACCACCTAAAAATACAGACGATGCTATTTCATGAAATTTCTTAGTCTCTCCAAAAGTATCAACAATATAAATATCAACATTACTTAAATTTTTAGGTTTTAAACTATGAATTTTAACTACCAAATTCATAGATTTAATTTTATCTGAAATTTCATTAACTCGATGTACATGTCTTGGAATAATTATAGTTACAAGATTGCTTATTTTTTTTTTTAATTTTAAATGAGTTTCAGCACAAAATATTTCCTCATCTTTGTGAGTACTCGAAGCCACCCAGACTTTTTTTTTATTAAATTCTCTCTTTAAATATTTTGGAATTTTATCTAAATGATTGTTGCTGTTTTCAGCAAATTTAAGATTTCCTAGTTCTTTAACTTTTTTTAGTTTTAATTTATTTAAGTAGTATTTTGTCTCTTTATTTTGTGGAAAAGAAACATTTATCTTTCCAAATACTGATTTAGTAAATTTTTTTAATTTTGACCATTTTTTATAAGTTTTATTTGTTATTCTTGCATTTAATAATACTAGTGGAATTTTTTTTTTATCAAGTAAATTAAACATACAGGGCCAAATTTCTGATTCTATAAAAATAGCTAAATTAGGTTTCCAAAAATTTAAGAATTTTTTATTTATAAAATGATAATCAATCGGATAAAATTGATGTACAGCCTTTTTAAATTTAAATTTTTCAAAAACCTTAGCAGAACTTAGTGTGCTCGAAGTTACTAGAATTTGTTTTATTTTTTTGTGTTTCTCATAATATTTGACTATAGGAATTATGCTCAAAATTTCACCTACACTAGCTCCGTGAAACCATATTAATCTTCCGTTTATTCTTTTTTTGGTATTAAAACTAAACTTCTCAACAAACCTTGTTTCGTGTTCTTTATTTTTAAATAATCTGTAAACTATTATTATTGGTGAAAATATAAGAGCTAGAGAAAGTAATAATTGATATATTAAAAACATCTTTATTTCTGAATTTGTTTTTCATAAAAATTTTTATATTTTTCAGATTTTAGAATGAGTTCATCATGTTTTCCGTTATCTATAACCTGACCATTTTCAATTAAGTAGATGTTATTTGAATTTTTGACTGTTGAAAGCCTATGTGCAAT
This sequence comes from Candidatus Pelagibacter sp. HIMB1506, assembly GCF_052047935.1. Lineage (NCBI taxonomy): Bacteria > Pseudomonadati > Pseudomonadota > Alphaproteobacteria > Candidatus Pelagibacterales > Candidatus Pelagibacteraceae > Candidatus Pelagibacter > Candidatus Pelagibacter sp. HIMB1506. The sequence continues at coordinate 1,078,437 of NZ_JBNAIS010000001.1, read as the reverse complement.
TACAATTGTAGTTTTGTCATTAGTTAAAATATTTAAAGCATCTTGTATTTTTTTTTCTGTTTCAGAATCTAAGGCAGACGTCGCTTCATCTAACAATATTACTTTGCTATTTTTGATCATAGCTCTAGCTATTGAAATTCTTTGTTTTTCACCACCTGATAGTCTAAAACCATTTTCTCCAATAACTGTCTCATATTTATTTGGTAGTTTTTCAATGAAATCATGGCAATTTGATAATTTGGCAACTTTATAAACTTCGTCATCTGTGGCCTTGTCATTAGCGTATTTAATATTATTTTTTATTGTGTCATCAAATAAAGTTGTCTCTTGACTTACCAAAGAAATATTTTCCCTTAAAGATTTCAAGGTAACATCAAAAATTGATTTTTCATCCATACATATATCTCCAGACTGAGGTTGATAAAATCTCGGAATTAAGTTCAAAATCGTTGATTTTCCCGATCCACTATGACCAACTAATGCAGTCATTTTACCTCCTTCAAATTTTAAATTTATTTTCTTTAATACTTCTTTTTCTTCATTCTCATATTTGAAAGTAACATTTCGAAAATCAATTTTTGCATTTTTTAGATTTAAGTCTTGAGCGTTATTTTTATCTTTAATTAAGTTTTCGATATCAACTACTGGCAAAATTCTTGATGCCGCTGAAAAACCTTGGTTTATAACAATATTTAAAGTCGATAAAGACCTTACAGGTTGGTAAGCCAACATCATTGCAGCAAGGAAAGAAAAAAAATTATTAACCTCAAGTTGATCTTTAACTATTAATTTACCTGAATAGTAAATTAAAATTGCAATCATAATACCTGTAAAAACTTCCATAATAGGCGACATTCTTACTAATACAGTACTTATTTTTTTACTTTTCTCTTTAAGTTGCTGAAGATGTGTATCAGCTCTAACTTTTTCAAAATTTTCTTTTTGGAATATTTTTATTAATTTATGATTCTTAAAAAGTTCAACCAAATAGCTAGTGAAAAACCCCGATTTTTCTTGAGCCTCTGTTACTACTTTGCCCATTCTTTTACCTAAAGTTCTAGCAGCAAAACTTGCAAGGGGTATCATTACTATTGAAATTAAAGAAAGTTTCCAATTCTGAAAAAACATTACTGAAAGTAATCCGATTAAAGTCAAACTATCTTTAAACAAATTCAAAAGTGCATTACTTAGTAAATTAGTTATATGGTTAACATCATAAATTAAGTTTGATATAAATTTTCCTGAATGTTTTTTATCAATAAAATGTGTATCAGCTTTGATAAGTGACTTTAGCATATCAACTTGAAGTTTCATTTTTACTTCTTCTGCAACATTTATCATTAGCACTTTTGCAATATATAAAGACACTCCTTTTGTTATAAAAGCTATGATTATAAAAATTGGTATTATAAATATTAATGTTTGATCTTTATCTATGAAGATTTTTTTTATTGCCGGATCTAAAAGCCAAGCAATTGAGGAGGTACTACCTGCAACCAATATTGAAAAAAAAACAGATAAAATAATTTTATTTAAATGTTTTTGTGTATAGTCTTTATACAACCTTTTAAAAAGTAGTTTTTTATTCATTATATAGTTTTCGCTATTATTAAATTAAGAAATATAATTAATCCTAAAAAATTGTTACTTTTAAATTTTTCTAAGCAATCTGAAGGAGAAACAAAATTTAATTTCCTTATTTGAAAAATTAATAAGTGCATAATTGGAAAAATCATAAGTACAAAATAATAAAATTTAAATTTCATTAAAATTCCAATTAAAATTAGTGATAAGATAAAAATACAATATGAAACATATAAAAATTTTTTGGGATATTTTTTAAACTTTATTGAGGTCGATTTTACTCCTATAATTTCATCATCTTTAATATCTTGGAATCCATAAATTGTGTCGTACCCTAGTGTCCAAAATATGGCTCCTATATAAAAAACTATTGGAATTAATGAAATTTCATTTGAAATAGAAATCCAGGCCAACACAAGACCATAATTAAAAGTAATACCTAAAAATAATTGAGGCCAATAAGTTATTCGTTTCATTAATGGATAAGTAAATGCCAAAGGCATAGAAATCATCGCCATTATAATCGTGAAATTATTAAAATTTATAAGCACAAGAAAAGCGATTGCACATAGAGTTAATGCATAAATTGATGCAAGTGTGATGGATATTTGCCCTGAAGCAATTGGTCTATTTTTAGTTCTCTCAACTTTTTTATCAAAATTTTTATCAACGATATCATTTACGATGCAACCAGCAGATCTCATTAAAATTGCACCCGATAAAAAAAGAAAGCTATAAAAAAAATATTTTTTTAAATCTCCATTAAAGTCATAAACTATTGTTAAGCCCCAAAGACATGGCCAAAATAAAAGCATAAAGCCAATTGGTTTTTTTAACCTTGTTAACTCAATAAATAAATTTAATTGGCTCATAATTTACTTGTAAATAACAAAGGCTAGTTTCATAATCAATTTGATTCGTATGAATATAGATTACACAGTTACAGCATTGATGTTTCCAGCTATTCCATTGCTAATGAGTGTGTACAGCAACAGATTTCATTCTCTTAGCATCTTAATTCGTCAACTTCATGATGAGCATGTTTATGAAAAGCATATACCACCTGAATGGAAGAAGCAGTTTATTAATTTAAGTGGCAGAATAACACTTCTTAGATGGACAATTTTATTTGCCTCATTTGGCTTCCTATTTAATATGCTTACTGTTTTTGCACTTTACTTAGATGAAGTATTTGCAGCGAGGGTAATTTTTGGTTCTTGCTGTTTATCCATGATTATATCAATTATTTTTTTTATAAGAGAAATTCAAATTTCAACAAATGCACTAAAACTCCATATGTCTGATATGGATGTAGACGTAAACTAGGGAAGTATAACCGCTGGACCAGTAAGAACTCTAGACTCTAAATCTTTGTGTGCTTGAGCAATATCTTTTAAAGAATATTTTTTTGAAATTTTTACTTTTACTTTTCCGCTTGAAGCCATTTCAAAAACTTTATTAGCAGCTTCATCAAGTTCTTCTCTTGTTGTAGTGTACTGCATAATACTTGGTCTTGTTAAATAAAGTCCTTTTGGCTGAATTGATTTTGCAACATTAACTGGATCTAGAGGCCCAGACGCATTACCAAAAGAAACTAACATTCCTCTTAATTTTAAACATTCAATTGAACCATCAAAAGTATTTTTTCCAACTCCATCGTAAACAACAGATAATCCTTTTCCTTCAGTAATTTCTTTTACTTTTTCGGCAAAATTATCTTTGTTGTAATTAATTACATGGTCATAACCATTTTGTTTTGCATTTTCTATTTTTTCATCTGAACCAACAGTACCAATTACATTGCATCCTAAACTTTTAGCCCATTGTCCAAATATTTGACCAACACCACCTGCTGCTGCATGAAATAAAATATCTTCTCCAGATTTTACAGGATAAGTTTTGTGTAAAAGATAAAAAGTAGTTATTCCTTTTGTCATTAAAGTTGCTGCAGTTTCTAAATCAACACTGTCAGGAACTTTTACTAAGTTTTTAGTTGGATAATTTCTATGAGTTGAGTAAGCGCCAAGAGGAGCTGCACAGTATGCAACTTTATCTCCAACTTTAAAATCTTTTACATCTGAGCCTATTTTAGTTATTTCTCCAGCTCCCTCTAGACCAATTGGAGTGGGTAGAGTTAATGGATAAAGTCCTGACCTGTGATAAGTATCAATATAATTTAAACCAATAGCATGGTTTTTAATAGTTACCTCATCAGCTTTTGGTTCCTCAAGTTTAAGTTCTTTATATTCTAAAACTTCTGGTCCACCTGCTTTTGATATTATAACTGAATTCATAATTTATTTTACAAATGTACCATTATGATAATCTTGAACTGCTTGCAAGATTTCTGCTTTAGTGTTCATCACAAAAGGCCCACCTCTTGCAATTTCTTCATTTATTGGCTTTCCAGATATCACAAGAAATTTAGCATTTGTTTTTGCTTTTACTTTAAGCTCTTCACCTTTTGTTAATAATATTAAAGTACTATCTTTAACATTATCATGTTTCTCACTGCCAATTTCAATTTCACCGTCTATTAGGTAAATAAATGTATTGTGAGTTGATGGAATATTAAAATTAAATTGTTTGTCTTTGTTTAACTCCACATCAAAATAAACTGGTTCCACATTATGACCTTTTACAGGTCCTTCAGCATTTTCAAATTTACCAGCAATAACTTTTACTTGTTTCTCATCATCTTTATGAACACTCATTTTGTCTGCATCAATATAAATGTATTCTGGTTTACTCATTTTCAATTTAGCAGGCATGTTAATCCATAATTGAAAGCCATGAAGTCTTCCTTCTTTCATTGCCGGCATTTCTGAATGAATAATTCCACTTCCTGTTTTCATCCACTGAACATCACCTGCAGTCATTCTTCCTTCACCACCAGTGCTATCTTTGTGTTCAAAATCTCCCGCTAACATATAAGTAACAGTTTCAATTCCTCTATGAGGGTGAGGTGGAAAACCAGCAATATAATCCTCGCTATTTTCAGATCCGAATTCGTCTAGCATTAAGAAAGGATCAAAATAATTTGGTTCAACACCAATACTTCTTTTTAATTTTACTCCTGCACCATCAGAAGCTGGAATAGGATCTATGATTTTTGATACTTCAATTAATTTCATGGAAGCTGATATAATTATCTACTTAGTTATATCAAGTAGGCCATTTAAATTTTTAATTTCATTTTGTGGTGAATAATCAAGTTTATCAAAGATATTATTATTTCTGTTTACCCAAATAGAATTATATCCATAGTTTCCACCACCAGATACATCCCAGGTATTTGCACTTAAAAAAGCAACTTCATTTTTTTCAATTTTATATTTTTTTATTGGCATATCATAAACTTTGGAGTCAGGCTTAAAAATACCAACTTCTTCGACAGAAAAAATATCATCAAATAAATTATTTAAATTATTACTTTGTACTAATTCATTTAGTAAAGAAGGTGTACCATTTGAAAGTATTGCTAGTTTAAAATTTTTTTCTTTTAAAGATTTTAATACTTCTGGAACTTCTTCAAAAGGTGAAAGAATTTTATATAGATCTAATAATTCATCCCTCATTGAATTATCTATTTTAAAAACACTCATTGATTTATCTAAACTGTCTTCAGTGATTTGCCAAAAATCTTTGTGTCTTTTCATTAGGCTTCTAAGCCATGTGTATTCTAGTTGTGTGGTTCTCCAATAATTTGCAAAAGCTTCCCACTTATCACCAATTTTGTCTTTACATTTTTCTGCAGCTGAATTTACATCGAATAAAGTGCCGTAAGCGTCAAAAATTATTGCTTTAATATTTTTCATAAACTAATTTAATAATATGAGTAACATTAGATTATATTTTTCTAAAAGTTTATCTAATAATTTAACTGATACACTTGATAAATCTCAATCGCATTACGTAAACAAAGTAATGAGAGTTAAAGAAAATGAAATTTTTTCTTTATTTAACAGTAGTGGTGAATGGGAAGCAAAAATTTTAAACATTTCAAAAGGTATTGTTGAATTTAATGTTACAAAGCAATTAAGACAAAAAGAAAATTCTAAAGAATTGTGGCTTGCTTTTTCTCCAATTAAATCAAATTACTTTAACTTTATGATTCAAAAAGCAACTGAGTTAGGAGTTACAAAATTTATTCCAATTATATTTGATAGAACGATTGTTCGTAAGATTAATAAAGAACGATTAGAGAAAGTAATTATTGAAGCATCAGAGCAATCGAATAGAATTAATGTTCCTGATATTGAGGACCCAAGATCATTAGATAGTTTTTTAAATAGTAATGAAATGGATTTAATTTTTACTGATCTAAATTCTGAAAATACCAAAATAGATTTAAAGATGGTTACAGATAAACCTACATGTGTAATTATAGGTCCAGAAGGAGATTTTTCTGAAGAGGAAAGGGCTAAGATTCTAAAATTTAGCGGAGTTCAACCATTGAAAATTAATGAGAATATATTGAGATCTGAAACAGCTGTAATTTCAGCTATATCGATCATAAAATACGCCATAAATTGATATTTTGTCGCGAAAACTAAAGTGTAATTTTTTTGAAGACGTTCTATATAGGGTAAAAAAATGAAAAAAATTTTAATAACAATTCTTTCAATTTTAACTCCTGCAGTTGCGTTTGCTAACCAGCCAAAAGATTGGCAATTAGGTTTTCAAAAAGCAGCATCAGAGTCTATGAGAGATATAGTTAATTTTCATGACAAATTGTTATTACCAATCATAATTGCGATAAGCGTTTTTGTTTTATTTTTAATGGTCTATGCATGTATCAGATTTAGAGCATCAGCAAATCCAGTTCCTTCTAAAAGAACTCACAATGTTGCTGTAGAGGTTTTATGGACATTAATTCCATGTTTAATTTTAATCGTGATGGCAGTTCCATCTTTTAAAATTTTATATAAACAAGACTCAATACCAAAAGCAGATGTAACAGTTAAGGCAATCGGTTATCAATGGTACTGGGGATATGAGTATCCAGATGAAAATATTATTTTCGACTCTTATATGATTGAAGACAAAGATTTAAAAGAAAATCAACCAAGATTATTAGCTGTAGATAATGAATTAGTTGTTCCAGTGAATAAAGTAGTTAAAGTTTTAATTACTGCAAATGATGTTTTGCACGCTTGGGCATTACCATCTTTTGGAGTTAAAAGAGATGCGGTTCCTGGAAGAATAAATGAAACATGGTTTAAAGCGGAAGAAGTTGGAACTTATTATGGACAGTGCTCTGAGCTTTGTGGAATTAAACATGCTTTTATGCCGATTACAGTGAGAGTAGTTTCTGAAGAAGAATATCAAGAATGGCTTACTGGTGCTAAAATAAAATTTGCAAAAGAAATTAATGAAGAAGATCAATTTAAAAAACTAGCGAGTAAATAATATGTATACACAAACTGCATCACACGACGATCATCATACACCAACTGGTTGGAAACGTTGGGCGTATTCAACTAATCACAAAGATATCGGTACAATGTACCTTATATTTGCAATTGTTGCAGGTGTGATCGGAACTGCATTCTCAGTTTTAATGAGAATGGAATTGATGCATCCAGGTGATGGAATTTTGGGTGGAAACTATCATCTATACAATGTCTTAGTAACAGGTCATGGTTTAATCATGATCTTCTTTATGGTTATGCCAGCAATGATTGGTGGTTTTGGAAATTGGTTTGTACCAATTATGATTGGTGCACCTGATATGGCATTCCCAAGAATGAATAATATTTCATTTTGGTTACTACCAACTTCATTCATTTTATTAATCATGTCTATATTTATGGATGGCCCTCCAGGTCAAACTGGAGTTGGTGGTGGATGGACAATCTATCCTCCTTTATCATCTACAGCAGGACAGCCTGGTCCAGCAATGGACTTTGCTATTTTAAGTTTACACTTAGCAGGAGCGTCTTCAATTTTAGGAGCGGTAAACTTTATAACTACAATTTTAAACATGAGAACTCCAGGTATGACATTGCATAAAATGCCTTTATTTGCTTGGTCAATTCTAGTTACAGCGTTCTTATTACTTTTATCACTTCCAGTATTAGCAGGTGCAATCACAATGCTATTAACGGATAGAAATTTCGGAACTGCATTCTTTGATGCTCAAACAGGTGGAGATCCAGTGTTATTCCAACACTTATTCTGGTTCTTTGGCCACCCTGAAGTTTACATTTTAATTTTACCAGGTTTTGGAATGATCAGTCATATTGTTTCAACATTCTCAAGAAAACCAGTATTTGGATATTTAGGTATGGCATATGCAATGGTAGCAATTGGAATAGTTGGTTTCGTTGTATGGGCTCACCATATGTATACAGTTGGTTTAAGTACAGATACTAAAGCTTATTTCTTAGCAGCGACGATGATCATTGCTGTTCCGACGGGAATTAAAATATTTTCTTGGATAGCAACCATGTGGGGTGGTTCAATATCATTTAAGACACCTATGGTCTGGGCTTTAGGATTTATATTTTTATTTACAGTTGGTGGAGTTACAGGTGTTGTTCTTGCAAACGCAGGTGTAGATACAGCAATGCATGATACTTACTATGTAGTAGCTCACTTCCACTATGTATTATCTTTAGGTGCGGTGTTCGCAATCTTTGCAGGCTTTTATTACTGGTTTGGAAAAATGAGTGGTTACGAGTATTCAGAATGGTTAGGTCAATTACACTTCTGGTTAACATTTATTGGTGTAAACTTAATTTTCTTCCCTCAACACTTCTTAGGTTTAGCGGGGATGCCTAGAAGATATGCAGATTATCCAGATGCGTTTGCTGGTTGGAATTACATATCTTCAATTGGATCATATATTTCTGTAATTGGTTTAGGAGTATTTTTCGCAAATCTAATTTATGCATTTTATAAGAAAAAAGCTGCTGCTCAAAACCCTTGGGGTGAAGGAGCAACAACTTTAGAGTGGACAGTACCGTCTCCTCCAAATTTTCATACTTTTGATGAATTACCGAAGTTTGAAGATGAAGAGAGCGCAGAAAAATCTACTACTTAAAAAGTATTTAGATTTTTTGTCTAAAATTAAATGATTAAGTCTAAGTTAAAAAATAGAAATTTAAGCCAAGAAGACGTATTCAATTTCTCTGAGTTATTTAAACTCATGAAGCCAAGAGTAATGTCTCTTGTAATTTTTACTTGTGCAGTTGGTTTGTTGATGGCACCAAATATTATTCCAACAAAAGATGCAATAATTGGAATTATTTTAGTTTCTATTGGAGCTGGTGCTGCTGGAGCTTTAAACATGTGGTACGAGTCTGACTTAGATGCATTAATGACAAGGACTTGTTTAAGACCTATACCAACTGGGAAGGTTAATAAAAACCAAGCTTTGATTTTTGGTATCGCTTTATCAATATTTTCTGTTGTTGCTTTAGATTATTTTGCAAATACAGTTTCAGCAGCTTTATTGTTATTTACAATTTTGTTTTATGTGCTGGTTTATACCGTTTGGCTTAAAAGAAAAACGCCTCAAAATATAGTTATTGGAGGCGCTGCAGGAGCATTACCTCCTGTAATTGGTTGGACTATAGCTACTAACTCACTTTCACTTGAGCCATTAACTTTCTTTCTAATTATCTTTTTTTGGACACCATCACATTTCTGGGCACTAAGTTTATATAAATCTGATGATTATAAAAAAGCAAATATTCCAATGCTTCCATTGACTAATGGTGTTGAAAGCACAAAATTAAATATATTTGTCTATTCGTTAATAATGTTGCCAGTTATTGTTTTCCCATACGCAATTAATTTTGTTGGTCTAGTATTTTTAATTCCATCATTAATTTTGACAATTTACTATAATTACTTATGTTTTGAACTTTACAATTTTAAGAAGAACAAGTTTGATGCAAAAAAAGCAAAAACAATTTTTGGATACTCGATATTATATTTGTTTTTAGTTTTTGTATTTTTCTTAATAGATAAAATTTTATGATAACACCCGATAAAAAAACAAAGAAAAAAAATATTATTACTGCTTTAGCAATTTTAGCTTTTATGGTTTTTTTGTTTGTTTTTACATTATATAACGTTGGCGTATTTGATAGGCAAATATGATTAAGAGCAAAACATTAACTCCATTACTTCTGGCAGGTATTTTTTGTTTAATGTTAGGTTTATCTTTTGCGGCAGTGCCCTTATATGATCTTTTTTGTCGTGTAACTGGCTTTGGAGGAACAACCCAAGTATCTAAAGAAGCTCCGAAAATAGTTTTAGATAAAGTTGTAAGTGTAAGATTTGATACGAATGTAAACAATCTTACTTGGGATTTTAAGGCTAAATCAAATGTCATTGATGTTAAGGTTGGTCAGGTAAATAGAATTGAGTTTGAGGTTGAGAACTATGGAGACGAAACAACTTATGGAGTTGCTAGTTTCAACGTTTCACCTGCAAGTTTTGGTAAATATTATAGCAAATTAGGCTGTTTTTGCTTTGAAAAACAGGAACTTAAAGCCGGTGAGAAGGCAACTTATATTATGACTTTTTATTTGGACCCAGAACTGGTAAATGACCCAACAGTTAAAAACTTACAGGATGTAACTATGTCGTATACTTTTTTCTCGACAGATTATTATAAACAATCATAATTAAAAAATATGTCAGCTGAAAAAAAACATGATTATCACTTAGTAGACCCAAGTCCTTGGCCTATATTTACATCTTTTGCATGCTTGGTACTAGCTATTGGAGCAATTTTTTATATGCACAATGATGTATCTTGGGGAATGTATTTGGGATTAGCTCTTGTAATTTATGCAGCTTATATGTGGTTCAGAGATGTTGTGATTGAAGCTGAACATCAAGGTCACCATACTCCGGTTGTTCAAATCCATCATAGATATGGAATGACGTTATTTATTGCTTCTGAAGTTATGTTTTTCGTTGCATGGTTTTGGGCATATTTTGATATAAGTTTGTTCCCAAATGAGTTTGTTGGAAATGTTTGGCCTCCACAAGACATAGAAACTTTTGATCCATGGGACATTCCATTAATCAATACACTAGTTTTATTATTATCTGGTACTACAGTAACTTGGGCTCACCACTCTTTATTAGAAGACGATAGAAAGGGATTTATTCAAGGATTAACAGCAACTGTTGCACTAGGCTTCTTTTTTACTTTGTTACAGGCTTACGAATATCATCATGCTACATTTGATTATTCAGGACATATTTATGGTGCAGTATTTTATATGGCAACAGGTTTTCACGGTTTCCACGTAATTGTTGGAACAATTTTTCTTGCTGTTTGTTTATGGAGAGGAAGATTGGGTCACTTTACAAAAGAACACCACTTTGGTTTTGAGGCAGCTGCTTGGTACTGGCACTTTGTTGATGTTGTTTGGTTATTCTTGTTTGCAGCTATCTACGTTTGGGGAAGTTAATATTTAATCCTTGAAGAATAAGCTTCTATTTTCAGTTTTCGTTTATTTTATAATTTTAGTTTTATTGTCATTAGGCTTTTGGCAATTATATAGATTGAGTTGGAAATTAGATCTAATCAATCAAATTGAAAATTCTTTAAAGATTGATCCAGTTGAACTTCAAAATGTAGAAAAAAAAAATTATTTAAGAATTAAAACATCAGGACAAATTGATTTTGAAAAACAAATTTATCTCTATAATCTTAACGAAACTGGTAAACCTGGATTTGAAGTTATTAACCCAATTAAAGTTGGAAATGAATATTATTTAATTAATAGAGGCTGGATATCTTTTGAACAAAAAAACAAACAAGAGATTAATGTTGTTGATCAAAAAAATATTATTGGTACTTTAATGCTTCAATCAAAATCAAGCTCATTCAAACCCAAGAATGAAGTAGATAAAAATTATTGGTTCACACTAGATCGGGAAGATATTTTGAAATTTACAGGAAAAAAGTTTTCAAAATATATTATTTATTTAAATGGTAACTACGAAAACCCAAGACCAAGAGTGATCACTGCTAAAATTTCAAACAATCACAAAAAGTACGCAATTACTTGGTTTTCGATGGCGATTTCAATCCTTTTAATATATCTATATTTTAGAAAAAAAAATTATTAAATGAGATACGTCAGCACTAGAGATACTTCTAAAACTTACGAATTTAAGGATGTTTTTATCAAAGGTCTTGCTGATGATGGGGGATTGTTCATTCCTAGTTCACTTCCAAACTATAGTGAAAAAGAAATTCAAGAATTGAGGTCACTAAATTATTCAGATTTAGCAAAAAAAATTATTTTTCCTTTTATAGGAAATTTTATGGATAAAGATGAATTGTCTAAAATAATTGATAAATCTTATTCTGTTTTTAGGAGAGAAAATGTAATTGATTTCATAAAAATAGGAGATCGATCAGTCTTAGAGTTATTTCATGGCCCAACACTAGCCTTTAAGGATGTTGCTATGCAACTTCTTGGAAATTTTTATGAATTTTATTTAAGCAAGCAAAAAGAAAAAATTAATATTGTAGTTGCCACATCTGGAGATACAGGGGCAGCAGCTATAGATGCAATAAAAGGAAAAGAAAATTTAAATATTTTTGTACTACATCCTGATAATCGAGTTTCTTCTGTTCAGCGAAAAATCATGACTACTGGAAAACATGAAAATGTATTTAATATCGCTATTAAAGGAAATTTTGATGACTGCCAAAACTTAGTTAAATCAATGTTTTCAGATACAAAATTTTCTCAAGATATTAATATGTCAGGTGTAAATTCAATCAACTGGGCAAGAATTATTGCTCAATGTGTTTATTACTTTTACAGCTATTATCTCATTGAAGATCACACTAAACCCACTAATTTTTCTGTTCCCACAGGGAATTTTGGAGATGTTTACGCAGGTTATTTAGCCAAAAAAATGGGTTTGCCCATTAATAAATTGATTGTTGCAACAAATCAAAATGACATTCTCCACAGAGCTATTTCAAACGGTAATTACGAGGCTGAAACTGTTTCCGAAACTATTTCTCCTAGTATGGATATACAGATTGCAAGTAACTTTGAGAGACTTATTTTTGATTTGAATGATAAGAATTCAGAACAAACATCAAAAGACATGATGAAAATTAAAGAAGAAGGAAAATATTCAATTGATAAAGAAAAGTTAAATTTAATTAATCAAGATTTCTTATCAGCAAGAATGAGCGAGACCGAAACACTTGATATTATTAAGGCTGTTTATCAAGAATTTAATATTGTTTTAGACCCTCATACTGCAATTGGTTATGGAGCTTTTGATAAACACAATCTCAATGGTAATAATATTGTGCTAGCAACAGCACATCCATGTAAGTTTCCTGATGCAATTCAAAGTGCTATAAATATTAAAGCTGAGTTACCAAATGAACTTCAATTTATATTAAATGAGAAAGAAAATTATGATATTCTTGAAAATGATATTGAAAAAGTAAAAGAACATATTAAAGATAGATCCAAATGAAAATAAAAGAAAACGATAGCCTACCAAATTCAGAAATTTTTGTTCTTCAAGATGGAGAGCCTGTAAAAAAAAATATAGAAGATTTTTTTAAAGACAAAAAAGTTGTAATATTTGGACTACCCGGGGCATATACTTCTGTATGTTCTGCTAAACATTTGCCAGGATATATTAAGATGCATGATCAATATAAAGAAAAAGGTATTGATCATATAATTTGTGTTTCAGTAAATGATCCCTTTGTGATGAATGCTTGGGGTAAACAAAATGATGTTGGTGAAAAAATTGTTATGATGGGTGACCCATTTCTTAATTTCACAAAAGAAATTGGTGCAGATATTGATAAAAGTGGCAGAGGTTTAGGAATTAGATCTAATAGATACACGATGTTTGTTGATAACATGAAGGTTATTAAAATTCAGGAAGAAGCAGATACAGGATCTTGTGAAATCTCAGCAGCAGAAAATTTCTTTAAATTAATCTAGACTTGCAGCTTTTTTAGCTAATAAATCAACTTCTTCATTTAGTGGATTTCCAGCATGAGCTTTAACCCAGTTCCACTTAATCTTAAAATTATTATTCAAATCATGCAATTGAACCCATAAATCTTTATTTTTAACATCTTCTTTATTAGATGTTTTCCAATTATTTTTAATCCAATTGTGGATCCAATCAGTAATTCCATTTTTAACATATTTAGAATCCGTGTAGATTTCTATCAAATCTTCAGAATTTACTTCTTTTAATGCATTGATTGTCGCCATTAATTCCATTCTATTATTTGTTGTATCTTTTTCACTTCCACTTATTTTTTTCACTTCATTATCAGTGCATATTATTGCTGCCCATCCACCATTTCCTGGATTTTTTAAACATGAGCCATCAGTATAAATTTTAATCATTAAATCAAATAATCTTTAAAACTATTCAAATTGTTATGGGTAATAAGTTTTTGATAATATTCGTTTGGATCTTTAATTTTGATTAATGCTGTTTTTGGAGTATTTGTATAATCAAATAGTCTAGTTAACAGATATCTTAGAGCAGCACCTCTGCACAAAATATTTAAATTGTTTTTTTCATTTAAATTAATTTTCTTAACACTGTTGTATCCCTTGATTAATTTATCAACTTTCTTCTTATTAATTACAAATTTTTTATTTTTTTCATCAAAACATAGTGCATTAATACAGATTGCTATTTCATACATATAGTAATCGTTAGCAGCAAAGTAAAAGTCTATAATTCCCGACAGCTTATTTTTATCAAAAAAAATATTATCTACGAATAAATCACCATGTATAATTCCAGAAGGAAGTTTTTTTGGCCAATTTTTTTTAATATCGTTAAAATTATTAAATAAAAATTTTTTCAAATTTGATCCTTTATTTGATTTAAATTTAATACTCTGGAGTAAAGGTTTTAAATATTTTACACCCATTGAATTTTTTCTAGTAAATTTTATCTTCTTAGTAACCATATGCATTTTAGCTACTGCTTTTCCAATAACATAGCAGTCACTTTCGTTAACTTTCTTTTTATCTTTTCCACTTAAGAAAGTCACAATACAGGCTGTTTTATTTTTTAGTTTAATTAAATAATTTTTGTCTTTAGTTTTAAGTGGTCTTGGGCAATTAATTTTTGAATCATTTAAATAATCCATTAATTTCATAAAAAAAGGTATCTCTTTTGGAAGAACTCTCTTCTCAAAAATTGTGAGAATAAACTTTTTATTTTTGGATTTTAAAATGTAATTTGTATTTTCAATTCCTTTAGTAATTCCTTGGAAACTTAAAATTTTTTCAATATTAAACTTCTTATTTATTATATCGATATCACTCTGATTTATTTTTGTATATACAGCCATTTAATTTAATTTGTTAGGAACTTTAAAGACCACATTTTCTTTTATAATTTCTACTTCCTCAAGATTTATAGAAAATTTTTTTTTTAATTCATTAATAAAATTTTCTACAAGAATTTCGGGTGCTGATGCTCCTGATGATATACCAATAGTATTTGAATTCTGTATTTGATCAAAGGGAATTTCACTTTCAGAATGAAAAAGTTGTGAATTTTGACAACCTGATTTTTTTGCTACTTCAACAAGTCTAACTGAATTTGAAGAGTTTCTACTACCTATTACAAAAAACATATCACACTTTTTTGCAATATTTTTTACTGCCATTTGTCTATTAGTTGTTGCATAACAAATATCCTCTTTTGCTGGCTCTTTAATGTTTGTATATCTATCTTTCAAAATTTTTATTATTTCTTTAGTGTCATCAACAGATAGTGTTGTTTGAGTTATATAAGCCAATTTTTCTTTATTATTGGTTTTATACTCCATTGCTTCAGCTTCATTTTGAACCAAATCAATAGATCCTTTGGGTAATTGGCCCATAGTGCCTATTACTTCTGGATGGTTCTCATGTCCAATCAAAATAATATGATAACCAGCTTTATTTAAGTTTTCCGCTTCTCTATGAACTTTAGAAACTAGTGGACAAGTAGCATCTACATAAGTCATTTTATAATTTTCAGCATCTTCTGGTATTTTTTTTGGAACACCGTGTGCAGAAAAAATAACAGGTCTAGATTTGTCATTAATTTCCTCCAATTCTTCAACAAAGATAGCACCTTTATTTTTTAAATTATCAACAACATGCTTGTTATGAACGATTTCGTGTCTAACGTAAACTGGCGATCCATATTTTTGAATAGATTTTTCTACAATCTCTATAGCTCTCTCAACACCAGCACAAAAACCTCTTGGAGCAGAAAGTAAAATTTTAATTTGTTTGTTTTTCATTTTTCTCTAAAAAATATTCCAGCAATATATGTGGAAAGGTTAAAGACGCCAAACCAATAAAAATTAGTTTTAAGATTGCATCATCTAAATAATTAACGTCATTTAACAAAAATAATACAATTATTGAAATAAAGATTGTTAAAAGAGTAAGTGGTAAAGCCTTTAAAATAAATAATTTTAGCCCATTTTGGAGATTGTTTTCATCAAGGTCGATCGCAAGCGAAATAGAGTGCCTCACAGAATGTAAAAAACAAAAATAAATTGTAAAAGCTGTTAAAGGAGTAAAGTAGTAATTTAAAATTATAATTGAGAAATAATCAAAAAAAATAGTGAATTTTTTTATTTCAAACTTATCAATAAATAAAAATACACTTGATAATGAACTCAAAATAATTGATATCTCGATTATCTTTTTTTCTTCTAAAAATTCTAAGAATAAATAAAAATTTTCATTAACAACAAGTAATGATTTGAATATTTTCACAGTATCATCAAAATGAAAAAAAAGCGGGGCAAGAATTATGAGCGATCCTTTTAAAAGGTATAATAATTGAATTAAGTACGATTTTTTGTTTATTAAAAATTGTGTATCTTCTTTACCAAAATGAAATGCTGCCACTATAAGAAAAACTAACAGTGTGGTTGCAGGTAAGAGTGACCAAATAATAATGACGCAAACCGCTATAAAAATATAAAAGATATAGAAAATATATATTCTTTCAAAATTAAACAATTTAAGAAGTTTTTTACCTTTAATATAATCTAATGCACCGTGTGAAACTCCAATAGTTAAAATTAAAAATAAGCATATTGATGATGAAATATCTAAATAATTTAATTTAAACATCACAACAGAAAATAGATTAATTAGCAAAAAAAATATAAATGAATGATTAAGGTTAATTTTTTTAATTAATTGATTAGTCATTTAAAATAATTCTTTTAAAAATTTCCATTTAGGCATTTTTAAAATTATTTCTAAATCTTCAAAAAAATTACTTTTATTAGATAAGAAATTAATAGCAGTCTTAGGTGAACTATTGAACATTTTAAAAAAAATTTCCCCCATATCTGAAGAGTTATTTCTTAAAACTTTCAAAAAAATATTGTCCAAAAAATCATATTTTTTCTTAATTTTAAACAATTTAGCTTTAGAAATATTTTCAATGTTTTCTGTTATATATTTGCTGTGTTCCTGAATATTTAAAAAAGTATAACCCGTGCTTAATCTTGTCATATCACCGGCTGATCCAATATATATTTCATTTAATTTTTTTAGATTTTTATTTCTAAATAAAGGTATAGAGCCTTCTTCTTTAAAATTGATTTTATAATTTCTGATATTTAAATGGTTTTTTAAGTATTGATCTATTTGATTATCATAATCTTTTATATTTTCATTACTTAAATTTGATATCCAGGTAGTTTCCACAAGAGCACTTTTTTTTGAAAAAGGTAAAGTGTAAAAAAAATGAACCTCATTTTTTTGATCACACGCAAAATCCATTAAGTTAAATATTTGGTCATCAAAAAAATCTTTTTCTGTTTCAATTTCTACACCACAAAAATGTTGCCACAAATTATTTGTCTTATTTTCAAAATTAGGAACGCTGTTAAAAATTATTGAATTTGATAATTCAATATCATTAATATTCTTAAAAAATTTTATATTTTCATTTAATTTAAGTTTTGAAAGAATTTTGTCATAAAATTTTCCAGTATCTATAGATTGATAAGGTGTTAGCTTGCAATCAATAAACTTTGTATCATTAGGAATGTTTATAGAAAAATTATTCCAACTTTTTTTTACACAATCATCAAAATTATGTGGAAATACTTTCCAAAATGACCAAGTTTTGTCTCTTTTATATTCGTCCCTAGGCTCAATTATAGCCAAAGATTTATTTTTTAATTTATCAGAAATTTCAAGTTCATAAGCCAAAGACAAACCTGCACAACCACCACCGATAATTATATAATCAAAATCTTTCATTTAAATTTATCTCTTCATTAATTAATGAATGATCATGTTCAATGTTATTATCATTTTTATTTGTAAATGTTAAAATTATTAAATCAAATATTGATAAAAAAGTTTCAATAATTTTTTCAATTTTTGTTACATAAATTTTTCCAGAATTTTTATAATTTTCTAAATTATTTTTATTAATTATTTTGTGTCCAATTTTCCTGTAGACTCGCCTTGCAACTAAAATAGAGAATCTGAAACTTAAAGGTATTTCTTTAATTGAGTAAAAAGAATTTTCATAAAATCTTTCAGATAAAGAAATGGTAGATTTGATATCGTTGAAATTTTCATTGATATAAATTCTTTTATTATTTTTATCTTCAATTACGTCTCTTGAAATATTGGTAAGCTGCATTGCTATTCCAAGATCGATAGCTGATTTCAAGGAATCTGTCTTATTAACTTTTAAAATTTTTGCCATCATTAAACCAACTGTACCTGCTACTCTATAAGAGTAAATTAATAACTCTTTTTTTGATTTTAATTCCACTCTTTCTTTAATATCTGAATTAATCCCATCAAATAAATCATTAATTACTTTTGTTGAAATATTAAATTCATCTATAAGTTCCCAAATATTTTTAATAACAATATTCTTAAAGTTTTTATTTAAAAAATCTTTTTTAAAGTTTTCAAATTTAATTATTTTGTCTTCTAATTTTGCTGGATCATCTGCAATATTATCCGCTTCTCTACAAAAATCATAAAGCGCAGAACATTTGTCATAAGTTTTTTTTGGTAAAAAAAAACCAGCCCAATTAAATGATTTTGCATATGTTGATAAATAATTTTTAGTTAACATTCTAGATCAATTTATCTAATACTTTTGCTGATGAAAGTACTCCTGGTACTCCCGCACCTGGGTGAGTTCCAGCACCAACAAAATATAAACCATCATAAATCTCTGATTTATTATGAAATCTAAAATAAGCTGATTGAGTGAATTTAGGCTGAATTGAAAAACCTGATCCATATTTTGTATTTAGTTCTTTCTCAAAATAATCAGGTGTAAGATAAAAGTCTGATACAATATTATCTCTAAGATTTGGCATTAAATCATTTTCCATTTTATCAATCACAAGATTTTTCATTTTTTCACCTTCTATTTGCCAATCTATATTTGATTGATTATTTGGAACTGGAACCAATACATAAAAACAATCACTACCCTCAGGAGCCATGCTCTTATCTGTTGCAGAAGGTCTATGTAGATAATAGCTAATATCGTTATTTAATTTTTTATGATCAAAAATATCATCCAGATGTTCTTTATATTTGTTTCCAAATTTAATTGTATGATGCTCAACGTTTTCATAGACTTTTTTGGTTCCAAAATAATAAACAAATAAACCCATTGAGTAATCCATCCTCTTTTGTTTCCAATCAAACAGCATTGAGTTTTTTAAGTTTTTACTAGTCATCTTTTCATAAAAAGCAGGAGGGTCGGCATTACAAATAACATTATCAGCTTTGATAATCTCTTCATTGTCAACTACAACACCAGTAATTTTATTATTCTTAGTAATAATTTGTTTTACCTCAGTATTTTTTATTATTTTGATTTCTATTTCCTCCATTAACTTTTCAAATCCTTTAATTATATTTCCTGTACCGCCCATTGAATAATGAATGCCCCATTTTTTTTCTAAATAAAGAATTAGCCCATAAATTGAGGTAGTTGTGAATGGATTACCACCAACCAAAAGTGGATGCATACTAAGCATCCTTCTTAATTTTTCATTTTTTACATAAGACGATACTAATGAATAAACTGATTTATAACTCTTAAGTTTTAATAATGCTGGCAGCTGTTTCATCATAAAAAAGGGTCTATCAAATGGAACATCTGCAAGTTCTAAAAATCCTTTCTCAAAAATTTTTTTGGTAAAATTTACTAAATTTTCATAACCCTTAACATCTTCTTGATTTAAATTTTCAATTTGTTTTTTCATTTCTATTTCATCACCTGAGTAATTAAATTTAGTTTGGTCCTCAAAAACAAATTGATACCAAATTTTAAGTGGGGTTAGTTTTATGTAGTCCTCAGGATTTTTAGAAAACAAACTGAATAGTTCGTTAATTAAATATGGAGCTGTTATTACTGTTGGCCCAGCATCAAAGGTAAAACCATCTTTTTTGAAAACTCTAGCTCTTCCACCTAAATCTGAATGTTTTTCTATTAATTTTACTTTATGTCCTTTGGCTCTTAGTCTAATTGCTGCAGCAATACCACCAAATCCAGATCCAATAACTATAGAATTCATTGCTGTAATTTATAGCTTTTTAAGGAAATTGTAACCGTATTATGAGTTTATTTTTTTTAGCTGTTCTTTAGTTTCTTCTAAATTTTTTTGAAATACAGCATCCAGTTTAGATTTATCAACTGATGTAGTTATGATTTTTTTTACTGAATCTACCGCTATTTTGATTGAAGCATCTTTTATTTCTTTCAATGCAGCCTCTTTCATTTGGCTAATTTTATTTTCAGCTAAACTTTTTTTAATTTCTGATGATTTATGAAATTTATCATTTAAATCTATTATTAATTTATCCGATTCTTTTTTTGCATTCTCCAAAATTTCATTACTTACTGAAGTAGCGGTATCTAATTTTTTTTGAGCATTATCGAGCAAAGTTTTTGCTTCTGTTCTCAATTTTTCACTTTCATCTATCTCATTTTTGATATCAGAAATCATACCATCAAGCATTTGAGAAACTTTTTTTGGAATTTTAAAGCAAACTAAAACTCCGATGAAGATTACAAATGAAATTGCTACCCAGAAAGTTGCATCAATTGCCATAGTATTTATCTCCATTTCTTCTAGATAGATCGTCAACAATTGCTGATATACTGCTATTATTTACTTCAGCACCAATAAGTTTTTGAAGTAACTCGGATGATGTTTCTATAGCAATTTTATTTATTTTATCAGGTGCATTATCTCTTAAAGCTTGGATTTCTTTTTCCGCTTTAGCTATTTCGTCATCTATTTGTTTATCAAGAACGTCTCTTTTAGCATTTATATCTTTAACTGCCTTTTCTCTTGCTTGATTAAACATAGCATTAGCTTCAGTTTTGCTTTTTAAAATTATTTGATCATATTCTTTAAGTTTGGTCTCACTATCTTCTCTTTGTTTTTCAGCTGCCTCAATATTTTCTAGAATTTGAGATTTTCTAGATTCTAAGTTGTTACTAATTTTTGGAAGGATTAGTTTAGATAAAACCAAATACATTATCCCAAAAGTAAGTACCAACCAGAAAATCTGAGAAACCCAAAACTCTGGATTTAATTGAGGCATTCCTCCACTTTCAGCGGCAAAAGCTTCTTTGATAAAAAAGAAGCTTAAAAATACCAGATGAAGATATATTTTTTTGACCATTAACTTAAAACGCAAATAAAATAATCAATGCAACAACTAATCCAAATAATCCTGTTGCTTCAGCAAGTGCAAAACCTAAAAGTAGGTTAGGAAATTGTTTCTGAGCTGCTGATGGGTTTCTCATAGCACCTGATAAATAATTTCCAAAAATTATTCCAATACCAACACCGGCACCAGCTAAAGCTATTGCTGCTAAACCTGCTCCGATCATTTTTGCTGCTTCTAATTCCATTATATCCTCCTCTGTTATTAATGGTGTAAATTTAATGCATCATTTAAATAGATGCAGGTTAAAATTGCAAAAACATATGCTTGAAGAAAAGCAACTAATATCTCCAAACCAGTTAATGCAACCGAAAAACTTAGTGGAAGCCATCCACCAACTATTCCAAGACTAATTACAAAGCCTCCGAAAACTTTCATCATTGTATGACCAGCCATCATATTTGCAAATAATCTAACTGATAGACTTATTGGTCTACTTAAATAAGAAATAATTTCAATAACTACTATTAAAGGAAGTAATACCGCTGGTACTCCACTTGGCACAAACAATTTTAAATATCCAAAACCATGTTTAATAAATCCAATTACTGTTACGCCAATAAAGATAAATGCAGCAAGAACAAATGTAACGATAATATGACTAGTTACAGTGAATGTGTACGGTATCATTCCAAACATGTTGCAAAATAAAACAAACATGAACAATGAAAAAATAAATGCAAAATATGGTTTTGCTTTAGAACCAGCTGTATCACTAATCATTTTAGCAACAAAGGTGTAGCTAAGTTCTGCTAATAATTGAATTTTATTTGGTAAGATTGAATTTTTCTTAGATCCTAAATTAAAAATTAATAAAATAGAAACTGTACTTATAATCATAAACAAACTTGCGTTTGTAAAAGATATATCAAATGCTCCAACTTTTATTTCAGGTCCAATTCTATAAACATCGAATTGGGACATCGGGTTTGCTGCCATAGTACTAACTTATTTTTGCATCTTTTTTGCTGATCTAATCACGTTTGTTATTCCAGCGACCACCCCAACAAAAAAAAATATTAATATAAACCAGGGTTTAGTACCAAAGGTCTTGTCAAAAATAAACCCAATAATTGTCCCGACGGCCACTGCAGAAACAAGTTCTGTGCTCAATTTGAATGCAGTTCCAATAGGCGAGGGATTATCCTTCTTGTTATAAAGATTTTTCTTGGAAATCTTGCTTTTTGCAATCTCTAAGCGAGTTTTAAAAGGGTCTTTTGCCATTTATTCTGGTTAAGCAACCATACTTTCTGCTTTTTGAAGGTCTACGGCTACCAGTTGGCTTATCCCTTTTTGAGGCATAGTTACCCCATATAGCCTGTTCATTTTAGACATTGTTAAGGCGTGGTGAGTAACAATTATAAATTTAGTGTTAGTAATTTTAATTAATTCCTCTAGCAAGCTACAAAATCTTGTAACGTTAGCGTCATCAAGAGGAGCATCCACCTCATCTAAAACACAAATTGGAGAAGGGTTAGTTAAAAATACTGCAAATATCAAAGATAGGGCAGTAAGTGCTTGTTCACCACCAGATAATAAAGTTATAGATTGAAGCCTTTTTCCTGGTGGACTGACTAACATTTCTAAACCAGCTTCTAATGGATCATCAGAGTCTACTAATTCAAGCTTGGCATTTCCTCCATTAAAAAGTTTTGTATAAACCTCATTAAATTTTCTGTTAACTTTTTCAAATGCCTCAACAAGTCTTTCCCTTCCTTTTTGATTTAGCTCATCAATACTATCTTTAAGTTTAACAATTGCAGTAACTAGGTCACTACGATCTTGTTCCATTTTTTTTATTTCTTCTTCATACTTACTAGTTTCCTCATCTGCTTTTAAATTTACAGAACCTAATTGATCTCTTTGTTGTTTTTTTTTATCTAATGCATCTTCTTGATCAACATGATTTGGAAGTTCTTCAACTCCAAATAAATTTGAATTTTCTAAAATATTTTCTTCTGTTAAATTTAATTCTGTATTAACCCTATCAAGCAAATCATTTTTTCTTTTTTGTAAACCTTCTATGGTTGCACCTGAGCTAGCTTTTCGCTCTCTAATTTGAATTGATTGCTCTTGTATCTCATTTAGTTGAGCTCTTAAAGTTTCAATTTTTTTATCAGTTTCTTCTATAATTTTTTCGTTCTCTATTTTTTCTTCATCAGAAATTCTTAAATTTTCTGAAATTTGACCTTTTCTTTCTGCTTGTACTCTTGGCTGATTTTCTAAATCATTTAATTGTTTAGATAATTTATTTTTTCTTTCAGTTAATTCATTTACCATTTTTTCTGAATTTGATAAAAGATTTTTCCAGCTTTCTATCTCAGTCTCTATTGTTTTTATTCTTTCATTTCTTTTTACCGATTCATTCTTTATCGACTGATTTTTACTATATGCATCAGCATATTTTTCTTGAAGTATTTTAATATTTTGAGATTTCTCATTTACACTTAATAGTTCTGTTCTTGATTTTTCATTTTTTAAATCATTAATAAAATTGTCTAATTCCATATTACATCTATCGAGTAATGTAACTGCTTGATTTATCTCATTATTATCAATTAATTCTTTTGCTCTAGTAATTGAATTTTTTACATCCTTTATAGGACCAATGCTTATTTTAATTGTATCGTCAGCTAAACTATTAACAACTTCGTCAACTTCTTTTTGCTCTCTTTCAAGTTCATTTTTTGCATTTTCTAGATCTTCGTTTGATAACTTTTCTGTTTCAAAATATTTTGAATCTACTTCAATTAAATCTGACTTTTCTTCCTTTAATCTTTTTTCATTGGAGTTAGCATCAATAATAATTCCATTTTCTCTAGTTATGTCTTCGTCTAAAGTCTTTATTGATTTCTTAATTGTTTCAATTTCATCTTGAATTCTAGTATTTTCCTCATCTAGGTTCTGTAGTTCCAAATTAAGTCTCTGTATTCTTGATAAATTTTCAATATTTTTTTCTCTAAGTGGAGCAACTTTATCAGTTGAAGTTTTTATTAAGTTTTCAAGTTCAGATATCTGATTGTTGAAACTTTCAACTTCTCCTCCTGCCTCTGTATTAATTTCATTTTCTATTCTTATTTCCTTATCGATATCTAATAATCTTAGATAATATAGACCAGCCTCTATTTTTTTTATTTCCTCTGAAATTAATTTGTATTTTGTAGCTTCTTCCGCTTGTTTTTGAAGATTTGCCAATTGTTTTTCTTGTTGCCTTCGTAATTCATCAGCTCTTTTTAAATTATTTTCAGCCGCGCCAAGTCTAAGTTCAGCTTCATGTCTTCTTACATGTAAACCAGAAATTCCAGCTGCCTCCTCAAGTATTGCTCTTCTGTCAGTAGGTTTTGCTGTCACTAAAGCTCCAATTCTTCCTTGACTAATCATAGAAGGGGAATGTGCACCCGTTGAAAGATCTGCAAAAAACATTTGAGCATCTCTTGCTCTTACCTCTTTGTCATTAATATAAAATTTAGAACCCTTATCTTTTTCAATTTTTCGTCTAACTTGAATGTTTTCTAATTCACGATATTGAATGGGACCTTCTTTTTCTTTGTTCTCTACTTCTATGGAAACTTCTGCAATATTTTTTGATGCTTTATTAGATGTACCTGAAAAAATTACATCTTCCATTCCTGAACCTCTCATACTTTTTGCAGAGGTCTCTCCCATTACCCATCTTAAAGATTCTACTATGTTTGATTTTCCACAGCCGTTAGGACCAACAATTCCAGTAAGACCTTCTTCTATCAAGAAATTTGTTTTTTCAGCAAATGATTTAAATCCATTTAATTGGATTTTTTTAAACTCCATGCACTAACTTATATCATTTTTTCTAGTGCTTTTTTTAAATTTTTATAATTAAGTTTTTTTTCGAATTTTTTGTTATTTATTATTATCGTAGGAGTTGAGTTTACCTTGAAGTTTTTAGAACCATCTATTCGGTCATTTAACACAAAATCCTCAATATTTTTGTTATTCACACAAGATTCAAAATCGATGGAGAAACCTTCATTTTTTAAAAATATTTGAAGATTTTTATTTGCTTCTTCAATAGAGCTTCCCTTTACCCATTTTTGTTGGTTGGCGTATAAACTTTCCAAAATATCAGCATTACCATCATTTTTACATTGAGCAACTTTTGAAGCGTTGAAGGCGGCAATATCTAAAGGAAAATGTCTAAATTCTATTTTAGCAAGACCTGTGTCCAGATATTCTTTTTTAAGTTCTGGATAAACGTTTTTATGAAAATTAGCACAATGGCTGCAAGTTAGTGACTCGAACGCAATTATAGTTATTTTTGCGTCTTTATTTCCAACAATAATTCTTTTTATTTCTTCAGCGTTTAAATTTGAAAAGCTTCCTAAAACAATTATGGCAAGTAATATAATTTTTTTCATTTTTCCTTATAAACTTTTGTTAATTCTGTTAATGATTTTTTAATCTTTTCGTTTTTAACATCTTTGATTTTATCGCGATATTTACTAATTGCCACATTATTAGATTTAATTTCATTCAAACTGCTAGTTTTTTGTTCCTCATCAAAGCTAATAAATTTGAGCTTTTCAACAACATCGTAGCCAAAAAAATTATTCATTTTATCTAAAATGTTTTTTTTTGAATATTCTACATCTACTTCATGGCCCCTTTTAACCATTACAACTAAAGTACTCACACCAAATCGATTTGAGTTTTTGAATGTTTTTGGGAAACAGACTTTAAACAATTCATTCCCGACTAAATATTTCCAATTACTGAGTGTTTCTGAATATATATGACCTTTTTTATTAATAATTTTTTTTAGATTTTTTGGCAAAGTGTCTTTGAAAGATCTTAATCCTTGAATGCTAGTATTTCTCTGCTTAGTATTATTTTTAAATTGCATATGAAAGATCTAATAATAACAAATAAAATTCTCAATTGGTACGATATAAATAAGAGATCTTTACCTTGGAGAAATAAGGTTTCACAAGAAAAGAAACAATACTTTATATTGGTTAGCGAGTTTATGTTGCAACAAACTCAGGTTGCTACTGTGATACCTTATTTTAATAGATTTATTAAAAATATTCCTAATATTGAAAAGTTATCAAAATATAATGATAGAAAATTAACCAAACTTTGGGAAGGTCTTGGATATTATTCAAGAGTAAGAAATTTAAAAAAAACTGCTCAAATAATTGTTAAAAAATTCAATAAAAAAATACCTAGAGATTTTTATGAATTAAAATCATTACCAGGTATTGGCGATTATACAGCGAGTGCAATTTCAGCAATCGCATTTAACAAACCAATAATTCCTTTGGATGGAAACATTGAAAGAGTATTAAAAAGATATCTGTATTTAAAGAAACAAAGTCAAATTAAAAAAGAATTCTTACAAGATCAAAAAAAAATTTTTGGGACATCGACAAAAAGATCAAGCGATTATGCGCAAGCTTTGATGGAATTGGGTGCATTAATTTGTAAACCTACAAACCCTAATTGTAATAAATGTCCACTATCTAATAATTGCAAAGCATTTAAAAATAAAAATTTTGATTTAGTGAAATTAAAGAAAATTAACAAGGAAACATATTATAAATTGAATGTTTATAAAAAAAATAATCAATATTTATTAATCAAAAATAATAAATTTAATTTTTTAAAAAATTTAAATATTTTTCCAATGGATCAATTAAATAATCCTAAAAATTTTGATAAAGATTTAAATTTTAAAATATCTAATATGAATATGAATATTAAAATTGAATATAAAAAGAAGCATTACTTTGACAAAAATATTAATTGGATAAATCCTGCAAAGCTTGAAAATTATGTACTTCCAACATTTACCAAAAAGATAATAAAATTCTTAGAAAGTCAAAAATGAAAAAAATAGCAATTATTGGCGCAGGTATTTCGGGTCTGTTTATAGCTAACTTATTTAAAGGAAATAAAGATTATCAGGTCACAATTTATGAAAAAAAAACTTCATTAGAAATAGGGGAAGGTTATGGCATTCAATTATCTGTTAATAGCGTAAAGTTATTAAACAAATTAGGCTTCTCTTCCTTGTCGAACAAAGAGAAATTTAATCCAAAAAAAATTGACTTTTATCAAATTAAAAATTCAAAGAAAATTTGTGATTTAGATATTTCAGAATTTAATTTTGATGATTGTAAGTATACAACATTGAAAAGATCAAAATTACTTCAGTTTCTAATAAATCGACTGGATAACAATACAATCCAGTTTAACTGCAGTTTGGACAAGATAGAATACAGCAATGATTCAATAAATTTAACTTTTGATAAAGAAAAAACAACTTGTGATCATTTAATTATTTCAGACGGTGTATTTTCAAAAGGAAAGTCATTAATTTCAAATAATAATTCAGAACCAATTTACAATAACACTATCGCTGTTAGAGCCAGTGTATCTAAAGAAAGTCTTGATATTATAAACGAGGATAATATTTCTTTATTTTTAGGATCAGATTTTCATTATGTATTATATCCACTTAATAATGATGAAAATTTTAATTTTATTGGGATATTGAAGAATAAGTTAAATTCCGATCAGCAAAAAAACCACAATCTTTGTAATGAAAGTACATTTATTGAAAACATTAAACAAAAATTATCCAAGAAAATTTCATCAAAAGTATTTCAGAGTCTTGAAGATATTAAATTGTTTCCAGTTTTTGTAAGTAAAAATCCATTTATTCCTCCCAAAAATATTTATTTAGTTGGAGATGCTTTTTTTGCATTCTCTCCTTCTTTTGCTCAGGGAGCCTCACAATCAATAGAAGGAGCTAATCAATTACATAAAGTTATAATTAACCAAAAAAATGATTTTTATAATTCTAGATTAGAGAGAGTAAAAATGATTAATAGAAGATCTGATTTTAATCAATTTGCTTTTCATTTATCAAATCCGATTATGATCTTTTTTAGAAATATTTTTTTAAAGCTTTTGACAAAAAATAAAAAATTTCTGCAAAGTTATTTAGGTAAAATTTATAAAGATTAATTTTTAGAAATTAATCTTTGTCTCAAGTAATCGATTGGGTAGGTTCGTCCATTAATATCACAATGCCAAAATGTCCAACCATTACAGCTTTCAGCTCCCAAAATAGTAGCTGCAACTTTATGAATAGAACCTTCCGCTTGGTTGTGTTTGATGCTACCATCAGCCATTATTCTTGCTGTTATTTTTTTCTTATTATCAAAAATATTTGTTCCAGGCTTAATTATTCCAAGCTCTACCAACGATCCAAATGGAATTCTTGGTTTTGATCTGTTATTTTTAAGTGTATCTAATAAATCATCTTCAATTGGTTTGGTAGCCTTTAAACGTTCCTCAGCAGCTTTAAAATAATTCTTTTCTTTTTCTATACCAAAATAATTTCTCCCTAGTTTTTTTGCAACTGCAGCAGAAGTTCCAGAACCTAAAAAAGGATCAAGAACTAGATCATTTTTATTTGATGTAGCTAGTAAAATTCTATGTAAAAGTGATTCTGGTTTTTGAGTAGAGTGAATTTTTTTTCCATTTTTTTTAAGTCGTTCAGAACCACTACAAATAGGAAGACTCCAATTAGATCTCATCTGAAGATCATCATTTAAACATTTCAAAGACTGATAATTGAATGTGTATTTTGATTTTTCACTCTTCGAAGCCCAAATTAAAGTCTCATGAGCATTTGTAAATCTTGTGCCTCTAAAGTTAGGCATTGGATTATTTTTATTCCAGATGACATCATTTAGTATCCAGAAACCTAAATTTTGTATTGCAGTTCCTACTCTAAAAATATTATGGTAACTACCTATAACCCAAATAGCTCCATCCTTTTTCAAAATCCTTTTGCATTCATTAAGCCATTCATACGTAAACTCATCATATTTTTTAAAATTTTCAAATTGATCCCACTTGTCGTTTACAGCGCTTACTTTTGATCTATCTGGTCTAGTCAATTCACCTTTTAATTGTAAATTATATGGAGGGTCAGCAAAAATTAAATCAAAAGTTTCACGTGGAATTTTTTTTAATTCTTCGAGACTGTTTCCGTTAATTATTTTATTTTTAAAATCAGATTTCATTTGTAAAAAATTAATTAGACTCCAAATGGATTCCTCGGTCAACCTGTGATTGAAAAAATTAGATTCGATTTGTGTATCGAATTTTAATGATAACTAGATGTAGTATTAAGTTAATCTAGATATAGGAGAGAAAGTTTTTCTATGATGTTTGGTTATGCCTAGTTTCTTTAATGCTTGTAAGTGTTGTTTAGTTCCATATCCAAAATTTTTATCCCAATGATAACCTTTGTTTTTTTTTGATAGAGTAGCAACTAATCTATCTCTTGATACTTTTGCTATTATAGAGGCTGCAGAAATTGATGGAATTTTTTTATCACCCTTTATGATCGATTTTAATTTATAATTTTTTAAATTTGGAATTTTGTTTCCATCTATCAATACAAGAGTTGGTTTTTTTTTTAATTTTAATATAGATCTTTTCATAGCCAGTAAACTTGCATTTAGTATATTGAGTTTTTCAATCTCGTTAACAGAAGCTTTGCCTAATGACCAAATTGAATTTTTTTTAATATAATTAAAAAGGTATTCTCTCTTTTTTTTACTCAACACTTTTGAGTCTTTTAAAATTTTTGGATCCGCAGATTTCTTGAGAATGACAGCAGCAGCATAAACAGGACCTATTAAACTACCTCTGCCGACCTCATCAACACCAGCTATTAATTTCATTAAATTGTTAATTTTAACTCTTTAACTTTTTCTCTTATTTTTTTTAAATCTTCCCATGAATATTTTTTATTATCTGGATATCTAATTAAATAAGAAGGGTTAAAAGTTATCATTAAAGGATAAGTATTATTATTTAAAATTATTTCCTTCCATTTACCTCTTTCTGAAGATATTTTTTCATTAATCCCAGTAACAGCTTCCATAGCTGTGCTACCCATTAAAATTATAATTTTGGGATCAATAATAGATATATGTTCTTTTAAAAAGTTTGAGTAACGTTTAATTTCTTGTGAAGTTGGTTTTCTATCCTCTGGTGGTCTAAAATTTATTGCATAACTTGTATAAATATTTTGTCTCTTAATATTTATTGCTATTAACATTTTGTCTAAAAGCTCTCCACTTTCTCCTTTAAAAGGGTTTCCAACTTTGTCTTCAATTTCGCCTGGTGCTTCTCCGATTAACATTATAGGACTATCAATATTTCCTTCTCCAAGAACAATATTTTTGGAATTATTTCTTAGTTTACAATTTTCAATTGAATTTAATTGTTTCTTTAGATTTTCTAATAAATCTTGTTTATTTCTTTGATTGATATCACTTTCTTTTTTGACTTCAGAAAACCTATTAATAGGTTTTTTATCAAATACAAAATTGGCTTCTATTGTATTTATTAATTCTTCGTTTAATTTGTCGTTTTGATTTATCAATTTTTTCACCTTACAAGGATTAAATGATATCTAAAATATTTAAAATCATATTGTTATTAGTGTTATCCTATCAGACACCCGTTTATTCTAAAAGTACAAGTTTTAATGATTTCAACTCAAGAGATTTATCTAATTATTTTTCAGGTATTATAGCTTATGAAAATAGAGATAATTCAGAAGCTTTAAAATATTTCAATTTAAGTAAAGTTTTATTAAACAGCCATGACAATTATTTAAAAAGATACGTTAATTCTCTTGTATTGGAAAACAAAGTAGCGCAAGCAATTAATGTTATAAAAAATAACTCAAAAAAAAGCAACTCCAATTTTTTTGATGCATATGTTTTATTAATAATTGATAGTTTGAAAAAAAATGATTTTGATAAAGCTGATATTTACTTAGATCAAAGTTTGAGATTTCAGGAAGAAAATAGAATTAATCTAGTAATTTTTGAGACTTTAAAGCAGTACATTTACACTTTTAAAAATAAAAAACTTTTACCTAATAAGAAAAATTTTGGAAACTTATCATTAATAGCTGAGGCATTTCAAAGATGTCATTATAATGATCAAAGAACCAGCTCTTTCTTTTTAAATTTAATCAACAGTCAACAAGGTGATTATTCAAGATATATATTTTTTTATATAAATTATCTTATTCAGAATAAGGAGTTTGATCAGGCAAAGTCAGTAATTGATCAAATTGATTATATTGGCTCAACACTTTTGTTAACTCAAACCAAAAGCTGGATAGATAATAATAAGTTTAAAAGTTTTGAAAAAATTTTCTCATGTGGAAACCACAATGATATAATTAGTGAATTTTTATTTTTGATATCAAATCTTTATTCATCACAAGATAATTTTGAAAAATCAAATTTTTATTTAAATTTATCAATATACTTAAATCCTAAATTTGAATTTAATTTATCCCTTGTTGCAGAAAATTTCTTTGCAGATGGTGAATACAACAAGGTAAAAAAAATAGTAAGAAAATTTAAAGAGACTGATGAGTTTTATTATTGGTTTAGAGTTAAAAAAGAAGCGCAAATAATAGTGAAAGAACAAAATTATGAAAAGGGCACAAGCTATATCGAGTCTAAATTTAAAAATATTGAAAAACCTAATCCAAAGATGATTTTTGATTTAGCGAATTTTTACAAAAACTCTAAAAATTATGAACTTGCAATTGATAATTATTCAAGATTAATCTCCTCACTAGAGGATACATCTGTAATTAAATCAGATATTTTATATCGAAGAGGTGGGAGTTACGAAAGATTAGGTAATTATGAGAAGTCAGATGAAGATTTACTTCATGCATTAAGAATAAGACCTAATGATGCATATGTCCTAAATTATCTTGCTTATTCTTGGTTAGAACGTGATTACAAAATAGATGAAGCGATGGAAATGTTAAAAATAGCATATGATTTAAAAAGTAATGATCCCTATATTATTGACTCAATTGGTTGGGCATATTTCTTGATAGAGGAATATAAAGAAGCAGAAAAATATTTAAAAAGAGCTGTAGAATTAATGCCTGATGACCCAATAGTAAATGATCATTACGGAGATATATTGTGGAAGCTAGATCAAAAAATTCAGGCGAGATATTTTTGGAATAGTGTGTTGAGCTTTGATGATACTGAAGATGATATGATAGAAAATATAAACAAAAAATTGATTACTGGCTTTAAATCTATTCAATGAAATTAAATTTAAAGTCTCATGCTAAAATCAATTTAGCTCTCAATGTAACAGGAAAAAATAAATCATTACATAAAATTGAAAGCATCATTAGTTTTATTGATTTGTATGATGTTATTTCAATAAAAAAAAAAGGAGGTGAAAAACATAATATTTCTTTTCAAGGGAAATTTGCGAAAGGTATTGGAAAAAAAAATACCGTTCAAAAACTCTTTCAAATACTAGATCGAGAAAAATTATTGCTAAATCAAAAATTTAGAGTTTCTATAACAAAGAATATTCCTCAAAAAGCAGGACTTGGTGGTGGTTCTATTAATGCTGCGAGTATTTTAAATTTTTTAAATAAAAAAAAGGTAATTAAAATTAGTGAAAAGAAAATTTTGGAGGTTTGCTCTGAAATAGGGTCTGATGTTATTTTAGGTATAGACCCATCTAGCTCAGTTTTACTTTCAAACAATAAAATCAAAAAATTTTTTAATTGTCCGACTCTAAATATGCTTTTAATAAAGCCCAATTTTGGTTGTGCGACAAAAAAAATTTATTCTAACGTTAAAAATTTTAAAAAACCAAAATTTAATAATCCAAAAAAAAATATGTTTGGTTATAAATTTTTAAAAAATCAAAGTAATACTTTAGAAGATGTTGCAATTTCAAAATACCCACAAATAAAAAAGATTAAGTTGTTTTTAGAAAAGACTAATAATCCTGAGTTTGTAAGAATGACTGGGTCTGGATCTACAGTTATTGCATACTATAAATCAGTCAAAGACTGTAATTCAGCAAAAGTTCAATTTAAGAGGAAATTTAAAAATTGTTGGTTGTGTGTATCAAAAACTATATAAATTTATTTTTTTTGTGTTATAGGAACTATAATATTGGGGCGTAGCCAAGCGGTAAGGCACGGGTTTTTGGTACCTGCATCCTAGGTTCGAATCCTAGCGCCCCAGCCATATATATGGATAAATTTTTAGATAAAATTTTTTTTAGGTCCAAAAATCTTAATTACATAAGTAAAAATATAAAAAACATATCCGAGAACACTCCTGCAAAAAAAATTTTTGAAGCAATTAACAATTATTCTGAAAATAGTGAATTAAGATTTGTTGGAGGATGTATTAGAAAAATTATAAATCGAGAAGAAGTAGATGACATTGATTTAGCAACTAACATTACACCAGATGAAGTTTGTGATGCACTAAATAAACATCAAATTAAATTTTTTGAGTCAGGTAAAGAACATGGCACGATAACTGCAGTAATAAATGAAAAAAACTATGAAATTACTTCACTTAGAAAAGACGTTGCTACAGACGGAAGACATGCAAAAGTTGAATTTACTTCTGATTGGAAAGAAGATTCAAAAAGAAGAGATTTTACAATTAATGCTATTTACTCTGATAGTTTAGGAAATTTATTTGATCCACAAAATGGTAAGCTAGATTTAAATAAAGGTGTTTTAAAATTTATTGGAGATCCAGAAAAAAGAATTCAAGAGGATTATTTAAGAATATTAAGATATTTCCGTTTTCATATTAATTACTCAACTGAAAATCATAAAACAGAGATAATTAAAATATTTAAAAAAAATATCAAAGGTATTTCGAACTTATCTGCTGAAAGATTATTAGATGAATTTAAAAAGACAGTTAAATCAAAAAATTTTCTCAAATTATTTGAAGATCAACAAAGTTTAGAAATATTAGAAATAGTATTTCCACAATTTAAAAATATTAATCATTTTAAGAAGCTAAATTCATTCAGTTCTAAAGCTATCAGTAGCTTTGACTTTATTTTTATAATTGCATTACTGATTATTGATGAAACAGACAATACTGATTATTTTATTTACAAATTTAAAATCTCAAAAAAAGATCAAAAGAGGCTCAAATTAATTCATTATTTTTTCAAAGAAAATGTGAATATTAAAAGTTTTACAGAAAAAAACTTTAATAAAATATTTTACTATAATGGCAGACAAACTGTGATTGATATAATTAATTTTAAATTGTTCTTTTCAAGTAAGGTAGAAAATAAATTATTAAAATTACTTAAAATTTATGAAAATAAAACATTGCCTGAATTAAAAATTGGAGCAAATATTTTAATGTCTAAGTATAAAATTCCTGAGGGTAAAATTTTAGGTAATAAATTAAAACTTATTGAAGAAACCTGGGTTCAAAATGGATTTCAAATTTCAGATAAACAAGTTGAAAAAATTGTAAAAAGTTAAATATATTTAACGTCTTTAATTTCAAAATTCTTTGTGCCTGAGGGGGTGTTTATTTCCACAAGATCACTTTTATTTTTACCTATTAATCCTTTTCCAATTGGTGACTGAAAGAAAATTAATTTTTGTTTTAAGTCAGCCTCATCTTTTCCAACAATTTTATAATTTATTTTTTCTCCACTATCTAAGTCTTCTAAATATACAGTTGATCCAAAAATTACTTTGCCCTCATTATTTAATTTAGTTACATCAATTACATTAGCTCTAGCTATTATGTCGTTTATTTCAGTAATCCTACCTTCATTGTGAGATTGTTCTTCCTTTGCAGCATGATATTCGGCATTTTCTTTGAGATCTCCATGCGATCTTGCTTCAGCAATTGCAGCAACTATTTCAGGTCTTTTCTTTTCTTTTAAAAAAATGAGTTCTTCCTCTAATTTTTTTAGACCATTTGAAGTTATAGGTTCTTTTTCCATTTTTTATTTCCACTTTGCTAAGGGAGGTAATGACATTAAAATTCCTTCAACATTACCACCAGTTTGTAATCCAAATTTAGTTCCTCTGTCATACAGTAAATTAAATTCTGCGTAACGACCTCTCTTAATATACTGCTTCTCTTTTTCTTTTAAAGACCATTTTTTGTTAATTTTTTTTCTAATAATTTCATTAAAAATCATTTGAAAAGTAATACCAACATCTCTTACAAATTTAAAATCTTTTTCGAAATTATCATCTTTATAATCAAAAAAAATTCCCCCAATTCCTCTAGCTTCTTTTCTGTGGGGTAAATAAAAATATTCATCGCACCATTTTTTATATTTTTTATAATAATTTTTATTATGTTGATCACACATTAACTTTAAAGTTTTATGAAATTTATTTTTTTCATTATCATCTTTGATGGCTGGGGTTACATCCATTCCCCCTCCAAACCAATTTTTTTGAGTGCTGATATATCTTGTATTAAAATGCATAGCTGGAATGTGTGGATTTTGCATATGCATAACTATTGAAATTCCTGAAGCCCAAAATCTAGGATCTTTCTCAGCTCCTAGTATATTTTTTTGAAATTTTTTAGGAAATTTTCCATATACCTTTGAGAAATTTACTCCTACTTTTTCAAAAATTTTTCCATTTTTTAAAATTCTATATTCACCACCTCCTTCATCTTTTTTAGAGTTTCTTTTCCAAGAAGTTGATACAAATTTTATTTTGTTGTTTTCTAATTCAAGTATGTCATTACAAATTGCATTTTGTAATAATTTGAACCAATTGCTAGCTAGGTCTTTTTTAATTGAATTGTCCATATTACATTAAATTATTTTGCCTTAAACTTTCAGCCAAAACTATTGCAACTGAGGATGCTATATTTAGAGATCTAGCATTTTCATTCATTGGAATTTTTAGACGATCATCAATCAGCTTATGAACCTTCTCTGGAACACCAGCGCTCTCTCTTCCAAATAATATTGTATCATCAGCTTTAAAATTAAATTTAGTATAATTTATAGAACCCTTTGTTGTCATTAAAACAATTCTTTGATTCTTTTTTTCTTCAAAAAAATGTTCTGCACTTTGGTAGAATTTAATTTTACTATAGTCCATGTAGTCCATGACAACTCTTTTAAACCTTTTGTCAGATAATAAAAATCCACAAGGCTCAATAATTTCTAATTCCGCCCCTAAACAGGCACACGTTCGTA
This sequence comes from Candidatus Pelagibacter sp. HIMB1506, assembly GCF_052047935.1. Taxonomy (NCBI): domain Bacteria; kingdom Pseudomonadati; phylum Pseudomonadota; class Alphaproteobacteria; order Candidatus Pelagibacterales; family Candidatus Pelagibacteraceae; genus Candidatus Pelagibacter; species Candidatus Pelagibacter sp. HIMB1506. The sequence goes on along the minus strand of NZ_JBNAIS010000001.1, from coordinate 1,042,015 downwards.
TAATTGCAGCTGTATTCTGTGGAATATCTGGCTCGTATAGTGAAATTTTAGGTCTAGGTTTCATCCGTAATGTGTCATTCTTTCAGTAGAAAAATTACTGTTATCTTATAAGAAATCGTATATTAAATTAATTTTTTAACAAAAAACTATTTAAAATGTCAGATAAAAAGCCAAAAAAAAGAAGAGATTTTTTATTTACAGCGACCACAGCTGTAGGTGCAGTTGGAGCTGCAGCAGTAGTGTGGCCCATGGTAGATCAAATGAACCCAGATGCTTCAGTTAAAGCATTAGCAAGTACCGAGGTAGATGTAAGTTCAGTCAAACCTGGAAACACAATTACAGTTCTATGGAGAGGAAAACCAGTTTTTATTAGAAGAAGAACACAAGAAGAGATCGACGAAGCAAGATCTGTTAAAATGGAAGAATTAATTCATCCAGAAAAAGATGAGGATAGAGCAAAAAATCCTGAATGGTTAGTCATGCTTGGAGTTTGTACTCATTTAGGATGCGTGCCTTTGAATGACAAAGGTGATTATAATGGATGGTTTTGTCCTTGTCACGGTTCTCACTATGATACGTCTGGAAGAATTAGAAAAGGACCAGCTCCTTGGAATATGGAAGTTCCAAAATATGAATTCGTAAACGCAAACACAATTAAAATAGGATAGTACAGCTGTTATGAGTGATCACGATTATCAACCTAAATCAAAAGTTGGTCAATGGTTTAATGATAGATTACCGTTACTAACTCTTGCAAATCATTTAACGGATTATCCTACTCCAAAAAATTTAAATTACTGGTGGACATTTGGAGGAATTTTAACTTTTTGCTTAATCACACAAATTATAACAGGATTAACTTTGGCAATGCATTACATTGCTCATGCTGACATGGCATTCGAAAGTGTTGAGCATATAATGAGAGATGTTAACTACGGATGGTTAATTAGATACATACATGCAAATGGTGCATCGATGTTTTTTCTTGCTGTGTATATTCATATCTTTAGATCGTTATTTTATGGTTCTTACAAAGCACCAAGAGAAATAATTTGGATTATAGGTATAGTAATTTACTTGTTAATGATGGCAGCTGCATTCATGGGCTACGTCTTACCTTGGGGACAAATGAGTTTCTGGGGAGCAACAGTTATTACAAATTTATTTAGTGCAATCCCGTTAGTAGGTGAGGGAATTGTAACATGGTTATGGGGTGGATACTCAGTTGATAATCCAACTTTAACAAGGTTTTTTACTCTACATTATTTAATCCCATTCTTAATAGCAGGACTTGTAATTTTACATATATGGGCTCTGCATGTACCTGGAAATAATAATCCAGTTGGTATTGATATCAAAAAACCATCTAAGGATACTGTCCCATTCCATCCATACATTGTTATTAAAGATGGTTTTGCATTATTAATGTTTATGATTGTTTTTGCATTTTTTGTTTTTTATACGCCTAATATTTTGGGTCACGCAGATAATTACATAGAGGCAAATCCTATGGTAACTCCAGCTCATATAGTTCCAGAATGGTATTTGTTACCTTTTTACGCAATACTAAGATCGGTACCGGATAAACTACTTGGAGTAATTGCAATGCTATCTGCTATTTTAATACTTGCAGCTTTACCTTGGCTAGATACTTCAAAAATTAGATCAGCAGTATTCAGACCTTTGTATAAACAGTTTTACTGGATTTTAGTAGCAGACGTTTTAATTCTTGGTTACATGGGAGCAATGCCTGCAGAAGGTCTTTATTTATTAATTGCAAGAGTAGCCACTGCCTATTATTTCTTACATTTCTTGGTTATTCTCCCTGTGCTTGGATTTAAAGAGAGAACATTACCTGTTCCACTAAGTATAACAGAGCCTATTTTAGGTGGATCACCAAACTTAGCAGCCGCAAAACACAGAGAAAGTAAAATAAAATAAAGTGAAAAAGTTATTTAAACTAATTTTAATACTTTCATTTTTTTCTCTAAATAGTATCCAAACATTTGCTGCAGAAAAAGTAGATTATCTTAAAACAGATTGGAGTTTTAAAGGTCTTTTTGGAAAATTTGATAGAGCAGCTCTTCAAAGAGGATATCAAGTTTATACGGAAGTTTGTGCTTCTTGCCATTCAATGAAATATTTGAGCTATAGAAATTTATCAGAAGAGGGTGGACCAGAGTTTTCAGAGGCAGCTGCAAAAGCAATCGCTGCTTCTTTTGAAGTTACAGATGGACCAAACGCTGATGGTGAAATGTTTACTAGACCCGGAAAACTTTCGGATAAATTTGTAATGCCATACGACAATGTAAAAGCTGCGCAAGCTGCTAACGGAGGAGCTTATCCACCAGATATGTCTGTTTTAGTTAAAGCTAGAGGTGGTGGAGTTGATTATATTTATTCTTTACTTCAAGGTTATGATGATCCACCAAGCGGAGTAGCTTTGGATGATGGAGTTTATTATAACAAATACATGTATGGTAATAAGATCAGAATGGCAGCGCCATTATCAGATGGAATTGTAGAATATGGGGATGGTACTAATGCATCAGTTGAACAGATGTCAAAAGATGTAACAACATTTTTAATGTGGGCTGCGGAGCCTCACTTAGAAGCAAGACACCAAATGGGATTTAAAGCTATAGTATATTTGATTATTTTAACTATTTTAGTTTACTTTAGTATGAAGAAAATTTGGTCACGTGTTGAATCTGAAGTTTAATACATCTCCATCTTTAACAATATAATCTTTTCCTTCTAATCTCATTTTCCCATTTGCTTTAGAATTTACCCAGCCATCATTTGCTATAAAATCTTCATAAGAAATAGTTTCAGCTCGTATAAAGCCTTTTTCAAAATCAGTATGTATTTCGCCTGCTGCCTTAGGAGCTGTACAATTTTTTTTAATTGTCCATGCTCTTGTTTCTTCAGGACCTGATGTAAAATAAGTATCTAGCTCTAGAATATTGTAACCTTTTTGAATTAACATATTTAATCCAGTTTCTTTTAAACCTATCATTTCCATATAATTTTTTTTCTCTTCAGCAGGTAGCTCATTAATTTGATTTTCAATATCAGCGGATACAATTAGTGTATTTTCATTCCCAAATTTTTCTATGAAATCATTTGTATATTTATTACCATTCTGAACGCTTTGTTCATCGACATTACAAACATATATTTTTGGCTTAATTGATAATAAACCGCTTTGATTTAATTGCTTCGTATCAAATTGTGTTTTTAGAACTGAAATATCTTTATCATTATTTATGCAATCTAGAGCAATTTCTAAAATTTTAAGTTGTTCCTCATCTACATTTTTTTTGTTATTTTTTTCCAATCTTTTTTGAATACTTTCAAGATCTGCAAGCATCATTTCAGTTTCAATAATTTCCAAATCTCTCACTGGGTTTATATCAGGATTAACATTTTGGATATCATCTGAATCAAAACATCTAATCATATGAATTACAGCATCAACTTCTCTGATATGAGAAAGAAATTTATTTCCTAATCCTTCTCCTTTTGAAGCTCCTTTAACAAGACCAGCAATATCAACGAATGAAATTGTAGTATTAATTACCTTTTTAGAGTTAGATACTTTTGATAATTTAGACAATCTTTCATCTGGTACGGGAACTACACCAACATTTGGATCAATTGTACAAAATGGAAAATTAGCCGCTTGTGCTTTACTAGAATTTGTTAGTGCATTAAAAAGTGTAGACTTACCAACATTTGGTAACCCAACAATTCCACATTTAAAACTCATTATTTATTATTAACTGTACTTGAAAATAGATCTAATTTTTTATCAATTAATATTGAAATTGACTCAGTAATATTATTTGTAATTTTTTCTAATCCAGCCATTTCATCTTCATCAAAATTTTGAAGTACAAAATCACTTACTTCCATATTGTCCTTTGGTTTTCCAATACCAATTCTTACTCTAGAATAATCTTTACCAATAAATTTATCTATTGAAGCTATACCATTATGACCTGCGCTAGATCCACCAAACTTGGCTTTAATTTTTCCAAATTCTACATCTAAATCATCATGAAAAACTATGACATCCTCAGCATCTATTTTAAAATATTCTATTAATTCTCTTATACAAATTCCTGAATTATTCATGAAAGTTAAAGGTTTAATTGCATATATTTTTTTGTCTCCAACATTTCCTGTTGTAAGCAAACCTTTAAATTTTGGTTTTTGTTTTGATAGGCCAAATTTTTTATTTATCGAGTCTATAATTTTAAAACCTACATTATGTCTATTATTTTCACTATCGGGCGTTGGGTTACCTAGTCCTACAAATAAAAGCATAAAAATTTTTTAATGGAAAACAAACTTCAGTCTAAATAATTTATTTTTTTTCTTCGGCAGGCTTCTCTTCGCCTTCAGCAGCTGGTTTATCGCCTTCAGCTGGTGCAGCAGCCTCAGCACCCGCTTCACCCTCTGCAGCTTCAGCTTCAGCTGGTTTTTCTGGCTCTTTCATTACAGTTGGAGCCGCAAGTGTTGCAATAACGAAATCCCTACCTTGAATAGTTGGTACAACTTCAGGATCTAGATTAATTGATGAAATTTTAAAACTTACTCCAATATCAATACCATCTAAATCGATTAAAAGATTGTCAGGTATTTTTTCACTTGGACATTTTAATTCAACTTTTCTTCTTACAATATTTAATACTCCACCTTTTTTTAATCCAGGTGATTTTTCATGATTAATAAATTTAACTGGAACCTCAATTCTAATTTTTAGACCAGGCACAACTCTTAAAAAATCAACATGTATAGGTTCGTCTGACAAGATGTGATATTTTACTTCTCTTGGCAGTACATTTTGTGGTTTACCGTTTACATTTAATGTAAGAATTGTAGATAAAAAATTTGAATCTTCTAACATCGACTTTAGCAGTTTCTTAGATATAGAAACTTTTTCATTTTGAGCTTCACCGCCGTAAATTATAGCTGGCACTTCTCCATTATCTCTTAGTGAGTTGAGATCACCTTTTGTTTTAGTATCTCTGATGTTAGCTTCTAAAGTATTCATAAAATCAAGGGTTTTTAGCTCAAGATCCTTAATAACACAAGGTAATTATTTAAATAAATCAGATACAGAAGTAGAATTTGATATTCTTTTAATTGCTTCACCCATTAGCCCTGAAATAGATAAAACTTCAATGTTTTTTGCACCTTTTATTTTGTCACTATTATCAATTGTGTCTGTAATTACTAAATTTTTGATAACAGAATTTTTAATTTTTTTGACCGCTTCACCACTAAGTACTCCGTGAGTAATATAAACGTAAACTTCTTTTGCACCTCTATCTTTTAGAGCTTTAGCTGCATTTACAATTGTTCCACCTGAGTCGATGATATCGTCTACAATTATACATGTCTTACCTTTTACATCCCCGATCACATTCATAACCTGAGATTGTCCTGGCTTAGGTCTTCTTTTATCTACTATAGCTAGACCAACATTTAAAAGTTTTCCAAGAGATCTTGCTCGCTCTGTACCACCCACATCTGGAGCAACACAAATCATATTTTTACTTTTAATTTTTTTCTTAACGTGTCTTGCAAAAATAGGAGTAGCAAACAAGTTATCTACTGGAATATCAAAAAATCCTTGAATTTGTCCTGCGTGCAAATCTACTGTTACAACACGATCTGCTCCTGCTTTTGTAATCAGGTTAGATACTAGTTTTGCTGAAATTGAAGTTCTTGGGACAACTTTTCTATCTTGTCTTGCATAACCAAAATATGGAATAACAGCAGTTATATTTTTGGCAGATGATCTTTTTAAAGCATCTATGCATAATAAAAGTTCCATTAAATTATCATTAGCTGGTGAAGAAACAGATTGAATAATAAAAATACTATTTCCTCTTATGTTTTCATTAATCTCAACATAAATTTCACCATCAGAAAAATTTCTAATACTTGAATTGACTAATTTAGATTTTAAATATTTAGCAATATTCTTACTGAGAGGTTTATTACTATTTCCTGATAATAATTTCATGAAAAAAACCTAATTAAGCATAATTATTGAAATATTTCTACCATAATCAGCATGATTTAAACTTTTTGATCTTCTAGCACTAAAAAATTTATTTTTAGCATCGAATGTATCAACGTCAATTTTTTCTATTTTTTTCACACCAGACTGAAGAATTAATGATTTAACATAACTAGATAAGTTAAAATATAACTTTTCTTTACCCATTTTAAAAAATTTATGATTAGTTTTGTCTTTTCTTATAAATTTTTTATAAAAATCTTTTTGAACTTCATAATTTTTAACTGATATTGATGGACCTATAATTGCTGTAATATTTTTTGTTTTAGACCCTCTCTTAACCATAAATTTAATCACTTTTGATATAATTCCCTTAAAGGCACCTTTCCATCCTGAATGAATTGCAGCTATCATTTTTCTCTGATTGTCAAAAACAAGTATCGGCACACAATCTGCAGTCAAAACCGCAATAGGTAAATTTACTTGGTCAGTAATAATTGCATCGGCCCTAGGTTTTATTTTTGATTTATACTTTTTGTCAATAAACACGAATTTATTACTATGAATTTGATTAAGTAAAAAAATATTTTTTGAGTTCTTAGAAATTTTTTTCCTGACAATATTTAAATTTTTTTTTACACTTGCACTATTGTCATTTGAACCTGGACCACAATTTAAACTTTTATAAATATTTTTTGATACACCACCGATGCTATTAAAAAAACCATGTTTGATAGCTTTATTTATTGAAAGCTTTTTAGATTTAATCAATTTGAAAACCTGTTTTAAATTTATTGTTTTTAATTTTAATCAACATTACCTTAAACAACTCCCCCATTTGTTTCTCATCAATTAAACGTCTAATTCTATAAAATAGATCTGTTTTTTGTGAGAAGGCTATATTATTACTTACAATCTCTGCTCTCTGCAAAATTCCCATACTTGTTAAGAATTTTTTTTGATTAGTAATTAGATGATCTAGTTTTTCAAATTGATTAATATAATTAGCATATAAATTAAAATTTAAATTGTATGTAATATCAGAGTCGCCGATATCTTCTAATATGTTTGAAAATTTATGATCTTTTATTGCTTGAATAGTATTTTTTATTTTCAGATCTAAATATCCATAATCAATTATTAAAAGTCCACCATCTCTGTTCTCAATAATTTTACAAATTTTCTCTAGATATTTAAACGCTTCCGGAGAGTATTCAATAACATCTTGGTCCTTAGATATTTCAAATTTAAGTTCTTGCTCTATTGTTTTAATATTAACTTCTTTATCATTGAACTCAGCCTTTTTGTAAGTTTTTAAATTAACATACCTTTCAAACCAATTATTCTCCTTTTTAAAAAATTGCTTTATTGGAAGTGCATCAAAAAATTCGTTAGCAAGATAAATGCAAGGAAATGTGTTATCGATTTCAACTTCATTTACCCAGATTATTTTTTCAGAATTTAAATTTTTTTTTTGTTCATTGATTAAATATGAGCTTTTTTCATGAATCATTAAATTACAGGAGTTAAAACAATCAGGAAAATTCTTTAATGTTTCAGATACAACTTTCATCATCTCTCCATTACCAGCGCCAAGTTCAATTAAGTTAAATTTTTTAGGTGAACCAATGCTTTTCCAAAAAGTTATTACCCAAATCGCAATTATTTCTGAAAATAGTCTTGTGATGTTGGGAGACGTAATAAAATCACCTTCCTTTCCAAAGGGATTTTTTTTCATATAATAACCATTTTCTTTATCGTAAAGAGCGTGATTTATAAATTGATCTAGAGGTAAATTAGTCGACTTGTTCATTTTTTTTCAAAAAGAAAATAATTAATCCAATTATCAAAAAGATAAAACTTATTAACTGACCCATAGTTAAATTGAATATTAGGTATCCCAATTGATCATCTGGAACTCTAAAAAATTCAACAATAAATCTAAAGATTGAATAGAAAATTAAAAATAATCCAGAAATAAATCCAGCTATAGCAAAATTTCCTCTATTTCTAAAATAAAGTAAAATTAAAAATAGAATTAAACCTTCTAATAATGCCTCATAAATTTGTGAGGGATGTCTTGATTGATTATCTATTTGTATGAATGTAACTGCCCAAGGTAAATTAGTTATAGTTCCATAAAGTTCAGAATTTATAAAATTTGCAATTCTTCCAAAAAATATTCCAATAGGTGCAACTAGAGCGACGACGTCTAAATATAAAAACGCATCTTGATTATTTTTTTTTGCAAACAATATAGTTGCGATAACAATACCAATTACTCCTCCATGAAAAGACATGCCACCTTCCCATACTTTTAAAATATCTAATAGATTATTGATATAGAATTCAAAATTATAAAATAATACATATCCAATTCTTCCACCTAAAATAATTCCAATGATTAAGTAGGTTATATAATCATCAAAATTTTTATTTATTTCAGAATTCTTTAAGAATAGTTTTTTTGCTATTAACCATCCAAATAAAATACCCGCAATATAAGCTAGCGAATACCATCTAATTTCTAAAGAAAATATTTCTATTGCAACTGGGTCAAAATTATTGATGAACATTTTAAATTATATCTATATTGTATATCTCAAATATGAAAAATTCTAAATTTATAATTGATAAATTTGCAGAACTACTAGAGCAGGGATTAATAACTTCAAAAGATTTATCATCTGAAATCTTAAATATATTTAAGTCAAAGAGAGATGAATTTGTTTTTAAAATGAAACTTACTAGCAAGGATGAATTTGAGATTCTTTCAAAGAGAGTAGAAAATTTAGAAAATAAAATTTCAAAATTAGAAACAAAAAAAAAGAAGAAAACTAGACCGGCAAAAAGATCTTAACTCTTAGCCCATTAAATTTTGATTTTTCCAGCATAATGTTGCCACCATGGGATTTGATAATATCAGACGCAATTGACATTCCTAGACCAACACTAGATTTTGAATCATTTCTCCCTTTGTCCATCTTATAAAAAGGTTTAAATACGTTCTCATGTTCTTTTTTAGGTATCCCTGGACCGTCATCATCAATAATTATAAATAGGTTTGTTTTTTTTTTGGTTAGGCTTATTTCAACTTTGTTTGCATATTTTAATCCGTTATCAATCAAGTTATTTAAAGATCTATTGATAAGGTTCTTTCTGCCATTAATGTAAATTCTAGGAATTAAATTATGAGAAATGTTTTTATTATTATATTTATTTATAATTTTCTCTATTAGTTCTGAAAGATTAAACATTTCGTCTTTTTCAACATATGACGAGCTTGTAAATTGCAGGTATTCATTAAGCATTTTTTCCATTTCGTTAATATCATCTGTTAACTTGTCAGCCGCATCTTTATCCTTAAGAAAAGCTAGTTGTAGCTTCATTCTTGTTAAAGGAGTTCTTAAATCATGACTAATGCCTGATAACATTTCAGTTCTCTGATTAAGATGTCTTTCAATTCTCTTTCTCATTTTGTCAAATTCATGACCTGCTTGACGTATCTCAAGTGCTCCTGAAGGTTTGAATTCTTCTATATCTTCCCCTTTTCCAAATCTTTCAGCAGCACGAGCTAAATTTGTAATTGGTCTTGTTTGGTTTTTTAAAAATATTAGTGAAATAATAACCATTATAATTGCAGGAACTGTAATCCATAGTGCAAATATTCTTGCAGAGGTACTAGTGACTCGATCTTTTGGAACTAAAAATTTAAAATATCCATCTTCATATTTTATTCTTAAATCAACTAGTTCTTTATAGTTTGTAGTATTAAACCAATAGATCTCAGAAGAAAATTTAGACTTCAATTCTCTTCTTAAAGTTCGATCAATTGGACTAAACCATCTTTCTTTATTTTGATCACTTAATTTTTCATCAACAACTAATTCAATATTTAAATCTAGAAACAATGAAAATAGGTTTGTCACTTCTTGTTTATCATTTTCTTCATTTTGATAAGCTTCTACAAAAGCACTAATTTCATTTACCAGAGTTCTGGTCATACCTTTATTAGTTTTAATCCATAAACTATCAAAAAAAACAATGGTGATTATTAATTGGATAGTAATTACAGGGACAGCAACAATTAAAAGTGCTCTATAAAATAATCTTTTTGGTAAAACTTTTTTTAAATAATTACTCAATCCAGAGAACATATCCTGCACCTCTAATTGTTTGCAAAAACTTAGGACTTTTTTGATCTATTTCAATTTTTTTTCTCAATCTAGTAATAATAACATCGATAGATCTTTCTTTATCTAGATTAATTAATTTTCCTATATCTTCTCTTGAAAATGTTTTTCCAGGACTATTAATCATTTTTTCTAAAATTGTCTTTTCAGTATTATTAATTTTAAATTCTTTTTGATCTCTAATAATTAAAAGTTTATTTAAGTCGATTTTGACATTTTCAAATTCAATAATTCTTTTTTGCTCAGTTTTTTGTGTCTTATCTAAAATGTTTTTTATTCTTAGAATTAATTCTTTAGGTTCAAATGGTTTGGGCAAATAATCATCTGCACCAACTTCAAGACCTTCTATTCTTTCCTTAGCTTCTCCTTTAGCAGTAAGAAGTATTATTGGAGTATCTAGATTTTTTTTATTTTCTACTATAAATTCTATTCCATTCTTTCCAGGCATCATTATATCGAGCACAATTAAATCAAACTTTATTATTTTTATTTTCTCTGAGGCATCTTCAGCACTGTCAGCTGTAGTTACTAAATAATTATTTTCATTTAAAAATTTCTTTACTAATGATCTAATACCATCGTCGTCATCAACTACTAAAATATGAGCTAAAAAATTATCCATTAATTATTTTATTTAATACATTGTCAAAATTAACAACTTCTTCTGAAGTTGAATTTAAAAGAGCAGAATAAATTCTTTTTTTTTGTAAATTAAAAATTTCTTCAAATATTTTCTTTCCTTTTTCGTTTAAAAACACATGTTTAACCCTTGTATCCTGATCATTTTTCTTAAATATGACGATATCTAACTTTATTAAATCTTTTAAAACTCTATTGAGGCTCTGCTTAGTTACTTTTAATTTTTTTAGAAGATCTGAAATAGAGATACCTTCATAAGATGAAATTAGGTGAATAACCTTATGGTGGGCTACACCAATTGAATATTTATCTAAAATTTTTTTAGAGTCTGAAAATGTCTCTCTGTAACTAACAAATAATTTTTCAATTAAACCCTTAAGTTGATCGTCTTTAAGATATAAAAGTTCTTTCATAATGGGTAAGTTATATTGACATATCAAAGATACAAAGATATTTTTCAATGATATTTTAAAATATTTTCACTAATGATACCGTACGATAAAAGATCTGGAAAAATTTGGTACAACGATGAACTTGTTGATTGGGGAGATGTAAAACTACATGTGTTAAGTCATGGTTTGCATTATGCGAGTTGTGTATTTGAAGGTGAAAGAGTTTATGATGGCTCTATTTTTAAATTAGAGGAGCATACCTCAAGATTTTTTCATTCTGCTAGAAGAATGGGTTTCGAAATTCCTTATACTGAAGAGCAAATAAATACTGCTTCAAATAAAATAATTGCAACTCAGAATGTAGAAAACGGATATGTAAGACCAGTAGCTTGGAGAGGCACTGAAATGATGGCTATATCAGCACAACAAACAAAAATTCATGTTGCGATTGCAACTTGGGAGTGGGGATCTTACTTTGATCCAAAACTAAAAGTTGAAGGCATTAAATTAAATATTTCAAACTGGAGAAGACCAGCTCCTAATACTATACCTTGGGATACTAAAGCATCAGGTTTGTATATGATTTGCACATTATCAAAACATGAAGCTGAAAAACAAGGTTACACCGATTCTTTAATGTTGGATCACGAAGGAAATATTGCTGAAGCAACAGGGGCCAATGTATTTTTTAAAGATAAAAATGGAGAAATTCACACACCAATTCCAGATTCGTTCTTAGATGGAATTACAAGAAGAACTGTAATTGGAATTGCAAAATCAAAAAATATAAAAGTACATGAAAGAAAAATTAGTCCAACAGAACTTCCTAACTTTGTGGGATGCTTTTTAACAGGAACTGCTGCTGAAGTTACACCTGTATCTTGTATTGCAGAAAATCAATTCAAAGTTTGTGATACCATCATCGATCTTAATGAAAGCTATCAAGCGCTGGTGAAAAAGAAAAAAGCAGCTTAATCTTTGTTATCTTCTGATATTGCGTGGTCAATACCCTTTCGTAAATAATCATAACCTGTAAATAAAGTAAGCGCAGCTGATAACCATAAAAAAATAATCCCAATAGTTTGAGCATTATAATTTTCAAAGTTGATTATTTTGTTTCCAGTATCTCCTGAAAGTAGAAGACCAATAGCAACCATTTGTAACACTGTTTTGAGTTTAGCAAGATTTGAAACTGGAAGTTTAATCTGACCTTTTGCTAAAAATTCCCGTAATCCAGAAATTAAAATTTCTCTAGTTAAAATTATTATAGCTGCAATAACCTCATAATTTCTGATTGTTCCATCCATCACCAGTAAAATTAGAGCTGTAGCGACTATAATTTTATCTGCAATTGGATCTAATAGTTCTCCCAATTTAGACTCTTGTCCTAACATTCTAGCTAACATGCCATCTAAAAAATCTGTAAATGAAGCAATTATAAATAAAATTAAAGCAGTTAAATCACCATAAAAACCTGGAAGATAAAATGCTAAAACAAAGAAGGGTACAATTATTATTCTCCCTATTGTCAGAATGTTTGGAATTTTTTTTAACATAATTATTCGTGAAAGAAGTTATATATCTTTTTTGCTACTTTTTCTTCAACACCTTCAACAGATTTAATTTCATCCAAACTAGCTGACTCAACAGATCTTGCTGACCCAAAATGGTTTAACAGTGCTCTTTTTCTAATTGCTCCTATACCCTCAATTTGGTCCAGTAAAGATTTGCTAATTCCTTTTTTTCTCTTTGCTCTGTGGGCACTGATTGCAAATCTGTGTGATTCATCTCTTATCCTTTGAAGAAAGAATAGAGTAGGGTCATTTTTTGAGAATTTATATTCTTTGCCATTGTGAAAAAATGTTTCATTTCCACTATTACGAAATTTACCCTTTGCTATTGCGATAATTGGAATGTCGTGAAGCCCCAATTCATTTAAACTTTCTCTAGCTACTGAATATTGTCCTTTTCCTCCATCTACTAATACTAAATCAGGAAAAGTGAGATAATTATCTTTTTCTTGAACGGCACGTTTAAATCTTCTGTTTAATACTTCTCTCATCATCCCATAGTCATCTTGCTCATTTTTTTTGTGCTTGATATTGAACTTTCGATATCTTTTTTTAATAAATCCCTCATCGCCATAAGCAATTAAAGCTCCAACACTATTTGTTCCTTGGATATGGCTGTTATCATAAACCTCAATTAAATTTATATTTGTTTCAAGATTGAATTTTTTTGCAACTTCATCAAAAAGTTCTCGATTATTCTGACTTTCATAAAGTTTTCTATTCAAACTGTCTTTTGCGTTTTTTATTGCTTGATTAATTACTTTTAGTTTTGAACCTTTTTTAGCAACACTAATGTTAATTTGTTTTCCCTCTTTTTGAGTTAAAGTTTTTTCAATTAAAACTTTTTCTTTTATTTCCTCAGATAAAATTATTGCAGAAGGCACACTTTTATTTTCATAAAATTGTGAAACAAATGAATTTAAAATATCTCCTAATTTTTCATCTGGGTCATGTTTTGGGAAAAAAGCTTGGTTACCCCAATTTTGCTTTGAACGATAAAAAAATACTTGAATACAAGTTTTGCCAGACTCTTTGTATCCAGCAATAACATCTGCCTCTACTAAGTTTGCCTCATTAATTCTTTGAGAAGATTGAATAATATTTAAAGCTTTAATTCTATCTCTTAAAATTACTGCTTTTTCAAAATCTAATTCTTCACTTGCCCTTTCCATTTGGCTTGAAAGATTTTTTTGAATTTTTCTTGATTTACCTGATACAAATTCAATAGCATCATCAACTGTTTGTTGATAATCATTTTTTTCAACATAACCAACACATGGACCAGAACATCTTTTAATTTGATAAAGGATACAAGGTCTTTCTCTATTTTTAAAAACAGTATCATCACAAACTCTTAGATGAAAAATTTTTTGGATCATCTTTATAGTCCAGTTAGCTGAACCTGCTGATGCAAAAGGGCCAAAATAAAATCCTTCTTTTGTTTTTTTTCCTCTATGTCTTTTAATTTGTGGCCATTTATCCTTGTTACCAATAAAGATAAATGGAAATGATTTATCATCTCTTAATAAAATATTGAATTTTGGCTTAAATTTTTTAATTAAGTTTGCTTCTAGAAGTAGAGCTTCACTTTCATTCGAAGTAGTTGTTATCTCTAATTTTCTAGTTTGAGACAACATTCTCTCAGTTCTAATTATATGGTTTTTTTCAGATACATAACTTTTAAGTCTATTAGGAAGATTTTTTGCTTTTCCTACATAAAGGATTTCATTTTTTTCATTTAGCATCCTGTAGACACCAGGAAGTTTAGGGACTAGCGAAAGCTCTTTTTTAATTACCTCTTTTCCTATTTCAGAGCTTATCATGACTTCTTTTTTTGGTAATTTGAATACCAACAGATGAACATTGCTTAAGAATTTCTAATTTCTCAATTTTCAACATTATTTTAGCAATCCTTTGATCTTTGAATAATTCATCAAATACAGCCTCAGCTAATGTTTCAAGAAAGTTGTAGTGTTTTTTTTTAACAAGTTTTGTGATCAATTTTACAATTGTTCCATAATTAACAATTGATTTTATATCTTTATCACTTGATGGCTTTTTATCCTCGTAATCAATTTCTAGGCTAAATTTAACTTTTTGAGGCTTTTTCTTTTCAAAGTCATAATAGCCAAGTTTTAAATTTAAAATTAGTTCATTAATTAGAATTTTCTTTTCGTAATTAAAAAGACTTTTGTTTTTATTTATTCTTACAATCTTAAAATTACTTCTTTTCATTCTTTGCCCATAATATCTGGTGTTTGCCAGTTTAAGTTCTGCCCACTATCTATAGCTAAAACTTGTCCTGTAATAGATATATTTTTTATAAAAAAGTCAACTGCATTACATATTTGTTCAACATCAACTTGTTTTTTTAGTGGGGTTGCTAAATATTGTTTTCTAAAATGTTTTTCAGATTGTCTTTGATTTTTAATAGTTGGGCCAGGTGCTATACCGTTTACTCTAATTTTTGGAGCTAAACTCATAGCACTAGTTTTAGTCAAAGTATAAAGTCCAGTTTTACTAATTGTGTACGAAAAAAAATATGGAGTTAGTTTGAAAACTCTTTGATCAATTATATTAATTATATTGTTATTTGTTCCTTTAACATTTTTTGCAAATTCTTTTGATAACAGTGCAGGTGTTCTTAAATTTGTTCTTAAATGTTGCCCCCAACTATCTGTTGTAAAGTTTTCTAATTTATCATTTTCAAACAAAGAGGCATTATTAATTAGACAATCAAAATACTTAAGTTTTGATTTTGCATATTTTACAATTTTATTTACATCATTTTCTTTGCTTAAATCTCCTTTAACTAAGTAAACTTTAGTACCATTATTTGATAGTTCTATTTTTAACTTTTCAGCTTTTGATTTTGATTTATTAAAATGAATCAAAATTTCTTTATTAGGACCAGATAATTTTTTTGCTATTGCAGCACCAATTCTTGTTGCTCCACCAGTAATAATTATTTTCCGTGCTTCCATTTTTTATCTCTTTTTTTTGTAACTTTTGTTCCAGGCATTCCCATTGTTGATCGACCTTTTGGATAAAGTTTATTTTTTACATCATACTGCCTTATTTTTGGATTTAATGTAATTTCTAATTCGCTACTTTCCAACTTTCTTATTTCGTCTCTAATTTTAGCGGCTTCTTCAAATTCAAGATTAGATGCAGCTTCTTTCATCTTTTTATCTAGTGCTTTAAGATGTTTCTTTAAGTTTCCACCAACATTAGAACCCTCGCTTATTTTTACATAATCTTTTTCATAAACACTCTCTAAAATATCGCTAATTTCTTTTTTAACTGATGTTGCGCTAATCTTATGTTTTTTATTATAAGCTATTTGAATATTTCTTCTTCTATCTGTTTCAGCAACTGCCTTTTTTATACTTTTGGTTTCTTTATCAGCATACAAAATAACTTTTCCATCTACATTTCTTGCTGCTCTTCCTATTGTTTGAATAAGCGAAGTTTCTGATCTTAGAAAACCTTCTTTGTCCGCATCTAAAATTCCAACTAGAGCACATTCAGGAATATCAAGACCCTCTCTTAGTAAATTGATACCAACTAAAACATCGAATACACCCATCCTCAAGTCTCTCATTATTTCAATTCTCTCTAAAGTATCTATATCTGAGTGAAGGTACCTAACTTTAATTCCATTTTCATGAAGATATTCAGTTAAATCTTCTGCCATTTTCTTGGTAAGAGTTGTGACTAAAACTCGATGATTGTTTTCAATCACCCTTTTGCATTCGTGCATCAAATCATCTACCTGATTTTTTGCAGGTCTAATTTCAACTACAGGATCAATTAGTCCAGTTGGTCTGATAACTTGATCAATAAATTTTCCTTTTGTTTGCTCTAGTTCCCACGGTCCTGGTGTTGCAGATACAAATACAGTTTGAGTTCTCATTAAATCCCACTCTTCAAACTTTAATGGTCTATTATCCATGCATGATGGCAGTCTAAAACCATATTCCGCAAGAGTACTTTTTCTTGATCTATCTCCTTTGTACATTCCATTAAGTTGTGGAACAGTTACATGACATTCGTCAACAAATATTAATGTATTATCTGGAAAATATTCAAATAGAGTAGGAGGAGGTTCTCCTGGTTTTCTTCCAGATAAAAATCTTGAATAGTTTTCAATTCCAGCACAAGAACCAGTTGCTTCAATCATTTCTAAATCAAACTTAGTTCTTTCCTCTAATCTTTGAGCCTCTAATAATTTATTTTCTGCTCTATGTTTTTTTAAAGTTATTTCTAATTCTTTTTTAATATTAATAACTGCCTGTTCGATTGTAGGTTTAGGAGTTATGTAATGACTATTCGCATAGACTTTTACTAAACTTAGTTCTCTAACTTTATCCCCAGTTAAAGGATCAAACTCTTCTATCTGTTCTAATTTATCTCCAAATAGACAAAGCCTCCAAGCTCTGTCCTCTAGATGGGAGGGAAATATTTCTAAATATTCTCCTCTTGCTCTAAATGTTCCTCTATAAAAATTTTGATCATTTCTTTTGTATTGTAAAGCAACTAAAGATTTAATTATTTCTTCTCTGTTGTAATCATAATTTTTTTGAAGAGTTAGTGTCATTTTACTGTACGCCTCAACAGAACCTAATCCATAAATACATGAAACACTTGCTACAATTAAAACATCATCTCTTTCCAAAAGAGATCTGGTTGCAGAGTGTCTCATTCGGTCAATTTGTTCATTAATCGATGCCTCTTTTTCTATATAAGTGTCAGATCTTGGAACATAAGCCTCCGGTGTATAATAGTCATAATAAGAGACAAAGTACTCAACTGCATTATCTGGAAAAAATGTTTTCATTTCTCCATAGAGTTGTGCTGCAAGGGTTTTGTTTGGAGCAAGTATCAATGCTGGTCTATTAGTAGCCTCGATTACTTTTGCCATTGTAAAAGTTTTTCCAGATCCTGTAACTCCAAGTAATACTTGATTAAATTGATCTTTATTTGCACCATTTACTAATTTCTTAATAGCTTCTGGTTGATCACCTGCAGGTTTAAAATCAGATTTAATTTTGAATTTTTTTCCACCTTCGAGTTTTCCACCAATTTTAGGATTTTTACTCTGAATATCTGTAATTAAATCTTGATAAGTATTTTCCATATATTAAACAGCGTATTAGAATTTATTTATATTTCAATGAGCATAATATCAGACAGTTTAAAACGAATTAAACCATCACCAACTATTGCAGTTACTCAAAAAGCAAGAGAACTTAGAGCTGCAGGAAAAGATGTAATTGGACTTGGAGCTGGAGAACCAGATTTTGATACACCAGATAATATTAAAAATGCAGCAATTAAAGCTATCAAAAGTGGAGACACAAAATATACAGCAGTAGATGGAACACCTGCTTTAAAAAAAGCAATCGTAGATAAGTTTAAAAGAGAGAACAAAATTAATTACACTACAGATCAAATCACTGTTGGTGCTGGTGGAAAACAAGTTCTTTACAATGCTTTCATGGCAACTTTAAATAAAGGTGATGAGGTAATTATTCCTGCACCTTTCTGGGTTTCTTATCCTGATATGGTTTTACTAGCTGGTGGAAAACCAAAGATAGTTAAGTGCACAGAAGAAGAAGGATTTAAACTTACTGCAAGTAAATTAAAAAAAGCTATTACTAAAAAAACAAAATGGGTAATTTTAAATTCACCTTCCAATCCAACTGGAGCAGGTTATTCAAAAAAAGAAATTGAAGATTTAGCTAAAGTTTTAATGAAAAATAAAAAAGTTCATATTTTGAGTGACGATATCTATGAACATATAGCATATGATAATTTTAATTTTTATACAATTGCTCAAAATTCTAAATTGAAAGATAGAACTTTGACTATGAATGGCGTTAGTAAATCTTATGCAATGACAGGTTGGAGAATAGGGTATGCTGCAGGACCAAAAGATATCATTAAAGCAATTGGTAAAATTCAATCTCAATCAACATCAAACCCAACATCTATCAGTCAAGCTGCTGCAGTTGAAGCTTTAAATGGAAATCAAGGTTTTATAAAAAAAAGATCAAAAGCTTTCAAAGAAAGAAGAGATTTTGTTGTAAAAAGTTTAAACAGCATTAATGGTATAAATTGTTTAACACCTAATGGGGCATTTTATGTATTTCCAAGTTGTAAGGGATTGTTAAATAAAAAAACTAAATTGAAAACTGATACCGAGTTTGTTCAAAAACTACTTGAGCAATCTAATGTTGCAGTTGTTCAAGGATCTGCATTTGGTTTAGATGGATACTTTAGAATTTCTTATGCTACTTCAATGCAAAATTTGAAAAAAGCAATGGATAGAATAAAATCTTTCTGTGAAAGCCTTTCTTAAGAAGTGAAAATAGCACTACTATTTGGCTCAACTGGATTAGTTGGAGGTCATGTTTTAAATCAACTTACTCAGAATGATAATTACTCTAAAATTAAAATTTTTGTTCGTTCTCCAATTCAAATAGATAATTCAAAAATTGAAGTAATTAAAACTGATTTTAATAATTTAGAAAAATACAAAGAACAGATTGTGGGAGATGAATGTTATTTTTGTATTGGGACAACAAAAAAAAATTCTCCTGATAAAAATGAATATCAAAGAATTGAATTAGATATTCCAAAACAAGTGGCTCAAATTGCAAAATCTAATAATGTTAATTCATATTTATTTGTATCATCAGGATACGCAAATTCTAAAAGTTCAGGAGATTATTTAAAATATAAGGGCCTGGTAGAAGAAGAGATCTTAAGTTTAGGCTTTTCTAAAATAGGAATTATGAGACCCTCATTTATTTTGGGTAATAGAAAAGAATTTAGATTGGGAGAGAAAATAGGAATAATTATTTTTAAACTACTTAATCCTTTATTTATTGGACCACTGAGAAAAATGAGATCAATTCATTCAGAAACAATTGCAAAAGCAATGATTAAGATTGCAAATGATAATATCGATCAAAGAATCTTTGAGTCAGATCAAATTTCAGATTTAGTAAAATAAATTTATTTTAATTTACAATGACTGTTTTCTACGATGCACCCAACTTTTTCCATTTCTTCGTCAAATATTTTTGGGTGTCTTAAAGCATAAATATTTTTTAAATAATTAATTCCATACCGTTTAAATTTTCCATCTTCTGTAAGTGCACCAGATTCGTGCCCATATGAAATCACAGTTTCTAATAAATTTCCTTTTTTATCATAGAGAACTGTTTCTCCATAACAATTACAAAAATAACTTCTGTTCTGTTCAGGCTCAATATCAATAAAAATAGAGGTTCCTCTTATTCCAATTGTGCCGTGAGGAATTTCAACATTTAATTCTTCTTGTCTTTTGCCAAAAACTGCATGAACAGAACCTTTAATAACTTTTAGTAAGTTTTTTGAGACAAATTGAAGTTTAGTTTCTGGTCTTATTAAATAAAAATCATCTTTAAATTTAATTATTGATTTTTCATCTTTAGTTTCAATTGTAGAATTATTTAAATCTTGAAAATTTAATTCTGCCTCCTTACCATCTATAAAAAATTTTCCTGATAATATTTTATTAGTTTCAGAGGCAAATGCGAGCTTTGGGCTTAACCCCCAAGCAATCATAATTTGACTTACAGTTTTTATAAATTTTCTTCTGTTCATTTAAATTAATTTTATACCTGAAATTAAAAGATGAGGGTATACAAAATTTTTATACTAAGCTTAATCTTAACGATTATTCATTATCTAGCAAATACTATTAATTATAACTTAAAATTAATGGGCTAGGAATTTTTCTGCTTCTAGAGCAGCCATACAACCCATCCCTGCGGCTGTAACTGCTTGTCGGAAGGTTTTATCTTTAACATCTCCTGCAGCATAAACTCCAGGAATATTCGTTTCTGTAGAATCTGGTTTTGTAATTAAATAACCTT
Source organism: Candidatus Pelagibacter sp. HIMB1506 (assembly GCF_052047935.1). Taxonomy (NCBI): domain Bacteria; kingdom Pseudomonadati; phylum Pseudomonadota; class Alphaproteobacteria; order Candidatus Pelagibacterales; family Candidatus Pelagibacteraceae; genus Candidatus Pelagibacter; species Candidatus Pelagibacter sp. HIMB1506. The sequence continues at coordinate 1,021,255 of NZ_JBNAIS010000001.1, read as the reverse complement.
CTTTATCCATTTCTAATTGGTCTTTGAAAAGTTGTGTTGCAGGATCATGACCAATTGCAATAAATAAACCATCTAATTTAACTTCCTCTGTTTTTTCAGTTTTCAAATTTTTAATTTTTATCCCTTTAACATTTTTTGGTTCACTATCACCTAAAACATCCTCAACAACAGAGTCCCAAACAATTTCAATTTTTTTATTTTCCATCAATTTTTTTTGCAGCATCTTTTCAGCTCTCAAACTATCTCTTCTATGAATTAATTTTACTTTTGATGCAAATTTTGTAAGAAACATTGCCTCTTCTACTGCAGCATTACCACCTCCAACTACAGCAACTTCTTTATCTTTAAAAAAGAAACCATCACATGTAGCACATGCTGAAACTCCAAATCCTCTAAATTCTTGTTCAGATTTAATGTTTAACCATCTTGCTTGCGCACCAGTTGAAATAATTATGCTATCTGCAGTATATTTTTGACCACTATCACCGACAGCTTCAAAAGGTGTAGATTTTAAATTCACTGATCCGATATGGTCTTCTATCATTTCTGTTCCAACAGCTTTTGCTTGATCTCTCATTTGATCCATTAACCACGGTCCTTGAATTACTTCTGCAAATCCTGGAAAATTTTCTACATCAGTTGTTGTTGTTAATTGTCCACCTGGCTGAGCGCCGTGAACAAGGATAGGATTTAACATTGCTCGTGCAGCATAAACAGCTGCTGTGTATCCGGCAGGACCAGATCCAATTATTAACACTTTTGTGTGTTTAGTTGGATTTTGACTCATATGAAAGCTATATAGTGATAAATGTCTAAATTAAAAGGTTTATTATTAACTCAAGGAATGCATGGAATGATTAGTCAAGTCGAGGGACTAGCAAAAGCACTTGATATTGATTTTACACACCACAAAGTTGAACTAAAAAGTATTTGGAAACTTGTTCCACCTAAATTTACCCCAATTTCTCAAAACGTTTATAAAAAAGTTGAAGATAATGATTTTGATATAATAATCTCATGTGGAAGAAAGAGCGTAATTCCATCTATTCACTTAAAAAGTATTTCTAAAAAAAAAATATTTAATATTCATATCCAAGATCCAAAAATAGATTTTAATCATTTCGATTTTATTGTTGCTCCAGAACATGATGGAATTAATGGCGATAATATTATTAGCACAAAGGGAGCTATTCATTATCTTTCAGAGAAAGAAATTGTGGAAAATAAAGATTATTTAAATTCTTTTATCAAAAAGGACGAAAGAAAAATTTGGTGCTTAATTATGGGAGGACCAACAAAATATTATGATTATTCAACTAAAAATATGAAACACATTTTCTCAATGTTTTATAAATTAATGAAGAAACATGATTTCCAATTAGTAGTAATCCCATCAATGAGAACCCCAATAAATACTATTCATTATGCAAAAGAGTTTTTTGGAGAAAAACATACAGTGATTATGAATGTAGATAAAAAAGCCTATCTATCTGCTTTAGCTTTATCTGAAAATATAGTTGTTACATGTGACTCGAGTTCAATGATCTCCGAAGCTGCGTTAACAGGTAAACCAATATATGTGGCTAATATTTTACCAAAAAAGAATGACAAAAGATTCCAAAGATTTAGAAATTTATTTAGAGAACTAAATATCACTAGAAACTTAGGTGAGGAAATTGAAAATTGGAACTATGAAAAACTAGATGAAACGAATAGAGTAGCAAAAATTATTAAAGAAAAAATTCAATCTTAATGTCATTTTTAAATTCTATAAAAAATAATTCAAAAAAATATTATACACCATTTGATCATTGGGAATATAGCAATGCTTTATCTGAAGGAGCAATTGAAGAGATTATTAAAGCAGATATTCCAGATTTAAGTGATCATAATTTGAATTATGACGGGACAAGAGCAATTGATGGAGGAGCAGCAGAATTTAGAGAGGGTATTTCCTCTGGTGGTAAAGCAATAAAATTTAGATGTTTTGTAACAAAAGAAAATAGTTCTCAATTTCCAAATCTTGTAAAATTTATAAATGAACTTCAGTCAAAAGAAACATTTGAGACAATATCTAAAATGATCAATAAAGATTTATCTAATTCATTTGTTAGAGTTGAAGTGATTTGTGATAGAGAGGGTTTTTGGCTCAAACCACACTGTGATATTAAAGAAAAATTAATGTCAGGATTAATTTTTGTAAATAAAACTAATGAGTCTGAAGATTTGGGAACTGATTTTTATAATGAAAAATTAGAGAAAGTTAAAACATTGCCTTACAGAAACAACTACGGTTATCTTTTTACCAGCGGACCAAATACTTGGCATGGCATGGAAAAAAAGAGCATTCTTAAAGAAAGACGATGTTTACAAGTAAACTATGTGACTTTCGAAACTGATTGGAAAGTAAAAAATTAAAATTTATTTAATGAAACTAATCCAGATTTTGGATCAATAATTTTTTCATTTAAGGTAGCAACTTTACCAACTGCAAAACCAGCATTCTCAATTACCTTTTTAAAGTCCTCTTCAGAAAAATTTGGAGTATTTTCAAAGTTTATAAACGCAACTCCCTCTGGCCATGAAACTTCAACATTACCTTCACCTGTTGCAGCTTTAAGTTCTTTTTCAACTTTTGCTTGGCATGCCATACATACCATTCCATCTACAACTCCAATCATAGCAACTTCTGCTTTGACTATGTTTTGAAAAAATAATAATGATGTAAATAAAACTAATAAGATTTTTTTCATAATTCTCTTATAAACTATTTTTTTTAATTTAATATACCCATATTGGGTAATACTATTGAAATTTATTTATGAACATAAAAATGCATTCAAATCCTTCAGAGTTAAAAGATACAAGATTTAAAATAGAGGAATATTGCAAATTAAATCTACCAAATATTGAAATAGCAAGTGTAACTCTAGCAATTGATGAAGCTTTACAAAATGTAATTCGTTATTCATATAAAATGAAAAAAGATCAAAAAATTGATTTAAATTTAGAAATTATAAATGACGATGAGCTTAAAGTAATAATTACTGACTACGGTGAACAAGTACCATTAGATACGATTAAACCAAGAGATTTAGATAAAGTCAGACCTGGAGGTTTAGGAGTATACTTCATAAAGAAAACTTCTAAATTTTGTGAGTACAAACACAATGAGGTTGGTCCCGGCACAACTTTAACTTTAATTTTTTAACTATTCCTCTTTAACTAGTTTTGGCTTTGCACATTTATAAAATTGGTTAGACCCTCTTAATGATTTTTGTAACAACGCTAATTCATTAGAATTTTGGCTGTAAGTTAAATTTGTCTGAAGTCCTCCAATAGATCCAACAGAGGAGAAAGATGATGGGGTTTGTTTACCCATCTTGAAATTTACTTTTGTTTTTGAATTATTAATTTTGGTTAAAATAATTTGTTTTCTCTTTTTTGAATAAACCCAAACTGTTGTATTTTTTTTATTTTTACAACTTAATTGATAAATATTTGCATTAGAATTTTTAGGAATAAAAGCTATAACAATAATAACGATGGTAAATTTTAAAAAAAATTTAAATAACATTAAAATATTCTTTCTAGCTTTTTTTGCATTTTTAGCAGCTAATTATCTTTATAATAATATCATTACAAAATCCACAGCTAACAATATCAAGTTTTTAGAGGTTGAGGTTGAGCTAAAAGGTAATGTGGATTTCAATTTAAAATGTGAAGGAGCAAATAATCCAAATCCTTCAAGTGTTAACAGAGGCCTTGGCGAACAAACTGAAAGTAATTGTACTGGTACTGGAACTTTTTCTGCAATAGTTCCCCAACAAAGATTTACCGAAAGTTCAAATTAATCTACTCAACTAATTTTTTGAGTTTTAAACCCTCAAGACATTTTTCCATTGTAAACATTCCATCTTTAGCAGATGTTTGAAGAGTAGATTGAATTTGTTCTGTTTTGCCTTCTCTAATTAAATTTCTTATAGCAGGTGTTCCCGTCATTACTTCATGACATCCAATTCTTCCTCCACCTTTCTTTTTTAATAACTGTTGAGACATTACTAATCTAATTGATCCAGCTAACATTGTCTGTGCTTGCTCTTTTTGAGCTGGAGGAAAGACGTCTAAAATTCTTGTAATTGTTGATGAGGCACTACTTGCATGTAAAGTTCCAAAAACTAAGTGACCTGTTTCTGCTGCAGTCAATGCTAATGAAATAGTTTCAAGATCTCTCATTTCACCAACTAAAATTACATCAGGATCTTGTCTTAATGCAGACTTTAATGCCTTTGCAAAACTTCCAGTATCTTTTCCAACTTCCCTTTGAGAAATAATACTTTTTTTAGCAGGATGAACAAATTCTATTGGATCTTCAATTGTAATTATATTTTCTGCTCTATGAGAATTAATCTGATCTATCATTGCAGCAAGTGATGTAGACTTACCAGATCCAGTTTGTCCTGTAACAAGCACCAATCCTGTTTTATGAGTGATTGCTTCATGTGCTGCAGGTGGCAAACCTAGTTTTTCAATATTAGGAATTTCACTTATAATTTTTCTAAGAACCATACTTGGTCCATAAGAAGAATAATAACCGTTTGCTCTAAATCTCTGTCCATCAACAACAACAGCAAAATCTAAATCACCATTGCTTATTAAATAATCATATTGAGCTTTATCTAAAGATTGTTTCCAAAAAGTTTCTATATCTTGTCTTGAAATAATATCTTCACTAAAAACTTTAATTTCACCGTTCTCTCTGATTGCAAATGGTTGATTCGATCTGATGTGAATATCTGACAAATCATATTCTTTTGGGTATGATTTTAATTTATCGTGAAGACTCATAAATGTTTTGATGCTCTAAAAGTTGTAGCTTTTCAAGTTTTTTTTAATGTTTATATATATATAAAGTAACACAACTAATGCTTGTGTACCGATTCGGTATTTATTATTGTGATTTTATTCGGTTTTTATAAAAATTATGATTGATAAAATTGGTCCTCCTATTGCAAAAGCTTTTGCTCCTATCATTAAATTAATAGGAAAAAATCACTCAAAAAAAGAAAAAGTAATAGGTGTTGTCTTTAGAGATAAATTTATTCAAGCTGCAGAAATTTCATACAAAAAAGGTGTTTGCAAAATTGATAATTTCTCTAATCAGCAAATAGCAGGAATTGGAGAAGACCAAGATTTTTTATCCGCAACAACATATTTAAGTGATCAAGTTAAAAACGCTTTAGATTCGATTAAAACTAAAACAAAAGATATTGCCGTTTCTTTGGACACATCTAAGGCACAAATTTACAATTTACAAATTCCAATTATGGATGAAGAAAGTTTAAGGGAAGCAACTGCTTTAGGTGGATTTTGGGATCAGTTTGATGAAACACCTGAAAATTTAGATGAATTTGAAACAAGTTATTCTGTAATGAGTACAAATGAAGAGCTTGGTGTAATGGATGTAGTTTTAGTTGCCATGGAAATAAAGTTTGTAGAAACTTATTCGAATATTTTTAGACTTGCAGGCTACAATCCTGTTGTTATTGATCTTGCACCATTTGCACATATCAATGCTCAAGGAATTCTTCTTGGGAAAGAAGGTTTCGAAACTCCAAATGTGGTTTTAAATTATACTAAAGAGGAGAAAAGTATCACGATTTGTTCTAATAAAGGATTTCAATATTCAGAATTAAATATTATTGAAGCAGATCAAGTGTTACTTGATACTGTGGAAGAAGTTGAGAGTATTGAAACAGAATTTTGGGATGAAATCTTTGAAAGATTGGGTTCACAAATAAAACAATATTTAGTTGAGTATGAAACAAAGTATGAATTTGATCCAATTAATATTGTTACAGTAATTTCAGATAAATCTAAAATTAAAAATGTTTCAAAAGGAATTGAGAGGCAACTAGGAGATGTTGTAGTTAAAATTTACAATCCCGAGGATTCAGCTGAAATTTCTGATGATGCAAAAAAATATATCGACTCACTGAGTAATAAATCTCTTGCATCAGAGGCTATAGGAATTGCATCAAGAAAATTAAATTCATTTGATCTAGATACTAATGAAATAATTTCAGTAAATTTATTGTCTAATTTTAATCAAGTGAAAATTAACAGGAGATCAAAATCATTAGGAAATTTTTGTTTATTGATATCAATGATATTTATTTTAGGCTTTATAGGACATGTGCTGCCATTTAAAATGTTGAAGATTATGAATAATTCCTCAAAATTAAATGCAGCCAAGACACTACAAGAAGATGTTGAAAGTAAAAAAAATCTTTTGAATGGGTACAATGCTAAAATTAAAAAAATAAAAGCAGATAAAAATACAGCTGCTTCATTTGGATCAAATTTGAAAACAACAGCAAATCTTTATGCTAGTCTAAATCAAATAGTTCCAAAAGATGTAAGATTAACAAGTTTTGGGATAGAGGAAAAAAACAATATCTTATTTTCTGGAGTTGCAATGAATGACCAAGCAGTTGTAAAAATGATGAACAACTTTTCAGAAAATGAAGTAGTAAGTGATAGTAAAATTGAAGCATTGGTAGAGTTTTCTAAAGAAGATAGGTTAGATCTTTATAAAATCGAAGGTCAACCTGCACCTAAGGAGGAAGATTTACCAAAAGAAAAAATAACTAAAAAATTTAATTCAAGATTGTCTTTGAAACCTCTAGAGAATGAGATTTTTGATGATGAAACTGTAGTTCTAAAACTATTGAAGGCAGGTAAAAAATAATGTTACTTCGATATTTACTAACATTTGTAGTAATATTTTTTCACAGCAATTCTTATGGTGACCCATTTACAAATGAAATTGGTATTATTAAAGAGCCGGAAGTAGTTGAGATTGTTGTTGAAGAGACTGTAGAGCCTGAGTCTGATTTATTAATTGAGGAGGATATTGCTAAAGAACTCGAAATGGCAGAGGAACTATTTAATAACAATGATGAAGAAACTATAGTTGCTGAAGCTGAACCTGAAAGCACTGAACTAGTTACAGTTTTAAATATTGATCCAATTGTTGCATATGCTTTAAGAGAATATTTACTGAAAGGTGTAGCGCTGAGTAAGGAGTCTGACATTCAGTTTCAAAGAGCCAAAGTTAGAAAAATTGATATAGCAAAAACACCGACTACTCACATCATATCTGAAAACGATACAATTGAAAAAATTGCTTTTAGATATGGTTTTTCTTTAAGAGAAATAGAGATTGCAAATGCGATATACCCTGGATCTAGGAAACTAGTTATTGGTGATAAGTTAGTAATCCCAAATAGATTTCACATAGTAAAAGAAGGTCAAAATTTAAATATTATTGCAGAAAGATATAATTTAAATCCAACACAACTTGCTTCTTACAATAATTTAGAAGACGAAAATATTTTATTAATAGGTGATAAATTATTATTACCGTTCTTTATTCATGTAACTAATGCAAATGAAACAATTGCTGATATCGCTGAAAAGTATGAAAGAGAAATACCTGAGTTAATTGAATTTAATGCTTTTGAAAAAAACACAGTTATTTTAAATGAAAATCAATTAGTAAAAATCCCAATCTATACTAATAAAAATATTTCTTATGAAAATTTAGATAAGAAAAGTATTAGTGACTTTAAAATAGATAGAAAAAATCTTGCAATCATAGAAATAAACAGCAGCGAATTTATGGTTAGAGAGGGAGATAGAATAGGAAATAGAGACGGTGTAATAGTTTCAATTGAAAAAAATAGAATGATTGTTTTAGAAGATAATATTGAATATGAGTTTTTAATAAATACTCCAATAGTAGGTTTGGCAATTGCATCTCTACCACAAACTGCTACTGAGGAATTGGTTAATACTGATATAAATAGTGAAGAAGTTGATAGTGGAACCGAGAGTGTTGATGAGGAAAATAATGATGAAGGTACTGAAACTGTAACAAATGTAGAGGATTTGTTTAACTAATGTTTAAAAAATTAATAATTTTATTTTCTGTTTTCATAATTCTTACGAGCTGTAGAAGTGGAAGACCAGATATGGCTAATGAACAAAAAGATGGAGGTGCTGTTCAAGATATTGAAATTTTTAATGTTAAAGCATCTGCAGAAAATTTTAGAGATACGACAGATGAATTCGCCAAAGATGTAGAAGATATTCAAAAAATTGAAAAAAAACCTTTAAAACGAAGAATATCATTAAATAAAACTGACGACGCAAAAAAACCCTCTTCTTTAAAAATAGTTGATCATAACTCATTTGTAAAAAAATTGGATACGAATGAAGTATCTTTAAAATTAAATAACATGGATATCAAATCAGCTTTAAAATTATTTGCTGGACTAGCTCAAAGAAACATAATTATTGGAAATGAGGTAAGCGGAAATATAACTATAGATTTTGAAAATATCAAATGGGGATCAGCAGTATATGCATTGTTAGATATAAATAATTTAATAATGACAGAGGATAGAGACTCAGGTTTGTTAAGAGTACATTCTCAAGAGGTATTTGTAGAATTAGAAAAAAATAAAATTGAAAGAACTTTAGAGGTAAATAAAAATGTACTAACATTGGAAAGTGGAGGAAGCCTTGATACTGATACAGATGGTGAAGCAGAAAGATTATTAGTGACTGAAATTTTTAAAGTTTTTCATCAAACTTCCGCAGATATAATAGAACCTATTCAATCGATATTGGGCGATGAAAATGAAATAGAGTTTGTTGATGACCCTTCAAATAATCAGCTTTTGGTAAAAGGAACCCCAGAGGAATTAAATCAAGTAGAGTCGTTGTTAGATCAAATTGATATTGAAAAGAAACAAGTTTTAATTGAGGCATATATTATAAATGCTTCTGATACCTTCCAAGAAAACTTCAATAATAGATTAGAGGCTGTAAATGCTAGCCAACTTGAAAATGGTAGAGATGGCATTGTATATACAGGAGTATCAACAAATCCTGGTCAAGATGGTTTTGCCTTTAACATAGATACTACTACAGAAACTGGTCCGGAATTAAGTACTGGATTTCCAGATGAAACTCTAGCAGGTGGCGCAGTTTTAATTGGTAATATTGGAATAACAAGATTGAAAGCTGTTATTAATATGTCAATTAATGACAAACTAAGTGAAACTATCTCTAATCCAAAACTTTTTGCAATGGACGGAGAAACAGCAACTTTAACTCAAGGAAAAACTTTACTTAAGGTAATACCAGCAGCTGGAGATGCGGCTGCTAGCACCGTCGAGGTACCGCAAAATTTAACTATTGAGGTTACTCCTGATGTAATTGGAGATAGTAAAGTAAAACTAGAATTGACACTTAACAATGATAAACCTGGAGATGCTAGTGGAAGTGATGTTGCAACTGATGAAGAATCATTGACATCGATAGTATTGTTGGAAACTGGTCAAGTAGCAGTCTTAGGTGGTGTTTATGTTAATACTAAAAATGATAATGATAATTTTGTGCCTTTTTTTTCAAAAATTCCACTTCTAGGCACATTTTTTAAATCCCAAACAAAACAAGACGATAGAACACAACTATTAATATTCGTGAGTGCAAATATTGTATAAGTTATAAATTGAATTATAACTATAGACGATGCCTTCAATAAATCCTGATATAAGTCTTAAAATTACAACACTTCTTAAAAATTCAGGAAAACTTTCTGAAGCAAATTTTAATGAAGCTAAAAAAAAATATGAAAGTAATGGTAAAGTACCCCTTGGCGTTCTAGAGTACCTAATTAATGATAAATTAATAACTGAAGACGATGTTGTTTCAGCTGTTTCAAGAAATTACGCTTTACGTAAAGTTGTTTTAACAGAGCAAAGTATTAAAAAAGATGCTGTAAAAAAACTTCCAAAGGACTTTATAATGGAAAATGAAATGCTTCCATTTGAACTTAATGGGAGAATTTTAAAAATTGCATTATTTGACCCAACTAGATCTACATTAGCTGGCAAAATTAAAAGTATGACTGGTTGCAATGTTGAATTGTATGTTGCTAAACCAACTAATTTAGATCAAGCTCTAAAATTTAAATCTGTAATTGAAGCAACACAAGAATCAGCAAGTTCAATAAATGCTCAAGCTCAAAAATCATCGCTCTCCAAACCAAATTTGAACGTCAAAGTACCAAATGTTAAAATTGCTGGAGGCGAAAATGCTGTTGTTGAGTTTGTTGATAAGGTTTTAAATGAATCTTTTTTTAGTGGTACGAGTGATATTCATATTGAAATTTTTAGAAGAGGTGAGGCTCGAATAAGATTTAGAAAAGATGGTGTTCTTCAAGAACAATTACAGTTCAAACAATTTCTGATGGAGAACTATAACGCAATAGTTACCAGATTAAAAATTATGTCTGGTTGTGACATTTCAGAAAAAAGATTACCACAGGACGGAAAACTTCAATTTAAAAATCCACAACCAAAAAATGAGGATGATGTTGATATTGATGTTAGATTTTCAGTTATTCCAGCTAAGGAAGGTGAAAGAGTTGTTATGCGTTTACTTGCTGCTGGACCAGATCTTGGTTTAGAGCAAATTGGTCTTGATAAAGAAGATTATGATAATTTAGTTACAGCTATAACTGCTCCCCAAGGCATGGTTTTGGTTACCGGTCCAACAGGTAGTGGTAAGAGTACAACTCTTTATGGCTGTATCAAAAAAATAAATAATCCTGGGACAAATATAATGACAGCTGAAGATCCAGTTGAATTTTATTTGAAAGGTGTCGGTCAAATTCAAGCTAATAATGAAATTGGTTTAACATTTGAAGCGATATTAAAATCTTTTTTAAGACAAGACCCAGAGGTAATTCTAGTTGGAGAGATAAGAGATAAATCTACAGTAGATATTGCAATTAAAGCAGCTTTAACTGGACACTTGTTGTTAAGTACACTTCATACAAATGATGCGGTCTCAACAGTTGTTAGATTAGTAAATATGGGTGTTCCAAGTTTCATGGTTGCATCAGCACTAAGTTTGATTGTTGCTCAAAGGTTAGCTAGAAAAAATTGTTCGTCATGTACTGCTGATGATGAAAAAGTTACTAAGGAAAATTTATTAGAATATGGTTTTAAAGAGGAAGAATTAAATTCATTTGTACCCAAAATGGGTGCTGGTTGTGCAGAGTGTAACAACACTGGGTACAAAGGCAGACAGGGAATTTATGAAGTTTTAAAAAAAACTCCTAATTTAGAAGCCGCAATCTTAAGAGATGCTAGAGGAGATGAGATGCTTGAAGTTGCTGTTAAGGATGGTTTTAAAACTATGCAAGTTATTGGCAGAAATTTTATTAAAAAAGGTATATTGTCTGTTGAAGAATATTCTAGAATTTTAGTAGTTTAAATATATGGCAACATTTCAGTATGCTGGCGTTCAAGCTGGAAAAAAAATTAATGGTGTAATCTCTGCTTCTGATCCAAGAGCTGCCGCTGCAGAACTTAGAAAAAAAAAAATTATTGTTACCTCAATAAAAAAAGGAAATGGTAAGTCAGATTCAAAAGGACCACCATCCTTAGACGATATTCCTATAAGCAATGCACCAATAATATTTTCAAAAGGTAACATATATTTAAATTTTGGTCCTTGGGCCAAGGTACCTCAAAAAGAATTATTGCAGTTTACAAAAAAGGTTTCGACTATGATTAAAGCAGGCCTACCTATATTAGAGTCTATAATGATGATTAGAGATCAAACTGTACATATGAAAATGAAAATGACAGCTCACTCTATAGTTAAAGATTTAAATGGTGGTATGAATTTGACAGATGCATTTGCTAAACATCCAAAAATATTTGATAATATTTATTTAAATATGATTTCCGCAGGTGAGGCTAGTGGTAAGCTGGATGAGTTTTTAATTAAATTAGTAGAGTTATTAGAGAAAAATGCAAAAATTAGATCAGGAATAAAAAGTGCATTATTTTATCCTGTAATGCTTCTGACTGTTGCAACAGTGATTACAATTTTTATGTTGTGGAAAGTAGTTCCAGTTTTTGAAAAAATGTATGCATCTATGGGTGTTCAGCTTCCTGGAGCAACTTTAGTTATTGTCAATGCAAGTAGGTTTATTGCTGATCCAACTAATTTATTGAAAATAGTTGGAATAATAATCATGATAAGAGTTTCGTACAATTTTATGTACAAAAATATAGAAGGTTTTAGACATGTCATGCACAAAAGATTTTTGAAGTTTCCATTATTTGGAGATTTAATAGTCAAAGCAACTGTGTCAAGGATGTGTATGATTATGGCCAATCTAACAAGAGCAGGTGTTAGCATTATTGATACAATCAAAATTTCAAAATCTGTCACAACCAATCTTGTATTTATTTATGCTCTTGAGAGAGTTGGTAAACAAATAGTAACTGGTCAAACTCTATCCGCATTACTTCAAAAAGAAGAACATATATTCCCACCCGCATTAGCTCAGTTGACCGCAGTTGGTGAACGAACAGGAAATATGGAAGAAATGTTTCAATCTATCGCAAATTACTATGAGGAAGAATTTGATGGTGTGGTTGCAGCTCTGTCGTCGATTATTGAACCTTTGATGATTGTTTTAATAGGTGCAATTATTGGAGTTCTTATGGTCGCTTTATACTTACCAATTTTCAGTATCGGAAACGCAGTAGGATAAACAATGTTTAAAAAAGAAAAGGGTTTTAGTCTCTTAGAGCTTATGACTACAATTGGTATTCTGGCTATTATAGGTGCTGTAGGATTTCCTGCCATTGACAACTTTGGTGAACAAGAAAATTTTGAGAGTGATCTTGCAACAATTCGAGGTCAAATAAATTATGTTAGACAACTCTCATTGGAAGATGGAAATGCTTACACAATAAGAATTATAAATGATACCACTAATAATACTGCAGATTTAGAGATTTGGCAGGCTCAAGGATTGAATAGATATAATGTGGAATATCATAAATCAACAGCAACCAAGTGCTCTGATTTTGATGGCACAAATGACAAAGGAACTAAACTCTTAGATTTAACAAAAAAACTTGAACATATGACAATAAGCAGATGCACATCTACAACGGGCAACTGCACAAAAGTTTCTGCTTCAAATAATTTTTTTTGTTTTTTACCGGATGGTTCGTCACCTGAAAACGCTAGAGGAGAAATGCAAGCTTCCGAAAATGCTGGAGGAAAAAAAGATTATTTACACACTTACGAGACAGGTTTTTTTAATAACGGAAAAAGAATGTAATGAATTTAAAGTACAAATTTCAGAAAGGAGTATCTTTAGTTGAGGGAATGACGGCTGCTGGAGTTTTGGGTGTAGCTATAACTGTCTTTATGACATTACAATCTTATCAAGAAAGAGATTTTGCAAATCTAAGGAAGTTTGACAAAGCTGCTTATGCAGTTGAATTAATGTTTGAAGAGCTTGCAGCTGTTTATAATCCTGTAGCTGCTCAATATGGAAATCCAAGAGTGTTTGAGGACACAACAGCTGGGACATCACTGAAAGTAAAAGGTCTAGCTCAACAACCAGGTGATGGGGATCAAATTATAATTGAAGGGGTTGGTGGAAGGTATGAGATTACCGACTCTACAGATTTTGACTCTGATAATAATACCACTTTGTCGTTGGAAAGATCAGATGTCCCCGATGATACACCTAACAAAAATATGGCATCAGACGCTACAGAAAATGCACCAATTACTTTTATATCAAATTCTGAAGGGAGTTTAGATCCTTATGATGATCTAGATATGACAAAGTTTGAAGACACAACATATAAAGCAACAATTACTAATCAAAAAGTTTTAGCCGATTTAGATAATTGGGGAGCTTTATTAAAGAAGCATCTTGGGCCTGCAAGAACTGGAGATAAAAGGTTGCTTGAAATAGAAGATATCGAAAGAGATGTTCCTGTTGATAAAGATAATGATGGAGTTACAGATCAAGAGGGAGGTGTGGATGTTTATGAAACTGTTAAAAAGAAACAAGTAACAATAATTATTAAACAAGACAAAATTGAAGAAAAATTTAGAAGATTATTTTTAGCTGGAACTTAAAATGAATTTAAAAAAATTTATTACTCAAAAAGGATTATCTCTTACTGAAGCACTGGTTGCTGTTGTTGTTTCTACAATTGTGATGGGTGCAACTTACACAATTTATAGTAATTTTCAGGGTACATTTGTTAGACAAGTTAATCACAACAATATGAAACAAGAAGCTAGATTTGCACTTCATGTTTTGCAACATGATAGCAAAATGGCTGGTTACAAACATCCCGATAGTACTGATGGTGAAGTTCAAGTGCCAGTAAAAGTTCTAAATACTGATGGCACAGAAGTTTCAGATGATACAGAGTATGGTGAAATAGTATCTTTTTGTTTTGATACTGAAGATAATAGCGGCAATATTCAAAGAAAGTTGATTAAGTATGAGTTAAAAACTCCCTACTCTCCGCTTACTGATAAAACTGTACTTAAGAAAAAAGTTTGGAATACAACAAATTGTGACGAGGATGATACCGCTAATACAACAGTCGATGTCGATTGGATGCCTGTTGCTCAGTTTTTTGATGAAATTGGCATTAGAATAAGAAGCAAACACATCGACTTTGAAATTACTTTAGTCTCTAAAGATGAAAAGGTAACAGAAAAATATACAGTCTCGTCTTACATGAGAAATCTAAACTTTGGTGGAAAAACTTATTATGTTTATGATGAGGAAGACCTTCACGAAAACCGAACAGCAGTTATACCTTTCACAGGTAGTTTAAAAGTTCAGTGTGCAAACAATCTTACAAGAGATATTCAACTTGCAAACTTTGTAACTTCAGATGACATCATTGTTCTTCATCAAGGTGAGACAATTGGTGGAACAAGTCTTACCAGGACTCATGATGCAATAGTTTTTAATTCAGAAAAGCCACCAGCGATAACCGGAATACCAAGTGTTAGTCACGATGAAATGAGATTAAAGTTAGTTACAACTACTGCTGCAGCTAATTTACCCCCAGGACTTACCGTAACATCAGGGTATGATGATTTAAATAACAATAATTCTGGTGACGATGGTGAATGGAATGGTTCTCTAACACTCGAAGGTACTTTAGATAATTTAGATACTAATTACACATTTAATTCTGATGGTTACCAAGATTTTACAATTAGATTAAAAGCAGATTTAGATACAAGTTGTGATAGCCAACCTTGGGAAGATCAAAATGAAGCTTATAAAGATTATAAGGTAAGAGTTATGAAGTATGATGCACCTCAGTTTTCAGATGTAAATTTGCATACTTGGGAAGCAAAAGGATTCACTTATGGCGATGCCAATTATGAAAGAAAAGGGACATCAAGTTATAATGGAGGTCCTAACTACGATTTAACAGATGATGGTAGATCATTTTATATACAGCAAAATTTAGCGTCTCCTTCTTTTTTAGCTTCTACAGAGGAATATGACTCATTTGTTTTAAAAGGAATGATTTGTTCTGGTGGTTATCCTGACTGTAATCACAACATGAGTGCATGGATGGATGATGATATGTTGGGTTTTGCTGCAGGATATCAAAGACCTAGTGTTGTTCAAAAAACTTGGCCAGATGGTAGAATTAGAGCCTGTGCTGGAATTGATTATGAAAGTTTAAATGGTACATCTGGATTTAGCGCATCTAAATTAAGAAATTCATTAAGAAGTAATGATAAAACAGAGTGGGATGGTTTATCGGCTTCTGAAAAAAATGAATGGTGGGGAGAACCTGCAGACCTTGTTTATGATATGTATTTATGGTCTTGGTGGGGGGCGCAAGGTAATAGATCTGCTATCCATCTACATCATTTCAAAGGTTATGAGTTCGATCACACTAGAAATTGTGGTTATAACGAAGGATCCTATCTATCACATGCTGATATGAACAGGTTAACGGGATGGTCTACTCCCAATTCATCAAAAATGTCTGATTTTAATGAGAATGGATACAATAGACTTTTCATGAGAACTGATAGTACCAGACCAGCAAATACTGGTTCTAGGAACTGTAATAATAGAGGGAGTTCATTTTCAAGAATCAGTTACAATCCTGGTGCAACTCATAAATGGGGATGTGGACACGGAAAAAATACTGGAGTTAAAAATACCATTACTCTGACATACCATCCAAATAAATTTAGAGCTAACATAGATAACAAACCACATGTAGCTAACAGCAACAGTCAAAGGTTCACAGCATTTGATTATAGATTTGATAGTGATGGAGATTTATTTGATCATACTTTATCTGCTTGGCCTTATAATGAAGATACAACACCAACTGCCATTAGTCTTCCGAGCGGAGATGATGATACTGAAGAATTAAAAGCAGAAGGGTTTAAAAGGTTTCAAAAAGGTTCTGTTGCAATAGTTTCTTTTTCACAACCTGACAACAGATATTCTAATATTCAAATTGCAAGACTACCAAGGTTTATCCCTGACAAAACTGATGGCAATAAACCAATGCCTAAAGCACAAAATTTATACTATTACATGGACGAAGACTATTTTACAGTTAACAGAATATATGGTTTGCTAAGTAAATCTTATGATCCCTTTGGAGAACACATAGAAGTATTGGTGCAGTCAAATTCATCAGCTAACTGTGCACAAATCGGTGGTAGAGGAACAAATGAAACAGCTTCAATTAAAACTCAAAGTGTAGATGGTTCTGATAGATCTATGAATTGCAGATTGAGTGGAGAGTGGAGGGCAACCACAGCAGTTTGGGCTAATAATACAGAACTTCCAAATATAGGAGAAATGTATGATACTCAAGATAAGGACTCTTATAGTGGTGCTAGGGCAACAGTAACAACTACCGCAGGAAATACTATTTATGTTTTTGCCGATGGTTCTTTCAGATATCAAGCTTATGCTGATGGTTTTAATGATGGTACTCCAAAAGAAGACTCTTTTTATTATGCAGTTCAATCAGAAGATACCTCTAATAATAGAATTTCAGACATAAAAAAGGTTTATATTGGTTTTAATATTGGAAACACTACACCTACAGGAGTTTCGTTTAAGGAAGCAGATGGTACAGCCATCACAGATAATAATAACTTTGATATTGCTGAAGATGATAACAAAGATCTAATAGTAGGTGAGATTTATGCTACTAGTACTCAAGAACCTGATACACACGATTTTGTAAGATTTAATCTTGGTGAGGTTCCAAATGATGATTCAGATAAAGATGTAGATCACGGAACTAGATTTAGAATTGACCAAAAAGATGATAAATTTTATTTAGTTTTAAATGATGATAGTGACATTAGATGGTCTAATTTACCTTCAAATAAAAAATATTTCTCGATAAGAATTGTTGCTACAGATTTAAGAGGAAACCAATTAACTACTACAGAAAAAGTATATGTAGATAGAGTTGATTGCTCAGAAACAGCAATGGAAAATATCACTGTTTATAAAACAAAAGCAGCAATGACCATTGAGGGTTATATTCAAGGAAAAGAAGGAGAGAAAGTATTTAGGAGACAGACAGTCCCACTAACTACTAGCTTGGATGAGGCTGTAATTACATTTGAATATCCCGAAAGGTCAGTACAACCATCTGTAAAAATAGCTGAAAAAACAGTAACGGTTGATGGAGAAGATGTTGTTATTGGAATGTTATCAAATAGATGTAAGGAAACTCATAGTTACATTGATAGACAGCAACTTTGGAGCGACTCATAATGAAAAAACAAAAAAACGAAAAAGGTTTTGTCCTTGTATTTGTAATTGCTGTCGTCTCAGCATTGTCAATTATGACGGGAGCAATGTTTTTTTATTATGACAATGATTTAAAAAGTGTTTCAAGAAATTCAGTTATGCAACAAGTAAATCTTGCTGCGGAAACGGGATTACAAGAAGGTCAGAAATGGATCACTGATCAGCTAAATTCAAATAGTTTTACTCTAGTTGATATTCAAAATACCCTTAATGTTGCTGACTCAGATAATAAATGCCTTAATAGGCATGGTTTTACCAATTCTAGTGAAGATATTTATTATGCAAAAAGAATAAATGCAAATCTTGGAACAGATGATCCAAAATTTGAAGACATGTCTTATGAGGTTTTTGTTCAAAGGCATGCAGATGTAGTTCGATCTATTTATTTCTCAGCAGAGGGTTCAAAAAACAATACTGAAAAAGATACTACTTACACAGACAGATCTTTTGCGCTTGTTGAAAACTTTAAAGATTTTCCAAACGATCAATTTACAATTGAAATGTGGATACAAAATAAACAGCCAGGATCTACTTATGACATGCATGCTTTTGAATGGGGTAGAACTTGGGATTTAGTATTTAAAGTTAAAAATGATGAGTGGTCTCCAAGACTTGGAGAAGTTGTTTTGGATGACCAAGGAGATATTGGATCTCCTGTTAAGGATGAGTGGGTTCACATTGCATGGGTATGGGATGGAGGTACACCGGGGAGTACTGATACCGATAATGTTAGAATTTACCAAAATGGAACTTTAAGTGGAACATATAATGCAGATATAGGAGCTAGACCTAAATCTGGTTATACTAATCCTCCTGAGACATTACCCGAAGGAGATTTTTGGCCGTTAGCAATCGGAGAAGGTTTGGCTGGCTTTAATCCTAGTAGTTATTTGACTGGAGATCCAATAATTCAAAGTGTTCCTTGGCTTGGTAATATTGCTGAAATGAGAATATGGAATGTATCAAGATCAGGCACTGACATTGCAAACAATAATAGAAGAAGATTAACAGGTTCTGAACCAGGATTAGTTTCATATTATAAGTTTAATGAAGGATCAGGTAATACTGCTAAAGATTTTAACACCTCAAGAGCAGCTGATAGAAAAAATGATGCAACGATATATGGTATTGGAAACAAAGGAACTTTATGGAAAACAGAAATTGTTAAATATCCAGTTACTTCAACAACAGACGATGCACCGTCGATCAATGTTCCACCTGGAGAAGATGTTGTTTATTACAAAATTTTATCATGTGGAAAAGGACCTCAAGAACAAATCGTTCCTCTTGAATTAATTGTTTCAGCTCCAGTTCAAAAAGGAGATGTAGGAGATGGTAAAATTGCACTTACAGAAGAAGACTTAAACGATCTAACTGGTCAAGAAGGCACTCCATTAATAACACCTTTAAATAATTATATTGCTCAAGAAGGAGTAACTGGAGATATTAAAATTCAAACCAAAGATAATACTAATACAAACTTTTATGTTTTTAAAAGGTCTATGGAGCAATGTAGTAACTCTAATTCATTTACAGATTTCAGTGCAGCCTCGTCATACTCTGAAGGAGACTGTGCAGAATTTGAAGATAAATTGTATTTCCTAGAAAAAGATGATGGAAAATCAGCTGGTGACGATTTTATAGAGGATGATTGGTCTGAGGTTTTGGGTAGCGATTGTGACGGTGTACAATTTACATCAAATTCAGGTGATAATAGTTATGGTCATTATTATAAATATTTTTCAACTGCACCAAATGTAACTTCTGATCTTGGTTACAATGGTGACTCGATTGACTGGTGGGAAGCAAAAAGAAGAGCTGAGCAATCTACTTGTGGAGGTATGCGAGGATATTTAGTTTCTATAGAAAGTGCTGAAGAAAATGAATTTATTAAAGATGCTGTAATGTGCAATAGCAGTACGCAGTCTGGCTGTACTGGAGTTACCCCTTTTCATGTTGCTGCTGGAGAAACCAGAGAAAATTACTATGGAACAAGATTAGATCAATCTAGTGATCAACACTATATCTGGCTATCAAACTCAGATTGGAGAAATCCAACCTCGAATGCAGCTAATATGCAATCAGAGTCAGGACCTTTAATGGGAATGAGTGTTTCCTATACAAACTGGCAAAGTGGTGAACCCAATAATTCAGCAGAGCCATATGCTGATATGGAAATAAATAGAAGCGATAGAACCAACGGGGGTTGGAATGATTTAAGAAGAATTCCAAATTGTAGTTCTGGAGGACTAGATTGTATTACTGGTTATGTTGTTGAATATGGAGGTTTTGATCATTTTAGCTTAGAGCATGATATTAACCAAGATGGTGACACTGACGATGCAGATGAGATAGATATTAGTGGTCATAACTTTTGTGTTGCAAGAGCCACTATAGAAGCAGACACATATGTAGCTCCGGTTGATGGAAACAGTGATGGAGACTTATTAGATCTTGATGCAGACACCAACCCAGACGTTATAGAAGATTATTTAAAACTTGATACTGATGCTGAAGATTATCCATCAGCAATAACAGGTGACATTTCTTCATCTTCTGTAGATCATAACACGACTGACGATTATCCAGGTTGGAATGCCTACACAGGAGTCCTTACTATGGTTCATTCTGGTAAACCAAATGATTGGAGTTCAACATCAACTTATTCAGCTAATGATTTTGTTTGGTTTAATAATAGAGTTTGGAAAAATACTTCAGGTGGCACGATAACTGGTGGTTCTTCATTAGATTTAACTCAAACTCCTACAATTTATAATCCACATAATTGGACTATGTATGAAGGTGACGAGTCTGATGCACCGTGTGCAGACGTAGATGTTTGGACACAAGCATTTGAATCTATAAAATATTACAATTCAAAAGAAGTAGATGCAGAAGAAGGAGAAAACCCTTATGCTTATGAAGGAACAGATGGTTCAGACGGCACAGAAGGTGAAGACACTGAAACTACTACAGCCTCGCTTGGAGAAAGAACAATTTTATTTTCTTTAGGTCCGCTTCATGTTGAAGAGCATAGAGATGGATACAATCACTTCTACGAATTTTATGAGTTTCCTGCTAGACCAGATGGAACTGCTAATTCAAGTCAAAATCTATACAATAATAAAAATAGAAGAATGAATGAAGCGTTCTCTCTATCTAGACAATTAGATTATTTTGGAAAAAGTGGATACCTTGCAACTATAACAAGCGAGTCTGAAAATGATATCATTACAACTAAAGCAGTTGGAAATGGATGGATGGGTGGATTAGCTATGTCGGATAACGCAAATACTGTAGCTAATTTAAATAAATGTGGTGGTTTCCGACAAAGATCTAATAGAGCTCAAGCAACAGCTGATTTTCAAGCTTTACGAGATTTTGAAAATATACCATTTTATAGAAATGGCCAAACTTATGGAGCCAGTACTAGATATGTTAGAAACATAGTTGAAAAATATCAAACAACAACAGCAAGAACAATTACATCAATATCAAAAGCTAATCCGGCATTAATTACAACAAGTTCGGCACATGGTCTTACCAGTGATGATATCATTAAGATCGCAGATATTAGCACTGCTAATCAAATGAATGTTGATGGTATGACACAACTAGCAACTGGATTTTATAGAGTTAGGGTTGTTTCCAATACAACATTCAGACTTGTCGATTTAGATACTAGAAATCCTATAATTTCTACTTCTTGGTCTAATTATACAGCAAGTTCAGCTCAAATGTGGGTATTGGAAGGGTATCAGAATGAATATTACAGAAAAGGATCTTCATCATTAACTGCATCAAATGCAAACCCCCAATCTCAGTCTGGTTTAACATTGTTTTATAAAGATCCTAAAATAGCTTTGTCTTCAAATGCAGCAATTACAGGCAATAATACAAAAAGATATTTTACAGATTCGTTTACAAACGTTGATGATACGGTAACGAGCACAGAATGTCCTGTATGGAGATGGATGACTGGACCTGAAGGTATGTTATGGAATGGAAGAGGTTTGGCTTTTGCTCCAACACGAACAGCTTCTGGAACACCTTCTGCTAACAATGGAACCTGGGAAAGAGGTGTTACAGCTGGTTCTAATGATCCTCAAGGTCAACAAATTGGTGAAGTGTTTGTTGATGGTATGCCATTTAGAAATTGGAATGGAACTGGAGAACCTAATAATGTTGCACAAACAGAACATGGTATTCATTTATTAGGAACTCATTTCGATGATGATGATGAGCTCACATGGAATGATTTACACAATTGGAGTGCAAGTTACTCAAATAACTTTAATTATTCAATAAGAGGATTAGTTTTAGAATATGGGGGTATGGAAAATGATGAAGATCCTAATATTAGAATAGCTACAAAAAGAGTAATTAAACTTTTTGATAGGAGAGTAACAAAAGCCATTGTGAAAATAAAATCAGGAGCTGAAACTGGCGACAAACTTGTAGTAGGCTCAGAAGAACTTAATGCAGTTAATTTAACTGCTACAGGAAATGAAACTAGCGAGGTTACTTTATCTGGAGATGCAACTTGTAAAAATTATGTTGATTTAATTAAATCTATGTATTTTGAACACAATGCATCTGCTGATGGAACAAGAGAAATAGAAGTATTGTTAGGAGATATTCAAAAGCCAAGTAACGCTGAACATTATTATCAGTTAAAAGATACTGAGTTAAGTTACAATCAAGCAAATTTTCAAGCGAGTTACCAAAACCTTTGTGGTATTCAAGGTTATTTAGCTAATGTTACAACATCTGCGGATCTAGATGCAATCGAAGAACTTGGTGTAACTGATGATAAACAAGTTTGGGTCAATGGAACAGATGAATGTCAGGGTGGAATTTTTAGATCTGGATTTTGGAGATATACATCTGGACCTTGGCAGGACAAAGAGTTTTGGAGAGTACGATTAAATGTACCCGTTGGCACAAATCAAGAGGTAATTGATAATATAGAAAACCAAGCAAGCTGTAACTATTCAACAACTAGATCAAGTCAATCAAGTGTTAGAGTTGGTCCTTTTGAAAGCTCAAATTGGATTAGCTCTCATCCAGCTGCTAATACAAATGATTATCTTGTTTTCCAACAGACTAGCTCTGCATCTACGACTGGAATTATGACTAGAGGTGGTATGGCTAGTTCCGATGTTGAGGGTTTCATCATTAGATATGGAGGAAGTGTAGGAGATTTTACAGGTGCAGATATTGAAGAAGATGATAATGATATTAATGTACTATTAGGTCCTGAAAGAGCTGAAATTTCTTTTTACAATGATGGAAGTGATAATAGTATTTTTATAAGCGATGAGGACTCTGTTAAAGTTGATACCAGTGGTGATTTAGCATTATCTACAGGGTGGTCTAAAACAGCTGATTTTGTAGCTTCTAATAATTCACCGTTAAAAATTACATCACCTTCTGGTGAGGTTGCAACAATTCAACAATGGCGAGACGAACTTCAGAAAGTTTATTATCAAAGTACTGATACTAGTGATTTTACTCCAGGAAATAGAAAAATTAAAATTAAGCTAGTGTATGGAGATACTTCATTGAATCAAGAAATTGGAATTGTAAAAACTATAGGAAGCAGAAACGCTGTTACTGTTACACCTATATCTTGGAATAATAGATAATTTTAATCTCTTGATGGCATAATACCAGTTCTTTGGCCATCTATAGTATTTTCTGTATCAGTTGCTGCATCATTATAATCAGAAACATTTAAAGCAATTGTTGCAACTGAACCAGTTGATGGATTGGGTGATCCATTCATTTGAACATTAAAGAAATCTGTTGCAGCATCTGCATAATAACTTCCAGCAGCTGAAGTAAAGTTAGCTGGATTAAAACCAGCATCACCTGATTTAGTGGTTGTTGCGGTTGTACCGTTTGAATTATTTATACTAAAAATTCCATTATTTGTTCCCCACATTGATGTAGATGCTGATCCACTAGAATAATCTGTTGTAAAAGAATAGCTAAAATCTACATCAGCGTTACCATCTAAAGATAACGTTCCTGAGTATGTGTTGTTAATCGTTTGAGACGCAAAGTTAACTGTTGTTACACCACTAAAAGTCCCAGAACCAGTTCCTTTAGTTGCTGCCATATTAATATTGTTACCTGTATAAGTATAAGTTCCTGAAGTAATTCCTTGAAAATCTCCGTAATTAGTTTGTCCTAAATTGGTACCACCATAACGTAATATATATGCTAGACCGTCTCCACCTTCAGCGTTTGCCATCACAATTTGGTTTTCTGCTGACTCGTTTTCAAATTCAGCTTGACCTTCTTCGCCAATGATATCTACAACATCAACACCTAGTACTTCTGCAATTTGATCAAAAGTTAATCCACCATCACTTAAATTTAAGGCAGTAGTTACTATTTCACCTATTATTTCATTTCCACTTATTTGTTGATCATCAAACAAACCTTCTTTAATTGCACTCTCTACATCTTGAACATCAAGATTTGCTTTAACATCTAAAAAATTTTGGAATTGTTGTAATTGCTCTTGTGTAATTTCCACTGGAGGAGTTGGAATTTGGTTTAATGATAATTGGGTAAATGAAAAAGGAGTATCTAATAATACACTTCCAAGTTCATTTGCAACTTCTACCGCTCCTGGTCGTAATCCTAAGGTATTGTCTTCTCCAGGACCAATTAGTAATACTTGTGCATTATCTTCTTCATCTATAATTGTTTGAAACTCTGTACCTCTTGCACCTATTGTTCCTGCTGCAGTCTTAACTTCTAATTTTTCAGGGTTCTTTTGATTAATCAATCCACTTAAAACTTTTACACTTCCTTCATTAAGGGTAGCTAAAAAACTGCCGTCTAATGTACTTGTATCAAAAACAAATTCATCTATTGTTATTGATGTTTTTTCTCCGATTGTAAGAACCGTCTCGTCTAAAAAGATTATTTGAGATTTAGATTTTCCATCAGAAATAATTTCATCTCCAAAGAAAATTTTATCTCCGGCTTTTAAAATTTCTCCTTTTTGATTGGTAATTTTTCCAATTGATAATGTAATTGCACCTACAATTTTCTCATCAGCAACTGAATGACTGATAAAAAATAGGGTTAAAATTAGAGCTAATATTTTCTTCAAAACATCATCCTTTTTGTTAATCCAAATTTAATTATTTCCTTATCATAGTCGTAGTTAAGGATATTTGAGCTCGACTCTATATCAGAATAAGAAAGATTGTAAAAAACATTCTTTATATACATATTCTTTATTACATCTTCTAAATTTCCAGAAAGTGTAACACTATTTGTTACAATCTCATCATCTCTGACCGTATCGCTTTTTACGAAAGTGTCAGATTTATCATATTTATTTGAGTTGTTTGAATGAGAAATTGTATAATTTAGAAATCCAATTTTTCCTGAATTTGAAATAGTATAAAAATTATTTTCATATCCATAAGAGTCTAGCTTAGCGTTATACTGATTTATACCTAATTTAAATTTTATATTATTGGTATTGCTCAAAAAATATTCATAACCCGTTGCAAGTCCATAATAAGTATTATTTTTATTATTTGCAGAACTAAAAGTAGTATCTGTTCTATAATCTGTAATACCCATATTTGAAGATACTAACAGATTTTGATTTGGTTTAGTTAGATATCTATTTTCAAGAGTAACATTATAAATTACATTTTCAGCATCATTAACAAAATTATTGTTATTCATTGAAAAGAAAGCGGACGTATAATTTTTATTGAATTGTTTATTGTAATTAACAAACAAAGAATCTAGATCATTTTCTTTATTCTTATCTCTATTCTGTCTTGTTACATTTTTACCTAAACTTAAACTTAAATTTGAAGTATCAGATAGTTTTTTAAAAGCTCCTGTTCTTATAAAGATGTCACTATAAGAATCTTCGTAAATAGTATCAGCAGCGTAATTACTTAAACTATCACTGATATATAATGTTTTTGAATTTGAAACAGTATTAACATTGTTTTCTTCTGCAAGATTAACACCAAAGTCTACATATCTAATCCAGTCGTTTTCATTCCTTGGTTTTTTTTGATTTTCTAAAGTTTGAGTTAGTGAGTTAAGTTGCTCTCTGATATCAGCTGTTAATTTTTCACTCTGTTTTATTTCATCAATAATTGCTTTTGTTCTTTCTTTAGAGTCTATTTTTAAAGATATTGACAACAAATATAATTTTAAATCTAAATTTTCAGAGTATAGATCTGATAGTCTTTCTAAAGTTGCAATAACAGTTTTATAATTTCCTAAACTTTCTTGTTCTTTTGCAAATCTCAAATTTAATTCAAGATCAGTTGGATTGTTAAGAATTTCAGAATATTTTATTCCTTTAGAATTATCATTTGATATCTGTAAATTTTCTTTCTCAGATTTATTTTCTGAAACAATTAACTCATTTATTTTACTTACAATATAACTTGGAACATTTTCAAATTCCTTTAACTCATTTAATAACTTTTTTAACTCTGTCTCATTTAAAGTTTTTTCATAAAGATAAAATAGTTTTATTTTGATCTCTAAATTTTTTGGGTAAACTTTTTTTAAAACTTCGAGCGCATAAATTGCCTCATTAACTTTGTTATCTTTTTCTTGATCAACAAATAAAAATGCTTGTTCAAGATCTTCTGGTTTATTTAAAACTTCACTTAAAACCAAATTTGCATGAGCCTTAGTGATTGAAATAAATATAAAAATAAGAAAGATTGGTAATTTCATAGTAGCTTTTAAAAATTAGAAATCATTAGAGAGGTAGTGCGATTACGTCAATTCTTATATTTAGTAATTATAAATTTACCTAATCTCTTCCATTACTTGAGGTGCCTGATATTTGATTAGTTGTTCCATCAGTGTCTTTTGTTTGAACAGTGACAGTAGTTGAAACTGAGTCTGCAAAAGATTTTCCAGACAAGTTTTCAAAATTTGACTCTACAGTTACAAAATAATTTGCACTTGCACTATCGTCATATCCTGTAGAAGGTAATGTTTTACTTATGTCTCCAGTTATAGAATTATTTATATCAGTAATGTTGCTGCTACTATCTACTTGAAATGAAGATGCGGGTGTAACATTTCCTGAAGATCTTGAGTTATATGTGATATCTTTATCAATAGTAAAATCTCTAGCTGAGGCACTTCCTATTTGCACGTCAGTAGCAACAATGCCTTGATTAATAGTTCTTGTGCTATAATTTATAGTATGAGTAGGAGTAAAAGATCCTGCAGTGTCTCCTGGGTTATCAACTGCTGTTGCTGCATTACCACCTGCAGTATCCACATAAAGCGTTGTACTTGTTCCAGTAAAGGTTTCTGTGCCACTTGTTTTAGTATTTAAGTCTGAGTAAGTAGTAGTACCTATTTTGTAGCTTTCAGTGTTTAATACAAGAGGATCATTAATTTTTATTTCATTTCCATAAGCTAAATCTAAATATCCTCTTAATGATAATTCAAAACTAGGTAGAACCTCTTCCTCTTTATTTTCAACTTCTGAATTTCTATCAAGTTTTATTTCTTCTTCAGGAAGTTCTTTTTCTTCTACTTTGCTTTCTGAAATTATTTCGTTTGCACCAATTTCTATTACTTCGGTTTTTATTTCAGCAAGAGCAACTTGTTGAAAAGCTTCATCTACTTCTGAATAAATCTCATTTAATTGACTATCAATTTGTGTATACAGTTCATTTATTTCTTCCTCAGAAGCTCCAGCTTGTATAGCTTGATCTACTCTAGAATATAATAAATTTGCTTCCTGATCTGCTTTTTGTGCCAATTCTTCAGCTCTCTTTTCTGCTTCATAAATTTCTGGAAATTGTTGTGCAAATTGTTGTTCATATTGTTGATCTACTTCTTGCCAAGCAATATCTGCCTGATCTTCTTCGACAAAAGTCACGCTTCCATCCAATTGAAATATTGGAACCAATCCTTCATCACCAGCATTTATCCAATTTTGAGAGTATTTATTTGTATCAAATATAAAACTTTCTTTTGTTTGATTAAATTCCTCATTCGTAAATACATCTAATTTAAAATCATTTCCAAATTGACCCTCTATTGATGCCAAACCAAAAGCCTCTATAGATTGATTTGCTTCAAACATTACATTATCCATTTCAAAAATTATTTGATCTAATTCCTCTGGTGAAGCTCCAGACTGTAGTGCTGTTTCAAATCTTTGATTAAGAGCATCCATTTGAGGATCAATTTGTTGTTCATAAAATTGACCTTTTTCTAAATTAATTGCTATTCCATCTTGACCTTTTAAAATAATTTGTTCAGGTATAAAATTTTCAATTAAATTATTTCCATCTCCAGGAAAATTTGCAAACTGTGGTTTAAAATCTATATCTCCCATTTCTAAAAATACTACATCGCCAGTTTGATCATTAAAGACAGGAACTTTAATGTCATTAAATCCTGCATTAAATTGATTAAATTCTGTTGGAACAAAATCTACATCTTCTATTCTTGCAGAAATAAGCATTGCTTTTTCAATTTCATTTTGCAATTCGTTTGCAAAGAATGCATCTGCCTCAGGTGAATTTATATCTATACCATCTGGTAATTCATTTTTTACGTCATCAGGTATCAATGCTCTTGGTATAACTTCTCCACTGTTTAAAAATGATTTTCCAAGTAGTTGAGCAGTGATACCTCCATCATCTTTAGAAAGTGCAGTCACCAAAGTATCTAAGACAAGATCACCTAATTCTTCATCTTCACCAAAAATTTCTGCTTGGATTAACTCTTTAATATCCTCACCTTGTTCTTCTGTTTGAGCTAGCAAAGTTTCTTCTGTCTCCTCATTTTCTGTTACTTCAATTTCTGGCTCTATCTCAAGCTCTTGAAATTTTTTTAACTCATTTTGTGATACGATAACAGGTTGTCTTGGAGCAGTATTTTGATTAACTTCTGTAAATAAATAAGGTTTGTCTAGAAGAACTGTTCCCGCTGCATTTGAAACTTCTACAGCTCCAGGTCTAAGTCCAAGCGAATTTTTTGGTCCTGGACCAATAAGTAATATTTTGCTTTTAGTTGTAATTGGATCAACTGCCGCTTTAAATTCAGTACCTCTAGTTCCTATTGTTCCGGCAGGAGTTTCAACAACTAAATTTTCCGGATTTTTTTCACTTATTTTTCCAGTAAGAATTTTTACACTTCCAGATTTTATAGTAGATAATAATTTTCCATCAGCACTTTCAGGATCAAAAATAAATTCATCAATTGTCAATTCTGTACTAGATCCCACAGTCATAACTGTTTGGTCTATAAATAATATCTGAGATTTGCCTCCATCTTCAGTATTGATTGTGTCACCAAAATATACTGGATCACCAACATTCAGTTTTTTCCCATCTTGGTTGAAGGCATTTCCAACCACAAAACCAATAATTCCAATTTCTTTAGCAAAAGAATTAGAAATGTTTAGTAAAATTAATAAAATTAAAGAATAGATTATTTTCATTGGAATTTTCTTATATGTGTTTTTCATTTAAAATAAACTCTTTTTGATAAACTAAAAATTAATGTTTCTTTTTCATAATCATTTTGTAGCCAGTTACTATTATTATTAGTTTCAGACCAAGAGATACTGTAAGTAAATGTATTAAGGAAATTTTGAAGTTTATCAGACGCTTTTAACAGTTTAATTGAATTAGAAATTTGCCCTAGTCCACCATTTAATGAAATAGAGTAATTTTCAACATCATCGTTTCTGACAATTGATGGATGCACAAATGTGTCTACTTGATTATATTCTTTATCAGTTTTTGTATAACTTAAGCCCAAATTACCAATTGGTAAGTTTTTTGAGTAAGAAACTGTGACAGAGTCATCAGTAAGACCGTTATAATCTGCAATTGCCTCAGTTTCATTAAATGCATATTTTAATGTTAAAGATTGTTGCTGGCTAAAAATATATTGGTATCCAATATTAAATCCTTTTTTAAAAGTATTAGTCTCTCTTTTTGTTGAGTTTGAAGGATTTTGATTACCTCTACTATCTGATAAAATTAAACCAGACAATATTTTATGGTTATCAATTAAATTATAGGAATTGTTTAAATTGAAACTTCTTGAAATAGAATCAGCAGTTCTCCTAGAGTTTGTGTCTGTTAATGAAAGTGATGCACTAAATGTATTTTTGTTTGAAAAATTACTATAACTTGTTGAAAAACTATTTGTATCATTTTCATCAGATGTAGCTCTATTTTGTTCTGAACTTGAAGTACCCAAAGAAAGATTTAGATTTGAGTTATCATTTATTTGATAAACTGCCCCCAACATTGAATTAATAGTTTCAATATTATCACCTTCAGTACCTGTCATGTTAACAATTGTTCCAGAAGAATATTTAGTTTTAGTATTTGAAATACTTCCAACGTTAGAATGCAATGCTGTTTTCCAACCAAAGTCCTGATAAAAAGTCCAATTTGATTTAGAAACTTTTGTTGATTTTTCTCTATCTTTTTCGGCTTCGTTTACAATATCTCTTGCTTGTTGTCTTGCTTCTGTTTTGTTTTCATTAATTTTCTTTTTATTAATATCATCAAACACCTGTGCTACTCTTTTTTTAGTTTTTTCATCAATTTCATTCGATTGTCTTATTTCAGTCACTAACCTGAGTACTTTCTCTGTACTATCTGTCTTAACTGCAATTGATAATAGATATAATTTTAGATCTATGTTTTCAGGATATAAAGCAGTCAATCTCTCAAGAGTAGCAATTACATTTTTATATTCACCAAGATCTTCCTGTTCTTTTGCATATCTAAGATTTAGTTTAAGATCAGTTGGTTGTTTTAATATTTCTGTATAAGTAACTTCAGCTTTAGCAATCGTGTTAATTGTAAGAAGCAAAAACAAATATATAAATCTAATCATTTTTTTTTCCTGAAATAACCATGCAAGTTATATCGTCTCTAAGTGGTTTTTTTGAATTTGTTAGTAGCGTGCTTAATTTGTCTATTATTTCTTGAGGCTTAAATAAACCATAATTTTTAAGGTTTTTTTCAAGCCCTTTAACTTGTAATTCTTCACCGTTTTCTAAATACCCCTCAGTAACTCCATCAGTATAAATCATTAAATTTTTTTCTTTTATATTAATTGTAGAGGTTAGAAAAAAGCTGTCCTCTTCCATTTTCATTATCCCAAGAGGCGGCAATGTAGATTTTAAATAGTCAAATTTATAATTATTATCAAAAATCATTATAGGTTCGTGGCCAAGGTTAATATATTCTACTAAGTTACTTTCAATATTTAGTTTTCCAATTACAGCAGTAATAAACATTCCTTGATATGAAGAGTCTGCTACTTGATTATTTATAAATTTTGCTATTGTTGAAACTGGCTTTTCTAGTCTTGCCATAGACCTAAACACAGCTGCAGCATTTGCCATTAAAATTCCAGCTTTTACTCCCTTTCCAGAAACATCCGCTAGAGTAAAATATAGTTCATTATTATTTATTTGAATGTAGTCGTAATAATCACCCGAGACATCTCTTGCAGGTATATTTTTTGCATACAAAACTTCATTATCCTTAAAATCAACTGGAAATAATTTTTTTTGAACTTCACCAGCAATCTCCCTTTCTTTTTTAAGAACAATTTGTTTTTTTTCGTTTTCAATTGCGATTTCGTTTTCTTGAAGATATCTAAAATAAAGTGTTATTAAAAACAACAAAGCAGAACTTAAAATTGTATAAAAAATATCTACGAAATAATTAAATTGATAAGAAACTAAACTAAGTAATATTAAACCAAAAACTAAACCAATATAAAAAACAATACTTAATTTTGGATTTATTTTTTTTGGAATAATTAAAACTAAAATTAAAGATAATAATAAAATTATATTTTCAACAATTTCAGTAGTTAAATTTCTTATAATGAAGTCATTGTTAATAATATTTTCAATAGCATGGGCATGAGTCTCGACTCCAGGAATTACCTTGCCACTCGGTATTTTTACGAAGTCAAAAATTCCTTGAGCTGAACTACCTATTAAAATAATTTTATCTTTAACAATATTTTTACTAATTTTGTCATTTAATATATCTACTGCAGATAAATATTTTTCTTTATCAAATTTTTTATAATTTATATACACTATTGAATTAGGGTCAGTATTAATTTTATATTTTCTGGTTTTAATTTCCTCAATTCCACTTTCAGATGATTTTACTAAAATACTTTTATTGTCATGAAGTAGTCTCAGTGTTTCCAAACTTAAAGCTGGCCAAATATCACCATCAATTTTTAATAAAATTGGTAGAGATCTTAAAACTCCATCTTGATTATCCAGATAAGAAATATTTCCAATTCCTTTAGCTGAATTATTTATTTCTTCTAATGAAGTAATTTTGTTTCTAAAATTGTATAAAAATTTAGAAGCATCTCCACCTCTAGAAATTAAATTTGTTTTCGGTTTTGAACTATTCATCTTATCAAAAACTGAAACATCACCCAACACTGGCAAAACTACATTGGAATTGTTAATAGCATCTGAAAGCAACTGGTCAGAATCTAAAATATTTTCATTAGATATGTTGAATTGTTTTAAGATTTTTTTTGGATTTTGTTTATCTTCTTCACTAAAAAAAATATCGAAAGAAATTACTGATGCTTCCAAATTCTCTAATTTGTCAATAAGGTCAGCAAAAACGTCTCTTCTCCAAGGAAATTGACCTATTTCACCTATACTTTTCTCGTCAATATCAACGATTAAGACATCATTAAACTCGCTATTTTCCTCAAAAATAGACTGATAAATATCATATGAGATATTCTCTATTCGTTTAACAAAATTACTGTCCTGGATTTTAATTAGCACTAACAGCGCTAGAAAAATAAGCCCAAGGTATTTTTTTAAATTTTTCACAAATTTTTAATTTTTTTGTTTTTCAAATTCAGTAAGTGCATCTTCAAAACCTTGTAATGAAGATTTAATTAAAAATGGCTTTTCTCTAAATCCATCAACTAAAATTTCAAAGTAGATTGATTTTGTCATTGCTTCTTTAATCTGTTTAAAAAGACTCTCTATCGCAGGATCGGTAGTATCATTTGAAATTGATATTATACATCCAACAACTTCACATTTTATGAAAGGTAAATTAACTGCAGTCCCTTTATGAAATTTGATCGAAGCAGGTCTTTGAACATTAACACCTAGTGGAGTAATTATATTAATTAATTCTTTTAACTCATTTTTATTATTTAAAAATTCTGAATACACTACCGTAAATTGTAGATTTAAATTTTTAACTTGTAAAAATTGTACAATTTCACATTTTTGTTCTTTATTTTCATTAACACATCTTAATGTCCAATCTCTAAATTGTTTTGTAGTAACAGTTGGTACTTTTTCTTCACTTTGTTCTGCATGAGTAAAATTTAAATTAAATACAAATATAAATATAAAAGTTACTAATAATCTCATATTTTTAATCTCTACTTATTATAACCATAAAGCATTCTTTAAAGCTTCATTGGTTGTATTAATATTTTTCTTATTATTTTTATTTTGAATCAATAAAATATCTCTATTCATTTGAGGTTTATTAATTCTAGTAAATAAAAGTTTATGATCAATTGCTACACTTTCAGGAATTATCGCAACTCCTAAGCCACTTTTAATACAAGAAGCAGCCGTTGTATCGCTATCAGTAAAAACAATATCTCTATCACTATTTTCTTGCTTTCTTTTTTTAATATTTTTTTGGATTTCTTTAAAGTCTGGGGAGGAACCTTTATTCTTTAAATAATCATAGTAAAAAAATTCACAAGTATTTCTAAAGATATAATTCTTTTCTTTTCGAACCATATCAATACTTACTTCTTTAATATCTTGAAATTGGTGCCCCTTATAAAAGGCAACACAAAACGGATCTTCATATAAATTGATCGTATCAATATTATCATTTGAAAATTTGATACAACTTATTGCAAAATCAATTTTATTTTTTTCAACTAGATTAATCATTTCAAAACTATCACTCTCAATAATTTTTATTCTTACTTTAGGATTATTTTTTTTAATCAACCAAAGTATATTTTGTTTATGGGAATAGGTAAGGGTGCTTGGAATACCAAAAACAATTTGATCATTATTTCTATTTTCATCATCAAATTCTATTGATTTTATATTTTCTATAACTTTATCATTGAACGCTAAAATCGATTTTGCATTCATATAAAAAATTTCACCTTCTTTAGTTAGAGTGACTCCTTTTTTAGTTCTGATAAATAATTTTTTTCCCAAACTATTTTCAATAATTTGTACGGATCTTGTAATTGAAGGTTGAGCAACATTTAAACTCGAACTTGCAGATAAAATACTCCCCGTATCTGCTACTGTTATAAAATACTTTAAAAACTTAGGGTTTAAGAACTCTTGATTACTCATAATCGCATTTATAGAATTTTTTTATATTTAATCAAATTGTATATATAACTAATATTATATACCATAAGTTGCATCAAAATAACTTTATTGGATTAGTGCAAGTCAAAAATTAAATGTTGTTAGAATTAAATGAAAAATTTCTTTTTTTGAAAAAGTTTATTTGCTGTTTATTTTTGATATTTATTTTTTCATTTAACGGCAAAAGTTTAGCTAACACTATAAATGAAAATACCGACACTGTAGAAAATAATAATCTTGATTTAGATGGCGATATAAAAGCAAGCACAACTTACAATATTACAAATAATGCTGTTTATACTCTTAACGGAGAAATACTTAGTAACGGCTATGATTTGACAAAACAAGGGAATGGAACTTTA
The DNA here is from genome assembly GCF_052047935.1 of Candidatus Pelagibacter sp. HIMB1506. NCBI lineage: Bacteria > Pseudomonadati > Pseudomonadota > Alphaproteobacteria > Candidatus Pelagibacterales > Candidatus Pelagibacteraceae > Candidatus Pelagibacter > Candidatus Pelagibacter sp. HIMB1506. Next base: position 986,703 of record NZ_JBNAIS010000001.1, on the reverse strand, counting down.
ATTTTAAACGCAAATAGTTCAAATTTTGGTAATGTTATTTCTAATACTTTCACCATAGAAGGTGGTTTGGTTGGAATTGGAAACAATGGATCGTTTGGAAGCGCAAACAACACAATTAGTTTAGAGGGTGGAGGAATATCATCCTCAAACACATCATCTCGTTCGATTAGTAATGATATAAACATAACATCATCAACAACTATTGGTGATGCAACAAATAATGGTGCCTTAACTTTGTCAGGCGATGTTTCAATTTCTGGAGGCAAACATACTGTTACATCAAATAGTAATAATACTTTATCTGGAGCTGTAAATCTTGGAGGTCAGAATATAACATTTGATACTTCAAGTGGAGTTACTTCAACTATATCTGGAGTAGTTAGTAATGGTAATGTAGTTAAATCTGGAAGTGGTACTTTAAAGTTAACTGGAACAAACACTCAATCTCAAACAGTTTTAAATGGAGGAATATTAGAGGTTGCAACAGATAGAGGTTTAGGAAGTGAACCTGGTAGTTTAGTCTCTGATAATATTAGAATTGTTGATGCAACTTTAAAATTTTCTAACACAGGTACAATTACTCTACATGCTAATAGAGGTATTACTTTAGCAAATAATAATGCAACGATTGAAGTAACTAATTCAGGTGCTAGGGTAAATTATAATGGTGATATATCTGGTAATTACAATTTAACAAAAACTGGATCAGGTATTTTAGCTTTAGGTGCTGCTAATACTCATGATTTATCAGGAGATGTAACAGTAAGTGCTGGTCAAATGATGTTTGTCAGTGGAACTTCAGATGCATATTCCTTTGATGTTATAGTTGCAAATGGAGCTAATGCGTCTGTAAATAATGATGCTTTTGCTTCAGGAAATTCAATTACTGTTCAAAGTGGAGGTTCTTTAAATTTTTATCCAGGGACAGATTCTGGAAGAACCTTTAGCATGGACATAAGTTTAGCAGGTTCTGGGAATAATAATTTTAACAGTGGTACAGCAGCAACATTAACATCTAGTTATGATAGAAATACTACTTTGACTGGAACAGTAACTTTAACTGCGGACTCGAATGTATTGCACAAACCTAATTTAAATTCAGATGCAAGTAATAAGTTTATATTTGGTAATTCAAATGGGTCTGCTACTATTGCAATTAATTTAGGTAGCAACACCTTCACATTGCTTGCTGAAGGAACTAACGCTAGAGAATATCAGTTTTTAGATCTTGTTAATGGAACTGGAACTTTAGATGTTGATAGATATACAACAGCAGACTTTACAAGTGGAGAAGGAGGTTTTGCAGACACAGTAAATTTAGATGTTCAGGGAACTCTAAATATGGGCTCAAGTGACACTATAGCTTCACTTACAGGTACTTCTACAGGTTCAATAGATCTACAAAATACAACTCTAACAATAGACCAAGATACCAATACTACTTATGCCGGGGTAATTACAGATAGCACAGGAACAAGTTCTATTGTTAAGTCAGGAACAGGAACATTAACTTTAAGCGGAACAAACTCTTACAGCGGTAATACTACCCTTAATGCTGGAAACTTAAGTATTTCAGCAGATAACAATCTTGGGTCTGCACCAAGTTCTGCTGATACCGATAATATAATTTTTAATGGCGGTGGTTTAATAATAACCTCAGGAGTTACATTTGACTCTAATAGAGGGGTTACAATGACAGGTGCTGGAACAATAAATACAGCATCGTCAACAACATCAAATATTCAAGGTGTTATCACTGGCTCAGGTGCTTTAACTAAATCAGGTGATGGAACTTTAACCTTAAGTGCAACAAATACTAATACTGGAGATATTACAATTTCAGCTGGAACATTAGACGTTCAAGGCCAGTTAGAAAGTGGAAATTATGATGGTGCAATTGCAAATTCAGGAACTTTTACAATAAACTCATCATCTAACCAAACTTTAGCAGGTGTGATTTCAGGAACAGGTGCTTTAAATAAATCAGGTAGTGGAACTTTAACTCTTTCAGGTACAAATACTTATTCTGGTTCAACAACTATTACAAATGGAACTATTAGTGTTTCAAGTTCAGCTAATTTAGGAGCAACTCCTGGCAGCGCAGATGGAGATAACATAATTTTTAATGGTGGAACTTTAAGTGCTACAAATGATTTTACTTTAGGTGCTAATAAAGGAATTACGTTAACTGGTAATGGTACAATTGAAGTAACATCATCCAATACAATGACCTTTGATGGTATCATTACAGATTCTGGTAATTTAACTAAATCTGGAAGTGGTACTTTAGTCTTGGGTGGAGCTAATCAAAATGATGGAACAATTACAGTAAATGCAGGTATTCTAGAAATATCTGATCAGTATTCTTTAGGGTCATCAAGTGGAGGAACAGTTGTTGCAGATGGTGCAAGTTTAAAAATAACTGATGCAATTACGATTACTAATGAGAGCTTAACATTAAATGGAAATGGTGTAAGTAATGGTGGTGCTTTACAAGCTGCAAATACTTCTGGAACAATAACATTATCAGGGAGTGCTACTACTCTTGGTTCTGATACTACAATAAATATTGATGACGGAAATTTAACATTTGGTGGTCGTTTAACAGCAGGAGCCAACAATTATGATTTAACTATTACAGGTGGTGATGGAACAATTAGACCATCAGGTGGTTTAGTGTTGAATTCTGGAACTTTGACAATGTCAGCGACTGGTACATTTTTTGCAGAGAACAGCAGTACTTATTCTGGAGGTACTACAGTGACTGCTGGTGCCATTCAGTATGGAAATAATGATGCTTTTGGTACAGGCGCTATAACAATGACTGGAGGTAAATTTTATACATCAGATGCAAGTGATTTTACAATTGATGAGAATTTAAATTTACAGGGTTCAATAACTTTAGGAAATAGTGGAGATAGCAATACAATTACTTTTTCAGGAACCAATACTCTAACTGGAAATACTACCGCCAGTATTGATAGCGCTGTATCAATGGCAGCAATTGATGATGGATCTAACACTTATAATTTAATTAAATCTGGAAGTGGAACTTTAACTTTAACTGGATCAAATGGTTACGACGGTACTACTACCATCAGTGCTGGAACTTTAACTGTAACAGGAACTCTTGATAACAACACAGCAGTAGCAGTTTCAAGTGGTGCAATTTATGATGTTGATTCAAGTGATACCATTGCATCTGTGAGTGGTGCTGGAAATATCGAAATAGCAAGTTCTCAAACATTAACTGCTGGAGATAGTAATGATAAAACTTTGTCAGGTGTAATATCAGGTTCTGGAGGTTTAACTAAAGCGGGATCAGGAACTCAAACTTTAAGTGGTGCAAATACCTACTCTGGAGCTACGACTATTAATGCAGGAACCTTATCTGTAACTGGGTCATTGTCTGACAGCACTGGAGTAACAATTGCCTCTGGTGCAATTTATGATGTGGATGCAAGTGATACAGTTGCTTCAATTGGTGGAGCCGGAAATATTGAAATTGCTGGCTCACAAACTTTAATTTTTGGTGATGGAAATAATAAAACTTTATCTGGTGTAATATCAGGCTCTGGTGGATTAACAAAAGCTGGCTCTGGAACTCAAACTCTAAGTGGTAACAACACATTTTCAGGTTTAACAACTATTGATGCAGGAACATTGACTGTTTCAGGAACTTTATCAGATAGTACAGCAGTAACAGTTGCATCAGGTGCCACTTATGATGTTGACGCAAGTGATACCATCGCATCCGTAAGTGGAGCAGGAAATATTGAAATAGCAAGTTCTCAAACATTAACTGCTGGAGATAGTAATGATAAAACTTTATCTGGAGTAATTTCGGGATCTGGTGGATTAACTAAAGCTGGCTCTAGTACTTATACTTTAAGCGGAACAAATACTTATACAGGTAACACAAATATTAATTCAGGAACTTTAACTGTTTCAGGTACTTTATCTGATAGCACTTCAGTAAGTGTTGCTTCTGGTGCAGTATATGACGTAGATGCAAGTGATACGGTTGCTTCAATAGAAGGAGCTGGAAATATTGAAATAGCAAGTTCACAAGTTCTAACTGCTGGTGACACAAACAATAAAACTGTTTCTGGTGTAATATCAGGATCTGGTGGATTAACAAAAGCTGGTTCTGGAACTCTTACTTTAAGTGGAACAAATACTTATTCAGGAAATACAACTATTTCAGCGGGTACAATTGATATAAGCGGACAATTAAACAGTGGATCGTACGCTGGTAACATATCAAATTCTGGTACACTAACTTTTAGTTCTTCAAATAATCAAACTTTATCCGGAACATTATCTGGTTCAGGAGATTTAAATAAATCTGGTTCAGGTGATTTAACTTTAACAGGAACAAATACTTTCACCGGAGATACAACATTAACTGCAGGCACTCTATATGTTGGAACAGCAAGTGATGGATCAAATACCATTATTCCAAGAGATATTAGTGTAGAAGGAGGTACATTAAGTGGAGGTGGTGTTATAGGGCGTAATGTTACATTCTCATCTACTGCAGGTACTTTAGCACCTGGAAATAGCATAGGCACTCTTACTATAACTGGTAACTTAACGTTATCTGCAGACGATACTACAAACATAGAATTTAATTCAACAACAGCAGACAAGATTGTAATTAACGGAAATACAGTGCTTGCAGGAACTATTTCTTTATATCCTGAAGATACCACTTACTCAGACGTAACACATACAATTGTAGATGCTTCTGGCGGTGGAACATTTAATGGAACTTTTTCAACAGAGACAATGAATAATGAGAGTAATCTTAATGATGCTACTTGGGATATTGTTTATGATACTTCGGCAAAAACTGTTTCTTTACAAATTGCTGAAGCAGCTAGCACATGTAACATAAACTGCACAACAACAGTTTCATCATCAAAAGATATTGCAAAAGTATTTGACAATGCAACTACTGGAACATTAAAAGAGGTTAAAGATGTTTTAGATAGCGCAACAGTTTCTTCTGTTAATACTGAATTAGATAAATTAAAAGGTACTGTAATTGCAACATCATCTATTCAATCAAATACTAATCATAATTATTTTAATAGAGCTGTTGCAAATACTACGTCTCTTTCAAACACAACCTTTGTAACAAATTTTACTTCAACAGCTAATGATCTCACTTTAGCATCATTACAAGACCAAGGTTTGTATGGAGATAAAAAAAGATACAGTGAATACTATGATTATAGCGATGTATCGGTTTTAGGTTTTATAAAAAATAATAAAAATAAATCATTTTTTGAAAGGTTCGAGTCAGATGATAGTGCTTCATTTTTAAGAACTTTTGGAACAAATACTAAAAGAGATAATATTGGTGAAGGTTATACGGGATATAATTCTGATACGACAGGAATATTATTTGGAGAACAATTTAAAAAAGACGATATAAATTTTGATGGTTATTCAATTGGAATTTCAAAAACTGATACAACTTATAATGATAGTTATGGAGATGCTGAAATTTATTCAATGCATGCCTCAATGTTTAAGCAAATTGATGATGAAGATTATGCGTTTAATTTGTTAGGTAGCGCTTTTGTATCTAAGACTAACAGTAATAGAAATGTATCTGTATTTGGAACTTCTATAGATGATAAATATAAATCTGATTTTTATGATGTTGGTTTTAATTTAGAAGCTCAGCACATAGCAAAGTATGATTTTGATGGTTATAAAATATCTCCATCTGCCAAAATAAACTATAGTTATATTTTCAAGGGAGATACAAAAGAAACAGGTGGTGATTTAGCATTAACAGTTGATAATGAAGATCTTTTTATCGTCAAACCTGAGGTTGGAATTTCAGTATCAAAAAACTTTTCTGAAAAAGATAATAAATTAAGTCTGTTGGAATTAGCAGCTTTTGTATCTAGAGACTACTTTATCGAAGGATCAGAAAATAAAGCAAGATTTGCATCTGGCTCTACTTTTAACCACGATTTACCAAGAGACAAAGAAGACTACTACTCTTTAGGGGTAGGGTATAATTTTCTTAATAAAGAGAACAACACAAGCCTAATGGCTAATGCATTTTTGTTAGAAAATACAAAAGAAGATATCAGCTCTAATATTTTTTCAATTACATTTAGAAAATTCTTTGGTGAATTTGCAAAAGGTAGAATACCAAGCGTGATTGCAAAAAAAGATATCCCAGTAAAATCTGATCAGGATCAAAATGATAATGAGGAACAAACTAAAGTAGTTTTAAAGAAAGATCCTCCTATGAAATCTGATAAAGATTTAGAACAGAGTAATGAAGTTATATCGAGCGATAATGAAATAGGAAAGGATGAAACTATCATAGCAACTTTTCCAGATCAAAATTTAAACAATGATATTAAAAAAGACGTTAAAGAAAAAATTAAAAATTTTGAGAAAAAAATTGAAATAGTTTTAAAAGAAAATCCAACAAAAGAGGAAGTTGAGGAAATTTATATCAGTTTAAACAATGAAATGAAAAATTCATCTAAAAGAGATCTAACTTTAGATGACGTTTATAATAATTTGTTTGCAAATTGTTATGTGGTAGAAAAAAATCTAACAAGATTAATTAATTATTATGATAAATTACAATTATACCAAATATTGGATAAATGTTCTCAGTTAAAAGATCCAAAAATACATTTAATTGCAAATAGGTTACATGATATTCAAATGGACGAAAGATCTGCTATTGAGATTTTATATTCAAGATATCTTAAAATTTTAAGTTACATTCCAATAGTAACTTTCATAGCATTAATCATTCTATTTTATGAAATTATTAGAAGATTTATTACTTATAGATATAATTCAAGAATTATAAGTTAAGAAAAATTATTGATAGTGTTTTCAATATCTTCTTTTTTGATCATCATTAGATCTAATTTTGTTTTGTTTTCTTTTTTATTCAATCTAACTGATTGAATTTGAATGCAATTTTCAAAAAATCTTCTTAAATCCCTTGCATTAGAATATCGGTCGCCAGTTATTTCAATAATTTTATTACAGGAGTTTTTAATTGAAGTACTTGCATCATTAGCAATCATATACTTATTATCTCGACAAAGTTTATAAAAAATTTGGTATAATTCTAAGTCATTATAATTTTCAAAAATAATATTTCTTTTAAACCTTGATACCAGACCTGCATTAGAGGAAATAAATTCTTTCATATTAGTCTCATAGCCAGCTACTATAACTATTAACCTGTCCCTATAATCTTCCATATATTTAAGCAATTCATCAATTGCTTCTTGACCATTATCGTTGGGATCGTTTTTGTTTGATAAAGTGTAAGCTTCATCAATGAATAATACATTATCTATTGCTTGATTAAATTTTTCCGCAGCTCTTTCAGCTGTTTTTCCTTTTTCTGCTACCACTAAATCACTTCTAGTTACTTCAATTAGTTTCCCACCTGAAATGATTCCTAAATCTCGATAAATATTAGCTAAAAGTCTAGCTACTGTGGTTTTTCCAGTTCCTGGATTTCCTGAAAAAATTAAATGATAGGTAAGTGGCATTGCATCTCCAAGACCTTGTTCTTTTCTTTCTTTAGAATTTTGAAGAAAAGCCAATAAATTTTTTACTTCTTCTTTTACTTTTTTTAATCCTGGTAACTTATTTATTTCATTTAGATTTTTTTCTAGATCTTCATTCATTGATTTCTATTGAATTATAGTTAAAAATTAAATTAAGATCTTTTTATTTAAATGAAACTGATAATTCAAACACTTTTAATTTTATTTTTTTCATCTTCTTTTTTATTTTCAGGTGAACCAGGAGATTTACCTGGAGAAGAAACAGACAAACCAGAAGAAATGTTTGATGAAAAACCAACAGAAAAAGAGGGTTTAGATGTCTCAAATATTACTGAACTATTAAAACCAAAAAATACTGAAGTAGTACTTCCAAAAAATAGATTAGAGCAAATATTTAACCAATCTTTTTTAGCTGAACTTAATAAAGATCAATTAAGTATAATTGGTGAATGTGAAAATAATCTTGTGGAAGGAAAATGTTACAAAGTAAGGCCAAATAAACTATCAAATCATTTTAATAATTATTATTTTTATACAAATTCTCAAAATCAAGTTTATTCAATTATTGCATTTAACAATAAAAAACAAGGTGATCTAAATTTGTGTAAAGAAAAAATTTCTTTATGGAAAGATTATTTTAATAGTTATGATTTAATTGAAAAAGAACCAAAAGATAATTCATTAAATTTTGTATTAACTGATGCTCCACAAAAAAATAGCATCGAAATTTTTGCTTCTTGTTATAATGAGCAATTTAGAGATATATCTTCTAGTTTTAGTATTAAATTTTTTAAAAATGTTTAATGAGAGTTTTTGTTATTCTCATTTTAACTATATTTATTCAAAATAAATTATATGCAGGTAATATTACTGCAGAAGTCAGACAATCTTACAAAGAAAGAACAGAGTTTGTAAAAAAATACATATCTACTATTAAAGAAAATAGAGAAACAAATAAAAAATTTAAAGGGAGTGTAGTCGAGTCTGTTTCTGGTAGACTCTATACTAGATGGGGATCTTTATCTCAATACGAATTAGATCAAAAAGCCTTAAAAGATTGTAAAAATGATGGTGGGATTGATTGTTTAGTTCGATTTAGAACTCTCAAGAAAAACCCTAAATATAATAGATATGCAAAATATATTAATTCAAAATCAAGTTTAAAAGTTTTAGGTGAGTATATTAAATCAAAAAAAAAAACTTCTTCTAGAGGAATAGATATTTTAATTAGCACTGAAAACTTTAAAAACAAAAAAGATTTTTTTTGTGGTCAAGTAAAGTCTAATTACGATGATATTATCAACAATCTTGTAAAAGAAATAAGTATCTATCCAGAATCTTTCTTAGAAAACTCAGGTTTAAAATATGTAATGGTTTGTGAAAAAATAACTGACAAATCATTAGGATTTGAACCAGGTGGTTTGGCACCAGGGCATGTTGATCAGTCGCCAGGAGTTTTTTATTTAAATTTGTCGGTTGTTAATGAAATTAAAAACTCAAAAGCAAAAAAAAATTATATTAGACTTTTGTTTCATCATGAATTCTATCACATTATAGACTCTAAATTATCTTTGATGCAATTAGATGAAACTTGGGAAAAAATTAATAAGGTAGATTATTCTGATGATTTAATAACCGGTAGCTCAGGTATTGACACCTCGGTAGAAGGATTTATTTCAGGTTATGCAAGAAATAATTCTGCAGAAGATAAAGCAGAATTATTTGCATTCATGATTGCACAACATAAAGAATTTAAAAAAGCTATAGCTAAAGATGAAATATTGTTAAAGAAATCTAAATTAATGATCTCTAGACTTAAAAATATTTCAAAAGAAATAAATAAAAATTTTTGGAAAAATTTAAATTAAGTTTTTCTTAATTCGCTAATGTTTTTAATTAATTCTTGACAATCTTTTTCAACTTTTGAAAAGACATCTGACCAGTCTCCTTGGACCTTTTGTCTGTAAATTCTAAAATTATCGTACCAAATAGTTTCATCTTTAGAATTTAGCCACCTCCAATCAGAAACTTTAGGAAGCAATAACCAAGTTTGAGTACCAAGTGTTCCTGCTAAATGAGCAATTGAAGTATCTGTAGTTATTACGAGATCTAAATATTTTATTATTGCAGCAGTATCGATGAATTTTTTTGAACCAACATCCATTAGTAAATCATAGTTAACAATATTTTCCTCTAAATTAAATTTTTCAATTTCAGATACAGCTGAACCTTTTTGAAGATTTATGAATGTAGCTGATGGATTTTTTACAATATTTTTAAAATTATTTAGAGAAACTGAATTATTAGCAACCCTAGGATTTAAACTACTACCTTGCCAGTTTAAACCAATTTTTACATTATTGTTAACCTCTATCAGTGTTTCCCATTCTAAAAGTTTATTATCATTAATTTTGATAGATGATGGTAAAGGACAATTGCTATTAAGATCTGGTGTAAGTAAATAAATTAAATTTTGTAATGGTATCCAATAATCGTAATCATCATATTCACTTTCACTACTAACAATTTCTTCTATAAAAACCATATCTTCAAAGAAATGATGAAGTTCTTCCTGACACTGGAATATAATTTTGCAATTAAGTTGACTTAATGTTTCAAGGTATCTTGAAAATTGTAAAGAATTACCCAAACCACTTTCAGCAACAATTAGAATTTTTTTATTCTCAATATTTTGACCATTCCAAATTAAATTTTTTTTATGAATTACTGATTTAAAATTTTTATCTTCATATATTCTGTGATTATATTCTTTGAAACCTTCTTCAAAATTTGACATTGATAAAAGGGTAGTACCTAGATTAATTTTTGATTTATTAAAGTTTGGATTGAGTTCAATTGTTTTTTTATACATTTCTATTGCTTCAGAATATTTCCCAGCATTTAGTAGGGTGTTAGCAAAATTAAAATGCACTACATGAGAATCTGGTTTCGCTTTAATTGCTCTTTGATGACAGATTATTGCATCTTCGTACTTATGCTGAAGATAAAATAAGTTTCCAAGATTACTTAAAATAAAATGATTACCTGGATTGTTTATTAGACCTTGTTGATAAACTTTTATGGCTTCATCGTATTTTTGTTCTTGTTTGTATAAAGTTGAAAGACTTAAGTATGCCTTTATTTCTTTAGAATTTATTTTAATGGCAGCTTTGTAACACTCAATTGCTTTTTCTAACTTTTTACTTTGTTCATAGATCAAACCTAAACTTAAATAACCATCAACATAAGTAGGGTCATGAGCCAAAAGGTTTGTTAAAACTTTTTCTGCAGCAGAGTTATTATTTAATAAAAATATATTTGTACCTAATCTATTTAGTGCTTTACGATCAAAATTTCTATCTAGTGAAGAAAAATAGTACCAAATTGATTTATCAAAGTTATTTTGTTTATAATGAATATCTCCAATTAAATTATAAATTTCATGATTGTTGGGATCGTGTTTTAATAGATTGCATGCATTTTGCTCAGCTAGGCCATATTGTCTATTATCTAATAATTGATAATTTTTTTTAATATTTTGAGCTACTAGAGATTTATTCATTTTTAAAACGAATCAGTTACCTAACAATATATCTTTAAATCAAATTATAAAAGGCTGATCCTAGATATGGATACAATGCAGAAGCTATGACTATAAAGCATCCATAAGGAATTTGAAAATTTTTATCTTTTTTATAAAGATAAATAATCAATGAACCAACTATTGCCCCAGTGATTGCTGAACTTGCCAAGATTAAGTAAATTGATTTTACTCCAAGCCAAATACCAACCATTAGAAATAATTTGGCGTCTCCTAGCCCCATTCCTTCAACCTTTCTGACTTTAAAGAATAAAAATCTAATAATATAAATAATTAAATAACCAATTACCCCACCAATGATAGAACTAAATATATTAACATCAAAAGGATTATGCTTAAAAAAAGTAAAAATCAGACCAAGAAGTGATAACGGAATGGTAATTTTATCAAGTATTAAATAATATTTTAAGTCAGTAAAAAAAATTATTAATAATCCTGAATAAAAAATAATATATGCTAAAGATTTAACATTCAGTCCATATAAACTGTAAGCATAGACAAATAAAATTGCTGTTAAAATTTCTACCACAAGATAGCTGATATTAATTTTGCTTTTGCAATTTTTACATTTACCGAGATTTAAGATGTAAGAAATGATTGGAACATTTAAATAAAAAGGTATTTTATATTTACAAGTAGTACAAAATGATCGTTTTGAAATGACATCTAAATCATTAGGAAGTCTATATATACATACATTATAAAAACTTCCAAAAATTGATCCAATAATGAACAGTGATAAGGAAAGCACTTATCTTTTAAATTTTATTTTGTCTCCATCATCATCATCTCTTTTGATGCTAGGATTTGTTTCTTCAGTTTCCTTGTTTTCTGTTTCTTCATTATCAAATTGTTGCTGAGGTTCTTCACTAGGAGCAAGGTCAACATTTTCACTTGCTTGTGGCTCAGGTTCTTGAATAGTTTCTGGCTCTGAACTTACTTCAGCTGCATTTGTACCTGTTACATTTTTAATTTTAAAAATTTTATCTAGGTGAGCTAATTTAATGACTTTCATTACTTCATTGCTAACGTCAGTTAGAAAAAATTCTTTAGAGTTACTTTTTGAGAGTTGCATGCCTTCTACTAACGCAGCTATACCAGAAGAATCAATATAGTTCACTTTTGATAGCTGCACCTCAATTGTCTTCACATTATCAATTAAATCTTTTATATTATCTCTTAGTTCTGGAGAGCTATCTAAATCCACTTCACCAGAAACGAATAGTTTTCCTATATTTCCATTAATTTTTTGTTCAATAGACATATGTATTTTTTTATATTATTAGTTTTAAATTACAACATATGATTATCGATTGTATTTGCGGAAAAAAAAAATTTAAATTAGCTGACGGCGTAATGCCAGAACAAGGCTCAAAAGTTAGATGTGGCTCATGTTCTGAGGTATGGTTTTATCATCCAGATAAAGGAAACAATCCAATCAATCAAGATACAACTCCTAAGGAAGAGCAAGATTCTTTGATAGAAAACAATAATGATATAGAAAAAAATGAGGAAATTGAGGACTTCGCTGCAACAACGCAAGCTCAAGCTCAAGAAGATGAAACGATAGATCAAACAACAAGCTTAGGAGATTCAGAAGAGTTGTTAACCACTCATGAAGAGAGTTTGTCAGAAGAGGAAATCAGAGAAGAAAATTTAGAGGATACTAACAAAGAAAATCCAGAAGTTATATCAAATTTTAAAATATTTACAGATGAAGAAACGAATGATCCTCCGTCAAAAGAAGAGATGGATAAAAATATGGATGAATATAAAATTGAAAGAGATAAAAATTTAAATTTCTTTCAAAAATTATTTAAAAAAGATAGAATCTTAGAGGCAAAAAAATCTATAGAAAAAGAACAGCAACAAGCAGATCAGCAAAAAACTAATGATGGCAGAAGAGCAAGATTGCTCTTTTATTTGCTTATACTATTATTAATTGTTTTTTCTATTTTAATAGTTCCTTTTAGAGATCAAGTTGGGATGGCATTTCCATTCATGGAACACTATTTAGAATTTTTAAAACCAATGTATGATTACATTAAGGAACCTTTGGGACTAAAATAGAAATTTATTATTAATTTTCAGTTTCAGCTTTATTTTTTGCAGCTAATTTTTCCTCTTCTGCTTTGAATTTTTCTATAATTTTTGATTTATCTTTCAATAATTTTTCTTTACCAGGGAAAACATAAACTCCAATTTTTCCTTGAGCTATTACTTTTTCAGAATTAGCATTTTCTCTAGAAATATTTTCATCAATTATATTTATTTTAAAATCACTCTCTGCAATTTTATTTTTAAAATAAGTTAAGTTTTGATAGGTACTTAAGAATTGGTACTCGATGTAATTAACTGAATAAATTTTTCCCAATTTATCACTCTCACTTTCATTTAAACTATTGATTTGCACATTAAATTCACTCGCCATTCCCGAAATTGAATTTTTGAAATTTTGAAATTCAGTTGGAGACATAAATTTCATTATTTCCTTAATATACTCATACTCATTTTTATTTACCTCTTTTCCAATTTTAGCCATTTTAATAATAATATTGTCAGACTCTTGTTGGATATTTCCAGTATTAGTTAAAAGTTTATTTTGTTTTGAAAGTTGAATTGAAGTGTAAATCTCGGAAAATAAAAATGCCAATAAGGCAATAATCATTACAGCAAAACCCACTACAACAAATTTTGATTTATCTTTAATTGATTCGTCTTCAACAACTTTTGATTTATTTTTTCCTAATCCAAACATTATAAATTTTTTACTATCATTTATAGATTTGATAAACTGCAAATGATTCGTTCTTAAAATTTATTATATGAAAAAAACCCCAATTTACATCAAAAAAACTCTTGATGAAATTAGGCTCGAATTATTAAAAGATAAAAAACTTAAACTATCCAGACAACTGTATACTCAAAAGCTAAAGGAAATTTTCAATGAGCAGGTAATTGATCTCAAAGATGGCATGGAAACAAAAATGTCGTCTACAGGCACAGATAAAACCGTTGTTATTTCTTCTTCTAAGGAATCATCTTCGCAATCAAAATCAAGACAAACTAATAACAATAATAAAATAATTTTCCTTAACAACGAAGTTGTTGAGCAAAATTTAAGTGAGATAGATGAAGCCAATAATGATTTGTCTAACTTTGGTAATCTTGACGAAAGTATCATTGAACTTAAAGATGAAGTTTCTAATAATAATGATCAAAAGATAATTGATTTGATTGAGGAAGTAGATGAAATAATTAATCTAACAAATGAAGTGGCTGAAAGAGTTGTTAGCAATAAAGAAAATAATTACGAAAAAACATTTAATGATGAAGTAGCCAAAGAAGAAATTACAACTCCTCAGATATTTTCAAACGAGCAATTAGAAATGTTAAACGCTAAAATAAATGATTTAGATTTAAATAGTTCTGAGTTAACTGAGAAATTAGATGAGTTATTAAATCAAAAAAATATTTTTTCTGAAAAATTTAATGATGAGCTTGATGTAAAATTAACTGAAGCGCTTAATAGATCTGAGGAAAGTTTAGAAAATAAACTAAACAATATTAATGATAATTATCATCAAGAGTTTGAGAAATACGAGGATGAAGCAAATAAAAATTTTGCGAATTTAGAGGATCAAATTGTTCAATTAAATACTCAGTTTCATGATATTCAAAATAATATCAGCTCAATTTCAAACAAAATAGACGATAATATTAATCAATTAAACAACCCACAAAAAATCAGTGAAAACTTAAATATTGAAAAACAAATTGATGAAAAAATAAAAGATTTAAAAGATTATAATTTAAAGATTGAAAATACATTAAATAATCTTCACAACAAAATTGAAGAGACTTTAGATAATTTATCGATCTATAGAAACGAAGCAATTGAAAAAGTAGATGAAATAAATCAAAAAATTCAAAATATTGAACCTGACTTAATAAATAAAATAGAAGAAAAACAAAAAAATAAAAGTGAATCTGAAAAACTTCAGGAGAAGTTTGAACAAATCTCCAAGGTTATGGATTTGCAAAATATGAGAATGCTTCAAATGTATCATTCATCTGAATTACAAAATAGTCATTCTATATTGCAAAATAACATGAAACAAAGAAATCAAGATCACGAATCAAAAGATAAAACATTAAAGTTAATTAAAGATCAGATGACGGAAGAGCTTTACCCAAATATCCAAAATGAAATAGAAAAACAGTTTAAGCTTTTAAAAGACCAACTTTCAAATTATGAAATTAAAAGTATTTTAGACAAAATTCAATCTACCAACATAAGCAAGGAAGCAAAAAAACCTCTAAAAAAATTTAGCAATCTTTTTGACGCAAAAAAATACGTAAAAGGAATAGTGACAAAAAAATCCAGAGATTGGATTAAGGAAAATGAAAGTTCTATAGAAAATGTAGCAAAAAAATTGCTTAATGAGTAAATTGCCAAATACTGACCTAATTATAGGTTTTTTGTTTGATAATAGTAATATATATAAAAATATTATATATCAAAAGTAAGTATTTAATTCTTTCTTTGACTTAAAAATAAAATATTACTATATCTACGATCAATATTATTTAAATAATTAAAGATAAAAAAAGGTATATAAATGAAAAAAACATTACAAAAAGGTTTTTCACTAGTTGAATTACTTGTTGTTGTAGCAATTATCGGTGTATTAGCTGGAGTTGGTGTTGTAGGCTATCAAAGTTACACAGATTCTGCAAAAGAGAGAGTAGCCATTGCTAATTTCAATTCAGTTAAAAGATTTATGGAAACAGAGTTAACATTATTAAATAATAATATTCAAACTGTTTCAGGTGCAATTAATAGCTTTTCTACTAACTGTGCAGGCTCCACTACTAAATACGATAGTGAAGCTTCTGATAAAAATATTGGTAAATTCCTTAATGGTGCTGTTTGCTATTTTGATACTTCAGGATATGGAAATGTATTCAAAAACCCGTACGATCCTGCCGGAGCAAGTCAAGTAGTATATAATAAAAACACATCAGCTCTTGAAAAAGGACACATTAACATCGCCTTTTTTACAGCCGGTTCTCGAGCAGGACTTACAGCGACAGAGCTTACTTCTGCAAAAGCAACAACGGCATCAGCAACAAAAGGTCACTTTATTATAACTTACGCAACTGCAGATGATACAGAAGGTACATCTGGAGATGAAAAAGGAAAATTATTTGAATTAAAATAATTTAATTTTTAAAGTTTTAAAAACCCCTTTATTAAAATTAAATGAAGGGGTTTTTTTTTACAGAATACCATATCAGAGAAATTATAAATGGTTCATAAATTAAATAAAACGAAAGTTATTCTAATATTCTTAGTTTTATTAGTGAGCACTTCCTTGACTTATGTTGTTCTTCAAGAATTTAGAAATAATTATTCTATAGTAAAAATTAGTGTCAATAAAACCAACGGTAGTGATACTTCATACAAAATTTCGAACGAAATTCTTAACTTTCTTAAATCAAAAAATATAAGTACTGATTTAGATAAAGATACTTTAGAGAAAATTTATTGGACAGAAAGAGTTAAAGAGGGAGGTTTAATTCTTCTATTTAGGCATTCCGAAAGAGAAAAATGGAATAATTCAGTTGAAGGTTTTGATGCTTATGAATTGTTTAATAAGTATAACGCTAGAAATTTTTCTTGGGATAAGGCAACTTGTTTAACACAAAAAGGTATTGAGGAGTCTAAATTAATTAATGAAGCTTTTTCACATGCCAATATTGAAATAAGTGAAGTTATTAGCAGTCCCTCGTGTAGAGCTGTTGAAACAGCATTGTTTGCATTTAATAAAATAGATAAAATATTCTCTGGTCTTTTGCATTATACAGCATTTCATCCTCTAGATAGGAACAAAATTGGAGAAAAATTAAAAGAAGCTGTTTTAGATTTAGAAATAAAAAAGAATAAAAATATAATTTTATCTGCTCATAATAAAGTAATTTCTCACCACAGTTTTATAGACGCGATGAATGTAGGCGAAGGATTGGAAGAATCAGGATTTTATATAATTGAAAAAAAAGATGATACTTTAAGAGTACCATTTAAGTTTAGTTCAATTAAAAATTTTATAATTCTTTTGTACAGACATGAATTTGAGAAAAGTTCATATATTAAATGAATTTAATATTTAAGAAATTTTTAAAAGATCCAAGAAATATTGGAGCTATTGTGGAATCTTCTGAAAATTCTGCAAAGAAAATTTCTAATATTATAAATAAAACTAAGATAAAAAATGTTGTAGAGATAGGGGGTGGCACCGGAAGTTTATCAAGATTTATACAAAATAAAGATTTAACAATAGTTGAGAGAGATATAGATTTTGTTAAATTATTAAGAAATACGTACCCTAGCTCCAATATTGTAAATAGCTGTGGAATAGATTTTCTTAAAAATTATAGAGATAAATATGGATTATTCACTTCAATACCACTTATAAAAAATCAAACAACAATTGACTTAACTAATTTAATTAATGAACATATTAAAAATGGTCAACTAGATTGGTTTATTATATTGGGCTATAAATTTTTCGATCAATTTAAAAAAGTTAATTTTAAGAATCATGACAGACATTTTGTGCTCAAAAATTTGCCGCCTGCCTTTATTTGGCATTACTATTAATTTAGGATGAAATTTTTTTATAAATAAGTTTTATGTTTAAAGAAATTATTAAAAGTATTAAAAAGGATATTGTTGGAAATGATCAAAATATTAAAATTTCATTAGCAGCAATATTATCTGGTGGGCATATATTAATTGAAGATCTTCCCGGAACTGGAAAAACTACTTTTGCAAAATCTATTACCGCTGCACTTAATTTAGATTTTAAAAGAATACAATTTACATCAGATCTCTTACCAAGTGATATTTTAGGTTTTAATTTTTTAAAAAATGATAAATTTGAAGTTAAGAAGGGACCAATTTTTACAAACATAGTTTTAGCCGATGAATTAAATAGGGCTAGCCCAAAAACACAAAGTGCTTTTCTAGAGGCCATGGAAGAAAAGTCGGTCACAATAGATAGAGAAACATTTACTTTACCCGATCCGTTTATTGTAATTGCAACGCAAAATCCTTCAGATTTATCAGGTACATCTTTGCTGCCTGAGTCTCAATTAGACAGATTTATGATCTCTTTTTCCTTAGATGAATTATCTGATCGGCAACAACTTACTCTTTTAAAAAATGAAAATAATTTAGATATAAAAAGAAATAATCAATTTGATTTTAAGGATTTAAGCTCTCTTCAAGAAATAAACATCAATGATAATGTTTATAAATATATTCAAGAAGTTAAACAATTTCTTAACTCAAATTTTTCAGAAGTTCATATATCATCAAGGTGCTTGAAACAAATAGTTGCGATTTCAAAATCATTAGCAATATTGAATGAAAAAGATTATGTAACCATACAAGATGTTAAAGATATTATTCCATATGTATTGAAACATAGAATTAATACTATAGAGAAAAAGTATGTTGTTAATTTTATAGATCAAGAGATATTAAAAAAAATAAATATTTCTGATGATTTTTGAAAAGTGGAAAAAGTTTATAAAAAAAAAATTAGAAAAAAATTCTGAATTTCATAAAAATTTATTAACTAAAAAAAACTTATATATTTTTCCAAATCTTAATGGATTTAAACTGGCAGTATTTATATTTTTTGCCTTTGCTTCTTCTATATTTTATCAAAATAATGTTGGACTTTTAATTTCAATTATTCTTTTCATAATTTATTTTATTTCTATTATTATTTCTTATCAAAATTTAGTTTCAATCAGGATTGATCCAATAAATTACTTAGTCCCAAATAACAAAAATGTGTATTTAAGTTTCTTTATTCAAACGCTGAACAAAAAAGACAGATTAAATCTTAATTTTCTTTTAGATAAAGAAAAATTACAAAATTTTGATTTAAGTAGCGGCAAGGAGATTAATATAAAATATTTTTTTAAAAAAAGAGGTGTTCAAGACATGCCTCAAATTAAATTAGAATCAGTATTTCCATTTGGGATCATTAAGGCATTTGGTACTGTAAAACTTAAACAAAAACTATTTATTTATCCAGAGCCTATTAAACCACCTAGTTTCCTAATTAGCAGATTAGAAAAACAAAATTTAAAAAATGATATTGATTATGAATTTGAAACTATAGAGGAGCAAAAAGAAAATGAAAATTTATCTAGGATTTCATGGAGGCATTATTCAACTATGAAAAAACTATTTATAAAAAAATTTTTAAGAATTGATAATAATGACCAAATTTTGATTGATATAGAGAAGCTTGAAAGTTCAAATTTTGAATTGTCTCTTTCGTATGCTTCTTACTTAATAGAATATTTCTATAATCAAAAAAAAAAATTTGCTTTAAAATATAAAAATTTTACATCTAATTATTCTAAATCTTTAACACATAAAAATGAGTTGCTAAAATTTATTACTAATGTCTAGATTTAATCTTCTAAACCCTAAAATTAACTCATATTTGCTTTTAGTGTTTTCTATTACCACACTTTTGTTTAATGTGAATTTTTATAATCAAATTTTATTTATATTAGTTTTAGGTTTTTCAATATTTCAAAATTTTTATCAGTACAAGTTTAAGAATTTTTTTTCTTACATAGTTGGATTGTTAGCTATTTATATCCAATTTAAATTAAATGATCAGACACTGTCGAAAGAATTTTTTTTAAATACAGTTTTATTGTTAATATTTATTAAATTTTCTGAAGCTAAAAATAAAAACGATTATTATTTCTTTAATTTTACAATAATTTTTTTATCAGTAACCTCACTAATCTATGGTCAAGATTTCTTAAGTTCAGCTAATTCAATTTTATTAATGCTGCTATCAATTCTTCATCTTTATTCAATAAATCAACAAAGAGCAATTCAACTTAATTTAAAATACATAGGAAAGTATTTATTAATTGGTATTATTGCATTATCAATAATTGGTATCACTTATTTTATATTTCCTCGTTACGAAATAAAAATTAAATTATTTGAAACTGCAAAAAATAATTTAGGAATTCCAGATCAAATCGAGCTAGGTTCTTTTAGCCAAATATCCAACAATAATGATAAGGTTTTTATCTACGACACTCTAGAAGATAAAGCTGATAAACTTATATATTTTAGAGTAAAAGTATTTGATTTATTGAACCTGGAGAGATCTTGGGTCCCAGCTCCAAATGAAGTGTTTAACAACAATTACAAAGATAGCTTTTCAATTATAAAAAAACTTAGTTCAGAAAGTATAAATTCAAAATTAATTGTTTATCCTAATGACAAAACTTGGCTACCTATATTGAATAATTTTTATTTTGATAACAAATTAGTAAAAAACAATTTCTTAAATGGAACAGCTAACACATCTGAAAAAATTGATAAAAAAATTCCTTATTTTATAAAACCTACTAATTTTCAAATTAATTTAAATGATGACCTTCAAGATTTTTATAGAAAACTGCCAAATACATTTTCTGAAAAACTATTTGATTGGTCTTTAAATATTAAAAATAGCTCTTCTTCTGATGAAGAATATTTAAATAAACTAATGGAACATTTTTCTAATGGTGAATATTTTTATTCATTAAGTCCGAATATAGATAATTCAAATAATTATGAGAAATTTTTCTTTGATACTAAAACAGGTTACTGTGAATATTATGCTGGCATGTTTGCTATTCTTGCAAGATTGCAGAATATTCCTACAAGATTGGTAAGTGGTTATATGGGGGGAACTTATAACGAATTAGGAAATTTTTATACTTTTAAACAATCTGATGCGCATACATGGGTTGAAAGTTACATTGAAGAGAAGGGCTGGATTAGATATGATCCTACACAAGTTATTCCTCAAATTAATATTATTAGCTTTAACAACGTATCCTCAAATAGTTCACAATCTCAAAATTTAGTTAAAGAAAATGATTTTTTTAAATCAAACATGATTAAGTTATATTACGATTACTTTGATTATATTTGGACAAATAAATTCCAAGAATATAATCAACAATCTAGAAATGAATTGATAAAAAATACTTTAGAGAATGTGAAGTTTAACTCATTTTATCTATTTATTTTCATTTGCACTTTGCTATTGATAAAACCTATTCAAATTTTGTTAAATAAAAAATTATTTTATTCAACTTTGTTTAAAAAAATAAAAAATAAAAAAAAAATTTACAATAAAACTCTTACCCATCAAGAACTTTTTAAGTTACTTTCTGATGAAGACAAAATTAAATTAAATGAAGTTTTTAATGTTTACGAAAAAATAAACTTTGCGAAAAATTATAAGATTAGTTACAAAACTTTCTTTAAAGAAAATTATAAGATAATAAAGTTTTACTTAAATATTGTTTAATTTTTAATTAAATTTATTATTAATCAATTGTTAATATCATTGTGGCGTTTGGACCAGGATCTTGACCATCTGTCCTTGCAGGTGGTACAAATTTCAATAGACGTCTCATATAAAAATTACTTAGAATATCTGGTCTCATTACTAAATTGTAATGCTGATCATAATCAAAATTTTTTTTATCCTCAAATAATGACACACCAAAACCAAACTGCTTGTTATTTTTTGGTAAAATCCCTAGGCCGTCTAAAATAGTAGGCGCTATATCAAAATGATTGATTTTATCTCTGTTAATTTTCTTGTTTGAATTAGTCTTAAAATAAATATTTCTCTCATCCTCTTTACTTAAGGATCCAATAAGGTCTCTAAAAGCTAAATGATCTCCTAAAATAACAACTAAAGTTTCATCCAATATACCCAAACTATCCAAGTCATCAAAAAATTTTTTAATTAAAGTTCCGGAACATTTATAAGCTTCGTATGCTTGTAAGCTTTCTGAACTTATATCTCCTATTATACACTCAGGAGAATAACCAAATGGATGGTGAGTGTCGGTATTAATGATTGTAAAATTAAAATTTTTTCCTGAATTGTAAGTTTTAATTATTTCTTTTTTTGCATGATTTAATAAGGTGCTATCATAAACACCTCCTCCCCAAGCCATTTTGTTTGAGGGTTTTTCAATTGTTCTAAAATCCTTTTTGATTATGTTAGCATCATTAACTTTAAAACCGTGTCTTTCTTTAAAAGGTCCAAAACTCTGGAATTGTTGATCAACAGAGATATAAAACACTTGTTCATAATTCTGTTTGGCCAATACATCACTCAAACAATATAATTTTTCTTTAGGAAGTTTTTCCATGTTAGTATTTACCACTACAACAAAAGGGACTGAGCATTGACTAGCCACAACCCCTGCAATACTAAAATTTGTAGAAGGTGCATGCTTAAAATCATAAACATTTTTTCCCTTAATCTCGTTGAAGGGCTTAAGAGGATCAGATTTATTATTATTAGACAATTTGCTAATATTATATTCAAGCGACTCAACATAAAATAATATTAAATTTTTCTTTTTTTTTGGTTCATTGTATTTGATTGTATAAGGGTTTTTGTAAAGATTTGGATAATCTTCATAACGAGCACTTTTTTCAAAATATTCGAAAAATCCAAACTGAAGAACAAAAAATAACGAACAGTAAAACAAAAGTATATAAGAATTGAATAATGATATTTTTAAAAATTTATTAAAAAAAATTTTTTTAATAAAATTTTTATATTTATTAATCCATAAATTTTTTTGTTCTTCATTAATTTTCAATAAAATATTTAATTTTTTATTAAATAGTAAAGTTATAAAAGCTATAATAATAGCTGGTAAAAATGTGTATAAGGCAAACTCTATTTTATATTTATTTGGTGAGTTTTTAAAACCTTCATATCCGATATGAATATTGTATAAAATTTCTACATAATAAACATTTTTACCAAAAGTTTTAGTAATCCAAAATGTGAGCGTAATTATAAAAAAGCTTAAAAACAATATCAGCAAACAGACAATATCTTTTTTAGTTAAATTCATTATAATTTGTTTGTTTATATTTAAATTTTAAATCTGCAATCTATTTTGTTCAAAAATATATAATTTCTATTGAAAGTAAAAGATAGATTAGTTAGTAAGCATAATATGTTTGTTTTATATTATAGTACACTCTAATGAAAAAAATTTTTGTTTTTTCAACTTTAGGTATTTTAATCTTATTTTCATTTTTTATTATTTTCACACAAGAAAAATCTGAAGCTAAAAAAGCTGCAGACGATGAGGCAATAGCAATTTTTGCAGGATATAAACCATTATCAAATTTAAATATGTATATTGGTTCAAAAGTAGCAGACACCTTTGAGTATTTATTAACGAATTTAAAAAATGAATGTTCGGTACTATACGGTGAAAAAATGGAGATAAAGGGGAAAATTAAGGTTGATACTGTGAGTGATGATATCTCTAGGTATAAAAATGAAAAAAATATTCAAGTTTTGTGTAAAGGTGTCAAATATGAATTTCTAGATATTAACGGAGATCCTTTAACAGATGAAATTGAATTAATGTTTAATAGCTGCAATAATTCTGTATTAGATTACTACATATCATCAGATCTAAAAGCTAATCTTTTTGGTAAAAATCCAAAAATTTTTGATGAATGGGTTTCGTATTTTAAAAATTATTCATCAAAAAATTCTGTAGTTGAAAGAAAAATTATTGAAGATGAATTTTTAGGCATAAAAACTTTATATAATGTTAATAGGAAATATTGGTACCATGAATTAAATCCTTTGGATGAGAACGGTAAAGAAATTAAAAAATCCTGGCCTCTTTATGGTACTATCTTTTTGGAAATTATTAATAAAAAAAAAAGTGAAAACACTAATGATTTAGGAACCAATAATATAAAATTTAGAAGTTATTTAAGTCATATTTCTCGCGCAAAAAATTGCTAAACTTTAAAAAAAATTTATTTAAATTTATTAAAATTTCTTAAGTTCAATTAGAGGCAGATCTACAAATTAACAATAAAGACAAATATATTTAAAATATGATAGTGTCATTTATGAAATGGTAAAAAAACTTTTCTTTAATCTTAAAAATTCAATTAATGGATTAAATGTCGCTTGTAAGGAAAATTCTTTTATTCTTGAATTAATTTTAGGGTTATTTTTAATACCATACCTTGTTTTTATAGATATTGAAATTTTATTTAAATTAATAATTTTTGTTACTTATGTAACTTTATTGGCATT
This sequence comes from Candidatus Pelagibacter sp. HIMB1506, assembly GCF_052047935.1. Taxonomy (NCBI): domain Bacteria; kingdom Pseudomonadati; phylum Pseudomonadota; class Alphaproteobacteria; order Candidatus Pelagibacterales; family Candidatus Pelagibacteraceae; genus Candidatus Pelagibacter; species Candidatus Pelagibacter sp. HIMB1506. The sequence continues at coordinate 962,311 of NZ_JBNAIS010000001.1, read as the reverse complement.
AGAAATTATTAATTCTGCTATAGAGATATTATGCAATAAAATAACAAAACAATATGATGCTGATATTAAAAAAATTAAAGATTTGGGAAGTGCAGCGGTATTTATTATATTAATTACTTTACTTGCTTTAATCGTTGCAACTTTATTCTGAATCTATAGGTAAATTTTAGATATTAGTTAAAAATTAATTTTCAATATCAAAAAAACTTGTTAGTTTAGCAAGTTTTAAAACTGAAACTACAGCTTCGCTAGGTTTGACTAATTTAAATTCTTTACTTCCTTCACCAGCTCTTTGTTTGCTTTCAATCAATACTGCAATTCCTGAACTATCAATGTAATTTACAGCGCTCATATCAACTGACACAGCTTTATTATCATCTAAAGCTCCATGCACTTGTTGTCTTAAGTTTCCTGAATTTTCTAGATCTATTTCACCGCTGACTGTAATTATCAGCACGTCATTTTCAGTTTTTTCTGGATAACTCATGATTTTAATATAATCAGAGTAAACAAGTAGTCAACAAAATCATTAAACTTAAATGTTATTGCTGATGATAAATATTGAATTTAATTTAAATAATTAAGCCTAAGAGTAGCTTGCAGCAATTAATGCGATTGCAGAAATAGTAGACAAAACATAAACAAATTTCTTTTTTCTTTTTTCTTTTTTGGCAATCTTATCCATAATTTGATTATAATTTAACTTATTATTATATTCATTTTTTTCTAAATAAGCTTTAGGTATAACTACATCGTTTATATTTTTATTTTTTAAAATTATATGTTGAATATTATTCATAATTTAAATTTTTCTAGAAAGCTCAATTAATTCTTTGAGAATTATTTCATTATTTTCTAAATTTTTCTTTCTCCATTCTTGAGAAACATAAATTTTTGAATTGTCTCTAATTAACCAATTTAATTTGATTAATTCTGAAACTTTTCTTCTAACAGTTTCTCTTGGAAGACCAAGACTTCTTGAAATTAAATTAATACTTGCTCCATTTGAAGTAGAGCAAAAAACCTCATTTTCACAAATTAAGTTTTCATTTGTAAAATTTTTTAAATTAATTCTACTTACTAATTTTAATATTTGAGGGTAATAAGATCTGTCACCAAAGTCGGATATATCTTTTGTGTATATTGAAGCTACTAAATCTTCGATTATTTTGTAATTTTGTAAATGCATGGGATGATCTTTTACCCAAATTGGGTTTTATTTAAAATAAAATTTATATTATTATCTAAGCTTAATATAAAATTTTTCTATAGATATTTATTGAATAGCTTGAACTTCTAACTTTTTGGTTTTTAAAGATTTAATTGCTTCCAAACATGCTAGAGCAGTAGACATGTTTGTGCAATATGGAACTTTATTTTTAAGAGTTGCTCTACGAAGTGCAATAGCATCATTTAATCTGTGCTCACTGTTTCCACCACCAGTATTAATTACAAGTGCAATTTTATTAGAGTCTAAAACATCTACAATATGAGGACTACCACTGCTCACTTTGTTAATAATTTTACATTTCATTCCATGTTTTTGTATATATTCAGCAGTACCTTTTGTTGCACATAATTTAAAGTTAAGCTTTATCAGCTGTCTTGCTAAATCAATACCTTCATCTTTATGAGAGTCTTTTAAAGATATAAATGCAAGACCCTCTTTTGGAAGTGAATTAGCTGCAGCAATCTGACTTTTAGCAAAAGCCATTCCAAAATCTTTATCAAAGCCCATTACTTCACCTGTAGATTTCATCTCAGGTCCTAAAAGTAAATCGCTATTAGGAAACTTATTAAAAGGAAATACAGCTTCTTTTACTGCATACATTCCTTTTGATTTATCTTTAAGATTAAATTTAGAAAGTTTTTCTCCAGTCATTATTCTTGATGCAATCTTTGCAAGGGGAATTCCTTTTGCTTTTGATACAAAAGGCACAGTTCTACTAGCACGAGGATTTACTTCAATAATATAAATTTCATCTTTCTTGATTGCATATTGAATATTCATAAAACCTTTTACTTCAAGTGCTAAGGCAAGTTTTTTTGTTTGATTTTCAATTTCTTTAATTAGATATGGTTTAATTGATACCGGTGGCAAACTACATGCTGAGTCCCCAGAATGAATACCTGCTTCTTCAATATGTTGCATGATACCTGCTACATAAACATCTTTACCATCAGAAATAGCGTCTACATCAACTTCCATTGCATGATCTAGAAACTTATCAATTAGAATTGGATTTTCTTCTGCAGCTTTAAATGCTTCTTCAACAAAGTTTTTTAACTGACTTTTTTCATGGACAATTTCCATTGCTCTTCCACCCAAAACATATGAAGGTCTAACCACTAGTGGTAAACCAATTTTTTCAGATATCTTAATTGCCTCTTTGAATGTTTTTGCAATTCCACTATCTGCTTGTTTTAAATTTAATTTAATTAATAAGTTTCTAAATTGATCTCTATCTTCTGCTAAATCTATTGAGTTGTATTGTGTTCCTAAAATTGGAAGTTTGTTATCATTTAAAAATTTAGCAAGCTTAATTGGAGTTTGTCCTCCAAACTGAGTAATAACTCCTATTAGATTTCCTTTTGTTTGCTCTTTTTTAATAATGTTAAATACATACTCTTCTTTCAAAGGTTCAAAATATAAACGGTCACTCGTATCATAATCAGTAGATACAGTTTCAGGATTACAATTAACCATGATTGTCTCAAAACCTGCGTCTTTTAATGAAAAACTTGCCTGACAACAGCAATAATCAAACTCAATCCCTTGTCCTATTCTGTTAGGGCCACCGCCTAAAATTATAATTTTCTTTTTATTTGATGGATCTGCCTCACACTCAGAACTTATTGAAAAATTTCTTTGATAAGTTGAGTACATGTAAGGCGTAAATGATTTAAATTCAGCAGCACAAGTATCAACTTTTTTGTATACGGGTAGCACTTTTAAAGCTGTTCTTTTTCTTCTTACTGTATCTTCTGAGGAATTAGTAAGCTCGGCTAATTTTTTGTCTGAAAAACCATTAGATTTTATTCTATTAAATTCATTATAATCTTTTGGAAGACCTCTTTTTTTAATAATTAATTCATTATCCACAATTTCTTTAATTTGTCCTAAGAACCAAGGATCAATTTTAGATAAACTATATATTCTTTTTAAGCTAATTTTTTTTCTTAAAGCCTCCGCAACAAGAAGCATTTTGTTTGGAATATGATCTTTAAGTTTTTTTTCGATTTGTTTTTTATTTAAATTGAATATTTGGTCAAAACCAGAAAAACCAGTTTCTAGAGAAACCAATGCTTTTTGAACAGATTCTTTGAAATTTCTTCCAATTGCCATTGCCTCACCAACAGATTTCATTGAAGTACCTAAAGTCGCTGGCGAGGTAGAAAATTTTTCAAAAGTAAACCTTGGTATTTTAGTTACTACATAATCAATACTTGGCTCAAAAGAAGCGGGTGTTACTTTTGTAATCTCATTTTTAAGTTCGTCTAATGTATAACCAACCGCGAGCTTAGCCGCTACTTTTGCAATTGGAAACCCAGTTGCTTTAGATGCAAGTGCTGATGATCTAGATACTCTAGGATTCATTTCAATAACAACCATTCGTCCATTTTTTGGATTGATTGCAAATTGAACATTGGATCCACCTGTCTCAACTCCAATTTTTCTTAAACATGCAATAGAGGCATTTCTCATAACTTGATATTCTTTATCAGTAAGAGTTAAAGCTGGAGCAACAGTTACAGAATCTCCTGTGTGAATTCCCATCGGGTCAATATTTTCTATTGAGCAAATGATGATACAGTTGTCTTTTTTATCTCTTACAACTTCCATCTCAAATTCTTTCCAACCCTCTAAACACTCTTCTACAAGAACCTGGCTAACTGGTGACTCGTGTAATCCATTTTTTATAATTTTAAGATATTCTTTTTTATTCTTTGCTATTCCACCACCTAGACCACCTAGGGTAAATGCAGGTCTAATGATTGCAGGCAAACCAATTTTATTTAGAACTTTAGAAGCTTGATTGATATTATTAACAATCTCAGATTTTGGTAAATCTAAACCAATATCAATCATATTTTTTCTAAATTTCTTTCGATCTTCAGCATTAGAAATTGCTTTAGAATTTGCACCAATAAGCTCTATTTTGTATTTTTTTAATATCCCTTTTTTCTCTGCCTCCATTGCAAGATTAAGAGCAGTTTGGCCTCCCATAGTCGGTAGAATTGCATCTGGTTTTTCTTTTATAAGAATTTTCTCTAGAACCTCTAAGGTGATTGGCTCTATATAAGTTTTATCTGCAACATCTGGATCTGTCATGATGGTTGCAGGATTAGAATTAATTAAAACAACTTTATAACCTTCATCTTTTAAAGCTTTACAAGCTTGTGTTCCTGAATAATCAAACTCACATGCTTGGCCAATAATAATTGGACCAGCACCTACTACTAATATTTTTTTAAGATCTTTTCTTTTTGGCATTTTTTTTCATATTGTTAATAAATTCTTTAAATAAATAGACACTATCTTGTGGTCCAGGGTTAGACTCGGGGTGATATTGAACTGAAAATACTGGTTTATTTTTTAATTTAATACCCTCAATACTATTATCAAATAATGATTTATGAGTGACTTCAATATTTTTTGGTAAGGTTTCTTTAACAACTTCAAAGCCATGGTTCTGACTAGTGATCTCTACATTGCCATGAATTAAATTTTTTACAGGATGATTTGCACCTCTATGACCTAACTTCATTTTTTTTGTTTTACCACCAAGTGCTAAAGCGAGAATCTGGTGACCTAAACAAATACCAAATATTGGAATGTTTTTTTTAATAAGGTTTTTAATTATATTTATCGCATACTTTCCTGTAGCAGCTGGATCTCCAGGACCGTTTGATAAAAATATTCCATTTGGTTTAAGACTTAAAATTTTTTCAGAAGATGTTTTGCAATGTACTACTGTCACTTTGCAATTAAAATCAGAAAAATATCTTAAAATATTTTTTTTAATACCATAATCAATTGCAACAACATGAAATTGATTTTTTTTATTTTTTACAAATCCATCTTTCTTTTTCCAAGTTTTAAAACCTTTCCAAATATAATTTTTAGGAGTTGATACTTCTTTTGCAAGATCTAGATTTTTTAATCCACTCCATTTTAAAGTAGTATTTGTTAATTTACTTATATTAAATTTTTGTTTTTTTGAGAAAGCAATTGTTCCTTTTGGTGCTCCTTTATCTCTAATAAAATTAGTTAAACTTCTAGTATCTAGACCAGTGAGACCAACAATTTTGTTTTTCTTAAGCCAAGCATCTAGGTGCAAAAAAGCTCTATAGTTTGATGGATCAGTTATTTCTGAATTAAAAATTACTCCTTTTGTCCATATCTTATCAGACTCTATATCCTCTTTATTAGTTCCAACGTTTCCAATGTGTGGAAAGGTAAAATTAATAATTTGTCCTGCATAAGACGGATCTGAGATTATTTCTTGGTAGCCGGTTAAAGAGGTATTGAAGCATACTTCTCCGGTTGCCTCTCCTTCGTAGCCAATACCAATTCCTTTAAATACCTTCTTATTTTCAAGAACTAAAAAGCCTGTATTAATTTGATGATTATTTTTTGAGTTTATTTTTTTTGAATTTTTGATCAATTACAACTCATGAGTTAAAGGTTAATACAATAATTGCTTTATTATCGCAACAGAGATGTATTATAAAATTGTAAAAAAACAATTTTTCTTTTGAAGAATTTTTTCTTTTAAGTAGATTAAAAAAATTATGTCATTAAAGAATACTATCGAAAACGAATATAAAAATGCTCTAAAATCGAAAGATAAAAATAAAATATCAACCTACAGGTTAATTTTATCTTCTATTAAAGATTTAGATATTGCGAACCGTTCTGGCCCCAATAAGAAAGACACAGATGATGAGGATATAAAAAAACTACTTAAAAAAATGGTTAAACAACGAGCCGAATCTATTGAGATTTATAAAAAAAACAACAGAACGGATTTATTAGAAATTGAGCAGAATGAATATGATATTTTAACAAATTTTTTACCCAAACAAATGGGCGAAGAAGATACCAAAAAATTGTGTGCTGAATTAATAGCCAAGTTGGGTGCTAGTTCTATTAAAGATATGGGTAAAATAATGGGTGAGTTAAAGAAATCTCATTCTGATGAAATTGATTTTTCTAAAGCTGGATCAATAATTAAGGAATTATTGAACAGTTGATGAAATACCCCAAAGAGTATTTAGATGAAATTAAGACACGGTTGAAAGTATCAACGGTTGTTTCAAAAACAGTTTCATTAAAAAAAAGAGGTAAAGAATTTGTAGGTTTATCTCCATTCAAAAACGAAAAAACACCTTCATTTACTGTTAATGATGAAAAAGAATTTTATCATTGTTTTGCTACTTCAGAACATGGAAATATTTTTGATTTTGTAATGAAAACTCAGAATTTGAAGTTTGGAGAAGCAGTTAAACATTTAGCACAATTGGCAGGCATGCAACCATACATGTTTTCAAAAAAAGATGAAGAGAGAGAAAAAAAATGGAATGAATATAAGTCAGTCTATAATGAATATGTTGATTTTTACCATAATGAATTATTAAAAAACGAACAACATTCAAATGCTAGAGAATATTTAAAAAATCGATTTTTAAGTAAAGAAGACGTAAAAAAATTTAAAATGGGATATGTGGAAAAAAATTCAAATATATTTGAGCAATTAAAAAAAAAATATAGTGAACAAACTTTAATTGAAACTGGATTATTTTATTTAGATGAAAAAAAGAAAATTTATGTCGAAAGATTTAGAGGAAGATTAATTTTTCCAATTAATAACATAACTGGTCAACCAATTGCTTTAGGTGGAAGAATTATAGAAAAACTAGATTACCTTGCAAAATATATCAATTCGCCAGAAACTTTATTTTTTAAAAAAGGATCCAATTTATATAATCTAGATTTAGCTAGAAAATTATCAAACAAAGTAGATCATATTTATTTAGTCGAAGGCTATATGGATGTTGTAGGCTTAAGTAAAAATGGAATTGATAACGCTGTAGCAAATCTTGGCACTTCACTAACTGATAAACAAATTCAAATACTTAATCAATTTTTCGATGACATTATCATTTGTTTTGATGGTGATGAAAGTGGGTATAAAGCTGCTTTAAGAGCAGCGGAAAATTCAATTAAAGAGCTAAAACCAGTAAAACAAATTTCATTTTTATTTTTACCAAATAAAGAAGACCCTGACAGTTATGTGAATAAAAATGGAAAAGCTAATTTTATAGAATTTACAAAACAATCTAAGTTATCAATTCATCAATTTATTTTTAGTCACTATAAAAAACAAACTGAAAATAATCCTTCTTCAATGGCTATTTTTGAAAAAAGGTTAAGAGATGTAGCAAATACCATTAAGGATGATTATATAAAAAAATATGTATTAGAATATTTTTTAGAGAAAATTGCAGAATTAACTCCTCATTCAAATCAAAAAAATAAAAAAACTTACAAAAAATCAACCAAATCTTTAGATGCTACAAAGAAGTTTTATAACGAAAGCCAATCTTTATCTGGAGTTGAGCTTAAAGAATTTTCTTTAATTTACTTGGTAATTAATAATTTGAATTTAATGCAATCAAATATTCATTTAATTGAAAATCTTAAATTATTTACTGAAGTTAATAAAAAAATCTTTAATCAAATAATTGAAGTTTTAAAATCTGAAAATCAAATAGCTGTTCAGGACTTAAATTTGGATAGTCAAATAATTGAAAAGATAAATAAATTTGCGCCAATAAAATATATCTTAAAAAATAATTCTGAAGATGAACAGAAAATCATTGAATTGCTTGAAGATATTTCACGAGATTTAATGAATTATGATCTTGAGTTTAGAATTCAAGAGTTAGAATCGAAGTTTTCAGTCGATATGAGCGAGAGTACATTTAATGAGCTAAAAGAGCTCAAAAAAAAGCAGAATCTCAATTAATCTGGACAAATTTGTAATGGATTTTTACAAATTTGACATTATATAAGACTTTCAACTTTATCACTGTGGAAAGAATAATTACAAAATCATTTGCTAGATTAATGGGTCGTGGAAACCATAGAGGTTTTATAACATACGAGGAACTAAGTAAATCATTAGGTAAAAGAAATTTATCAGATGAAAATCTTGCTCAAGCTTTTATTCATATATTAGATGAAAATATCTCATTAGTTGAAAAAAAATCAGATTTTAAAGTTCTTAGAAAAAAAGAAAATTCAAATAAAGAAGAAGGTAAAACAATTGAAAAAAGTGACGATCCTATAAGAATGTATTTGCGTGAAATGGGGGGTGTCGAATTACTTTCGAGAGAAGGAGAAATTGCTATTGCAAAAAGAATAGAGGCTGGAAAAGATGTGATGTTAATTGCATTATCACAAAGTCCTATAACAGCACAACAATTTTTTGAGTGGAATGAAAAACTTCAAAAAGATGAAATTTTAGTTAGAGAAATTATAGATATAGATACAAACTATATGGAAGATGAGTCAACAGGACCAAGTGCTAAACAAAAAAATGCTGGAGAGACAGACAAAGAGGAAGGCTCTTCAGACGAAGATGATGACTTCAATCCAACTCTTGCTGCAATGGAGACAGAAATTAAACCAAAAGTATTAAAAACAGTTAACACGTTAACTAAAGAATATACAAAGCTTATTAAATATCAAAAAGAAAAGTTAGATTGTATCTTAAATTCTCAAAATTTTACACCTGCAAAGGAAAAAGGATATGAAAAAATTGTAAATGATATTTTAGAAAATATTAAATCACTTCAACTATCTCCCTCTGTTTTAGAAGAACTTGTGCAAAAACATTATGTTGAGAATAAAAAAATAATTTCATTAGAAGGTAATTTATTGAGACTTGCGATGGATCAAAAAATACCAAGAAATGAATTTATAAAATTTTATATAGGTAATGAAATAAATCCAAATCTTAAAAAATTTTTAGATACAAATATAGTATGGAAGCAATTCTTTGCAAAAAATAAAGATGAATTTAAAAATATAAGAGCAAGACTTATTGAAATTAGCCACAAACTTGGAATTTCTGTAACTGATTTTAAAAAATTAGTTAGCAGAATTCAAAAAGGAGAAAAAGAGTCTAGGATAGCTAAAAAAGAGATGGTTGAAGCAAACCTAAGATTGGTAATTTCAATAGCCAAAAAATATACAAATAGAGGATTGCAATTTTTAGACTTAATTCAAGAGGGTAATATTGGATTAATGAAAGCAGTTGATAAGTTTGAGTATAGAAGAGGATATAAATTTTCTACATATGCAACTTGGTGGATTAGACAAGCAATAACTAGATCAATTGCAGACCAAGCAAGAACAATTCGTATACCCGTTCATATGATAGAGACAATTAATAAAATAGTGAGAACTCAAAGATTAATCTTAAGTGAATTTGGCAGAGAGGCAACACCTGAAGAACTGGCACAAAAATTAAGAATGCCTTTAGATAAAGTTAGAAAAGTTTTAAAGATTTCAAAAGAACCTGTTTCTCTTGAGAAACCGGTAGGTGATGAGGAAGATAGTAGTTTAGGTGATTTTATTGAAGATACAAAAGCTTTGGCTCCGTTAGAACAAGCAATAAAATCTAATCTTGGAGAAGCGACAACGAAGATTTTATCTACTTTAACTCCAAGAGAGGAGAGAGTTTTAAGAATGAGATTTGGTGTTGGTATGAATACTGATCATACTTTAGAAGAAGTGGGTTTGCAATTCTCTGTAACTAGAGAAAGAATTAGGCAGATCGAGGCCAAAGCTCTTAGAAAATTAAAGCACCCTAGTAGATCTAAACAACTAAAAAGTTTCTTAGAAAGTTAGATTGGGCCGTTAGCTCAATAGTAGAGTACTGCATTGACATTGCAGGGGTAGTTGGAGCGTAACCAACACGGCCCACCATTATTGATTTATCTTTAATTGATAAGTTAAGAAAAATGATATAACTAACTATTGTTTTGGGCCTGTAGCTCAGTTGGTTAGAGCAGTACACTCATAATGTATTGGTCCCAGGTTCGAGTCCTGGCGGGCCCACCATATTTAATCTTTTGATATACCTGCTAGTTTTTGCAAAAGGTATATTTCTTTTTCTGTTAACCCTTTTTTATTTAATTCAGCAATTATTATTTTTTTAAGATTTTTCATAGCTAAAAATGAAAGAACACCAAGAGTTAAAGTAATCAATGAAATCCAAAAATTTGATAAATTTATTAGTATTAAAAATATTGAAATTGTAATCCAAAAAACTGTTAAACCTGCAACAATTATCTTTTGACTTTTTAAATCTTTTATTTTTAAAAAAAACAGGAACATGAGAGTTATGAGTATTAAAATTCCAGAAATTGTAAACCACAAATAAATTGAAATATCAGATGTACTTCCACCCACAAAAGTATCTTCTAACGCTTCGTTAACAAAGAATAAAATTGTTCCTTTATATGATGAATAGATTAAAAAAAATGAAGAAGTTAAAGCTGAAATTAAAAGTATCGATTTAGTTGAAATCTTCAAAATTTATTAGCTATTTGAAAAATCCCTTAATTTTGAAATCAATGCATTTATATCACCATCGGCACTAAGGATAATTGAATTAAATTCCTCTTTCTGAGTTCTTGCTAAACTTAATCCTTCTATAATAAGATCTCTGATAAGTGGTTGTTCTTTATTTTTTGTATAAATTCTCCAATCTATTTTGACAGCTGGTCTTTTATCAGTCGCAGCAAGTGTACTTGATACTATAGTGTAGTTTTCATTTATTTTTTTTTTTGAATCAACATTTATAATTGGATTAGAATATTCTGCTAATCTACTTGAGAAACTTTGTAAAAAATATTCAGTGAATACTTTTTCATATTCATTTTTTTGTTCATCAGATGCACTTTTCCTATGTGCTCCAAGTGAATAGAAACCTATGCCTCTTATATCAACTGTATCTAAAGCTATCGATTTCAATTTATCCATTCTTTCTTCTTTAGTTAAACCACTGCTTAAAGTTTCAGCGGCTCTATTAACAGTAGACTGAACAAAAACATCTGCTTCTATCGAGAAACTGTTTGTTAAATTGAGATTAAAAAAAACTAATAATATAAGTAATTTTTTCATTTTATTGGAATAATTAATTATTTATTTTCGATTTCTTCCCAGCCATTATCATCTTCAAAAATTATTTCTAAGTTTCCTCTTTGAAGATTTTTAATTTTATTTTCTCTATCTTGTAAATATAAACTTCTGATAGAAGCATAAAAATCTATTGAATTTTTTTCAAGGTTTTCAAGTGACTCTATGTTATTGGCTCTAAATTCGATACCACTTATACCTTTAGAAGCTAAATAAACTCCTTCACTCAAAAATTCATTGTTACCATGAGTAGAGGCATTATACCAAGGGTCCCCACCTAATACATTAACAAATGATCCTGTAGTGTCCCTAACCGTAGATGGCCCTAGTACTGGAAGGACAAGGTAGCAACCTGGTCCAAATCCCCATTTACCTAATGTCTGACCGTAATCTTCTCTTTCATATTTTGGAAATCCTATTTTATTAGCAACATCAATAAATCCTAAAATTCCAACAGTACTATTGACTAATAATCTTCCTGTATTAACAAATGCAGTTTTAACATCACCTTGTAAAACATTATTTGGTATTGTTATTAAGTTAGATAAGTTTCTTACTGCATTACTTGTACCTGTTTGTACTCCTTCTGGTAATTTTCTGTATCCTTCTGCTATAGGTTTTAACAATGTTTTATCAAGACCTTGATTAAATGAAAATGTCGCTCTATTTAACTTTTCAAAGCAGTCTCTAGTTTTTGTTACTTGCTCAGTTTTCTTTTTGTTTAAAGTGGTTTCACCATCTGATCCAGCATAGGCATTAATTCCTTGTAGGAAAATTAGAACAGAAATTATTAATATTTTTTTAAGCATTGTTCATTTTATATTATATAAATTTTTATAATAAAGTAATTTTTAAATTAGAAAAATGTCGATAAAGTGTTTAATAATTGTTGAAAATAGACCCCATATTGAGCATGACAATAAATCCATATTATTCACCTAATTTTGACTCAAAAAAAAGGAGTTTAGATAAAATTAATTTCATTATTTTTCATTACACAGGAATGAAAAATGAGAAAAAAGCTATTGATAAATTATTAGATATTAAGTCCAAAGTAAGTTGTCATTATTTTATAAAAAATAACGGTGAAATTTTAAGAATGGTACCTGACACATATATTGCTTGGCATGCGGGAGTTTCTAGTTGGAAAAAATTTAAATCTCTAAATAAAAATTCTATTGGAATTGAAATAAACAATCCTGGTCATGAGTTTAGGTATAAAAATTTTTCAAAAAAGCAAATTTATTCTCTAATTAAGTTGACAAAATATATTATTAAAAAATATAAAATTAATCCAAAATCTATATTAGGTCATTCGGATATTGCACCAGATAGAAAAAAAGATCCAGGTGAAAAATTTCCTTGGGAATTTTTATCAAAAAATAATATAGGTATTTGGCATGAGTTAAAATCAAATGAAATTAAAGTTTATAGAAAATTAAAATTAAGCAACCTATTAAAAATAAAATTTATAAATAATCTTTATAAAATTGGATATCCTAAGAACTCGAAAATAAATAAAAATAAATACAATAAAAATATCACAGTCGCATTTCAAAGAAGATTTAGACAAGAATTGATAGATGGAAAAATTGACAAAGAATGTTTGTTAATAAGTGAAAACCTAATAAAAAAGCTTAATTAAATTATCTTGTAATTTTTAAGTTTAATTATAAGTTCACTTTGCCAGATAAATGACTTATCGCTTTAATTTATTTTAAAGAGGAAAGTCCGGGCTCTACAAGGACACAGTGCCAGGTAATGCCTGGCAGGGGAAACCCTAGGGATAGTGCCACAGAAAATAAACCGCCATAACATGGCAAGGGTGAAAAGGTGTGGTAAGAGCACACCGGTTCTATTGGTAACAATGAACGCTGGAAAACCCCACTGGGAGCAAGACTAAGTAGAGATGACATTGTTGCAAAACTAAAAGCCGTCCTTGGCTAGTCATCAGGGTTAGTTGCTTGAGCTTAAGAGTGATCTTAAGCCTAGACAAATGATAGGTTTAAATGACAGAACCCGGCTTATAGTTTATCTGGCAATTCACAGTTTAAAAAAACAAAAAAATTAAATATCCATACAATTATTTTTATAGCTAGAAGCATAAATTTAAATGGAGCTTGAATAAGTATTCTCATTATTTTAGCAACCAAATAAATGAAAGAGCTTATCAATTTCAAATAATTACTTAGAATTTTCCTCTTAAAATGACTTTAATTAAGCAAAGAATCAACATTTGACTATCTTTTTAAATACCCATATATTCCCATATATTCCCATTTATGGAATTTATAAAATTAAAAAAACATGTTTTTATCTACTTACGAGAACAGATTGGACAAAAAAGGGAGAGTATCTGTGCCTGCTAGCTTCAGATCTCATTTGTCTAATTTAGGTTATAATGGTGTTATTTGTTATCCATCTTTTAATAATTCTTCGATAGAAGCATGCTCCCAAGACAGAATTGAAAAAATTTCCTCTGCTATAGACTCTTTAAATCCTTTTGAGGAAAAAAGAGATTATTTTGCGACATCAATATTAGCAGAGAGTATAAATTTACAGTTTGATAGTGAAGGTAGAATTTCTCTTTCATCAAAATTACTAAAACATGCAAAAATAAAAAATAGCATGTTGTTTGTTGGTCAAGGTCAAACCTTTCAAATATGGGAACCAACAGCATTTGAAAAATTTAAGACATCAGCTAGAAAAAAAGCAAATATTAATCGAGCTAATCTTAAATGGGAGCTTCAAACAAATAAACAATAGGGGAAACAAGATGACAATTAACTTTAAAGCACCAGAGATAAAAGAGCTACAACCACGACTACTAGTTCTAGGAGTTGGTGGAGCTGGCGGAAATGCAATTAATGAAATGATAGAAAATAATCTGCAAGGTGTAGAATTTATTGCAGTTAATACTGATGCTCAAGATTTAAAGTTAAGTAAAGCAAAAACAAGAATTCAAATTGGTCTAAATTTAACAAAGGGTTTAGGAGCAGGTGCAAAATTAGATATAGGACAAGCAGCTGCTGATGAGTCTTTAAATGAAATTGTAAATACACTTCAAGGTGCAAATATGGTTTTTATTGCAGCTGGTATGGGTGGTGGAACGGGCACTGGTGCTGCTCATGTCATCGCTAGAGCTGCTAAAGAATTAAATATATTAACAGTAGGTGTTGTGACTCTTCCATTTTTATACGAAGGCCCCTCTAGAATGCGAAGAGCACAACAAGGATTGGAAGAATTAAGAAAACATGTGGATACTATAATTGTAATTCCGAACCAAAACCTATTTAAAATTGCAAACGAACAAACAACTTTTGAAGAGTCTTTTAATCTTTCAAATAATGTTTTGATGCATGGAGTTCAGAGTATTACAGATTTAATGGTAAGACCTGGATTAATTAATTTAGATTTTGCAGATGTTGAAACTGTAATGGCTTCAATGGGCAAAGCAATGATGGGTACAGGAGAAGCTGAAGGTGAAGGTAGAGCACTTAAAGCTGCAGAGATGGCCATTAGCAATCCATTAATTGACGATTATACTTTGAAGGGTGCTAAAGGGTTACTAGTAAATATTACTGGTGGTAAAGACTTAAAACTTTTTGAAGTCGATGAAGCAGTTAACAAAGTAAGAGCAGAGGTTGATCCAGAAGCTGAGTTAATTATAGGAGCAATAACTGATGCTGACTTAGACGGAAAAATGAGAGTTTCAATTGTTGCAACTTCATTAGATGGACAACAACCTGAATCTAAATCTGTAGTAAATATGGTGCATAGAATACAAAATCGTAATCCTGGTTACTCTGATTTTTCAAATATGGGATCTCCAGCATTTAATTTTTCAAACTCATCAAGCCCAATTACTCATGGTGCTAACGCTCTCAAAGTTGAGAATGAGGTTGTTCAAGAACAAGAACAAGTAACTGTTGAAAATAACATGATGAATGAAAATTTTGTTTCAGAAAATAGTGTATTAACAGAAAACATTGTAGATGATAGCACTGTAAATGAAATGGAAAAATCGTTTACTCAAGAAGCAGTAGAAACATTTGAAGAAAAAAATCATGATGAAAATGTTCAAGAAAAAACATCAAATGATCTCAAGGAATTTGGTGTAGATTCAGACTCACCAGATTTATTTAGCTCAGAAAGTGAAAATTCTTCACCTTCAGATTTGTTGAATTCAGAGGATCAAGAAGATGAAGATGATCTTGAAATTCCTGCTTTCCTAAGAAGACAAAAAAATTAATGGTCTTCAAAGAAATAAATGGAAGCCACCATAGTACCGGATGTACAAAAACATTATCCTGTACTGCTAAAAGAAATTATTAGCGTTATCACCCCTCAACATGGTGGCACATTTATAGACTGTACATTTGGTCAAGGTGGATATTCAAAAAAAATATTAGAGTTTGAAAATACAAAGGTAATAGGACTTGATAGGGATATTGAAAGCCAAAAAATTGCAAATTCAATTTCAAATGATTTTGATGATAGATTTATTTTTAAAAATTTAAAATTCAGTCAATTAACAAATTTAAAAATTAAAAACGAAAATATCAAAGGTATTATTTTTGATCTTGGATATTCATTAACACAAATGAAAGATCCAAAAAAAGGATTATCTTTCAACTTAATGACAGATTTAAATATGCAATTGGGTTTAAACAACTATTCAGCTGCTGATGCTATTAATAAACTCGATGCAAAAGAATTGGAGAAAATTTTTAAATACTTTGGAGATGAAAAAGATGCAAAATATATTTCTAAAAATATTGTAAAAGAAAGATTAAACAAGAAAATTGATACACAGGGTTTAATTAAAATTATTGATAAATCAAAAATAAGAAAAAATTTTAAAGTACACAATTCAACTAAAGTTTTTCAAGCTCTTAGAATTTTTGTAAACAAAGAAATAAGCGAATTAATTTATGGACTGATAAATGCTACCAAAGTATTAAAAAAAGGAGGTGTTTTAGCTGTTGTTACATTTCATTCTTTAGAAGATAAAATTGTAAAATATTTTTTTAAAAGTCTTTCTCAAAATAAAAGTATTTCGAGATATTCACCTATTATAGATCAAAAGGAAACTCTTTTTAATTTAATTCAAAAAAAACCAATTACACCATCTGATCTTGAGATAAAAGAAAATCCTCCTTCAAGATCTGCAAAACTACGATATGCAATTAAGAAAAGTGATTTCTTTAATTTTGACACAGATATTGAGGAAAAATTTAAAAATTTTTTAGAAATTGAAAAGTTTGGAGATAAGCTTTGAAAAAATTATTATTAGTATTTACGATTATAATTTTAGTTTTAACAACAGCAATTATCAAAAATACTACAAAAAAAATTGAAGATAAAATATTTGCTTATAAAGAAAGTGTAAGACTTTTAAAATCAGATTTAGAAAATATTCATTTGGAATACGATTATCTAAGTTCTGCTGAAAAATTATTAGAATATCAATCTTTATATTTTGAAGATCAATTAGTTCAAAAAAAAATAGAAGATATTAAAATTTATAATATTTTAGAAAATGTAAATAAATTAGAGGATTATAAAATAACCAAGGAAAAATGAGTAATTTTAAAGAAAGATTAACAATTGAGGATCACAAAAATGATTTTGATTATAAAAAAAACAATACTGGATTAAATATTCAATTTAATCGAGTTGCTTTTATTTTTTTTGTCTTTTTTGTTATTTACTCAATATACACAATACATCTAATTCATTTAGGGTCTCGAGAGGCAAAAATTGAAAATATAAGTAATACACTTCCTCTCAATAGTGATCTTTATAGAGCAGATATTTTAGATATTAATGGAAATTATTTAGCAAAGACTGTTAAGTCTATTGATATTGGTCTTAAAACTTCAGACATAATTAGTAAAGAAAAATTACTGTTAAGTCTTAAAATTATTTTCCCAGACAAAGATTTTAATGAAATTGAAAAAAAAATAGAAAACAAAAAGTTTTTTTATTTAGAGAAAAAAATTTCAGAAGAAAAATATGAGCAAATTATGAAGTTGGGAGATAAATCTCTTATTCCCGAAGAAAAAGTGCTTAGAATGTATCCACAGAAAAATCTTTTTAGTCATATTTTAGGTCAAATTGATAATGACAATAATGGTATTTCTGGATTAGAAAAATCGTTAAATGAAAATCTTAGATCATCTAGAGACCCAATTAAATTAACTGTTGATAAAGACATTCAATTTTTAATTAGAAAAGAATTATTAAAATATCAGGAAATTTTTAAAAGCAAAGGTAGTGCAGCGATTTTGATGGAAGTTAATAATGGCAATATACTCTCTTTAGTTTCATTACCTGATTTTAATCCAAATGAGAGAGAAAATATATCAGATGTAAATTATATTAATAGAGTAACAAAAGGAACATACGAGCTTGGTTCAGTTTTTAAAGTTTTTACTTTTGCAAGCGCTTTAAATGAAAAATTAATTGAACCAGATACTGAATTTTTAGATTTACCAAAATCAATTAAGTGTGACAGATACAGAATTGGAGAATATGATAATGAAATACCTTCAGATTTAACTGCTGAGCAAATTTTAGTTAGATCTGGAAATATAGGATCTGTACGAATTGCACAAAAAGTTGGCCCAGAAAAATTTAAATCTTTCTTAGAGGATATTGGAGTATTAAGCCAGATTAATTTTGACATTGAAGAAGTGGCACCTCAAATTGATTATGATTTTGGAAAATGTAGATTGGCAACAGCCTCTTTTGGTCATGGAGTAGCAACAACCATTCTTCAGCTAGCAAAAGGATATGCTATTTTGGCTAATGGTGGCTACGATGTAAAACCAACATTGGTTTTTAAGGAAGATAACAAAAAAAATAACAACAAAAGAATAATTAATGAAGGAATTTCAGAGCAAGTTATTAATGCTTTAAGAAAAATTGTTAATACAGAGGAGGGTACTGCTAGATTTGCAGATGTTGAAAATTATGAAATTGGAGGCAAGACAGGTACGGCCGACCAACCCGAAGGAGGAAAATATTCAGAGGCGAAAATAAATACTTTTAGTTCGGTATTCCCAACCTCAAATCCTCAATTTGTATTTGTTGTGATGTTAGATACACCTAAAAAATCAAAAGATTATTATTATAAGTATAGGCATAGAAAAGGTGGATGGAAGGGAACACTTTATAATACAGCTGGTTGGACATCTGTAGAGGTGGCAGGAAAAGTTATAGATAAAATTGGGCCTATTTTAGCCACAAAATATTTACAGGTTAACTAAAAATGTTACTTGGAAATTATTTTGATGGTATCCACAAAAATTATAAAAAAACATTTTTTTCAGGTATCTCTTTTGATACTAGATCTTTAAAAAGAAATAATATTTTCTTTGCTATAAAGGGAAATAATATAGACGGGAATAAATTCATTTCTAAAGCTATACAAAAAGGTTCTAAAATAATTGTAACAGAACAAAAAATAAAAGATTACCGAAATGGAATTTTGTTTATAAGAACAAAAAATATAAGAAAATTATTAGCAGAAGTCTCATTTAAAATTTACAAAAAAATACCAAAAAATTTAGTTGCTGTTACAGGAACCAATGGAAAATCTTCAGTTGCTGAATTTTATTTTCAAATAATGAAATTAAATAAAAAAAAAGTAGCTTCAATTGGAACATTAGGAGTTAAATCAAAAAATATTAATTTAAATTTATTTAATACAACTATTGATCCAATTAAATTAGGACAGATTTTACAAAAATTAAAAAAAGAAAAAGTTGAAAATGTTATTATGGAAGCTTCCAGTCATGGACTAAAACAAAATAGATTAGATGGATTAAATTTTAAATCTGGAATTTTTACAAATTTATCACAAGATCATCTTGATTATCACAAAAATTTAAAAAATTATTTAAAAGCAAAACTTTATTTATTTGAAAATTTAATAGAAAAAAAAGGAAATATAATTACAGATAAAAATATACCTCAATATAAAACAATTAAGAAAATCTCTTCAAAGAAAAAGTTAAAACTATTAGCAATAAATTCAAAACAAAATAATTTTGAAATATTATCTCATAGATATGACAACGAAAATCAATTGATTAAAATAACACATAAAAATTTAATCAAGGAAATTAATTTAAAATTAATAGGTAAAATTCAAATAAAGAATATTTTGATGGCAGCAATGGCAGCACAAAAAAGTAATTTAAATTTTAAAAATATTTTAAAAGTCTTACCAAAATTAAAACCAGTTGAAGGTAGATTGGAAAAAATTGGAAAAATTAAAAATAATTCAATTGTTATTCTTGATTATGCACACACACCTGATGCTTTAAAAGTTTGTCTTTTAAATATTAAGGAGCAATTTCCTGATCAAAAGTTAAATCTTTTATTTGGCTGTGGTGGAAATAGAGATCAAAATAAAAGAGCTAAAATGGGCAAAATAGCAAGTATTTATGCAGATAATATCTATCTAACTGATGATAACCCTCGTTATGAAAATCCAGTAAAAATAAGAAAAGATATTAAAAAAGGCATCAATGTTAAGAAAATTACAGAAATTTCTAATAGAGGAACAGCAATATCGGAAGCAATTAAAAATTTGAAAAGCGGTGATATTTTACTAGTTGCAGGAAAAGGGCACGAAAACACACAGGAAATTGCTAAAAAGAAAATCAAATTTTCCGATAGAATAAAAATTCTAAAAGAAATTAATAAAAAAAACAAAAATTTATCCGATCAATTAAAGTTAAATATAATTCAAGAACTTTCCAACACTAAAAAATTATCAAAGTCTATTTCTATAAATAATGCGTGTATTAATTCTAAAGAAGTAAACAAAAACGATTTATTTTTTGCTATCAAAGGTAAAATAAATGATGGAAATAAATTTGTTTCACAATCATTTAAGAAAAAAGCATCATTAGCAATTGTAAATAAAATTCAAAATAATCTAGATAATAAATGGCAGATAAAAGTTAAAAACACCTTAAAATTTTTAACAAATGTTTCAAAAGTATACAGAAAAAATATTAGCACAAACATTATAGCTATTACGGGTAGTTGTGGAAAGACTACACTCAAAGAATTATTGGGAAGTGTGTTGGGAAAAATTTCAATTACAAGTATATCACCAAAGTCTTATAATAATAAATTTGGAGTTCCCTTAAGTCTTCTTAATATTAAAGAAAATGATCAATATGGAATTTTAGAAGTAGGAATGGATAAAAAGGGTGAGATTGATTATCTAACAAAAATAATTCAGCCAAATGTTGGAGTTATTACAAATATAAATTATGCCCATGCAAAAAATTTTAAAAACATAAAACAGATTGCCTTAGCAAAATCAGAGATTATAAGTAACATTAAACCAAATGGTTCTATTATCTTAAATGCAGATGATAAATTTTTCAAACTTCATAAAGAAATTTCTCAAAAGAAAAATCTTAAATTAATTTCATTTGGTATTAAAAGTAATAGAGCAGATATTAAGTTAATTGATATTAAATCGTTTGGAAAAAATTTTAAAATTAAAATTAGATTTATGAATAAAATTAAATATTTTATAACCTCTAATGACTATCAAAACAATATTTATAATATTCTATCTGCATTAGCTGTTATTAGTGTGAATTTAAATATATTTAATTTAAATAAAAATATTTTCTTGAATTTTAGAATTCCTGATGGAAGAGGGGACCATTCAATAATTAAAATAAACAATAAGAAAATAAATTTAATTGATCAAAGTTATAACTCAAATCCACTATCATTAAGTTCTGCTATTAAAAATTTTGATAAAATAAAATCAAACAAGTCTAAAAAGTATTTGTTGCTTGGAGATATGTTGGAGCTTGGTGGTTATTCCAAAAAACTTCATGAATCTATTGCTCCACTAATAAATCAAACTAAAATTGATAAAGTTTTTGTAAAAGGAAAAATGGCTTCTTTGATATATAAAAAAATATCAAATAGTAAAAAAGGTAAAATATTACGTAACAATTCTCAGATCGATGATTTGATTAGAAATGATATTAAAAACAATGATTATTTAATGATTAAAGCCTCACTTGCGACAGGTTTTAATAAGATAGTTAATGAACTAAAAGGTTTAAACTAAATGCTATACCAGTTTCTATTAAATTTTGTTGATAATTTTGGCTTTTTAAACGTCTTTAAATATTTAACTTTTAGAACAGGTTTATCTTTTTTTACATCATTAGTGATAGCTCTATTTATTGGTGGACCTTTTATAAAATTTTTTTCAAATCAAAAAATTTTTAATCCAATTAGAGAAGATGGACCCGAAGACCACATAGTTAAAAAAATTGGAACACCAACAATGGGTGGAATTATTATTTTACTTGGACTAATTATTTCAGTTATTTTATGGGCAGATTTATCAAATAATAATATTTTATTTTGTTTATACATTGCTCTTTCATTTGGATTACTTGGTGCATTTGATGATTATAAAAAAATTAAGCAAAGGAATTCCTCTGGAATTTCATCAAAGTTTAAAATAACTGTACAAATTATTTTAGCGTTACTAGGTGTAGGTCTGTTTGTTTATTTTAATGATTATCATGATTTAAATAATTTATATTTTCCTTTTTTTAAAAATTTAATAATTAATCTTGGATGGTTTTTTATTCCTTTTGCTGTATTTGTAATTATAGGTTCCTCTAATGCTGTAAATCTTACAGATGGTCTAGATGGTTTGGCAACAGTACCAGTAATATTGGTAGCAGCTTGTTTTGCATTTATAAGCTATGTAACTGGAAATATTGTTTTTTCAAGTTATTTACAAATTCCTTATATTGAAGGAACAGGTGAAGTTGCAATTTTTTGTGGTGCGATTATTGGAGCATGCTTAGGATTTTTATGGTTTAATGCCCCTCCAGCTAAAATTTTTATGGGAGACACAGGCTCTTTATCTTTAGGTGGTTCACTAGGAGCTGTAGGTATTATAACAAAACACGAGATTGTTCTAGCAATAACGGGAGGTCTTTTCGTTTTAGAAGCAGTCTCTGTAATGGTTCAGGTAATTTCATTTAAACTTACAGGAAAAAGAATTTTTAGAATGGCTCCCATACATCATCATTTTGAGAAAAAAGGTTGGCCCGAGTCCACTGTAGTTATTAGATTTTGGATTATCTCAATAATTTTAGCAATGATAGGACTTGCTACATTAAAATTAAGATAATGAAAAATAAAAAAAATATTTTTTTAAGAAAAAAAATATTAATATATGGATTAGGTAAAAGTGGAATATCTTCATATAAATTTTTAAAAAAAAAAGCAGATGTTTATCTTTTTGATGACAATCCAAAAATAAATAAAAAAATATTAAGTTTAAGTGAACTTTCAAAAATAAGTTTTGATGTAATTATTATTAGTCCAGGAATAGATATTTCAAAATGTAAATTATCAACGTTCTTGAAAAAAAATTCACAAAAAATTTATACAGATCTTGATGTTTTGTACTCATTTTATAACAATTTGAGCATAACAATCACTGGTACTAATGGAAAATCAACTACAGCAAAACTACTTCAAAATGCTTTGGTTGATCAAAAAAAAGATGCTCGATTAATTGGGAACATAGGAAACCCAGCACTTGCAGAGAAAAAAATAACAAAAAAAACGATTTTTGTGATCGAAGCCTCCTCCTATCAGCTAGATTATTCAAAGATTTTCAGTTCAAAATATAGCTTAATTTTAAACATTTCAGCAGATCACATTGAAAGACACAAGAACCTAAAAAATTATGTCAATGCAAAATTTAAATTAATCGAGTCACAAGTTAAGGGAAATTTTGCATACGTTAAAAAAAATGATTCATTAATCACCAAAAAAATTAAAAAAAATAAATTTAAGTCAAAAATTTATAAAGTTGATATCTCAAATTTGAAAAACATAATTGATAAGATTAGTAATAAATACTTTGCTTCTGACGGTAATAGAGAAAATCTTTCATTTATTTTTGAAATTGCACCTAAATTGAAACTTTCTAAAAACAGATTAATCCAAACAATTAATAATTTTAAGGGACTTGATTATAGACAACAAATTGTTTTTGATAAAAAAAATTTAACAATAATTAACGATTCTAAATCTACAAGCTTCGCTTCTTCAGAAAATATATTAAATAATTTGAATGATGTTTATTGGATTTTGGGAGGAATACCAAAAAAAAATGATAAGTTCAAATTATCTAAAATAAAATGTAAAAATATAAAAGCGTTCATTTTTGGTTCATATCGTAATAAGTTTCATAAAGTTTTGAGAAATAAATTAAAGGTTAAAAAATATAAAACTTTAAATGAAACCTTACGTGCAATTTTCTTAGAGATAAAAGATCAAGAAATTAAAAAAAATATAATTTTTTTTAGTCCTGCTGGTGCATCATTTGATAGTTTTAAAAATTTTGAAGATAGAGGAGATTACTTTAATAAAATAATTAAAAAAATAATATATGCAAAGTAATAGCATAATTTATAAATTTTATTACCAGTGGTGGAAAAATATAGACAAACCTATATTATTTTTAGTTAGCTTTTTATTCACCATTGGACTTTTTTTCTCTTTAGTGTCAACATCACTCATAGCTTCAGACAAATTAGATACCAACAATTATTTCTTTTTTTTTAAACATTTAATTTATGTAATTATCGGAGTAATTTTAATTTTTATTTTTTCATCTTTAAATCAAGATAAATTGTATAAATTTTCAATAATTCTCTTTTTTATTTCATTACTCTCTTTGTTTTTAGTACCTATAATTGGCATAGAAGTTAAGGGATCAAGGAGATGGATCGATTTATTTTTTTTACCAAGATTTCAACCCATAGAAATAGTGAAACCTTTTTTGATTGTAATTTTTGCAATTATTTTATGTAAAAAAGAAACTAATATTTTATTCAAATATTTAGCATCAACAATTTTAATGACTTTAGTTTCTTTGCTACTGATAATTCAGCCAGACATTGGCCAAACATTATTAGTAGTTTTTTTGTGGGCTGTTTTGATATTTTGCTCAGGTATTAATTTATATTTTTTGCTCACAATTTCTTCTATTGGATTAATTTTGTTGTCTTATATGATCATTTACATACCAAAATTTAATTATATTAAAGCTAGAATTTTTTCATTTTTTGATAAAGAAACAGGTACTCATAATTTTCAATCAGATAAAGCAATAGAGTCAATAACGAGCGGAGGTTTTTTTGGAAAAGGGATTGGAGAAGGAACACTCAAAAATAGAGTACCAGAAGCACATACTGATTATATTATTTCAGTAATTTCTGAAGAGTTTGGTGTGATTGCCATAATTTTAATCTTAATTTTGTTTTTAGTCCTAATTTATATGGTTTTTAAAAAAATAAGTTTTGAAATTGAGGAGCAAAATAAACTTATTCTAATTGGATCAGTAAGTTTAATTCTTATGCAGGCCACAATCCATACTGGAGTTAATATAAGATTATTTCCAACAACCGGAATGACATTACCTTTTTTGAGTTATGGTGGCTCTTCAATTGTAAGTACCTCAATATTGACAGGTATAATTTTAAACTTAACAAAAAGAAAAATATAATAGGTGAGAGAAAAAGTATTAATTTCCACTGGAGGTTCTGGAGGACATGTAATTCCAGCAATTACAATACATGACCATTTAAAAGAAAAATATGAAACAATAATCTCAACAGATTCTAGAGGATTAAAATATTTAGAAAAAAATGATTATAGATCTATTTTAATAGATACACCAAAGTTTAATAGCTTAATACTTTTTCCTTTTACATTATTTAAAGTCTTAATATTAACAATTAATTCTCTAAAAATATTAAAAAAAGAAAAAATTTCTTACTTAATTTCAACGGGTGGGTACATGTCCTTACCTTTATGTTTAGCAGCAAAAATTCTAAATATTAAAATTTTTTTAATTGAACCAAATATGGTTTTAGGAAGAGCGAATAGATTTTTTTTAAATTTTTCTAAAAAATTAATTTGTTATTCAATAAACTTAAAAAATTATCCA
Source organism: Candidatus Pelagibacter sp. HIMB1506 (assembly GCF_052047935.1). Lineage (NCBI taxonomy): Bacteria > Pseudomonadati > Pseudomonadota > Alphaproteobacteria > Candidatus Pelagibacterales > Candidatus Pelagibacteraceae > Candidatus Pelagibacter > Candidatus Pelagibacter sp. HIMB1506. The sequence goes on along the minus strand of NZ_JBNAIS010000001.1, from coordinate 937,055 downwards.
AAAAAATTTGAAAATCAGAAAAAAATTTCAAAACCTTTTATAAGAAAAAAATATTATGAAGCAAATTTATATAAAAAAGATGTAGATTTATTTACCATTATGATTATTGGAGGTAGTCAAGGAGCTAAAATTTTTGATACACTTATTAATGAAACAATTTTGAGTGTCTCAAAATCTTGCTTAATTAATGTAATTCATCAAACTAGCGAAAAAAACATAAACTATTTAAAAAATTTTTATAAAATTAATAATATAGAAAGCAATGTTTTTAGTTTTGATCAAAATTTAAATGAACTTATGAAGCAGTCTGATTTATGTATATCAAGGTCAGGCGCTTCAAGCTTAGCTGAAATGTCATTAATGAATGTTCCTTTTATAGCCATACCACTTCCTAGTTCTAAGGATAATCATCAATATGAAAATGCTAAATATTATTATGATAAAGATTGTTGCTGGATAATTGATCAAAAAAAATTTGATAAAAAGAAATTTGAAGAATTATTGTTAAAAATATTAAAGAAAGACAAAGATTATGTCGCAAAAAAAGAAAATCTAAAAAAATTAAATTATCAAAATACTTGGAATAATGTTAATCAAAATTTATTGGGAATTTTAAATGAAAATTGAATTAGCTAAATCAGAAGTTATTCATTTTGTTGGTATAGGTGGGATAGGGATGAGTGGCCTTTCTATGATAATGAAAAGAAAAGGTTTTAAAGTTCAAGGAAGTGATATCTCAAATAATAAAAATATTAATAGGATTAGAAAAGAAAAAATCAAAGTTTACGTTGGACATAAAAAACAGAATATAAGTAAGGCTACAATTTTGGTTGTTTCTTCAGCAATTAAACAAAATAACCCAGAATTAATTGAAGCAAAATCAAAAGGTCTACCAATATACAAAAGAGGCGAAATGCTAGCAAACATTGTGTCTCTCTCTAAAAATATTGTAGTTGTCGGATCTCACGGCAAAACAACAACTACTTCATTAATTGCATCAATTTTTCAAAATACAAAAATAGACCCGACGATTATTAATGGAGGAGTTATAAATTCAATCAATAATACAGCAAAATTAGGTAAAAGTGATTGGTCTATTTTGGAGGCAGATGAGTCTGATGGTAGCTTTATATTTATACCGCCAACTTATTCTATCATAACTAACATTGATAGAGAGCACATGGATTTTTATAATTCGATGAAAAAATTAAATAAATATTTTATTGATTTTGTTGAGAAGGTTCCATCTTTTGGAAAATCATTTATCTGTTTAGATGATAAGAATAATAAAAATTTAATTAAAAATATTAAAAAGAAAAATTTTTATACGTATGGTGAAGATCCTAAATCAAACTTTTCTATAAAAAATATAAATCAATATAAAGAATTTTCAAAATTTGATTTATTAATAAAATTACCAAATAAAAAAAATCGTTTCTTAAAAAATATAATAGTTCCCCTTTTAGGAAATCATAATATTAAAAATGCAGTTGCGGCTCTTGCAGTATCGTTGACTGTTGGAATATCAATATTTGATATAAAAAAAGGACTTAAAAATTTTAAAGGTGTTCAAAGAAGATTTAATAAGATTTTTTCTTTTAATAATGTTGATTTTTTTGATGACTATGCACATCATCCAACTGAGATAAGAGAAGTACTTAATGGGGTAACGAAAGTATATAAAGATTATGAGAAGATATGTATTTTTCAACCCCATAGAATATCAAGAGTAAAAGATTTAAAAAAAGAGTTTAGCTATGCTTTTAGAGATGCTGATAAAGTAATTTTATTTCCAATCTATAATGCCGGTGAAAAAATCAAACTCGGTTTTAGTTATCTTAGTTTTGCAAAACAAATTATTAAAAATTCGAGGGTTGAATTATTGATGATCGAGGATCAATTGCAATTAGCAAAATATGTAAAAAGTAATATTTATGGAAAAAAAATTGTTATTGGTATGGGTGCTGGTTCAATTTCAAGCTGGATGAGAGAACTACCCAAATATTTATAATGAAAACTAATTTGAAAAAACTATCAAAAGAGTTTGGTCAAAACCTAAAGCTAGACTGTGACTTAAAAAAAAAAAATTGGTTTAATATTGGTGGTAAAGCTAAAATTTATTTTAAAGCAGATAATTTAAAAGATTTAATCAAATTTTTAAAATTTATAGAAAATAAAGAAAATATCTTTGTCTTAGGTGGAGGATCCAACACATTAATAACAGACGACAAATATGACGGTGTAGTAATCAAGCTTGCAAATAATTTTAATAATTTATCAGTTCTGTCAGATGATATAATTATTGCAGGAAGTATTGTTAGTGACAAAGCATTATCAGAATTTGCATTAGAAAATAGATTAGGTGGTTTTGAATTTTTGTCTTGTATACCAGGTACAGTTGGTGGTGGAATTAAAATGAATGCTGGCTGTTTTAATAGAGAATTTAAAGATTTTCTAATTTCGATTCAAGCAGTTACTAAATCTGGCCAGGTAGTAACTATACCTGCAAAAGATATAAATTTTAAATATAGAGATAGCGGTCTATCTGATGACCTTATTTTTTTAAGCGCCTCCTTTAAAGGGTATAAGAAAGAAAAAGAATTAATCCAAAATGAAATGAATTTTTTAAAAGAAAAAAAAGAAAAAGCACAACCAACAAGAATTAAAACCAGTGGAAGTACTTTTAAAAACCCTTTAGATCAATCTGAAAAAAAGGTTTGGGAACTGATAAAAGAGTCTGTTCCTTTAGATATTTCTTTTGGTGATGCATATATTTCAGAAAAACACTGTAATTTTTTTGTAAATAAAGGTAATGCTAAATTTAAAGATATGAAGAGTTTGATTGAATATGTGTCAAAAAATGTTTTTGAGAAAACAGGTATAAAGTTAGAAACTGAAATTAAAATTTTAGAATAAATTGAAAAAAAAAATACTAATACTTTCAGGTGGAATATCAAAGGAGAGATTAATAAGTCTTGATACGGGTAAACAGGTTGCCAAAGAGCTGAAAAAAAATGGTTATAAAATTCAGATTTCTGAACCAGATAGATTTTTATCTTTAAATATTAAAAAATTTAAACCTGATATAATTTTTAATGCATTGCATGGTCAATTTGGAGAGGATGGATATATCCAAAGTATTTTAGAGAAATTTAAAATTCCATATACTCATTCTGGTGTTGTTGCTTCATCAATTGCAATGGATAAAGAAATTTCAAAAAAAATTTTTTTAAAAAATAAAATTACTACGCCAAAATTTTTTGTTTATAATTATGATTACAAATCATCTGATTTAATAAAAAAAATTAAGTCAAAACTTAAATTTCCAGTTGTGATAAAACCTTTAAATGAAGGTTCTAGTGTTAATGTTTTTATATGTAATAAATCCAATCTGATAAATAAAGTTAATTCATTAAAAGATTATAAAAAAATTATGATTGAGCAATTTATTGGAGGAAGAGAAATTCAGGTAGCAATTATGGGTAATAAAAAGCTTGGAGCAATTGAATTAAGACCCAAAAGAGCATTCTATGATTATCAAGCAAAGTACAACACAAATGCAAAAACTCAACATATAATCCCTGTTGATTTACCAAATAAAAAATTAAATCAAGTATTGAATATTGCGCATAAAGCACACAAGATTATTGGTTGTTCTGGTGTAACACGATCAGATTTTAAATATTTTGAGGGAAGATTTTATCTATTAGAAATTAACACTCAACCAGGCATGACTAAATTGTCTCTCGTTCCAGAAATAGCCTCTTATAAAGGAATAAACTTTCTAAAATTAATTGAATGGATATTAAAAGATGCATCAAAGAAAAAGTAAAAAAATCTTAATTTACTTTTTTTTATTAATAATTTTAAGTTCAGTCAGTAACCTAAACTTATATAATTCAAGTTTTGAAAATATTAAAACTATAAGTGTTATTGGTTTAAATGAAAATGATAAAAATAAAATAATTAATGATTTAAAGTATTTAAAATTAGAAAAAATTTTTTTCTTAAAAGAAGATAAAATTATAAAAATAATTCAGAGATATTCAATAATAGAAAAATTTAAAATATTTAAAAAATATCCATCAAGCCTGATTATTAATATTGAGAAAGCTAAACTTTTAGCAAAAATGCAATATCAAAATAAAATTTATTATATTGGATCAAATGGCAAATTATCAAAAGATAACTATATGAAAAAGGAATTACCGTATATTTTTGGAGCTCCTGATGTAATAGAATTTCTAAATTTTCAAAAAACTTTAGTTCAATCCAAGATTGATTACAATCATATTAAATCATTATTTTTTTTTAAATCTAAAAGATGGGATATAAAATTGAAAAACAATATTACTGTTAAATTACCAAAAAAAGTTGACAAACTAACTTTAAATAATTTGTGGACAATATTAAATGATAATAGATTTGAAAATATTAAAATAATTGACTTAAGAATAAATAATCAAATTATCTTAGATGGATAAAGATATAAAATTCAAAGCATACTTAAGTATATCTAACTCTAGATTTGAATTAAATCTTTTTGATGTCAAAAATTTTAAAAATTTATATCAAAAAAATTTGAAAATAATTAATAGTGATGATGCTATAAATTTTACTACATTAAGTAAATTTCTTGATGAAAATATTTATATAATTGAAAAATTATTTGGAAAATTTATTAACAACATTGATTTAATAATTAAAAGTAAAAAAATTAATTCATTCAATTTATCAATAAAAAAAAAAAACTATGAAAAAGATATTACAAAAAAATTTTTACAAAAATTACTGACAGATACTAGAGATTTGTTTCAAGAGAACCATCAAAATGAAAAAATTTTACATATGATAGTTAATCGATATATAATTGACAATGTTTCCTTTGAAACAATTAATGAAAATTTAAAAGCAGATCATATTTCTATCGAAGTAAAATTTATTACTATTCCAGATTTTATTACTTTTAATATTGAAAATGTTTTAAAAAAATATCATATACAACCAGATGATTATTTAGACGAAACTTACATAGAAAACTTTTTTGAAGAGGAAAATTTAAATTTTTACGAAAAAACTTATAAAATTCAGCATGGTGCTAATTTAAATGAGATTGATATAATTCCTAAAAATACTCAAAAAATTAGTTTTTTTGAAAAGTTTTTTCAATTTTGGGGTTAATCTTGTTTTATATTGTAATATTAATTGTTTTTGAATCTATATATATCAAAACTAATAATGGCGTGTGTCATATTTAACGCAAAAAACAATTAAAAATACAGTGTCATTTGATGGTGTAGGCCTTCATAGTGGTGTTAACGTAAATTTACATATTAAGCCGGCGGAACCAAATTTTGGAATAGTATTTAAAAGAATAGATTTAAAAAATAATAATCTTGTTTTTCCAAATTTTATTAATGTCTCAAATACCTCTTTAAATACAACAATTGAAAATGAGTTTGGAGTAAAAATTTCAACAATTGAACATTTGATGGGTGCATTATTTTGTTTAGGTATAGATAACGCTTTAATTGAAATTGACAATGAAGAGGTGCCAATTCTAGATGGATCTGCAAAAGTTTTTGTAGAAAAAATTCAGAAAATTGGATTAAAAGTTAGCAGCTTCCCAATTAAAATAATAAAAATTAATAATGAAGTTGAATATTCTGAAAATAGTAGATTTATATCAATTAAGCCTTCAACATTAAGTTTAGACATTGAATTTCAATTAAAATATCAAAATCCTGTAATTGGTAATCAAAAAAATTTGGTTAACGTATATGAGGATGATTTAAATGACGTATTTAATTCTAGAACCTTTTGCTTGCATGAGGATATTGAAATGATTAAAAAAAATGGTTTGGCAAAAGGTGGAAGTTTAGAGAATGCAATAGTTGTTAAAGGCAAAGAAATTTTAAATCATGAAGGTTTAAGGAATCAAAAAGAATTTGTGAATCATAAGATTCTAGATTGTATAGGTGATCTTTACACATGTGGATACAGAATTGTTGGATCAATCAAATGTGTTCGTGGAGGTCACTATCTGACTAATCAATTATTAAAAAAAATATTCTCGAAAAAAGAGAACTTTTCAATTATTGAAATCAAAGAAAAAAATCTTCCTCATAATCTTGTAAATAGAAATATTTTAAGATCCATTGCTTAAATTAAAAGATAGCTTTAAAATTATAGCATTAATAAGTATAAACAATTATGCAACTCTTCAGACCTATTTGCTGGGTATTAATTTTAATATTTCTGTCTTTTTGTTCAAAAGATGATTTAGAAAAAAATATTATTAAAGAAAATAGTCTGGAGCTTCAAGTTCTAGAAGCTTATGAAGAAGGTTTAAAATCCTTAAATGAAGGTGACGCCTTGTTTGCTGCCAAAAAATTTAATGAGGCAGAAACACTTTTTCCTCAATCTGAATGGGCTCCTAAATCTGCTTTAATGGCAGCTTATTCTTATTATGCTCAAGATTATTATTTGGACTCTATAGCTGAGCTTGAAAGATTTAAAAGAGTATATCCATTTTATAAAAATATGGACTATGTATATTATTTATTAGGTCTTAATTGGTATGAACAAATTATTGATGAAAAGAAAGATTTAGAAACTATCATTAATGCTAAGGAAAATTTTATATTCTTAATTATCAATTACCCTAATACAGAATATGCTTTAGATGCAGAGTTTAAAGTTGCTTTAATAGATGATGTTTTGGCGTCAAAAGAAATGTATATAGGCAGATATTACCTTCAAAAAAAGAAATGGATACCTGCCATAAATAGATTTAAGAATGTAATAGATGAATATGACACAACTACATATACTGAAGAGGCTTTATATAGATTAGTTGAAACATACTATAAAATTGGCTTAATAGATGAGGCTAAGAAATATGCAAATTTACTTGGTTACAATTATCTTTCCTCAAAATGGTATGAGAAATCTTATATATTATTTAATGAAAATTTTGAAAATAAATTAATTAATACTATTAAAAAAGATAAAAAAAATAAAAAATCTTTTTTAAAAAAATTTAAATCTCTTTTTGATTGAGATGAACAAAAAAAAAATTTATTTAGATTACTCAAAAAATATAAATCTATTTAAAAAATATAATAAAGCATACTATGAACAGAGTAATCCAAAAGTTACAGACGAAGAATATGATAATTTAAAAAATAAAATTTTAAATCTAGAAAAAAAATATAAATTCTTAAAATCTGATGACTCTCCACTAAAAATAGTTGGTCATAAACCATCAAAAAATTTTAAAAAATCTTTGCATAAAGTTCCAATGTTATCACTTGGTAATGCATTTTCTGAAGATGATTTAATTAATTTTGAAAAAAAAATAAAAAATTATTTATCAATAAATAATGATTTTGATATTAATTACAGTGCTGAGCCAAAAATTGATGGGATATCTGCCTCTTTAACTTATATAAATGGAGAGTTTTATAAAGGTCTTTCAAGAGGAGATGGAAAGGAAGGTGAGGAAATAACAGAAAATTTAAAGACTATAAATGATATTCCCAAAAAAATTTCTAATAAAGATTTTCCAGAAGAAGTAGATATTAGAGGAGAAGTATTTATTCAAAATAGTGATTTTAAAAATTTAAATGAAAAATTTGCAAATCCCAGAAATGCAGCATCTGGTTCACTTAGACAAAAAAATCCAGAAGAAACAAAAAAAATACCTCTAAAATTTATTGCTTACACATTTGGATATGAAAAAGGTTTAAAAATTAAAAACCAATTTGATTATCTAAAAAAATTAAATGAATGGGGTTTTAAAACAAACCCATTGAATATTTTAACCTCAGGTATCAAAAACCTGATGAAGAATTACCAAAAAATTGAAAAAAAAAGAGCTGATTTAGATTTTGATATAGATGGGATAGTATACAAGGTTAATGATTTCCACATGCAAAAAAGATTAGGAAATGTGGCTAATGCACCTAGGTGGGCAATTGCTCACAAATTCTCATCCAATAAAGCTGTTTCTCAAATTTTAGATATAGAGATACAAGTAGGCAGAACTGGTGCTTTAACACCAGTTGCAAAGATCAAGCCAATTAATATAGGAGGAGTTATAGTTTCAAATGCAACTTTACATAATGAAGATGAAATCAATCGAAAAGATATTAGAGTAGGAGATACAGCTGTCATAGAGAGAGCGGGAGATGTTATACCTCATATACTTTCTGTAGATATAAAAAAAAGGTTAAAAAACTCAAAAAAATTTATTTTTCCTGAAAATTGTCCTTCATGTGGATCAAAAACCATTAAAGAATTTAATAAGATTACAAAAAAAGTTGATGCTGTAAGAAGATGTTCTAGTGAAGGTTATTATTGCGATAAGATTTCAATTGAAAAACTAAAACACTTTGTATCAAAAGAAGCATTTAACATAGATGGTTTTGGAAAAAAAATAGTTGAAAATTTTTGGAAATTAAAATTTATAAAATTTCCTTATAACATATTTTATCTAGATTTTTCAAAAATTGAAAAATTAGAAGGTTGGGGCAAACTTTCTGTTCAAAATTTAAAATATTCAATTGATCAAAAAAAAAATATTTCTTTAGAGAGGGTAATTTATTCGTTAGGTATTAGACATATCGGATTAGAAAATGCCAAGCTTTTATCAAAACATTTTATATCATTTTCAAATTTTAAAAATTTATCTAAAGAAAGTGATTATGAAGACATGTTAAATATTGATGGTATTGGTGAAACACAAGTAAATTCAATTAAAAGTTTTTTTTCAAATGACGCAAACCTAAAAGTTTTGAATGAATTAGAAAAAGTTTTAGTGGTAAAAAATGCTGTTCAAAATTCTGATGATGGTTTATTAAAAAATAAGACTTTTTTGGTTACAGGTAAATTAAATGGAATTAGTAGAGCCGAAATTAAATCAATGATTGAAGAAAATTCTGGAAAAACAGTTAGTAGCGTCTCTAAAAAATTAAATTATTTAATTATTGGTGACAAACCAACAAAAAAGAAGATAGATAATGCTAAACAGCTTAAAATAAAAATTTTAGATCAGTCTGAATTTTTGAAAATGCTAAATAAAACTAGCTAACCACTTTCTTTCATTTTGATTTAAATATTTTGATATCTTTGAATAAACTTCTAAATGATATTTAAACAGATAGTTTTTTTCATTATTTGTTAATAAATCAAAATTTATTAAATCTCTCTCTATAGGTGCTAATGTTAAATTATGAAATAACAAGTTATTATTTGTTTTTTTAACATAAACTAAATTTTCAATCCTAATTCCATATTCATTCGTTTTATAATATCCGGGTTCATTACTTAAAATCATACCTTCTCTTATTTTAATTGTATTTATTTTTGTAATAGATTGAGGCCCCTCATGAACATTAAGAAAAAAGCCAACACCATGCCCTGTACCATGAGCATAATCTAAGTTACTTTTATTTAAAAATTTTCTTGCTCTTTTATCTATTTTTTTACCAGTATCTTGTCTATTTATATTAGTTGTAGCTACAGCAATATGACCCTTCAAAACTTTCGTAAAAACATCCTTGATGTTTTGTTTTGGTTTTGAAAAACAAATTGTCCTTGTTACATCAGTTGTTCCATATTTATATTGACCACCAGAGTCACAAAGAAAAATATCCCTCTTATTTATAACACGGCAATTTTCTTTCTTTGCACGATAATGGACAATGGCACCATTTTTGCCAGATCCAGCTATTGTATCAAAACTAGGATAAAGAAAATTTTTATTTAATTTTCTAAAATTTTCTAGTTTCTTAGCTGCTTCTACTTCTGTAATTTTTTTTTTATTAATTTTTTTTATCCAAAATAAAAATTTAGTTAATGCTACTCCATCGAAGATATGAGCATTTATCATATTTTTAATTTCAGTTTTATTTTTGATTGCCTTTAAAAGATAAATTGGATCTTCTCTTTTTATGATCTTAAATTTAGACTTAATTAAATTTTCATAAAATATTGAACAAGATTTGTCATCAATAATAAAGTTTTTTCCCTTAAGATTTCGTATTCTACTTGGTAGAGCATTTGTATCTAAAAATTCATCTCTATTAATAATTCTATTTTTTAATAATTGCTTACACTTTTTAAGATTACTTATAAGTAGTATTTTTTTTGACTTACTTACTATTAATCTTGAATTGGGAATTGGACTGTTAGGGCCATCTCCACCTCTTATATTTAAAGTCCACGCAACATTTTCTGGCGCACTAATAAAAATATAATCAGATTTATTTTTTTTTAAATGTTCTGTTATTTTATTTAATTTTGAATTAATACTTTCACCAACAATATTTTTATCTAAAGAAAAAAATGGTTTAGAGGTATGTTTTTTCTGTTTTTTAATTCCATCAATTAGATTTTTTTCAACAGATTTGATTTTGTTGTGTTTTAAAAAATAATTTTTAATTTGAGTATTGGTAAATAATTTTGGATCTATACCAAGTGTAAGATTTTTAAATAAACTGCAATTTATTAATTTTTCAAATCCATAAATTTTAAAATTTTTCCCACTCTCAATTTTACTTTGAATTGTGTATCTTCCGTCAGTAAATAAATAATTTATATTTTTAAGAATTATAGCTAGACCAGCAGATCCACTAAAATTTGAAATAACTTCTAATCGATTTAATTTTGAATATTCAGTAAAAAAATCGTCATTTTTTGGAATTACGTAGCCATCAATTCCATATTTTTTAAATTTATTTCTTAATAATTTTATATGATTCCTCATTTAATTCTCTTTTGATATCTTATCCACCCAGGACTTCTTGTTCCTTCTTCGATTTCAAAATCCTGATTAAACTCAAAATCATCATCATTGTTAGTTTCCTCTTCAAAGAAAGAATTTTTTTCTAAATGTTTTTCTGGTAATTCATCAATAAATCGCGAAGCCATACTGTCTATCCAATCTCCTTGGTAAAATCTATTCATCGAGAAAGAGATCACAGCTTTCTTCTTTGCTCTTGTAACTCCTACATACGCTAATCGTCTTTCTTCTTCTAGGCCATTTTGACCTTTTTCTTCAATAGATTTTTGATGTGGAAACAATCCTTCTTCCCATCCAGGTAAAAATACAACATCAAATTCCAAACCTTTTGCTGCATGCATGGTCATCATATTAATTTTTTCACCATCCCATTCTTGATCTACCGAGGTTGCTAAAGATACGTGTTCTAAAAAACTTTCTAGATTATCAAATTCTTTCATAGCACTTAACAATTCTTTAATATTTTCCAGTCTATTTTCATTATCTAAATCTTTTTTATTTTTAAGCATTGCTGAATAGCCAGACTCATCTAAAACAATTTGTAATAACTTTATATGATTTGATTTCTTTATAATTAAATCATTTCTCCATTTGATTAGAGAATTAATAAATAAACTAAGTCCAATTTTAGCTTTTGGCTTAATTAAATTTTGTTCAAGCATTTTGATTGATGCTCTTTCTAAATTTAAATTATTTTCCTTAGCAAACTCATGAATGCTTTTTAAGGTACTATCACCTATTGATCTTTTTGGATTGTTAACAATTCTTTCAAAAGCTAAGTCATCTTTCTCTTGATGAATCAATCTTAAGTATGCAACACAATCTTTAATCTCAGCTCTTTCATAAAATTTTGTACCACCTAATATTCTGTAGGGCATACCAATTTTCAGAAATCGCTCTTCAAATTCACGTGTTTGAAAAATGGCTCTAACTAAAATTGCAATGTTATTATAAGAGAATTTTTTTTTAATTTTTTTTTCAATTTCATCTGAAACTCCAACTGCTTCATCTTTACCATTTTTAAAACAGTTTAATTGAACTAAATCACCTTCTTCCATTGTAGTAATCAATGTTTTTCCAACTCTATTTTGATTATTAGAAATAAGGTTTGAAGCAACTGATAAAATATTCTGTGAGGATCTATAATTTTGTTCTAATCTTATTACTTTTGTATTCTCATAAACTTGGTCAAATTCTAAAAAGTTTTTAATCTCAGCACCTCTCCAGCTATATATTGATTGATCATCATCACCAACACAGCAAATATTTTTATTTTTTTCAGATAGAAGATTAAGCCATTTACTTTGAATAAAGTTTGTATCTTGATATTCGTCAACTAAGATATATTTAAAATTTTTAGAATATATTTCTCTAATATCAGCATTAAATTCTAAAATTTTAACTGTGTGTAAAATTAAATCACCAAAATCACAGGAATTTAAATCTGTTAATTTTTGTTGATATATTTTGTATAATGGAAGTACAGTTTTCTCATAAATATCTTTTTTATTTATGACTACTTCTCCAGGATAAAAACCTTTATTCTTCCATCTATCAATTATTGCGAGTATAAATTTTGGAGATAATTGTTTGATATCAATATTTTCTGCTTTGCATATATTTTTTATTAATCTAATCTGATCGTCAGTATCTATAATAGTGAAATTCGAGTTTAATTGTGCAGCTGATGCATGTTTTCTTAACAATTTCGCACAAATTGAATGAAAAGTTCCTAACCAAGAAAGACCAACAGCAGCAGATCCTAAAATTTTACTAACTCTATTTTGCATTTCTTTAGCAGCTTTATTTGTAAAAGTGACTGCAAGAATTTGATTAGGAAAAGCTTTTTTTTCCTTAATTATATTTGCTATTCTTGATGTTAGTACTTTAGTTTTTCCTGAACCAGCGCCAGCCACTATTAATAGAGGACCATCTAGATGCATTACAGCATCCTTTTGAGCTTCATTTAAACCATTTAAATATTCTCTATTTATCATTCAAAATAATGTTTTATAAGATTACTACTTAAAATGAATAATCTTAAATTAATTGCTAATTTTAATAAAAAATTCAGTAGATTTATTAATAATCTATTAGAGAAAAATTTAAACAAGTTAAATGTTGATAACTTTAAAAATTTATTAATTAACAATAAAATATTTTTATCTATTGTCGCACTAATTATTTTATTTTTATCATATCTTTCATTCCCAAACATTCATAGCAAAGAGGAAGTAGCTTTAGAAATTAAAAAATATTTAAAAAGCAAATTAAACCTAGAGTTTAGTTTTCAAGAAGATTTAGATTATAAATTCTTACCAAGACCTCATTTTACTACAAATAATTCCTCAATTAATTCTGAAGAAGATAAAATTGCAGAAATAAAAAAACTTAAAGTATATGTCTCTTTAGAAAATCTATTTTCTTTAAAAAATATAAAATTAAATCATGTCATCTTAGAAGAAGGAAATTTTAACTTAAACAAAGAAAATTATAATTTTTTTTATAATTTATTAGATGGTAATTTTAATGATTTTAAATTTGAAATATTAAAAAGTAATGTTTTTTTTAGAAGTTTAGAAAATGAAGTTTTATTTATTAATAATATCAAAAACGCAAAATATTTTTTCGATCCTAAAGAAATTAAAAATATGTTTTATGCAAATAATGAGATATTTAATTTACCTTATTCAATCAAAGTTTTTGATAATAAAATTGAAAAAACAATACATTCTAAAATAAATATAGAAAGTTTAAGATTAGAAATAGACAATCAATCTTCATATGATGATACAAATTATTCAGGTTTTTCAGAAATAAATTTAATAAACTCAAAAAATTTATTTGAGTATCAATATAAAAACGATTTGTTTGAGTTTAAATTTTTTGATAAAAAACAAAATCCTGAGTTTTCTTATAAAGGTAGATTTAATTTAAAACCATTTTACGCAAATATAATAGGTAATACTAATAAACTAGATCTTTCGCCTTTGTTTTCACCAAATGCGATTATTAAAGAGCTTTTAAAGACTGAAATTTTAAATAATAAAAATATTGATTTTTATTTAATTATTTCTGGAAACTATATTGAAAAATTTGATGATTTTAAAAATGTTTTAATAAAATCTAAAATTCAAGAAGGTTTAATTGATATTGATCAATCCAAAATGACATGGAGAAATAATATTGATTTTGAATTTTTAAATAGCTTAATATTTGTGAAAGAAGGAAAATTAATTTTAGACTCAAATGTTGAAATTAATATAAATGATATAAATGAACTTTATAAGTTCTTGCTTACCCCAAAAAATTTGAGAAAAAAAATTAGTAAAGTTGATGTTAATCTCACTTATTTGTTTGATGAAAAAAATATAAAAATTAACAATATAAGGGTAGACGGAAAAACACTTGAAAAATCTAATTATAATTTTGAAGACATTTTACTGAAAGAAAACAATCTACAAAATAAAATTTATTTAAAAAATTTATTGAATGAAGTGATAAAAAATTACGTAGGATAAATCATTTTTCTAGGATCAACTATTTTCAAGTAGCCTTTTTCACTGATTAATCCAGTTTTTAACGTTTCGTATTTTAGTGTTGTGTTGTTTTTCAAAGCTGTTTTAGCTATTTTTGCAGCATTATCATAACCAATATGCGGAGCTAAAGCAGTTACTAACATTAAAGAATTATCTAAATGTTCTTTTATCTTCTTTTTATTAGCTTTAATTCCTTTAACACAATAAAGGGCAAAATTTTTTGCACTGTCTGCTAATAAGTCGATAGATTGCAAAATGTTATGGGCAATTAATGGCTTAAATACATTTAATTCAAAATGACCATGCGATCCTGCCATAGTAATTCCATTGTGATTTCCAATTATGTTTGCACATACCATTGTAACTGCTTCACACTGAGTTGGATTTACTTTTCCAGGCATTATTGATGAGCCAGGTTCATTCTCAGGCAGTATCAACTCTCCATATCCAGCTCGAGGTCCAGATCCTAAAAATCTGATATCATTTGAAACTTTCATCAATGCAACAGCGCATGTATTTAATGTTCCAGAGAAATTTACTATTGCATCATGTGCCGCAAGTTCAGCAAATTTATTTGGTGCAGGTTTAAATTTTATTTTAGTAAATTTTGAAATTTCTTTAATAATTTTTTTATCAAAATTTTTTTTTGAGTTTATTCCAGTTCCAACAGCTGTTCCACCTTGAGCTAAAAATAGAATTTCTTTCAATGCATATTCGATTCTTTCGATACATTTTTTTAATTGAGCATGATATCCAGAAAATTCTTGACCAAGAGATAACGGAGTTGCATCTTGAAGATGAGTTCTTCCAATTTTAACTATTTTTTTAAATTCTATAGATTTTTTCTTTAATTCTTTTTCTAAGATTTTTAAACTTGGTAGCATTTTAGTCAACGTTTGTGTCGCTACAGAAATATGCATTGCAGTTGGAAAAACATCATTTGTAGATTGTGATTTGTTTACATGGTCGTTTGGATGAACTGGCTTTTTTGTACCTTTTCTTCCACCTAAAATTTCTATTGCCCTGTTTGCAACGACCTCATTTACATTCATATTTGTTTGTGTCCCAGATCCTGTTTGCCAGACTTTTAAAGGGAAGTTTTCATCTAATTTACCTTTGATTACTTCATCTGAGGCTTTGATTATTGCTTTGGAAATTTTATTACTAATTAATTTATCCTTAGCATGAACTATAGCTGCTGATCTTTTAATAATAGCAATAGATTTTATTATAGAAATATTAACTAAGATTTTTCCAATGTTAAAAAATTTATTTGATCTTTGCGTTGAAGCACCCCAGTATTTGTTATTGGGAACATTTATACTTCCAATACTGTCAAATTCTTTTCTTATTTTCATTGATTAATTTTTAAGTAAAAATAATTATATTCATACAATAAATTTTAAAAAACTTACAGGAGCAATATGTCGAATTTTAGTAAAGTTGGAACTTTTATGAAAACCTTTGGCCAAGATGTTAAAACTAAGCCATCTTTTAGTACCGCTAAGATAAATAAATTAAGAATAGATTTAATTAAAGAAGAGCTAGATGAGCTTACAGAAGCTATGAATAATAAAGATTTATTAGAAGTTGCTGATGCACTTACAGATATTTTATATGTAACTTATGGTGCAGGTCATGCATTTGGCATTGATTTAGATAAATGTTTTGAAGAGGTTCAAAATTCAAATATGAGTAAATTAGATGAAAATGGAAAACCAATTTATAATGAAGCTGGAAAAGTAATGAAAGGCCCTAACTATTTTAAACCAGATCTATCTAAGTTTGTAAGTTAAATTTCTAGCTTAAAGTCAACTGCTGTAGCACTATGAGTAATACTTCCTACAGAAATTCTATCTACACCAGTTGAAGCAATCGCTTTAACAGTTTTTAAATTAACATTGCCCGAGGCCTCAGTTTCGTAATACTTTTTAGCAATTTTAACTGCATTTTTTAAATTTTTGATGTTCATATTATCTAGCAGAACAGTATTAAACTTTAATCCTAAAATTGATTTAAGTTGATCAATTTTATCAACTTCAACCGTAATTTTTTTTCCTTTTTTATTATTAATTGCTTTAATAACTAAAGATTTTAAATCTGAACTTGCGATGTGATTGTCTTTTATTAAATATTCATCACTTAGATTAAATCTATGATTTGTGCCACCTCCTAATTTCACAGCATACTTTTGGATTACTCTAAGGTTAGGAATTGTTTTTCTTGTACAACAAATTTTAGTTTTTTTTCCAGCTAATCTAACAAATTTATTTGTTGTAGTTGCTATACCAGAAATATGTGACAAAAAATTTAAACCCACTCTTTCCGCAATTAAAATATTTTTTGCCTTACCTTTAATCAAAGCAACTATGGAACCTTTTTTAATTCTTGAGCCATCTTTTTTTTTGATAATAAATTTTATTTTATTATCTATTAATGAAAAAGTTTGCTTAGCAAACAATAATCCAGCAACAACTGCGTTTTGATTTGATAATAACTTTACAGTTATTATCTTATCTTTGTCAATTAAGGCTGATGTGATATCTCCTGAGGGATACAGATCTTCGTTTAGAGCTAACTTAACAGTACTTTTTATAAATTCTTTGCTTAATTTAATTTTTGACACTTAATTATCTGCCAATAGCTGCCATTCTCTCTACAGATATTCTCGCTTTTTCTATTATTTCTTTGTCCATAATAATTTCGCCAGTTTCATTTTCCAAACAATCTAAAATTTTAGGTAAAGTAATTTTTTTCATATGCGGACACATATTGCATGGTTTAACAAAATCTACATTTGGATTTTCTATTTGAATGTTGTCACTCATTGAACATTCAGTAACCATCATTACCTTTTTTGGTTGATTATCTTTTACATATTTAATCATTCCAGAAGTGGATCCTGCAAAATCACTTGCTTCTATTACATCTGGTGGACACTCTGGATGAGCAATAATTTTTATTCCAGGATTGTTTTTTCTAATATCTTCAATTTCTTTTTTATTAAATTGGTCGTGTACTATACAAATTCCTTTCCAGGATATAATTTCTATATCAGTT
Source organism: Candidatus Pelagibacter sp. HIMB1506 (assembly GCF_052047935.1). Lineage (NCBI taxonomy): Bacteria > Pseudomonadati > Pseudomonadota > Alphaproteobacteria > Candidatus Pelagibacterales > Candidatus Pelagibacteraceae > Candidatus Pelagibacter > Candidatus Pelagibacter sp. HIMB1506. Next base: position 919,649 of record NZ_JBNAIS010000001.1, on the reverse strand, counting down.
TGAGATGCAACGTACTTTGCAAGGTAATCGTCAGGTAAAAATATAACTTTTTTTACTCCAAGTGATTTAACAATTTTTACTGCATTTGCTGATGTACAACAAACATCTGTTTCAGCTTTTACTTCAGCTGAAGTATTTACGTATGATACTACTGGAACACCTGGGTATTTCTCTTTTAGTAATCTCACATCTTTACCAGTAATTGAGGATGATAAAGAACATCCTGCTTCCATATCAGGTAAAATTACTTTTTTATTAGGGCTCATTAATTTTGCTGTTTCAGCCATAAAGTGAACTCCTGCCATTAGAATTATATCTGCTGAAGTTTTTGACGCTTCTATAGCTAGCGCAAGTGAGTCTGCAGAGAAATCAGCAACACCATGATAAATTTCTGGTGTTTGATAGTTGTGAGCTAAAATAACTGCGTTCTTTTCTTTTTTTAATTTATTGATTTTATGTATGTACGGTGCGTGCACTGACCATTCTATTTCAGGCATCACCTTTGAAATTTTTTGGTAAATTGGATCTGTTGCTTTACGTACTTCTTGTGTAAATTCCATAAAGTTTTTTACCAATTTGAAACATACTTGTCATTCATTTATTATGAGACATATCGCGGTCGTGCTGAAATTGGTAGACAGGCACGGTTGAGGGCCGTGTGGACTTAGTCCATGAGAGTTCGAGTCTCTCCGACCGCACCAAATTTCTATTTTTTAACTAATCCAATAAGGTTTCTTTATGTTTATTGAAGCTTCTTTAGTTTTAAATTCAAGTTTTTCATCAAAGTTTTTATCTAGAAATTTGATTAAAGCGAAGGGGTAATCATTATTTATTAATACTTTACCGATTTCATTTTCATTATTAAAAATACTTTCTCCTTCGTTTAATTTTCCATTAATTATTTTTATAGGCATCAATCTTTTTGAAAGTTTATTTTTTAGCTTAATTCTAGCCGTATTTTCTTGGCCTACGTAACAACCTTTTTTAAAATCAATTCCATTTAGTTCTTCAAAATTACATTCAATACCAAATAATTTTTCTTGTAATTTATTTAAATCTTTTGGAACTATACCAAGGCTATGGCTATGAGAGTAGTATTCATTTATATTTGCATCATGAAGATCTAGCTTCTTTAAAGATAAGTAAAGTTTTTCTAAATTAATTATTAATCTTGCTCCTAATTGTTTATTTCTTGGATCTAAAAAAATAGGATCTTCTCTATAATTAATAGTAAATCCTGATTGATCTTTTGCTTCATCAAATTTCAAAAATTTTTCATGGGAAAAAGCCGCCACAACAAACTCATTACTTAGATTAAGTATTTCAACTTTAGATCTTAGCTTATATAGAGATAACTGCTTAAACAATCCATCTACCTGATGCTTTTCACAATCTAAAAGATAACCTAATTTATATTTAACAATTATAAATTCGTATAAAAATTTCCCTTGTGGAGTTAATAAAGATGTAAAACAACTATTATGTTCACTTACTTTATTTATGTCGTTACTGATAAGATTTTGTAAAAAATTTTTTGCATCCTCTCCACTTATGTAAAGAATTGATCTGTCTTCTAAAATATAAACATTTTTAATATTCATAATTGATTAATTATAGATTGTAATATAATAACAATTTCTCAGAATGTTAGATCTTTTAATCAAAAATGGACAATGTTACATCGATGGTGAATTAAAAGATGTTGATGTTGCAATAAAAGATGGAAAAATTCAAAAGATTGGTCAAATTTCAGATCAAGCAAAAGAAACAATTAATGCTAAAGGTCAAACAGTTTTACCTGGCTGTATAGATACCCAAACACATTTTAGAGAACCTGGATCAACTGATACTGAGGATCTTCATTCAGGAAGTAGGGCGGCAATAGCAGGAGGGATTACTAGTGTATTTGAAATGCCTAATACTAATCCTCCAACTTCAAACATGAAAGAGTTTCAAAGAAAACTAGATCTCGCTAAAAATAGAATGTATTGCAATTACGCTTTTTACTTTGGTGCAACTGCTGATAATGCAGACGATTTAGCTAGCTTAAAAGATTTGGAGGGTTGTTGTGGAATTAAGTTATTTGCAGGATCCTCCACGGGAAATTTATTGGTTGCCGAAGAGGACGATATAGATAAAGTTTTTCAAAACGCTTCAAAAGTCGTTGCAGTTCACTCTGAAGATGAATCAATATTAAAGATTAATAAAAAATTGATTAAAGAAGGAGATGTTCACACACACCCAGTATGGAGAAGTGCGGAATGTGCAATAGCATCAACAAGAAGAATTGTACGAATTGCAGAAAAACATAAAAAAAAAGCTCATGTTCTTCATATAACAACCAAAGAAGAAATTGATTTTCTATCTCAGCATAAGGGAAACATTACTTTTGAGATAACTCCTCAGCATTTAACTCTTTATGCTCCAGATTGTTACGACAAACTAGGAACCTATGCTCAAATGAACCCACCATTAAGAGATAAATCTCATTATGATAGATTATGGTATGGGGTAAGAAATAATTTTAATGATACTATTGGTTCTGACCATGCGCCTCATTTAAAAGAAAACAAAGATAAAGTTTATCCAAACACTCCCTCTGGGATGCCAGGTGTGCAAACTTTAATGCCTGTAATGTTAAATCATATTAATGATGGAAAACTAAGTTTAAATCAATTGATGAACTTTGTTTGTGAAAATCCTGTTAAAATTTTTGGTATAAAAAATAAAGGTTTTATAAAAGAAGGATATGATGCTGACTTTACAATTGTGGATATGAACAAAACAATTGAGATTAAAAATGAAAATATTGAAAGTAAATGTAAATGGTCTCCATTTAATGGATTTAAATTTAAAGGAACACCTACACACACTATCATTGGAGGAAAAATTAAAATGCAAGATGGAAAAATTTTAGGTGACCCAGAAGGTACCCCATTAACTTTTAGTTAATTGTTTTAGAAGAATAAATATTTACAAGAGTTAATCCTAATACAATTAAGAACATACCCAAAACAACCTGCCAACTTAAAGACTGTCCGTAAAAAATATATCCAAGTATAGCAATTGTAAAAATTCCTAAACCACACCATGTTGCATAAACTACAGCCAAGGGAAGTTTAGTAACTACAATTGAAAGACAAAAAAATGCACATACATAAAAAAATATTAAAGCACCTGTTGGAACTGGTTTAGTAAAACCTTTTGTAACAGGTAAAAGCATTGTTCCTGAAACTTCAAATATAGTCGCAGCAATTAAGATTAAATATGTTTTAAGCATTATTTTATAATTTTATTTTGAGTTAAGTTTTCTTTAATTTCATCTAAAATTGCTGGATCATCTATTGTAGGTGGAATTTTATATTCAACACCATCTGCAATTTTCCTTATTGTTCCTCTTAAAATTTTACCTGATCTAGTTTTTGGTAATCTTTTAATAACTATAACAACTTTAAATGCTGCTACAGGTCCAATCTTTTCTCTAACCATTTGAACACATTCTTTTGATACGGATTCATTATCTTTTTCAACACCAGATTTTAAAACTACTAAACCTATTGGTAATTGACCTTTAAGTTTATCTGCAATTCCAAGTACTGCGCATTCAGCAACTGATTGGTGTTCAGATAAGACTTCCTCTATTGCACCAGTTGATAATCTGTGACCAGCAACATTAATAATGTCATCTGTCCTAGACATGATCCAAATGTAACCATCATCATCAATGTGACCTGCATCATATGTTTGATAATAACCCTCATAATTAGTCATATAATTTTCTTTATATCTTTGATCTGCATTCCAAAGAGTTGGGAATGTTCCAGGAGGCAAAGGTAGTTTTACAACAATATCTCCCATTTCATTTGGTTTAGCTAAAGATTGGTCTGGTTTAATGATTTTGACATCATATCCAGGAACAGCCTTACAAGCTGAGCCATATTTTGTTTCCATCATTTCAATCCCGGTGCAATTTGAGCTGATTGCCCAGCTAGTTTCTGTTTGCCACCAGTGGTCTATTACTGGTACCTTTAATAAATTTTCAGCCCACTTGATTGTATCTGGATCTGCTCTTTCCCCAGCAAGAAACAAGCTCTCAAAACTTGATAAATCATATTTAGAGAAAAATTTACCTTCAGGATCCTCCTTCTTGATAGCTCTAAATGCAGTTGGTGCTGTAAATAAAGATTTTACTTTATAATCTGAAATGATTTTCCAGAAAACACCAGCATCTGGTGTCCCAACTGGCTTTCCTTCAAATAAAACTGTGGTACATCCTTTGAACAATGGAGCATAAACAATATAAGAGTGCCCAACAATCCATCCAATATCGCTTGCCGACCACCAAATATCATCATTATCAATATTGTAGATATTCTTCATGGTCCATTTCAGAGCAACGATATGACCACCAGTATCTCTTACAATACCTTTTGGTGTTCCAGTTGTTCCAGATGTATATAAGATGTAAGCAAACTCATTTGAATTCATCTCAACACAATCAGCATCTTTTGCATTTGAGACTGCTTCTTCCCAACTTATCTCTGTTGGAGTATTTAATTTAACTTCGTTTCCTGGTCTTTGGAACAAAATCATCTTTTCAATTTTATGATTGGCTATTTTTATAGCTTCATCTACTAGAGGCTTGTATTCAACTGTCCTTCCAGGCTCAAAACCGCATGAAGCCGTTACTAATAGTTTTGCCTTACTGTCGTCTATTCTGCTTGCAAGTTCATTTGAGGCAAATCCACCAAAGACAACTGAGTGTATGGCTCCAATTCTTGCACACGCAAGCATAGCTATCACTGCTTCAGGGATCATTGGCATGTAAATGATTACTCTGTCTCCTTTATTTACACCTTGTTGTTTTAAAGCACCCGCAAATCTTGATACTTTTGATCTAAGTTCCTCATAAGTGAACTTAGATTTGTTGCCTGTAATAGGACTATCGTAGATTAAAGCTGTTTTTTGTCCTCTTCCCTGGTCAATGTGAATGTCTAGAGCATTATAACAAGTGTTAGTAACACCATCTTCGAACCATTTATAGAAAGGAGGATTAGATTTATTTAAAATTTTTGTTGGTTTTTTAAACCAAAAGATATCTTCACTTGCTTCTTGCCAAAATTTTTCAGGGTTTTGAATGGAATTTTCGTAAATACTTTGAAATTTTTTTGACATGCTAATTTGATTCGATTTTTGATATTTTTTTGGTTTTTAACTTATAAATTGTATTTAATTTTAAAAATTCAGTAAAATCAATGCAAATTAATGACAATTAAGTCTTCATAAAACTAATTTAATTTGCTATTTAACCCCAACTTTGGCTTAGGGTTACTTAAGTCTAGTTTATATAAACTAAACAAATAAAAACTAACGAAGAGGGAGTTTTTTATGAAAAAACTTAAATTGTTTGCTCTTACAGTTGTTGCTCTTATGGGCGTAACTGGTGTTGCAAACGCTGAAACAGCTATGCTGGCTCAAGACGATTTCGTAGGTATTTCGTTTTGGTTAGTATCTATGGCTTGTTTAGCTGCTACTGTATTCTTTTTCTTAGAAAGAAGTTCAGTTCCAGCTGGATGGAGAGTTTCAATGACAGTTGCTGGTCTAGTAACTGGTATTGCATTCGTACACTACATGTACATGAGAGATGTATGGATCGCTACTGGTGACTCACCAACTGTATACAGATACATTGACTGGTTAATTACAGTGCCATTATTGATGTTAGAATTCTATTTTGTTCTATCAGCAGTAAACAAGTCAGACTCTGGTATTTTCTGGAGACTAATGATTGGTACATTAGTAATGCTAGTAGGTGGATACTTAGGAGAAGCTGGATACATCAACGCTACACTTGGTTTCATAATCGGTATGGCTGGTTGGGTATACATCTTATATGAAGTATTCTCTGGTGAAGCAGGTAAGAGAGCAGCGAAAAGTGGTAACAAGTCACTTGTAACTGCTTTTGGTGCAATGAGAATGATCGTTACAGTAGGTTGGGCGATTTACCCATTAGGTTACATTTTTGGTTACCTAACAGGTGGTGTAGATGCTAACTCACTTAACGTGATTTACAACGCAGCTGACTTCTTGAACAAGATCGCTTTCGGTCTGATCATTTGGGCAGCAGCTATGCAACAACCTGGTAGAGCTAAGTAGTAGTTTTACTTAAAATTTAAAAAAGGGCAGGTACAATTTTGTACTTGCCCTTTTTTTTTGCCTTAGGTAAAATTATGTATAGTTATTATACATATTTTTTATTATGGATGTAAAATTAGAAAAATGGCACAAATGCCAAGTTGATATTGAGGTTCTAAAAGAACTTTCAAAAAAATCAGACATTAAAGGTCTGCAACACGTTTCTGTTTTTTTTGGATTGTTGTTAATAACAGGAACCTTAGCATATATAACTTGGGGCACATGGTGGTCTGCTTTTTGGTTTTTGGTTTACGGAAACATTTATGGTTTTTCAAATCCATTGTGGCATGAGACAGGTCACAAAACTGCGTTTAAATCAAAATCTTTAAATGAATTTTTTTACTATATCTCTTCTTATCTTTCTAATTTTGAACCATTAAGATGGAGATACACACACTTTGTTCATCATGGAAATACATATTCAACAGAAAATCCGTTTGATCATGAAATTGAATATGGAAATAATTTAAAAGATACGCCAAAAAATTTATTAATGAATTTAATTCCTTTTATGGAACTTATTTATTTTAAAAAAAGTATTGCTTATGAAATTATTCAACATGCATTTGGTGTTAAAACTAAAGTTATGCAAGATTGCATTCCTGAAAACGCTCAATCAAAAGTAATTTTTAATTCTGGAGTTTTTGTTGGAATTTGGATTGCAATTATATTGTGGTCTTTAATTACATCATCTTGGTTACCAGTTTTGTTTTTTTTATTACCAAAATTTTATGGAAGAACTTTACACAAACTAGTTTCTTTTACTCAACATGCTGGTTTAGCAAGAAATATTAAAGATCATAGATACACAACAAGGGAAATGTACTTAAATCCTATCTTAAGCTTTTTATATTGGAAAATGGAATATCATGTAACTCATCACATGTTTCCAACAGTTCCATCTTATAATTTAGATAAACTTCATCATCATATTAAAGATCAGTTACCAAGAACAAATGATGGTTTAATTGATGCCTACAAAGAAATTTTACCAGCTATAATGAAACAAACAGAAGACACTAGCTACTTTTTTAAAAAAGAAGTGCCAGAACCTCAAAATGCATAAATCTTGTTAAGTATGTTTTTACTTACTTGCTCATTTTAGATAAAAACCTATATATAACACATGGCAAAAATTACTTACCATACACACGATAGCAAAACCCATACAATAGATATCCAAAATGGATTAACAGTAATGGAAGGCGCGGTTCAAAACGATATTTCGGGAATTGATGCTGACTGTGGTGGCGGAATGGCATGTGCTACCTGTCATGTTTATGTAAAAGAAGATTGGTTTGAAAAACTTCCAAAAAAAGAAGATGGTGAAGAAGATATGTTAGATATGGCCTATGAACCAAAACAAAATAGTAGATTAAGTTGCCAATTAATTGTTTCAGACGAATTAGATGGATTGGAAGTTACTATTCCAGAAAAGCAAGCTTAGATGAATAAAACAGACGTGTTAATTATTGGAGCAGGACCAACGGGTTTGTTCTGTGCTCATCAACTTGGAATTATAGGTCTTCAATGTGAAATCGTAGATAATCTAGATAAAGCAGGTGGACAGTGTATAGAACTTTATCCTGACAAACCTATTTATGATATTCCAGCAGTACCAGAATGTACTGGAGAAGAATTAACAAATAATCTCCTCCAACAAATTAAACCTTTTAATGTTAAATTTCATTTAAATGAAAGAGTTGAGGAACTAAAAAAAGTTGAAAATCGTTGGCATGTCAAAACAAGTGGAAACCAAGAGTTTGATGTAGCAGCAATTATTATTGCAGGTGGAGTTGGATCTTTTGAACCTAGAAAATTTCCAGTTAAAGAATGTGAAAAATTTGAAGGATCCTCATTATTTTATTCAATTAAAGACAAAACAATTTTTAAGGATAAAACCATTTCTATTTTTGGTGGCGGGGATTCTGCTCTAGATTGGGCAATTGAATTATCAAATACATCTAAAGTAAATTTAATCCATAGACGTGACGGGTTTAGCGGAGCTGAATCTAGCGTTCAAAAAGTAAAAGAATTAAATGAACAAGGAAAATTAAATTTATACACCAAATATCAAATGGACGCTATTAGTGAAGACAACCAAATTAGTTCGGTAAAAATAAAACATGACGAAGGAGAAATAAAAGAATTACAATCTGATTATGTTCTTGGTTTTTTTGGTTTAATTATGCAGCTTGGTCCTATTTTAAATTGGGGATTAAACATCAATAAAAAAACAGTTGAAGTAAATACTGAAAACTTTGAGACTAATGTTGATGGTATATTTGCAATTGGTGATATTTGTTCTTATCCAGGTAAATTAAAATTAATTCTTTCAGGTTTTCATGAAGGAGCTCTTGCTGCACGAGGTTGTTTTAAATATGCAAGACCAGAAGAAAAACTAAGATTTGAATTTACTACTACATCAAAGGCTGCTCAAGAGAGACTTGGTGTAAAAAAATGATAGAATTATTTACTGCTAATACTCCAAATGGTTGGAAGATTGGTATTATGCTGGAAGAAATTGGTTGTGAATACAAAGTAACTAAGATTGATATAGGAAATGACGAACAATTTAATCCAGATTTTTTAAAAATAAGTCCATTTGGTAAAATTCCTGTAATTACTGATCATGAAAATAATAAAAGCATCTTCGAGTCTGGTGCAATACTTATGTACTTAGGTGAAAAAAGTGGAAAATTTTATGATGAAAAAGATCGATTAGTAATTAATCAATGGTTGATGGCTCAAATGGGAACTATAGGTCCTATGATTGGTCAACACCATCAGTTTCATCATTATAATCCAGGAAAAAGTGAGTTTGGAGAACAAAGATATTTTAAAATTGCTAAAAGAATTTATGGAGAATTAGATACAAGATTAAAAGTTTCTAAGTTTTTAGCTAAAGATAATTATACAATTGCTGACATTGCAACATGGCCATGGATAGCAAGACATGAGTGGCATGACATTGGATTAAAAAATTATCAAAACTTATCTAGATGGTATCAAGAAATTTCTGAACGCGAAGCTGTTATAAAAGGATATGCCTTTATGGATAATGATGCGAAAATACCGAAACCTTAATTAGTCATCTGCATGAACTTTTTCATCTTTTTCATGCTTTTCTTGTGCAGCGATTGTGTATTTAGCAACCGGTCTTGCCATTAATCTTTTTAACCCAATAGGTTCAGCTGTATCTAAACAATACCCGTAAGTATCATCCATAATTCTTCTTAAAGCTTTGTCGATTTCAGAAATTAATTTAATTTGTCTATTAATTGCTTTCATCTCTACATTTTTATCGATGTATGAACTTGCCTGATCTACTAGATCTGCTGAAATATTGTTGTCATCCATACTCCCATTGTAAAGAGCTTCATTGTTTGCTTTAATTAATTCTTTCTTCCATTCATTTAATCTCATTCTAAAAAAGACTTTATGTTTTTCGCACATATATTTTTCAGTTTCTTTTGGAACGTAAGTTTTTGAAATTTTTATTGGTACTTTTTTAGGTGGCGAGGCCACAGATTTCTTTGGCTTACTTGCAACTTTTGCTTTTGGTTTAGAAACTTTTTTTTTTGCTTTAGCAGTCTTTGGCATAGCGTAATTTTGAATGGTCGGAGTATATTCAGCAAAATAGGGGTGTCAAGCAAGCTGAATTGTTATAAATATTTAGATAATGAGCGTTAATAACAAAAATATAGATAATCTTTTTTATATTTTTGTTATATCTCATCTCATTTTTTGGACTTTGACTCCAACTCTCACAAATCACAATTTACCTTTAGATACAATAGAGGCTTTAGCTTGGGGAAGCAATTTAGATTGGGGTTTTAATAAACACCCTCCCATGAGTGCTTTTTTTCCAGAAGTTTTTTTTCATATTTTTGGTTCACAGGATTGGGCTTATTATTTACTAAGCCAAATTTTTGTAATTATTTCTTTTTATTATGTTTACAAACTTTCGAACGAAATACTTAAAAACAAATTTTTTGGTTTAATTTCAGTTTTATTAATTGAGACAATTTATTTTTATAATTTTACCACACCTGAGTTTAACGTAAATGTATGCCAGTTACCTTTTTGGTCTTTAACTGCTTATTATTCTTGGAAAATTTATAATGAAAAAAATATTAAGTTTTGGGATTGTTTTTTAATAGGTTTGTTTGGTGCATTAGGATTTCTATCAAAATATTTGTTCATTTACTTATTAGTTTCTATTTCACTTTTATTTATTTATTTAATTGTAAAAAAAGAAAGAAAGTTTGATTTTAAATATTTGATTACAATAGAAGTCTTTATAGTTGCTTTAGTTCCACACTTAATTTGGTTAAATAATAATGAATTCATTACAATTACTTATGGACTTGCAAGAACAGGTTTAGAGCAATCAAGTTTTATTGATCACATCAAATTTCCATTAATATTTTTAGGAAAACAAATTGGTATATTAATTCCATTTATAATTTTAATGTTGTTATTGGTTAAAAAGATTAAATTTAAAATAAATTTTAAAGATAAAAATTTATTATTTTTGTTAGCAATTAATATTTTACCGATTGCTCTCATGTTTTTAACTTCATTGATAACAGGTTCAAAAATTCGAACAATGTGGATGACACCATTTTATTTATTCTTTGGAACATTAATTGTTTATTTATTTCAATCTCAAATAAATTTGAAAAAATTAAAACCATTTATGTTTGGATTTTTGTTTTTTTTCTTTTTATCACCTGTTCTTTACGCTTATGTTTCGGTTTCAAAAGACGATAAGAGAACAGATTATCTAGGTAAAGAAATTGCCATGAAAACTCAATATGCTTGGAACCAACAATTTAGCTCTAAGATCAATGTAGTGCTTGGAGATGAGTGGAATGCAGGTAATTTATCTTATCACCTCAAATCTAGACCTGTTTGGGAAGGTATAGTTGAAAGAGAAAAACTTGATCAATTGAAAGATCATATGTGTATTGATAATATCTGTGTTGGTTCAAGATAATCTATGAAATATTTGATTTTAGTGCCTATATATAATGACCGTGAGTCTTTAAAGTTATTAATAGAAAATATTAATAGAGAGATAAAAGATTTAAATTCTGAAATATCATTAGTGGTGATTAATGATGCCTCTTCACAACAAATCGTTGATGAATATCCTAATATTGAAAATATACACTCAATTGAAATAATTAACATGAAAGAAAACAGAGGTCATGCAAGATCTATTGCATCTGGTTTGAAATATATCTATGAAAAAAAGGAATTTGATTACGTAATTCCTATGGACGGCGATGGTGAGGATAGACCTGAAGAAATTAAAAATTTTATTGAACTATCAAAGGAAGCTGGAGACAGATCGATAATAGGTGAAAGAGTTAAAAGATCAGAAAGTATGTTTTTTAAATTATGTTACCAATTTCATAAGTTTTTAACTTTAGCTTTTACTGGGCAATCAATTAGATTTGGTAATTTTACTTGTCTCTCGAAAACAACTGTTAAAAAGATGTTGGAAGAAAAATCTACTTGGAATAGTTTTTCAGGATCTTTGAAAAAAATTGAAAAAGATCTAATTTCTTCTCCATCAATAAGAGGCAAGAGATATTTTGGGCCATCTCAAATGAGTTTTTTTAATTTGCTAAAACATTCTCTCTCAATAATAAGTGTGTTTAGAAAAACTGTTTTAATTCGTTCAGCTTTATTTATTGTTTTTTACATTTTGTTAATCAAAAGCAATGCATCAATTGTTACTTCATTGCCTTTAGTATTATTGTTAATAATGATCTATTCAATTTCTAGTTTAGCTTTGAGAGAAAATATTGAAGAACTAAATAATTCACTACAAAATATTAATGATATTGAAAAAGTAAAATAAAAAACAATTTTAATGTTCAAAAAAATTTTTGATGAGGAAAATAATATAATTAATTTTTTAATTTTTAGCTTAATTTTTATTATTTTAATATCTTATGTACAAGGTTATCAGTGCAAATATATCAAACCATTAATTTGTAAAGCACCAATAATAAATTCATTATTTTCTGAAAATGGATTTATTGAAAACATTCAATCAATACTTTTGTTTCTATCTTTGATTATTTTATTTACGATTTTAAAACATTTAAAAGATGAAACTTATTTAAAGGTTTTTATTCTATTGAAAATTATTGCTTTGACATATTATTTAGGAGAGGAGATTAGTTGGGGACAACATTTTTTTAAGTGGGGAACTCCAGAAATTTTTAATGAATTAAATAATCAAAATGAAACTAACTTACATAATATTTCAAATTTACTTGACCAGTTACCTAGATCTTTAGTTATTTTATGGTGTGGTTTTGTCCCATTTATTTTTTATTTAGTGAGAAAAAAAATGATTACATTTAGAAATGAATTAAACTTAATATTTCTACCCAGTTTAAAACTTTTAGTTGTATCTTCTATTTTGCTTTTATTTTTTTTACCAGATTTTATTGTTGATAAAATGAATCTTCATCCAGGACATTATATGGATGGTGAGGATATAATAGAGGCAAAATTTTATGATATTTTGACTTTCAATTTTGTTGAAAGATTATCTGAAATTCAAGAATTAATATTTTGTTTTTATTTTTTAACTTATTCAATATTATTTAAAAAAAGCTTAATAAAAATTAAATAAAATATTGAAATAAAAATTTTTAATTTTTATATTTATATAATGAAAAACTTTTTTAGAAAAGTTGCTTTTGGAATAGGAATTAACGAAGAAGTTCCTTCAGATCCATTAAATTGGGCTTTAAATCAAGTAGATGAAATTCCAGAATTTTCATGGACAGGAAAAATTCTTACAGAAAAAGAATTGAGAGGCCATTATAGAGACTGGGTTTATGGTGATAGAAAAGTTTTAAGAAAAAAATATAAAGATAATAAAAATCTTTACAAAGTTCATAAAGATAAATTGAGACATGAGACGGGACAAAAATTCTGGGAGTCTCTGGAGATATCCATTAGACATAATGAAGGGATTAATGGTAACAACCCAGTTCTTGCAAAACTATGGATGTTCTGGGGAAACTTTTTTGCAATCAGTGAGAAAGATTTTTTAGCAAATTATTCTACAGGTGCTTATCAAAGAGAAATAATTTGGCCTAATTTAAATCAGTCATTTGAAAAGATGGTATATGATGTAACTACATCTTGGGCAATGATACATCATTTGGATAATAGTGAAAGTGTTGGTCCAAAAAGTACTTCAGCTAAAGAAGAATGGCGAAGAAGAAAGAAAGAACCTGCAACTATTAATGAAAATCATGCAAGAGAACTTTTAGAGCTTCACACTGTATCTCCTAAGGCAGGCTATTCTCAAGAAGATGTAATTCAGTTAGCTTATATTATGACAGGGTGGGAACACAAATATGGTAAAAAAAGTTTAGAAACGGGAAATGTTTGGTTCAACTCTGAACATCATCAACCTGGAAAAAAAAATGTATTAGGAAAAGAATATAAAAAAGGCAAAAAAACATTAGCCGTTGTAATTAAAGATTTGGTTAATCATCCTAATTGCAGAGACTTTGTTGCTGAAAGATTGTGTAGATTTTTAATTACTGATGAACCTACTAAAGAGATGAAGCAACCAATTATTGATGCATTTCAAAAATCAGATGGTCATATTCCAGAAATTCATAAGGCAGCTATAAAAGTTGCTTTCGAATACAATGATAAATATAAAAAATTTCAAACACCTGAAAATTGGGTCATTCAAGTTGCAAAAATTGCAGATTTAAATTGGCCACCTTCACCAGATCTAATGGATAAATACGAGCTAGGTCAAAAACCATTCGATTCTCAACGTGAACCTGAGTGGTTATTACAAAATATTGGACATCATCCTTACAGGGCAAAACAACCAAATGGTTGGTCAGATCATTCTGACGATTGGATTTCACCAGAATTATTAATTAGAAGACTGGTTTATGCAAAAGCAAGCTACAATTTTCATAAAATTGAAAATAATAAAAATGCAGAATATTATGCAAACATGGTTGAAAAAAATTTTGATAACCCAGATAAAATAATGAACTATATCAACCAAAAAAATAGGTCTATTGAAAAACATACTCTACTTTTTAACCATCCGGAGTTTTTAAAAGCATGAAAATATCAAGAAGAGATTTTTTAAAAACTACCGCTCTAACGTCATTATATTTTGCAGGCTTTGGAGGAATAGGTAGTGCAAATGCAGGAACAAAAAAGAATTTAGTAATAATTATGTTACGAGGTGGAATGGATGGCTTGTGCGCTATTCCAGTTAAAGATGACAAAAACTTTGAAAAATTAAGAAGCAAAATCAATCTTGATAGAACTTTAAAATTAACATCTGATTTTGATTTACACCCAGCATTAAAAACATTTAAAAGTCTTTGGGATGAGAATTTAAGTGCAGCAGTTCATGCAACAAATATTCCTTATACTGGTAGATCCCATTTTGATGGTCAAAACTTAATGGAGTCTGGTGGAAAAATTCCTTACCAAGAAAAAACAGGTTGGCTTGGAAGAGGAATGAAAACAGCAGGATTGACGGGTCAAGGGTTAGCTTTAGCTTTACCGATGCCTTTATTGATTAGAGGTGTTCCAATGAATAACAATTATTTTCCTGTAGGTCGTAGTTTACCATATCCTGATACTTTAGAACTTATTAAAAAAGCTTACAAAGAATATGATGAAAAATTATTAAGTGATAATTTAGAAATAATTTTAACAAGAGATTTCAACAACAGATCTAGAGATGATGCTTGGATTTTAGCTTCGAGTGCTGGTGCAGAATTATCAAAACCAGATGGGCCTAAAGTTGCGGTTTTTGAAGTAGATGGCTTTGATACACACGCTGCGCAAGGTGCAACAGATGGAGCGCACGCAGATTGTCTATCAGATTATGACAATATTGTTAAATCTCTTAAAGCATCAATGACTAAGGAAGCATTTGATAATACTTTGGTTTTAACTTTAACAGAATTTGGAAGAACAATTAAACAGAACAGTAGTAATGGAACTGAACACGGTTATGGTTCAGCTATTTTAATGGCTGGAGGATTATTAAAAAAAGCACAAGTTTATACAGACTGGCCAGGCCTAAAAAGAAAAGAATTATTTGAAGGAAGAGATTTAAATTCAACTATCGATGCAAGATCAGTCTATGCATCAGCAATGTCTACAGTCTTCGATGTTGAATTTGAAAGAATTCAAAAAGATGTTTTCTGGGGTGATAAGCTAGACAACTTATCCGACAAGCTTTTTAAAGCTTAATTAAAAACTTATCCACAAGCCACAATTTAATTGAAATAGTATTTTAGAAATAATAGCATTTTAAATTATGAGAATAGAAGAAGAGCTTAAGCTAGATTACTCTGATGTCTTATTCAGACCCAAGAGAAGTACATTAAAAAGTAGAAAGGATGTAAATCTTCTTAGAACGTATAGATTTAAATATAGTAAAAATGAGTGGTCAGGAATTCCTATTATGGCAGCTAACATGGATGGTGTTGGCGAGCTAAGTATTGCTGAAAAATTAAATGATCATCAAATGATTACATGTTTAACAAAACAACATGATGTAAAAAAAATAAAACAAAATAAAAATATCAAAAAAATCTACCCAAACATTGCACTTAGTGTTGGTATTAAAAAAGAGGACTTTCAAAATTTAGATAAGGTTTTGAAAGAATTTAGTTTTTTCAAATTTATTTGTATCGATGTTGCTAATGGTTACTCAGAGCATTTCACAAATTTTATCAAATCAGTAAGAGAAAAATATCCAACCAAAACAATTATTGCAGGAAATGTTGTAACTGCAGATATGACACAAGAATTAGTTCTTAGTGGTGCAGATATTGTTAAAGTTGGAATAGGACCTGGAAGTGTTTGTACAACTAGAATTCAAACTGGAGTAGGTTATCCACAATTAAGTGCTGTTATTGAGTGTGCTGATGCAGCTCACGGTTTGGGAGCTCATGTAATTGCTGATGGGGGATGCACATGCCCTGGTGATGTTGCAAAAGGTTTCGGTGGTGGTGCAGATTTTGTAATGCTAGGTGGAATGTTAGCAGGTCATGATGAAGGAAAAGGTAAAATAGTAAAAGTAAATGGATCTAAGTATATTGAATTCTATGGATCAAGCTCAGAAGTTGCTAACAAAAAACATTATGGTGGATTAGCAGATTATAGAAGTAGCGAAGGAAGAAAAGTTAGAGTTAAATACAGAGGAAAAATAAATGATACTGTTTTAAATATTTTAGGTGGTGTTAGAAGTAGTTGTACTTATGTAGGAGCACCATCACTCAAACAATTGAGTAAATGTACCACTTTTGTAAGAGTATCTAATCAATTTAATGATACTTTTGTAAAATAAATTAATAATTTCTTTTAAGTTCTAATCGTTGGTAAACAATAAAAATCAGCAGTATCAATTTTAGAAGAATACTGCCTTCTCATATTCCATTTTTTATGAACCCCAGCACTTGCAACACTTAAAGTAGATCTTCCATATCGATGATTAGTATTATCAATTGATCTCATTAAACTATTTATCTTTTCATCCTTTTCAGATGTAAATAAATTTGTTTTATCACTAGCATTAGATAATCCTGTTAGCATTACGCCTGCTTTTTGATAATGATAACCATTTTTAAAAATACTCTCAAGAATTGAAACCGCAGTTTTAACAGTTTCAATACTATTATTTGTTGCAATTGGAAAATCAACTGTCTTTGCATTTGAATAATAACCAAAGTTTTTATGAAAAGGGCTGGTTCTTACAAATACTGTAATTGCTTTTGCAACCAAAGACTCTGATCTAATTTTTTCAGACGCATTTAAACAATAGTTTGCAACTGCTTCTTTTAATTCTTGAAACGTTTCAATTCTTTTTCCAAATGATCTTGAAACAACACAACTCTTTCTTTTAGTAGTAGTTGTTTCTAAATCAATACAAGGAATTCCTTTAAGCTCCATTGCGGTTCTTGAACTTAAAACATTAGAACTTTTCTTGATCCATGTGTTAGATTTATTTTTAAGCTGCTTAGCATTATAAATTCCATGCTTTTGATAAAATTTAGTTAATTGTCTACCAACACCCCAAACATCATTAATTTCAACTTTTTCTAAAATAGGATCTAAATTATCTATTCCAATTAAACTTGTTACTCCTGATTGTTTTTTCTTTGCAATATGATTTGCAACTTTACTTAATGTTTTTGTTTTTGCGATCCCAATGCTTGTTGGAATACCAGTCCATTGCAAAACTGTTTCTCTTATTTCTTTTCCAACTTTTTCTACATCCTGATCTTTAAAGTTTGATAAATCTAAAAACGCTTCATCAATTGAATAAACTTCTATTTCTGAATTAAATCTTTTAAGAGTTCTCATTACTCTTCTAGATAAATCTCCATATAAAGAATAGTTTGATGAAAAAACATTTACATTATTTTTAACAATAATATCTTTTGCTTTAAAATAAGGTTCACCCATTTTAATTCCTAAAGCTTTTGCTTCGTTAGATCTTGAAATGATACAGCCATCATTATTAGATAAAACGACAACAGGTTTTTTTCTTATTTTAGGATTGAATAATCTTTCACAAGAAACATAAAAAGAATTGCAATCAACGAGTGCTATTTTTTTAGTATACTGAGTGGATGACATAAGTAACTACTCCCCAAATAAAAACATCTTGTTCTTCATTAATTAAAATTCTGTCAGAAAACTCTTTAGAGCCAGAGGTTAAAAATTTTTTATCTCGTTCTTGAACTAAAGTTTTAACTACAAGCTCATCATGAACATTTGCAATCACAGTTGAAAAGTTTTTTGGTTTTAAACTTTTATCAACGACCAATAAATCTCCATCGTTAATGCCAACATCGACCATGGATTTTCCTTGAACTCTGATAATGAAAGTTGCTGGAACATTTCTTATTAAATGCATGTTTAGATCGATATCTTCTTCGATATAATCTGTTGCAGGAGAAGGAAAACCAGCGCCTGCTTTATGTAGATAATATGGGATTGTTAGTTTCATGTTCTTGTTTTGTTCTAATTTATAGACTATTTATGGAATACACTCAATAGGTTGTATTTTGAGTCTGTAACTGAATCAAAAGTGAATCAAAACGTGAACATCCAATCCACATATTGTGGACTTGTGGATAACTTCAACCATAGATAGTTTAAGTTGGTTATTTAAATATATAAATTCTGAGTTTGATTATGAATGTTTTAGATTTTGTCATGGTTGGTTCTAATGATCATCAAAAATCAGGTGACTTTTATGATGCTGTTTTTGAACCTTTAAAATTAAAAAGAATTTTAAAAACAGAAAAGTATTTGGGTTACGCTCATTTAAGTGATCCAGACAAAGTTCAATTTTATGTAACGCATCCTGTAAATGGTGAGCCCGCAACTTTTGGAAATGGTTCACAAACTACTTTATTAGCTGACACTAAAGAAGCAGTAGATAAATTTTACGAAGTTGCAATTTCAAAAGGAGCAAAAGATGAAGGTGGACCAGGGGTTAGAAAAGATGGAAATTACTATGCATACGTTCGTGATTTAGATGGAAATAAGATTGCAGCAAAAAGTATTTTAACTTAAATTAAGGAGATATATGAAATTAAGTTGTCATTGTGGATCTGTAGAAGCTGAAATTAATTCTACAGTTAATGAATTAGCAAAGATTGTTAGATGCAATTGTTCAATTTGCAAAAGAAAAAATGCAACAATGGGTATGGTTAAAAATGAAGATTTTAAACTTACAAAAGGTGAGGATAAAATAAAACTTTATCAATATCATACAAAAGTTGCCAAACATTATTTCTGTACTGAATGTGGAATTTACACTCATCATATTCCAAGAAGCGCACCAGCCATGACTGGATTTAATTTAGGTTGTGTTGATGAAATTAAAGTTGAAGATATAAAAGAGATAGCCCAATTTGATGGTCTTAACCATCCAATGGACCAAGAAAAATAAAAGTTCAATGCAATCTACTGCTGAGTGTTTTAAAAAAGTTAAAGGTGATTGTCTAAAATTTATTAAATCACAAGAAACCTCAAAAGAAAAATTTAGCAACAAAGATAAGATGCTTAAATCTTTTCTAATTCCAGTGTGTTTTTGGATTGCAAAAAAAGCTAATAATAAAAAACCTTACTTTGTTGGTTTAGCAGGAGGACAAGGAACTGGTAAGACAACTATAAGTTCAATTGTAAAAATAATATTAGAAAAATATTTCAAATTAAAAGTATTTAAAATTTCTATTGATGATTTTTATAAAACTAGAAAAGAAAGATCTATTTTATCTAATAAAGTCCACCCTATGTTGATGACAAGAGGGGTACCTGGAACACATGATGTAAAAATTATGTTGGATTTCTTTAAAAAATCAAAAAGTAAAAACTTTAAATCAATAAAGTTACCAAGTTTTAATAAGGCAGTAGATGACCGATCTCCTAAAAAAAGTTGGTACAATATTAAAGAGCAGCCAGATGTAATTATATTTGAAGGATGGTGTGTTGGTGCAAGAGCTGAAGTTAATAAAACACTTAAAAAATCAATTAATTCACTTGAAAGAACTAAAGATCAAAAACTTATTTGGAGAAAATATGTAAATGAGCAATTAAAGACAAAATATAAAAAACTATATTCTCAATTAAATTGTCTGATTTATTTAAAAGCAAAAAATTTTAATTTGCTTCAGAAATGGAGACTTAAACAAGAGCATAAGTTGTGGTTAAATACTAAAAATAAATCTAGTCATAAAATAATGAGCAAAGGAGATGTTATTAATTTTATGCAAACTTACCAAAGAATTACACAGAACATGTTTAAATTTGCACCAAAATATTCTACAATTATCTTAAATTTAAATAGCAACCATCAAATTAAGACAATAAAATATAATAAATGAAAAAGTTTTTAATAATTATCTTTTGTATATTTGTTTTTCCATTAAGTGCATTTTCAGCAACTTTAAAGGAAGCGCTTAAACAAACTTTTGATAATAATCTTGAGCTTCAGGCAGAGAGAAAAAATTTAGAAATTCAACAAGAAGTAATCAACATGTCCAGAAGTGATTTGCTGCCTAGCTTAACTCTTTCTGGTACAAAAAATTTTGAAGATACCAATAAACTTACAAATCAAAGTGGAGGAGATGCATCAATCACCGATACAGATACGATGACTTCTTCAATTAAACTTGAGCAAACATTGCTTGATGGAAGTGGAAGAAAAACAGAATATGAGAAAAGTAAGTTAGGATTAAATTTAACAGAAGCAAAATTAGTTAAAAAAGAACAAGAAATTTTCTTAAGAGCTATTGAGGCATATACAGGATTAATTTTAGCTTATGAAAA
Source organism: Candidatus Pelagibacter sp. HIMB1506 (assembly GCF_052047935.1). Taxonomy (NCBI): domain Bacteria; kingdom Pseudomonadati; phylum Pseudomonadota; class Alphaproteobacteria; order Candidatus Pelagibacterales; family Candidatus Pelagibacteraceae; genus Candidatus Pelagibacter; species Candidatus Pelagibacter sp. HIMB1506. The sequence goes on along the minus strand of NZ_JBNAIS010000001.1, from coordinate 899,072 downwards.
ATTAAATATTAATGAAGAAAACGTAAACTTACTTCAAAGACAATTTGAATTAGATAATGCAAGATTAAGTAGAGGACAAATAACAGCATCTGATTTGGCACAATCCCAATCTTCTCTTGCGGGAGCTCAAGCAAGATATATTGAGGCTCAAAATAATATAGTAACTAGTAGATTAAATTATGAAAATGTAATTGGAACTATTGCAGAAGAAGCAAAATTAAAAAAAATATATAATGCACAAGTAACAATCCCTCAAAATTTAAGTGAAGCTAAAAAAATATCTTTAGAGAAAAGTCCAGAATTGATTATTGCAGAAATAGAATATGGACAATCAGAACTTGATGTAAAAATTGCAAGATCTGATCTTTCACCAACAGCAAAAATTTCTTTAGAGAGAACTTATACCGATGATTTAAGTGCAACTTATGATGAAAGAGAAAAAGATGTCTTACAAGCAACAGTATCTTGGCCTTTTCAATTTGGTGGAAAGAATAAATCTAATGTAAGTAAAAATCTTCAAGCTAAGGGAATGAAGAGATTATTATTAGAGAATGCACAAAAAAATAATACTCAGTCTGTGACATCTTCTTGGTCAACTTTGCAGTCTTCAAGAAGTTTTTTACAAGCTGTGCAATCACAAGTTAAAGCCTCAGAAGTAGCAACTGAAGGAATTAGCTTTGAATATGAAAGTGGATCTGGAAGATCTACTTTTGATGTTCTTCAATCTAGATCAAATTTAATAAACGCAAAAATTAATCTTGCTGAAGCAGAAAGAAGCTACTTGTTAGCTCAATATAGAGTTTTAAAATCAGTAGGTCTTTTAAACAGCGACTATTTAAATCTTAAGTAATTCAGTCTTTTTTTATCCATTAAAAACAAAGATCTTGCCAATGAGAACAAAATGTGTACATTTAAATCATGATTCGACTGTTAAAAAACGTAAAAAAAGAGGCAAAAAATGACGAAAAGTAACCTAAAAGTAGTTAAATCTACTAAAGATCAAGAAATGGATATTAAAGAAAAGAACAAAGCATTAGATGCTGCAATAGCTCAAATTACAGATAATTTTGGAAAAGGCTCTGTAATGAAGCTTGGCCAAAAGAGAGCTATGGATATTGAGTCTGTTTCAACAGGTTCTTTAAGTCTTGATTTAGCTTTAGGTATAGGCGGATTACCAAAAGGAAGAATTATTGAAGTTTATGGACCAGAATCATCTGGAAAAACAACATTAGCATTACAAGTTGTTGCTGAAGCTCAAAAAGCAGGTGGAATTTGTGCATTCGTTGATGCAGAGCATGCCTTAGATCCAGTTTATGCAAAAAAATTAGGTGTAAATACTGAAGAACTTTTAATCTCACAGCCAGATGCTGGTGAACAAGCATTAGAAATTGCTGATACACTAGTAAAATCAGGCTCTATTTCAGTTATTGTAATCGACTCTGTTGCAGCTTTAACACCAAAAGCTGAGATCGAAGGTGAGATGGGAGATCATCATGTAGGTCTTCAATCAAGATTAATGAGTCAGGCTTTAAGAAAATTAACAAGTTCAATTTCAAACACAAATACAATGATGATTTTCATCAACCAAATCAGAATGAAGATTGGAGTTATGTTTGGAAGTCCTGAAACTACATCAGGCGGTAATGCACTTAAGTTTTATTCATCTGTTAGAATGGATATTAGAAGAATAGGTGCAATCAAAGACAAAGATGAAATTATTGGTAACTCAACAAGAGTGAAGGTAGTTAAAAATAAAGTAGCTCCACCATTTAAAGTAGTTGAATTTGATTTGATGTACGGAAGAGGAATTAGCAAGATGGGTGAATTAGTCGATCTTGGTTCCAAAGCAGATATTATTGAAAAATCAGGAGCATGGTATGCTTATAAAGGAGAGAAGATTGGTCAAGGTAGAGAGAATGCTAAGACTTATCTGGCTCAAAATCCTAAAGTTGCTGCAGAAATAGAAATGGCAATTAGAGAAAAAGCTGGTGTTATTTCTAAAAAAATAGAAGGAAACCCGATAGATCCTGAGAAATTGGAAAAAGAAAAGAAAGTAGCTGAAAAAGAAGAAGAAGCAAAAGCCGAAGCTACTCCTCCATCTAAAAAGAATTAATAGGTCATCTTTATTAATAAAAGGCGCTTAATTTTAAGGGCCTTTTTTCCCGTACTGCATCTAGACATAAAATAAAAAAGCTGTATTTTAAAAATATGGCAGACAAAACTCTCAATGAAATTAGAAATACTTTCCTGAAATATTTTGAAAAGAACGATCATCAGATTGTGGAATCTAGTAATTTGGTCCCAAATAATGATCCAACATTGATGTTTGCTAATTCTGGAATGGTTCAGTTTAAGAACGTTTTCACAGGTTTAGAGAAAAGAGATTATGTAAGAGCAACTACTTCACAAAAATGTGTAAGAGCTGGTGGTAAACATAATGATTTAGAAAATGTTGGCTATACACCTAGACACCACACTTTCTTTGAGATGTTAGGAAACTTTTCATTTGGAGATTATTTTAAAGAACAAGCAATTGATTACGCTTGGAATTTAATTACTAAAGATTTTGGAATAGATAAAAATAGACTTTATGTAACTGTATTTCATGAAGATGATGAAGCCTTCAATTTTTGGAAGAAAATAGCAGGTTTTAGCAACGATAGAATAATTAGAATAGCAACTTCTGATAATTTTTGGTCAATGGGAGAGACAGGACCATGTGGACCTTGTTCAGAAATATTTTTTGATCATGGTGATCATTTGCATGGAGGATTACCTGGCACTAAAGATGAAGATGGAGACAGATTTATTGAAATTTGGAACTTAGTCTTCATGCAATTTGAACAAGTTACAAAAGATAAAAGAATAAATCTTCCAAAACCATCTGTTGATACAGGGATGGGTTTAGAGAGGATTGCTGCTTTGCTACAAGGCACTCATGATAATTATGAAACAGATCATTTTAAAAAAATAATTAATTCAGCTTCGGATATAATTAAAATTAAATCAGATAAATCTAATTTATCTAGTTTTAGAGTTATTGCTGATCACTTAAGAGCCAGTTCATTTTTAATTGCTGAAGGAGTATTGCCATCTAATGAAGGAAGAGGGTATGTGCTTCGAAGAATTATGCGAAGAGGAATGAGGCACTCTCATTTGTTAGGAGCTAAGGATCCAGTATTTTCAAAACTATTTGATACCCTATTAAATGAAATGTCAGGAAATTATCCTGAACTTAAAAGAGCAGAATGTTTAATTAAAGAAACTTTAAAGATGGAAGAAGAAAAATTTTTAGTTCTTTTAGATAGAGGAATTAAAATTTTAAATGATGAAATTTCTAAAATAGATAAAGTTTTACCAGGTGATATTGCTTTTAAACTTTATGAAACTTATGGTTTCCCAATTGATCTTACAGAAGATATTTTAAAATCAAAATCTTTAGAATTTGATAAAGAAAGATTTGGTGAGTTGATGAGAGAAAGTATTGAGCTTGCTAGAAAAAATTGGAAAGGATCTGGAGATAGTGCAGTTGAGCAAGTTTGGTATGGAGTTAAAGAAAAACATGGAGCTACAGAATTTTTAGGATATGAAAATGATCAAGCACAAGGAGTGATAAAATCTCTTCTTAAAAACCATAAAGAAGTTGATACTTTAAATGCTGGAGATGAAGGTATCATTGTTGTTAACCAAACACCATTTTATGCTGAATCTGGAGGTCAAGTAGGGGATACAGGATTGATCTCTAAGGATGAATTTGAATTTGAAGTAACAGATGTTCAAAAAAAATTGGGAGATTTATTTGTTCATTACGGAAAAGTTAAAAGAGGCTCAATAAAGCTTGAACAAGACGTCGAAATGAAAATTAATATTGAGAAAAGAAATGATACAAGAGCTTATCATTCAGCAACTCATTTATTACACGAGTCTCTTAGAAGAGTTTTAGGTCCACATGTTACTCAAAAAGGATCTCTTGTTGAGCCGGAAAGATTAAGATTTGATTTTAGCCATATGAAGCCAATTTCAGATGATGAGATGTTAAAAATAGAAAGTCATGTAAATGATATGATTTCTAAACAATCTGATGTAACCACAAGAATTATGACACCGAAAGAGGCAGTTGATAATGGAGCTTTAGCATTATTTGGTGAGAAATATGGAGACGAAGTAAGAGTGTTATCAATGGGGGATGAAGGAGAAAAATATTTTTCAACTGAATTATGTGGCGGAACCCATGTAAAAAACACTGGTGATATTGGTAAATTTAAGATTATAAGCCAATCCTCAATAGCTGCAGGAGTTAGAAGAGTAGAGGCTTTAAGAGATAAGCAACTAGAGGACTATCTAAAAAATAAAGAAAAAATGTTAAACTTATCATCTGAAAAAGATGATGAACAAATTAATGAGCTGAGCAGGCAAATTTCAGATCTTGGTGGAAAACCAAATTTAGATGAAAGTGATAAAAAAGTTTTAATCAAAAATTTAAATAAACAATTAGAAACTTTATCAGTTAATTCAATTTTACAAGACCAATCCAAAAATAAAGTTAATGATCTAGATGTCAATGGAGTGAAAGTAAGATTTCAAAACGTTGAAGATCTTCCTCCTAAAGAATTAAGAAAACTTGTAGACAAAGGTAAAAAAGAATTGGGCGAAGGTATTGTAATAGTTTTTGCAAGCAAAGATGACAAAGTCGGTATTGCAGTAGGTGTGACAGAAAAATTATCTGACAAATTTGATGCAGTACAATTTGTAAAAGCAGGTTCGGAAGTAATTGGAGGCAAAGGAGGTGGTGGAAGAAAAGACTTTGCTCAAGCTGGTGGTCAAGACCAATCCAAAATCAATGATGCTTTTGAAAAAATAAAATCTTTAATTTAATTTCTTTTTAAGATTACCATCAATTTCATCTAAAAACTGATTAGTAGTTAAAAACTTACTGTTTGGTCCAACAAGAATTGCTAAATCTTTTGTCATAGATCCTTTTTCAACACACTCAATACATACAGCTTCTAACGTTTGAGCAAATTTAATTAATTCTTGATTGTTATCTAATTTTCCTCTGTGAGCCAATCCTCTTGTCCATGCAAATATGGATGCAATAGGATTTGTAGAAGTTTCTTTTCCTTGTTGATGCATTCTATAGTGTCTAGTAACAGTTCCATGAGCAGCTTCAGCTTCCATCACTTTTCCATCAGGAGTTAACAAAGTACTCGTCATTAATCCTAATGATCCATAACCTTGAGCCATAGTATCAGACTGAACATCACCATCATAATTTTTGCAAGCCCAGATATATTTGCCACTCCATTTCATTGCACATGCGACCATGTCATCAATTAATCTGTGTTCGTAAGTTAATTTATGTTTTTCAAATTCTTCTTTGTATTCATTATCGAATACTTCTTGGAAAATATCTTTAAATCTTCCGTCGTATTGTTTTAAAATTGTATTTTTTGTAGACATATAGACTGGCCACTTTTTAATTAATCCATAGCTAAAGCATGATCTTGCAAAGTCTTGAATAGATTTGTCTAAATTATACATTGATAGTGCTACACCAGGACCAGTGAAATTAAATACCTCATATTTTATTTCATCTTTTCCATCTTCTGACGTCCACTTAACTTCCATTTTACCTTTTCCAGGCACTTTAAAATCTGTAGCTCTATATTGATCACCAAAAGCATGTCTTCCAATGATCACAGGATCTGTCCACGAAGGAACTAATTTCGGAATATTTTTACAAATAATTGGTTCTCTGAAAACTGTTCCTCCAATAATGTTTCTTATTGTTCCATTTGGAGATCTCCACATTTTTTTTAAATCAAATTCTTCAACTCTTGCCTCATCTGGAGTAATGGTTGCGCATTTAATTCCAACACCAATTTTTTTGATAGCATTTGCTGAGTCTATTGTGATCTGGTCATCTGTATTATCTCTGCTTTTCATTCCCAGATCGTAATATTCGATGCCAAGATCTATATATGTAAGGATTAATTTGTTTTTAATAAACTCCCATATAATTCGAGTCATTTCATCACCATCTAACTCGACAACTGGGTTATTTACCTTGATTTTGCTCATTAAATTAAATTTATCTTATTAATTGAATTAGATTGGTTTATATACATATTAATCGAAAATTAGCAAATAGAAGAATATGTTTACCAAGATATTTCCAAAGATACACACAGAGGGTTACAAGTTTATTGTAATCGCAGGATTCATCACAATCATCTTATTGTTAGTAAATGGATTTTTAGGATTAATTGGATTGCTTTTAACTATATGGGTTTATTATTTCTTTAGAGATCCTGAAAGAGCAATCATAGGAGATGACAATTATCTAGTAAGCCCAGCAGACGGTGAGGTAATTAAAGTTGAAGAGGTAGATGGACCAAAAGAATTAAATTTAGAAAACAAGAAATTTAAAAAGATTAGTATCTTCATGAACGTATTTGATTGTCATGTAAATAGAACTCCTTGTTCTGGGAAAGTTGAAGATATTTTATACAAGCCAGGAAAATTTTTAAATGCTTCACTCGATAAGGCGAGCGAAGATAACGAGAGGAATTATTATAAGTTAAAAGATAATCATGGAAATGATATTGTTATAGTACAAATAGCAGGTTTGGTTGCAAGAAGAATTGTTTGCGAGACAAATAAGGATCAAACATTAAACCAAGGTGATCGAATTGGAATGATTAGATTTGGAAGTAGAGCAGATGTGTATTATGAAAATTATGAACCATTGGTTAAAATTGGTCAGACTGCAATATCAGGGGAAACTCTATTAGCAAAAAGATAGATATGCAACAACCTAAAAAAAATTTTAAAATAGTTCCTGAAAAAAGGAGTGCTAGAGTAATTTTACCTAACATGCTGACACTTATAGGTGTTTGTATTGGTCTTACATCTATAAGATTTGCTTTAGACGGAAGATATGAGTTTGCAATCATTGCAATAATAATTGCAGCTGTAATTGATGGACTAGATGGAAGAATAGCAAGATTAATCAAAGGTACATCAAAAGTTGGAAAAGAATTAGATTCTTTGACTGACATGATTAGCTTTGGGGTTGCTCCTGCTTTTATAATGTACTTTTGGAAATTAAATGAACTTGGAAGGTTTGGATGGCTAGTTTGTTTAATATATGTAATTTGTGTTGCATTAAGATTGGCACGTTTCAATGTAAATACAGGAGGCGAACCATCTTGGAGAGATAATTTTTTTGAAGGTGTTCCTTCTCCAGCTGGTGGAATTTTAGTATTAACACCACTTATATTTAGTATGTCTAGTATTGAAGTGTTTAAAGTAGATTATACAATTATTGTGCCGATATTTTTTATTGTCACTTCTTTTTTATTGATTAGTAAGTTTCCAAGCTATTCATTTAAAAAAATTGTAATTCAAAGAAAGGCAACAATTTTCTTATTATTTGGAATTGTCTTATTTTTTGGATTATTGTTAATTTATCCTTTTAATGTAATTTCATTAAGTGCTTTAATTTATCTAACTATGCTTCCAATAAGCTTTTTTCATTATCAAAAACTTAAAAAACAAAACGAAGGTCAGAATTATGACGATGAAGATGACGATCTTGAAGATGTATTGTAATGAAAAAAAATACCATTGTTTCTTTAGCAGACTCTAATTATTTCCCTTTATTGGATGAATTAATAGACTCCATCAAACAGTTCGAAGCTAGCAAAGATACTGCAATATGTGTTTTGGATGCTGGATTATCAGAAGAACAAAAAAATAAATTATTATCTAAAGTAGATGAGATTAAATCTGCAGAGTGGGATATAAAAGTTCCTGAAAGTAAAATTAAAGGAAGAGAATGGTTAAAAAGCCAAGTTTCAAGAGCATTTTTACCAAAATATTTTCCTAATTATGAAAAATATCTTTGGATTGATTGTGATGCTTGGGTCAATGATTGGCAAACAATAGAATTATATTTCAAAGCCTGTGATAATAATAAATTGGGTATTACACAAACCATAGGACCAGGTTACAAAATTACCTCAAAAGTAAATTGGGTTTTTGGAAAACTCGCAATAATTAAATCTCAAAATTTTAAACATGCAGTAAAATCTAAAATTAATATGGACAAAGCTAGGAAATTAGCTTTTGCACCTCATATAAATATAGGTGTCTTTTCTCTAGAAAAATATTCTAAATCTTGGGAAATTTGGCAAAATAATCTCAGAGAAACTTTAAAAGGCGGAGATATTTTTGGCTCCGAACAACTTGCAATGAACATTTCGGTTTATCATGATAATATTGAAACTGAATTTTTACCTTTAAATTGTAACTGGATAACAAGCAATCTTTTACCAAAATTTGATCAGGTAAATAATACATTTGTTGAACCTTATTTACCTAATTACAAAATTGGAATAATGCATCTTGCTGCTGGCATTTGGAAAAACAATCAAGATATGAGAATTAATAAAGATATTAAAATAGAAATCCAAACTCTTGATGGCAAGATATTAAATAAAAGCTTAAGATTTGAAAATTAATTGAAAAAAAATAAAATTTCAAAAAATTGGGTCAACAAACAGCGAAGAGATACATACGTTAGACAATCAAAAGTTGATGGTTATAGAGCAAGATCTGCCTACAAACTTATAGAAATTGACGAAAAATTTAAAATTTTTAAAGGTGGGTTAACTGTTATTGATATTGGAGCTGCTCCTGGAAGCTGGTCCCAATATGCAAATAAAGTATCTAAGAATGGGAAATTAATTTCAATTGATTTGAAAAAGATGGAACCAATTGGATCAAGTCTTCAAATACAAGGTGATTTCACTGAAGAAGGAGTTCAGCAAGAGATAAAAAAAAATACAACCACTAAAGTAGATGTTGTGATGTCAGACATGGCTGTAAATACCACAGGAATTAAAAATATTGATTCAATTCAAACAGGAGAACTTTGTAAAGAAGCAATGGTATTTGCAAAAGATTTATTAAATGAAAATGGTTACTTTGTTTCTAAAATCTTTATGGGGGGAACTTTCAACGAAATAGTCGCAGAAGGTAAAAAATATTTTAAAGAAGTTAAGGTTTTTAAACCTAAATCGAGTAGAAAAGATTCAAAAGAAAGTTTTATAATTTGTAAAAAACTTAGATAGAGACTTTAAAATTAAAAGGAATCGTATATAAAAGATCATGGTTCCTATAAAAGAAGCACTCACCTTTGACGATGTTACGTTAGCCCCGAAGTACTCGGAGATATTGCCATCTGAAGTAAATACATCAGTCAATTTAACGAAAAATTTAAAACTTAAAATCCCACTTTTGTCTTCTGCAATGGACACTGTTACAGAAAGCAATATGGCTATAGCAATTGGTAAAGCCGGTGGAATAGGGGTTATTCATAGAAATTTAGATATCAAAAAACAAATTTTAGAAATTAAAAAAGTTAAAAAACAAAAATTGTTAGTTGGAGCAGCTGTTGGAGCATCAATTGCTGAATTTGATAGAGCTAAAGCTATACTTAAAGAAGGTGTAGATTTAATTGTAGTAGATACTGCTCATGGACATACCAAAAAAGTGGGAGAAATAGTTAAATATATAAAAAAAATTAAAAGTAAGAACATTGCTTTATGTGCTGGAAATATTGCAACACCTGAAGCAGCAAAATTTTTAATTAAATTAGGAGTAGATATTATTAAAGTTGGGATTGGACCAGGATCAATTTGTACAACAAGATTAGTAGCAGGGATAGGTGTTCCACAGTTAAGTGCAATTTTATCAGTAAGAAATGGACTTAAAAATAAAAATGTAAAAATAATTTCTGATGGTGGAATAAAATATTCTGGCGATCTAGCAAAAGCTTTTGCAGCAGGTGCGGATGCTGTAATGATAGGTTCTTTATTTGCCGGTACAGATGAAACACCTGGTAAATTAATTAAGAAAAATGGAAAATTATTTAAAAGCTTTAGAGGGATGGGTTCTGTAGGAGCTATGAATAAAGGTTCAGCAGATAGGTATTTTCAAACTAAGCAAAAAGATACATCCAAGTATGTTCCAGAGGGAGTAGAAGGTTTTGTAAAATACAAAGGTGATGTTGGCAGTATTATATTTAAATTAATTGGTGGCCTTAAATCTTCTATGGGTTATCTTGGTTCAAAAGAAATTGTGAAATTGAGAAACAAACCACAATTTGTTAAAATTACTAAAGCTGGATTTTATGAAAGTATGGTTCATAATGTAGATGTAATTAAAAATGACAGTAAATATTAATGAATAAAATTTTGAAATTTATTTCACTGGTTGTTTTAATTGTTTCGTTTCAATCTAATTCTTTTTCAAAGGAAAATTTTTTTAATGAAGCAATTAAATTATATGAAAAAGAAAAATATGAGGATGCGAGATTTTTATTTGAGAGAAATATTGTATTTAATCCAAAGGATGCAAATTCATACTTGTATTTAGCAAAAATTTATAATCACGAAGAAGATCAAAGAAAAGAAGAATACAACTTAGAAACTACTCTATTAATTGATCCTCAAAATGAAGAAGCTATTTTAATGCTAATGAAAATTGCACTTGAAAAATCTAATTATGATAAAGTTAAAGAATTATCTGAAACATTTGTTCAAGTATGTAAGTCATTATGTGATGAAAATAATGAAATTTTAGAGTCTTTAAAAAATCTAGAACCAAGCAATGAGTCTTGATAATAGCCTTAACAAAATCTTAATTGTAGATTTTGGTTCACAATTTACTCAATTAATAGCAAGGAGAATTAGAGAGCTTGGAGTTTTCTCTGATATTGTAAGTCATAAAAAAATTAAACTTAATCAAATTAATCAAAGCGTAAAAGGTATAATTTTATCAGGAGGCCCTCTGAATGTTTATCAAATTAATAAATATTCATTTGATAAAAAAATTTTGGAATTAAATATTCCTGTTCTTGGTATTTGTTTTGGCCATCAAATATTATCTAAACTTAATGGTGGAAGAGTTAAGCAATCAAAGCATCGTGAATTTGGTTTAGCAAATGTAATTAAAAAAAATAATAGTCTCTTAACTAATAATTTTTTTGGTACAAAAAAATCTAAAGTGGTCTGGATGAGCCATGCTGATCAAGTATCTAAATTACCTAAAAATTTTAAAGTAATTGCATCAAGCTCAAATTCTAAATTTGCAATTGTAGAAAATAAAATTAAAAATTTTTATGGTGTTCAGTTTCACCCAGAGGTAACTCATACAGAGAACGGAAAAAAACTAATTAGTAATTTTATTTTTCTTATTTGTAAAATTAAGAGAAATTGGTCATCAAAAGATCAAAAGGTACAATTAATTAAAGATGTAAGGTCTCAAGTTGGAGATAATAAAGTTATTTGTGCGTTATCAGGTGGAGTAGATAGTAGTGTGGTTGCTCAATTATTGAATAAAGCAATAGGTAAAAAACTATATTGTATTTTTGTAAACACCGGATTGCTTAGAAAAAATGAAGAATTTCAGGTTGTTAAAACTTTTAAAAAACGACTAAAAATGAATTTAATCTATGTGAATGCTGAAAAGGAATTCTTAAGTAAATTAAAAAATGTATCTGATCCAGAGAGAAAAAGAAAAATAATAGGAAATCTATTCATTAAAATATTTGAGAGATATGCAAAGAAAATAAAAAATGTAAAATTTTTGGCACAAGGAACTTTGTACCCAGATTTAATTGAAAGTAAGTCTGTTACTGGAAGTCAAACTTCCAAAATAAAATCACATCATAATGTGGGTGGTTTACCAAAAAAAATGAACTTAAAGTTAGTAGAGCCATTAAAATTTCTATTTAAAGATGAGGTAAGAAAATTAGGTTTAGAGTTAAATTTAAGTCATGAAATAATTTCACGACATCCGTTTCCTGGTCCTGGTTTAGCAATTAGAATGCCAGGTATTATTACTAATGAAAAGATTAAAATTTTAAAAGAAGCTGATCATTATTTTATACAAGCTTTAAGAGATCATGGGCTTTACCATAAAATTTGGCAAGCATATGCAGCATTACTTCCAGTAAAAACAGTTGGAGTTATGGGTGATAACCGAACATATGAATATTTATGTTTACTAAGAGCAATTACCTCTGAAGATGGAATGACTGCAGATTTTTATGAATTTAAAAAATCGTTTATGCAAACTATTTCCAACAAAATTGTCAATAGCATAAGAGGAATTAATAGAGTTGTGTATGATATTACTTCTAAGCCCCCAAGTACTATTGAATTAGAGTAATTTTAATTATAAAAACATCTTATGAAATATTTACATACAATGATCAGAATTAAAGACGTAGATGAATCTTTAAGATTTTTCTGTGAAGGCCTTGGTTTAAAAGAAACAAGAAGAATGGAAAATGAAAAAGGAAGATTTACTTTAATTTTTCTTGCAGCTCCTAACGATGAAAAGGCAGAAATTGAGTTAACTTACAATTGGGATGGTGATGAACTTGGTGAGGGTTCTAGAAATTTTGGCCATCTTGCATACAGAGTAGATAATATTTATGAAACATGTCAAAGGCTAATAGACATGGGTTACACTATAAATAGACCACCAAGAGATGGTCATATGGCATTTGTTAGATCGCCTGATAAAATTTCAATAGAAATACTTCAAGAAGGAAATTTAGAGCCTAAAGAGCCATGGGCTTCAATGGAAAATACCGGCTCTTGGTAGGTCGATGAACAAAAAGATTTCAGATTTTATAAAGAAAAAAAATAAAACTAAATTAGTAACTTTAACTGCATATTCTAAAAATATTGCATCAGTCTTAGACAATTATTGTGATCTAATTTTAGTAGGGGATTCACTTGGATCAGTTTTATATAATTATAAGTCTACTAGAGAAGTAACTTTAAATACTATGATTGAACACTCCAAAAGTGTTCGTATGGGTATTAAAAAAAGTTTAATGATTGTCGACATGCCTCATAACACTTATCGAAATCCTAAAGAGGCATTGAAAAATGCAAAATTAATTATGAAAAAAAGTAAATGTGATGGGGTCAAATTAGAGGGAGGAAAGAAAATTATAAATACTATTAAAATCTTAGTTAACAATAATATTCCTGTAATGGGCCATATAGGAGTTTTACCTCAGTCAGATAAAACATTTAAATTTAAAGGTAAGAAACAAAGTGAAAAAGAAAATATTATGAGAGACGCAAAGTTACTTGAAGAAGCAGGTTCATTTTGTATGGTTTTAGAGTGTGTTCAAACATCATTGGCAAAACAAGTAACTAAAAGTGTTAGTGTTCCAACAATTGGGATAGGTGCATCTAATAATTGCGATGGTCAGATTTTGGTATTTGATGATTTAATAGGTTTAAATCCAATCAAATTTAGATTTGTTAAGAAATATACAAATATAAAAACAGAAATATCAAAAGCAGTCTCTAAGTATGCAACTGAGGTTAAAAAAAGAAAATTCCCCTCTAAAAAATACTCTTTTAATTAAAAATATTTTTTAAACTCCTCGTTAATATTCAGTATCTCAAGATCTACTAAACCACCTATAATTAATTGTAAGCCAACAACTAAAATAAATATTAAACCAATGTAAGCTATCCAAATATGTTTTTGAATATAATTAGCCATATAAGTAGCTAATGCACCAGTAAGAACGACCGATAGGACAAGACCAAAAATCATATAGCCAAAATATCCTTGAGCTGCAGCAACAACACCTATAACATTGTCAAAACTAATCATCAGATCAGCAAATAGCACTTTACCTATACTATTTATGTACGATGGTTGTTTTGTTTTTTTAACTGAAGGTTTTATATTTTTTATATCAACAAGATCTTTTCTTAAGTCATTAACTATCCATACCAGCAATAATCCACCTAAAATTTTTATAAAATAAAATTCAAATAAAAAAGTAGCAAAGATTGCAAAAAAGATTTTAAAAACAAACGCTCCAATTACACCCCATAAAATAATTTGTTTTCTATTTTTGGGTACAAAATTTGATGCAATAGAACCAACTATCACAGCATTATCTGCTGTTAAGATAATAGTGATAAAAATAATTTGGGTTAGGATTATGAGCTCTTCAATCAAGATGTCTAATTATTATTTCAATTTAACAAGATTGCAATCAAAGAATAAAAAAAAGCGGTCAAAACATTTGACCGCCTAATAAATTAGTATTTAGATTTCTTTGTTCCTTCTATTATTTCTTTTAACTCGTTGTATTCTTCACAGTTACAAGCTTCCAATACTTTAAGTCTTTCTTTAGCTAAATCCATTCTATTTGTAGCAACATATAATTCACCTAGATACTCGTTTATTCCAATATGGTCTGGTTTGATTGCTAGGCCTTGAAGATAATATTTTTCTCCATTTTCAAAATCACCAAGTTTTCTTGTTGTAAAACCAAGATAGTTAAGTGTATCCGCTTGAATTGGTTTTTTATCGTTTGATTTTAGAAGAAGTTTTTGAGCTTTTTCATATCTCTTTTTAGCTTTTTCTAATTTGCCTTTTTTTTCATATTTTTTTGCAGCTTTAACATGAGTAACTGCTTTATCGTAATCTGATTTTACTTTCTTAGGTGTTGAGTCAGAACTGCTACCTGCTGACATTGCATTGGAAGCAAATAAAACAAATATCAAAGTAATAAATATTTTTTTAATCATTATAAAAATTTCTCCATTTGGCTTAAAGGTTTTAAGTTTAGTCCATTTTCAATTAAATTTTCTTTAATTGACTTTGCTGTTGCAAGCGAACTATCATTATCTCCATGTATGCACACAGAGTCGATTTCACAAGGTATTTGCTTTCCACTGTGACAATTCAGTGCCTGATTTTTTACCATACTCAATACATGTTTTTTAGCTTCTTCAGGGTCAGTAATTAATGCATGTGATTTTTTTCTAGAAACTAAATTTCCATCATCTTCATAGGTTCTATCTGCAAAAATTTCACAGGCAATTTTCATATCTAATTTTTTAGCTGATTGTTCCATTTTAGAACCAGTAGGTACTAAATAAATCAAATCTCTACTTATTTCATTGATCGCTTTTGCTAATGTAGTTGCTAGATCAATATCCTCACACGCCATATTATTTAATGCTCCATGTGGTTTTATATGAGTAACATTTTCTCCATGATCCTGAGCAATCTTTTGTAAAATTTCATATTGATCAATAATTAATTTTCTAACTTCTTCAGGTGCAAGGTCCATTCTTTGTCTTCCAAAATTTTCTGGGTCATTGAATGATGGATGAGCACCAATGCTTACACCATTTTTTTTTGATATTTGAACCACTTGGTTCATAGATTCTTCATCACCGGCGTGAAATCCACATGCAACGTTAGCAGAATTTACTATATCGAGTAAATCTGGATCATATTTATTTGAATGGTGTTTTGATTTTTCACCTAAATCACAATTTATATTAATTTCCATAGTTCTAATTGTTGAAGTATAACATGCCATGATAAAAAATATATCAAATCTTGGTGACGCAGCTGTTTATTGCGATTTTGGTATAGAGGTAAATAAATCAGTTAACTCTGAAGTAATAAAATATTTTAAAGCTTTAAAAAAAGAGAATGTTGAAAGTATAAATAATCTTACTCCTTCTTATAATAAATTAATAGTTTCTTACGACCTTAGAAAAACAAACTTTAAAGAAGTTAAAAAATTAATTGAAAATTTAAATGTTAATGAAACTGAAGATGACAATAGCACTAAAATTGAAATTCCTGTTTGTTGTGATGATCAATTTTCTCTTGATATAAAAAGATTAGAAGAAAAATTAAATATCAGTCGAGATAAAATTTTAGAAAATTTTTTTAGTAAGGAATATTTTTGTTATATGACAGGATTTATTGCTGGTATGCCATTTTTAGGTGATTTGGATGAAAATATGAGAGTGCCAAGATTAGAAACACCAAGAGTAAAAGTCCCAAAAGGATCAGTTGCTTTAACCGAACAATTTGCAAATATTTATACATTTGAAAGCCCTGGAGGATGGAACATACTTGGCAATACACCTGTAGATGTTTTTGATAATTCAAAAGAATTAGAGCCAAATTTAATAAATCCTGGCGATATAGTAGTTTTTAAACAAATAAATCTTGAAAAATATAATAGTTATAATGACAAATAATTTCGAAATTATAAGAGCCGGAGTAAACACAACCTTTCAGGACCAAGGAAGAAATAATTTATATCATATAGGAATTCCATTTAGTGGAGCGATGGATAATAGAAATTATAGTTTAGCTAACAAGCTGGTAGATAATAAATTAAATTCGCCAGTTATAGAATTTGCATACCAAGGACCACATATAAAATATTATGGAGATAAAATTAATATTGCAGTTACAGGTGATGTTATTTTTAAAATTATTAAAGGTGGTACAGAAATTGATGGTAATTGTTATGAGAGTTATCAAATTGAAAGTGGAGATGAAATTAATCTAATCTCAACAAATAAGTCAATTTATGGATATTTAGCAGTTGGTGGAGAATTAGATTTAAAATTTCAATGGAATAGTTGTTCGATAAATACCAAGGCAAATATTGGATCAAATAATGGAAAAAAATTAGAGAACGGTCAAAAAATAAATATCCTAAATATTAATTCAGACCAAAGTAAAAAAAAGACTAACTGTATAAATTCTAAAGTTGAAAATATTAGAGTAATAAAAGGACCAAACTTTGATTATTTTTCTGATGAAGGAAAAAAGATATTTTTTGAAAAAGAATTTTCTGTGTCAAAACTTTCAGATAGAATGGGAATGAGATTAGAAGGTCCAAAAATTGAAAATATTGTAAATACCAACATTAAATCAGAAGGGTTGTTAAAAGGAGTCATCCAAGTACCAGCAGATGGAAACCCAATTATTATGCTTTCAGACCATGGTACTATTGGAGGATATCCAAAAATTGGTGTGGTAGCTAGTGTTGATTATGATCGATTGGTACAAATATCACCTGGCTCAAAAATCAAATTTAAAGAGATAAATTTATCTGATGCTGAAACTTTATTTAAATTGTATGAGATGGATACTCAGAACTTACTCAATCAAATATAATGAATATTATTAGAAAATTTCCAGGGCCTTTTTTAATTTTCTTAGGTGCGTGTAGTCTTAGTTTTGGAGGTTTGATTGTTAAGTCATTTGAAGGGGCAACTCTTTGGCAAATATTATTTTGGAGAACAGTATTTTTCCTTATTGTAATTAGCTTGTACTTAGTTTTAACTTATAAAAAACAAGTATTTAGATCCTTTTATAATTTAGGATTTCCTGGTTTCTTTGGTGGATTTATTTTATCACTCGGTTTTAGTGGCTATGTATTTGCGATGTATAACACAACAGTTGCTAATGCTAATTTTATTATTCAAACACAAACAATCTTCCTAGCAATATTTGGTTATTTTTTTTTAAAAGAAAAAATTTCAGCAATCACTCTGACTTCAATAATTCTTGCAATTTCAGGAATACTTCTAATGGTTGGAAGCTCTTTATCTCCAGGTCAAATGTCTGGAAATATTGCAGCTTTCATAATGCCAATATCATTTGCTACTTTAATTTTAGTTGTAAGAAAATATCCAACTGTTGATATGGTTCCTGCTCAATTTGTTGCAGGAGTTTTTGCTTTGTTAATTGGTTATCTAATGTCAGAAAAAATAATGATATCTCCAAACGATATCTTTTTAGGATTTTTAGCTGGGTTTTTACAATTAGGATTAGGTTTTATATTTATTACTATCGGAGCTCAAAGAACACCATCAGCAATGGTTGGAATCATAATGTTAACAGAAGCAGTACTAGGTCCTTTATGGGCGTGGTTGTTTATAAATGAACAACCGCCTTTCATAGTGATAATTGGAGGATCAATAGTTATTTTTGCAGTTTTACTTCAATTTTACAATTTATATACATCAGAAAAAAAAGCGATCTAATAACATTTGACATTAAACAGTATTTATTAGAATATTTGTTAACGGGAGAGATCACAAACATTGTGACACCGAAGGAGCAACCGCCCAGGAAACTCTCAGGTAAAAGGACCGTATTATATTAACTCTGGAAAGAGATTGAATTCTCGCCGAAGGAGTAAAACTCTCAGGCAAAAATACAGATGGGTACGACAGAGTTAGTATGGGAAAAAAAACATCTTTAAACAAACTTCATCAAGATAACCAAGCTAAATTTGTAGAATTTGCTGGATATGAAATGCCCATACAATACAGCAAAGGAATTGTTGAAGAACATAAATTTACAAGATCAAATGCAGGTATTTTTGATGTGTCTCATATGGGTCAATTATTTATTTATGGCGAAGAAGATTTAACTGCTGATCTTGAAAAAATTTTTCCACTTGATTTAAAAAATTTGAAACAAAACTGTTCTAAATATAGTTTTTTAATGAATGATAGTGCAGGAATTCATGATGATTTGATAATCACTAAAATTGAAAAAGGATATTTAATTATTTTAAACGCAGCATGCAAAGACAATGATTTTAAAATTTTATCAGATTTACTTAAAAGTAAATATGAAATGGTTCTTGATGATCAAAGAGCATTAATTGCAATCCAGGGTCCAAAGTCAGTTGAGATTTTAAACAATATAATAGAGGGTGTTGAAAAACTTAATTTTATGACAGGGAACTGGTTTGATTATAAAGATCAGAAAGTTTTTGTAACAAGATCTGGATACACAGGAGAAGATGGTTTTGAAGTATCTATTAATAACGATTTAGCTGAGGTATTTACTCAGAATTTGATGGAAAAAGGAGCACAACTTATAGGACTTGGGGCAAGAGATACCTTGAGATTAGAGGCTGGATTGTGCTTATATGGACATGAACTTGATACTGAAAAAACACCAATTGAAGCAAACTTAAAGTGGGCGATTTCTAAAGAGAGAATTTCAAATGGTGGATTTGTTGGTTCTGATAAAATTATGAGAGAAATACAAGAAGGTACCTCTAAAATTAGAATTGGGATTAAGCCAGAAGGAAGATTGATTGCCAGAGAAAAAACTAAAATCTTTGATGAGTCAGAAAAACTTATTGGCGAGATTACCAGTGGAACCTTTGGTCCGAGTGTAAATGGCCCAATAGCAATGGGCTACATTGATAAAGAGTTTTCTAAAGTCGATACAAAAATTTTACTTGAAGTAAGAGGAAAAAAACATCCTGCAAGTGTTTGTGGGTTACCATTTTATAAAAAAAGTTACGTGAAAGGAGCAAACTAATGAGTGAGGTTAAATTTTCAAAAGAGCACGAGTGGATTACAGTGGAAGGCGATGTTGCTACCATTGGAATTACAAAACATGCAACAGAAATGTTAGGAGATATTGTTTTTGCTGAGTTACCTGAAAAAGGTTCAAGCGTTGAAAAAGACGGAACAGCAGGAGTAGTTGAGTCAACTAAAGCTGCAAGTGATGTTTATACTCCAGTAAGTGGTGAAGTAGTAGATACCAACCAAGCCATAGTAGATGATCCTGCTAAGATTAACGAAGACCCTGAGGGATCAGCTTGGTTTTTTAAACTTAAATTAAAAGATAGTTCAGAAATGGACAGCTTAATGAACAAAGAAGAATATGATAAATTTGCAAAGGAGAGTGCTAGCTAATGTTACATAATTCACAAAAAGACTTTTTAAAAAGACACATTGGCCCTTCAGAAGAAGATCAAAATAAAATGCTGAAGGAGCTTAATTATAATTCATTAGACGATTTAATAAAAAGTACAGTTCCAGAAAAGATACAATTGAAAGATGGATTAAATATAGGAGAGTCTAACTCTGAATATGAAGCATTAAGAAAATTGAAAGCGATTTCAAAAAAAAATCAAATTTATTCAAATTTTATTGGTATGGGTTACTATGGAACTTACACTCCATATGTAATTTTAAGAAATATTTTAGAAAATCCAGGTTGGTACACTTCTTATACTCCTTATCAGCCTGAAGTAGCGCAAGGAAGATTAGAAATGCTTCTAAACTTTCAACAAATGATTGTTGATTTCACAGGTATGGATATTGCAAATGCATCGTTGCTTGATGAAGGAACAGCAGCTGCAGAAGCTATGGGATTAAGTCATAGATTAAACAAAAAAGATAGCAATTTAGTTTTTGTTTCAGAAAATTGTCATCCACAAACAATTGATGTAATTCAAACAAGAGCAGAACCAATGGGATTAAAAGTACTTGTTGGTAATGAAGATAAAGTATTGGATCAACTTAAAGAGGATTTGGTTTGTGGAATTCTTCAATACCCTGGAACTTTAGGAGACATTAAAGATCCAAGTGAAGCCATTAGTAAAATCCATAAAAAAAATGGAAAAGCCGTATTAGTTTCTGATTTATTAGCTTTAGCGCTACTTAAAACACCAAGAGAATTAGGTGCTGATATTGCAGTTGGAAGTTCACAAAGGTTTGGAATACCAATGGGTTATGGCGGACCTCATGCAGCTTTCTTTGCAACTAAAGATGAATTTAAAAGATCTATGCCAGGAAGAATTATTGGTGTGTCAGTAGATAGACATGGAAATAAAGCTTACAGATTATCACTTCAAACAAGAGAGCAACATATTAGAAGAGATAAAGCGACAAGTAACATTTGTACTGCTCAAGCATTGTTAGCAATTGTTTCAGCTGCATATGCTATTTACCACGGTCCAGATGGAATAAAAACTATTGCAGAAAGAGTTTCTCAATTAGCTAAAAATTTTGCAGATAAATTAAAACAATCTGGATATGAAATTTATTCAGATCATTTCTTTGATACAGTTACAATTGTAACAAAAGATAAAACTGATCAAATCTATAAAAATGCTTTAGATCAAAAAGTAAACATTAGGAGAGTAAATTCTGAAATGTTGGCTGTTTCTTTTGATGAAAAGAAAAATGTTTATAGAGTAAATCAATTGTTGAAAATTTTTAATGCAGCTGAGTCGATTAAAAGAGAAGATCCAACAGTAAGTTTACCAAATTTACCAAAAAATTTATTAAGAACTTCAAAATATTTAGAACATCCTGTTTTTAATTCATATCATTCAGAAACCGAGATGCTTAGATATTTAAAAAAACTAGAAGATAAAGATATAGCTCTTAATAGAACTATGATTGCACTTGGATCATGTACTATGAAATTAAATGCTACTGCAGAAATGATTCCTATTTCATGGAGGGAGTTAGCGGAACCTCATCCGTTTGTACCTGTAGAGCAGATGGAAGGGTATAGAGCTTTATTCACTGATCTTAAAAATTGGTTAAGATCAATTACAGGTTTTTCTGGAGTTTCACTTCAACCAAATGCAGGTGCTCAAGGAGAATATGCGGGGTTAATGGTAATTAGAAAATATCATTTAGATAGAGGCGAAGAAAATAGAAATATATGTTTAATTCCAAGCTCAGCACATGGAACAAATCCTGCTAGTGCACAAATGGTTGGAATGAAAGTTGTAGTTGTTGATTGTGACAAAGAAGGAAATGTTGATTTTGAAGATTTGAAAAAAAAAGCAGAAGCAAATTCTGAAAATCTTGGAGCATTAATGGTTACATATCCTTCTACTCACGGTGTATTTGAAGAAAAAATTACAGATATATGTGAACTTATACATAAACACGGTGGTCAAGTATACATGGATGGTGCAAATTTAAATGCACTTGTTGGAATAGCAAGACCTGGAAATTTTGGTCCAGATGTTTGTCATATAAATTTACACAAAACATTCTGTATTCCACATGGTGGTGGAGGACCAGGAATGGGTCCAATTGCATGTAAAAGACATTTGCAAGTTTATTTACCTAATCATCCAGTTGTTAAAGATTGTGGACCTGCTACAGGAATAGGAGCAGTTTCAGCAGCCCCTTGGGGAAGCTCAAGTATTTTATCAATTTCTTGGATGTATATTAAAATGATGGGTTCAGAAGGTTTAAAATTAGCTACTCAAGTTGCTATATTAAACGCAAATTATATAGCTCACAGACTTAAAGATCATTTTCCAATTTTGTACAAAGGCTCAAATGGAAACGTTGCTCATGAATGTATCATTGATATTCGATCAATTAAGAGTGAGACAGGTATTACTGAGGAAGATATCGCTAAAAGATTGATCGATTATGGTTTCCATGCACCTACAATGTCTTGGCCAGTTGCAGGAACTATGATGATAGAGCCAACAGAGAGTGAAAGTTTATCTGAGCTTGATAGATTTTGTGATACTTTAATTAATATCAAGTCTGAAATAGATAAGATTAATTCTGGTGAGTTTGATAAAGTAGATAATCCTATTAAGAACGCTCCTCATACAGATATAGAACTTGCATCAGATGAATGGGATCATAAATATTCAAGAGAGCAAGCTGCTTATCCTGCTAAGTTCTTAAAAACAAATAAATTTTGGCCACCAGTTGCAAGAGTGGACAATGTTTATGGAGATAAGAATATCTTTTGTACTTGTCCAAGTATGGATGAGTTTAAAGAAGACGCGGCATAATCATTAATGAAAATTGCTGTAGTTGGTTCTGGGATATCAGGCTTAAGTGCTGCATATTATTTATCAAAAAAACATCACGTAGATCTTTTTGAGAAAGAAGATCATTTTGGTGGTCATTCTCACACAATAGATTTAGTTTTTGATGAAAAGAAAGTATCTGTAGATATTGGTTTTATTGTATTTAATTTTCAAACCTATCCAAATTTAATTAATTTTTTTAAAGAAAATGATGTTCAGATAGAAAAAAGTGACATGTCATTTTCTGTATCAGTAGAAAATTCAAACTTTGAATATTGTGGAAAAGGTTTAAATGGAATTTTTTCTAATAGATCTAATTTATTTAATCCTAATTTTTTAAAAATGTTTTTTGATATCATTAAATTTTATAAAAAAAGTGATCAAATAAATGTTAGAGATCAAAAACTAACTTTAGGTGAATATTTGGAAAACAATAAACTATCAAAAACGTTTATTGATTACCATATCATCCCAATGGTATCTGCAATCTGGTCTATTCCACCTTATGAAGCTAGCAAGATGCCAATAACATTCTTTTTAAAATTTTTTCAAAATCATGGGCTCTTTAAATTAAAAAATAGACCTCAGTGGTATACTGTATCTAATAGAAGTAGAACTTATGTAAACAAAGTAATTTCAAAGATAAGTGGTGAATATTTTAAAAATTATAAAATTAAAAAAATTATAAGAAAGTCAAAAGGGTTAGATTTATATTATGGTGGTGAAAGTGAATTTTTTGATTACGATAAAGTTGTTATAGCAGCTCACGCTGATGAAGCTTTAAAGTTGATTGATAATCCTACTAATGAAGAGACAAAAATTTTATCTAATTTTAGTTACAAGGAAAATATTGCATATATTCATACAGATAAAAGAGCGATGCCAAAAAATAAAAAGGCATGGTCCTCATGGAATTCATCAATCAATGACAAAGATTTAGAAAAAAATTCTATTACTTATTGGTTAAACCTTTTGCAAAACCTTAAATGCAATGAGGACATTTTTTTAACTCTTAATCCTTATTTTGAAATTGATGAGAGTAAAATACTTAAAATAGTTAAATTTACTCATCCTTATTATGATCAACAGGCACTAGATGTTCAATCAGAACTATCTAGTTTACAAAATAAAAAAGATTTGCTTTTTTGTGGGAGTTATTTTGGTTACGGTTTTCATGAAGATGGAATAAAATCATCGATTGAAATGCTAAAATACCTAAATGACTAATTCATGCATATATAACGGAAAAGTAATCCATAAACGTTTCAAACCTAAAGAACACTATTTTAAGTATAGTGTTTTCTCACTTTTAATTGATTTATCTGAGTTAAGAAAAATAGATCAAGAGATAAGCTTCTTTTCATTGAATAAATTCAATCTAATCAGTTTTCATGAAAAGGATCATGGTGAACGCGACGGATCTTCTCTTGAAGAGTGGGTAAAGAAAAATTTAGAACAAAATAGAATAGACACCACAGATATTAAAATTAAGCTTCTCTGTTATCCAAGAATTTTTGGTTATGTTTTTAATCCTTTAAGTATCTTTTTCGTTTACAATCAAAATGATAAATTAATATCTATATTATATGAGGTGAAAAATACATTTGGTGAGCAACATACTTATGTTTTTAGAGTAGATAGTGAAAATAAATTAATTCAGAATAATTGTTCTAAAAAATTTCATGTTTCACCTTTTATAGAAATGAATTGCAAGTATTTCTTTAGAATTCTTAATCCTGATGAAAAACTTTCTGTAATCATTGATCAATACGATCAAGAAGGAAAAATTTTATTTGCATCTCAAGATGGTAAGAAAACTGATTTAAATAGCAGCCAATTATTAAAGTCTTATTTAAAACATCCTCTAATGACCATTAAAATAATATCAGCAATCCATTTTGAAGCATTTAAATTATGGATGAAAGGAATTAAAATTATTAAAAAAAAAATAAAAATAAGAAACAATATAACGGTAGAGAATTAATGTTATTAAATAAAACTGCAGATAAATTAGTTTTTAAATTTTTAAGTAAAATTAAAAATGGATACCTTGAGATTACTACCCATGAAGGTGAGATATTAAAATTTGGTAACCCTGATCAATCTTTGAAGGCAAATATTAAGATAAAAAATCCAAATTTTAATTATAATTTAATTAGAGGTGGAAGTATTGGTTTTGCTGAAAGTTATATGAGAGGTGAATTTGAAACTGATAATCTTTCAGATCTAATTGAGTTAACAGCTAGAAATATTCAAGTGATATATAAATTCTCTGGTTTGCTTGATCTACCTATAATTAATTTTGTAAAAAATAAAATAATTAAAAATACAAAAAGTCGAAGTAAGGAAAATATTGCAAAACATTATGATCTAGGAAATGATTTCTTTTCATTGTGGTTAGATGATACTTTAACTTACTCAAGCGCAATCTTTGATGATAGCTCAAAAAATTTAAGCGTTGCACAAAATAATAAATACCAAAAATTAATTGATCTAATCAAACCTAGTTCTGGAGATAAAGTTTTAGAAATTGGTTGTGGTTGGGGTGGCTTTGCAGAATATTTAGGAAAGAAATACGATGTGAAACTAGACTGTATTACTATTTCTAAAAAACAATTCGAATACGCAAAAGAAAGAATTCATAAATGTGGTCTAAATGAAAAAGTAAATATTGAAATTAAAGACTACCGTGATCTTCAAGGAAAATATAATTCGATCGCTTCAATTGAAATGATTGAGGCAGTTGGGCAAAATTATTTAGAGAGTTATTTTAAAACAATAAAAGATAATTTATCGAATGGAGGAAAGGCTGCAATTCAAGCAATAACCATTGATGATAGTTTGTATGATAGATACAAAAATAAACAGGATTTTATTCAAAAATACATTTTCCCAGGAGGATTTCTTCCTAACAAAAATAGCATTAATAGATACGTTTCAGATAACGGCTTAACAATTAATTCTTACATATCATATGCAGATCATTATGCAGAAACGTTAGCTATCTGGAGAGAAGAGTTTTTGAGAAAATGGGATCAAATTAAAAATCAAGGATTTGATCTGACCTTTAAAAGAATGTGGGAATTTTACCTATCTTATTGTGAAGCTGGATTTAAATCTAAAAATATTGATTTGATTCAATTTTCAATGCAGAATAAATAACACCAATAATATGAAAATAATTAAATCAATTTCGTTGATAATTCTGGCTTTCTTAATTACAAGTTGCTCAAATAATAGTGCCATGAAACCAGAAGATTTTAAAAATAAAGAACCTAGATTAATTATTGAAGAATACCTTACAGGAAACGTTAAAGCTTGGGGTGTTTTACAAAATCGATCAGGAAAAGTTACAAGACAATTCTCAGCCGATTTAGACGGAACATGGGATGGTAAACAATTAATTTTAAAAGAAAAATTTAATTGGGACGATGGTGAAGTTCAAGACAGAGAGTGGACAATTACTAAAATAGATGAACATAATTATGAAGGTACAGCAGGGGACGTTGTTGGAAAAGCAATAGGATATTCTTACGGACCTGCTTTTAAATTTGAATACGTTTTGTTAGTTCCAGTTAAAGGAAAAGAATTAAAAATTACTTTTGATGATTGGATCTTTAAACAGGATGAAAGAGTTGCAATCAACAGAGCTACAATGACTAAGTTTGGATTTAAAGTAGCAGAACTGACTGTTGTATTTGTTAAAGATTAATTATTTCTTTTGATGCTTAGTCATCTTCCCTACTAATTTAAAATAAATTTTACTTGGAAGAAAACTAAAGAATTTTAAAGTTAAAGTAAGCGCTTTTGGAAAATGTATTTCAAAAACATTCTTATTAATCAAGCCATCATAAATTTGATCAGCTGCAAATTCAGGTGTTTTTAGAAATGGCATTTTAAAATCGTTTTTATCGGTCATGGGTGTTTTAATAAAACCAGGAGAAACTAAACAAACACGAACATTGTACCTTTTAAAATCAAAATATAAACTTTCTGCTAAATTATTTAGTGCAGATTTTGATGGTCCATAACCAGTTGAATTAGGCAATCCTCTATAACCAGCAATAGACGAAACTATAGTGATTATACCACTTTTTCTTTCTCTATAATATTGTTCCACTGCTTTAATGGAGTTAACTGTTCCAAAAAAATTTACTTTAAAAACATCTTCCATTTGCTCAACATCGATTTTTTTTTCTTTTTTTGGATTCCATGTACCAGTTGAAAAAAAACATATATCAATATTTTCAAACTTATTTTTAATCTGGTTGAAAACTTCTATACATTTTGTTTTATCAGTAACATCCAAAGGAAATGATGAAATATTTTCATAATTTTTTGAAAGTTCATCTAGGAGCTCAACTCTTCTCGCAGATACCGCAACATTCCATTCTTTGTTTGCAAATTTAATTGCCAAAGCTTTACCAATTCCTGTGCTACCACCAGTTATCCAAATAGTTTTTTTGCTCATTTTTTGTTATGTATAAACATTATGTTAAAAAATAAAATTGTAACATTTATATTATTTCTTATCATTACATTTTCAGCATCATTAATTGGAGGATTAGCTACAGTTACTTTCAAGGATCCTTGGTATTCTCTATTAAATAAACCTGTTTTTAATCCACCAGACTGGGTGTTTGGTCCGGTATGGACAATTTTATATTTATTGATGACAATTTCTATTTGGATGTATTGGCATTCCAAAAATAAAGAGATGAATACAGTTTATATTTATTTTATTCATTTAGTTTTCAATGCAACTTGGAGTATAGTTTTTTTTGTATTTCACAACATGCTTTTAGCTTTATTAATATTAGTTGTATTAATTGCATTTATTATCAATCTAATCATAAGATTTAGACGCGTCACAATGATGAGCTTGTATTTAATGATTCCATATTTACTTTGGTGTTGCTTTGCTCTAATTTTGAATACAAGTTTGATAATATTGAATTAATTATGGATGATGTTGTTGTAGTTGGTGGTGGCATAATTGGAGCAGCAACAGCATATTTTCTCTCAAAAGAGGGGAGAAAAGTTAAGGTCATTGAAAGAGATCCAACTTACAAAACAGCTTCATTTCCTTTGTCTTTAGGAGGTTTTAGAAGACAATTTTTTCAAAAAGAAAATATCTTACTTGGTAAATTTGCAAGAGAATTTATTTTTCAAATACCAGAATTATTGAAAACTGAAAAAAATCCTAATCCAACAGCAAGTATGGTAACCAATGGCTACCTTTTGATGTTTGGTCCCGAACATGCTGAAGAACAATATAAAGCTTTAGAAAATCATAAAGAATGTGATGCAGGTACAAAAAATATTAAAGGCTCAGAGCTATCGAAAGTATTTCCATATATAAATGATGAAGGTGTTGAGACTGCTACTTACACAGATAATCAAAGCGAAGGTTGGATAGATCCTTTTATGTTTCATAGTGCACTGAAAAGTAAGGCAATCGAACTTGGAGCAGAATTTATAAAAGGAGAGGTTAAAAGTCTTTCAGAGATAAATGCCAAAACAATTGTTTCTGCAGCTGGTTGTTGGACTAAAGAATTATTAGAAGACATTCCTGTTGAACCTCAAAAACACACAGTGTTCAGAGTAAAATGTCCAACATATATAAAAGAAATGCCTCTAACTGGTGATTTAACTACTGGTGTTTATTGGAGACCTGAGGGTGGAGAGTATTTAGCAGGATCACCATTATCAGTATTTGGTGCAGACGATTTAGAGCCAGCATGGAATGATTTTGAAGAATTAGTTTGGCCAGCACTAGCAAAAAGAATACCAGCTTTTGAAGAATTAAAATTAACTGGAGGCTGGGCAGGTTACTACGATTGTAACAGATTAGATAATAATGCTGTTGTTGGGAAACATCCTAAGTACGACAATGTTTATATGGCTACTGGTTTTACTGGAAGAGGATTAATGCAAGCTCCAGGTATTGGAAGAGCGTTAACTGAATTGATCACGACTGGTTCATACCAAACAATTGATATAAGTGATTTTGCTGTTGAAAGAGTGTTGGGCAAAACTGCAAGAAGAGAACCTTACGTTTTATAATTAAGTTCCACAAAAAGTTTGATATTTTTCATTACCTGTTGGTGTAGGTTTTTGAAATTCAATAATATTTTCTTGATCAGAATAAGGATTACTTAAAACTTTTAAAAGTTTATTCATTGTTTCTAGATTTCCTTTGTCCGCATCAGCTAGAGCATCCTCTACTTTTTGATTTCTTGGTATAACTATAGGATTAGTTTTTTTCATCAGTTCTAAGTATTTGTCAGATGAATTATTTAGTTTTAATCTTTTCTCCCATTCATTAGTCCAATTTTTAAAATCATCATTTTTGTACACTTCATCATCAATCTCAACACCCATTAAATGACAGAAGGTATTTGTGTAATCTACATTATTATTTTTCATCCAATCTAAAAGTTTATTAATTAAAGTTAGATCATTTTTATCTTCACCAAATAAACCAAGTTTATCTCTCATCATATTTAACCATTTTTCTTCATAAATATTTTGAAAATTATCAATTAACTCTGTTGCAATTTTAATTGCTGAATCTTCATCTTTATCAATAAGTGGTATCAAGCATTCTGCAAATCTTGCTAAATTCCATTTTGTAATTGGTGGTTGATTTGAAAAAGCATATCTTCCAAATTTATCTATAGAGCTAAAAACAGTTTTTGGATCATACTGATCCATGAATGCACATGGACCATAATCAATTGTTTCACCAGAAATTGCCATGTTATCAGTGTTCATCACTCCATGAATAAATCCAACTCTCATCCAATTAATGACTAATTGACATTGTTTTTCCATTACAAGACTTAATAAATCTAAAGCTTTATTTTTTGAGGACTTAATTTCTGGATAGTGTCTATCAATTGTGTAATCAACCAATGTATTAAGATCCTCTAGATTTTGAGTAGCTGCAATATATTGAAAAGTACCAACTCGAATATGACTGGATGCAACTCTTGTTAAAATTGCTCCATTTAACAAATTTTCTCTAACAACTTTTTCTCCAGTTTTAACAACCGCAAGACTTCTAGTTGTTGGAATATTTAAAGCGTTAATTGCCTCACTAATTATGTATTCTCTTAGCATTGGACCTAAAGCAGCCCTTCCATCACCACCCCTAGAAAAAGAAGTTCTCCCTGAACCTTTAAATTGTATGTCGAAACGTTGATTTTTATTATCTATGTGCTCTCCTAATAGAACTGCTCTACCATCTCCAAGCATCGTGAAATGACCAAATTGATGGCCAGCATATGCTTGTGCAATTGAATTGGTTCCATCAGGTAAACTATTTCCTGAAAATATTTCAGCTAATTTTTTTTTATCTATTTCTGAAAAGTTTAAATTTAAATTTTTAGCAAGTTTTTCATTTAAAATAACAAGCTCAGGCTCATGAACTGGAGTGGGCTTGATGTCTTCTTTAAATGTTTTTGATAGTTTTGAATATGAATTATCAAAATGCCAACCGATGGTCATTTTAATTAACTAACTTCAGCTTGATGTTCTTTTGGCTTAACTTCTGTTTTAAATTGATTAGAAATTTTTTGAACCTCAACTGATGAAACTTTGTATTCAGCACACATTGTTTCCTCATCTTTTCCATGACCAGTTACCATATTGACCATATGTTCTGGGAAATGGAATGTTGTAAATACAATTCCTTCTTTAACTTTGTCTGTTACTTCAACTTTTAAAGCAACTTCTCCTCGTCCAGAATATAATCTTCCAATATCACCTGTATTTAAATCTCTATGAGCTGCATCTTTAGGATGAATTAATAAAACATCTTCATCAACAATGTTTATGTTTTTTGTTCTTCTTGTCATTGTTGCTGCATTGTAGTGTTGTAGAACTCTACTTGTAGTTAAAATTAACGGATAATCTTTTTGATTAGCTTCTATCTCACTAGATTCTTTCCAATCAAAGTTTTTCAATCTTCCTTTTCCAAGTTTAAATGTTTCTGTGTGTAGAATTTGTGTATCTGTTCCATCTTCTTTTACAGGCCATTGTAATCCTAATTTACCAAGTCTCTCTCTAGTAACACCTTTAAAGAATGGTACCACATCAGCAATCTCTGCTAATACTTGATCTGCATCATAAGATGGTTGATCAAAACCTAATTTTTGCATCATCTCAGTTACAATTAGTCCATCTGGTTTTGTGCCTGGTAATGGAGGAACTGCTCTATTAACTCTTTGAATTCTTCTTTCAGTATTTGTAAAAGTTCCATCTTTTTCTAAGAATGTAGTTCCAGGTAAAACTACAGTTGCAAGTTTTGCAGTTTCACTCATAAATATTTCTTGAACCACTAATAGCTCTAATGAGTTCATTGCTTCAATAACATGTGCACTATTTGGATCTGTTTGAACTATATCTTCACCAATAATCCATAAACCTTTTAGTTCTTTACTGATTGCGGCCTCAAACATTTGAGGAATTTTTAAACCTGGTTTAGTAGGGTGAGTTACACCATATTTTTCAGTATAAAATTTTTGATTGTTTTCATCTGCTACTTCAAAATAACCTGCACCTTGGTGAGGCTGACAACCCATATCCGCAGCACCTTGTACATTATTTTGGCCTCTAAGTGGATTTACACCAACACCTTTTCTTCCAATATTTCCTGTAATCATTGCTAAATCAGCAATCAACATCACAGTTTTAGAACCTTGTTCGTGTTCAGTAACTCCTAATCCATGGAACTCCATTGAATTTCTTGCTGTTGCATAGGCAATTGCAGCTTCTTTAACTAGTTGTTTATCAACACCAGCAACTTTTGCTAACTGATCAACATCCTGTCTTTCGATTTCTTTTAAGAAATTATCAAAACCTTCTGTTCTATCTCTTACAAAGTCAGCATTATAAAGTTTAGATTTAATAATAAAGTGTAACATCATATTTAGAACCGCAACATTAGTTCCTGGTCTAAGTTTGATATGATAATCTGCAAGCTTAGCTAATTCAGTTGTTACTGGATCAAGAACAATTAATTTTTTACCTTTCATCACTTGCTGTTTAATTTTTGCTCCTGTTACTGGGTGAGCATTGGTTGGGTTTGCACCAATAACTAAAAATAAATCTGCATGATAAATATCTTCTGTTGAGTTAGTTGCAGCACCTGTTCCAAATGTTTGCTGCATACCCCAAGCTGTAGGTGAATGACAAATTCTTGCACAACAATCTACACTGTTAGTTCCAACAGCTGCTCTAATCATTTTTTGGAAAACATAGTTTTCTTCGTTTGTACATCTTGCAGAAGAAATTCCAGCAAAAGCATCTGGTCCGTTTTCTTTTGTAATTCTATTCATTTCTTTTTTGATAAAGTCATACGCTTCATCCCAACTAGCTTCCTCAAACTTTCCATTTCTTTTGATTAATGGAGTTTTTAATCTGTCAGGGTGTTCATAAAAACTAAATGCGTATCTTCCTTTGATACAAGTATGACCTGCGTTTACTTCAGTTTGTTTAGGAGTATCTATTGCAACTACCTTATCATCTTTAATTGATGCTTCTAGGTTACAACCAACACCACAGTACGAACAAGTTGTTCTAACTTTTTTATCTACAGCTGCAGATTTAGATTGGAATACATCTGAAATTGCATCCGTTGGACATGTATGGGCACAAGCTCCACATGACACACAAGAACTATCTCCAAACATCATATCGTTGTCTGTTGTAATTCTAGATTCAAATCCTCTACCACTCATTGTTAAAACAAATGATCCTTGAATTTCATCACATGCTCTGACACATCTTCCACAGTTAATACAGTTATCTAAATTCATTCTCATGTAGTCATGAGAAGTATCTCTTGGAATTCCTTTATGTTGCTTAGGACTATTGTATCTATGATCAGCAACACCTAAATCATTTGCAACTGTTTGAAGTTCACAGTTATTGTTTACTTCACAAGTATCACATTCCATTGGGTGATCAGTTAAAACTAATTCAACAATATTTTTTCTAAGATTTGTTAATGCTTCGTTTGAAGTAAATATGTGCTGGTTTTCTGTAACTGGTGTATGACAAGATGCAACCACTCTAGTTGGTCCGTCTTTTTCTAACGCAACTTCAACTGAACAAACTCTACAAGCTCCATATGGTGCTAAGTTAGGGTCATCACATAAAGTTGGTACCTTTTTTTCACCAACATAGCTTTTAACAAACTTTAAAATAGATGTATGATTAGGACCTATTTCGTAAGGTTTTCCATCAATATAAGCAATTTTTCTTTTCTCTGAGCTCATTAATTATCTTTCACCATATCATTTTTCATTTCATCGCCAAAGTATTTTAGGATGTTTTGAATAGGAGTTGGGATCGCTCCACATAGAGCACATAAGCAGCCTTTTTGCATAGTAACCAACAACTCTTCTAGTAATTTTAAAGGAATTTTAGCTGTTTTTTTCTTAGCTTGATCAAACATTTCTTTTCCTCTGTAAGATCCAAGTCTTCCTGGAAAACATTTTCCACAAGATTCTTCTGCAGAAAATTCAAACAAATGATGAATATATTCAGCCATTGGAAAATCTTTTGGGATACTAACTACACTTGCGTGACCTAACATAAAACCTTTTGCAGTAAACTCTTGAAAATCTAAATTTAAATTTTCTATTTCACTTAAAGGAACGACACCACCTAAAGGGCCACCTATTTGAAAAGCTTTAACAGGTTCTTTGTATCCGCCACCAATTTCATTAAATATTTTTTTCATTGGTGTTCCCATGTCAATTTCATAAACACCTGGATTATTAAAGAAACTATCTAAGCAAACTAATTTTGTTCCAGCTGACTTTTTATTTCCAACTGCAGAAAATTTGTCTGATCCATTTAATAAAATTCCAGTTGCAGCCGCTAAAGTTTCAACATTGTTAACTACAGTTGGTTTTTTATATAAACCTTCAGTAACTGGGAAAGGGGGTCTTACATCTACTTCAGCTCTTCTTCCTTCAATAGAAGCTATTAAAGCTGTTTCTTCTCCACAAATATATGCACCTTGACCGATACAAATTCCAAGATCAAAAGAAAAATCTGTCCCTAAAATATTTTCACCTAATAAATTTAATTTTTTAAGTTCATTAATACATCCATTGATCGCTTCAATCGATTTTGGATACTCACCTCTGATGTATAAAACTCCTTCATCACTTCCAATTACAAATCCACACAGCACCATTCCAAAAATAACTTTTAATGGTTGATCTTCTAACAGGTATCTATCTGAAAAAGCTCCTGAGTCACCTTCATCTGCATTGCAGATAACATATTTCTTATCACCTTTTGCTTTACTACAGAAATCCCACTTCATTCCAGTTGGAAAACCAGCGCCACCTCTTCCTGTAAGGTTTGAGTCTAATAATGATTTTACTATTTCTTTTTTATCTGTTTTTAAAAATTTACTTAGTTGTTCTTTAAATTGATCTGTTGATGATAACTTATCATCCATTAAAAAACTTGTTGTTGCATAGCTCTTAGAGAAAAATTTTTCTTGTTTAATTTCTTCACCTTTTAAAATTTGATCAATCTTTTCAATATCTTTTCCAGCATAATTTTCACCATCATAGTGAAATGCATGATTTTCATAACAATGACCCAGACAAAACATCTCTCCAACTTTGTCATCACCTAATTTTTCTTTTAATTTATCTTTTAGTTTGTCTTGAGTACCAGCACACATGCATGCACTTCCGTTACATACGAAAGCTTTTTTTTCTCTATGTGAAGGTCTTAAAAATTCATAAAAAGATTCAGCACCGTGAAGTGTTGAAACTCCAAGGTTATGTTTTTTTGCAATTTCTTTAATATCTTGAGGGCTTTCACTTAATGTGTTCTCTGAAATTTGCTTAAATAGGTTGTCTTTTAAGCCTATTCTTCCAGATAAATTACTTATATTTTTTGACACAATTTCCCTTTTTTTATTATTCCACCTTAACTTTTTTGTTATTTGTGTAAATATTAAAACTGTCCCTCTTTACGAAACCTATGAGGGTAATGTCAAACTTATTAGCTAAATCGATAGCAAGACTTGTTGGCGCACCAACCCCGATCATAATCCCAATATCTGTCATTAAAACCTTCTGAACTAGCTCAAAATTAAGTCTCCCAGAACACGTAATAAATTGGTCTTTTGGATCAAATTGGTTTTTCTCCAAAGCACAGCCGATAAGTTTGTCTAAAGCATTGTGTCTTCCAACATCTTCTCTTAGAGCTATCAATTTTCCATCACTGTTAAATAGACCACTTGCATGGATACCACCAGTCTTGCTGAATTCAGACTGATCTTTTCTTAAAATATCAGGTGATTTAATAATTACATCTTTTGAAATTTTAGGTTCTGAGGCATTTGTCTTTGTAGTTTTAATTATCTCTAGCGCATCCAATGAAGATTTCCCACAAACACCACAAGATGAGTTGGTTAAAAAATCTCTTTTAATTTTTGATATATTAACATTTTCTGAATTATTGAGTGTTGCAAGTATTTTATTTTGAATTTTATATTGACCAACTTTGTCTCCATAACTTTCAATGCTATCGATATCATTTAAACTTTTTACAATTTGTTCATTAAATAAAAATCCTCTTACAAGATCTTCATCATTACCAGGAGTTCTCATCGTAATAGATAAAGTTTGTTCAACCCAATTATCTTTTTCTTTGTACTTTAAAGAAATCTCTAATGGCTCTTCAATAGAAACTAAATCTTCAACATCTTTAAAATTATTAGATGAATACTTTAAAACTTTATATTTTGAATTCATAATTATTTTAAAGGATAGTTTTTTTGCAATAAATATTTATTGATTATGATTGCGAGTAACAAAATTATGATACATCCAAATATAATTGGATTAATTAAATAATTATAAGAAGCACTTCCAATAATAACAATTATTGGGTTTCCTCCTGCAGGAGGATGAACAACATTTAATAAAATCATTAAGAACACTCCAATACCTACTGCAAATGCAATACTAATATAAATTGGAAGTGGAATAAAATTAACAAATAACACCCCCACTAAAGCAGTTAACAAATGTCCAAAGAAAACATTTTTTGGTTGAGCAAAAGGACTTTCAGGAAATCCAAACAACAAAACCATGGATGAGCCAAATGATGCTGCAATAAAATATCCAAGAGTACTTTTGTAAGTTAATACTGTAAGTACCCCTATAGTGATTGCTGAAAAAAAACCTGCAATCAATGCTTTTTGTAATAATGGTTTTGTGATTTTAATCATTTAAATTTTTAATGCTTTAACAATTGTTCTTAAAGGTAAAAGCAAACATTCTTTCCTTGAAAGATTTTTTTTATCTAAAATTTCTTTAAAATCTTTCCAGTGTTTTTCTAGACTTACTTTAACATCTTCAAACAATTTTTCACCAGCTGTAACAAAATCTTTTATTTCATTTAAGTTTTTATCCTTAATTTTTCTAGATAATAAGCTGACAGATGCTTGGCAATAAATACAAGATTTACACTGATAACCCATATCTTTTACAACATCATCTTTGACAATTAAGCTTATTTCCATTTCATCTCCACAAATAGGATTTTTGTTTTTTGATTTGTGAGTAAAGTTTTCTAAAACTTTATTATTTTCTGTGTGAGACGCGATTTCTAAAATTCTTAAATCCATTTAATTTCTTTAATTCAACTTTGAATGTTTTATATTTTATTAATGGAACATAACAATATTTTAGGAACAGTGCTAGCAGGCGGGAGGTCACAAAGGTTTGGTGAAGACAAATCTCAGATATTGCTAGCTGATAAAAT
This sequence comes from Candidatus Pelagibacter sp. HIMB1506, assembly GCF_052047935.1. Lineage (NCBI taxonomy): Bacteria > Pseudomonadati > Pseudomonadota > Alphaproteobacteria > Candidatus Pelagibacterales > Candidatus Pelagibacteraceae > Candidatus Pelagibacter > Candidatus Pelagibacter sp. HIMB1506. The sequence continues at coordinate 862,765 of NZ_JBNAIS010000001.1, read as the reverse complement.
ATTAATTGATTACATTTTGGCAGAAATAATTGATGAATTTAAGGAAGTATTAATATTATCTAATAATTCAATTAAGTTTACTAATTCAGATAAAATTTCACTAATTGGAGATATTAAAAAAGATCTTGGTCCTCTAGGCGGAGTTCTATCAGCAATGAAATGGGTAAAAGATAATAACAAAAATTATCAATGGATAGCAACTTTTCCAGTAGATACTCCCTTTTTTAAAAAAGAAATTTTACAGCAATTCATTAATCAAATTGATGAAAATGAAAGTAGTTTATTTTTTATAAAATCAAACAATACTAGGCATAACATCTTTGGTTTATGGTCGATGAATTTATTAGATCAATTAGAAGATGATCTAGAAAAGGGAGCTCGGAAAGTTGAATTGTGGGCTAATAGTATTGGAGTTAAAACAATTAATATGGAGTTTCCAAATCAAGATCCTTTCTTTAATATCAATACAAAAGAAGATTTAGAACAAGCTAAAGAATTATTAAAAAATGATTAGTTACGATCAATCTAGAAAAATTTTAAAAAAAGCAAAAATTAAAATTAAAGATGAAACTATATTGAGTGAAAACTCTCTTAATAGAGTGATTTCAGATAATATTTATTCAAAGATCAATTATCCAGCAGGAGATAATGCTGCATTTGATGGATTTGCAGTTAATTCAAAAGATACAAACGGAATTAATAAAAATTCACAAAAACAATTTAAAATAATCGGATCTATTGCAGCAGGAACAAAATCATTTAATAAAAAAATTAAAAAATATGATGCTGTTGAGATAATGACAGGCGGAATAATTCCAAAGGGTTTTGATACAATCATTCCAATAGAACAAATTATTTTTTATCCAAACAAAAATAATAAAAAATACATTTTAGTTAATCAAAAAATTAAAAAGTTTAACCATGTAAGGTTTGCAGGTTCAGACTTTAAAAGAAATGAGATCGTTGTTAAAAAAAATACAATTATTCAACCAAATCATATTTTAGCTTTTAAAACCTTGGGGATAAAGAAGATTAAAGTTAAAAAGAAAATTAATATTTTATTTTTTTCAACAGGAAATGAAATTACAGACCAAGACAGTATTCCAAACTGGAAAGTTAGAAACTCTAATAGTCATTATATCAAAAATCTTAAAGAAAACTTTTTATTCAATTTTAAAAATGGTGGAATACTTAGAGATAACCATCAAAATATTTACAAATCACAAATTAAGAAACTTATAAATAGTGATACAGATATATTGATAACATCAGGCGCTGTTTCTGCTGGAAAATATGACTATATTCCAAGTATTGTTAGAACATTTAAATTATCCAATTATTTTAAAAGTGTAGCAATCAGACCAGGTAAACCAATTTTATTTGCCAAAATTAAAGGAAAACAAAAAGCAATCTTTGGTCTTCCGGGAAATCCAATGTCATCATCTGCTTGTTTTAGATTTTTTGTTATCCCTTTTATGGAAAACATTTTAGGACTAACTGAAGAGCAACCTATCAGAGCCACTTTAAAAAATAGTTTTTCTAAAAAACGGAATTTTACAAGGTTTGCAAAAAGCAAATTAAGTACAACTAAAAATGGAAAAATAGAAGTTGAGATTTTACAAGGGCAAGAGTCTTTTAGAGTAAAATCTTTTGTTAATTCAAACATTTGGTCTTTGTTGCCAACAGGGAAATCAAAATTTAAAAAAGGAGATATCTTAGATTGTTTTTTCCCCAACCATTCTAATCAAACTTTGATTTAGAAACGAATTTTTGTTGTAGAAAAATCTTTTTAGAATTAGATTTCTAGAAATGTTAGAGTTAAGAAATCCAAAACTTGCTGTGCCAATTGTACTGTTTGCTGGCATATTATGGTCATTTGGACCTTTGGTAGTTAGATATATGGATAGTCCCAATCTTGTCCCTTGGCAGTATATATTTGGAAGAGGTTTAACTATTTTTATTCTACTTAATCTCTATCTATATTTTGAAGAAGGAAAAAACTTCTACAAAAATTACTATAAAATAGGATTATCAGGGATAGTTGGCGGCTCAGGTCTTGGAGTTGCAATGATCACGTTTATTTATTCTATAACAAACACCAGTGCTGCTGTTACTTTACTTTGTTTGGCTGCAATGCCTTTTTTCACAGCTCTTTTGGCATTTTTATTTCTTAGAGAACGAATTTCACTTAATGTTTGGATATCAATTATAATTGCTTCAGCTGGTATATTGATAATGGCAATTGGTAATACTGGTGAGAAATCTTTAATTGGTTTTGTATTTGGATTAACATCATCTATAGGTTTTTCAGTTTTTTCAGTTTCACTTAGGTGGAGAAAAGAAACTCCTAAATTTACAACAGTTGCTTTTGCAGGTTTCTTTTGTTTTGTGTTTGCATCAATTATGATTTTATCTACTGGGCAAGCATTCTTTGCTACAAGCTACAATAGTTCATTATTTTCACTACATGGATTTTTAGTTTGTTCAGGATTAATTTTGTATTCAATTGGTTCAAAAGCTATTCCAGCTGCTGAGTTGACATTGTTATCTTTAACAGAAGTTGTGGGTGGAATATTTTGGGTTTGGTTACCAATTTTAGGAATTAATGAAGTACCATCAACCAATACAATTATTGGAGGTTTTTTTCTGTTTGTATCTTTATTCTACTACAGTTTAATTATGAGATGGAATAAACGCTACATAGCATTAAATTAAATTATTATGGAACGACCAGACTTTTTTGAACTTAAAAATGGTGAAAAAGTAAAATTACCATTTACAGATAAAGAGTATAACGATCGAGTAAGTAAACTTAGATCAGTGATGGAAAAAAATGGTCTTGATATGATTATTTTAACATCCATGCATAACGTTGCGTATTACACAGGTTTTATTTATTGTTCTTTTGGAAGACCATATGGATGTGTGATTACTCAAGATAAAATTTCAACAATTTCAGCTAATATTGACGCAAGTCAACCCTGGCGAAGATCACACTGTGATAATGTAATTTATACTGATTGGAAAAGAGATAATTTTCTAAGAGCAATTGTATCAATTATTGGAAGAGATGAGCCTCCAAAAAACATTGGAATTGAAAATGATCATGTCACTTTAGATATGAGAGAAAAAATAGGATCTATTTTTACTTTCTCTGTTTTTAGTGATGTTTCAAAAGATCTAATGAAACTTAGAATGATTAAATCTGATGAAGAAATTGAGATCATTCGAAATGGTGCAAGGATTGCAGACATTGGTGGTGAAGAAATAGCTAAAAATATTAGACAAGATAACACGGAGATCGAAGTAGCAATAGCAGCAAGAGATAGGATGGAAAGAGAGATTGTTAAAAGTTATCCAGGTGCAGAGTACATGGACACCTGGGTATGGTTTCAATCTGGTATCAATACTGATGGAGCTCACAATCCAAAGACTAATAGAAAATTAGTTAAAGGAGATATTTTATCTTTAAATACTTTCCCAATGATCTCAGGGTATTACACTGCACTAGAGAGAACTTTGTTTTTGGATCATGCAGATGATGCATCACTTAAAGCTTGGGAAGCAAATGTTAAAGTGCATAAGCGAGGATTAGAATTGATTAAACCAGGTGTTAAATGTTCAGACATTTGTCATGAGCTAAATGAATTATTTGCTGAACTTGGTTACCTTCAGTACCGAACATTTGGCTATGGCCATTCATTTGGTATGCTTTCACACTTTTATGGAAGAGAAGCTGGTTTAGAATTAAGAGAAGATATTGATACTGTTCTTGAGGAAAATATGGTGGTGTCTATGGAGCCAATGATAATGATCCCAGAAGGCAATCCTGGTGCTGGTGGATATAGAGAACACGATATATTAGTGATTGGTAAAGATGGAGCAGAAAATATTACAAAATTTCCTTTTGGTCCTGAGCATAATATTATAAAAAACTAATCTTTATGATTGAGAATAAAACTATTGTTAATAGTTGGAACGAGTGGGATCCGTTAAAACATGTAATTGTTGGAAGAGCGGATGGTACTTGTATTCCAGCACCAGAGCCAGCATTAGATGCAAAAGTTCCTGAAGATAGTGATATGCGAGGACAGTTTGGTCCACGAACTAAAGACACAGTCGATAAAGCAAATGAATTATTAGACAACTTTTCAAACATGCTTCAAAAAAGAGGCATTAAAGTTGATCGACCAACACCAATTGATTTTAATCAAAAAACATCAACACCAGATTGGGAAGCAGAAACTATGTTTGGTTGTATGCCCCCAAGAGATGTTTTGTTAACTGTAGGTAATGAAATTTTAGAAGCAACAATGAGTTACAGATGTCGTTGGTTTGAATATTTATGTTACCGACCATTACTTAAAGATTATTACAATCAAGATCCTAACATGAGACACGAGTCTGCTCCAAAACCAAGATTAACAGATGCAGATTACAGAAAAGATTATTTATCAGATAAAATTGGGGTTCAAAAAAGATTAGAGTGGACTGAGAAAAAATATTTTGTAACTACTGAAGAAGAGCCATTGTTTGATGCAGCAGATGTATTGAGATTTGGAAAAGACTTGGTTGTTCAACATGGATTTACAACTAATTTAAAAGGAATTGATTGGCTAAAGAGACATTATAAAGATCATAGAGTACACGCAGTAAATTTCCCAGGAGATCCATATCCTATTCACATTGATGCAACCTTTACCCCAATAAAAGAAGGTTTGATTATCAACAATCCTCAGAGAAGATTGCCAAAAGAACAAAGAAAACTTTTTGAAGATAATGGATGGGAAATAGTTAATAGTGCTCAACCAGCACATAACGAACCGCCACCGCTTTGTTATTCTTCAACATGGTTATCAATGAATGTTTTGGTTTTAGATCCTAAAACAGTTTGTGTTGAGAAAAGTGAAATTTATCAAGCTGAACAATTAGATAAATTAGGAATGGAAGTGGTACCAGTAGAGCTTAGAGATGCTTATGCATTTGGTGGAGGACTTCACTGTTGTACAGCAGATGTATATAGAGAAGGTACTTTAAAAGATTATTTTCCAAAACAATAACAATGGCAAAAATTAAAACAAAAAGAGAGCGAGTTAAATTCGCCTCCGATAATGTCGCTGGCGCTTGCCCTGAAGTATTAGAAGCAATCATTAAAGCAAATGAAGGAGATAGTACTCCTTATGGAAATGATCCTTTATCAACAGAGTTACAAGATAAGTTTTCAGAAATATTTGAAAAAGAAGTAATTGTTTTTCCAACTGCTTCTGGAACAGCTGCAAACGCTTTAGCTTTATCTACGATGACACCATCATATGGAAATATTTATTGTCATAGGATGTCTCACATTAATACAGATGAATGTGGTGCACCCGAATTTTATACAGGGGGTGGAAAATTAATCCCTTTAACTGGAATACTGGGAAAAATAACTGCAGAAGAATTACACCAATCTATAGGTGGAAAGGGAATTGTTCATCATACACAACCTTCATCAGTTAGTATTACTCAAGTTTGTGAAACAGGAGAAGTTTATCAATTAGATGAAATCAAAAAAATTGCAGAAATTACTCATAAACATAATCTAAATTTACATATGGATGGAGCTAGATTTGCTAATGCATTGGTGTCTTTAGATGTAACTCCTGCTGAAATGACCTGGAAATCAGGGGTTGATGTATTGTCATTTGGAGCAACAAAAAATGGATGTTTAGCAGCTGAAGCAATTATATTTTTTAAGAAAGAATTGGTAGGAGACATTGCTTATTTAATGAAAAGAGCAGGGCATTTGTTATCTAAAATGCGTTTTGTCTCTGCTCAGCTTGATGCTTACATTTCAAATGATGTATGGTTGAGAAACGCAAAACATGCTAATGCAATGGGAAAAAAATTAAGTGACGGTCTAAGTAAGCATAATGATATTGAAATTACTTATCCAACAGAAGCAAATGAAGTTTTTGCAAAGTTTCCAAGAGAAAAAATAGTACATCTAAATTCTCAAGGTTATAAAATGAATGAGGAAGAATTAGATGGTAAAGCAGTTAGATTGGTCGCCGCATGGAACACTAAAAATAGTGATGTCGATGAATTGTTAAATGCAATTAAAGCTAACTAGGATTTTCTTTTAAAAACTCTATATACTTTATAACTTCATCAAATTGTTCATCAGGAATATCTTTATAACTTGCATTGAATTTACTTTTCACACAAATAGCAACATGAGCATAAGGGTTTCTTCCTTTTGGGTGATTTGGGTGATCAGGTAATTGCCCTACCAAATAATCGCCAGCTTCCTGAATAATTTTCCAGAGTTTACTTGCGTTTTCTTTGTTCATGCCACTCTAAACTTTGTTTTATCTCCAAATGTTCTAGTCTATGTTCTAGTTTATCCTAAAAAATCCTATAACCCAGAACCAGGATCGATAGAAATTTTTTAATTAATAACACCTTGCTTTCCCATATTGTTTATTATCAAGCAAACCCCAAATAGTTATAGTGAAACCACTTGTGTTGTAATCGTTCTTAGCTTGTTTACAGACTACCTGAGCATAGATTTCGGCTGCTTGCCCAGTTGGAGGACTTTTAATTTTTATCCAAAATGAAACATCTTGAGGAAAACTAGACTCTACATAACCAGGATCATTATATTGAGCCATCAACTTAGCTCTTCCCTCTCTATTTATATTTGTAGATTTTGTTGTAGTAGTTGATGAATTATATGTTTTAGTTTTTGTTTCACTCTTCTCATCTTTTGTAAGCTCACCAATTCCATATAGTAATATAAAAATGATAAATAGGGTGCTCTTCCAGCCAATACTCCATTGCTTTTTTTTAAATCCACAATTAGGGCATTTTTCTGCTGAGTCAGATATTTGTTTATTACATTCTTTACATTTTACTAAAGCCATAAGTTAAGATTATCAAAAACTTAACTATTCAACCAGCTCAAATTTTTTATATCTTAAAAACTTAACGTTATTCACAATATCTAAAGACAGTCTAATATTCCTATCTTCTTCTAAAGCAATGATTAATCCTTTTACCTCTTGATTATCAGTGGCCACATTCTTTTTGATCCACCCCATATATCTAGTTATTTGACCAACTACCTCATCACTTGCCTGACCTTTTTTTAATTCAATGACTAATAATTCAGATTTATCTTTTTTAACTGCAAGTATATCTAAAGGACCTGAGCCAGCCCAATTTTGACCAGGCTTACCAGTTGATTTATTTGGAACCAAGTCATAGTTTTCAGACAAAGAAATCTCTTCCCAATTCTTAATCATAAATTTTTCTAATTCTTTTTCTTTCGCATAAGCAGAAGCTTTAGAAGAGATTGTTTTTGTAATAGTTGTTGGTGTTTGGTCTATAGGAGTAATAATCTCCTGGATTATGTCACCTGAATCTTGAATACTTAATTGTAATTCTATGGTTTCAGAGTCATTGCCCTTACCATCTTTACAATGCACTCCATCTTTATAGTTAACTATTTTTCCAATACCTAAGTATGTAAAAGCTGGATCTTTAGTGTCCCATCTTGCGAAAAAATATGGTGTTAATTCACCACCTAATAATTTCTTAAATGTAGGTTGATTGGAATGAGATTTAGGTTTTCCATACCAAGCTATTTTCTGAGTTTGGTTGTCATAATAATTATCAAAATCATGACCAGTTTTTCCAGGAACACCAATGTTCATAAATATAATAAGTTTATCCTCAACTCTTACATATCCCGTATCCCAGTCGCCACCAGCTGGTCTTCCTGTGTCAGGTAAACAGATCCATCCAACATCTACTCTTGTATATTTTGATCCTTTTTTAAACATGGCAAAAATTTATCAGAATGTGTGTTTAGAGTCTAATTGCTTTAAAAACAGTTTTTTGATTTATCTCTAAATGTTCTAGTCTATGATCTAGTTTGTTCCTTAAATTAATGAGTCTTAATACGAATTATTTTTAATTAAATTTTAATTATCCGCCTAACTAGTGTCTACTAGTGTGAACTCGTGTGTACTAGGGTGTCCCTTTATTCCCCCAAATAATCGCCAGCTTCCTGAATAATTTTCCAGAGTTTACTTGTGTTTTCTTTGTTCACACTGTCCTATTTCTTGTTTTATCTCTTCCTGGACTAGTTTACGGACTAGTATCCTATAAAATCCTAGATTTAAATGTTTTAAATCTACTTTCATAGAATATTGTTATTTTTTAAAATTTGCATCTCCAATTCATTAAAAGAAAAATCAAATTTAATATTTTGATTAATATTTTCCTTGATAAATTTAATATCATCTAGGTCATCTGAGTTTCTTGGATCAAAAATTGAGGTTGTCCATTCAGGATTATTCAATCCCTCTTTAATCCATTCATCGTCTTCGTCTTGAAAAATATCAATTGGCATAATCAAATTTATACCAAATACTATTTTGTTAACTCTTTCTAATCTGTTTATGAATTTTACCAATAATTTAGGATCATAAAGCAAAATATCATCTACTAAATATAATTTTTCTTGAGAATATTTTATTGGTTCACAGTAAAATTTATTATTTTTTTGAATTCTATATTTTTGATTATTTTTTAAACCTTCAATCTGATCACTGTAAGGAATAGTATAGTTAATTTTCCATAAAAACTCAGAAATTGAAGAGGATTCCTCAATAAATTTTAAAATTTCATTATTCCAACAATGATCTTGATCATCCCAGTAAGAAACATTTTCTCTTACCCATAAATCTCCACCGTCATATTCAAAATAATTATTTTTTTCATTAATTAATTTTGGATAAGTCATTGTTAGTTTTTTAAATTTTCTTTCTCAATAATCTTGAAAATCTTGTCAAAATGAAAAGTTTTTATTCTATATTTGCATTTTTCAGTTAAATTTGAGCCTCCTCTTTCTACATCCTCATATCTAGTTCTAATAACAAAGTTAGATTTTTCATGCATCTCTCCAATTAGAAATTTTGATGATTTTATGCGGCTTATACATTCGACATATATACCTGTAATTATTTTTTCCTTTTTGAGTTCATTTTTAAATTCTGAATAGTCATTTTCAGTACCATATTCTCTTCCATCACGCATAAAGTCTGGGTGAGTGATGTAGTCTTTTTCTTTTAGACCACTTCGATAATACTTTGTGAATATAAGTCTAAATTCATTTACAGACTTTAATCTGAATATAATATCCATCGTTTCAGTACAGCAATCTAAACGATCATATAGAGGTGTAATTTCAATTTTGTCTAATTCTGATTTTTTATCTTCTCTTAATAATGAATTTACAAAGTTAGTGATTAAGTCTTTTTCTTCTTGAGTAAATCTTTTGATTTCTTTTGGAAATATTTGGTCATCTATCTTATCACCAAAAATTTTTATCATGAATTTTTACATTTAATTTGGATATCTACTACTGTATTTCCTTTTATATCTTTAACTTCATAATCATAAATGTATTTATCGTCATGTTTCTTTAATAATTTATCAATAAGACGGTAAACTTTAAAAAGATAACTCAGATGCTTATCCTCAACATCATCTACTTTTATTCTTAAAAAATTATTATTCATTGTTAATTTCTTTAAAAGCAATCATCATACCACTATGACTATCTTTAAGTTTATCTATTTGTTGAATATATTCTTTTGCTTTATTTGGAAATTTTTTAATTTTTTCAATTGTTTCCTTAAAAGGAAGAAGTTTTGACCCACAGATACAAATTGGTGCTTGAATCATGTAATCACATTTATCACAAACAGCGTATTGTCCATCATGACCCTGTAATTCACCTAGTTCCTCATTAATACCATAATTACATTTTGTTCCACAGTTATTGCACAAAACACTCACCCCATGATTTGAGAAAGGCACACCCCCACAAGAAAAGCAATACCAATCAATATTTATCTTCATTAAGTTTATTTTACAAAAAGATAATCAATATAGCTATTTGATTTATCTAAATATGGCCTAGTTTGTGGCCTAGTTTTTTAGTTAAATTAATGAGTCTTACAGCGAATTATTTTAAATTAAAATTTAATTATCCGCATAACTAGTGTGATGTAGTGTGAGCTAGTGTGGAGTAGGGTGTCCCGCTATCCCACCAAATAATCGCCAGCTTCCTGAATAATTTTCCAGAGTTTACTCGCGTTTTCTTTGTTCATTTAGTTTTAAATAAGTTTTATTTATTGTATTTTTAATTTCTTAAGATCTTACTTTCTGAAGAAATTACTTTATCATTGATAAGACTATTTCTAATAAATTTTAAAACCAATTCTTGGTGTGGCCAAGAACATTCAGAAAATACTATCCAGTGTCCATTTTTTAATTTTTTTCCATCCCAACGTTGTTTACATGGTTTTCCATTTACCTTAGGTCCTTTTTCATATTCAAACCAATTTACACCTGGAATTTTAGCTATCCATTTAAGATCAGTTGAGGTTGCTTTCCAATCATGTGTTAAATCATCTGGACTAGCAAATACTAATGAGTTTGCGTATTTCGCAGTCTTTAATTCGTTTACTAAATATTGTCTTACTGGATTATTTTCTTCTTTAGGCCAACAATTTGGATTAAAGGCTATAGTTCCTCCGAATAGCTCTTCTTTAAATGCTGCGTATCTTATTGCATTCCACGCACCGCAAGAATGTCCAGCTAAGAAAATTTGTTTAAAAGGGACACCGTTTAAATTAAATTTTCTTACAACTTCCTCTGTTACTTGCATTCGAACATCGGTTGATAAATTTCTTAAATATTCTTTCCAATATGGGCATTCCAAGGTATGACCAAATCCTTTTTTAATACATTTTTTAGCTGAAGCTTTAAATTTTTTTCCTGCTTCACGTCCTCCTGTAGCGTCGAGATGTCTTGTGTTTGTAATTAAGCAATTCATCCATACAATAATTTCTTTTTCTCCAATTTTGGCTCCTGATAGCATAGAAATAAAAGTAAGATCTTCACTTTGGTTGCAAAATTTCTCTTTTGTTTCGTTACCACCGTGGTTCCAAATTAGTAAAATTTTATCTTCAGGATTTTCGATTTCATAACCTTTAATTAGTTTAAATGCTTTACCTTCAAGGTTTGATGAAATGAACCCACTACTTTTTGCGCTAAGCTGTTTAGCTTGTGCTGGTAAATTTAAATTTAGTAAAAATAATGTTAGTATTATGAATTCTAAAAATTTTTTCATTCAATGATGCTAACAAAAACTCTTTAGTTTATCTATTTTATTTATCTCTCTTTCTGTAAAATTAGGGTTAAATTTTTTATAAATTTAGATCCTATTTGAATTAAGTTATTAAAACACTATAGTCTTAATTATGTCAGATAATGAAATTCATCAAGGTGGCTGTGCTTGTGGAGAAAATAGATATGAGACAACTGGTAATCCAGAAAGAGCTAGAGTTTGTCATTGTAGATATTGCCAACTAAGATCAGGTAGTCCTTTTGGTGTTGGTGCTTGGTTTAAAGAAGAAAATGTAAAACACCATTCACAAAATTATAATCAATACAAATTTGTAACAGAGAGTGGAAATACTTTTGAAACCAATTTTTGTAAAAAATGTGGAACTAGTGTTTATTGGACAATATCAGCACCTGCTTTAAAAGGTTTAACAGCAATTGCTGCTGCAACATTTGATCCACCAAGTTTTTGGTTTGGTGTATCAGGTGAAATTTTTACAAGATCAAAAGCACCTTATATTGATATTAAATGTGAAGAACAATTTGAGACATCACCAACTTATAATCCAACTAAAAAGGATGAAGATAGGTTTGATGGATCTAAATAGAATTATTTTCCCATAAAAGAGGAAAGTATTCTTCATCTAATAAATCGCTATTTTCCTTTTTATATTTTTTGTAAGTTTTGGCTGTTCCACCTTCATTTGTTGGATGAAATTTAGCATTACTTGGAACACAATGAGAAACAATTGCTCTTCGGTTATTGCTTGAAGTATTTATACCTGATCCATGCCATGTGAAGCCATGGTGAAATGAAACTCCACCAGCTGGCACTTCTACATAAGCAACTTCTATTTGTTTGTTATTTTTTTCAGCAAAAATGTTTAATTCTTTTTTATAATTTTTAGGGGAGTGAAATTCTCCTTTAGGAGGTTGAAGTCCCCATTTATGAGAGCCTTTGATATATTCTAAAGTCCCAGTTTCTTTTGAGGTATCATCTAATGACATCCAGCAAGTCATCATAGTTTGTGGAATAAGCCAATCATCATAAGCAGCATCTTGATGAAATCCTAAAGTTTTTCCTCCTGGTGGTTTCCATAAAACATTATCCTGAATTAATCTTGCACCTTGCCAGTTCATTAAACGACAGCAAACTTCACCAATTATTTTATGACAAACTACTTTTTTTATTAAATGATCTGCTTTCCAAGCATTACAGATTTGACGAGTAACATCCTCAGGATCTTTACCAAATTTCCAGTTCCATTCATCTGGCTCAATTCCTGTTTCAAAATTACCTTTAAATAAAGGCTCAAATTTATTTCTAAGATTTTCAATATAATTTAAATCTAAAAAGTTATCTAAAATCAGAAAACCATTATTATTAAACTCTTCAATTAAACTCTCATTGAGCTCAAAGTTTATCATGAATTATTTGGTAACCATGAATTATAAAGTGGATTGTCTTTATCTATTGGAAGTTTGATGTTTTTATTTTGTCTGGAAGAATCATAAACAGCGGTAACAAATTCCAAAGATTTTCTAGCATCTGATAAAGTTACCTCATCACTAGTAGATCCATCTAATTTATTTGCAATTTCATCAAACATACCTGCATACCAAGATTGAGGCTCTTCTACTTTTGCCAACACTTCATCTATTTTAGCTTGAGTAACAGGGTATCTTGGTAAGAAATGCCACTCATCATCTGCTGGACTGTATGGTTTATCCGGAGATGCACCTGACTCTGCTGTTAATCCATCAAAACAAAACCGAAGTCTACTTGTATCGTTTGCAGCTCCAAGTGTAATTGAGCTAGTAACCAATGTCCCATTTTCCATTTCAATTGATAAAGCTGCACAATCTTCAACTTCAATATCATTTACTCTCGTTGATAATTTAGCAAATACATTTGAAACTGGACCTAAGATCATGCTCACTAAGTCATGAATATGTATCGAATGACTTAATATAGCTCCACCTTGTTCACCTTCCCAAGTTCCTCTCCAAGGTTTTGAGTAATAATCTTTTCCTCTATTCCAATGAGTTTCCAAGGAAGCAATCAAAGGTTTCCCTGTTAAACCAGATTTAATTAATGCTTTTAATTTTGAAAATCCTAAACCATATCGATATTGGAAAACTGGAAAAATAATTTTACCTGTTTCTTTACTTATCTTTTCTAATTCATCTACTTCTTTAAGACTTGATACTAATGGTTTTTCACAAATTACATGCTTTCCAGCTTCCATAGCTTTTTTGCAAGCTGAAAAATGTAAGTGAGGGGGAAGACATATATCAATGATATCTATTTCTTTTACTTTTAATACTTCATCAAAGTTGAGTGACACGTTTGTTTCGGTGTCATTTGATAAAATATTGTCAATTGCTTCTCTTGTAAGCCCGCATAAAGTGTGAACATTAAACCTCTCTTTAACTTTTTGAAAATCTTCATAGTGTTTAGCGCCAATGTTAGTTCCTATAATTGCTACTTGATACTTTTTCATTTTGTTTCAGCTTTTAATTGTGCTTTTATTGCAAGTTCCATTGAAAGATAAGTTAATTCCTGAGAACAAGCAGTTTCTGTTCTATTGACTACATCATTAATTAAATTTCTAAAGTAGGGGAACTTAACATCAGAGCAATCAATGTATTTAACTTCTTCATTGTTAGCTAAATATAAATGATTACCTTTTTCTGATTTTGCTAAATCTGTATATTTTCTTATTTCTATATAGCCTTTATCTCCAAGGATTAATAATCTTCCATCTCCCCATGTCGGAAGTGCATCTGGAGTAAACCAATCTAATCTAACGTAACCGTGGCCACCATTGCCAGTTAGATTGACCTCTCCAAAATCTTGAAAACCAGGCTTTTCCTTTTTGGTAGTGTTTTCTACAAAAGCATGATTAATTTTTGCTTCATTTGAATTTGTAAATACTAAAAATTGATGAATTTGATGTGAGCCTATATCAGTAATTATTCCACCATAACTTTCTCGATCATAAAACCAGTCAGGTCTTTCATAGTTACCTTGTCTGTGTGGACCCGTCCCAATTGTTTGCTTTATTTTTCCAATTTTTCCGTCGTTAACTAATTCTTCAGCTTTAGCAACAGCTGCAACATGAAATCTTTCTGAAAAATTAACTGACCATATTTTTCCAGTTTCTTTTACTGTTTGTTTAAGCTCATTTAATTGATCTAAAGTAGTACAACCAGGTTTATCGACCATCACATCTTTTCCAGCTTTTAAAGATTCTATTGAATTATGAGCTCTATCTTTTGGAACTGAAGATATTAAAATCATATCAATTGATGGGTCATTTAATATTTCTTCCTTATTTTCTTTTCTTTTAATATTTGGATATTTTGAATTGAATTCCCCTAGGGTTAATGGATCACCTTCAGTCCAAAAATGATTACAGGTACATCCTTCTTTTAACATTTCATCCAACATGTCAAAGATATGACCATGATCGATACCTATAACTCCCAATTTTAAATTATTTTTCATTTGAAGATTTAATTTTAAAATAAAATTTTAATCAAAAGCACATCTAAAACCAACATAAATTGCATAGAAATTGGATGGTTTGTATTGTGCTCCACTTTTAGAAGTCTTAGAACCTCCATACCACCAAGAAGCACCAGCTGTTAATGAATTGTCATTTTTTTGATCGTCTATCCATTCCCAAACATTTCCTCCCATTGCAACTAAACCATTAATTCCCTCTGGTAGTTTAGTTACATCAATATGTTTGTCATAATTTAATAATCCTTGAGAATTCATATTTTTAGCCTCATCACCACTTGGGTATTTATAGACTTTGCCTTTTTCAAACTCTGAAGAATTAAATACTTGCTTGTATGCAGCGTAAGACCATTCATCAAAAGTGGGCAGTCTACCATCTATTGATTTACAGTAATCCTCAGCTTCATATCTACTAACATGGACTGCTGGCTCTAATTCACTATCAGGATTTTCGCCGTAAGGAGTTTTATATGTCCAACCATCTCTTTTTTCCCAACCTGCACCCCATTCATATCCACCACCAGTTTTCTCTGCTTCCGTTATTAAATTATTTTTTTTGGCATAATTTTTAAATTCTTGGATAGTAATTTCATATTTATTTAAAGAAAAGTTGCCAAAATCAATTTTGGTGTTTTCAAAAGCAAATGTTTTAGAAAATAAAAATAAACTTAAAATAATTAATTTCTTCATTTAATTAGTAGTTTCCTTTTTTATCTGAACCTTTATAAAAAATATCTTGAAGATTTTGATTTTCTCTTTTTTTAATCAACAAATCTTCTTTATTCATTAGTGAGTTTGGTCTTTGAATTATGTCATGGTGATGAAATTCATCAACTCCTCTTGCTAATTGAACACTATTTTTGCCTAATACTTGTTTAACATTAGTGCCAATATAACTTTGGATTACAAATCCAATTCTTCTGTCATTACTTTTGTTTATCCCTGATCCATGAACTATTCTTGGATGGTGCAATGACATTTGACCTGCAACAAGTTCAACAGATTTAACTTTATCGTCTGGAACATCATTAACTGTTTGGCCTCTTGTTAATAAATTTCCTTCATTAAATTTTTCATCATGATCTTTAATTTCTATATGTGATTTAGGCCACATTTTCATACAACCATTTTCTTCATATGAATCTGTTAAAGCTACCCAAGCTGTAACCCAATTATGAGGTTCTAAACCAATATATTTTGCATCCTGATGATAACTTACAAAACCTGTTTGGTTAGGATTTTTTATAAACAAAGTTGTTCCACATACTAAAATATTTTTTCCAATAATACTTTCTACGGCATCTAATAGTTTTGAATTATGAACTATTGAATCTAATTTTGGTGATATTAAATGAGCATTATATCTTTCTGATTTATCAATTTCATCAGGCATTTCTTTTTCGATTAATTCAATTTCATCTCTTGCTTCTTTAGCTTCTTCTTTTGATAAAATATCAATTGGTGCTAAGTAACCTTGATCTTGGTATTGTTTAAGTTGATTTGAATTTAAATTAGCCATATGTTTTTGGAATGAATATTAGCATATCCTCTATTTATTTTTCACCAGTAAAATCAATCTCGTTTCAAAAAATTAATAAATGTGAGATTAAAAAAAATATAGGAATTATTAATGATCGTTTGTTTTCGTTCTCAAGATTATTAGATAGTGGAAAGGCTCAAAAAATGGAACAGGAGCCTGGTGAGAGAAAATTGATAAATTTTCTTACTTTAAAAAATACACCTATACTTAACAAATATTCATTTGAATTTAATGAAGGAAATCTAGAATTATTTGATAACCAAAAAAAATTAATTTCAATCAATCCTAATAATCCTGAAGAAGTAAGTTTAATAGAACAAGAAGTATTAAATTTAGATGACCAAGTTAAAGGACCAGTATTTCTATTAAAGAATAACCAAAATCCTTTTTTTGACACTAATAGCGGGGGAGAGGCAATGAACTCAATATCTTTGATAAATCACAATAGTATAAAAGACTTTGAGAAAAATATGGGTAAAGAAGTCGAGTATCAAAGGTTTAGAGGAAACTTTTATGTAAGTGGTTTAGATGCTTGGGAAGAGAGAAATTGGATAGGTAAAACCATCAATATTAATGGAGTACCTTTTAAAGTTGACGATCATATTCCAAGATGCTCAGCAACAAATCTGAAACCTAAATCAGGTGAAATAACCTTTAACCTTCCTCAGAAACTTAAAGAATTTTATGATCACATGGATCTTGGAGTTTATTTAATTCCTCTAGAGGATGGCGAAGTATCTACTGAGGATAAAATTACGATTTAATTTGTTGAACTAGGTTCTTCAAAAACGTTTTTAGTTTCGTTTGTAGCAGTATTATCTAATGTTTCGGGCGTATCTGGGTCTAATTCTAATCCTGCAGGTGTGATGGTTGCAGGAACAGGTGTAAATGTAGAATCTGGATTGTCCACAGTTTCTCTTATTCTCATTCTGTATAAACCAAATGCACCAATTAAAGCATGGACTATAATTAAAAATACAAAAAATCCATTTAACCCAAACCAACCCATAAATAGCGAACATAAAATAGGACCACTTATAGCCCCTAAACCAAAGATTAATTGAAGTCCTCCTCCAGCAGCAACGAATTTAGATTTTGGAACAAAGTCATTAGTGTGTGCAAGGTTTAAAGAAAATAATGGAAGACATAAACTTGAATAGAGACCAACCGCAATAAAGAAAACTATTTTTTTAAATGCAAGTTCATCCATATAATAAATGTTTTGTATAGGATCATTAGAAGTTAAAATTGATAATAATGCTAAAGCAGAACTTCCAAATGTTGTTACGATAATTACCCTTCTTCTATCGTATTGATCAGAAAAATATCCAATTGGTCCTTGACCTAACACTCCCGCAATTGTTGCTATAAACAAAAGAATTGAAGTTTCAAATAAAGTTAGTTTTGCAAGGGTTGCGTAAACTGAAATTAATGAAAAAAATGCAGCATGAATTACTCCAGTGAAAAAAGAACTAAAAGTACCAAGAGGAGAGATTTCATAAAGTTCTTTAATACTAATTGTCTCAATTTTTTTAAATTTTGGAGCTGGTCTTTTTGTTAATAAAATTGGAACTAGCGCTAAAGATAAAAGCACAGATACCAAAATAAAAGGTTCATATGCTTTTGGTTCACTTAAGTTAAGTAACAACATTCCAACTGCAAGACCAAAATAAATTACCATCATATAAGCAGACAATAATTGTCCTCTATTCTTATTAGTTGCTCTATCGTTTAACCAACTTTCAGTAACAACATAACAACTAACTAAACTGATACCTGTTATAAATCTACTTACTGTCCACATAAATGGATTTACATAAACTACTGCAAGCAATGCACTAAGTGATGCAAGGGACGCAAAAGCTGCAAATACTCTGATATGACCAACCTTAGATACAAAATTTGGAGTTGTTCTTGAGCCAATAAAATAACCAACATAATATCCTGACATGAATATTCCTGTGGTAAATACACTAAAGTTTTCAAGTACTGATCTGATACCCATTATCTGCATTTGTAATCCATGAGCTATCATCATGGTTCCAATACCTATAAATAGGGCCCAGGATTTTTTTACTTCTTTTTGCATTTCTAAATTTTAAGTATCAATAAATTGCGGGCTAAGTAGTTTTGGTTTGTGTTTTTTTTATGGCTAGGAATGAGTGAATAGCGATAGTCAAAATGATCACCACTCCTCCTTGAATTGTCTCCATTGAAGGTTGTTCTTTTACAACCATCCACACCCAAATAGGTCCCAAAACCGTTTCCATTAGAAAGAATAGATTTACCTCAGCTCCTGTTATGTATCTTGGAGCTAGTGTTACAAGCACAAAAGGAATGGCCACACAAAGGATACACATCGCTGGAATGATATAAATATCATTGTCTTTTAGCTCAAACGTATCAATAAAGAATAAAGCGACTAATGCTACGACCAGTTTACCAACCACAGCTGAAGGAACTAGGTTAAGGCTTTTTCCAGCTCTGATGATTGTTGCCCCAGCAGCAAGACCACATGCAGTAATAAAACCTAAAATATCACCAAAAATATTTCCTAATTTCACAGAGTCGTAAAATATATAAAGAACACTTAAAAACGTAATTGCTATAGCAACCAAAGTGTTTCGATCTGGTTTTTCTTTTAAAAATATTGCACCAAAAATAGCTGATAACATTGGCGCAAGTGCAATCATAACAAGCGTGTTTGCAACATTTGTGTTTTGAATTGATAATACAAAAGTAATATTGGTAATTGAAAACGTAACTATATAAGCAACACCATAAATTGAATTTCCATAAAGTAATTTAAAAAAACTTGATTTGTAAATAAACAACATTCCAACAAACACAGTTACAAATGGAATAATGCCTCTATAAAAAACTAATCCCCAAGTATCTACATTTGAAAGTCTAATAAATAAACTATCAGGAGTGATAAACATCACTGCCACAAAAGCCATTAAAGAACCTTTTTGCTGATCAGTTAAATTGTTCATGCTTTTAATTCTTTCCAAAAAGTTTTTGCTAAATTTATTCCTGATAAATCAAAAAAAGTTTTAAGTCCTGTAGGAGAAGTAACATTGATGTCTCCATTTAATTTTTGATCTATAAAATCAATCCCTGCAAAATAAATATTTTCTTTTTTTAGATCTTTAGCAATTAATTTTGAAATTTTATTTTCTTGCTTAGTTAAATTGATATTAATCGGTTTAGCACCTTTGCTCATATTACTTAAATAAGATCCTTTTTTAGGAACTCTAGAAATTGCACCACAAACTTTTCCATTAATTATAAAAACTCTTTTGTCTCCTTTATTAATCTTAGGTAAAAATTTTTGACACATAATATGATCATGTTTTTTAATAAATTTATTAATAAGTTTTGAATTAAATTTATTTAATAAGTGAATATCATTACCACTATAACTATGAATAGGTTTGATAATTACTTTCTTATGTTTTTTAATAAAATTTTTGATTTCATTTATATCCTGAGAAAAAAGCGTATCAGGCATATATTTTAAATATTTTACTGAATATAACTTTTCGGAAATATTTCTTATTGATGTTGGGTTATTGATTATTTTAACTTTATTTTTAATGAAATCTAAAATGTAAGTCGTTGAAATATATTCTAAATTAAATGGTGGATCTTGACGGATTAAAATAAACTTACATTTTGCAAGGTCTAAAGTTTGTTCTTTAATGATTTTGTAAAATTTTTTGTTTTGATAATTAAACTTTATGAAGAAGCCTTTAGCTAAAACTTTTTTGTTAATTATTGATAGATTTTTTGGATCGTAATAAAAAATCTTATATTTGTGTTGAATTTCGTTAGCCAAAAAAACACTAGTATCAGTTACAGAGTTTAAAGAAGAGGGATGGTTGCCTTGAACAGCTACTATTTTATTTGTCATATAATTCTTCTAAATTTTCATCTTTTGAAAATTTACTAATCATATGATCTGCATTTGTAGTCTTATTATCAACTACATTTTGCAAATGATTTAAGAAGATAGTTTCGTTATTTCCTTTTTTACTAATGATATCTCTTTTCTCTAATCCTTTTCTAGAAATATCTAAAAGAGCAGAAGTCCAATGCAATAAGTCTTTACCCATTAATTGAGTGTTAAATCCTTTTTGTGGAGCTTCTAAATAAGCATTAATTATTTTATCTGTTTCCCATGAAGAGATTAATTCATACGCTTCATCTAAATTTCCATACAACATACCAATATTAAAAGCTGGTCCAGCACATAGGCAATCCCAACCACAGGTATCCATTGATCTAAGCTCAATATATTTCTTCAGTCTATTTTCAGTGAAGATTGTGCTTAAGTGGGTTGTAAGATCAGCTTCAGTTGGAAGTCTATTTCCTATTTCTTCAATTTTTCCATCCATGAAATCTTTAAATGTATATTTTCTTCCAGAAATATACTGATCATTATGTTGAATGAATAAAATTGGAAAGCTCATGACAAATTCTGCATATTTTTCAAAATCTAAACTTTCAAAAAATAATTTAGGCAAACCTCCTCTTGAAGTGCTTTGCCATACTTTAGATCTGTAAGATAAATAATTACTGTTCTTTTTTTCAACTATTGATGAGTTTGCAAATAGTGCAATTGAAATAGGAACAATAGAATTAGCTAGTTTAAATTTTTTAATAAAATCTTCTTCTGAATTGTAATCAATATTTAATTGTGTTCCACACGTTCGATACATCATATCTAAACTAAGCTCTCCACCTAGTGGCATGTCTTTTGTCATTAACTCATAACGTTGCTTAGGATTGTTTGGAATATCCTCTAATTTTGAAATAGGATCAAAACCCGCACTAACTATTTTGATATCTAATTTTTTAGTAACTTGTTTTAATTCAAATAAATAGTCTTGAGACTCTGCACAAGCTTCATGCATATGGTTTAACTTGTCACCAGATAGTTCAATTTGGTTTCCAGGTTCTAGTGTAATATTTTTTCCACCTTTATTAAGACCAATAATATTTTCTTTTTCAAAAACAGGGTTCCAGCCAAACTCAGTTAAGGCTGTAAACATTTCTTTTACTTTTGAGTAATCAATTCTTTTGTTGTCTTTAGTATTGAACAAGAATTTTTCATGTTCGATACCAATTCTAAAATCTCTATCTTCTTTGATACCAGATTTAAAATATTCAATAATTTTTTCTTTACTGTTAATCATGCGCTTTAGATAGTGGATTTTAATTTAATTTAAAGTAAAGAATAGGGCTTTCTTGAGAATATTTTTCTTACCATAGGCGCAAATTCCTCCAATTTCATACTTTTATAGTGTGGATCAAAAGAAGCCTGGTCCCATTTCTCACAAAACTCTACAGCATCATTAAAATATTTATGATCTTTATATTTATCTCTTTGATTTTGATTCTTTCCAAGATGATGCGCATAATAATACATCTGAAACTCACCATGCTTTTGAATAATCCAATGTGTTTTTTCTGAAACATAAGGTTTTAAAACTGACGCTGCATATTCTGAATGATTAACAGGAGCTAACTCGTCTCCAATATCATGCAGTAATGCTGCAACTACCAATTCTTCATCTGCATTATCTTTAAAAGCTCTTGTTGCAGTTTGAAGAGAGTGTTCAAGTCTAGTTATTTTATATCCTTCTAAAGTAGAATTTAATCCACTCATAAATTTTAATATTCGATCAGCAGTACCATCAATATATTTTTGTTCATACTCATCAAGCAACAAGTACTCATCCTTGGTACCATTTTTCATTTCAGTAAAATTTACCGTTTTCATTTTTTAGTTATTTGAGGCTGTACTTAATAAAGAAAGTTGAGTTATTTTATTATCACCCAATTCATCAACAGGTTTAACTGGGTAATCACCAGTAAAATAATGGTCTGTTAGTTGAGGATAAGCTGCATTCCTTTTGTCAAAACCAATTGCTCTATATAATCCATCAATAGATAAAAATTTAAGTGATTTTGCTCCTATGTATTCACAAATTTCATCATTAGTTTTATTTGCTGCTAATAACTCTTTTTTAGTTGGGGTATCTACACCATAAAAATCTGGATATTTGATCTCAGGACAAGCAATTCGAACATGAACTTCTTTTGCACCTGCATCATACAACATTTTAACAATTTTATAAGAGGTAGTTCCTCTAACAAGTGAGTCATCAATTAGAATAATTTTTTTATCTTTAATTGTACTTTGATTTGCATTTAATTTTAACTTTACACCTAAACTTCTAATTTGCTGACTTGGTTCAATAAAAGTCCTTCCAACGTAGTGATTTCTGATTAGACCATGTTCAAAATTCATTTTTAAATGTTGAGCAAAACCGAGAGCTGCAGCATTACCAGAGTCTGGTACAGGAACAACTATATCTGCATCAACATTGTTTTCTTTTGCAAGTTCTTTTCCTAAATTTTTTCTATGTTCATAAGCTGTTTTATTATCAAGTAAGCTATCTGGTCTTGAAAAATAAATATACTCAAAGACACACGGTCTTACTTTCTTAGGGGGGAAGGGCTTTATACTAGTTAGTTCATCATTTTCAATTAACACTATTTCACCGTTCTCAACTTCTCTTATAAATTTTGCTCCAATAATATCTAATGCACAAGTTTCAGAAGCTAACACATAGCTACTTCCTAGTTTTCCAATCATCAATGGTCTAATTCCATAAGGATCTCTTACACCTATTAAAGATTTTTGTGTCATCATTACCAAAGCATATCCTCCTTGGATTTGGAATATGGCATCAATAACTTTATCAATTGTTTTTGATCTTTTAGATTTAGCAATTAACTGAACTATGGTTTCTGTATCAGAAGTAGTATAAAAAATTGCTCCTTCTTCAACGAGTTTATTTCTTAAAGATATTGAATTTGTTAAGTTTCCGTTGTGAGATACCCCAATTCCACCTGCGTTAGTATCTGCAAAAAAAGGCTGAATATTTCTTAAAATATTATTGCCCGTAGTGCTGTATCGATTATGTCCAATAGCATAATTACCTTTAAGGTTTTTTAAAACTTTTTCTTTGTTGAAATTATCTCCAACTAAGCCAAATCTTTTTTCCGAATAATATTTTTCACCATCAAAAGTAACTATTCCACAACCTTCCTGACCTCTATGCTGAAGTGCGTGCAAACCTAAAGCTGTTAAAGCAGAAGCATCTTTTGCATTGCTTATGCCAAATACTCCACATTCTTCTTTTAGTTTCGGATCAAATATCTTCAATTTTTTCTTTAGATTCTTGATATGTTTTTTCATTAGGAAATTCTTCAACAAGATAACTACTACCTTTTTTCAAATATGGAAAGACGTATGATTTATCTAAATTAATTGGCCATTTATCGTAGTTATAAACAATATGTACTCCAGAAAAAATAGATACACATACAATATATGCTTTAACAAACCCAAAAAAGAATCCGAAGGTAGTATCCAAGCCACCAATGCCAGTATATTTTATTGCTTTACTGATACCCTTGTTAACTAATAAGACTAAAAAGATAACAACTATAAATATTGCAATTCCAAGTCCAACATCTAGAACATATTCGTTGTCGATTATATCTTTTACATAAGGTTTTATACGTGGAAATAAAATTAGTGTAATAACGTAGGCCATAAGCCATTTTGCCATTGAAAGGATGCTCAAGACAAACCCTTTTCTATAACAACTAATTAAAGACCATATGGTTACTGCGATATAGATTAAATCAATAATAGAGGATGCTTCAAAAAAATCTTTAAGAGCATCTACCATTAAGCATCTTTACCAAAAGGTTTAACCACCAATATCAATGCCGGCAGCAAAGTTAACACCGATATCATTGCAAGTAACATCGCTAGACCTGTAAACATTCCAAAATAGATGGTTGGTATAAATTTAGATAATACTAAAATTGAAAAACCAAATACAATTGTGATTGAAGTATTTAAAATTGCAACCCCAACTGTTGAGTGACAGGTTTTTAATGTGCTGTTGTAATCTTTTAGTTTGCTAAATTCTTCCTTGAATCTGTAGATATAGTGAATACTGTTATCAACAGCAATTCCGATTGTAATTGCAGCAATTGTGATAGTCATCATGTCTAATGGTATTCCTAATAATCCAATAATTCCCAAAATAAAGAATGCAGCTATGAAATTTGGCACAACTCCAATTAATGAAAGTTTAATATTTCTAAATAAAATAATAAACATTGAGAAAATACCAATCATAACCAAACCAAGTGTCAAAATTTGTGACTTAAATAAACTTTGTAACAAATTATTAAATAGAATTAATACCCCTGCTAATTTGTAATCATCCTTTTCTAATCCTAGTTCATTTTCTAGATCAAAATTAATTTTATTAATTAAGTCATTTCTTCTTAAATTTTCTTGCGAGTCTATTATTCTAAGACTTATTCGAGCCTCATTATTTTCTATTGATAGATATGGATCAATTATTTCTGTTTTAATGCTTTCAGGTATTTTTGAATACAATACTCCCATCTCTAAAGTACCAAGCGGATTATTATTGTTCAGTTGTGTTGCAACATCAATAATTGATGAAAAAGATAAAACTTTGCCGACTTGTGGAAGACTATCTAAATAATTATGAACCGATGCAATTCTATCTATTTTATCCTTAGTAAACCAATATTTTTCATCATTTGTATCTTCTTCATCTCCCCAATCTTCAAACTCATCATCATCCTCTGATTTCTTTTCCTCTTTTTTAGGAAACTTTAAAATAACTTCTAAAGGAGTGGTTCCACCAAGTTCTTCGTCAATTAGTTTCATACCTTTGTATATTTCAGTATTTTTATCGAAATAATTTATAAAACTATTCTCAACCTCAAGTTTGCTAATTCCAACGACACTTAAGACAATTATAATTCCAGTAGCAGAAAAAATTGTAAATTTATTATTTAAAGAAATTGAACCAAGTATTGATGTAATTTTAGAGTCTTGTTCTTTTTTTAAAGATACATTTCCAGTTGAAGTAAAACTTAAAAGAGTAGGGAGTAAAGTAAAAGTAATTATAAAAGATGTAATCAAACCAAAAGTCATCATCCATCCAAAATCTATAATTGGTTTAATTTCACTAAAGATTAAAGATAAGAAAGCCAAAATTGTTGTTAATACCGTATACAATATAGGCCAAAACATTTTACTCGTTGTTAAGGAAATAATTTCAAAATTATTTTTTGTTGGAAAATTTTTTTTAAGCTGGAGAAACCTTGTACTCATATGAATGTTCATTGCCATTGTAAGAATAAGCATTAAGGCAATAAAGTTTGATGAAATAACAGTTACTTTCCACCCAAGTAATCCAAGTAGACCCATCATAATAATTACAGAGAAAAAACAACTGCTAATAGGAACTATAATCCAAATTAGATTTCTAAATACAAACCAAAGAGTTGCTATAATAAATAATAAAACTCCAATACCAAACACAATGATATCACTTTTAATGAAAGTCATCATATCATCTGCAATCATTGGAATTCCACCTAGGTAAATTTTTCCAACATCGCCGTAACTTTGAATTACTTGTCTTATCTCTAGAATGTTTTGATGATTTTGTTTTTTGATTTGATCTTTGTAGTTTTCAATTTCTTCTCTAGATTTATTTTCAATATCTTCTAATTTTTTATTTTGTTTGATGTTAACAATAATCCCACTTGTCTTACCGTCTTCACTAATTACAAAATTTCTAAACACAGGACTGTTTAAAATTTCACTAAATCCTCTTTCTCTATCTACTTCTTCATCTTTTAAAGTTTTAAAACTTTCTAATCTTTCCTGAAGTGGTGCATCTGAATTATTTAAAAGTGGTATGTCTAAAAGTGTAATAACACTATGAACCCAATCTAAACTTTGAATTTTATATTTTATACTCAGTAAATTATTTATTGAAGAGTCTGTAACCATCCCTTCATTAGGAGTGTAGGTGAGAACTAAAAATTCCTTAGAACCGTATCTTTCTGTTATTTCCTGCAAGTATGCGAGATCCGGATCCCCATCAATTAACAATGTTTCTGAAGAAGCATCTAACCTAAAATCTTTAGAATAATAACCAAAACTTAAAATAGAAATAATCAGTATTATAAATACTGCTTTTGGGTTCTTTAAAACTAAGTTTTGATACATTTGAGCTAACATTAGCTCTTTTATATTTGAAATTAATTAGTTTGAGTATCTTTAAATTTGGTAAATCTTTCCTCAAACTCAAGCGTAACATTACCAATTGGACCGTGTCGTTGTTTTCCAATTATAATTTGCGCTAAGTGCGCTACTTCATTCATTTTAGCTTGCCATTCAGCATGTTCTACAGTTGCTTCTCTTGGCTCTTTTCTAGATAGATAATATCCTTCTCTGTATACAAACATCACCACGTCCGCGTCTTGTTCGATTGAGCCTGATTCTCTTAAGTCAGCTAGTTGTGGTTTATGATCATCTCTTTGTTCCACTTGTCTTGATAACTGTGAAAGTGCAACAACAGGAACTGCTAGTTCTTTTGCAATAGCTTTTAGCCCTTGCGTAATTTGAGAAATTTCCTGAACTCTACCGTCTTTATTATAAGTTGTTCCTCTCATTAACTGAATATAATCAACCACGATCATATCTAATCCAAATAGTCTTTTAATTCTTCTTGCTCTATTACTTAGTGCCGCAATACTGATAGCCGGTGTTTCATCTATATAAAGTGGAAGTTCAGCTATATTTTTAGAAGTCTCAAGAAATTTATCAAATTGATCATCAGAAATTCTTCCTCTTCTTATATCGTTTGAGCTAATTCTTGCTTGTTCTGAGATAATACGAGTTGAAAGCTGTTCAGATGACATTTCTAAAGAGAAAAAAGCTATAGAAGATTTTTTACCACTATCTTGTAATTTTTGAGCAGCATTAAATGCAATATTTGTTGCAAGTGAAGTTTTACCCATTGATGGACGACCTGCAATAATGATCAAATCAGATTGATGTAACCCACCAAGTTTATCATCCAAATCTCTAAGACCTGTTGGAACACCAACAATTCCTTCTTCATTTTTATATGCAGCAGAAGCCATTTCGATAGTTTGTTTCATGGCATCATCAAATTTAATAAGAGAAGAATTAAAAGATCCTTTTTCTGCTAAATCAAATAATTGTCGTTCAGAGTTTTCAATTATAGTCTGACCGCTAGTATCAAGGTTATTTAATTTAGCGCTATCAATAGTTTCTTCAGAAATTTTTATTAGCTCTCGTCTTACAAACATATCATATATAATTTTTGAATATTCTACTGCTTGTCTTACAGATGTAGAAAATTTAGTTACTTTAACTAAATATTCTGGAACATTAATTTCATCTTTTTCATCTTCAAAATAATTTTTTAAAGTGATTGGATTAGCAAGCATTCCTTTGTAAATAAGACTCTCGATTGCTTCAAATATCTTTTGATGCATAGGATCATAAAAGTTAATAGAGGAAACAATCGTATTAACTTCATCAAAAATATCATTGCTGACTAGTATTGAACCAATCACAGCTTGTTCAGCTTCAATGTTATTTGGTAATTCTTTGAATTTGTCTTTTACGATACTTAAATTATTTTCCATAAATCAAAATCTATAGAAAATATTTTAATATTTAAATTTTAATTTTTAACTGTTGAAAAGAATGTATAATTATTGAATTGTATCTGCCGATGTAACGTTAACTACTATTTCAGCATCAACTTCAGAGTGTAAAGAAATTCTAACTTTGAATTTTCCTAAAGATTTAATTTCTTCGACTGGTTGTATCATCGAAGGTTTAATTTCAACTTTATTTTCTTCTTGAATAAGTTTTGAAATTTCAGTTGGTTTCACTGAACCATAAAGTTCATTGTTTTCAGTACTTAATTTCTGAACTGAGTATTCTTTATTATTTATTTGTTCTGCAATATTAGTAGCTTCTTGTTTTCTCTCATTATCTTTCTTAGATAAATCAGCTTTTATTTTTTCAACTTCTTTGATGTTTTCTTTAGATGCATAAAGAGCTTTTTTGTTTGCAATTAAAAAATTTCTAGCAAAACCTCTCTTCACATCTATCACTTCACCTATAGATCCAATTCTTTTAACGTTTTCTAATAAAATAACTTTCATTATATTAAAGCTAGGTTTCTTGCTCTTTTAATTGATAAAGATAATTCTCTTTGTTTTTTTTGAGAAACGTTTGTAATTCTTGATGGTAAAATCTTACCATTTTCAGAAACATATCTTTTCAATAGTTTAATATTTTTATAATCGACCTTAGGTGCACCTTTTACTGAAAGTGGGCAAGTTTTTTTAAATTTATATTTATTTGGTTGAAAAATACTTAACTTAGCAAAGTTACTTTGCTTTCCTTTTTTATTTCCACTTTGTCTTTTTGGCATTAGTTTCTGGTACTTTCTTTGTTTTCACTTTCTTCTTTTTTTCCAAAGTAGTTAGTGTCTAAATCAAATTCTTTTACTCTAACAGTTAGATATCTTAATAATTTTTTATCAATAGCTTCGTTTTTTTCTAACTCTTCAACTACTTTACCTTTACCTTTGATTTTAAAGTGTATGTAGCTCCCTTTTTTATTTTTCTTAATTAGATAAGAAAGGTTTAGAAGGCCCCAGTTTTCGGTTTTTACAACTTCACCTTCATTTTTTTCAACAATTTTTGAATATTTTTCAGTTAACTGTTTTAACTCGCTCGGAGATGTATCTTGTCTGGCTATTATAGTATGTTCGTATAAGTTCATTTATGTTCTTTAATAAAAAGTGAGGATATACTATTATAAAAGTTCAATTACAATAGATAAAAACACAAAATTAGTAATATTTTTATATGTTTTCAGTAATATTTCCAGGTCAAGGATCTCAATTAGTTGGAATGGGAAAAGAGTTTTATGACAAATTTGAGCTTGTGAAAAGTCTATTTAAAGAGGCAGACGAGACATTAAATTATTCAATTTCAAAGCTAATATTAGAAGGACCTAAAGAAGAGCTTGATTTGACAGCAAATACTCAACCAGCAATTTTTTTAATAAGCTATTCTATATTTAATGTTATTAAAAAAGAATTTAATATTGATTTAAATAAAGCAAAATATTTTGCAGGGCATTCTTTAGGTGAATATTCTGCTTTATCTTGTGCTGGATATTTAAACTTTCCAGAAACATTAAAAATTTTAAGAATCAGAGGCGATGCTATGCAAAATTCCGTACCAAAGGGTGAGGGTGGCATGGTTGCAGTGCTTGGATCAACTGTTGAAGTAATAGAAAAAATATTAAAAGATAATAAGACCAAATTTTTGGTACAAATAGCAAATGATAATTCAGAAGGGCAAATAGTTTTAAGTGGAAAGACTCAAGATTTAGAAAAGTTAACTGAAATATTAAAAGAAAATTCAATTAAAAATATAAAACTTCCAGTTAGCGCTCCCTTTCACTGTAGCCTTATGAGTAAGGCAACAGAAATTATGACAGAAGAATTAAACAAGATTTCATTTTCTGACGGAAGTAATAAGTTGATATCAAATGTAACAGCTGAAGCCATTTCAACTTCTGAAGATTTAAAATCACTTTTAATAAAACAAATTGAAAATAGAGTAAGATGGAGAGAAAGTGTATTAAACATGATAAATAATGATATAGATCATTTTATAGAAATTGGACCTGGTAAAGTTTTGTCAGGTTTAGTAAAGAGAATTAACAGAGAAGTTAAAATTAACACAATAAACAGTCAAGAGGATATTGAAAATTTAAAAATATGAATGATTTAAAAGATAAAAATATAATTGTTACAGGCGCATCTGGAGGAATAGGTAATTCTATTGTAAAAAAATTATATGAAAGCGGTGCTAATATTTTAGCTTCAGGAACAAGAATTGAAAAACTTGAAGAATTAAAAAATGAATTCGAAAAAATAAATATTTTAAAGTTTGATATATCTCAAAGTGAAAAAATTGAAGAATTTATTGAAAATGCAACAAAAGAATTAGGTGGTAGTTTAGATTGTATTGTAAATAATGCGGGCATAACTCAAGATAATTTAGCTATTCGAATGAGTTTGGATGAATGGAAAAGAGTTATTGATATAAATTTAACTTCAACATTTTTGATGAGTAAATTTGCTATAAAAAAAATGTTAAAAAATAAATCTGGAAAAATAGTTAATATAACCTCTGTCGTAGGACATACAGGAAATTTAGGTCAAGCTAACTATACTGCGTCAAAAGCAGGAATAGTAGCAATGTCAAAAAGTTTAGCAATTGAATATGCTAAGAAAAATATTAATGTTAATTGTATCTCACCTGGATTCATTAAAACTGCAATGACAGATAAGATAGATGAAAAGTTTAAAGAAACAATCATATCAAAAATACCTTCAGCTCGTCTTGGAGAGCCTGATGATATTGCAAATGCTGTAGGTTTTTTGTGTTCAGACCAATCTAGCTACATAAATGGTGAAACCTTGCACATTAACGGTGGCATGTATATGGCTTGACAAAACAGCTTTTTAAACTAATAACGAATTATAACAAAAAGGATCAATATGTCAGAAGACGTTTCAAGCAAAGTAAAAAAAATTGTAGCAGATCACTTGGGTATCGATGAGGCTAAAGTAACTGAAGAATCAAGTTTTATAGATGATTTAGGAGCTGACAGTTTAGATACGGTTGAGTTAGTGATGGCTTTTGAAGAAGAATTTGGATCTGAAATTTCAGACAGCGAGGCTGAGAAAATTTTAACTGTAGGTGATGCAGTTAAGTTTATCGAAGGAAAAGCTAACTAGAAATTTTAATGCCCTCAAAAAATGATGGGGTTATGATTATACTTTCCTCTCCATCTGGAGCAGGAAAGACAACTCTTGTAAACTTATTGTCTAAAAAAGACAACTTTGTTACATCTATTTCACACACCACAAGAGACCCAAGGCCTGGTGAGGTGCATAATAAAGATTATTTCTTTATTGATAATGAAGAGTTTAAAAGGTTGATAAAAAATGAAGAATTTCTTGAGTACGCAAAAGTATTTAACAATTTGTACGGCACTACAAGAACACCAGTAATAAATAATTTAAATGCAGGTAAAAATGTTTTATTTGATATTGATTGGCAAGGCGCTGATCAAATAAAAAATAAAAAATTAGATTATAAATTAATTACCTTCTTTATTCTTCCACCAAGCAAAGAGGTTTTGTTCAAGAGACTCTCCAACAGAGATATGAAAGATAAATTAATTGCTGAGGAGAGGATGAAGCAATTCGAAAGAGATGTTTTGCATTGGATAAACTATGATTATGTTGTGATTAACGATGATATTAAAAAGTGCTTTGAAAAAATTGAGAATTTAATTGAAGCAGAGACAAATAATGGTTCAAAAGATTACGATGTAAAATTTATAAGAGATCATGTGGAAAAACTAACTAATTAATTTTTCGTATTCTTGTGTTAACTTAAGATAAGTTTTGGGACTTAAATTTTGAGGTCTTAATTTTAGATCTAGTTTGAGTTTATCTAATACCCTAAGGTCACCATTAAAAATTTGATTATATGGTTTTTTAATCATTTTTCTTCTATTGTTGAAAAATATTCTTGTAATTTTTTCTAAATTTTTAGGATCTTTAATTTTATAAAAATCTTTTTTGGGAGTAAAAAAAATTAAAGAGCTATCTATTTTTGGTTTTGGTTTAAATGAACTTGGTTTAATATCCATGATTTTAATTACATTCAACTTCCAGCTAGTTAAAACTGACAGCCTACCATATTTGGAGCTATTAAAATTAGCAATAATTCTATCTGCAACTTCTTTTTGAAACATTAAAACTAATGCCTCGAACCATAAATTATCTCCTAAATTTACTATCCACTTACTTAATATTTCAGTAGAGATATTGTAAGGTAGATTACCAAAAACAACTACTTTTTCATCGAATAAAGAATTTTCATCCACATCTAATACATCTTTATTTATAATATTTAAAAGATTTGGGTACTTGATTTTGAGTTTTTTAGCTAGCTCATCATCTTTTTCAATTACAAAAGTTTTCTTGGGAGTTTTATTTAAAATGTATTTTGTTAAATTGCCAGTTCCTGGACCAATTTCTAATACAATTTTATTATTAATTTCAATATGATTAACAATTGTTTTTAAAACACTATCATCAATTAAGAAATTTTGACCTAAACTTTTTTTTGCTTTAATCAAACTTTATCTAGAAATGAAATTGCTTTAATTAAACTTAATGGATTGGATAAATTTTTACCAAACATTTGTTTATTAGGACCATGATCAGGAGAAATTCTAATATATGGTAAACCTAACGTTATATTTATTGCATCATATTCATAAATTGTTTTAATAGGTGTTAGTACCTGATCATGATACATTCCTAAAATTACATCATATTTTGTTCTGTTTTGTTTCAAAAAAATGGTATCAGCTGAATATGGGCCAGAAATCTTAAATCCTTTTTTTTTTAATTTATTTATAGTTGGTAAAATAATATTTTCATCTTCACTGAATTTATCTATGGTTTCACAATGGGGATTTAAACCAACCACAGCTATTTTTGGACTAATTTTTCTATATTTTTTATAAAATTCTGTAATTAAGTAAACCTTTTCCTTGATATTTTCTTCTGTGATTTTTTTCGTGACTTCTTTAAGCGGTACATGAGTAGTTAAAGGACAAACAGATAAATTTTCATTATAAATCAGCATAGCAATTTGTTTAATTTTACTTTTTTTTGCTAAATATTCAGTAATTCCAGGAAATTTTTTTTTTAAAAATTCTTTTTTGGAAATAGGGCCATTTATCAGCTTGTAAGTCTTTAAATAAGAAAGAAGTTCAAAACCTTTTTTGAAAGAGTTCTCAATAAAACTATTAGCAATATTTTTTTGATTTTTTCTTTTTTTATATTCTATATTTATCAAGTTAATAAAATTTTTATTTTTTTTTATATTACTCAAATTATTAAAATTAATTACGTTTATATTTTTTTTTATATTTAAAATTTTCATTTGATTTTGAATTAATTTAAGTGATGATATTAAAATTATAGGTGATTTATATTTTTTAATTTTTAATGCTTTAAAAAAAATTTCTAAAAATATACTTTTTGGCTCACCACCAACTATTATTATAGGTTTATTTTTCATTGATAATTGCATTTTTTCTTATTTTATTAAAAAAAATATTAGAAAATTGATTTAATTGTTGTGTTTGTAAATTTCTTTTTCTAGCTAATATCTCTTTTTCAAAATCTATTTTTTTCTCTATTGTTTTAATATCTTCAATGTATAAAATTAAATAACCACCCGGAATTAGTATTGGATTTGTATATTGATTTCTTTTTATTTTATTCAATTCATTTAAAATTTTTTTACTTATGTTATTCTCATTTACCCAACCTAATTTTCCCCCTGTATTAGCACTGTCTGATATACTAAAAATTAAAGCCGTGTTTCCAAAACCATTTTCATTTATACTTTGAGTAATTTTTTGAATATATTTTTCTTTTTGATTTTTATTTTCAATACTAAAAAGAATTTCTGATAGCAAATAAGATTTTGAGGTATTTTTTAAATTTTTTACATTTTTTTCAATTTCTTCATTGTTTATTTTTAATTGTGAATTAAATCTTTCATATATTAAACTGTTCCATATTGCTTCATTTGATAGTTTTTTCTCAACTAATGAAATATTAATATTTAGGTTGGTCAAATATTTTATAAAGTCTGTTTTATTATTAAATCCAATTTTTTTATAAACTTGTCCAATTATATTTTCTAAATAATCCTGATTGATTTCAATTTTTTTATATTTTAAGATTTCAATCTCTTTAATTTTTTCTCTTACTAAAGAATTTTTAGCTATTTCATAAACTTTATTTTCTTCAAGATTATTTAAATTTGGATTTAAAGCTTTCAGATATCTCTTTTCATTAATTATATCTAGATATGTTATTATTTTATTATTAACTTTAACTACAATCTTGTTTTCAATGGCAAAAGATTTTGTTAATAAAATTGAGAAAATAATTAAAATTATATACTGAAAAGGTATTTTTTTTAAAAACATTTGATGCTTATTTAAATTAATCTAGTGACTGTTCAAAAGTTGTTATTGGATAAAAACTTATTGTAAACATTAAATTTTCACTAGGTTTTAAATCCCTGTCATTATAATAAGTTTTATTAAATTTAATTCCAGCAGTTAAACAATCGTTTTTATACTCATATACTAAATTGTAATATTCTGTTAAGTTAATTTCTCTATTTCTCCTAGTTTTAAAAAATAATGAATTTTCTTTATTAAAGTTATAACTAGTTTTATTTTCAATTATATTTGTATCTCCAATAATTGAGTTTTCTTCTATAAAATTAAACTCAGTAATAAAATTGTTTAAAGATAAATCTAAACCTATTGAATTGTATTTAAATTCCTCAACTTTATTATCCATTGCAAACTCATAATCTAGGATTATATTTTTCGAATATTTATATTCGAGTGATCCAAATATATTTGAGCTTTTGTTATTTATCGAGGATAATTCAGGTATATTATTTTCTTTATCATCTCTAAAAACAGATGCTAATTTGATTTCAAGAGATTTATCATCATTTGTTTTATTGTCTTTTTTAAGATAATCTACTCCAACTGTAATCGAATTTCCTGACTCGAAACTATCGTCTATACCCAGTCTATTTATATTGAAAATATTGTCAGTATTTATTCTTCTCTCGCTACTGGAATAATCTTTCATATCACTTGGATTTACTCTTAAAGATAATCTAGGAATTAAAGTTTCATCAATATTTTTATTTTTTCTAATTAACGGAAGTTCAGACTTAAATTCTGTCAATGATTGAAATTCTATTTGAGGACTTGACTTATAATTGCTTACATTTTTCCCAACACTATTTAAATTTTTAAAATAGAAATTTATATTATTTTTTATACCTAAATTTTCAAAAATATTGTCATTTACACTAAAACCAATATCATTAATCACTCTAGTTTTTAAATTATTTGTATTATCAAGTATATTATTTCCACTAGATTTAAAATCATATGAACCATATTTTGTAAGAATAGGACTAGAGGAGAATTTATAATATGGCAGAACATATTGATACCTGTCAGAAAGTGGTTTTTTTAAATCTTCATAAATATCAGCTCCTGAAGATAAAGAATATTTTTCATGTTCCAAAACAACGTTAAATCCTGATTGCAAAACATCAAAACTATTAGGTTTAATTTTACTTTCTTGAAGATTATCAGAGAATATTTTTAAATAAGTATCTTTATTTGTTTTTTCTATAAATAAATCCAGATCACTTTTGAGAAAGTTTTGAAAATCTAAATTTTTTTTATATTCAAGAAAAATATGGTTTATATTTTTTTTTTTATTTGCAATGGAAGACTTATATCCATTAGTTATACCAAAATCTGCAATAAAGTTTGAATTTTTATTAGCTTGTCTAAATTCATTTTGTATCATGATTATATTTTTAGAAAATACTGATGGAGTAAAAGTGAAGTCTTTATTTTCAGAAATAACCTGGAAATAAGGAATTTTTAGAGAAGATCCAAGCACATTAGAATTATTTAACCTAGGTGTTAAAAAACCAGATTGCCTTTTTACAGTTGGATCAGGATGAAAAAATTTTGGAAAATAAAAAATTGGTAAATCATAAACTTTCAATACTGTATCCTTATATAAAATCTGTTTTTTATTTTTGTCATGTTTAATTTCTGAGGATTCTAATCTCCAAGGAGGACAATTATCATTTTTTTTACAACTTGTGAAAACTGCCTTATTGACTTTGGTAATATTATTTTTCTGTGATGATGATATCCCATATAATCTTGGGTCGTTGTCTATTCTATCAAAGGTATTACTTTTTAGGATTATTTTTGTATCACCAGTTATGAATTGTTTGTTTTTAAAATCAAAAAAACCATTAGCAAAAAAATATCTATTTTTTTCCCTATCAGGTAAATTATAATTTTCCATAACATAAATATTATTACCTTTTAAAAATTCTTTATCTAAAAGATATTCAAAATTATCAAGTTCATACAAAGTATTGTTATCATCAAATATTTTTGTTTTTTGCGATGATGTAAATTTCATTTCTTTTTCTGAAAAGTAAGCATCATTTGTCTCAAATTTATATTTTGATTGAAAATTCGAGATAGTTTTGCCTTTTGTGTAAAATTTTACTCCTTTGATGTATACGATATTATCTGAATTAATATTAATATCTCTTCTATAATCATTTAATTCTATATTTTGTTTTGCAGTAAATTTCTCTTGATCTCTAAAATAAGTAACTTCTTCCGCTTTTAAATTAATTTTTTTAATATTATCTTCAATGTCTACATTTTGTTTTGCAGTAAATTTCTCTTGATCTCTAAAATAAGTAACTTCTTCCGCTTTTAAATTAATTTTTTTAATATTATCTTCAATGTCTACATTTTGTTTTGCAGTAAATTTATTTTTAGTTTTAAAATATGAAAATTTTTTTGATTTAACTTTAACATTGTTATTTCTATCAATAGCTAAAATTTTTCCATCAGCGGATATAGTTTCTTGGTTTTTTGAATATAAAATATTATCAGCATAAATAACTAAATTATTTTTTGTGTCTTCTATTTTAATATTACCAGCTGCATACAAAATATTTGCAACTTTGTTATACTCAAATTTTTCTGCTTTAATTGAAATACCATTATTTGTTAAAACCTCCCCTCCATCATATCCTTTAAAAAGATTACCATTTTGAGTAATTTCGATTTCTGAAACATTAAATTTAAAATTTTCATTAGAATATGAAATATTTGATTTTATTAAAATCAAAAAAAAGATGACAAAATATAATAGTCTTTTATTTTTCATTTATTCTAACTAACATAATAATAGTTACAAAGGATAAAATAATCAAAGGGATCCAGATCGATAATATATAATTTATTTTTTCAGTTGTTCCAAGTGCATTAAATAAATTATTAAAATAGTAAATTATAACACACAAAAATAAACCAATTGAAATTTTGAAAGTATTACTTTTGTAACTTTTAACCCTAAACATAAGAGCTCCTGAAAATAAAGTCATTAAAATTAAGTACAATGGATAAGAAAGTATTTTTTGAATCTGTATATTTATTTCAATGGTAGAGTAGTTTAATAGAATGTAATTTTTTTTTAACTCTAGGAGTTTTAAAAATGATAATGATGAAAGATTTGAAAATAAACTATTAATTCTTTTAGAATTAAAATTTGAATATAAATTAATCTGATTTTTAGTTTCAATTGTATTTCTTACTAATATTTCAGGATTATATATAACCCAATTATTTTCTATTATATTAATTTTATCACTCTTAATATTTCTAATTATTTCATAATTAGATGTAAATTCTGTGATTATATTGTCTATTAAAAAATTTTTATCTATTTTAGATGAATTTACTAAAAGGATTTTATTATCAATTTTGTCTCTTATCCAAAGTCCATTTTGATTTATAACCGCAAGGTATTTTCCATCTTTTGTATAATTTGATTTCGTTTCTAAGTATAATTTTTTCAGGTTAGATGAGGTAGTATAAAATACACTTACAATTATCATACTTAATATCAGTGAAACAAAACTAATAATTATTAATATTTTCGAATTTTTAAATCCAGTATATTTAAAAATTTTTATTTCATCATTATTAAAAAGTTTAATAAAAAACAATTGTGTAGAAATTAAAAATATAAATGGAAAAATTTCAAATATTACTGCTGGGGAATTTAAAAAAGATAAGTAAATAGTAAAAAAAACTCCTACGTCAATATTTTTAAAAAATTCTAGTTCACTTAATAAGTTTACAATAAATACTAAACTAAAAATAATTAATAGTACGTAAAAAAAAGAGCTCAAAAAATATTGGGATAAAAATTTTATATAAGTTTTCATTTAATTTTTTTTTAAAATGGATAAATAATAAAAATAGTATGTGATACTTAAAATTATTGGTAACAAAATTATCAAAAAATTTCTAGCATTGGAATCTTTTACAAATCTCAATGTAGTTTCAGAGAAAATAATTATGAAAAATCCAATTAAAAAAACTAACACTCTCTTTTTTGAATAATTAATTTTTTCTTTAGAGTAAACTATAAGTAAAAGAAGCGTTAACATCAAAGCTGGTAAATAAAGAGGTATCACTAATCTTTTGTAAAGTTCAGAAAGAATATTGTTTAAATTTTTTACTTCACAGTTCCTAACTTTTTTAATAATTTTTTCTAAATTAGTCTTGTTTATTAAATTTATAGCACACTCTATTAACTCTTCTGTAAAATGTTCTTGGGTTTTTTTTACTAAAATTGTGTTACTTGAAAAGGGAGATAAATTAAACTCTGATTTTTCAAATGAAAAATTTGTTATGTTTTCATTTGATATATTTATATTTTCACCCTCATATAACAAAAGAGTAGGATTATTTGAATTAGTTTTAAATTCACCTTTTTTCGCAAAAATTATCTGGAAATCTTTATCATTTATTTTTCTTTTTATATAAATGTTTTTATAACTTTCATTGTTATCTTTATCTTCTGAATAAATTGTTAAATTATTTATTGTAGCATTGAATTTCTTTACTTTAATAAAATTTTCAACGAAATTAAATTCAGAAGTTCTCATAAGGTTTCTAGCTAAATTTTGTGATTTTGGGACAATTATAGTTGTTAAAATTATTTGAATTAAAAGTAAAAAAATTGAAACAATAAAAAAATAATTTATAAAATTAATTTTTTTTACTCCATTATTCCAAAATATTATAAGTTCATTCTTAATTTCGTACTTAGAAATCACATAGGAAAAGCTAAAAAAGAATGCAAAAGGAAATATTCTTGTTAGTATTTTTGGAAAATTTAGTAAGGAGTATTGAAGGTATACTAGATAATTTCTTCCATCATCTATAATAATATCTAAATAATTAACAGCTTGAAAAACCCAAATTATTGTACTCCCACTAATTAAAGCTATCGTAAAAAAAATTAAACAATCTTTTAAAAAATTCCTATAAATTACTTTTTTCATTGAAATATGCTATTTTTACACTTATATAGCATCCATCTCGCATAGAGTGTATTGAAAATTTATGACATTAAATATCAGTTATAGAAATAATTTATCTAAAACAAAATTTAGTCATTTGATATTTTTTGTTGATGAAAAATACAATTTATCAAGTTTAAAGAAAAATTTTACAGAAACTGAGAATAGATTTATTTTTGATATATTAAATTCACGCAATTTATCAAAAAAGATAATAAGTTTTGATTTAAATTCAAAAAAAAAAATTTTTTTAATTTCAATAAAAACAAATATTAAATCTTATCAAGTTGAGAATTTAGGTGGAGAATTCTTTAATTATCTAAAAGAATTTAAACAAGAAGAATTTGCAATTAATTCTGACATTATACCTTCAAAGTTAAAAAATTTTTTAGGTTATTTCTTACATGGATTTAAATTAAAATCTTACGTGTTTGAAAAATACATAACAAAAAAGAATAAAAAAAATATATCAATTAATGTATTAGGAAAAAACATTCCATCTTTAAAAGACCAAATTAAATTTAAATCAATAGAAGCAGGAACTTTCTTGACCAGAGATTTAGTTTCAGAACCTGGAAATGTTTTGCATCCTGATGAATATGCCAAAAGAATTAAAGCTTTGAAAAAATATGGCTTAAAAATAACGGTTTATGATGAAAAAAGATTAAAGAAATTAGGTATGAATACTTTACTTGGTGTTGGCCAAGGAAGCATAAGAGGATCTTACCTAGTAACAATGGAATGGAAAGGCTTAAAAGATAATTCTAAACCGTTAGCGTTTGTTGGAAAAGGTGTTTGCTTTGATACTGGAGGAATTTCACTTAAGCCAGCAAAATTTATGGAAGATATGACATATGATATGGCCGGTTCTGCGGTTGTTGTTGGGTTGATGAAAAGTTTAGCTCTTAGAAAAGCAAAAGTTAATGCTGTTGGTGTAGTGGGATTGGTAGAAAATATGCCAGGTGGAAATGCTCAAAGACCAGGAGATATAGTTAAATCTTACAGTGGAAAAACTGTTGAAATACTAAATACTGATGCTGAAGGTAGACTAGTTCTTGCAGACGCACTTACGTATACAGAGGAAAAATTTAAACCTAGATTTATTATTGATCTTGCAACTTTGACTGGCGCAATTATTGTATCACTTGGATCTGAGTACGCAGGTTTATTTTCAAATGATGATAAATTATCTCAACATTTAATAGAAGCAGGTGAAAAGGTTGAAGAAAAAGTTTGGAGAATGCCTTTAAATAAAAATTTTGATAAATTAATTGATTCAAAAAATGCTGATATGCAAAATATCAATTATGTAGGTGGAGCAGGATCAACAACTGCTGCTCAATTTTTACAAAGATTTATATTAAAAAAAACACCATGGGCTCATTTAGATATTGCTGGTATGGCTTTCTCTAAATATGGAGGTGCGTTAAATTCAGGTGGAGCCACTGGTTATGGAGTAAGATTATTAAATAAACTAATAGAGGACAAATATGAGTAATATTGAACAAACATTATCAATTATTAAACCAGATGCTGTTGAAAGAAATCTCGAGAATGAAATTAAAGAAATGTTTAAAAATAACGGTTTTTCGATTTTAAAAGAAAAGAAAATTCAAATAGAAAAAACTGAAGCTGAGAATTTTTATAAAGTTCATGAAACAAAGCCATTTTACAATGATTTATGTGAATACCTATCTTCAGGTCCTATAGTAGTAATGGTGCTTGAAAAAGAAAATGCGGTGTTAGGAAATAGAGAATTGATGGGTGCAACAAACCCTAAAGATGCTGAAGAAGGCACAATTAGAAAGAAATATGGGATTTCAATTGATAAAAACTCTGTTCATGGATCCGACAGTGTTGAAAACGCCAAAATTGAAATCGATTTCTTTTTTAAAGATTAAAGATTTTCAAAATAGCTTTTGGATATAATTTATGCTCTTGAGCTAAAATTTTTTTAGCAAGACTAACTTGGGTATCTTTTTTTAAAATATTAACCTTCTTTTGAAGAATTATTTTTCCAGAATCTAGCTTTTCATTTACAAAATGTACAGTACATCCCGAGTATTTATCTTTATTTTCTATAGCTCTTTGATGAGTATTTAAACCTTTATATTTTGGTAACAGGGAGGGGTGAATATTTAAAATTTTACCATTAAAATTTTTAATAAAATTTTTTGAAAGGATTTTCATAAATCCTGCTAAGCAAACTAATTCAATTTTATTTTTTTTAAGATCATTAAGTATCTTTTTTTCAGCAATTTCTTTATTTTTAAAATTAATTATTTTTTTTTTAATTTTAAAAATGTCTCCATACTTCAAACCTTTAGCTAATTTATTATTTGTGATAATAAGTTTAATAGAAACAGGTGATTTGTTTAATTTAGAAAACTTAATAAGTGATTTTAAATTACTGCCTGTTCCAGAGATAAATACTGCAGTTTTTATTTTACTTGTTCCAGTCGATTGAACCATTTAATTTTACTTTATTTTTACCACTTATAATTTTTCCAATTACATATGGTTTATAATTTTTAGGAAAGTAACTTTGAATTTTGTTCAAGTTTTTTTTGTTGATAATTAAACAAAAACCAACACCACAATTAAATGTTTTTAACATTTCATTTTCAGGTATTCCATTTTTTTTAAGCCAATTAAATATTTTTAAAGTTTTAATTTTGTTTAAATCAATATCTGCTACCATGTTATCAGGAATAACTCTTTTGATATTATCTGCAAGTCCTCCACCTGTAATATTTGCACAACCATTAATAAGATTTTTTGAAATTATATTGATTATTTCTTTCACATATATTTTTGTTGGTTTCAAAAGTTCTGATTTTAAAAATTTATTTTTATTTATATTAATTTTTTTTTTATTTATTAAATACCTTACAAGTGAGAACCCATTTGAATGTAATCCGCTAGATGGAATTGCTAATATTAAATTATTTTTTTTGATTTTATTTTTATTTAAGATTTTATTTTTACCAACAATACCAACAGCAAAACCAGCTATATCAAATTTACCTTTTGAATAAGTGCCAGGCATCTCTGCTGTTTCTCCACCCACAAGTTCACAATCTGATAGTTTACAGCCCTTAACTATTCCTTTAATAATTGATTTAAGTTTAATTAAATCAATCTTGTTTATTGAAATGTAATCTAAAAAAAGCAACGGTTTTGCACCTTGAACAATTAAATCGTTCACACTCATTGCTACAAGATCAATACCAATTGTGTCAAATTTATTTAAAGAATTAGCTATTTCAATTTTAGTACCAACACCATCTGTGCAAGCAACTATTTGAGGTTGCCTTATGTTGCTTGGGATATTTGAAATAGAACCAAAGCCCCCAATATTAGAAAACTTTTTTTTGCCCCTTTTTTTTGATGATACTGATGAAATGAAATTTACAAACTTATCAGCGGCTTTAATGTTAACACCACTTTTTTTATAGGTAAAATTTTTATTATTCATTACAATATTATATGAGGTGTTTTTCAAAATTAATTAAACAGAAGAATTTATATAATCTTTTTCTATTTCTTGCTTTATTAAATATTTTTTTTTCCACAGAAAATAGTGTTGCAAAAACATTTTCTATAAAAGAAATTGAAATTTCATCTCCATTTAATGCCTCATTTGACAAAAATAAGATAATAAATCGAGGTTTTGTTGAAGCATATGGGGAACTTATTTTTACGATTGCTCAAAGCAAGGATCAAAAAAAACTTCAAAATTCATCAACCAAAGAAATTAAAAGTTTAGTTGAAACATTTTCGATTGTTCAAGAAAGTTTTATTGATGAAATATATAATCTTACCTTAAATGTAGAATTTAATAAAAAAAGTTTTTTTGAATTATTAGAAAAAAAAAATGTATTTCCCTCATCTATTATTCAAAAAGATTTAATTTTTTTTCCAATAGAGGTGGATGAAGAAAAAAATGAAATATTTCTTTTCTCTGAAAGTCAATTATTTAAAAATTGGAATTTTAAAAAAGAAAAACACCATCAACTAAATTACATTTTACCAAACGAGGATATCGATGATTATAATTTAATTAAAAAAAATATTAACAATTTAGAAGATTTTGATTTTAGAGAAATTTCAAAAAAATATAATTTTGAAGATTTTATTATAATGATTGTTTTTAAAAAAAATCAAGAAATTCGAGTACTTAATCAAATAGTATTTAACAACAGCCAACATGTAAAAAATTTTAAATTCAAAAATGTCAATTTAGAAAATTTAGAAGATTTAAAAAAATTCATAGATAAACAAAAAACAGTTTTTGAAGATTATTGGAAATTAAAAAACATAATCAACACATCAATTAAATTGGATTTGACTATATCAGTTGATAATAGCAATATAATTAAAATCGATCAGTTTGAAGAAATACTTTCTAATATAGAATTGGTTAATAAATTCAATATATTTAAATTTGATAATAAAAAAAACATTTATAAAGTAATATTTAATGGTACCCGAGATCAGTTCTTAAATTTGATGAAAGATTATGATTATTTTTTTGAAATCAAAAATAAAATTTGGGTATTAGAATGAAATCTTTAAATCAAGAAATCTTAAAATTTGATTATGAACAAAACTTTCAAGATCAGGATTTTTATGTATCAAAATCTAATGAATTTTCATTTTTATTATTGAATAGTTGGCCTAAATGGGAAAAAAATTTTATAAATTTAATTGGCGAAAAATTTTCTGGAAAATCTCATTTAATCAATATTTTTTTACATAAATTTAAGGGTATTAAAATAAACGCAGCTGATATTAGTAATGAATATTTAAAAAAAATTAAAATCTATGAAAATATAATTATTGAAGATTTAGATAAAAATATTGATGAAAAGTTATTATTTACTTTTTTGAACAATATTGAACAAGACAACAAATACTTAATTATTACTTCAACCAAACCCATAGTTGATTACTCTTTTGAATTAAATGATTTAAATTCTAGAGCAAAAAATTTTATATTATCAAAGATTGATAAACCAGAGGATGATTTATTATATGCCCTAATATTAAAAAATCTTTCTGATCGTCAGATATCAATTGATAAGAAATTAATAGATTTCATTATAAAAAGAATAGATAGATCCTATGGCAAAATATCTGAATTCATATATAAGATCGACGAAATTAGTTTAAAAAGGAAAAAACCAATCGATTTTAAAATTATTAAAGAAGCTTTAGGAGATTAATTGAGTAAATACAGAACACATACTTGTAACGAATTAAGAAAAGAAGACGTTGATAAAAAAGTATTTCTTTCAGGCTGGATCAACAAAAAACGAGATCATGGCAACTTATTGTTCATAGATTTAAGAGATAATTATGGTGTCACACAATGTATTATAGATAAAGATAATACAAATTTTACAAACTTAGAAAAAACTCAATTAGAAACTGTAGTTAAAATCATAGGTAAGGTTGTAGCTAGATCTGAAGATACAATTAACAAAGAAATAGGCACAGGAGAAATTGAGGTAAAAATTGATACTTACGAAGAACTAGGTTCTTGCA
Source organism: Candidatus Pelagibacter sp. HIMB1506 (assembly GCF_052047935.1). Taxonomy (NCBI): domain Bacteria; kingdom Pseudomonadati; phylum Pseudomonadota; class Alphaproteobacteria; order Candidatus Pelagibacterales; family Candidatus Pelagibacteraceae; genus Candidatus Pelagibacter; species Candidatus Pelagibacter sp. HIMB1506. The sequence continues at coordinate 817,853 of NZ_JBNAIS010000001.1, read as the reverse complement.
AGGAATTACCAATGCCAGTTTTCAGTAATCAAGAATATGCTGAGGAAATAAGGTTAAAATATAGATTTTTAGATTTAAGAAGAAAAAAAATACATGAAAATATAATCTTAAGATCAAAAGTTATTTCACACATTAGAAATGAAATGACTAAGTTAGGTTTTTTGGAATTCCAAACACCAATACTAACATCCTCTAGTCCTGAGGGAGCTAGAGATTTTTTAGTTCCAAGTAGATTAAATCCAGGAAAGTTTTATGCGTTACCTCAAGCACCACAACAATTTAAACAACTAATTATGGTATCTGGTTTTGATAAGTATTTTCAAATAGCCCCTTGCTTCAGGGATGAAGATGCAAGAGCAGACAGAAGTCCAGGTGAATTTTATCAACTAGATTTAGAAATGTCTTTTGTAGAACAAGAAGATGTTTTTAATGTTGTTGAAAATTTAATGGTTAATACTTTTAAAACATTTTCGAATAAAAAATTATTAAACGATAAGTTTCCAAGAATTTCTTACAAAGAATCAATGTTAAAATATGGAAGCGATAAACCTGATTTAAGAAATCCACTTATAATAAATGATATTACTGAAATATTTACAAGAGAAGATGTATCTTTTGAAATATTTAAAAAGTTAGTAAAAACTGGTTCAAGAGTAAGATGCATTATAACAAAAAATACTAAGGATAAACCAAGAAGCTTTTTCGATAATATAGATAAATGGGCCAAAGAACAAGGAGCATCAGGTTTGGCTTATTTTACATTTGAAAAAGATACTGAGTTATCTGGTAAAGGACCTATAGGAAAATTTTTCACCAAAGAAGCATTGCAAGAAATAATGAATTTAACTAATGCAGAAGTAGGTGACAGTATTTTTCTAGCTTGTGGCAAAAAAAATGAATTAGAAAAAATAACTTCTCAGGCAAGAAATAAAATTGCAGAAGATTTAGATTTAATTGATGAAGATATTTTCGCGTTTTGCTGGGTAGTTGATTATCCAATGTTTGAAAGAGATGAAGTAACCAATAAAATTGAATTTAGTCATAATCCATTTTCTATGCCACAAGGTGATTTGACAGAAAAAGAACTTGAAAATCCTCTAGAACTATTGGCTTATCAATACGATATTGTTTGTAATGGTATTGAATTATCCTCTGGCGCTATAAGAAATCACAAACCTGAACTTATGTATAAGTTATTCTCAATTGCTGGTTATGATAAGCAGCAAGTAGATGAAAAATTTAGTGGTATGATAAATGCATTAAGTTACGGTGCTCCACCTCATGGTGGTATTGCTCCAGGAATCGATAGAATTGTTATGCTGTTAGCTAATGAAAAGAATATAAGAGAAGTAACAATGTTTCCAATGAACCAGAATGCTCAGGATCTGATGATGAATGCTCCATCAGAAGTTAACCCAGAACAATTAAAAGAATTAAACTTGTCTTTAAAAAATAAAAAATAAAATTATTTCTTACCTTTAAGACTTATTTTAACATCAGACAAATCAACTAGATTTTTTTTGTAATTATTTCTAACAAATCCTTTGCTAGTAATATCCTTTACAATTTTTAATAATTGATTTTGATCATCATTTTCTTGATCATTGACATCATTTTCACCAATTGCGGGAGTATGTGCAAGATCTTCTCTATTTTGATAAGATATAGCTAGTTCTCTAAAAATATAATCTAAAATAGAAGTAGCGCTCAATATTCTATCATTTCCATGAACTTTACCTGATGGTTCAAATTTTGTTCCCACGAATGCACTTATAAATTCATCTAATGGCACTCCGTATTGAAGACCTAAAGATACTGCTATAGCAAAGTTATTCATTAATGCCTTAACTAGTTCTCCTTCTTTACTTGTGTCGATAAATATTTCTCCAATTTTTCCATCTTCATATTCACCTGTATGAAGATAAACTTTATGATCTCCAATTGTAGCTTTTTGAATATAGCCTTTTCGTCTGTCAGGCATACTAAATCTTTTGCCACCTTTTTCTGAGGATTTGTTTAAGTTTTGAACGACGGTTTCTTTACTTATAGAATTTTCACTTGTACTTTTTGAAACAATTTCAATTTTTTTATTTTCAACTACTTTTTTATTATTTGGATCTAAACTTTTAGTTTTTCTATTGTCTAACTTAACATCTAAAACTTCGAATTTACCGTCGTCTCTTTTTTCTAGGTTTTTAAGTTCTGTTTCATTAATATCGTCTAAGTAATGATTCACTTTAAAGGTACAAGTGTAATAAGTTTCTACAAGATATTTTGCCATTTTACCTCAGTTTAAAATTAGTTTGAAAATAGATTCTTTTAATTTATATACTTATTCAAATTTTAGTCTAATTTAATTTTTACAATTTTTAATTGAAATAAAAAATAAAATAACATGTTGACACTTTTAAAAAAAATTTTCACTTGGTGGAATCAGGATACTTTTGGCACAAGATTAAAAACAATTTTTTTTGGAAAACTTGCTGGTACAGATCAGTTTGGAAATAAATATTATGAAGATAAAAAAGGAAAAAGATGGGTTATATATTCTGATGTTATTGATGCATCAAAAATTCCTGTAGAGTGGTATTCATGGATGCATTTTACACCAAACAAAATAGAAAAAAAACACGAGCTTGAAAAATATGAGTGGCAAAAACCTCATCAATCAAACCTAACGGGAACAAAAGAAGCGTATTATCCAAATAAAAATAAAGATGGTGTTAAAAAAAAATATACTAGTTGGAAAGAGTAGTTTTTTTCTTTACTTACCAATCCTCTTTTTTCTATTTACAACTATTTCACATTCAAAAAGTCAACTTGAGGGTTCTTTTACAGAAATTAAGATTTTAGATAAAATTAGTTCTAAAAATACTTCATTAAAACTTAAAAATGGTCAATTGTTAAAATTTAAAGACTTATCAATTCATAGTTTAAAATGTAAAAATTCTGAATTTGACGATAATCCAGAAGTTACTGCTTACATTCAAGTCAGAGATTTATCGAATCAAAATAATGATGAAGTTTTTGTTTTTAATGGATGGATGTTTTCATCAAGCCCTTCAATAACTCCATTTGATCATCCAATTTACGATGTGTGGCTAGTAAAATGTTATTAAACTATAGTATCTTTATCTAGCCAGCTTACATTAAAATCTGAATTGATAAATTTTTTATGGTTTAACAATTTTTTGTGAAGTGGGATAGTAGTTGTAATACCTTCAATAACAAATTCATCTAAAGATCGGTTCATTCTTTGAATAGCTTCAGTTCTGTTTCGCCCATGACAAATTAACTTACAAACCATGCTGTCATAATATGGAGTGACTTTATAACCCTGGAATATAGCACCATCTACTCTTGTTCTAAATCCAGATGGCTGGTGGCACATGCTTATAACTCCTGGAGAAGGTTGAAAATTTTTACTGGCATCCTCAGCGTTTATTCTGCATTCAATAGCATGACCTCTTGGATTAATGTCGCTTTGATGTAGTGCTGTTTCCTCAGAAAACGCTATCCAAATTTGTTCTTTAATAATATCTACTCCTGTAACCATTTCTGTAACAGGGTGTTCAACTTGAACTCTAGTATTCATTTCCAGAAAATAAAACTTTCCATCTTCATAGATAAACTCAACTGTGCCTGCACCCATGTACCCAATTTTAGAGACCATTTTTACAGTTTTTTCAAAAAGATCTTTTCTAATTTCATCATTCAAAACAGGACTTGGGGTTTCCTCAATAAGTTTTTGATGTCTTCTTTGAACAGAGCAATCTCTTTCATGCAAATGCACAACTCTGTTTTTTCCAGCGAGTATTTGAACTTCTATATGTCTTGGATTTTGAAAGAACTTCTCAATATATACTTCGTCATTACCAAAGTATTTTTGTGCCTCTGATTTAGCTGTTGAAAACAAAGTTTCAAATTCTTCCTCTTTATGTACTATTTTCATACCTTTTCCACCACCTCCACCTGAGGCTTTAATCAGAACAGGAAAACCAATTTTTTTACAAAGATCTTTTGCTTCATTAATATCCCTAACACCACCTTCAGATCCTTCAATAACTGGTAAACCATTTTCTTTAGCTATTCTTTTAGCTTGAATTTTATCACCCATCATTTCGATATGTTTGGATGATGCACCAATAAATTTAATTTTATTTTCTTCTAAAATTTTAGCAAAGTTAGCATTTTCTGATAAGAAGCCGTATCCTGGATGAACAGCGTCTGCATTAGTCAGTTCTATTGCAGACATCAATGCAGGAATATTTAAATAACTGTTTGCTGGTTGATGAGAACCTATACAGACACTTTCATCTGCCATTCTTACATGCATGCTTTCTCTATCAACATCTGAATGGACTGCTACAGTTGCTATACCCCATTCTTTACATGCTCTTATAATTCTAACTGCAATTTCCCCACGGTTTGCAATTAAAATTTTTTTAAACATTATTTATTCTAAAATAAGAATTGTTTGACCAAACTCAACTGGCTGACCATCATCAACACAAATTTCTTTTACAACACCATCATGGGTAGAAGGTACATGGTTCATTGTTTTCATTGCTTCAACAATCATTATTGTGTCACCCTTTTTAATTTTTTTACCGACTTCAACAAATTTTTTTGCCCCAGGTTCTGGTGCATGATAAGCAGTTCCAATTATTGGAGAAGTAATTTCTGTACCAGATTTAACACTTTCAGAAGATTTGGAAGCAGCAGTTAAATTTGTATTGTTTACAGATGCTGGAATTGTTTGATTGCTAATTGATACGTTATTTTTTGAAACTTTAATTTTAGTATCTTTTTCGGTAATTTCTATTTCAGTTAAATTAAACTCATCTAAATAATTACTAAGTTCTTTGATTATGTTTTTATCTATTTTCATTTTTGTAAAAGCTTTTGTAATGAAATTATGGCCAAAATATATCCTTCAGTGCCTAATCCAAAAATCCCACCTGTAGCAACTCCACTAATAAGTGATTTATGTCTAAATTCTTCTCTTTTATATATGTTTGATATATGCATTTCAATTATTGGTTTCTTGAACAATTCAAGTGCATCTCTTATTGCAACTGAAGTATGTGTAAATGCGGCAGCATTTATAATCATTCCATCATAAGTTTTACGTGCATCTTGAATTGTATTTACTAAATCTCCTTCCAAATTTGATTGGATAAATTCACAGTCTAGCCCAACTTCTTTTGATTTTTTTAAACAATTTTCTTTAAGTTGTTCATAGTTACCTGATCCATATTGTGATTGTTCTCTTTCACCTAATAGATTAAGATTTGGACCATTAATAATAATTATTTTATTATTCATTCAGCTTTTATATACGATGAAAAAAATAAAAATCAAAGTAAATGGTAAAAACAGATCAATTTCTGAAACATATAAACTTTCAGATTTAATAAAACACCTTAAAATTCCTATGAAAAAAGTAGCAATTGAACTTAATGAAGAAATAATAGATAAAAAAAATGTTAACAAAATTAAATTAAAACAAAACGACAAAATTGAGATTGTTCATTTTATAGGAGGAGGGTAGTATGAAAAAAGATAATCTCATCATTGCTAAAAAAAAATTTAAATCTAGATTAATTGTTGGTACTGGAAAGTATAAAACTATGTCTGAATGTGCGAAAGCTATCAAATTGTCAGGAGCAGAGATAGTAACTGTTGCAGTTAGAAGAGTAAATATTTCTGATAAGAACAAACCTTTGTTAATGGATTATATAGATCCAAAAAAGATTACCTATTTACCTAATACAGCGGGTTGTTTTAATTCTAAAGAAGCTTTGAGAACTTTGAGGTTAGCAAGAGAAATTGGTGGGTGGAAATTAGTTAAATTAGAAGTTTTGGGAGATAAGGAAAATTTATTTCCAGATATGATTGAAACTTTAAAATCTACTGAAGTTCTTACTAAAGAGGGGTTTAAAGTTATGGTTTATTGTAACGATGATCCATTAATGGCAAAAAGATTAGAAAATGTTGGGGCTGCTGCGATAATGCCACTAGCAGCACCAATTGGATCAGGTTTAGGAATACAAAATAAAATTAATATTCAAATAATCAGGAAACAAACTAAACTTCCGTTGATAATTGATGCAGGTCTTGGACAGGCTTCAGATGCTACAATTGCAATGGAGCTGGGTTGTGATGGAGTATTGGTAAACACTGCAATTGCGAAAGCAAAAAAACCATTTGATATGGCTCTTGCATTTAAAAATGCTGTTATTGCTGGAAGACAATCATATAACTCAGGAAGAATAGATAAAACTTTAATGGGAAACCCTTCTTCTCCATTAAAAGGTATTATTTAGTTTTTTTATAATATTTCTTTTTTTTATAATTCTTTTTTATTTTTTTTACTTCTTTTTTTTGAGAAATTTTATCTTCTTTATTTTGGGTTTCTAAGTTTTTTAATTTTTCATAATGTTCAACAAGTTCAATAGTTTTTTTGGATTTGTTCTGAACGTTGATAATATATTCTGGAATTATCAGAGAGTTGTCACTGATGATATCAATTGTCATTTTATTTTTTTTTTCAAAGTAAGTTAAATCATTAACAAAGTTTTCCTTTAGAAAATCTGAAATTTTTTCACAGACTCTTACTTCAACAAATTTTGCTTTATTGGTTACAGCCTTTAATTCAACAATTTTTAATAATTTTTGAGCAAAAGACTCGTCTGTTAAAGTTACCTTCCATTTAACAGCACTTTCTCTCAATCTTTGTCGAGACATTTCTAAAAGGCCAAAATTACTTATTCTTCCTATTTGAATTCTTGCTCTATCAGATCTACATTTTTCCTTAAGCTTTCTTTCTACTAAGCGTCGGTTTCCAAAACTAAGCATATCAATGAAATCTATAATTATTAATCCTGATAAATCTCTTATTTTTATTTGTCTCGCAATTTCTTCTGCTGCTTCAATATTCGTGTCTAAAGCTGTGCTCTCAACATTTTTACCTTTAATTGAGCTACCAGAGTTAATATCTATCGATACAAGTGCTTCTGTAGGATTAATAACTAAATATCCTCCTGATTTGAGTTTAATTTCTGAGTCAAAAATTTGATTTAATTTTTGTTCAATATTTTCCTCAATAAATAACGGTGTTCTTCCTCTATATTTTTTAACTTTTTTTACACTTGATGGCATCATTGTTTTCATAAAAGATTGGGCTTTTTTATAACCTTCATTTCCTTCAACAATAATTTGGTTAGTGCTATCATCGTACATATCTCTTAAAGTTCTTTTAATTATTTCACTTTCTTGATGAATCAAAGATGGAGCTATAGAGTTAATTGCATTATTTTTTATCTGTCCCCAAGTATTAATAAGAGTTGTTAAGTCACTATTGATTTCATTTTTTGTCTTGTTGCTTCCCGCTGTTCTTACAATTAAACCCATCTCTTTAGGAATTTCAATTTCATTTAAAATAGTTCGAATTTTTTTTCTATCAGCAGGATTAAATATTTTTCTAGAAATTCCACCACCTTTAGGTGTGTTTGGCATTAACACTATGTATTTTCCTGCGATTGAAATAAATGTGCTTAGTGCAGCACCTTTTTGACCTCTCTCGTCTTTGATGACTTGTACAAGAATTACCTGATTAGGTTTGATTACTTCTTGAATTTTGTATCTTTTAAATTTGAATTTTTTTTCAGGTTTTTTTTCAGGTTTTTTTTCAGTTTTTTCCTCTGTATCTGAATTTTCTTTTATCTCTATTTCCTCTTTATCAGATTCTAAATTTTCAACCTTTTCCTCTATTGGATCATCTATTTCAAGTTTGCCCTCAGCAATATTTTCTTCTTCTTTTGCCTCAACTTGCTTTGAAAGTTCTTCCCTTGCTTTTTCTTCTTCTTCTTTTATTTTTTCAAGATCAGCTTTTGGTATTTGATAATAATCTGACTGAATATCATTAAATGATAAAAATCCATGTCTTTCTCTTCCAAAGTCAACAAAAGCTGCTTGGAGCGAAGGTTCAATCCTGCTTACCTTACCTAAATAAATATTATTTTTTATTAAATTGTTTTTTAAACCTTCGTACTCGTAGTCTTCAATATTTTCACCTGATTTAAGTACAACTCTAGTTTCATTTGGATGCGATGCATCGATATATAAATTTTTTTCCATAATATGTTGATTGTTAAGTTCATTAATTTTTTGTTTAGTAATAAATTTTGTTTATCTCTGATGCCTTATCTTTAACAAATTCCAAGATATAATGGAAACAAAATGAGTAAATTATTTAAAAATATTCTGTTATTTTCCTCTACTATTTTAATATTATTGGGTATTTTAATATTTAGTATTTTATGGAAATACTCTAACGATATTCCAGATTATAAATTTTTAAAGAGTTATAAGCCACCAGTCTCAAGCAAAGTTTACTCAAGAAATGGAGAATTGGTTGCAGATTTTTCAAAAGAAAAAAGAGTTTTTGTTCCGTACAATGCTATACCAAAAAATGTAATTAATTCATTTTTATCTGCAGAAGATAAAAATTTTTTCTCTCACCCGGGTGTTGATGCGAAAGGAGTTCTAAGAGCAGTTATAAACAATATTTCAAATATAATGTCCTCTAAAAGATTAGAAGGTGCCTCAACCATTACCCAACAAGTAGCAAAAAATTTTTTATTAACAAATGAAGTAAGCCTAAATAGAAAGATAAAAGAGGCAATTTTAGCTTTTAGAATTGAGAGAGCATTATCAAAAGAAAGAATACTAGAACTTTATTTAAATCAAATTTATCTTGGTAGTGGTGCTTATGGTGTGGCTGCTGCAAGTTTGGAATATTTTGATAAATCTATAAGAGAACTTAATTATTCAGAAGCTGCATTATTAGCTGCTTTACCTAAAGCGCCTAGCAAATACAATCCTTATAAAGATAAAGATTTAGCAAAATTTAGAAGAAATTTAGTTTTAAAAAATTTATATGAAAATAATTATATTACATCTGAGTGGTTAGAAAAATTAAGTAATCAAGAAATTAAATTAAAGAAAAAACAAAAAATATACTTAGAAGATGCACAATATTATATTGAAGACGTTAGAAAAAATGTCATAGAAAGTTTGACATACGATAAAGTTTATAAACAAGGTCTAAATATCAATACTCCAATAGATTTAGATTTACAAAAAATTGCAACTAATTCTCTAAGATCTGGGTTAATTTCCTATGATCAGAGAAAAGGTTGGAGGGGAGCGCTAATTAACAAACCTTACAATTCAAATTGGTACAAAGATTTAGATAAATACAAACTTGAAAAATCAATTAATTGGAAATTAGCAATTGTAAAAAAATTAAATAAATTTTCAGCAATTGTAGAAACGATTGATGAAAATGATGGAGTTATTGAATATAAAGATATTTCATGGACAAAAAAAGAGTTTAACCAATTATTAAAAATTGGTGACATAATTTATGTGAAACATATAAAAGATAAAAAGTATAGTTTACAACAATTGCCAAAAATAAATGGAGGAATTGTTGTAATGGATCCTTATACGGGAAGAGTTTTGGCTCTTAATGGTGGTTTTAGTTTTAAAAAAAGTGAGTTTAATCGAGCAACACAAGCAAAAAGACAACCAGGATCTGCATTTAAACCATTCGTTTATGCTCTTGCTTTAGAAAATAATTATACACCTACATCATTAGTTTTGGATGCACCCTTAGTTTTAGATCAAGGAGATGATTTAAAGTTATGGAAACCAGAAAATTATGGAAAAAAATTTTACGGTCCATCTACAATTAGAACTGGATTGGAGAAATCAAGAAATCTAATGACAGTTAGAATAGCTCAAAATTTAGGTTTGGATAAAATTATTAACTATTCAAAAAAACTTTCAATTTATGAAAATCCTGAAGAACTTTTGTCAATTTCCTTAGGTTCTGCTGAAACTACCTTGCTGCAGCTTACATCGGCATATTCTGTTTTCGTCAATGGGGGAAAGCTTGTTGAACCCGTTTTGATTGATAGGATACAAGATAGTGAGGGAAACACCATTTATAATAATGATAAAAGATCTTGTGTAAATTGTGATGCAATATCCTATCTTAGCGATGATTATCCTGAGTTAAAAAATAAATATACACAAATTTTTTCTGAAGAAACTGCATATCAAATAACATCAATTCTTGAAGGGGTAGTTCAAAGAGGAACTGCAAAAAAATTAAGGGATTTAAAATTGAATATTGCAGGAAAAACTGGAACCACGAATAATAATACTGATACTTGGTTTATTGGTTTTACATCAAATTTATTAGTTGGAGTTTATGTAGGAATGGATAGCCCGACACCACTTGGTAAATTTGAAACAGGATCAAAAACAGCTCTACCAATATTTAAAAATTTTATAAAAAATTCTGTTAAAAAGTCAGAGGCTAGACCATTTAAAGCAGCAAAAGACACAGTAATGATGGTTGTGGACACATCAACAGGTCAAAAAGCTAAATTTACATCAAAAAATACTATAATTGAGGTTTTTAAAAAGAAAAATGTTGTAGATGGTAAAGTTCTTTATTCAAATTTTGATAGAATGGATATAAACAACATATTAAAGTTTTATTAATGGATAACAATTACCAAAATTACAAAGAAGAAATAAATAAGATTAATCAAAGAATTAAGGAGTATCTTTGAAAACAATAAAATTTACTCAAAACTTGAAAAATTAAATTCTCAAATGTTAGATGCCAATTTTTGGCAAGATAAAAATAATTCAAAAAAAGTTATAAAAGAGAAAAAACTCTACGAAGACTTAGTAAATTCTTTAAATCAGTCTATCCAAAAATTAAATGATTTTGATGATTTGAATGAGCTTGCTTTAGAGGAAAATAATCTGGCAGTTCAGGAAGAAACATTACAAAATATTAAAGATTTAAAAAAAGAAGTAAAAAAAAACGAAATCAAGTGTTTTTTATCAGACGAAGCAGACTCACTAGATTGCTATATAGAAATACATGCAGGTGCTGGAGGCACAGAAAGTCAAGATTGGGCAGATATGTTGAGAAGGATGTATTTGAAGTGGTCTGATAAAAAAAGTTTTACATCAAATTTAATTAGTGAGCACAAAGGAGATGAAGCTGGTATTAAATCAGCAACAATAAAAATTGAAGGTGATTATGTATTTGGTTGGTTGAAAAAAGAATCAGGCATTCATCGTTTGGTTAGAATTTCTCCATTTGACTCAGGAGCAAGAAGGCACACAAGTTTTGCAAGTGTTTGGATTTACCCAGTAGTGGATGAAAATATAAATATTGAGATTTTAGAGAAAGATTTGAGAATAGATACTTATAGATCAAGTGGTGCTGGTGGACAGCATGTAAATACAACTGATAGCGCTGTAAGAATTACTCACATTCCATCTAAAATAGTAGTCCAATGTCAAAATGAAAGATCGCAACATAAAAATAAAGAAACTTGTATGAATATGTTAAAAGCAAGATTGTATGATTTTGAAATTAAAAAAAGAGAAGAGGAGAATCAAAGTACAGAAAACAGTAAATCAGAAATTGGTTGGGGGCATCAAATAAGATCATATGTTTTGCAACCTTATAGATTGGTAAAAGATAACAGAACAAATTATGAAAGCACAAGTCCAGATAAAATTCTTGATGGAGAATTAGATGATTTTTTAGAACAATCTCTTTACAAAATTAAATGAAAATAAATATTTTTAAATACTTTTTATTATTACTAGGATTTTTAATATCACTAATATTTTATTTAAGCATTGTTGGAATAGAGACTGACAAATTTAATCAACAGATAAAAGACACAGTTGTTCAAAGTAACAATAATCTGGATGTATCATTAAAAAAAGTAAAATTAATTCTTGATCCTTTTAATCTTAAAATAAATGCAAAAACTATTGGCGCAAATATCTATTATGCAAATAGACCACTTGAACTTGAATACATAAAAACTCAAGTATCACTTGATTCTATTCTTAAAAATAAATTAGTTTCCTCTAATTTTGAGGTAGCAACAAAGTCAATATTATTAAAAGATTTTGTAAAATTTATAAGAGCCACAAGCAATAAACCAGAATTATTAATTTTGGAAACTTTCATTAAAAAAGGACATGTAATTTTTGATTTAAATCTAAACTTAGATCAAAATGGAAAAATTAAAAATGATTACAAAATAAAAGGATTATTGAAAGATGGAAAATTTAAATTATTTAATGGATTAGATTTTAATAATATTAATTTTTTATTTAATATAGAAAAAGACAAATATTTATTTGAAGACATTAAATTTGCATCAGATCAAATTAATTTTTCCTCTAAATTATTAAAAGTTAACAAAAAGAATAATAATCATTACGTAGAGGGTAAAATTCTAAATTCTGAGGCAGTTTTATCAGATAATTTAATTAATATATTAAATTCAAATTTAAATAACTTTAATTTAAAAAATACTAAGTTTAGTTCTGAGAATATTTTCAATTTTGAAATAACTAATAATTTTAAATTAAATAATTTAAGAATAGACTCTGATATAAATTTTAAAAAAGTTATTTATAATAATAATTTAATTCCAAATTATTTTTCAAATCAAAATAGTCAAATCTTATTAGATAATCATAAATTAAAATTAATTTATGAAAACAAAGCTCTTTTAGCTAATGGTTCAGGTGAATTTAAGTTAGATAATAAATTAAATAAAATTGAATACACTTTTAAAAGAGACCAAAATAACATTGAATTTGAAACTAATTTAAATATTAAAAAAGGGATATTAAAAAATCAAAAAATTATTCAGGAATATTTTCCACTCACAAAGGATCAAATAAATATTGAAAATCATAAAATACAGTTAAAGTATAAAAACAAAGATTTTATAATTAAAGGTGAAGGTAAAGTAAAACTTAATAAAGATTTTGATTATATTGAGTATTTTTACAGCAAAAATGATAAGGATTTTGAATTCATATCTGATATTAATTTAAAAAGTGTTGATTTAAAAAATCAAGAATTCTTAAAACAATTTTTCCCATCTACTAAAAAATATCTTAACCTTCAAAATCATAAACTCAATATTAAATATAAAAATGGTTCATTAACTCTTTCAGGTAATGGAAATATAAAAATTGATAAAAACTATGATGAAATAAATTACTTTGTTTTTAATGATAAAGAAAAAACCAATTTTGATTTAAAGTTAATTTTAAATCAAACAGATTTTGAAATTAAAAATTTAAATTATAAGAAAAATATAAATGAAAAAACAAATTTAGCAGTTGCTGGAACATTAAAAAGTTCAAAAAATTTAAATTTTGAAAATATAAACATCACAGATAATGAAAATAAAATTAAGATTAATAATTTAATATTAGATAAAGATTATTTAATAGATAGGTTTGATAAAATTGAATTTGATTATATTGATACTGAAAATAAAGAAAATCAGTTTATTATTCAGAGACAAAATGAAAATCATTATAAATTAAATGGATTGTTCTTAAACGCTAATTCAATTGTAACAAATTTACTTGAGAGTAAAAAAGAAAAAGAAAATAAAATTTTTAAGAATAATTTTAAATTGGGCTTAAATCTGAATGAAATTTATATAGATGAAATTAATTTTGTTAAAAATTTACAAGGGTCAATTTTGATTAAAGATAACAAAGTTGTTGATGCAAATTTATCTGCAAATTTTGAAAATAATAAAAATATAATTTTTTCTATTGAAACAACTGATAACGGTGAAAAAATAACTAAATTTTATTCATCTAGAGCAAAACCATTGGTGAAAAGATATAAATTTATAAAAGGATTTGATGAAGGCAACTTGGATTTCATATCAACAAAAAAAAATGAAAAATCAGTATCAAATCTTAAAATTTATGACTTTAAGTTAAAAGAGGTACCAGCATTAACAAAACTTCTAACACTAGCTTCCCTACAAGGAATTGCTGATATTTTAACTGGAGAAGGAATAAGATTTGATGAGTTTGAGATGAAATTCAATAACCAGAAAAATCTAATGACAATAGATGAGCTCTATGCAATTGGCCCAGCTATTTCAATATTAATGAGTGGTTATGTGGAAGAAGAAAAATTGATAAGTCTAAGAGGGACTTTGGTACCAGCAACAACTATAAATAAAACAATAAGTAAAATTCCATTATTAGGTAAAATTTTAGTTGGTGATAAAGTAGGAGAGGGTGTTTTTGGAGTAAGTTTTAAAATAAAAGGACCACCAAAAGATCTTGAAACATCAGTAAACCCAATAAAAACATTAACTCCAAGGTTTATAACTAGAACTCTTGAAAAAATTAAAAGAAACTAACTTAATTCAATTTTAATATGCCTTTTTTTACCTATAGAAAGCTTTAAATAATTTTCTGAAAATAGCTCCTGATTAATAATAAATTTTTCATCTGAAACTACAGCATCATTAATCTTAATAGCTTTACCTTTAATCAATCTTCTTATCTCACTTTTTGAATTTTCTGCTTTAGATAAAATTATCAAATCAATTATATTGATTTTATTTTCTAATTGTGTTGTTTCGATTTTAACACTTGGTAAGTTAGAGCCCAAAGAATTTCCAGAAAATGCCTCTTTTGCTGCTTGTTCGGAATTTTTTGCAGTATCCTCTCCATGCAACATAGCCGTTGCTTTGTTAGCTAATAATATTTTTAATTCATTGATATTTTTTTCTTCTAAAGTATTGATTTCACTTATATCAATATCAGTAAACATTTTTAAAAATTTCATTACATCTCTGTCATCAACATTTCTCCAAAATTGCCAATAGTCATAAGCTGATAAATATTTTTCGTCTAACCAAATAGCACCATTTTCAGTTTTTCCCATTTTTGCACCTGTAGCTAGAGTAATCAATGGAGTCGTTAATCCATATGTTTGTTTATTAGAATATCTCTTAATTAGTTCAACACCATTTACAATGTTTCCCCATTGATCGGAACCACCTATTTGCAGAACACAATTTTTTTTTTTATTTAATTCTAAAAAATCATAGGCCTGGAGTATCATGTAATTAAATTCCATATAACTAAGCGACTGTTCTCTTTCTAATCTCAGTTTTACACTATCAAATGTAAGCATTCTATTGATGGTAAAATGCTTTCCTATATCTCTTAGAAAAGAAATATAATTTAAATCTTTAAGCCAAGTATAATTATTGACATATATAGGTTTTGTTTTTGGATCATCATTATCTAGAAATTTTTTTAGAATATTTTTAATATTTTTAATATTTTTTTCAATTTCATTTTCATCTAAAATTTTTCTTGTTTTATCTTTTCCTGAGGGATCACCTACTCTTGTTGTTCCACCTCCTAGCAATACGATTGGTTGGTGACCATTTTTTTGTAACAATCTCAAACACATGATTTGCAACAGACTACCAACATGCAAACTTTCAGCGGTGCAATCAAATCCTATATAAGCTTTAATTTTTTCTTTATCTAATAAATTAGATAAGTCAGCTTCACTAGTACATTGATAAAAATATCCTCTATCTTTAAATTCTTTTAAAAATTTATTCATAAGACTATAGTTACTATATACAAATTTTTTTTAAAAATAATATCAATGAAAAAAAAATTATTTTCAGCTATGGGCTTAATGAGCGGCACATCTATGGATGGAGTCGATGTTTCAATAATTAAATCTGACGGATATGATGAGGTAGAACTAATTTTTGATCAATACTTTGAGTACGATATTGATCTCTATAGGCAATTATCAACCTTAAGAGACAAAATTAAAAGTAGTGAAGATTTGACAAAATATTCTAAGGAATTGAGTGATTTGGAGAGAGCTTTAACTATTTTTCATGCTGAAAAGATCAGCAAAATAGCATTAAAAAATGAAATAGAAATTGATCTTATAGGTTTTCATGGTCAAACT
This sequence comes from Candidatus Pelagibacter sp. HIMB1506, assembly GCF_052047935.1. NCBI lineage: Bacteria > Pseudomonadati > Pseudomonadota > Alphaproteobacteria > Candidatus Pelagibacterales > Candidatus Pelagibacteraceae > Candidatus Pelagibacter > Candidatus Pelagibacter sp. HIMB1506. The sequence continues at coordinate 801,955 of NZ_JBNAIS010000001.1, read as the reverse complement.
ATTTTCCATAGCCCACAAATTAAAATTACTAAACAACTAGGTGATGGCAATTTGTTATCTCAATTATTAAAAAAACCTATAATTTACGATTTTAGACAAGCAGATATTGATAACAATGGTCAAGGAGCACCTTTAACACCGATTTACCACAGATTATTAGTTAATAATTTTTTAAATAAAGAAAAAGATAATTCAGCTCAACCTATTTGCATTGTTAACATTGGAGGAATATCCAATGCTACAATAATAAATGATATTTCCAATAATATAGAAAATGATTTAATTGCTTATGATATTGGTCCAGGTAATTGTTTAATAGATGAATGGATCAGGAATAATTCAAATTTAAAGTTTGATGAAGATGGTAAAATTGCAAAATCTGGAAAAATTGATCAATTAATTCTAAATCAAGCAATAGATAATTTCAAAATTGAGACTTATTCAAAATCACTTGATGTAAAAGAATTTGATATATCTTTTGCAAGAGGTTTATCTTTAGAAGACGGGTGTTCAACAATTACAGAATTTACAGCATATTTGATTGCAGAAGGAATCAAATTTTTAAATAAAAATAATTCTAACAAATATTTATTTTGTGGTGGAGGTCGAAAGAACAAATTTTTGATTGAATCAATTATTAGAAATTCAAATTTAAATAAGAATAATTTTGATGTGATAGATAATTTTCAACTGAATGGAGATTATATCGAGTCCCAAGCGTTTGCTTATTTAGCAATCAGATCTAAATTAAATTTACCAATTTCTTTTCCAAGTACGACAAGATGTAATGCCCCAGTCATTGGAGGCAAACTAGTAAATAACTATTAATATAAAGCTGTTTCTTTTTTTATATATTTATCCAAAGTTTTTGTTAAAGCGTCATCAGTTTTAGAAAAGAAATGATTTGCTTCTGTTATAGTTTGAAATTCAACTTTGATACCTTTTTGAGCGCTTAATCTTTTATCCAATTCAGTAATATATTCTGCTGGCACCAACTCATCTTTTTTTCCATAAACAACCATCCCAGATGTTGGACATGGAGATAAAAAAGAAAAATCATAGACATTAGGTTGTGGAGATATGGCTATAAATCTATTTATTTCTGGTCTTCTCATAAGCAGCTGCATTGCAATCAAAGAACCAAAAGAAAATCCTGAAACCCAACATTGCGAATTATCAAAATTTTCTCTTTCCAGCCAATCTAGTGCTGCTGCAGCATCAGCTAGTTCGCCTTGACCATTATCAAATTCTCCATCACTTTTTCCAACTCCTCTGAAGTTTACTCTGCAAACTGAAAAATCATTTTCCATGAATGTATGAAATGTATCTACAACTACTTTATTGTTCATGGTTCCCCCATACTGTGGATGAGGCTGTAGGACTAATGCAATAGGAGAAGTATTTTTTTTACTTTTATAATATTTAGCTTCTAATCTACCAGCAGGTCCAGGTATGAAAATTTCTAAAATTTTATTATCCATATATGCAATTGATTATTGTTCTCAAAAAAAATGTACGTTTATCACAACTGAGCGACAAAATGGTAGTTTTTTTTTACTTTATAAACTTGACCATTTTAGTCGGGTATGTATAAAAAAGCCACATTTTAAGGGTAAAAATGAAACTAACATCAAAAGGAAGATATGCCGTAATGGCATTAGTTGATCTAGCAAGGTTTGATAATATCAACCCTGTATCATTAAGAGACATTTCTTTAAGACAAGGAATTTCATTAGATTTTTTAGAACAAATATTTTCAAAACTTAAAAAAAATCAAATTGTGAAAAGTATTAGAGGTAATCAAGGAGGTTACATTTTATCAAAAGACCCTAGTGAAATAAAACTTACAAATATTTTCAATGCAGTAGATGAGAAAGTTAGGACTGTTCAGTGTAAAAAAGAATCTAAAAAAGGTTGTAACGGTAAAGCTACAAAATGTATTACACACAATCTATGGGATGAACTTGAGGTTCATATTAATACTTTCTTTGAAAATAAAAGCTTAAACGACTTATTAAAAAATAATAAAGAGAACAGAGTATAGTATGGATAGTAGGCAGAAAGAAATAGATAGTTTGAAAGATTACAAATATGGTTTTTCAACAGATATAGAAAATACAAAAGCACCTAAGGGTTTAAATGAGGATGTAATAAAATTTATCTCCAATATTAAAAAAGAGCCTCAATGGATGTTAGATTTTAGATTAAAAGCTTTTGAAAGATTTAAACAACTAAAAGAGCCTGATTGGCAGAAACCGAAATATCCTAAAATAGATTATCAGGATCTTTACTACTACTCAGCTCCCAAAAGCATGAAAGATAAACCAAAAAGTTTAGATGATCTTGATCCAAAATTATTAGAGACATATAAAAAATTAGGAATTCCCCTTCAAGAGCAAGCAAGGTTAAATGGTATTGCTGTAGATGCAGTTTTCGACTCTGTTTCTGTTGCAACTACTTTTAAAGAAGAACTTACTAAGCAAGGAATTATATTTTGCTCGATGTCTGAAGCTATTCAAAAACATCCTGAATTAGTTAAAAAATATCTTGGATCGGTTATTCCTACAACTGATCATTTTTTTGCAACTCTTAATTCTGCAGTCTTTACTGATGGCTCATTTGTATACATTCCAGAAAATGTTAAATGTCCTATGGAATTGTCTACTTACTTTAGGATCAATGCATCAGAAACAGGACAATTTGAAAGAACATTAATCATAGCTGATAAAGGAAGTTATGTAAGCTACCTAGAAGGATGTACAGCTCCAATGAGAGATGAAAATCAATTGCATGCAGCTAATGTTGAATTAATTGCTCTTGACGATGCAGAAATAAAATATTCAACAGTTCAAAATTGGTATCCAGGAGATAAGGATGGAAAAGGTGGAATATATAATTTTGTTACTAAAAGAGGATTATGCAAAGGTAAAAATTCTAAAATTTCTTGGACCCAAGTAGAAACCGGTTCAGCAATTACTTGGAAATATCCAAGTTGTATTTTGAAAGGTGATAATTCTGTAGGTGAGTTTTATTCTATAGCAATTACAAATAATCATCAAAAAGCTGACACTGGAACTAAAATGATACACTTAGGAAAAAACACAAAAAGTAAAATAATTTCAAAAGGAATTTCAGCAGGTAAATCAGATATGATGTACAGAGGATTAGTAGATATATCTTCAAAAGCTGATAATTCTAGAAACTTTACTCAATGCGACTCTTTATTAATGGGCAACAAATGTGGAGCTCACACAATTCCTTACATCAAGAACAAAAATCTTAAATCAAATATAGAACATGAAGCAACAACATCAAAAATTAGTGATGAACAACTATATTACTGTAATCAAAGAGGATTGAATCAAGAAGAGGCAGTTAGTTTAATTGTAAACGGTTTTTGTAAAGAAGTTCTGCAGCAGTTGCCAATGGAATTTGCAGTAGAAGCGCAAAAACTTGTAGGTATTAGTTTAGAGGGGAGTGTTGGATAGATGTTATCAATAGAAAATCTTAAAGCAAAGATTGATGAAAAAGAAATATTAAAAGGTTTAAATTTAGATATTAAACGAGGAGAAGTTCATGCAATTATGGGTCCAAATGGATCTGGAAAAAGTACATTATCAAATATTTTGTCAGGTAAAAAAGGTTACGAAATAAATGGTAAAGTTACATTTGATGGAGAAAACTTATTAGAATTAGAAACAGAAGAAAGAGCTCATAAAGGAATTTTTTTAGCGTTCCAATATCCAATGGAAATACCAGGTGTTAACACAAATACTTTTTTAAAAACGTCAATAAATGCAATTAAAAAAGCTAGAGGTGAAAAAGAGCTAGATGCAATTGAATTTTTAAAATTAATAAAAGAAAAATCTGCAGAACTAAAATTTGATGAAAAAATTTTAAACCGACAACTTAACGTTGGATTTTCAGGTGGAGAAAAGAAAAAAAATGAAATTTTACAAATGTCTATCTTAAATCCAAAATTATCAATTCTAGATGAAACAGATTCAGGATTAGATATAGATGCTTTAAGGATAGTTTCAGAAGGAGTTAATTCACTAAGAAATAAAAACAATTCTTTTTTAATAATAACTCATTATCAAAGATTGTTAGATTATATCAAACCTGATTTTGTTCATGTTCTTAAAAATGGACAAATTATTAAATCAGGTGATTTTGAATTAGCAAAAGAATTGGAAAAAGTAGGTTATGAGGATTTTAATTAATGCAAAATGAACTTAAATTAAATTTTGATAAAATTATTAGTTTAAATAATTTTTCTGATAGTCAGAAAAAAATTAAACAAGAAAATTTTAATAATTATTTTGAAAAAGGTTTACCAAATAAAAGAAATGAGGATTGGAAATTTTCAGATATAAATCAAATTATTTCAAAAAATTTTGACAATTTAAACTTTATTGTTGATCAAAATAAAATTTTTGAAGAAAAAGATTTTCCACTAGAATTTGAACATAATAAAATAAGTTTTGTTGATGGAAAATTATATGATTTTGATTTTAAACACGAAGCCAAAGATAAAATCTTAGTCGATCAGAATTTAGACTTAGATGATACTGTTTATCAAAATACTCTTTTAAATTTGAATTCAGCATTTCTTACTAGTGTTTCGAAAATTACTATTAAAAAAGGTTACAATGTTAAAAAACCTTTGATTTTATTTAATTATTTAAGTGATGGTTTAAAATCTTCTGCAATTAATTCTAGAGTAGATATTAATTTAGAAGATGACAGTTCATTGTGTGTAGTTAATTTTTTAAATGAAAATTCTGAAAAAAATTTCATTAATTTTAGACAAAAAATTAAGATTGGAGAGAATTCAATTTTAAAAAATTACAGTCTAGACTCAAATACTTCAGAAAATATAAAGTATTTTAACAAAGATATTAATTTATCTAAAAATAGTCATTTAGAATATTTTATTTTATCAGAAGGTTCAAAATTTATAAAACAAGATATCAATTGCAATCTAGATGACGAATATGGTTCTATTGCATTAAATGGAATTATCAATTTAGAAAATGAAAAACATCATGAAATAAAAACTGTAATTAATCATAAAAAAGAAAATTGTAAAAGTTATCAATTAATTAAAAGTGTATTGAATGATAAATCAAAAGGTATTTATCAAGGTAAAATTTTTGTAAGTCCTGAAGCACAAAAAACAGATGGATACCAATTAAGTAGAGCTTTATTGTTAAATGAAAGTGTTGAATTTAATGCTAAACCAGAATTAGAAATATATGCAGACGATGTTAAATGTTCACATGGATCTACATCAGGAAATATTGATGAAAATTCAATTTTTTATTTAATGTCTAGAGGTCTCAGTTATTCAGAATCAAAAAAATTATTAACAAATGGTTTTCTTAACGAGGTAATTGAAAAAATTTCTAATGAAGATGTAAAAAAATTAGTTAAAAAATTATCAGGTATAAATGTATGAACATAGATCAAGTTAAAAAAGAATTTCCAATATTTGATGAGAAAATCCAAAATAATGATTTGGTTTATTTGGATAGTGCAAATTCATCACAAAAACCAAAAGTAGTGGTAGATAGAATTAATGAATTTTATACCAAACAATTTTCTAATGTTGGTAGAAGTGTTCACTATCTTGCGGTTGCTGCAACAAATTTATATGAAAATACTAGAACATCAGTTCAAAAATATATTAATGCTAAAGATAAAAATGAAATAGTATTTACCAAAGGTGCTACCGAAGCATTAAACCTTGTTGCTAATACATTGGGTCAAAATCATTTAAACGAAGGTGATGAAATATTAATTACCGAATTAGAACATCATTCAAATTATGTACCTTGGCATTTTTTAAGAAAATCTAAAAATATAAAAATTAATTTTGCAGAAATAAATGAAGAAGGAGAAATTACACTAGAAGAAATTGAAAAGAAAATTACTCCTAAAACAAAAGTTATTTCAATTACTCATTTATCAAATGTGACTGGAGCAATATTACCAGTAAAAGAAATTACTGATTTAGCACATTCAAAAGGAATAATAGTTGTCGTAGATGGTTGCCAAGGAGCTCCTCATTTAAAGCTAGATATGCAAGACTTAGATTGTGATTTTTATGCAATTTCTTGTCATAAAATGTATGGCCCTACAGGATTAGGGGTTCTTTATGGTAAGAAAAAGTGGCTGGATGAACTTCCTCCTTACCAAGGTGGTGGCGGAATGATTAGAGAGGTTAAAAAAGATAGAATTACCTATGGTGATTTACCTAATAAATATGAAGCTGGAACCATGGCTACAGCGCAAGTTATTGCTTTTGATCAATCAATTAAATTTCTGGAGAGCGTTGGTATTGAAAATGTTATGAAACATGAAGCAGAATTAGTTGAGTATGGCCAAGAATTATTAAAAAAAAATAATTCAGTAAAATTAATTGGAAATCCAAAAAATAAAGGTGGAGTTTTGTCTTTCACTTTAGAAGGTGTGCATCCTCATGACATCGCAACAATTTTAGATGAAGACGGAGTTGCAATAAGAGCTGGTCATCATTGCTGTCAAATTTTACATGACAAACTTAATATACCAGCGAGCGCACGAGCTTCCGTTGGAATATATAATACTAAAGAAGATTTAGATAAACTTAATGATGCAATAAATAACTGTAAGAAAATATTTAACTTAAAATGAATTTAAAAGAATTATATCAAGAAATAATTTTAGAGCATGGAAAAAATCCAAGAAATCTTCGTAAGACAGAAGATTTTAATAAAGATGCCAAAGGCAACAATCCACTGTGTGGCGATAACGTTCATGTCTATTTAAAATTAAATGGACAAAGAATTGTAGAAGATATTTCATTTGAAGGTAGTGGTTGTGCAATTTCTATGGCTTCTGCATCAATAATGACTGATTTAATTAAAGGCAAAAATGAAAATGAAGCAAAAGAAATTGTTGAAGATTTTTTAGGGATGATTAAAGAAAATCCTGAGCTTAAATCAGAAAATCTTAAAGAAGATGAAAAAACAAAACTAATGTGTTTATCTGGAGTAAAACAATATCCAATGAGAGTAAAGTGTGCCACACTATCTTGGCACACACTAGTTTCAGCTTTTGATAATAAAACTGATGAGGTTAAAACAGAAAATTAATTATGTCGAAAAAAGATCAAATTATTGAAGAAATTAGAAAAATTTACGATCCTGAGTTACCAGTGAATATTTATGAACTAGGTTTAATTTATGATATAAAAGTTGAGGATGATAAATTTGCAAAAATTAAAATGACTTTGACCACTCCTAATTGTCCTGTTGCTGAAAGTTTACCTAAAGAAGTTAAAGATGGTGCAATGCAAGTTGAGGGTATTGAAGACGTTGATCTTGAATTAGTTTGGGACCCACCTTGGAATAAAGATATGATGTCAGAAGCTGCAAAACTGGAGTTAAATTTATAATGAATCCAATTATTAAATTAAGTGATAATGCTGCGGAAAGAATTAAAGAAATTATGTCTAATGCAGAAAAAGGCTCTTTAGGTGTAAGAGTTTCAGTTAAATCAGGAGGTTGTGCTGGCATGTCTTACGTCATGGAGTATACCAAAGAAGTAAATCCAAATGACGAAGTCATTGAGGAAAAAGGTGTAAAAGTATTCGTCGATTCTGCAGCTATTATGTATTTGCTTGGAACAGAAATGGATTACAAAAAAGAGGAGCTATCTTCTTCATTTGTATTCAATAATCCAAACGAAACAGAGAGATGTGGTTGTGGGGAATCCTTTAAAATCTAGCAAAAGTTGAATATTCCCATTTAACGCATATCAGTATTGCATTATACGCATACCTAGTATATATATCTAGGTATGAATAAATTTGAATTTAAAAATCTTGTTAAAAACCTAAAAGATACAATTAAAGAAAGAACTTTCTTTAAAGATTTACGTAAAGAAGTTGAGACCGGTGCAAACGGAACTCAAGATTACGTTGTTAAAAAAGGTATTAACAAAGATACAATTGCAACAACCAGACAGTAATTAAATATTAACTACTGTAATACATCTCAAACTCTACAGGATGAGGTGCGTGTTCAAATTTATGAATTTCCTCAAACTTAAGAGCTATATAAGCATCGATTTGGTCGTCAGTAAATACACCACCTTGAGTTAAAAACTCTCTATCTTTATCTAAACTTTCCATTGCTTCTCTTAAAGATCCGCAAACAGTTGGTATAGCTTTTACTTCTTCTGGTGGCAATTCATATAAATCTTTATCAAAAGACTCACCTGGATGTGTTTTGTTTTTAATTCCATCAATACCAGCCATTAGCATTGCTGCGAACGTTAGGTAAGGATTACCTGCTGCATCTGGAAATCTAATTTCACATCTTGCACCTTTTTTACTTAAAGTAATTGGAATTCTACATGATGCGGATCTGTTTCTAGCAGAGTAAGCTAATAATACTGGTGCTTCAAATCCAGGAATTAATCTTTTGTAACTATTTGTTGTAGAGTTAGCAAAAGCATTAATTGCTTTAGCGTGTTTTAAAATTCCACCAATATAGTGTAATGCAGTTTCAGAAAGTCCTGCATATGCTTCACCAGAAAATACAGGGGTATCACCTTTCCAAATAGATTGGTGAATATGCATACCTGAACCATTATCACCAGCAACTGGTTTTGGCATGAAGGTTGCAGTTTTTCCAAAAGAATGTGTCACCATTTGAACTACATACTTATAAAGTTGAACGTTATCTGCTTGGTCAACTAAAGTTCCAAAATACATACCAAGTTCATGTTGACTTGGAGCAACTTCATGGTGATGTTTTTCAACTTTGATACCAACTTCTTTTAAGTTTTTTAAATATTCACCACGCATATCTTGCTCACTATCAACAGGTGGCACAGGGAAATAACCCCCTTTAATTTGAGGTCTATGACCCATATTTCCATTTTCATATTCTTTACCTGAATTATATGGACCTTCTTTACTATCTATTTTAAATCCACTTTCATTCATATCATTTTTAATTCTTACATCATCAAAAACAAAAAATTCTGGCTCAGGTCCAAAAAACGCTTTATCACCAATACCTGATGCTTTTAAATATTCCTCTGCTTTTTTTGCAACTCCTCTTGGATCTCTTTCGTAAGGATCTTTTTTGATTGCATCTAAAATATCACAGAACAAAACTACAGTATTATGAGACGTGAAAGGATCCATGAACATTCTTGCAGTATCAGGTTTTAAAATCATGTCAGATTCGTTAATTGCTTTCCATCCAGCAATAGATGAACCATCAAAAAACACTCCTTCATTAAGCATGTCGGCATCCACTATTGATGCATCCATAGTTAAATGTTGAAGTTTTCCTCTTGGATCAGTAAATCTTAAATCTACGAATTCTGCTTCTTTTTCTTTAATATATTTTAAAACGTTTTCTGCACTCATTTTGTCTCCTATGTAATTTTGATGGTGCCTAATTAGCAAAAAAAAGTTAAAAAATAATGCTTATTTAATAAATAACACCTATGCATTTTTTACATAAGTAGTGTATCTACTCAATCAAATTAAGGAATTTAATAAATTCAATGGAATCAATACTAAATAAAGAACCGGTAAAAAGGGCAGAAAAAGCTCTTAAAACATCCGATCAAAATTTAAATGTTATCGTCTTAGACAAAACAGCAAGAACTGCCAATGATGCTGCTACAGCTTTAGGTTGCAATGTTGGTGCTATTGTTAAAAGTTTACTTTTTAGGGCAGGTGACAACTATATATTAAGCTTGGTATCTGGAGACAAGCGTTGCTCATTAAATAAGTTAAAAAAAATTCTTAATGAAAAAGACGTGTCCATGGCATCTCCTGAGGCAGTTAAAGAAAATACTGGATATACAATTGGTGGAGTGTCTCCAGTAGGGCACTTGAAGCGATGTAAAATCTTTATTGATAAAAGTCTTGAGAGATTCCCAGATATATATGGAGCAGCTGGACATCCAAATGCTGTTTTCAAAATAAATTATAATAAGTTAATTGAAATAACAAACGGAACACCAGAAGATATTATTGAATGAGAGAACCAAAACTAATTGATTATAGTTTATTAACGTTGCTAGCATTGATTTGGGCATCAGCTTTTTTTAATATTAAAATAGCAACCTATTCGTTTGGACCTGTTACGATTGCGTTTCTAAGAGTTTTTTTTGGTTCAATTCCAGTTTTACTACTTTGCTTTTACAAACAAATTAAAATTGAGGCATTTTCAAAAGATTGGCATTGGTTTGCAATGATTGGATTTATAAATTTAGTAGCTCCATTTTTTTTAATAGCATATGGAGTTAAATCTGTTCAAAGTAACTTGGCAGCAATTTTAATGTCATCAACTTCACTTAGCTCAGTAGTATTAGGACATTTTTTCACCAAAAATGAAAAATTTAATTTAATTAGAACAACAGGAGTTCTAATTGGATTTTCAGGAATAGTTTATTTATTTTCAGATAATTTATTAATTAATGAAAATAACTTTACCTCAGCATTATTAATTTTGTTAGGTGCTACTTGTTATGTAATTGGAGGTCTTTTAACATTAAAAATAAGTAAGAAAAAAAATGAAAATGTAACCAGTTCAATTTTGATTTGGGCTACTATTATATTATTACCTTTAGTATGTTTGATTGAACAACCTTGGAAAACTGTTCCAAGATTAGATTCTACTATTTCAGTTATTTATCTTGGGTTGGTATCTACTGGAATTGCTTGGTTATTAAGATTTAGAATTTTAATTAACAATGGTTTAATTTTTCAATCTCAAGTATCTTATTTAATTCCAATATTTGGTACCATTTTAAGTTATATCTTTTTAAAAGAATTGGTTACTACTAAAGTTATAATTTCATTGATTACAGTTGCTACAGGTATCTATTTTGTAAGAAAAGGTACAAAATTTAAATAATGTTTTTTATTGCCTCTATATGAGAAGGGCGAGTTTCACAACATCCTCCGAGAATCGTGGCTCCATTTTCTTTAAATTTATTTGCAAAAATTGATATTTTTTCAGGATCTAAATCTTTTCTTTGACCTAAAAAACTATTGGGGTTAGATCCATCATTCTCTTTATACTGAGAAGTATAACCACCTTTAGGTTTGGTTGTAATAAATCCGTTTAATTTAAAACCAAATGGAACTTTAAGTTTTTGAATTTCATCTAAATTATTTTCATAATTTTCAGGCGAAACACATGCTAGAATTACTCCTAAGCAATTTTCTGTAATTATTGAATTAATTTCAGAAATTTTTTCTCCACTTGGTAAAGAATTTCCTTCAGAAATATGAACCCCAACTAAGTATGGTTTATTAAATTTCTTAATAGCTTGTATTCCACATCTAATTTCTTTGATACTGCTCCAGACGTCAAAATAGAAAAAATCTACTGAAGGATTTAGTATTTCTGCTAATTCTAAATGATCTTTTGTAATTTCTTTTTCGCTTCTCTTGTCTTCTTCATATGTCAAATCTTGAGGAGGAAGTCCTCCTGCAATCTTAATATGTGGATTATTTAATTTAGCTTTTTGTGCAATTTCACAGGCTTTCTGATTTAAGAATTTAAATTGATCTTCTATTCCATTTTCTCTCAATCTTTTTCTTCTCGTTGTAAAAGTTGTAGTTACAATTACATCAGCTCCAGATTTAATAAAATCATTATGAATATTAAGTATTAAATTGTGGTATTTTTCCTCAATTAAAGCATTTGCACTCCACAAAGTTCCTTTAGGTTCCATACCTCTGGCCAATAATTCTTGACCCATTCCACCATCTAAAATTTTTGTTGTTTTAAAAAAATCCTTATTCATTTTATCCTCACTTTTTTAGTGCTTAAGCTACATGCAGGTGCACAATATAGTTTAACTACCTTGCTAATTAGATCTAATGGGAATTTCCATTTTAGCAGTTTATGCCCGCAATAGGATCAAATCGGCAATTAGATTTATATAATATTATTAAAGTTTGTAAATTATTTATTAAAAATTATTTTAGCATTGAAAGAAAACGATCTTCTTTCTTCTTCAATATTAAAGGGGTAGGCTGTATGCATTAAGTAGTTTGGAAATATTAAAAGATCGCCTGTTTTTGGTATCAAATTAAAAATACTTTTTGAAAGAAAAGCTTTTTGTCCATTTATAAAATCAATTGTTCCATTGGTTTTTATTTTTTTATTTTTAACATTTTTATTTTTTGTCATATGTTTTGGAATTTTTAAATAACCAACACCCGATAAGTCTCCTTCATGATAATGTATAGGATTATACTCATTTTTATATTGGCTAACGACCCACAGATTTAAAATTCTAATTTCTTTAATTTTTTTAATATGTTCTTTAGTTAGAAAAATTTTAATATTTTTTATTAATTCTTTTTCCAAATTTTTTTTTATAAAACTTTTAGAAATTTGAACTTCTTTTCTAATTTGACTTGCTAATTTTGAACTATAATCATTTGATTTTGAGAAGATTTTTGTATCAACTTCATTGTTAAGTTTTTCTAAAAATTTTTTAGAAATTTTAGATTTTCCTATTGAAGGCCCAAATGGTTTAAAATTTTTCATGAGAGATTAAATATATCAAAAAATAATTAATTCAACTTAAGCTATAAGTGTTATGCCCATTCTTATAGCGACAAAAATTACTAAGCATGCAGTCATTAGAGCTAATATTTTGTTAGATAGAAATTTTATATTTAAAAAACTTCCAATTTGACCACCAATTAAGACAGCAATAAATAGTGGCCAGTAATTTAAAAATTCGTTGAAGACTATATCCTTTGTTAATTGACCACCTATACCAAAAATTGAATTTACTAAAATAAATAAGGACGCAGTACTTGTTATATGCTTTGGAAATCCTGCTTTTATCAAAAATAAAATAGGACTTAAAAATATCCCACCACCAATTCCAACCAAACCAGATATAAAACCAATGATTGATCCTATTAATATTGATAAAACTAGGGGTATTTTTTTAATTACAATTTTTTGTTTGTTAAAGGATTTGCTTTCAATAAGTAAAAAAATTCCAGCTAATATTAAAATGAAGAAAAGTAAAATCTCGAATAAATTTTTTTCAATTGAGATAGATGCTCCGATAAAAGCAAAAGGTATAGAACCAATTAAATAAGGATAAAGTAAATTAAAATTAATATTCTTTGATTTTAAAAAATTTATAGAATTTCCAGAAACTACAATAATATTACAAATCAAAGCTAAAATTGGAAAAATATAGTAAGGGATATCCCAAATTAAAAGTAAAGCAAGATAAGTTGAGCCACCACCAAATCCTATACTTGAATATAATACTGCAGTTATAAAAAAAAATATTGTAAGTATAATCATTAAAAAAATTTATTTATGATTGTAAATATAGCTTTACTAACTGTAACAGATACAAGAACAATTGATAACGATAAATCTGGTGCGATCTTGGTTGAAAAAATTAAGGAGGCCAATCATCAATTAATTGACAGAAAAATTTGTAAAGATAATAAAGCAGATATAGTTAAAATTCTAAAAGACTGGACTAATCATAAAGATATTGATGTTATCATTACAACTGGTGGCACAGGTTTAACTGGAAGAGATATTACACCCGAAGCTGTTGATGAAATAGCAGATAAACATATTCCAGGATTTGGCGAAGTTTTTAGGACTATTAGTTTAAAAACAGTTGGTACGTCTTCAATTCAATCTAGAGCTTGTGCAGTTCTATCAAATGGTAAATACATATTTGCCTTACCAGGATCCTCAGGTGGAGTAACAGATGCTTGGGATGGTATTCTTAAACATCAATTAGATATTAATCACAAACCTTGTAATTTTGTCGAATTGTTTCCTAGACTAAAAGAGAAATAAAAAAATATCTCATTATTTTTCCAAAACTCACAAGCAATAAAAAAATTAAAAACTTAATTCTCATCGTTCCAGCAATAAAAGTAATTGGATCACCAATAATTGGTACCCACGCAAATAACAAAGACCATTTACCATACTTTTTAAACCACCTGGATGATCTATCAATTTGTGTGTTAGTAAAAGGAAACCATTTTTTATCTTGAAATTTCAAGAAATAAATTCCTAGAAACCAATTGAAGATAGATCCTAAAATATTTCCAAAACTTGCAAAAAATATTAACAAAAATTTGTTATAAGTTTCTGATAATAAATAAGTTGCTAATATAGCCTCAGATGAAAAAGGAAGTATTGTTGCAGCTAAAAATGAAACAATAAATAGACTTAAATAGGCAAACATTAACTAGAATTGAATAGAAAGTTACTTCTGGTATTTTTCTTTCCATTCAGAGTAGGGCATTCCATAAATATGCTGCCTTGCATCAGGATCTGATATTTCTACTCCTTTTTTTTCAGCTTCTTCTCTATACCATCTAGACAAACAATTTCTGCAAAATCCAGCTAAATTCATTAAATCAATGTTTTGAACATCTTTTCTTTCATCTAAATGTTTCATTAATCTTTCAAGTGTAGCTGATTGAATTTCTTTTTTTAGATTATCATCCATAATTTACGTTCCTATTTTTAATTTTAATTCTTAAAGCAAGTAAAACAAGTATTATTACCAAATATACTAGTGGTCTAAAAAAAATTGTTTTAGATAACCATATATAATGAAGAGCTCCAAATATCGCTATTACGTAAATTAATCTGTGTAATTTTTTCCAATTGTTTTTAAGCAACTTCATCATCATTTGAGAAGATGTAATTGCCAATGGAAGTAGTAATACCCATGCTGCAAATCCAATAAAGATGTATTTTTTTTTCAGAACATCATCAATTATTGGCTGTAAATTAAATCTATAATCTATACCTACGTAAGTAAGGAGATGAAGAGATGCATAAAAAAAAACAAACAATCCCAACATTCTTCTAAAACTTATCCAAATATTTAAATTAGTTAGCCTTTTAAGTGGCGTCATACTTAATGTTAGACAGATAAATATTAAAGTCCACTCTCCAGTAAAATGAGTAATTTCTTTTACAGGTTCTGGCCCAAGTTTATTGAAGTATATTTTGTAAAAAATTAATAAAAAAGGAATTGTACTTAAAATAAATACACCTGGTTTAAAATATTTTCTCATTAAAAATATTTTTTTAGATCCATCCCTGTATATAAATTTGCAACTTCATCTCCATAACCATTAAACATGAGCGTTTTTACTCTTGGCACCCAAATATCTTTACCAATTATTCTTTCTGTTGCTTGAGACCATCTAGGATGATCTACATTAGGATTAACATTAGAGTAAAATCCATATTCTCGTGGAGATGCCCACATCCATGATGAAGTCGGCATTTTTTCTACAAATTTTATCTTAACAATTGCTTTTGCACTTTTGAAACCATACTTCCAAGGGATAAATATTCTCAGAGGCGCTCCATTTTGATTTGGAAGCTTTTTACCATACAAACCTGTTACAACTGTAGTTAAAGGGTGCATTGCTTCATCAATTCTTAATCCTTCTTTGTAAGGCCAGTTCAAAACCGGATATCTTTGACCTTTCATTTGTTCAGGATCATAAACACTTTCAAATTCAATATACTTTGCTTTGCTAGTTGGGTTTACTTTTGACAATAATTTACTTAGCGAAAAACCCATCCATGGAATAACCATTGACCATCCTTCTACACATCTTAATCTGTATATTCTTTCTTCAGAGACAAATGTTTCGGTTATTTCTTCCATAGAAATTTTGATAGGTTTTTCAACTTCACCCTCTATACTTAGTGTCCATGGTGATGTTTTAAAATTTTGTGAATTAACATAGGGATCACTCTTTGAAGTACCGAACTCATAATAATTATTATAAGTTGTTATGTCTTTGAAACTTGTAAGTTCATTCCTATCATCAGCTTGAGATTGACTTGCAAAAGGAATTGCGGCTACTGCTAAAGAACTTACACCATACCCAAGAGATTTAATAAAAGATCTTCTATTTTTATAAATTTTCTCTGGTGTTATTTCTGAGTACTTAATTTTTTTCATGAATAATAGGATTACCTTTTAACCAATCGCTTTGATTATTTGTATAATGTTCTTTTTTCCATATAGGAGACCTTTTTTTAATTTCTTCTATTATATATCTTGATAGAACATAAGCCTCATCTCTATGCTTGCATGCAACTCCTATAATAATACTAATTTCACCTAAATTTAAGTATCCTTTAGCATGTTCAATAAAAACACTCTTATTCTTTATATTTAGTTTTTCTTCAGCCTCATTATAAATTTCCTCAAAACTTTTTATTACCAAAGCATCATGGCTATCATATGTAATACCTAAAACACTTTTATTATTATTTTGATTACGAACTGTGCCACTAAAAATTAATGAAGCTCCAAAATCATTCGATGCTATAAACTTTTCAGCATCAATTAATGATAATTTTTTAACTTTACTATCTACAATGTCAGTATGAAGCATTAACCCCCTCCAATTGGAGGAATAATACCAATTTTTTCATTATTTGTGATTTTATAATTGTCGCTAACAATATTATTTTTTTCTGAACAAAAAGCTGAAGAGTTAATGATTTTTATATAATTTTCATTTCCATTAAATTTCTGCTCTACATATTGGATTATTTTATTCCTTATATCCTTGATTGTTGTCTTTTGACCTAGATCTAGTTCTAATAAATTTTGGTTACTAAAATCTCTTGCAGCTCCAAACAACTCAATTTTAACTTTCATAAAGTTTAGAAAAAATCTTTTAAAAAATTTGGAAGTCCATCTGGATTTTTCCATAATCCAGTTTTTCCACCTTCTTTAATTAATAATTTTACATTATCTATTTTTAGATGAGGATTTACAATTTTGCTTAAATCGTAAATTGTAATCAGAGCTGCATTTACTCCCATTATTGCTTCCATTTCCACACCTGTTTTGGCATAAGTAGAAACCACACAGTATACTTCTAGAGAACACTCTTCTTCATTCATTATGATTTTAGTAGCGGTATGATCTATTGGAAGAGGATGACACAAAGGTATTAATTCACTTGTTTTTTTAACTCCTAATACTGCCGAAACCTCTGCTAAAGTAATTGGATCACCCTTAGGCATCTTTTTACTTTTAATTAGTTCAAACACTTCTTTGACAACATAAATTTTTCCTGATGCCAAAGCTCTACGGAATGTTTCTTTTTTTTCAGAAACATCAATCATTTTAAATGAATTTTTTTCAAAAATTTCCTTTGCCCAGTTTTTTAAATCGTTATTAGTTACAATCTTTAAATTTTTCATTTTATCCACCTGTTGTTGATAGATTTTTTGTTAATCCTGTTTCTCCTATTTCAAGATAGTGAGATTCTTTTTTATAATTTAATTGTTTCAAAATTAAATCTTTCAGTTCTTCAGTTTGGTCATCTCTTTGCATCAAGTGTCTAATATTTATTCCAGTATTTCCAAATAAACACAATCTTAAATCACCTTTGGCAGTTATTCTTAGTCTGTTACAACTCTTGCAAAAATCTTTTGAGTAGGGTGCAATAACACCAAATTTTCCTTTGTATTCAGGATTTATATAATTCTTAGAAGGACCAGCATCTTTACCAAATGTTTGAATTACCCAATTATTATTATTTAAATAATCTGTAAATTTATTTGCAGACACATGATACTGATTAAAATAATCTAAATTATCTCCAGTTTGCATTAATTCTATATATCTAAAATCAATTTGATTATTTTTTATAAAATTAGCCCAACTTTTAAAATCTTCTTCTTTATCATTAACTCCTTTAAGAAGAACTGCATTAACTTTGATATTTTTAAAATTTAATTTTTGTAATTTTTTTATTCCTTCTAAAATCTCATTTAATCTATCATGTCCTGTAATTTTTCTAAAAGTTTTTGGGTCAAGACTATCAATACTTATATTTATACCATCAAGACCACTTTCATTTAAATCATCTGCAATTCTATCTAAGTGATATCCATTAGTAGTGATTACAGTTTTTTTAATACCTGAATTTTTTTTAATTATTTTAATTATATCCAAAAAATCTTTTCTAACTGTAGGTTCTCCTCCAGTTAATCTTATCTTAGATACACCTAATTCTGATAAAGCTTTTGCAAGTCTTCCAATTTCTTCTTTAGTGATAAAGGTTCTGTTATCACTTTTATCAATTTTATAACCATTGGGTAAACAGTAGCCACATTTAAAATTACACACATCAGATATTGACAATCTTATGTATGGAAACCTCCGTCCAAAACTATCTTTGAGAATATTCATATGATATATTGAGTATTATTTCTTAAATAATCTATGAGTCAAATTTTAAATGATAATGAGATTAAACTATTTAAAAGAGATGGAGCGGTATTTTTAAGAAATAAATTTGATATAAAATGGATTGAGCTTTTAAGATCTGGAATAAATAAAGCAAAAAACAATCCAAGCCCCAGGTTTACTAATCATACCACAGATCCAAATTTGCCTTGTTATTTAGAGGATTTTTGGACATGGAACTTACATAAAGAATTTGAAAATTTTGTTTTTAATTCACCTACAGCTAAAATTGCCTCTGAATTACTAGATGCCAAACAGATTAATTTAGTAATGGATAATTGGTTTTTTAGAGAAGCTGGCTCTAAATCTAAACCACCATTTCATCATGATATTTCTTACTTTGATTTTGAAGGTTCAATGTGTGTTTTGTGGATACCTCTTGAGCCAGTAAGAAAAGAAGACTCTATAGCCTGGATAAAAGGATCTCATTTGTGGAATAAATTATTTATAAGAACTCGTTTTAAAGACGGTCATAAAGTTGATGGAGCAGAAGGAGTTGTGAATGGTGTTAAGTATGAATTAACCCCAGATATAATTTCTAATAAAGAAAATTATGAATTTTTAGAATGGGATTTAGAAGTAGGAGATTGTGTATATTTTGATATTAGAACTTTACATGGAGCTTTATACGAAACTACTCCAAAATCAGACATAAACAGATTTACACTTAGAATGGCAAAAGAAAATTCAAAAATAATTTATAGAGGTGATTGGGCTAGAGAAGAAAGATCAATTATGGAGGCTAATGGATATAAAAACGGTGATGATTTAAGTGGTAAAATGTTTCCAACACTTTATGAAATTAATTCAAATTAATTATAAAATCTATTTGTCTTAAATTTTTTTAAAATTTAGCCTGGAGTATATGTCCTCTCAGCCTCTGGATCTTTGGTTGAGTAAGGTAATTTTAAAACTTCATTCCAAAATTCTTCTGGTATATCTGTTTCAGCCCAAGAAATATTTTTTTCAATACTCTGAACACTAGTAACACCACAAATGGTAGATGTTATTCTTTTATCTTTCATTGAAAACTGTAAGGCTGCAGCACCCATTTCAACATTATATTTTTTACAAACTTTTTCTAATTCTCTAGCTGGCGCAAGTTTTTCTTCAGTAGCATCCTGGTAAGTTATTTTTTTAAAATTACTTGGACCTTTTGCCAAAACACCACCTGCGTAAGGAGCAGCGTTAAAAATAGATATATTTTTACTATGAGCATAACTGTACATTTCATCTGCTTCTCTATTTAACAAAGTGTATCTGTTATGATTTATTATGACATCAAAGTCCCACTTTCTTAAGATAGGGAACATAATATCTATTCTTCCCATAGCTAAACCAACTGCTTTTGCCAAACCTTCTTCTTTAATTTTAAACAATTCATCCAATGCCCCATCTTTTTTAGTTACGTCATTTATATCTTTTACGTATTCTGGGTCATGAAGAAATAAAACGTCTACAGAATCAACGTTTAAAGCTTTTAAACTTTCTTCAACAGACTCCCTTGTTCTTTTTTTATCAAGAACCAATGTATCCATATTTCTATCGATCTTAGTTGATAAGACAAATTTTTCTGGCCACCCGCCATTTTCTTTTATTGCCATACCAATTCTTTTTTCACTTTCTCCCATTGCGTAATTTCTTGATGTATCAAGCAAATTTACTGGACCTTGAAAAAATCTTTTTAGTGTTTCTTGAGCTCTTTGTTCAGGTACTTCATAACCGTAAGTATCAGGCATACTTCCTAAAGAAGAAGTTCCAAAACTCAATTCAGTGACTTCAACACCAGTATCTTTGATTTTATTTTTTTTCATAAATTATATTTTTAGTTTATAAAACTTTACTGCATTATTATAAAAGATGTTTTGTTTTTCAGCTATACTTAATTCTTTAAGTAAATTTGTTGCTGCATTATACCATCCTAAATAGTTTGTTCTTAAGTTGCAAACAGGCCAATCTGACCCCCACAAAATCTTTTTATCAGTAAATAGATTTAATATTTCATCTACATATGGCTTTAGATCTTGCTCAGTCCAATTTTCGCAGGCTTCTGTGACCATACCAGAAAATTTACAATATACATTTTCTAGCTTAGATAATTTGTCCATACCTTTTTGCCAATGAATAAATTCTTCTTGTTTATTGTTACAGATTTTTGGTTTCATTAAATGATCTATAATAAATCTTAGAGAAGGATATTTTGTAGCAATTTTGTAAAAATTTTCCAGGTGCACTGGAAATCCTAGTGCATCAAAGCTTAATTCTAAATTAATTATATTTTTAAAAAAAGTATCAAAATTTTTATTTAAAACCCAATTTTCATCTGGAATATCTTGTATCATTGGTCTTACACCAAGAAATTTAGGATGTTTTGAGAAAATTTTTAATTTTTCTAATTGATTTTGGTCTTCAAAATTTACCCAACCAATAACTCCACAAACTAAATCAGAACCTTCAGCAATATTTAACATATATTCAGTTTCAGCATTAGTTGCTGCAGCTTGAACTAAAACAGTTTTGTGTAAATCTATAGACTCAGAAACTTTAGTTAAATCTTTAACTTCATATTTTCGATTTAATATTGGATTGTCTTTTGGCATCCAATGATAATCATCCCTTGAAGGATCCCAAAAATGTTGATGTGAATCAATAACTTTCATAAGTTATTATAAATTAGGTTCACTCTCCCAAAATGCTTTCATCTAAAATCTTAGTGTCATATGCTGAATAAGAATGCCAACCCGCAACCGTTTGATCAAAATCAACAATACTTCCAGTCATAATCCCCGACTCATCTGAGCACAAGAAAGCTAAGATCTTAGCAACATCCAAAGGTTTGTTTAATCTTTTAAATGGAACTTTGGCTTCAGCTTTTTTTAACCAGTCATCATCTGCATTATGAAATTTTTTTTGAATTACTGTTTCTGCTGGTGTATCTGTCCAACCTAAATTTACCCCATTAACTCTTATTTGGTGCCCAGATACTGAATTTGCAACATTTTTAATCATTACTGCTAATGCTGCTTTAGAAGAGCTGTAAGCAGTTAAGAAAGGCATACCACTATATCCAGCCATTGATAAAATATGAGCAATAGTTCCTTTTTTTTTATCTCTAATCATTATTTTTATAACATCTTGCATCATAAAAAGTGGAGCTTTTACATTTACATTAAAATTTTTGTCATAATTTTCCTCTGTAGTGCTTAAGATCGTTCCTCTTTCTGTAAAAGCAGCAACATTAATAAAACTATCTACAGTATTGAATTTTTTATCAGTCTCAGAAACTATTTTTTTACAATCTTCAAGTTTTTCTAAATCTGCTTGAACGTATAAGCATTCCGCACCTATACTTTCTATTTCAGATTTTATCTTGTTTCCTTTCTCTTTATTTCTTCCACAGATAGTTATTCCCTTAGCACCTCTACTTGCAAGCAATTTTGCTGTCTCAGCTCCACTACCTTGAGTACTTCCTGTTACAATTATTATTTTATTTTTAAACTGGTTAGCTTGATCAGATATATATTTATTAGTCATAAAATTTTAAGTTATACAGATAACTAAGCCCAATATAAAAATTGGGCTTAGAAACTTTTAAGAAGAATAATGATTTTATCCTGCAATACAAGATCCAATGTTTGGCTTCATACAAACATCAAGACCTGTATAGATTGCTTTTAGTGACGGGTTGTCAAATTTTAATGCTTTACCATCTACTATGTCTTTAAGAACATACATAGCTTTGTAGCCCATCATATAAGGTTGTTGACCTACTTGACCATGTGTTCTTCCAGCATCTAAATCTTCCATTTGCATTGGAAGAGTATCTGCAATTACAACAGCAGTTTTCATAGAACCAATTCTATCTGCATGCTTTTCAGCAACTCTTCTGAAAGCTTTAGATACAAATTGAGGAAAACCTCCAGTTGGTACAAATGCTGTTAGATTTGGATGTTTTGCAAAGATATCTTCCATTTGTTGTACAGAAAGAGGGAAATCATCGTTCGTGTACAGAGGACATCCGCTAGCTTCAGTCCATCCATTTTCACCTTTAAGAGCCGCACTAGGATAAGTTCCTGAATCTGCTCTTCCAGCAATAGTGTCTCTTATTCCTGACATTCTTTCATTGTGGTTTGCAGCTGCAGCACCACCAGATTGTATACAAATTTCACCACCGTTAGGTTTTAACATCATAACGATTTGCGCAAGGTATACACCAATGTCATAGTTTTTTGTTCCAACATAAGCTGCTCTTAAACCAGCATCTTTAGTTAAAAGATCTGAGTCCCAAGTAATAATTGGAATATCTGTTCCTTTAACAGCTTTTGCCATTGCAGCTGCATTAGAAGATGCAACAGCAATTCCATCAACACCTTTAGCAATTAAATCTTGAACAATTTGAACTTGTTCTTGTTCAGTATGCTCTCCAGGTCCAATGTATAAACACTCTATTCCACCAATTTCTTTCTCAGCAACTTTACAACCATCTCTTGCTAAATCAAAAAATGGGTTGTTCATAGCTTTTGGAACTAATGCAAAAACTTTATCAGCTGCATATGAAATTCCAGAAATTGATACAAAAATAAATGCTAACATTGCAATTATTGTTTTTCTCATATTTCTCTCTCTATTAGTTAGTTAATGTATTAAACAAATACTATTTAGAATGAGACTTCGTTTCAAGTAAAATGATGTAATACAACTAAAAAGTGATACATCAAATGATTGATTTTACATCATTAAGTGATATCATGCTTTCATGAAAAATCATTGGAAAAATGTCTCTATAAAGAAAATTTCTGATGAATCAGGGTTTGGTACAGCGACTGTAGATAGAGTTTTAAATAATAGGAAAGGGGTGAGTAAAAAAACTAAAGATAAAATCTTTAAAATTTTAAATAACCTTCAAAACGGAAATAATACAAATCAAACTAAAAATATTTTAATTTGTTGTCAATCAGGACCTTCATATAACAAGACTCTTGAGCAGAGTTTAGATAAAATTAATAATGAAATTTATAAGTTTAATTTGATAAAACATTTTATCCCTGCGAAAGAATTTAAACCTAGTCAATTTGTTAAAATTTTAAAAGAAACTTCAAAGTTTGATGCAGTGATTATAGTTTCACAGGAAGATCAAAATATAAATAACGAGCTAAGTAAAATTACAAGTGAAGGAAAACCTGTAATTACATTAACCACTGATTTTCCAAATTCAAGCAGATCAGCTTATATAGGTAATAATCAATCTAATGCTGGATCTACTGCTGCAAATATAATTGGAAAAAATGTTGGGAAAAGATCAGGTTCAATTTTGATGGTCATGAGCATGCCATACAGGTGCCAACAGGAAAGAGAGCTAGGTTTTAGAAAAGTATTGAGATCAGAATTTCCAAATCTTAAAATCAAAGAAAGTGTTTTTAATTTAGATACATCGGAACAAAGTTACAAATATGTTAAAAAATATATTAAAGAAAATGGACCACCGTTAGGAATTTATAATATTGCTGGAGGAAATTTAGGTGTCGCAAAAGCAATTAGTGAAATGGATGTAAAAGACCATATTGTATTTGTAGGTCATGAATTAAATAAAAATTCTAGAGATCTTTTAGAAAATAATAAAATGGATTTTGTTATAAGCCATGATGTTGAATTAGAAATTAAAGTTGCATTTGATAAAATTTTAGATTTTGAGAAAAATTCAGATAATCAAAATTCTTTTTTTTCAGATATATTAATTTTCAACAAATATAATTGTATGGATAAGAAAGTTTATTAATTAATTTTTCTTATTTTTAACTTTTTCCAACCAAACCGCACCTACGATAAATATACCTAAAAATGTTCCTTGCCAGTAAGGGTCAATTCCAGCCATTAGAAGACTGTTTCTAATTGTTTCCATTAATGCAGCACCAATAAATGCTCCAAAAGTACCACCAACACCACCCATTAAGTTAGCACCACCAATAACTGTTGCTGCAATAACTCTTAATTCATAAGTGTAGCCTAAAGCATTGGTTACTGAGCCCATCCATCCAACTATCATAACAGCTGAAATTGCTGCAAATAGTCCACTGATCATGTACACCGACATTTCAATCCATCTTGTATTAATTCCAGATAATTCCGCAGCCTTTTTATTACTGCCAACTGCAAAAACATGTTTGCCATATGAGGTATATTTCAATACTAAACCCATAACTATTGTAAGAAATATTAATAACCAAGTTGCGTTAGCAAGCCCCAGCATTGATCCTCCTCCAATTTCATAAAACATTTCATCTTTAGGTCCAAATTCATAAAACATTTTATTGTTTGAGACTACTAAAGCTAAACTTCTTGCAGCAGCCATCATTCCTAAAGTGACTACAAATGGAGAAAGTTTAACATAAGCAATTAGATATCCATTTACTGCACCAATTAATGTACCAGCAAGTAAAGCTAAAATTATTGACACCCAAACATAAACTCCTTCAAAATATGAAGCTTTGGAATACCATTCAGGTAAAAATTGAGCATCCAAAAATAAACCACATATAACTCCTGTGACACCCATTATTGACCCAACAGATAAATCTATCCCAGCAGTAATAATCACAAATGTCATTCCAATTGCCATTATTCCGATGAAAGAAAAGTTTCGTGTAATATTAAAAAGATTATCTTTGCTAGAAAAAGCATCTTCTACAAAAAACATAATAAAACAAATCCCAAATAAAGCTATTGTTACCCAAAAAGATTGTTCAGAAACAAGTTTTTGAAATAAATTCTTTTCTGTCTTAGAGATTATTTCCTGATTAAATTTTACTGAACTCATACTCTATCTATTGCCCCTGTAATTAAGCCTGTAGCTTCTTCTGTAGAAGAATCTTTTATATTTTTTTCACAAACCTTTTCACCTCGTCTTAATACTACTAGCTTGTCACATACTTCAAATATATCTGGCATTCTGTGACTAATTAACATTACAGCTATTCCTTGATCTTTTAATCTTTTTATAAGATCTAATACTTCAGCAACCTGTCTAACACTAATTGCTGCTGTTGGTTCATCCATTAAAACTAATTTAGGATTTGTAAGTCTAGTTCTTGCAATAGCCACAGCCTGTCTTTGTCCCCCAGACATTTGCATAACTAAATCTTTTGGTCGAGTTTCAGATTTAAGTTCCTCAAATAATTCAGAAGATTTTTTAAACATTGCTGGATAATCCAAATATTTAAATGGCCAAATACCTTTTTGTATCTCTCTACCTAGAAAAACATTAGATGCTGCAGTCAAATGATTACAAAGAGCTAAGTCTTGATAAACCACCTCAATACCAGACTTTCTTGCATCTACTGGTTTTGAAAATGACACAGTGTTATTTTCAAACTTTATTTCACCACTTGAAGGTTTAAAATTACCAGCAATAATTTTTAATAGTGTAGATTTACCCGCTCCATTATCACCCATTAATCCTACAGTTTCAGCTTCTTTAATATCAAAACTAACCCCTGTTAAAGCCTGTATGGCTCCAAAATTTTTTTCTATATTATTTAAAGAAAGAATGCTCATTTTAGAATTTTACATCTACAACTTTGCCACTTTCAAATGATTCATATGCTGCATTAGCTATTATTAAAGCGTTTCTACCATCTTCAAATCCTACTAATGGTTTTGTTTTATCTTCAACACATTTTACAAACTCATTAAATTGATCTCTGTAAGCTTGCTCATATCTTTCAATAAAAAAGAAATGTATGGGTTCTTTTTCATTTGTAGATGTACTTGTGTATCTTTCTAAAGAAGTTGGGGTTTGATTGTTTGAAATTACCATACCTTTACTTCCAAACACTTCTACTCTTTGGTCATATCCATAAACTGCTCTTCGAGAGTTATTAATATGGATTAAAACTCCTTTTTTTGATTTTAGAATAAACATTGCTGTATCTAGATCTTTTTCTTGCTGTGAATTTTTATCAAACAAAGCACCTCCAAATGCAGATATTTGAGCTACAGGATCATCCCCTAAAATAAATCTAGTTAAATCGAAATCATGTATAGTGGTATCTCTAAAAAATCCTCCTGCAGCTTTTAGATAGTCAATCCCTGGAGGCTCAGGATCTCTACTTGTAATAACAACCATTTCTAATTCACCAATTTCTTTTTTTACTCTTGCTTGTTGAGCTTTTGCATGACTTGCATCAAATCTTCTATTAAAGCCGATTTGAATAGGAACGTTTGTTCCCTTTATATTTTCCATGCATTCATTTACTTTATTGATATCTAAATCAATTGGCTTTTCACAGAAAATTGCCTTTCCTGCTTTTGCTGCCATTGTAATAAATTGAGTGTGTGTTGGTGTAGCTGAAGCGATAAGAACCGCATCTACATCATCTGAATTTATTGCTTCCTCAGGTGAAGATGCAATTGAACACCCTGTTGATTTTGATACCCCTTTAGCGAATTCTGAGTTAACATCATATATATATTTTAATTTTGCATTCGGATGTGCTGCAATAAATTTAGCATGCATTTTTCCAATTCGTCCTGCTCCCATTAAAGAAAAGTTAAGCATAAGAATATAGAACAGAATTAAAAAATAAAATCAAGAAACATTTTTAAATGATGAATTAAACATCAAATTAAATTATAATTTTCTTGATGCACAAAACATCATAATTTAAAAATAAATTTAACTTTTTAAATAATTAATATGTCAGTAAAATTAGGAATAGCACCAATTGCTTGGAGTAATGATGATATGCCTGAATTGGGTGGTGATACCCCTTTAGAACAATGTTTGTCTGAAGCTAGTCAGGCAGGATTTATTGGAATTGAATCTGGTGGTAAATTTCCAAACAAATCAGAAGAATTAATTCCAAAACTTACTGAATTTAAATTAAATCTTTGCTCAGGTTGGTATGGAGCTAATTTAAGAACAAATAGTATCGATGAAGAAAAAAATCTAATTCAAGATCAGTTAAAGCTTTTTAAAGATTGTAATTCACCATGTATGGTTTTTGCTGAAGTTTCTGGCTCAATTCAAGGAGATCCAAATCGAAAATTATCTACAAGACCCCAAATGGATCTGGAAGAGTCTAAAAAATATTATGAAAAAATTTCAGAAATGGGAAAATATCTTGAAGACGAAGGTATGCCACTTGCTTACCATCATCATATGGGAACAGTAATAGAGACTGAACAAGATACAGTAAGATTGCTTGAGAACACTCATGATAGTGTAAAACTAACATTAGATACTGGCCATATGTTGTTTGCTCAGGGAGATTCGTTAAAAATATTAAACGACTTTAGCGAAAGATTAATTCACATGCATTGTAAGGACATTAGAAAAAATGTTTTAGAAAAATCTTTAAAAGAAGACTTAAGTTTTAGAGGAGCATTTTTAGAAGGTGCATTTACAGTTCCAGGTGATGGATGTATTGATTACAAGCCCTTATTTGATCTGTTGAAAGAAAAAAATTATTCTGGATGGTTAGTAGTAGAGGCAGAACAAGATCCTGCAAAAGCAAATCCATTCGAATATGCAAAAATAGGTTACAAGTATTTAACTGAAACTTTAAATCTTAGTGGTATTGAGATTTATAAAAGTTAATTTTCAATAAATAATAAATCTAAATTTTTAGATTATCTCTTACTACAGTCTTACAATTTTTGATTTTTCCAATGTATCATCGAAATAATCAATTATATTTTGAATTGTTTCTACACCCATTCTTGTCATACATTCATCAGTAAACGCTGCTGTATGTGGACTTAAGTACACTTTTTCATTTTTTAAAAGAGGATTATCATTTTCTGGTGGCTCTTGTTTGAATACATCAATTCCTGCTCCAAATATTAAATTTTCATTTAAAGCCTTATCAAGATCTTCCTCATGAATAATTCCACCTCTTGCCGCATTAATGATGATGCAGTTTTTCTTCATCGTTTTAAGTAAATCATAATTAATAAGATTTTCTGTTTTTTCTGTTAAAGGCATATGTAAAGAAATTACATCCATTGTTTTTACTGCCTCTTCAAGACTATCAACTTTTTTTCCTCCAAGCTTTTCTATTGTGTCTTTATCTACAAATGGATCATAGACGAATACATTCATTTCAAATCCTAAACATCTTTTAATAAGTGCTTTACCTATTCTACCAAATCCCATAATTAGGAAATTTTTTTTCCATACTTCAATAGTTTTGGGTAATTTATTTCTATCCTTAAAATTACCTTCTTTAACTGTCGTATGATAAAGCTCTCTTCTTTTTGCTATATTAAGTAATACAAACATAACATGCTCTGCAACTGTAACTGCATTTGCATTAGCTGTAATAGCAATTTTGATATCTCTTTCTTTAGCTGTTTTTAAATCAATATTATCGTAGCCAACTCCATGTCTAGATATTATTTTAAGATTTTTGGCTTCGTTAATTACCTCACCTGGTAGTTTTGCTATTCTAACTGAAGCACCATCACAATCTTTTATTTTAGCCTTTAAGTTTTCTACTGAAACATCGTCAGTTACCTCTACATCAAAATCTGGATGGTTATTAATTAATTCCATGCCTTTATCATGAAGTTTTTGGATAACTAGAATTTTCTTTTTATTACTCATAATTTTATTTAAGCTTTTCTGTTGAAGGCTTTTCTAATACGAAAAATATCCAACAATGTAAAATAGTTTTTTAAAAAGTTGTAATTATTTTCTTATTAAAATAAATTTAGTTGTGAATTTAACTATAAAAACTCTATTTTACATTTTTAACTTTCTTGAAAAGATAAATACTTTTTTTCTAAGAATTGGAAGACAATTTGCATGGATCGCAATTTTTTTAATGGTTGTCGTAATTATGATCCAAGTTTTTTTTAGATATGTTCTCAACAACGCATTACCTTGGCCTGATGAAGTTGCGAGATTTTTAATGCTATGGATGACAGGGTTAATTGCTCCTTCAGCTTATAGATGGGGTGGTTTTGTCTCAATTGATATGCTGGAAAGATTTTTACCTAAAATCATATCAACTTTTTTAACCTTATTTTTATTGATCATATCTTTATTTGTTTTGGTCATTGGACTTGAATTAGGTTTGAAACACATTAATGCTGGATGGATATTTAATTCAGCTTCAATCAAAATTCCATTTAATTTAATTGGCGGCAAAGCAGAGCCAATAAAATTAGCCTGGATGTATATGTCGTTACCTGTTGGAATTGTTTTTTTGATTTCAGTAAACATAGAGTTAATTTTAAGAAATTTTTTAAGTAATTTTACAAAATTAGAATTACCTGAAGATTTAGATAAACAAAAATTGGAGACTCAATAATGTTGATTTGGTTTCTCCCTTTATTTTTATTATTTTTGTTAATTGGATTACCAGTATTTTTTGGATTGTTGGCTGCTCCTGGAATTTTACTTTGGCTGAATGATCAATCTAGAGATGGAGCAATGCTTTATAGAAATATTTACAATGGTATTGATAGCTTTCCTTTAATGGCAATTCCTTTTTTTATGTTGGCTGGTGAGCTAATGAATAGGGGAGGAATTACTCAAAGATTAGTAGAATTTAGCCAGGCGATGATGGGGCATTTAAAAGGTGGTTTGGCACATGTTAACGTCTTAACTTCAATGCTTTTTGCTGGCCTATCTGGATCTGCAGTTGCAGATACTTCTGCAATTGGTTCAATGTTAATTCCTGCAATGGAGAAGCAAGGGTATACAAAAAAATTTTCAGCAGCAATTACCGCAGCGAGTTCAGTAATTGGTCCAATCATTCCACCTTCAGGAATAATGATTATTTATGCATACGTTATGGGAGAGAGCGTAGCTGCTTTATTCCTAGCAGGTATTATTCCTGGAATTTTAGTTGGTGTTAGTTTGATGGTGACAATCAAGTTTATGGCTAAAAGATATAATTTTCCTGCTGTAACAAAAAAGACAACATGGAGACAAAGAGGAAAAGCTTCTTTGAAAGCTTTTTTCCCATTGATGACTCCTGTTATAATTCTAGGAGGTATACTTGGAGGGATTTTTACTCCAACCGAAGCATCTGCAGTTGCAGCTGCTTATGCAATGTTTATAGGTTTATTTGTTTTAAAATCTTTAGAGTGGAAAGACATACCAAAGGTTATGACAAAAGCTGCAATGGTTTCATCTGTAGTATTACTTTTGGTTGGTGCTGCAATGGCTTTTAAAACAGTTGTTAGCTTATCTCATGCACCAGAATATCTTGCTGAATTTGTTTTAGGATTAACTGATAATCCCTATATTTTATTGTTTCTTATAAATATTTTACTTTTTGTTGTTGGAATGTTTTTAGATGCCGGTCCTGCAATAATTATTTTAGGACCAATACTTGGACCAGTGTTTGTAGAATTAGGTGTACATCCAGTTCATTTTGCAATTATTATGTCAGTTAATTTGACTGTTGGTTTAGCAACACCACCAATGGGTTTAGTTTTATTTGTTGCGTCCTCAGTTTCTGGTGAAAGAGTTGAAACTATATCAAAAGCAATATTGCCATTTTTAGCAGTAGAAGCAATTGTAATATTTTTAATTACTTACTTCCCGTCAATCTCAATGACCATTCCTTTACTTACAGGTTTTGCAAAATAATTTTAATTTTTAGATAATAGACTCAGAGGTTCAATTTAGGTATAGTTTCTATACTTAAATATATATTTAAAGAGAGGGAAAAAATAATGAGTAAAATAATTAAATCATTCTTTTCATTATTGTTCTTAATTAGTTTTACAGCTTCTGTTTCAGCTGCTGATTACAATTTAAGAATGACAATGAACTCTAATGATCAAGATGAAGACTATGATGGTGCAGTAGTATTTAAAAACTATGTAGAAGCAGCATCAAATGGAAAAATATCTGTAGAACTTTTCGTAGGTACACAGTTATGTTCTAAAGGAGCAGAATGTTTACAAGGTGTTTCTGATGGAAGCATCGACGTTTACATTTCTACTTCTGGAGGAGCAGCTGGTGTATTCCCATACGTTCAAGTTTTAGATTTACCATACCTAATGGCAGACGACAGAATTGCTGAAGATGTTATGCAAGGTGATTTTGTAAGAACTATGAGACAAATGGCTCTTAAAGATTCAGGCGATACAATAAGATTAATGACTATTGGAAACACTGGTGGATGGAGAAATTTTGCTAACACTAAAAGAAGAGTTGCAGAACCATCAGACATGAAAGGTCTAAAAATCAGAACTGTTGTAGCTGACTTACCTCAAGAGCTTGTAAGAGCTTTAGGTGCATCACCAACTCCTATTCCATGGCCAGAATTATTTACATCTTTTCAAACAGGTGTAGTTGAAGGTTCTAAAAATGGAATAACTGACATTATGAACATGAAGTTTCCAGATGCAGGTCTAAAATATGTTACTTTAGACGGCCATGCATACATGGGAGCACTTTGGTGGATGAACAATGCAAAATATCAATCTATGCCAAAAGAACTTAAGAAAGTTATTACGGATGGATTTTATGCATTGCAACAAGCAACATTTGCATCTCCAAAAAGAAAATCAATCAAAGCATATGAAGACTTTGTAGCAGGCGGTGGAGATTTATATGTTCCAACTCCAGCACAAAAAGCTAGCTTCAAAAAAGCTGCTAGTCCAGTTTATGATTGGTTTAAGTCAAATGTTAAAGGTGGCGGACAAATCTTTGACGCTTTAACAAGCGCAGTTGCTGATGCTGAGAAAAAAGCATCAAGTGCATACGACAAAGACTTATAATCTTAATTTAATGATGGGGCGGATTTAATTATTCGCCTCATTAC
This sequence comes from Candidatus Pelagibacter sp. HIMB1506, assembly GCF_052047935.1. Taxonomy (NCBI): domain Bacteria; kingdom Pseudomonadati; phylum Pseudomonadota; class Alphaproteobacteria; order Candidatus Pelagibacterales; family Candidatus Pelagibacteraceae; genus Candidatus Pelagibacter; species Candidatus Pelagibacter sp. HIMB1506. The sequence continues at coordinate 769,835 of NZ_JBNAIS010000001.1, read as the reverse complement.
CTAAACGGATAAATCCAAGCTTTGTAATCTTTAATAAGTATATGCGCTTTTTCAATTTGTTCAGGAGTCATTTTTTTAACAACTTCTTCTTGAGAAATCGCAGCATCAGGATCGCCTCCAATAGCAGACAAACCATACCACATGTAAGCTCTAACAAGATCAGGAGCAGGAAGTCCTCTACCGATTTCATAATACCACCCAACACCCGATTGAGCACCGGGATGACCTTTCATCGAGGATCTAAGATACCATTCAAAAGCTCTAACATCGTCTTGCTCAACCCCAAGACCCATTGCATACATTATTCCAATAAGTTCTTCAGCATCAGCGTTCCCAGATCTAGCAGCTGGCATCAGCTCTTCCATAGCCTCTTGAAATTTTCCAGCTTCCATCAAATCTCTAGCATTTTCAATTTCTGCAAAAACTATAGATGGAATAAAAAAAATTATAAAAATATATCTCAACATATAAAAATATTAATATTTATAATTCCATTTTTAATTTCAGCAAACAAAACATATTCAATTGAATTACCAAAACCTTTAACAGGTAATGATTTTCATAAAGTTGATATGGAAAAGGTTAAAATAGGAAGACTTTTATTTCATGATAAAATTTTATCTGCCAATCGTAATATTGCTTGTGCAACTTGTCATAGCCATGATCTAGGAGGGTCTGATGGACTTTCATTAGGAATTGGTGAAGGAGGACATGGTATTGGATTAGAAAGAACAGCTGGATCAGGAGATGATAAAATCAAAAAACGTATTCCAAGAAACGCTTTAGCATTATGGAATTTGGGATTTAAAGATATTACAACACTACTTCACGATGGTAGAGTGACTAAATCTGACATATTTGGAAATGGTTTTAATACCCCAGCACAAGAACTGCTTCCAAAAGGTCTTGATAATATAGTAGCGGTACAAGCTTTATTTCCAATGACAAGGCAATTTGAAATGGCTGGAAATCCAGGTGAAAATGAAATTATAGGACTTGTTTCAAAAGTTGGTAAAGACAGTATGAGAATTGATAGAGTTTGGCCTGTTATTACTCATAGAATAAGAGGAGTTCCTGAATATGTTGAAATGTTTAAACACGCTTTCGATGATGTTGATAATGCTTTAGACATAAATATTACACATATAGTAAACTCAATTGCAGCTTTTGAAATTCATGAATGGACATCTTTTGACTCTCCATTTGATGAATATTTAAACGGAAATAAATCAGCTTTAAATTCAAATCAGATTGCAGGTATGAATTTATTCTATGGTAAAGCTAATTGCAGCTCATGTCATTCAGGGTCTTTATTGTCTGATCAAAAATTTCATTCAATAGGTATTCCACAATTTGGACCGGGCAGAACCAGACCTTTCGATCCTTATGCACGTGATGTTGGAAGAATGGTTGAAACAGATGATGTGGATGACATGTATAAATTTAAAACACCTGCGCTAAGAAATGTTTCTTTAACGGCACCTTATGGTCATAATGGTGCTTATCCAACACTTAAGGGCATAATTAAACATCATTTAAATCCAGTAACTATGAACAAAAATTGGAAACCTCAATATGCAAATTTACCTAATGCTCCATGGTTAGAACAAATAGATTTTGTGACTTTTTCTGACAAAAGAGAACAGGATAGAATTATTTCAAGTATAGATATCAAGCCAATAGATTTAAGTGAAAAAGAAATTGATCAATTAGTCTCTTTTTTACAATCTCTAACTGGAAAAAGTGGAAATCAAAGACCACTCGGTAAACCAGAAAAAGTACCAAGTGGATTAACAATTGATTAAATTTATTTAATTAAACTGATAGACAATAAATATGGAAAAAATTAAATATGGAATAATTGGAGCTGGCACGATGGCTCGAGAACATATTTTAAATTTATCTTTGATAGACGAAGCTGAAGTAGTTGCTCTTTCAGATCCTCACGAAGAGTCTTTGAAACAGTGCCAAGAATTACTTAAATCAGAAGTTGTTTGCTTTAAAAATCATCAAGATTTGATTAAAGAAAATTTAGTCGATGTATATATAATCTCATCTCCTAATTTTACTCATATTCAAATTTTAAAAGATGTAATTCAAACTAAGAAACACATATTGGTTGAAAAACCTTTGTGTACTAAGACAAAAGATTGTTTAGAAATAGAAAAACTTACTAAAGATTATCCATCAGTATTTTGGACTGCTATGGAATATAGGTACATGCCTCCTGTTTCAAAATTTATTAAAGAAATTCACAATAAAACAATTGGTGATCTAAAAACATTAACAATAAGAGAGCACAGATTTCCTTTCCTAAAAAAAGTAAATGACTGGAACAGATTTGAAAAAAATACCGGAGGAACTTTAGTTGAAAAGTGTTGTCATTTTTTTGATTTGATGCGTTTTATTGTTAAGAGTGAGCCTGTAAGTGTTTATGCGAGTGGGGGACAAGATGTAAATCATTTAGATGAGGAATATGATGGGAAAAAACCAGATATTATTGATAATGCTTACGTAATTGTTAATTTTGAGAACGGCTCAAGAAGTATGCTTGAGCTTTGTATGTTTGCTGAAAATTCTGAAATGCAAGAAGAGTTAACCGCAACAGGAAATATCGGTAAAATTGAAACTTCAGTTCCTTCAAACGAGTCTGGGAAAACTACTTCTGATGTAAGAATTGGTATGAGAGATGGAAAAACAAAACAAGAAAGTGTTAGTGTAGATCCAAAAATACTTGAAGCAGGACATCATCATGGGTCAACTTATTATGAACATTTAGCCTTTATAAATGCAGTAAAAAATAAATTAAAGCCAGAGGTATCTTTGAATGATGGATTAATTGCAGTTGCTGTTGGAGAAGCTGCTGAGACATCAATTAAACTTGGAAGAGTAGTTAAGTTAAACGAAATAATTACTTAAAAAAATCTATCGCCTTTTTAACTATAAAATTACTAACTCTTATATTTGACTCTGTTGTCACACCTGAAATATGAGGAGTTAAAATACAATTCATTTCAGATGTTATTCTTTCGTATAAATCTTTTTTAATAGGTTCATTTTCAAACACATCTAATGCAAATCCTGAAATTATATTTTGATTATAAGCATCTATAAGATCGTTCTCATTCACAACACTACCTCTAGAAGTATTAATTATTATTGGCTGTTTTTGCATTTTAGAGAATGAAGACTTGTTGATTAAATTTTTAGTCTCTTCTGTTAATGGTAAATGTAAAGAAATAATATCTGCATTTTTAAATACTTCTTCTAATGAAGATAATTTATAATTTTTTTCATTATCTTCTAATTTTTTAATATAAGGATCATAAGCCAAAACATTAAGTCCATTTTTCAAACTATAGTCAGCAACTTTTCTGCCGATGGTACCAAAACCCACTATTCCAATAGACTTTCCATTTATTTCAGAGGATTTAATAGTTGTTCTAGGCCAATCACCTTTGATCGTTCCATAATGAAACATAGGAATTTTTTTTATTAAAGACATAGAAGATGAAATCACATATTCAGCTACAGAGTCTGCATTCATACCAGTTGCAGGTTGGACATGAATATTTTTGGTTCTACAAAATTCAGTATCAATATTATCTAAACCAACACCCAGTCTTCCTATAAATTTTAATTTACTAGCGTTAGATAAAATATCTTTGGTTACTTGAGTTTTATTTCTGACAATTAAACCATCATAATCTTTAATAATTTCTTTAAGTTCTTCTTTTTTTTCCCAAAGCTTTTCATCAAATTTGATTTCAAAAGTATTATTTAGATCATCTAAACTGTCTTGATTAATAAACTCTGTTATTAATATTTTAGCCATACTTACTTATATATATTTTTAACTTAAATTGAATAACTTACTTTTTTATTGAAATCGTTGTTGGCCTTATTGAATTTGAAACAATATTTCTAGAAAGTTTTATCTCTCTTAAAACAATATAAATTCCAGCACCAATTATAAAAACATTTCCTAAATAAATATTCCAAGTAGGGATTTCATTAAAAATATAAAAACCGATCAATGCACCAATTAGTAATTGAACATATTGTGTATTTGCAAATATTGAAGCAGGAAGATGGCGAGCCGAGTTTATAATAAAAATCATTCCCATTCCTCTTAATAAACCTGCATTAAAATTTAAAAAAAAATCTGTTTTAGTCATTGGAATATAAAGCTCGAATGTAATCACACCAGAGATCACAATTAAAATTAACTTTCCAATTATTAAAAATGAATACACACTCTCTGATTGACCATATTTTTTAACCAACAAATGACCTACAGACCCAAAAATTGGTATTAACAATGCTAATAACACATAATTATTTATTTCTTTTCCAAAAGGATCAATTGCAATTATTGTTCCAATAAAACCGATCAATATTGCCGTATATCTTCTCCAACTTACTTTTTCTTTTAGAAAAATTACAGATCCAATTGTTAATACAAAGGGTGTAAAGAAGATGATACTATACATGGTTGTAAGTGGGAGTTTATTTATACAAAGAAAAAATAATCCCATTGAAATTATTAAAGTTATTGCTCTAACTAAATGTACAAAAAAGTTTTTAGTTTTAATTTTTTTCCAGGAATTTCTAACTTGTGTGTAAAGTAAAATTGGCAGTAATGCAGATAAAGAATTAATAAATATTATTTGTGTTACATGATAATAATTTGTCAATTCTTTTGCTATAGAGTCCATGATAACAAATAAGGAATAACCAAGAATTGCTAAAAAAAAGTCTACCGAGTAGACGCGGGTTGTTACTGAATTCATTAATTAATTTTTTATAATAATTTTGAAAGATTTCTTTTACTATTCTTAAACGTTGGCAAAGGATATTTAAAGGCATATTTACGTGGTATACACTTTTCTTTTGCCCTTTCCCAAAGAGCTAACCATTGTTTAAAATTCTGAATTTTGAGATTTTTTTTGTTTTTACTTCTTACATAGAAATTTGGAAGTGGATCTCTTCCAGAAGGTTGGCCGGCTACGTTATATCTAAGGTCTGCACTTATTCTAAAATCATTTGATCTATTAGGTAAGGAGCAGTGAATTGAATGTTTATGCAAAAGAATTACATCTCCAACGTCTGCCTCTAAGTGAATATGCTGCATTTTATCCAGTAATTTACTGTCTTTAATTTCTACTTGGCCCCTATAACCAGCGATATGATTTAATAATCCCATTTTATTAATTTTCTTAACAGTAATCATGCACCCATTTTTTTTTGTAGTTTTTGTAAAAGGTATCCATACAGTAACCATGTCCGTTAACTTTTGTCCTTTAGTATTAAGAACAGCAGCATCCTGATGCCAAGGTGTTCTTCCACTTAAACCGTCTAAAATTGAACCTTTTGGTAATTTTTTTTCTGGTTGTTTAATTCTAGTATTTTGTACTGGATTAGACATAATTTCTTTTCCCAAAATTTTTTCAACAACATCTAAAATGTTTTTATTGGTAATTAAATTCCATAAAGATTGAGTAGCAAAATAATCACTATCTTTCTTAACATGATCTCTTGGTAATCTAGTATTAAAATATTGATCTAAATCATCAATTTTTAATTTTGATATATAAGAATATTTTTTTTTAAAATCTAAATTAAGAACTTTTTTTAAATCTTTTTTTTTTGCAAATTTTTGGATTAAGCAATCCATTACAAATTCCATGTCATTAAGGATTGGCTTTAAATCTCTTTGAAAGTTAAGTACATTTTTTACTTTCAAGTAACCTTGTTCAAACAATTTCTTTTGTAGATTATTTGCCATTAATAGAACCTAGTAGAATTTTTTAACAATATCAATTCTTAGGAGCAGTTGTTAAATAATTTGCATCATGAAAAGAAGTTAACATTTTTTTCTTGGTGCTAATTATGTGAGGATAGTAAGCTGTTCCTTTATAATTCCAAATAACTGGCTTATTGAGTGCGTAACTTCCATAAATAAAAAATCTTTTTGGACAGTTTTTTTCTATAAAACGTTTAACTCCATGATAAGAATTTGGTGTAGATTGAAAAAATACCACAGTTCCTTTCTTTGGAGTAAATGCTTTTACTATTTCTAATTCACTCATTTTTGGAAATCGCCTGAAACTTTTTCTTAAATTTTTCTTTGATTTTTTTCTATAAATTGTAAGTGATCCTCCATTTTTCTTTGGAATATCTGTTAGATAAATTAAGAAATTATACAATCTCGTAATATCATCTCTATGAGGACGCAGTCTGTATCCTCCTTTAGAAACCGAAAAATCAATATCTAAATTAACTTTTGGGTTAGTGTAATTGTTTCCTAATAATTTTTTTAATTCACTTGAATTTAATTTCTTTTTAATAGTAAATTTTTTTTGATTAAATATTTTTGGTTTGTGAGTGTTTGTCCAAGATCCATCTTTAAAATTTTTATAAAAAAGAGTTTCAATTTTTTTATAAAATGCTTTGCTATTAAAAAGTTTGAAGAGTTTTGCGGAATTATTTGAAGATTTAATATAGTTATTAAAATTTTTTGAGCCTTTATTAATTCTGCTTCGACCACCCATTATCATGTCATCAAAAGCTTTAGATTTACTAATTTCATCAATTAATAAATTGCAAGTATTTTTCTCAACGACTTTATCTCCAACTAGTACAGGAAAATTACTTTTAATTTTTTTTAATCGATTAATTTTAAGCATTAACTATACATACCTTCTTTAACCTTGATCATTTTATACATCAGGTCATTTAAAGGTGTTTTTACTCCATGTTTTTTTCCAATTTTAGAAACAGCACCACTTATAAAATCAATTTCTGTTTTTCTTTTGTATTGAACATCAAAAGCCATTGAAGATTTGTTAGTTTGCATAGAATCTACAATTTTATTGAACATAAATAGACACTCATCTTCAGAAACATTAACTCCATCAGCAAGTGCTACTTCTCTTGTCTCTAAAATGATTTCTTTACCAAGCCCTCTTGAAACATCATTAGCCTTATTATTTACGTAAAGATCGGTGTGATGTAGGTCAAATATAGCTGAAAGAGGACCAATCGCTGTTAGAGCAAAAAGCTTCATCCATTTTCTTTTTTTAACATCTTCAGCTGCAATCATTTCTAAATTATGTGCAGTAAAAGTATCAGCTATTTCTGTAATTCTTTCCGTTATTCCTCCTTCATATTCACCAATCCATGAAGGCAATGCGCCATGGTTCATTATATGACCTGGTCCTAAAATATTAGAAGCTTGTGTTGTTGTTCCACCGATTACTTTTTCATTTCCAACGATACTTTGAATTATTGCTTCATGACCAATTCCATTTTGAAAAGACATGAAAACTGTTTTTTCACCAATAATATTTTTAATGCTATTTAACGCTGGTTCTAATGCAGTTGCTTTACACATAACAATCACTGCATCCATCTTATCTAACGATGATGGATCTGAAGTAGCATTAACTTTAATTATACGATCACCACCGTGACCATCCATTTTCAAACCATCTTTATTAATTGCATCAACATGCTCTTTCCAAACGTCAATTAAAGTTACATTTAAACCTTTTTCAGCTAGCAATCCTCCAAACAGACATCCCATTGCACCTGCGCCTAATACGGCTACTTTTAAATCTTTATTTATCATCGTTACCTTTTTAAAATTATTTATGTATAGAAATTATATATATTATCTATAGACAATATGCAAAATAAATTATAGCTTATTAACATCATGCAATTAAAAATAGAAAAAGGAGCTTTCACAAATCATTCACTTGAAGATATAGCGTATGCATTAAAAAAAGGACTTTCAGAAAATTATAAAAATGTTGAAGTAGAAGTTGTAGATTGTCCCAATCTTCGTGAATGGGATTGTCCATCTGAAGGAATAAGCGGTAACCAAAAAATCATTGATGTTGGTGGTGAACCATACATGCATGATCCTAATTTTATCGGTGCTGAATTTGATTACCAAGAAATTTCTAAAATGATTGGATCAGAAAAATCTTATGCATTAGGTGCTGGATCTGGTGCAATGTCGTGTTTAGATGGTCACTGCGGAGAATTAGTAATTAATGAAAATTTAATTACTGACGAATCTAGATCTATAATTGCAAGAGTAAGTCCTGATAAAAAATGTATTGTTGAAAAATATAGCGCACGAAAACACGGTGGACTTGGAAATATTTATTATACAGATGGTAAACAAGGAAAAGTAATTAAAATAAAAATCAAAGGAAGATCAGGTAATCAAGGTTCACTTCCGCAAGCAATGAGGTCTTCTTTATCTAATAATTTAAACCTCAATGAAAATGAACACATTGCTATCGCGGGTGTGTTTAGAATTTTAGAAGGAAAAGTAAGATCGCATGTTCAACCAGATTATAAAGATATCAAACATGAATACTATGATCCAAAACAAATGAAGTGTGTAAAAGATTTTCTTCAATTTTATGAACCTGTTGGTCCAAAATTACAGTGTTATACAGTTCTTTGGACTGGAGATCCTACTGGAGGAGAATTGAATTTAAGAGAGTCTGGTGAACATACTCATTTTCATTCTTATGAAGACGATAAAGATGCTGGTCATTACCATTTTGATGTAACACCAGATGAAATAGAATATGAAGGATATTTTAATACAGCCTCAGAAGTGCATAGAGTAAATAACATTTATAAAGAGCTACTAAGCAAAAATAGTATTGAATAGAAAACTTAATAAGTTTAAGTTTATTTAAATGAAAAGACAGTTTAAGTATCCAAAAAATTTTGAAGAACAGAAAAAGATTTCAAAATCAACTCAGAAAAGAATTACATTAGCTGAAATTTCGCTTGGAGATTTTGAGGGAAGGTTAGCAAATGATTTATTAAATTGGTTTTCTCTGACACCTCAACATTGGATTATGCTGCACATGGTTATGCTTGCTTATTATAAAAATAAATCTATTACAAAAAATGAACTATTAAGAGTTATAGAGAAATCTTATTTAACTTCTAATGTTTATATCGATACAGCAATCAAGAAAGGTTATTTTAGAATTATTAGAAACGAAAAGGACAAAAGATCAATTTTTATTTTACCATCAGTTGTTACCATTAAGACTTTTGAGGAATTTATTGATCGAAGAGACGTTCTTTATAAAGGTATTTAATGAAGAATGTATATACATGGGCTGCAAAACCAGCCAAAAGATCAACTACAGTAGGTGATTTAAAAGCAGCCAAAGGTAAAAGAAAATTTACTCAAGTTACCGCAAATACTGTTGATGAAGCTTCATCTGCTGAAAAAGCTGGCTTTGATATGATTATTGCTAACGCTAAAAATGTTATTCCAGTTAGGGAAGGGTCTAAAAATCTTTTTTTAACTGCAGCTTTAGTTTTAAACGAATTTGTTACAGCAGATGACATTATGCGTGGAGCTTTTAAAGCTTTAGAAAACGGCGCTGATGCAGTGATGACACCAAGAAGTATGGACATAGTAGAAATGCTAGCAAAGGAAGATGTACCCGTTATGGGTCACTTAGGATTAGTTCCAAGAAAATCAACTTGGATAGGTGGACTTCGAGCAGTTGGTAAAACTGCAAATGAGGCTTATGAGTTATTCCAAAAGTTTAAAAGATTAGAAGATGCAGGAGCTTTTTCTGCTGAGTGTGAAGTAATACCTGAAAATGTAATGGGAGAAATTTCTAAACGAACAGATATTGTAACTGTCTCTTTAGGATCTGGAAGAAATGCAGATGTGATGTATTTATTTATGGAAGATATTTGTGGTGATACTGAAAATCCTCCAAGACATTCTAAAGCTTATGGAAATTTATTAAAACTTAGAAATGAAATTAAGGTTGAAAGAGTTAAAGCTCTTAAAGCATTTAAAAAAGATTCTATGGCTGGAAAGTTTCCAAGCAAGAAACAATCCTCTAATTTAGATAAAAATCAGTTTGAAGAATTTTTAAATCAACTTGATTAATAAGTAGCGTCGTTGTCTTTTTTAGACAAAGAACCTTTCATCTTATCAACAGTTGCTTTAGCGCCAGCACTTAAAGCTCTTAAATCAGAAGCTATCGTTACAAAATCAAAACCTTTTTCAATCATCTTCGTTGCGTATTCTGTTGTACCATTGTGAATTCCTGCAAAAATATTATTTTTCTTTGCATGTTCTAGAATTCTCAAAATTTCTGAATAAGCCTTTGTTGTTTCAGCTCGATCAAATCCAGGTTTTTCACCGATTGCTAAACTTAAGTCTGCAGGCCCAATATAAATACCATCAACACCTGGTGTTGACATTATCTCATCTAAATTTTCTAAAGACTCTTTAGTTTCTATCATTGCTAATTTAAGAATTTCTTCATTAGCGTGATCTGCATAATCTGCACCACCATAAATTAATCCTCTAACAGGACCAAAGCTTCTGTAACCATCAGGTGGGTACATACATGCTTGAACAAAATTTTCAGCTTCTTTTCTATTACTAACCATTGGACAAACAATTCCATAACAACCAGCATCTAAAATTTTCATTATTTGTCCTGGCTCATTCCAATTAACTCTAGCAAGTGGAGTGACATCTGTCGTCGAAATTGTTTGAAGCATCGGAAGAGCATTACTGTAATCAACTAATCCATGCTGCATATCTATAGTTAATGAGTCCCAACCTTGATGTGCCATTGCTTCTGCAGATGCAGTACTTGGAATTGCGCACCAACCATTAATGACGGGTTTACCGTCTTTCATCATTTGTTTAATTTTATTTTTTCTCATAATTATACCTTTAATGCCATGTGCGTGTATTTAACGTTTAGATAATCTTTGATCGCCATTGATCCACCTTCACGTCCATAACCAGTTTGTTTGATACCACCAAAAGGAGCTTCTGCTACAGCAACTGCACCAGTATTAACAGCAACGCAACCAGACTCTAACATTTCAGAACCTCTGTTGGCTTGGTCCATGTTATTTGTATACAAATAACTACATAAACCAAGGTCGTTATTGTTTGCTCTTTCAATAACTTCATCAAATGTTTTAAACGTAAGAACGGGTACGAGAGGACCAAATGGCTCTTCTCTCATAATCGTAAAATCGTCTTTTACATTATCAAAAACAGTTGGCTCATAAAAATAACCTTTGTTAAAACCCGAAGGTCTTTTTCCTCCCATCAAAACATTGGCTCCTTCATTTTTTGTTGTCTCAACTAGTTTTTCAATTTCATCTAATCTTTTTGCAGTAGTTAAAGGACCTAAGATAGTTCCTTCATCCATACCATTTCCAATTTTTAATTTCTTTGCTCTATCCATAAAAGCTCCAAGAAATTCATCTTTTTTATTTTCTTGGATATAAAATCTATTTGGAGAGATACAAACTTGTCCATTGTTTCTGAATTTTGCAGTAATCGCAATATCTGCAACTTTATTCATATCAACATCATCACAAACAATAAAAGGTGAGTGACCACTGAGCTCCATAGTTACTCTTTGAACTTTATCTGCTGCTTTCTTTAATATTAATTTACCAACTCTTGTTGAACCAGTGATTGATACTTTTTTAATAATATCAGACTCTAATAATTCATTAGAGATTTCTGCAGGATCACCAGATAATAAATTAACCACACCATCAGGTACACCTGCTTCTTTGCAAATATTAACTAATTCCATAACTGCACCTGGTGTAATTACATCTGGTTTACAAATTACAGAGCAACCAGCAGCTAATGCTGTTGAAATTTTTCTTGCAGCTAAAATTATTGGAAAGTTCCATGGTATCAAAGCAGCCACAACACCTACTGGCTGATAGTAAACATGTACTCTTGTATCAGGAAATCTACTTTGAACTGTTTGACCGTAAATTCTTTTTGTTTCTTCAGCATTCCATTCAAATATATCTGCTCCTCCACCAACTTCTCCAACTCCTTCAGCAAGAGGTTTACCAACTTCAAGCGTTAACCATTTAGCAAGAACATCTTTTTTCTCTCTCATTAGATCTGCAATTTTTCTAATTACATATGATCTTTGCCATGGAGTAGTGTTACTCCAAACTTTAAGACCTTTCTCAGCTGACTTTAATGCTTTTTGTACATCTACTGAAGATGCTTTTGATGCTTTTCCAATCACTTCCTCAGTTGCAGGGTTGATTACATCATATGTCTCTTTTTTTTCTGCTTCTTGCCATTTTCCATCAATGAATTGTCCAAATTTGTTATACATAATTTTTTATTTTTTTAAGGTTTACTAAGTTGGGTTTTTTAATTTATAAATATAAATATATTTAAACATTATACATAAAAAAAATAAACCCAATTATGAAAAAAATCACTCTTACTTGTGCACATGCAATCGTTAAATATTTAATTGCCCAAAAAATATTAATTAATGGCAAAAAAGAACCACTCTTTCCCGGTGTCTTTGGAATTTTTGGACATGGAAATGTAGCGTGTTTAGGTCAAGCACTTGAAGAAAATCAAAAAGAATTACCAACTTATAGAGGCCATCATGAACAGAATATGGCTTTAACTGGAATAGGTTATGCTAGAGCAAAGAGAAGACAACAAATTTTTGTAGCAACAGCATCTGTTGGTCCAGGTGCAACCAACATGGTTACTGCAGCAGCAGTTGCAATGAGTAATAGATTACCAATTTTATTTCTACCTGGTGATACTTATGCAAATAGAATGCCAGATCCAGTATTGCAACAAGTTGAACAATTTAATAATCCAAGCATAACAGCAAACGATGCTTTCAAACCAGTTACAAGATATTTTGATCGTATAACTAGACCTGAACAAATAATTCAATCATTTCCAATAGCAGTTCAAACAATGTTAGATCCTGCTGACTGTGGCCCTGCTTGTATTGCTTTAAGCCAAGATATCCAAGGCCAAACTTTTGATTATCCAGAAGAATTTTTTAAAGAAAGAGTTCATACAATTAGAAGACCAAGACCAGATGAATTTCAAATTAAAGAGGCAGCTGAAAAAATTAAATCTTCAAAAAATCCAATCATAATATCTGGAGGGGGAGTTTTTTATTCAGATGCAATGGAAGAGTTAAGTCAGTTTGCAATTAAACACAATATTCCAGTTACACAAACTGTAATGGGTTATTCAACAATGAAGAGAGATCATTCTCATTTTGCAGGTCAAATCGGAGGACTTGGTGGAAAAAATACAAACTCATTAGCAAAACAAACCGATCTTGCTATTGCAATAGGTACAAAGCTAGCTGATTTTACTACTGGATCATGGGCAAATTTTGAAAACGAAAATTTCAAATTAGTTTCAATCAATGTATCAAGATATGATGCTAACAAACATTTGGCTCAAGCTGTTGTTGGAGATGCAAAAGTTTCATTAACTGAACTTTCACAAGCTTTAGGTGATTGGAAAGCAGGAGAAGATTGGAATAAGAAATCTCAAACAGAACTTAAGTCATGGAATGAACATATAGATAAAGAGAGCGCTCCAACTAATCAGGAAGTTCCAAGTTATGTTCAGGTAATTGGTGCTATTTATAAAAATTCTGATCCAACTGATATTGCAGTTACAGCTGCAGGAGGTTTGGTAGGTGAAGTAATTCAAGTATGGAGACCAAGAGAACTAAATACTCATGAAACAGAGTGGGGTTTTAGTTGTATGAGTTACGAAATATCTGGAGCATTAGGAATTAAGATGGCTAATCCAGATAAAGAAGTAATCTCATTTGTTGGCGATGGTTCTTATCTATTAAATAATACTGATATTTATTCTTCAGTAATTACAAAAAATAAATTGATAATCGTTGTTTGTGATAATGGTGGCTTTGCAGTTATAAACCGACTTCAATTATTCAAAGGTGGAAAAGAGTATAACAACTTATTAAAGAGCTCTAATACACCTGGCTTAGTTGATGTAGATTTTGCAAAACATGCAGAAAGTATGGGGGCTAAATCTGAACACGTTACTTCAATTTCAGATCTTGAAGCTGCATTTAAAAGAGCTAAAGCATCTGATGTAACTTATGTTATTTCAATTAAGACACATGCTTATAAATGGGTAGAAGGATCATCTTTTTGGGATAGTCCAACTTTAGAAATTCCAACAACCAAAGAAAATGAAGAAGCTTTAAAACTTTATAAAGAAGGAAGAAGCAAGCAAAGACAAGGTATTTAATCCTCTATGAACAAAGTATTTAAAGTTGGCCTTATAGGTTGTGGTCATATTTCAGAAACTTATTTTAGAGCTCAGGAGTATTTCAATAATATCAGAATTGTTAAATGCGCTGATATTAATATGGAAACAGCGAAGAAGTGTGCAATTCATTACAATATTGAAGCTGTAACTGTTGAAGAACTTCTTAAAGATAAAGAGATTGAAATAATTTTAAACCTTACAATTCCTGGTGCACATTTTGAAGTTTCAAAAATGGCTTTAGAAAATGGTAAGCATTCTTATGCTGAAAAACCTATGGCTGTTAACTTTAAAGATGGAAAAAAATTAGTTGAACTTGCTAAAGAGAAAAATCTTTATATTGGAAATGCACCAGATACTTTTTTGGGTGGGGGCATTCAGAAAACTCGTGAACTCATTGATAACGGTGTAATTGGTGACATTAAATTAGGTAATGCTATTTTTGCTTTCCCTGGAGTGCAATCTTATCATCCAAACCCAGAACCTTGGTTTGCTGAAAATGAAGGGGGTCCCGTAATAGATATGGGTCCATATTATCTTACGGCATTAGTAAATTTAATTGGTCCAGCAAAACAAGTACAAGGAAGATATACAAAAGTTTTTGAAGAAAGAGAAATTGGGATAGGCCCAAAAAAAGGTCAAAAATTTAAAGTAGAAACTCCAACGACTTATCTTGCAACTATACAATTTGAAAATGATTGCATTATACAGATAACTTTATCATTTGATGTAGTCGCTCATCAAAGAAACCACATAGAGCTATATGGTAACAAAGGATCAATTATTGTTCCTGATCCAAATATGTTTGGTGGATCAGCTTTTGTTTCAGTGACTGCTGGCGGTAATTGGGGTGAGCACAAAACAGATATGATGCCTTTAGGAAAAATTAACATTAAAAGTCAAAGCTCAAGAGCAAATGAATCTCCAACAAATGCAAATTATAGAGGAGCTGGTCTATCGGAGATGGCTTATGCAATTGAGCACAATTTAGAACATAGATGTAATGGTGAGCTTTCTTTGCATGTTTTAGATATCATAGACTCAACTATGAGAGCATCTCAAACAGGTATCCCGCAAGAAATAAAGACTACTTGCAAAAAACCTAAACCATTTACGTTAGAGGAAATAAAAAAAATTATGAATTAATTTTTTAATTTATGAAAAAATTAATTGTAATTTCAGATCCTTTCCCAAGAACTTTAGATCTAATTTTCACAAAAAAAAAACTAAAAGAACTTAAAACTAAATACACACTTATTGTAGCCCCAAGCAAAAACAAAAAAAAATTTTATGAAAGCAATATTCACAAAGCTTCATTTATAATGGGTCAACCCGATCTAGATAAAAAACTTTTATCAAAAGCAATTAAATTAAAAGCAATTATAAATGTTGAAAGTAATTTTATGAACAATGTTGATTATAAATATTGTCATAAAAGAGGTATTCATGTGATAGCTACTTCTCCTGTTTTTTCAAAACCTGTAGCTGAGATAGCATTAGGAATGACATTATCCCTATTAAGAAATATTCATGAAGCGCATTTCGATTTTCTAAAAGGTAAAGAGAAATATGGCCTAGAAAGTAATCTTAAAGCATCAATGTTGTCAGGTAAAAAAATTGGTTTATTAGGGTTTGGTGATTTAGCAAAATCTCTTTATCCACTACTTTTACCATTTACAAAAGATATCTCTGTTTATGATCCATGGCTTCCAAAAAATGTGATCAAAAGATATGGATTTCAGCCGATCAATTTAAAAGATATGTTTTCAAAATGTGAGGTAATTTATGTTTTAGCAGCCGTGACAACTGAAAATAAAAATTTAATTGATAAAAAATTGTTAAACAGAATGAAGCCAAATACTCTATTTATTCTAATGAGTAGAGCAGCAGTTGTTAATTTTAAAGATTTAGTTACTAGATTAAAAAAAGGAGATATTTATGTAGCCACTGATGTATTTCCAGAAGAGCCTGTAAGAAAAAATGATCCTATAAGAAAAGTAAAAAATATTTTATTTTCAGCTCATAGAGCCGGTGCATTAAAGGAGGCTTTTTTTGACATGGGAAATATAGTTCTTAAAGATATGGATTTAATTTTAAAAAATCAAAAACCAAAATATTGTAAAAAAGCACAATTAAAAACAGTTGAATTGTTAAGCTCCAAACCTGTCAGTGTTAACTAAATTTAAAAATTATTTGTTTGACAATTTATTCAACTTTTAGTTGTGAGCGTTTTTTTTTGTTGCTAATCATTTCCAATTACATTTAACTCTTAATAAATAAAAGGGAGATATATATGAAAAAACTAACGTTAACTCTCGCTTCAATGATTTTAAGTGGTCTATTTTTTGTGACTACTTCAGCGAATGCTGCAATTGAAGCTTGTTTGATTACTAAGACGGATATCAATCCATTTTTCGTAAAAATGAAAGAAGGTGCTGAGGCTCGTGCTAATGAGTTAGGTGTAAAATTATCATTTTTTGCTGGAAAAATTGATGGTGACCATGAAACTCAAGTAAGAGCTGTTGAAACTTGTATAGCATCTGGTGCAAAAGGAATTTTAATTGCTGCATCTGATACTAAAGCAATAGTTCCAGTTTTAAAAAACGCACAAGATAACGGTCTATTAGTTATTGCGCTTGATACACCTTTAGAACCTATCACAGCTGCAGACTCTACTTTTGCTACTGATAACTTTGAAGCTGGAAGACTAGGCGGTGCTTGGGTTGCTGCAAAATTAGGAGCAAATGCTGCTAATGCAAAAATTGCAATGTTAGATCTTAATGAAAGTCAACCATCTGTTGGTGTTTTAAGAGACCAAGGTTTCTTAAACGGATTTGGTATTGATACTAAAGACGTTTCAAGATGGGGAGACGAAGATGATCCAAGAATCATTTGTAATGAAGTTACAAATGGTAACGAAGAAGGTGGAAGAACAGCAATGGAAAAATGTCTTCAGAAAGATAGAGACATTAATGTAGTTTATACAATTAACGAACCAGCAGCTGTTGGTGCTTATGAAGCTTTAAAAGCAGCGGGCAAAGCAGATGGAAGTGTATTAATTGCTTCTGTTGATGGCGGATGTCCAGGTGTAGCTGATGTTAAAAAAGGTATAATTGGAGCTACATCACAACAATATCCTCTTTTAATGGCTTCTTTAGGTGTTGAGGCTATTAAAGCTTGGGCAGAAAATGGAACTAAACCTGAGAACTCTCCAGGATTAAAGTTTTTTAATACTGGTGTAAATTTAGTTACAGATGATGCTGCAAGTGGAGTTCCTTCAATAAGTGTTAAAGAAGGAATGGACAGATGTTGGGGATAATCCAATAACTTTTCATTTTGTCAGGGCAGAATATTTCTGCCCTGATAAACTTGACTTTAAATTCTGTAATTATTAATTTTATTTTTTATTCATGAGCAAAATATCTGATGACATATCAAAAGATTTAAAAGATCAGCCAAAGTTTACATCAGATATAGGTGATAAGGCTCAAGACCACCATACATTTGATATTGGTGAGCAAACGTTTTTAAAAAAACTTCAACATTTTCTACATGGTAATCCAACTATTGTTCCAGTAATTATTTTAATTTTAAGCGTAATTGCTTTTGGATTTATAGCTGGAGGAAAATTCTTTTCTGCATTTAATTTATCTTTGATTGTTCAACAGGTAACAATTGTTGGAATTTTAGCTGCAGCACAAACACTGATCATTTTAACTGCTGGAATTGATTTAAGTGTTGCTGCAATGATGGTTCTTGCATCAGTCGTTATGGGAAAACTTTCAATTGATTTTGGGATGCCCACTTTACCTGCAATTGCAATAGGTATGATTTCAGGAGTTGTGACTGGTGCTATAAATGGTTTATTAGTAACAAGATTAAAATTACCTCCATTTATTGTTACTCTTGGAACTTGGAATATATTTTTTGCATTAGTTATTTTTTTTACTGGTTCTCAATCTATAAGAAGTTCAGTAATTGAAGAGAATGCACCTTTATTACATTTTTGGGGTGAAAGAATAAATCTTGGAGGTTTCGTATTTACTTACGGTGCTTTCTTGATGATCGCTATATTTGTTTTCTTATGGTTTATGCTCAATAAGACTGCATGGGGAAGACATGTCTATGCAATTGGAGATGATAAAGATGCTGCAGAGCTGTCTGGTATTAGAACAGATAGAATGCTTGTATCAATTTATGCTGTTGCAGGATTGGTTATTGCTATAGGAGCATGGGTTTCAATAGGAAGAGTCGGATCAGTTTCACCAACAAGTTTTTATGAAGGAAATCTAGACTCTATTACAGCAGTTGTAATAGGTGGTACTTCACTGTTTGGTGGAAGAGGAACTATTATTGGATCTTTATTTGGAGCATTAATTGTAGGTGTATTTAGTTCTGGTTTGTCAATTGCTGGATTAGATGTTTTATGGCAAAGGTTCGCGCTTGGTTGCTTGATCATTATTGCTGTTGGTATAGATCAATGGATTAGGAAGGTATCAAATTAATGAAACCTGTTCTTGTTGCAAAAAATTTATCAAAAAAATATGGAAGAGTTGTTGCTTTGGATAGTGCTGATCTGGAGCTTTATCCCGGAGAGGTATTAGGAGTTATTGGAGACAATGGTGCTGGTAAATCAACTTTAATTAAAGTTTTATGTGGAGCAGTAATACCTGATAGTGGCGAAATACTTTTAGATGGAGAGAATGTAACTTTTACTTCACCTATTGAGGCTAGAAAACTAGGTATAGAAACCGTTTACCAAAACTTAGCTCTTTCTCCAGCTTTATCAATAACTGACAATATGTTTCTGGGGAGAGAGATTAGAAAAAAAGGATTTCTAGGAAAATTTTTAAGATTTTTGGATAAAAAAGCTATGGCTGATGAAGCTCGAAAACGTCTTTCAGATCTAGGATTGTTAACAATTCAGAATATTGATCAATTAGTAGAAACTTTATCAGGAGGTCAGAGACAAGGTGTAGCCGTAGCTAGAGCAACATCATTTGGAACTAAAGTAGTAATTATGGATGAGCCAACAGCTGCCTTAGGTGTTAAAGAAAGCAGAAGGGTTCTTGAGTTGATAGGTGAGGTAAGAGCGCGTAAAATTCCTATTATATTAATTTCTCATAATATGCCTCATGTCTTTGAGGTAGCTGATAGAATTCATATTCACAGACTAGGAACTAGATTATGTGTTATTGATCCTAAAAAATATGAAATGTCAGATGCCGTTGCATTTATGACTGGAGCTAAAGAACCGCCAAAAGCTTAATTAATTAAAGTGTAGTCTGCCTCAATACTATTTTGCAAAACATTTAATCCGTTCGGAAGATCATTTTCATATACTTTTTTATGAATTTCTTCTTTAGGTAAATTAAAATTTTCCCAACGTTTAATAAGCCTTTCTTCTCTAATTTTTTCTTCACAATCAATTATGATTTTAGATTGAAAATAATTATGTAATTTTTTCCAAGGTTCAGAATTCAGAAGAAGATAATTTCCTTCAACTATTATAACTCTTGTTTTTTTTGAAATTATAACCGCTGACGATTTAGATAATTCTAAAGAACGATCGAAAATTGGGACAATAACTTCATCTTCATCATTTAATCTGTTTAAAAAATTTTTTAAACCCATAACATCAAAGGTTTCAGAGGATCCTTTTTTGGATAGTAAACCTTTATTTTCTAAAATATCATTATCATAATGAAACGCATCCATCTGAAGAATATTTGATGGATATCCTTTTAGATTTAAATCTTTTGTTATCTTTTCAGAAACAGTGGTTTTTCCCGAAGCAGGCGGTCCAGCCAAAGCTATCAAATATCTATTTTTTATATTATCTAATTTTTTTATTAAATCGCTGATTAGTTCTTCATAGATTAATCTTTTCATAATTATAATTTTAAGTTTTAGTATAAAATTTTTTCCATTTATCAAACCTATATGAAAGCAAAGAAGCAAGTTCAGGATCTTTTTTTATAATTTTTTTCACTTTAGGAGATTTCAGTTCTTTTTGGTGATCAAGATTATTGTAACCTAAAAAAGCTATTTTTGCTGCTCCATAAGCAGCCATTGAATCTGAAGTTTCTGTAATTGAAAGATTTTTATTTAGAATAGATGCTAAAATTTTAATCCAAGTTTCATTATTTGAACCTCCTCCAATTACATAAAGATTTTCTAATTTAATGTTTGTTTTTATAAGGGCTTGATAGTTGTCATTTAATGCAAATGAAATTCCTTCTATCAAACTGTAAATCATTGAGGATCTTGTTGTACTTATATCAACATTGTTAAAACTTGCACGAACATGAGGGTCGTTAATAGGCGTTCTTTCTCCAGTTAAATAAGGTAAATAGTACGGAGCATTTTTGATTAAATTTTTGGATTTAATTGCTTTTTTTAGATTTAGTGAAATTTCTTCTAGAGATGAATTAAAATTTTCAATAAACCAATTAATATTAGATGTGCAAGACAACATAACAGACATTAAATGCCATGTGTTAGGTAAACAATGGCAAAATGAATGAATCGCATCATTATAGTTTTTTAAAAATTTCTTTGTTGAAGCAAATATTACGCCTGATGTACCTAAAGATATTGATGCATCGCCTTCTTCATATAGACCTAGACCAACAGCTGCTGCCGCATTATCTCCTCCACCTCCGTAGACTTTACATTTTAAATCAAAACCATATTTTTCCGCGATTTCTTTTTTAACAATTCCAGTTTGATCTGTCCCTTCACAAGTTTTAGGCATTTGAGAAAGGTTCATAAAAGTAGTTTGTAATAATTTCTTTGACCAAGATCTACTTTTTACATCAAGCCAATATGTTCCAGATGCATCAGATAAGTCACTATAAAATTCTCCAGTAGTGTAAAATCTCAAATAATCTTTAGGTAGTAAACATTTGTGAATTGATTTGAAGTTTTTAAATTCATTATTTTTAAGCCATAAAATTTTTGGAGATGTAAACCCAGGCATTGCAATATTTCCCGCAATATCTAAAATATTTTTATTATTCATTATATCATTACACTCATTATGACTTCGAGTATCATTCCATAAAATACATTTTCTTATCACGTCATAATTTTTATCAAGACATGTAGCACCATGCATATGTCCAGAAAATGAGATTGACTTAATATTTTTTAAATTAATTTCTTTTTTTAATTTTTTGATGCAGTAATTGAGGGCAATGATCCATGATTTAGGATCTTGTTCTGACCACCCACTTTTTAGATTAGATAATGGAATATTTTTGCTAGAGGTTTTGCAAATTATTTCTTGATTGTCTCCAATAACAACACATTTCATTAATGTTGTTCCAAGATCGATACCTAAATACATTTTATGATTATATATTTTAATTATTGTAATTGAATTAATTTATTGAATTATTGAAATTAATTTAGTTGTATAAGGATATGTTAATTAAAATTGATCCAATACTAAGCCCTGATGTTTTACACTGCTTACGCAGTATGGGACATGGTGATAAGCTAATACTTTGTGACTCAAATTTTCCAGCATATTCTTTGAATAAAAGAGTTTATCGAATTGATGGTGTAAACGCTTCAAGAGCGGCAGAAGCTATTCTTTCAGTTTTTCCCTTAGATAGTTTTATAGAATATCCAATTTTGAGAATGGAAATTGATGGAAAACCAAATGAATTAAATGATGTCCACAAAGAACTTATAGATACAACAAAAAAAGTATCTGGAGATCATTGGAAAATAGGATCTATAGAAAGAAATAATTTTTATAAAGAAACAAAAAATGCTTACGCAATTATAACTACTAATGAAACAAGACCATTTGGCTGTTTTATTTTTACAAAAGGTGTAGTTAAACCCAATGGCGATGTGTGGGTTCTTGAAAAATAATGAATTCAATTTGTGTATTTGGAGTTTTTGTTGCTGATCTTTGCTTCTTTGGTGAGACAATTCCAGTTAAGGGTCAAACAGTTTTAGGAAAAAATCATATTGTTGGACCTGGAGGTAAAGGCTCTAATCAAGCAATTGCAGCTGCAAGATTAAAAGGTGATGTACATTTTATAACAAAAATTGGCCAGGATAGTCATGCCGATATGGCATTAAAATTATATAAAAAGGCTCAAATAAATATAAATTCAATCATCCAGGATAAAAATCTTTCCACGGGAGTTGCGGGTATCATGGTTGATGAAAAAGGTCATAACGCAATTAATGTTGTTGCTGGGGCAGCTGCCCACTTAAATAATGAAGATATAGATCAAAATCTAAACACCATAAAAAATTCAAAAATTTTTCTTACTCAATTAGAAACTCCAGAGCAAGTGACACTTTATGCTTTAAGTAAAGCTAAAGAAAATAATTGTGTTACAATTTTAAATCCAGCGCCTGCAAGAAAAATAGAAGAGGAATACTTTAAATTAATTGATTATTTTACTCCAAATGAAACAGAAGCAGAATTTTATTTAAATAAAAAAATAAAATCAGAAAATGATATTAAAGAAGCTGCTAAACAGTTTTTAAATAAAGGAGTTAAAAATATTATAATTACATTAGGAGAGAAGGGTGTTTATTATTCTAATGGAAAAGAAGATTATTTTGTTGAGGCATGTAAATTAAAAAATAATGTTGTAGATACTACTGGTGCGGGAGATGCTTTTAATGGTGCTTTTGTTGTTGGATTATCTAATGACCTAAAAAATAAAGATGCATTAGTATTTGCAAATAAAGTAGCAGGAATATCAACAACAAAATTAGGTGCAGCAGCATCAATGCCATTACTTCAAGAAGTAGAAAATTATTAAGTAAAATAAAAATGAAAGTAGAATATTTTGATTTGAAAGGAAAACGTGCTTTAGTTTCGGGCGGAGCATCTGGTATCGGCGCATCAATTGTTGAACATCTTTGTGAACAAGGTGTTGAGGTCTATTTTTTTGATATAGATAAAAAAGAAGCTCAAAAATTAATTTCAAAAATTAAGAGGAAAAAACATAAAATACCTACGTTTCATATCTGCAACATTAAAAATATAAAAAAATACAAAACTTTAATTCAGAGCATTATAAAAAAAAAAGGAGCAATTGATATTTTAGTAAACAATGCATCTAATGATCAAAGACATACTCTTGAAGAAGTTAATGAAAAATACTGGGACGACAGAATGGCAATAAATTTGAGGCATTACTTTTTTGCTACTCAAGCGGTAAAAAAAAGTATGATTAAAAATAAAGGTGGATCAATAATAAATTTAGGCTCGGTTAGTTGGATTAGAGGGGCCGTAATGTTTCCAGCATATAGTACTGCAAAAGCCGCAATTTATGGTTTAACCAAATCTTTAGCTAGAGATTTAGGACAACACAATATTAGAATAAACTCCATTGCACCTGGGTCGGTTGCAACTAAAAGACAGTCAAAATTATGGTTAAATCCAAAATTTAAAAAAGAAATTTTAGATAAACAGTGTCTTAAAAAACAAGTATTACCTGAGGATGTCTCAAGAATGGTTTTATATCTAGCATCAGATGTTTCATCTGGATGCACTAAACAAAATTTTACGGTAGATGCTGGTTTAATATAAGGCTTAACTTAACTTCTTTTTATTTTCAGCCATTGATAAAGCAATTTTAAATGAATTTAAAATTGGAGCTAAATTAGCTTCATTTTTTCCAGCAATTGCAAACGCAGATCCATGTGCAGTAGTTGTTACAGGAACTGTTAATCCGCCTTGAACTGTAACTCCTCTGTCAAAACCAAATGCTTTAAGTCCAGACTGAAGTGCATCATGGTACATTCCAACCATACAATCATGATTTTTATTTTTATATGCAACTACAAAAGATGTATCACATGGTAACGGACCATCTGTATCAAATCCAAGTTTTTTTGCTTCTTCTATTGCTGGAATAATTTCATCTTTTTCTTCAGTACCAAATTCTGCATGTGGGTTAAGTGCTTGAACTGCTATTCTAGGATTTTTTACGCCATTCAATTCCATAACTTCATTAATTAATTTAATTGGCTTTAAGATATTTTCTTTTGTAATGTGCTGTGCAACTTCTTTAATTGGAATGTGAGAGGTTACTCTTGCAGTCCAAAAATTATCTATAACATTAAACTCACAACAAAAACTTTTTACATCTAATTTTTCAGCCATTAATTGTAATTCATCTGAATGAGTGTTTCCTCCAAGTTTTAAACTTGTTTTATTCATTGGAGCAAAATTAATTGCATCAATTTTTTTTTCTTTAGCAAGAGTTAATGCTAAATCTAAAGCCTCCAAAACGCTTTCGCCTGATTCTTTTGAAGGTTCAGCTATTTTGTATTTATGGTTTTTTCCTTTTGAAATATCTAATAGAAATCTATTAGATTTATTAAAATCAATTTGTTCAAAATTTTCAACTACTTCAAGTTGGTGAGAGTTGCCAGTTACATTATTTCCACTCTCAAGTATCTGTCTTTCACCAATAACAACAATATTTGCTTTGTTAGTTATTTCTTCACTTAATAATTTTGAAATAAGTTCAGGTCCTATTCCTGCTGGATCACCAAGTAGAAGTGCGATGTTAGCTTTTGTTTCACTCATTTTTTACTTTACGTGTTGTATTAAAATATGATTATATATTTATATATAACTTATATATATAAAAACTAAATAAACTAAAGAGGGAAATAATGAAAAAAAGCTTTAAACTATTTTTAGCAGCTGCTTTTTTAGTAACTGAATTTTTTGTTGTAGCTCTTCCATTAATGATCACTTCAGCAAAAGCTGATGGACATCCAATACAAGCAATTACTCATGCTGGTTTTGGTGGTGGAACTGACGTTACTACTAGAATGATGTTATTAAGAGCAAGAAGAGTTCTTAAACAAGATATGCAGTTAGTTAACAAAAAAGGTGGTGGTGGAGCTGCATCTATGGATTACATGATGTCTTTGCCTGCAGATGGTAACCACACTTTAACTTGGACTACTGGTCACGCAGTATCAATGGCTTTAGGAAAAACTAAAGTAAAATTAAGTGATATGCAGCCTTTAGCAAGAGGAACAGACGATCCTCAATTATTTGTTGTTAACTGTAACAATGAAATTAAAGATGCTAAAAAATTCATTAGCGCGCAAAAATCAAAATCACTAAAATATGGAACAACACATACGGGTGGTATTGATGACGTTAGTGCAATTGCATTTACTAAAAAAGGTGGATTGACAGATCCAACTATTGTTGCTTACAAAGGTGTAGCACCAATTAAAACTAACCTAATCAAAGGTGATATCGATGTAGGTGTTTTAAACTTAGGTGAAGCATTAACTGAAATTAACGAAGGTAAACTTTGTGTATCAGTTGTATTAGCAAACAATAGAATGGCTAAAATTGGAGACTCTCCAACAGCTAAAGAATTAGGAATTCCTGTTTCTTTATCTACTGTTAGAGGTTTCGTAACTAAAAAAGGTGCTCCAGCAGATAGAGTAAAACAATTAGAAGCTGGAATGATGAAAGCTATGAGCCACAACTATTACAAAAATTTCTTAACTGAAATTGGTCTTGATGACACTAGTGTAGTTGGTGCTGACGAGTGGGGTAAGCAAATGGAAGAAATGCTTGCTGAAATGACTGCTCAGCTAAAAGCTTTAGGTTACATTAACTAATCTAATTAAAAGTACATTTGCATATGAAAAATGTACAAAAACAAAAAAGGGCAAACAAAAGTTTGCCCTTTTTTTTTAGAGACGAATTTAAAGTCTCTTTTGTTATTATTTTTATTTCTGTAGCATTATTAATTACTACTTTTACTTTTGATATTGTTCCTCCAATTTTGAATAGAGGAATACAACCTGCAACTTTTCCAAAAGCACTTTTAGTTTTAATAATAGTTATGACTTTATTGATTTATTATTTGGCAACTAAAAATCCTTGGAAGGTTCAAAAAAAATTACCTAAATCATTCTTTTTAACACTTTCAAGTTTTGTGATTTTTTTAGTAATTTCAAAAACTTTAGATTTCTTTTTGGCAATTTCAGTTTTATCAATTTTTGTTTCTTATTACTGGGGTGAGAAAAGAATATTCTATTTATTACTTGTTGGAATTATATTTCCTGTGATTGTCTTTATTTTTTTTGAAACAATTTTAGGTCTAAGATTTCCTCCTGGAATTATAACTAACATTTATTATAGCTAGATGGATAATTTATTATTAATGATGGCTCCTTTATTTAGCTCTAAGCTATTATTGGTTTTATTTTTTGGAACATTGTTTGGATTAATTTTAGGAGTGTTACCTGGTTTAGGTCCAACAACTGGTGGTGCATTAATTTTACCTTTTACAATGACACTTGATCCATTGTCAGCAATTGTATTGTTAACTTCTATTTATTGTGCAGGTACTTACGGTGGTGCGATAACAGCAGTTCTAATTAATACACCAGGAACACCAGCTGCTGCAGCAACTTGTTTAGATGGTTATCCTTTGGCACAAAAAGGAGAAGCTGGAAGAGCGTTAGGAATGGCTACTGTTTCAAGTACAGTTGGAGGTATTTTTAGTGTTGTAATACTTGTCTTTTTTGCACCTATACTGGCTCAGCTTGCATATGAATTTGGTCAGCCAGAATATTTTGCATTAGCGATCTTTGGTTTAACGATGCTTGCATCAATTGGAGAAGGAAGCCCTATTAAGAATTTGATTGCAGGTGCATTTGGAATTTTAATTTCAACAGTTGGTAAAGATTTTATGACATCAATTGATCGTTTTACTTTTGGAATTAACGAGTTAACTGAAGGGATTGGTTTTATACCAGTTGTGGTTGGTTTATTTGCAATGAGCGAGATGTTAACACAATCAACTTTAATTAATCAGGTATTTAACAGAATAGCTTTAAAAGCAATTAAACTTCCAAGTAAAGATGATTACAAAAAAACTTGGAAAACAATTTTAAGATCTAGTGGTATTGGTTCATTTATTGGAGTGTTGCCTGCTGAGGGTGGAACAGTTGCTTCTTTAATTGGATACTCAGAGGCAAAAAGATTTTCAAAAAAACCAGAGGAATTTGGAAAAGGATCTATTGAAGGTATTGCAGGTGCAGAAGCTGCAAATAATGCAGCAACAGGTGGAGCAATGGTTCCAACACTTGCACTTGGAATTCCAGGAAGTGCAACAACAGCTGTTATCTTAACTGGATTAATTATACATGGGGTTAGACCTGGACCTGATTTATTTAGAGAGCAACCTGATTTTTTATATGGAATATTTGGAGCAATGCTTATTGCTAATGTTTTGTTCTTTATATTTGGTTTTTTTGGTGCAAAAATTTTTGCAAGAATAACTTTAGTGCCTAATAAAATATTATGGCCAATGATTTTTGCAGTTTCAGTTTGTGGAACCTATTCATTAAATCAATCTATAATTGACGTTTGGATAATGTTATTTTTTGGTGTGCTTGGTTTTTTTATGAGAAGATATGGTTTCTCAGTTGTCCCTGTTATCATTGGTTTAATTTTAGGTGAGTTAGTTGAAGGTACCTTAAGACAATCTCTGGTTATATTTGATGGAAATTGGTTAATGTTTTTCACAAGACCAATAGCTTTAACATTCTTTATTTTATCTTTAATTGCTTTAGCTTTTCCTTTAATAAGAGCAAAAAAAATTAAAAAATAAACATGATTAAATTTGATTTAAACAACAGAGTAGCAATTGTAACAGGTGGAGCCCAAGGTTTTGGTTTAGCTATCACTGAAAGATTTATCGAGTCTGGTGCCAAAGTAGTAATTTGGGATATAGATGAAGGTGAAGCTAAAAAAGCTTTAGAAAAAGTAAATTCTGAAAATTTAACTTATCAAATAGTTGATGTAAGCAGCTTTGAAACAATTAATGAAAAATTATCTGAGGTTGAAAAATCTCATGGCAAGATTGATATCTTTATTAATAATGCAGGTGTTGCAGGCATGAACACTACTGTTGCAGAATATCCAATAGAAGAGTGGAATAAGGTAATTAATCTTAACTTAAATGCAGTATTTTATTGTTGCAAAGCAGTTGTTCCATTTATGGCAAAGAATGATTATGGAAGAATTGTAAATATTGCATCTATTGCAGGTAAAGAAGGAAACCCAAATGCAAGTGCTTACAGTACTTCAAAAGCAGGAGTTATAGGATTAACTAAATCTTTAGGTAAAGAACTTGCACAAAAAAATATTGCAGTAAACTGCGTTACTCCAGCTGCAGCAAAAACTAGAATTTTTGATCAAATGACCGAGGAGCATATAAATTATATGCTTTCAAAAATACCAAGAAATAAATTTGCTAAAGTAGAGGAATTGGCATCTTTGGTTGCTTGGTTATCAAGCGAAGAAAACTCTTTCTCAACAGCTGCAGTTTTCGATTTAAGCGGTGGTAGAGCAACTTACTAATAATTATGCAAGTAGGTATAGACGTTGGTGCAACAAAGATAGAGAGTGTTGTACTTGAAAAAGATGGACAAGAAAAGCACAGATCAAGAATAGCATGTCCAAAAAACTATACTCAAATTATTACTGCTATAAGAGATATTCATAAAAAATTAGAGGAAGAGTTTAAACAAGAGCTTCCAATTGGAGTTTGTCATCCAGGAGTTCACTCTCCTCAAACTGGATTGGTTAAAAATGTTCCAAACATCAGCTGGTTAGAAAAAAAACCTTTTCAAAGTGATTTACGTAAAGCATTAGGTAAAGAAGTGTTTTGTGAGAATGATGCAAATTGTTTTGCATTGTCAGAGGCTATAGATGGAGCAGGGAAACATTATAAAATTGTTTATGGAATTATTTTAGGATCTGGAGTTGGAGGTGGTTTGGTAATTGACAAAAAAATTGTGAGTGGTCCTAATGGTGTTGCAGGAGAGTGGGGTCATAATCAAATTCCCTATTTTGCTGCAAAAAAAGAAAATTTCGACTCGAGCAATCCAAGAGAAGCAGAGATTGAGAGTTTCTTATCTGGCTTAGGTTTGGCGAAAAGATTTAATAAACTTTATGGAAAAAATTTAAAAACAAATGAAATTTTTGAATTAAACAGACAACATGATTTAGACGCTGAAAAGTTTATAGACGATTTTAAATTAAATTTAGCAATGTCACTTTCAAGTATAATAAATATTTTAGATCCTGATGCTTTTGTTTTTGGGGGTGGAGTTTCAAATGAAATTGATTTTTTACATGAAATAGATTCATTAGTCAGAAAATTTGTTACTGGTAGAGAATACGAAGGTGTTTTTTTAAAACCAAGATATGGTGATGCTAGTGGCGTAAGAGGTGCTGCAAGATTAGGAAGAAGCGCGACATATTAGTTTTAAATTTAAATTTAGAAAAATTCTAAAATTTAAAAACAAGCAAAGAAGCGAAAAAAATTTAAAAAAAAAATTTCAATTAAAAGTTGTATTTATATTTTTTGTTATGATCTTTACTCAAAGTGGGTATATTTCATTTTTTTAAATTAATTTAAAAACATAAAAAAAAGGGAGAAATAATGAAAAAACTTATACTTTCGATTGCAGCTCTTGCATTATTTGCAACTTCTGCGTTCGCTGAAAGATATGTCATGATTACTCATGGTGAAGGAAAAGATCCTTTTTGGCCAGTAGTTCAAAAAGGTGGTGAAGATGCAGCTAGAGCAATCGGTGCTGACTTCGAATATATCTACAACCCTTCTGCTGATATGGCTGATATGGCAAGCTCAATTCAAGCTGCTGCAGCTACTCAACCAGATGGTATGGTAATATCTTTACCAGATCCAGATGCATTAGGCCCAGCTATTAAAGCTGCTGTTGCTGCTGGTGTTCCAGTAATTACAATGAACTCTGGTTTAGAGTCATCTGCTAGCCTTGGTGCTTTAATGCACGTTGGTCAGCCAGAATTACTTGCTGGACAAAAAGCTGGTGAAAGAGCAAAAGCTGAAGGTGCTTCTAAAGCACTTTGTATGATTCAAGAAGCATACAACACAGCTCTTGTAGACAGATGTGAAGGTTACGGTTCAGCTGTTCCTATGCAAATGACTGATACTACATCTGATCCTGCAACTATTCAAACTAGAGCAACTGCTGCTTTACAAGCTAACAGTGATATCGATGCAATCCTTTCAGTAGGACCACACGTGTGTGAAGCTGTTGATAAAGCTTTAGCTGATCTAGGTATGACAGTACACCACTCTTGCTTCGACTTAAGTCCTGCAGTTATGGATTTAATCGGATCTGGAAGAGTTGCTTTCACTATCGATCAACAACAAAGATTACAAGGTTATATGCCAATTATCGTATTACACTTGTACAACAACAGTGCTGGACTTTTACCAGGAGCTAACATCCCATCAGGACCTGGCTTCGTTGACAAGTCTAACGCTTCTTCAGTTGCTGCTTTAGCAGGTATTGATAGATAGTCTGTAATAATTTAAAGGGTCGATTATTCAATCGGCCCTTTTTTTTTAACAAAATTAATAAGTCTTTAATTAATGAATACATCAACAACAAAGAAACCAAGACAAGAGTCAGACCGACAAGGTGAAAAAAAATGGTACTCTGCATTTATGTCTCGACCAGAAGTTGGACCTTTTGGAGTTATGGTTTTACTTTTTTGTATGTTGGGATACTTTTCTATTCCAGAAGGACAATTTTCTCTTAACCCTTTTTCTGGTGAAGGATTTAACGCTTTAGGAATTAGAAATAATTTTAGGGTAATTGCACAATTAGGGATAGTTGCACTTGCTGCTGGAATGTTAATCATTGCAGGTGAATTTGACCTTTCTGTTGGTTCAATGATTGGTTTTGCTGGTGGTTGTATGGCAATGATACTTAAATGGGGTTTTGCTGTTGTTATTCCTTACATATCTTTTGAGGGAGGTTTTCATTTTGAAGGATTTACATTATTTAAAATTCAAGATGTATCTCCATTATTAGCAATATTAATTACATTATGTATGACATTATCTTTTGGATGGATACAAGGATGGATAATTGTTAAGAGTGGAATATCTTCTTTCATCGTTACATTAGGTGGACTTTTTTTCTTAAGAGGATTAACTGAGGTATCATACAGAGCATTTAACAAAGCTCCTGATCAAACTGCTGGATCAACAACTGTTACAGATTTACCAGATATCAAAAACATTATAAATGTGCCAGGTCATGGAGAAATGGAGAGAGACGCGGCTAAATCTTTACCAAATGACCAATTATTAGAAATTCTTAGCACTGTGCCAGCTAGCACGGTTGCAAAATTAACTGAACGATTAACATATATTAACGAAAAAGTTGCAGCTTACAAAACTGCCATGAATGCTGAAAAGATGATTGCAACTTTAGAAAAATCATTAGCTGGAGCAAAAAAATCTGGCAATGACTCAATGGTTGAAATTTTGACAAAGAAAATTGAAGCTGGTGTTAATGTTCCTGAAGTTGCAGCAAAAGCTGTTACTGATATCGATATAGCAAAAGCTTATATTGACACCATAGTTACAGCAAGACCAGTAGCTAATTTCTTTGGTGGAGACATTATGGAACCAGTGTTTAACTGGCTATATTATACGGTAGATTGGAACGTAAATAACTTCGGAAACATTTTTGCCAAAGGAATGTATTCTTGTTTAATGATCTGGGGACTAATTGCTTTTATTTGTTATTTAATTTTAAGTAAAACTCAAGCAGGTAACTGGATTTATTCAACTGGTGGAAATCTTAATGCTGCAAAAGCTAATGGTGTGCCAACGAATAAAGTTAAAATTTCATTATTTATGTTTACTGCATTCTGCGCAACTATGTTTGCGGCTTGTCAGGTATTTGAAGTTAACACAGCAGATACAGCTAAAGGTAATTTAAAAGAGTTAGAAGCAATTGCTGCAGCGGTTATTGGTGGTGTTGTTTTAACTGGAGGTTTTGGAACAATTGGTGGAATAATCCTAGGCACAATTATTTTTGGAATTGCAAAAGAAGCTTTCTTTTATATTCCTGGAATTGATGGATCGTTCTATAGGGTGTTCCTTGGAGCAGTTCTTGTTACTGCTGCCTTTACCAATGAGAATATAAGAAAACGAATTATGGGAAATATCTAATGGATAAAAAACCATTAATTGAAATAAAAAACTTAGTAAAAAAATTTGGAGCATTTACCGCTTTAAATGGAGTTTCATTAGATGTTTATCCAGGTGAAGTTCATGCTCTTTTAGGTGATAATGGTGCTGGAAAATCAACTTTGATTAAAGTTTTATCTGGTGTTCATCCTATGACAAGTGGAGAAATAAAAGTAGATGGAGAAAATGTTAACTTTACTACACCACGACAAGCATCTGATGCAGGTATTGGAACAGTTTATCAAGATTTAGCACTCAACGCTTTAACATCAGTAACAAGAAATTTTTTTCTTGGACGTGAAATAATAAAAGGTCCAGCCGGATTTGGTTTAATGCAAATGGATGAGATGGATAGAATAACAATAGAAGAAATGTCTAAAATTGGAATTAATATTGCAAACCCCAATCAGCCAGTTGGAACAATGTCAGGTGGACAAAGACAAACATTGGCCATTGCAAGAGCAATCTACTTTGGTGCAAAAATATTAATATTAGACGAACCTACATCAGCGTTAGGTCAAAAGCAGCAAATGGAAGTTTTAAAGACAATTAAAAAAGTTCAAAATTTAGGAAACATTGCAATTATACTTATTACTCATAATGAAATTCATGCACGTCTTATAGCTGATCGATTTACTTTTTTAAGTTTAGGAGAAGTAATTGGTTCAGGATTGTCTTCAGAACTAGGTAATGAAGATGTGAAAAGATTGATGGCAGGTGGTGCTAAAATTGGTGATTTAGCTAAAGAATTAGAGTTATAATTTTTTATTTTTTTTTAATTTTTTTTCACTTAAAATTTATCTATGCGGAAATTCTCAAGAGATAATTTTAATATTACCGAAGCAATAAATGAATTAATGCATGAATCTGGAGTTATTGTTGTTGAAAACGTATATAATTTAAACGAAATCAAAGAAGCAAGAGAGATTGTTAATCATTTTGCAGATACTCAAGAGCAAAAAGAAACCCACTTTAATGCCGAGGCTGAGGCGTCTGATAAAATTAAACTACAGCAAAGGATATGGAATTTATTTGGTAAAGGAGAGGTTTTTAGTAAATTAATAACAAACGACATTATTTTTAGCTTAATGTCTAAACTTTTAGGTTCAGAGTTTTTTTGTGGATCATACTGCGCAAGTAGATTGTTACCAGGATCCATAGGTCAAGAACTACATATTGATTATCCATATTGGGATTTTTATAATAGTGAGACTTTTCCCATGGGTCTTAATAGTTCATTTGCACAAAACTGTCAGGCTACTATACCTTTAGATATCTGCTCAGAACAATCAGGAGCAACAGCTTTCATACCAGGATCACAAAAGAAACTACACTATCCAAATGAAAATGATGACTTTTCAAACAAACAACAAATGATTGCTAATCCTGGAGATTTAGTTTTTTTTAATGGTAACTGTTGGCATGGAGCATCACCAAATAAATCAGATCACCAAAGAGCAGCATTACTGATAGAGTTTCTTCCAAAGTATATAAAACCAGTTGAAGATTTAGTTACCTATCTATCTGAAGACTTCAAAAATAATTCAAATCCAAAAGTGCGACAGCTTTTAGGATTAAATTATGAATATCCAAAAATAATGGATGCAAGTAAAAAAATAAATAATATTGGTTTGGGCTATAAGGCAAAATAAATTCTATATTTTTAATTTAAATTCTTTATAAGTACTAAAATAAAAAGAATTTAAATTATTTAATTAATAAAATTTTTAAATATCACTATTTAGAAAATTTAAGAGTATTTATAACTGGTGGAGGATTAAGAAAATGAAAGTAAAATATTATGATTTAGAAAAGAAAAGAGTATTTATAACAGGTGGAGGATCTGGAATTGGTGCTTCAATTGTTGAACATTTTTGTGAACAAGGTTCAGAAGTTTACTTTATAGATATTAATGTATCAGAATCTGAAAAATTAATTGAAGATATAAAAAATAAAAAATATTCAATACCAACTTTTATTGAATGTGATTTATTAAACATAAAACAACTTCAAAAGACAATTGCAGACATCATAGATCAAAAAGGTCCAATTGATATTTTAATCAATAACGCTGCTAATGACACAAGACATAAAATTGATGATGTTACAGAAGAATACTGGAATGAGAGAATAAATGTAAACTTAAGACATTATTTTTTCACAGTTCAATCAGTAAAAAAATCAATGATTGAAAATAAAGGTGGTGTAATTGTTAATATGGGTTCAGCATCTTGGATGGTTGGACAAGGTGGTATGGCAGCTTATACAGCAGCGAAATCTGGAGTAGTTGGCTTAACAAGGTCATTCGCTAGAGATTTAGGAGAATTTAATATTAGAGTTAACTCAGTAGTCCCAGGGTGGGTCTTAACACAAAGACAAATTGATATGTGGTTAAACGAAGAATCCGAAAAAGATTTGATGAAAAACCAATGTTTAAAAGAGAAACTAATGCCTCATGAGCTTGCGCAAACTGTTTTGTTTTTTTCATCAGAACAGTCTTCTGGTTGCACAAATCAATCTTACATCGTTGATAAAGGTTGGCTATAAAAGACTTTGTGAAAATACAAAGTTCAACGATAGAAAGTAAGTATTTAAAAGTTAAGTCAATTAATATTGGTGCTTGTTTATATGAAGTTTATGACAAGCAAAGGAAAATTAATTTAATCTTAAACCTAGGTCCTACAAAAAATTATGGCAGTAAGAATTTTTATGTGGGTGCTACTTGCGGCAGGTACGCAGGCAGAATTTCAAATTCAAGATTTAAGATTAAAAATAAGATTTATAAACTTGAAGGCAACGAAGGAAGAAATACACTTCATGGAGGAAAAATAGGATTTGATAGATTAGAATGGAAAATTAAACATCATTCAAAAAATAAAATTATCTATCAATTGTTATCTAAAAATTTAGACCAAGGTTTCCCAGGGGACTTAAATTCAGAGTGTATTTTTGAAATCAAAAACAAAAGCTTATTTATAAAATATCAATATAAATCAAGCGAATTAACTCATGTGAGTTTAACCAATCATAGTTATTGGAACTTGAATAAGAGTAAAAAAGAGACAATTTTCAATCATGATTTAAAAATTAACTCTGAAAAATATCTTGAAGTAACTAATAAATTAATCCCAACTGGTAAAATTAAAAAAGTTAAAAATACTATTAATGATTTTAATAAGTTTCAAAAT
The DNA here is from genome assembly GCF_052047935.1 of Candidatus Pelagibacter sp. HIMB1506. Lineage (NCBI taxonomy): Bacteria > Pseudomonadati > Pseudomonadota > Alphaproteobacteria > Candidatus Pelagibacterales > Candidatus Pelagibacteraceae > Candidatus Pelagibacter > Candidatus Pelagibacter sp. HIMB1506. The sequence goes on along the minus strand of NZ_JBNAIS010000001.1, from coordinate 734,424 downwards.
ATTGGAAAAAAAATAGACATTATTAAAAACAAAAAAATAAAGAGAGTATCTAATACAATCAATCAATTGGGATTTGATTTAACATATTGTATTAAAAAAAATTCTAAAAATTATTTAGCCTCTCTAAAAAATAAAAAAACTAATATTCAATTAGACTTTTATTCAAATCTTCCTGGTGTACAGCTCTATACCAGTCAAGGTTTGAGGTATAAAAATAAACTTGCTCCATACCAGGGGGTTTGTTTAGAAACGCAACACTACCCAGACGCACCAAACAATAAAAATTTTCCAAGTTCTTTAATTAAACCTAAAAAACTTTATAAGTACTTTACAAAAATAAATATTTCATAAAATGAATAAAAAAATAAACATATCCATTGTTGGAACTGGCTTAATGGGATTGCAACATATAAAGGCAATTTCAAAATCTAAAAAAGCAAACCTTCATTCAATAGTTGATATTAGTAACAACGCAAAAAATTTATCAAAAAAATATAAAATCCCATTATTTTCAAATGTAGACGAACTTTTAAATTCAAAGAATTTAGATGCAGTAATTGTAGCTACTCCAAATCAACTTCATGAAAAACATACAGTCAGTTTTTTAAAGAAAAAAATTCCAGTATTATTAGAAAAACCTATTTCAGATAATATTAATTCAGCTAAAAAAATTATTAGTAGCGCTAATAAAAATAAAACGCCGTTATTAATTGGGTATCATAGAAGACATAACTCTATTGTATCAAAGGTAAAAGAGTTAATCGATAAAGGTAAATTAGGAAACATCGTTTCAGCAAATGTATTGTGTTGGTTATATAAACACAAAGCTTATTACAAAGAAAAATGGAGAATTAGTAAAGGAGGCGGACCTTTAGGAATTAATTTAGTCCATGATATCGATATGATTTGCTACTTACTTGGTTCAATTAAATACGTTCAAGCATTTACAACCAACAAAACTAGAAAATTTGCAGTTGAAGATACAGCAACAATTAGTTTAATTTTTAATTCAGGTGCACTTTGTACATTAAATTTATCAGATACAATTGTTGCTCCATGGAGTTATGAATTAACTGCAGGGGAAAACCCAGCCTATCCAATAACTAATCAATCCGCATATATGATCGGTGGTACTAAGGGATCATTGCAATTTCCTAATTTAAAATATTGGTTCTATAAAAATGAGCGAAGTTGGTGGAATAAGATATTTGTTAATGAAGATAAAAATAAAAAAGACGACAGTACTTTAGTAAACCAAATTGATCATTTTGCAGATGTGGTATCTAAAAAAGTTAAGCCAAAAGTTAATGGCAATGACGGTTTAATTTCTTTAAAAATTTTTGCAGCAATAACAAAAAGTGCAAAAACTGGTAAGAAGGTTAAGATTTAAAGATTAGCCAATATTGAATTAGAACATTTTAAGGTATCAGCTTCTCCACCTAAGTCTTTAGTTCTATTTTCTTTTTGACTTAAAGATTTTTCAATAGCATCAACAATTGAATTGGAAGCTTCCTTTTCTCCTAAATAATCTAACATCATTGCTCCTGACCAAATTTGTCCTACAGGATTAGCAATACCTTTTCCCGCAATATCAGGCGCTGAACCATGAACTGGTTCAAATAAAGATGGAAATTTATTTTCAGGATTAATGTTTCCAGATGGAGCAATTCCAATAGTTCCAGTGCAAGCTGGTCCTAAATCAGAAAGGATGTCTCCAAATAAATTAGATGCAACAACAACATCAAACCATTCAGGATTAAGTACAAATCTAGCAACCAAAATATCTATATGATATTGATCGGTTTCAATATCTGGATAATTTTTTTTCATTTCATTAAAACGCTCATCCCAAAACGGCATTGTAATTGAAATACCATTTGATTTTGTTGCATTGGTTAATTTTTTTCTTTTTCTTTGTTTTGCTAATTCAAAAGCAAATTTTTGAACTCTATCTACTCCATGCGCAGACATGATAGTTTCCTGAATAGCTATTTCTCTATCAGTATTTTTAAACATCCTTCCACCAACAGAAGAGTATTCACCTTCAGTATTTTCTCTAACAATCAGCATATCAATGTCACCTGGTTTTTTATTTGCTAAAGGAGGATTTATTCCAGGAAATAATTTTACTGGTCTAAGATTGATATATTGATCAAATTCTCTTCTAAACTGAAGTAAGGATCCCCATAAAGATATATGATCTGGAACTTGATCTGGCATTCCAACTGCACCAAAGAATATCGCATCATGTTTTCCTAATTTTTCTTTCCAATCATCTGGAAGCATTTTTCCATGTTTTTCATAATAATCACATGAAGCAAAATCATATTCTGTAAAATTTATTTTGAATTGATGTTTTTCAGCAGCGTCTTTTAATACTTTTAAGCCTTCAGGAACTACTTCTTTTCCTATTCCATCTCCTGCTATTGAAGCAATGTTATATTCTTTCATAGGTTGATTTTTATACTTCAAAAATACATTAATTTATAATGTTAAATTATTTTTAAAGGCATAAACCTTCATTGTTTTGACATATTTTATTTGTTAGTTTTGATTATGAAAAAAATACTTCTTTTAATATTCTTTAGTTTCTTTTTTGTTTCAAATTCAAATGCTGCATGTGATGATCCATTAACAGATGGCGTAGATTATTCTAAATGCAGATTTTCAGATGCACAAGATCTACAAGGTAGTTATTTACCTAACTCTAATTTATCTTTTGCAAGTTTTGTGCAAGTAAATTTAGATAAAAGTATTATGATGAATTCAAATTTATCTTTTGGAACTTTTCCAGAATCTACATTTGTTAGAGCTAATCTTTATGAAACAATTAGTATTGGTGGCAATTTTGAAAAAACAAATTTCACTAATGCAAACTTAACTAGAGTTGATTTCATGGGAGCAACTCTAATTGAAGCTAATTTTCAAAATGCTAATTTAATGGAAGCAAATTTTACATCTGCAAACATTACTAATGCAAATTTTGAAAATGCAAATCTGATTGGTGCTACTTGGACTAATGGTAAGACATGTGGTCCAGACTCAATTGGAACCTGTATTGAGCAATAAGATATGAACACTTCAGTTAATACTGATGATGTTATTTTTAATTTTTTCAAACAAATCTGTGATGAAAAGGATGATCAAAAATGTGTTGAGCTTGGGAAAGAATGGATAAAAGCAATGGAAACTAACCTATCTTCTATGGAAGCAAATCTTAATGGTGCTGATTATCTAAAACATAAAGATGATATTCAAAGTAACCGAGATCATTTAAATAGCCTAAAAAATAAGAATTCTACAGAGTGGAGAGAGTATGCTACTCAGTGTATGATTGAAATAATGAATCACAAAGGTCAACAATAATGAGTAATCAAGAAAGAGTATTTCTAATTATTTGTGCTTCTTTAATTATTTTTACTCTTCATTATTTAATTGAAAAACACTTCTTTTAATAAGAACTAGATCTTGCCCACTTATTAATATTTCCGTCTTTAGCTTTTTTATTTATTTCTTTAAGTTGAGATTTAGAAAAATTTAAATTATTTAGACTTTCAATATTTTCTTTTATTTGTTTTACACTACTCGCACCAATTAAAGCTGTAGTGACTGCTTTATTATTTAAAACCCAAGCTAAAGCCATTTGCGATAATGTTTGACCTCTTTTTTTAGCAATTTGATTTAAATCTGAAATTATCTTTATGTTTCTTTTAGTTATGAAACTTTTATCTAATGCAGATTTTGGATCACTTGCTCTTGATGCTTTTGGAATTCCTTTTAAATATTTATCCGACAACATGCCTTGTGCCAATGGTGAAAAAGCAATAGTTCCAATTCCCAATTTAATCAAATTTTTATCCAAGTCTTTTTCAAACCATCTATTTATTAAAGAGTAAGAAGGTTGATGGATAAATATTTTAATGTTTCTTTTCTTTAAAATATTAAACATCTCAATTGTTTTCTTTGAAGAATAAGAAGAAATACCAATATAAAGAGCTTTACCAGATCTATAAATAAGCTCTAAAGCATCTGCTGTTTCTTCTAATGGTGTATTTGGATCAAATCTATGCGAATAAAAAATATCTACATAATCCAATCCCATTCTCTTTAAACTTTGATCACAGCTTGCAATGATATATTTTTTTGAACCCCATTCACCGTAAGGTCCTTCCCACATATCATAACCTGCTTTAGATGAGATAATTAATTCATCTCTATATCTTTTAAATTCTTTACTTAAAATTTTTCCAAAATTAGCCTCAGCACTTCCTGCTGGTGGACCATAATTATTTGCTAAATCAAAATGAGTAATCCCTGAATCAAAAGAATAAAACAACATTTTCTTTGCTTCAGATGTAAGTTGTTTACCACCAAAATTATGCCAAAGACCAAGGCTTATTAAAGGTAGATCAACACCACTCTTTCCACATCTTCTATATTTCATGTTGGAATATCTTTTTGGTGATGCTTTGTAGTTCATAACTCTTATAATATAACTTAATATTTTAGTTTAAAAACTTAAAATTAAATATATATTTAAATAAAGGGGTGTCTTAACAGACTGAGATTAAACCCTACGAACCTGTCCGGTAATTCAGAAAGGGATAAAATGGATAACACATACTTTTTAAGTCAATCATCATCATTAATATTAGTAATTATTATTAGTTTGGTATTTGCTGCATTAGGAATTTATCATTCTAAAAAATTCCAAGGAATAAGTAACTATTTAACAGCAAATAGAAATATAGAATTATTTTCATTAACAACCAGTCTTGTTGCATCTGCTTTAGGAGCATGGATTTTATTTGGCCCTGTTGCTGCTTCTACATGGGGTGGAATAGGGGCTGTTATTGGTTATGCACTTGGTACAGCTTTTCCAATGATTTTCTTAATCTATTTTGGAAGAAAAATTAGATCTGAGTTTCCAAAAGGTTCTTCTCTAATTGAGTTTATGAGAAAAAAATTTGGAAAAAGTTTATTTAAACTGATTTTGTTAATGACAATTTTTTACATGTTTATTTTTCTTTGTGCAGAGGTGACAGCTGTTGCGGTTTTAATCAATTATTTATCAGGTACAGATCTTTGGATCACTGCATTAATAGTACTTTTAGCCACTTTAACTTACACGCTTTATGGCGGTCTAAGAGCTTCTATATTTACTGATAATATTCAAATGATTGTAATTGGCTTTCTTTTATTAATCCTAATTTTAATTATCAGTTCATCAACAGGAGATAATTTTTCTTTTGCATTGATTAAAGAAAAAAATCCTCAATTATTAAGTTCATCTTATATTCCAAGTTATACAGCTGGATTAACTTTTTTTATTGCAGTTGCTGCTACAAATTTATTTCACCAAGGAAATTGGCAAAGGGTTTATGCTGCTAAAGATTACAACACTTTAAAATCAGCATTAATCATTTCGTTTTTTGTAATTGTTCCAATAGTTTTTTTAATGGGCTTTATTGGAATGGTTTCATTTTCTATTGATCCCTCAGCAAGAGCTGATTTAGGATTTTTTACTTTATTGTTAAAAGAACAAACCGAAATGCTTTCCTTAATTATTATTGTTCTTGGATTAGCTTTAACAATTTCAACAGTTGATACATTGGTTAATGCGATATCAAGTTTGTTTGTTGTTGATGGCAAAGCAACTTTTAATTTAGATAAAAAAACAGATTATTTAAAAATTTCTAAATACTTTATCGTATTTTTATCATTGATTGCATTTGGTGTTGCATCAAAAGGATTTGATATTTTGTATTTATTTTTACTTGCAGATTTACTTTGTTGTGCGTTTGTGTTCACAGTCTTTTACAGCTTTTACAACAAGGTAAATGAAAAAACTGCATATGTTTCAATTATAATTGGTTTAATTGGTGGGTTTTTAATGTTTCCTTATCCAGATTTTTCTAAGAGTTTATTGGTTGGGGGATTGATGTCTAAAGATCTATTTTCACCTTTTGTTGCACAATCTTTATTATTTTTATCATTTGTCGTTGCAACTTTTTTACCAGCAGTAATTTTGAAATTGAAAAGTAATTGATTTAGATCACTGATTTTAAAGCATCATAAATAAGTTCTTTGGTAGTCTCACCAATACTTCTGTAAACTTCTTTATTATCTTTAAAAATTAAAAGGGTTGTTTGATATTGAACATTAAAAAATTTAGCAATTTCCTTATTGGTTACATCAAATTTAAAGTATTCAATATTATCAAAATCATTTTTTGCTTTATCAAGAACTTTCATTTGGCTGGCACAAGATGTGCAATATTTAACCCAAGAACTAACCACCACAACTTTTCCATCCGCTAAAGCCTTATCAAACAGCTCTTTAGTATAAGTTGTTTCTTTAGCCATCCCATTAGTAGTGAATGCAAAGATAAAACAAATAAATACAAAAATTTTTCTCATTAATCGTGGATTGTAAACAAATTTTAAAATATTGTAATACAATAAATTGTCTCTATATATGCCTAGTTCATGTCTGATCAAATAAGCATAAATAATCTATCAAAAGTCTACGATAATGGCTTTGAAGCCTTAAAGAAAATAAACCTAAACATTAAAAAAGGTGAAATTTTTGCAATGCTTGGACCAAATGGTGCGGGTAAAACTACTCTTATAAGTATTATTTGTGGAATCGTTCGACCATCTTCAGGAAAAGTTACTGTAGATGATTTTGATATCATTGATGATTACAGAGAAACAAGATCCAGAATTGGATTAGTTCCACAAGAATTAACTTTAGAACAATTTGAAACAGTTTTTAACAATGTCTCTTATTCAAGAGGTTTGTATGGAAAAAAACCAGATCCAAAACATATTGAAAAAATTTTAAAAGACTTAAGCTTATGGGATAAAAAAGATTTAAGATTAAGACAGTTGTCTGGAGGAATGAAGAGACGGGTATTAATTGCAAAAGCATTGTCTCACGAGCCAACTATATTATTTTTAGATGAGCCAACAGCTGGTGTTGATGTTGAATTACGTCAAGACATGTGGAAGGTAGTTGAAACACTAAGAAAAACTGGTGTTACAATTATTCTTACCACTCATTATATTGAAGAAGCAGAAGCAATCGCTGATAGAGTAGGAGTAATCAATCAAGGAGAAATTATCGTTGTTGATGAAACAAAAGAATTATTGAAAAAAATGGGACATAAAAAGCTTACAGTAGATCTTCAAGAAGAAATCACTGAAATCCCAAGCAGTTTAGATAAGTATAATTTAGAAATTGGAGAAGATAAAAAATCAATCAATTACACATATAATGTTAGAGCTAAAAGCACTGGAATAACTAACTTGTTACAAGATTTAAAAGATGCAAATTTAAAATTACAAGATTTAAAAACTGAACAAACTACTTTAGAAAAAATATTTGTGACATTAGTAAAGGAGAACAATGAAGTTTAATTATTACGCATTTAGAGCAATGTACTTACATGAAATGGATCGATTTAAGAGAACATTGATGCAATCATTATTTTCACCAGTTCTATCAACCTCTCTTTATTTTATTGTTTTTGGATCTGTAATTGGTGGATATGTAGAAAAGATTGATGGAATTAGTTATGGATCTTTTATTGTTCCTGGTCTTTTAATGTTAACGTTGTTAACTCAGTCAATCAGTAACACTTCATTTGGGATATTTTTTCCAAAATTTAATGGAACTATTTATGAAATTTTAGCTGCACCAATTTCAACTTTTGAAATTGTTTTAGCTTTTGTGGGTGCTGGTGCTACTAAAACTCTTATAGTCGGATTAGTTATATTTTTAACATCAACGTTTTTTGTTGAGGTTCAAGTAATGTATCCATTGTTAATGATATTTTTGTTAGTATTAGTAGCATTTACATTTGCTTTATTTGGTTTTTTAATTGGTTTAATGAGCTCTAATTTTGAGCAAATGTCTATCATCCCAACTTTAGTTATTACGCCAATGGTATTTTTAGGTGGTAGTTTATATTCTTTAGATATGTTGCCTGAGTTTTGGCAAACAGTTACTTATTTTAACCCAGTTGTTTATTTAATTAATGGTTTAAGATTTGCCTTTTATGGTGTTTCAGATTTCAATATTTGGGTGAGTGTTATTTCAATGGTAGTATTTTTGATGTCATGTGTAACTGTTGTTACAGTTCTATTGAAAAAAGGATACAATATTAAATCTTAGCTACTAGCTATTTTCTTTTTTGGGTCGTAAAAAGGTTTTTCTACTATTGTAGCAGAACATTTTCTTTCGTGAGTTTCTATGTCTAATTTATTGCCTAACTCTGAATGATTAACTTCAATCATTGCAAGTGCAATATTCTTTTTCAATCTAGGTGAATATACAGCTGAAGTTACCTTACCAATTGTCTTGCCATCTTTTTCAATCTGCCAAAAAGTTGTGTTTGGTCCTGATAATGGATCACAATCAATGATAAGACCAACTTGTTTTCTTTTAATTCCTTCTTGCTTGATTTTTTTAAGTGCTTCTTTACCTATAAAATTTATATCAGCATCTAAATTAACTAATCGATCAAATCCTAATTCGAATGGATTTGTATGAATATCTGCATCTGCGTGATAAGAAAGCATACCACCTTCTATTCTTCTAATAGAGGATGTATGACCAGGTTGAATACCATGTTCTTTACCAGCTTCCATTATTTTTTCATAAAGTTCATTACCTCTTGAGCCATCTCTTAAATATATTTCGTAACCAAGTTCACTTGACCAACCAGTTCTTGATACAATTAATGGAATTCCATCAAGTTCATATTCTCTTAACCAATAATATTTAAGATCTCTGATATCTTTACCAAATAGTTTGACCATTATTTCTTGTGAGGTAGGGCCTTGTAACTGTAGAGGGGATACATCTGGTTCAGATATTTTAACATCTAAACCTGAGTTAACTGCAACACCTTGTGCCCATAACAAAACATCACTATCTGCTAAAGATAACCAAAAATGATTTTCAGCCAGTCTTAATAAAACTGGATCATTTAAGATACCGCCATCATTGTTTACGATTAAAACATATTTACATTGTCCAACTGATAACTTTGAAAGATCTCTAGGAGTTAAAAGCTGAGTAAATTTATATGCATCAGGACCAGTGATCTCGACCTGTCTTTCGACTGCAACATCACATAAAATTGATTTTTCAATAAGGTTCCAAAAGTTTTGCTCAGGACTTCCAAAATCCCTTGGAATATACATGTGATTATATACAGAAAAACCTGTTGCTCCCCATTTTACAGTAGCATCGAAATAAGGAGATTTTCTTATTTGTGTTCCAAAACCAAAATTTTTATTAGACATTTGAGAGGCTTAACAGTCTGAGTATTAATTACAAATAAAAAAAATAGCCCTAGTTATATTAAGGGCTATCAAAAAAAAATGGAGAGGGAAGTTATTTTTTTTTAAAACTGTTCAGATTCAGTAGAACCAGCCATTGCTGTTGTCGAGCTTTGGCCGCTACTAATAGTATTTGAGACTGCATCAAAATAAGACGTACCAACTTCTCTTTGGTGTTTAACGCTAGTATAGCCATCTTTCTCTCTAGCAAATTCTTGTTGTTGAATTCTAGAATATGCAGCCATACCTTCTTTTCTATATTTCTCAGCAAGTTCAAAAATTGCAATGTTTTGAGTATGAAACCCAGCAAGAGTAATGAACTGGAATTTGTAACCCATTTTAGCAATTTCTTGTTGGAATGAAGCAATCTCGTCATCACTTAAATGTTTTTTCCAATTGAATGATGGAGAACAATTGTAAGCTAACAGTTTTCCAGGAAACTTTTCATGAATTGCATCTGCAAATTTTTTAGCCTCAGCTAAATTAGGAGTAGCTGTTTCACACCAAATTAAATCAGCATACGGTGCATAAGCCAAACCTCTAGAGATAGCTTGTTCAATTCCATCTTTAACATAATGAAATCCTTCTGGAGATCTATCACCAGTTAAAAATGGTTTATCATTTTCATCAAAATCATTTGTAATAAGTTTTGCTGCATTAGCATCAGTTCTTGCTAATATAATTAAAGGAACTTCTGCAATATCAGCAGCTAATCTTGCGGCTTTTAAGTTTTTGACCATTGTACCAGTTGGAACAAGAACTTTTCCACCCATATGACCACATTTTTTTTCACTAGCTAATTGGTCTTCAAAGTGAACACCTGCAGCACCAGCTCTTATAAATTTTTTAGTTAATTCAAATACATTTAATGGTCCACCAAAACCTGCTTCACCATCAGCTATAATTGGAAGCATATAATCTACTTTTTCCTCTCTTTTCATTTCACCATCTTGCATTTCCATATGCTGAATTTGATCTGCTCTAATTAAAGAGTTGTTCATAGATTCAACTAACTTAGGAGCACTATCATAAGGATATAAAGATTGATCTGGATACATCTCTCCAGCAGTATTTGCATCTGCTGCAACTTGCCAACCACTTAGATATATTGCTTTTAATCCAGCTTTTGCATGTTGAACAGCTTGGTTACCTGACAAAGAACCAAGAGTATTAACATAAGCTTCTGTATTTAATAAATGCCAGAGTTTTTCAGATTGATTTTTGCAAAGTGAGTACTCAATTTTAATTGAACCTCTTAATCTCTCCACTTCTTCATCAGTGTAGTCTCGTTTGATACCTGCGAACCTTTTTAACTCGTAAGAGATTTTCTCAGCACTCATTGTTTTTAATCCTTTGTTGAAGAAAATTGAAAAAGTTGAATTAGTTACTATCGTTTAAAGCTTCGATTAGTTCACTCATTCCACTTGAACCCCAATCACAATGATCGTCCCTCATGTAAATTCCTTTACTATGATGGTGATCTAAATCCTCTTTTTTAATGATTTGGGCCTCATTTTCTGTGTTTTTTAAGTTTTTATCCATACGAGTCATATATTTTACAAAATTTACAAAATCTATAAAAAACGTTAAAAAGCTTTGTAAATAGGGAAAAAATATTGTAAAAATAAATTTACAAAATTTACAAATAGTAAAATGAGTCAAATAGATCTTAAAATAGGGCCAAAAATAAGAGCTTTTAGAAGACAACTTGGGCTACAAGCCAATAAATTAGCTGAAGATTTAAGTATTTCTCCTAGTTATTTAAACTTAATTGAAAGCGGTAAAAGAAAAATAGATGGTGATTTACTTTTAAATGTTTGTGAAAAACTAAATATCCAATTGTCGGATCTTACATCTAAAACAGATATTAATCTTCAAAACACAATTTCAGAAATTTTAGATGATAGTTTGTTTGAAGACTTAGATATTTTAGGTCCAGAAGTAAAAGATTTAGTAAGTACCAATCCAAAGATTGGAAAAGCAATTGTAAGATTAGGAGATATTCTTAAAAAAAAAGATCATGAATTGATAAGTAAGATTGAAAAAATTTCAGGAAAAATTGTAGATAATAGAAAAAATTCTTTTCCTGGAGAAGTGGTAGTTGATTTTTTTCAAGAGAATAAAAATTATTTTCCAAAGTTAGAAGAGTTTGCAAATAAAGTTTTTAATAAAATTCAAAAAAATAATCGAACAAGATATTTATCTCTGTGTGATTATTTACTGTCAGAATATTCAATAACTGTAAAAGATGTTATTCCGGATGAGAGTAAACCATTTTCAAAAATCTATAACAAAAGTAAAAAAGAGTTATTACTAAGTGATTATAGTTCTTTAGAAACAAAAAAATTACATGCTGCCTCTCAAATTGCACAACTGGGTGCAATTAAAGATGTTGAATATTATTTAACTAAGTTTAGTTTTCCATCAGAAGAATCGAAAAAACTTACTAAAGTTGCTTTGTTAAATTATTGTGGTGCTGCAATTTTGATGCCATACAAACTATTTCATTCTGAATGTAAAAAATTAAAATATGATTTAGAATTATTGCAAAATACATTTGCAACTTCATTTGAACAAGTAGCTCACAGAGTTACATGTTTGCAAGATCCAAAACTACCAGGTATTCCATTTCATTTCTTAAGAGTTGATATGGCTGGAAATATTTCAAAGAGATTTTCTTTATCTGGAATTGATATACCAAGATATGGTGGAGCTTGTCCTAGATGGAATGTTTATACTGCATTCACTACTCCAGGAGTTTTACATACAGCAGTTAGTAAAATGAATAATGGTGAAAAATATGTTTGTATTGCAAAAACTGTAGAAAAAGGAATTGGAAGATTTGGTCAATCTAAAAATGTATTATCTATAGGTTTAGGTTGTGAGGCAAAATATGCAAAAGATTTTATTTATACTGAAAATATGAACATTAATGATAAATCAACGGAAATTCCTATTGGTGTTTCATGTAGAACCTGTGACAGATTAGATTGTTCACAAAGAGCATTTCCACCACTACATAAAAAATTCGATGTAGACTTAAATAGTCGTGGGGTTTCTGTTTATGTTAGTGACGATAAATCTTAAACTATGATTAAATATATTTTACCTGCCATAATAATTTTTCTGATCGTATTATTTTGGGAAAAAATAACTGATTTTGTTGAGAAAAAGTTCAATATTAAGCTTAATTATATCGTTGTTAGTTCTATAGTTGCTGCAATAGCAATTATCCTTTTGCTCCTTAATTACTAGGATTTATGAACAGCATTGATTTATCTACTTATAAATTAGATGAAGCGGATGGTGTTTTTACTTATAAAAATGAAAATACAACACTTGGATTTGTTCGATTTAATGAAAAGGGAGAAGTGGAGTACATTTTTGTTAATCCAATTTTTAGAAAAAAAGGAATAGCAACAAAATTATTACAGTTGGTTAAACAAAAAACAGGAAAAGAAATAATCCTTCAAGAACCGATTAGTCCTTTAGGCTCAAAACTATTAAATTCATTAAACAAATGGAAATAAACTTATTATTTTTCTTCACAGTTGTACCAGCAATAATTTTGTACGGTATTGCAAAATCAGGGTTGGGTGGATCGATGACTTTAATATCTATTCCATTAATGACCATTGTAATGCCTTTGAACCAAGCATTAGGAATAATTTTGCCAATTTTAATATTTTCAGATTTTATTGCAGTTTATAAATATAGAAAAGAATATGACTTAGGTACTTTAAAGTTAATGGTTCCATTTGCTGCTGTTGGAATAATAATTGCATCTTTCACGTTCACATATTTTTCTGAAGAGTTATTAAAATTTATGATTGGTTTAATGGGATTTATTTTTGCAGGTCATTATTTTTTTTTTAAAAAAGATAAAGAAGCCAAATCTCAAAAAAATTCTATCAAAGGAAGTATTTGTTCTGTCATAGCTGGCTTTACAAGTTTCTGTGTCCATGCAGGAGGAACACCTGTAAGTGTTTATATGCTTCCTTTAAGGATGCAGAAAGAAATTTATGTAGGAACAAGAATTATATTTTTTACTTTTGTTAATCTAATAAAGCTTCCTTTATATATTAACCTTTCAATGACAAACTTAGTGACCTTTAAACAATCAGTATTTTTATTTCCAATTGCTTTTATAGGAATACTAATTGGTTATCGATTAATTAAAATTATAAATGAAAAATTATTTTATAATATTTTATATATTTTAATTTTTATAAGTAGTTCAAAACTTTTATATGATTATTTAATATGAAAAAAAAATTTAATCCTAGAATAAAAGCAAGAATAAGGAAAAATAAACAAGTTCTTAATAAAAAAATTGATAATTTTTTTGGTTGGGTAAAAGGTGCCAAACTTGTTGAACTTAAAGAATGTAATGTAGAGGAAGATCCAGTTCGACCAGAGTTAGACAATAAATTTAGAACAGGATTTGGAAGAAAAATTTATGGGGTCAAGTATCAAGGTGAAATTCATGCTGTTATGTGTTTTGCTTATACAAATCAAATTCCCAAAAGTGTGGATGAACTTGAAAAATTAAGTACTGATGCTTTTCTACAAAGTGCAATGAGAGATCAAAAAGGTGGTCAAATTGCTATTGCTTATACAGTATGGTCAAAGAAAAAAGGTGGAGGAAAGTTAATTGTAAAAGAAGTGTTTAAAAAGATAAAAAAATCCAATCATTTAAACAGACTAGTCACACTTTCACCTTTAACTGAAATGGCAACAAATTTTCATGAAAGAAATGGGGCAAAATTAGTTCAAATTAATGAAACTACACAAAATTTTGAATATAAAGTTATTTAACCATGAAGTTAAATAAACTATTAATTCTTCTATTTTGTACTTTCTTTCTTTTACCGTATTCTATTGTCATGGCTAATGAAGAAGCAAAGTATGAAGTAGTTGATAAAAATGAAATTTATGAGATCAGAAAATATTCTGATCGTTTAGCAGTTGAAACCTCTAGAGCTGGAATAGATAGTAATTTTAGAAAATTATTTAATTACATTTCTGGAAGAAATGACACACAGGAAAAAATAGCAATGACTACTCCAGTCACTCAAGTAGAAAAAAATGGAAATATGACTATGCAGTTTTATTTACCTTCAAAGTTTAATTCAGATAACGTACCTAACCCAAGTAGAAATGATGTAAGAATAGTAAATATTGAAGGAGGATATTATGCTGTGCTTAGATATTCTGGTCGAGCTTCTGATGGAAATTTCATAAAACATAAAGAAATCCTAGAAAAAGAGTTAAACAAAAATAATATTTCAATTATAAGTCCACCTATTAGAGCTACATATGATAGTCCTTTTACCCTTCCAATGAATAGAAGGAATGAGGCAATGTATAAAGTGGAGTTTAATTCATGAAGTCAAAGTTTAAAGCAATGGTGTTATCTTGTATGGACCCAAGATTTCAACATTTAGTTCACAATCATTTAAAGAAAAAAAAATTAACTGGTAAGTATAGTGCTTTTACAATTGCTGGTGCTGCGGTAGGGGTCACACATAATAAATTTAAAAAATGGCATAATACTTTTTATGATAATCTTGGAACTTCAATACAGCTTCATAAAATAGAAAAGCTTATTGTTATAAATCACAAAGATTGCGGTGCTGCAAAAATTGCTAATGGAAAAAAAGAATTTACACCAGCAAATGAAAAAAAAATACATCAAGACTCATTTAATAAACTTAAAAAGGAAATTAAAAAAAGATTTCCAAAACTAAAAGTGGAATTAAATGTAATTGCTTTAGATAGTAAAATTACAAAATTTTAATTATTGATTTCTAATCAAAGGATAAACTTTTGGATTTAGATATTTTAAATTTGTTAACATAATCAATATCAATGTTACAAATCCGATTGAAAAACCTAAGTAGATTAAAACTTTAAAATCAAACATCCATACAAGTTCAAAGATATTTTCCATAATAAATTTTGAACCAATTACTGCAAAAAATATTGCAATCAGTATGACTGATTTAAATATAATGATAAATTCTATTAATGATGAGAGGATTATTTCTTTTTTTGAAAAGCCTAGAATTTTAAATACTAAGTTTTGATACTCTTTGACCTTACCTTGAACCATAATTGCACTTGAAATAACAATTAAACCAATCACAATAGTTACAGCTGATATTAGAGTAACTGCAATGAATACTTTATTTAAAACAGCTGTTACTTTTGTCAGATAATCTGCAATTTTAATCATAGACAAGCTAGGCATAACTTCCAGCATTTCAGTTTCATCAAATTTATCAGAGTTAAATTTTGCTGTTGCTAAATATTCATGAGGAATATTTTGAGCGAACTGAGGATTAAATAGCATTGCAAAGTTAATACTTAAATCTCGATAATCAACTTCTCTAAAATTAATCACTTCGCCATCTATTTCTCTTCCATATATATTTAAAGTAAAAATATCTCCTAATTGAATGTTAAAATCTCTTGCAACTTTAGCATCTAAAGATATCTGAAGTTGATTAGGTTTATTTAAATCCCACCATTCTCCAGCAACTAATGGATTATCTTCAGGAACATCTTCCACCCATGAGGATCTTCTCTCACTTCCTATTACCCAATAACTATCATTATCAGGCTTAATATAAGTATTTGGATTAATGCCATTAATTTTTGTAATGCCAGATGAGACCATAGGAACAACTTCAATGTCTGCATCTGGATCCATCTTTAATATTCCTTGCTCAAACTTTTCACGCTCTCCTTTTTGAATTCCTACAAAGAAATAATCAGGTGCAATATCAGGAATTGATTTAGCAATTTCTCTTTGAAAATTTGTTCCAACCAACGCCAATGTTAAAAGTAAAGTAACTCCTAAACCTAAAGACATTATAGTAATTGGAGTGATACTTTTAGTTTGAGTGATATTCTTAATTGATACCTTTAATGAAATATTGGAGCTTGATTTAAATTTTTTAAGAAAAAATATAATTATTCTTGAAAGAAAGAAAAACACAATTAAACACACAAAAAATGCAGCAAAATAACCAAGACTGTAAGTCGGTTGCTCTGAACCAACTGTAAATAATAAAACTAAAATAGAGAGCAAAATAAAACTTAAAACAACAGACTTTTTTGAATAATAAAATTGTAGGTTTTGAAAAACATTTCTAAATAAATTAGATGCTTTTACTTGGTCAATTGAACTTATTGTTGGGATAGAAAATATTACAAGTACCAACAAACCTACTAAAAATATTTTAATAAAATTAACTATAGAAAATACTGGATAAACATTTAATCCAAGTCCATCTGATAAGTATTTATCAGCTATAGGGACTATTAAAAAACTAGAGCCATAAGAAATAACAGTAATTACAAACAACAATATTAATAATTGAAGATAATAAAGTGTCTTTATATTTCCTGAGTAAAATCCAACTGCTTTTCTAACTGCAATTGACATATTGTTTTGATTAATAAAAGAGAGAAGGGTGTTTGCAATTCCAATACCAGCAATCAACATCGCACTTATTGAAACAAGAGATAAAAATTGTGAAAAATTGTTAATTATTCTCTTTATTCCACTTGCTGAATTTTCAGGATAACGAAGCTTTACTTTTTGATCATCTTTAAAAATATTCTCAATTCGTTTTTCTAACTCTTCAGGGTTATCTCCTTCATTAAATTTTACTTTATATTCGTAGTTTAAAAAGCTTCCAATCCCGTTTAGTTTTAATATCTCTAATGTTTGCTTTCCTGCGAGTGCCCAATCACCAAAAGCAACAAATCCACTTACATCTGGTACTGATTTTATTATTCCTATAACTGTAAAGTTTTGGTCTTGAACTTTAACTTGTTCATTAAGTTTTATATTTAGTGTTTTTGACAAACTTTCATTAATTAAAATAGTATTTGGTTCCTTTTGCATTCGCTCATAAGCACCTTCGGGTTCAAATACTACTTCGCCATATAACGGGTATTTTTCATCAACTGTTTTAATTCTAGTAAATAACGATTTATTTTTTTCTCTTCCAGTTGTTGAAAGCATCGTACTGAACTCAATCATTTGAGATACAGTTGCAAATTCTTTTACCTGATTAACTAGTTCTAGATTTCCTTGGTTACGATTGTAATCAATTTCTAAATCGCCACCCAATAAAGCTTTTGCATTATCGTTCAGTTCCTTTTTAAGACTATCTTCAATTGTAAAAATAGCACTTAATATAAAGAGACTGATAAATAGAGTAACAATAATACTTGAGATTTTGTGATAGTTTCTGCTTAAATCCTTCAAAGCATATTTAAAAATCAAACTAAATTCAGATCGATTATTTAATTTTTCCATCTTTTATTTTGATTTTTCTTTTTGCTTTGTTTGCAAGTTTTGGATCGTGCGTTACCATGATTAAAGAAGATCCTTCCTCTTTTACATATTTAAATAGAATATCCGAAATCATTAATGAGTTTTCAGTGTCCAAGTTTCCTGTAGGTTCATCAGCTAAGATTAATTCAGGCTTCATTGCTATAGCTCTTGCAATCGCAACTCTTTGCTGTTCACCACCAGATAACTGACTAGGTAAATTATTAAATCGGTGCTTTAAACCAAATCTATCTAATAAATTTTTTGCCTCACTCTCAGGATTTTTAAAATTATTTAATTCTAGTGTTAAAGCAACGTTTTCAACTGCTGTGTAATTTGGAATTAAATAGAAGGATTGAAATATAATTCCAATATTCTTCTTTCTAATTTCTGATACTTCATCCTCATTTAAACCTGTAATTTCTTGATCTTGAAAAATAATTTTACCTGAAGTTGGTTTTTCTAGTCCTCCAACCAACATGATTAAACTAGTTTTACCAGATCCACTTTCACCAACGACAGAAACTGTCTCTTTTTTCTTAATGGTTAGATCAATATTCTTTAAAACACTGATGCTTTCTTTACCAGTTTGGTATTTGAGATTTATTTTTTTTAATTTAATAAGCACACTCATAAATAATTTTCTAAACCATTAATTGTAAATATTTCTACAAGGATCAAATTTTTATAAATTATATGTTTAATTTTACAATAAAATTAGGAATATTTTTAAATTAAAGAAAATTTTCTTTGATAATTACTTATCTAAAATATTTTCATTGAATATTAAGTTTAAATAATATTAGTATAAATTTTGATAAAAGTTATGATTATAAATTATGAAAAATAATTTTTTTGTTTTTTTAATTTTTTCTTGGCTTTTAATTTTTAATAATTCTGTAAGTGCTGTAGTAAAAAAATACCAAGGTGTAGGTGATCTATATCTTTCAGATAAATTAATTGATGAATACTTCAATTACATAAATCAAAAACCAAATAAACTGCCATTAGTATTTTTCATAACTGAAGATAAAGAAAATTCTTATTTTTCGATTATAAATAATGATGGGGGAGGTTGGGCAGGTTCTGCAACAATTTTAAAAAAAAAAAATAAATGTGAGAAAGAGTTCAATCAAAAGTGTAATTTATTTTCTAATGTAAGATATATTGTTTGGGATAATGGAATAAATCCATTGAAAGAATCAGATTCAAAAATTGATTCAAATACTTCTAAAGAAGAACTAATTTTAATATTAAGAAAATTAGGATTTATTATTGATCAAAATAAATTAGCTGAGGAAAAAGCTGCTCAAGAAAAAAGATTAGCTGAGGAAAAAGCTGCTCAAGAAAAAAAATTAGCTGAGGAAAAAGCAGCTAAAGAAAAAAAATTAGCTGAGGAAAAAGCAGCTAAAGAAAAAAAATTAGCTGAGGAAAAGCTTAAAGAAGAGGAAATAAATCGAAAACTATCACTTTTTAAGGAAACAGAATTAAAAAAAAGTCAAAAACTGATAAAATATACAAAGGAATTTGTTAAAACTTATCCAGATGAATTTGATATAGTAGAAATAGCGAAATTATTTTTATCAGTAGATGAAATATTAAAAGGTAATTTGAATAGTGCTGATGCTAAAAATTTAGAAAATCTAAAAAAATTTACTTCAAAATCTAAAAAATTTAAAAATTATGAAAAACAACTTCTAAAGAAAGACAGAGAAAAAAAGATTGAAGTTGTTGATACCAGTTTAAACAACCTTGGTAAAAACATAGATAAATTAAAGGAATTTTTAGTAAATAACATTACCTCAAGTTATTCAAAAGAAATAATAGAGCTAATAGAGGATTCTGAAAAAAGATTAAAAGATTACAAAAATTTACAAGATTTAAATAACCAAACAAAAAAAATAGATATTTTACTTTCAAAAATTAATGAATTTGAAAGAAATATATTGACGTTGAATAAATATTTAGCTGATTTGGAAGGTTACCTGTTAGAATTTATGTCTACGGAGCTATCACCAAAAATAATTGAACAAATAGAAAAAATTGAAAAATCTTTGAATGAAACAAATTCTTCAAATTTGAAACAACTAATCAAAGAGACAGAAGTTTTTATACAAGAAGAAATAATAAATTTTGAAAAAAAGCAAGCAGAAGAAAAACGTAAAGAAGAGGAGCGAATAGCAGAAGAAAAACGTAAAGAAGAGAAGCGAATAGCAGAAGAAAAACGTAAAGAAGAGGAGCGAATAGCAGAAGAAAAACGTAAAGAAAAAGAACGTTTAGCAGAGGAAAAACGTAAAGAAGAGGATCTTAAACTTCAAGAAACTTATAAAAAATATAAAATAGATTTAAATAATGAGTTTCAAAAAGATATTATTAAACTAGGTTTAAATAACAATTTTCAATTTGATGATATTTCTTTTTTGAGAAACGATAAAATTATCAAAATATCAAATTTGAGATCAAATGAACTTAAAATCGGAAATATAGAGTTAAAGGATTTCAATAAAAATATTTATGATCTTATAAAAAATGGTTTTAACGATAATCTGTTAAATGATTTATTTAAAACAAAAAACTGGTTCTCAAAATTGGTTATCTCAAACATTTCATATAATGATGCAAGAGGAACTAAAGTTGATATACAAGAGTTTTCAATTAATGATTTTGAATTAAATGGATATGAAAAATATAAAGATGAAATATTTAATACTTCATTAAAAAATGACGAATTAAATTATATTAGTGCTCTATTAAGTCTAAATATAGGCAATTACTCTGTAAAAAACCTCAAATATAAAAGTAATCTCGAGGAGTACTCATTTGATCTTACTGAATTTGATAATTTTAGTTTGACGAATACAGATAAATCAACAACAGTTAATTACAGATCTAATGATGCAAAAAACAACCTATCAATTTTTTATAAAGTAGCTAATTTAGATAATTTCTCTTTAGATCAAAAAGAAATTGTAAAATTATTGAATTCAATAAATACTAAAAAATTAGATTTATTTACCTCACCGGGTGTATTGTTGAATTCATTTTCTGAATTAGAAAATATAAATATAGAAGACTTAATTGTAGAAGAGTTAGATTCAAAAAGAAAAATTTTTTCTCTTAAAAATTTTGAAATAACTGACATAGAATTTGAAAAACCATCTAACAAAGATCAAAAAATTTTATCTAATTTAGAGTTTAATGTTGATGATCTGGAAATGGTAGGAATGGATAAATTTTATCCTGATTTTTCTAATTATATGAAAAAATTAAGCTATTCTAAAATAGGTTTAAACACAGGTGGAAAATGGTATTGGAATGTAAATGATGATGAATTTGGATTAAATTTAAACATAGGTTTAACAGATGCCTTTTCACTTAATTTTACTAGTGAATACTCAGGTCTTTCATCAGATTTTCTTAATTTAAATTCAGATGCTATGGGGGTATATTTTTTAACTAATTTTAAAATTAATGAGGCTGAACTATCATTACAAGACAAATCTTTAAGGAATAGATTGATCAGAATGTTCTCTTTAGAGACAAACAAATCAGAAGCTCAAGTTAAAAATATGACTATAAGCAATATAAGAAATTATTCAGCAACAATGAGACAATCAAATTTAACTCGGGAATATGAGAAATCTATAATAAATTTTATTGATGGAGATGATGAAATAAAATTTAAACTTAAACCAAAAACACCAGTATCAATTGCAGAAATAACACCTTATTTCCAGAATGGAGATGCCGATCTGTTGGCAGAGAAACTTAATTTAACTGTCGGTAACTAAATTTTATAAAATAAAAATAATTTTTATTTAAATTTAATTAATATACTTATTAATTAAAAATTTTATCTCTTACTAAATGGCTATATAGGTAAAGGGTAAAAATATTTCAAAAATTACAAATAAAGAGAAAAGTAAGACAAAAATAATAAAAATTACAAAAAAAAATGTTTTTATAAAACCATATTTTTTTCTAAAGTCGTTAATTAATAATAAATAATTTAATATTTTTTTCATATATTTTTAGTTTGATAAAGACCATCATCCATTAAAACAAATTTAATATCCATTCTTTTCATATTTACAAAAACATCAAATATATCAAATACCACAGGATCCTTTGATATGTTAAAGGAGGTATTAACTAATATTTCAGAACCTTCTTTTTTAAGTTCTTTTAAAATTTTATAGGTTATTGACGTTTCATCGTTAATTATTTGAGTTCTTGAAGTTCCATCTATATGAATTATTGAACTATATTTTTCATAAAGATTTTTTTTAGCATCACATAAGCAACCCATCCATTCTAAATTTTTCTTAACATTTTCATTTATATTAAAATATTTTTTAAAATCTTCTTCAAGTAACATTGGAGCTAAAGGTTGAAAATTTTTTCTTTTTTTAATTTTATTATTTAAATTATTTACTATCTCTGAATTTTTTGCATTACAAAATATTGATGTATTACCTAATGATCTTGGGCCAATTTCTGTAGCACCATAGTATGATGCAATTACATTACCTTCAATTATTTTATTTACAGTTTCTTCAATAAAATTTTCAGTTGTACATATTTTGACAAAATAGTTATCTTTATTTATTTTTTCATTAATTAATTGCTTTTTTGGTCCAAGGAATACTGTTTTTAGATTTAATATCTCATTTTTTTTATGATTTAAAAATGCAAAATTTGCAGCTCCAATTGCTGACCCTGAATCTCCAGGTGATGGAGGAACAATTAGTTCATCAAAAAAATCTAGTTTTGATAAATTATGTATCATCTTACAATTAAGTGCAACACCACCTGTTAAAACAATTTTTTTTTTATTAGAGATCTTAATAATATTTCTCATAATGTTTTCCATTGTTTCTTCTAAAATAATTTGAGCAGAACATGCAATGTCTGCATATTTCTTGAAATTGGCATCTATATTGATGTTCAGATAAGGTTCATCAATTATATTTCTTAGTTTTTTTGAGAAGGATTTGTTAGAACTTTTATGGAATTCAAAATATTTAATATCTAATTTTGAATTTTCTGTGTTTAATATCTTTTTAAATTTTTTTACATACTTAGGTTTACCAAAAGAGCTCAATGACATTACTTTGAATTCTCCCTCATTGACTTCAAATCCTAAAAAATCTGTAATAGTAGAATAAAATAAACCTAAAGAGTCTGGGTAATAGTTTGTCCAAATTTTTTTAATCTTATAATTTTCATCAATAGTGAAGGCAGCCATTGTTTCACCCTCTCCAACACCATCACAAGTTAAATACACATATTCTGAGAAATTTTTTACAATTGTCATTCCATACAAACAATGACTTAGATGATGTGAAGAATAGATAATTTTGTTTTTTGAAATTTTAATTTTTTTGTTTAATTCTGTAAAAAAAAAAATAGCACTCTTGTTAAAAAATTTTAAATGATTAATTAAAAAATCCCTATTTTGGATTGGATTTTTAATTGAATAATAAAATAATTCCCACCAAGATTTGAAAGGTTTTTCATAGAAAGAAATAAATTTTATATTTTTTTCATTTAAATCAAATTTTTTTATCAAAAAATCTAAACATCTTTTTGGAAAATTTTTATCTCCCTTAATTCTAGAAAATGATTCCTCTTTTAAAAAACAATTTATTCCATTGTTATTTGTTAAAAAAACTGAAGACTCATGATAATAAGCTGATATCCCAATATAATACATTTCAAACCATTGAATAAGGATCTATATTTTTAATAATATCATCAATTTTATTTATTTTTTTTAATTTTAAAAAATAAGTTAAGATATTCAAAAAAATTAAAATAGTTATTAATATCGGATAAAAAATAAAAGAAAATTTATTAAGACTATTTGCATGTAAATGTCTTAAATAACTTAATAATTTTTCTTTAGTTATTTTTATTTTAAAACCTATTTTACTATTGTATTTTTTTGCAAACTTTAGAGAATATGCAGAATGCCTCTCTTCATCTTTTAAGATATTTTTAATCTCATAAAATAAATTATTATTTTTATTTTGAATATCATTTGAAAAATTTATTAATTTTTTTTCTGCAATTTCTTCATTTGCTCCGATAAAAATTGCAAAGTCATTAATTTTTTTTTTTTCAAATATAAAGTGATCTTTAAATATATAACCTTTGTTATAGAGATGATTTGGAACGAAATTTAACTCTTTTTTATTAATTTTGTTATCTAATATTATTTGCTCTTTAAATTTATTAAAAATATAACTATGTTTATATTCATCTAAAGCATGTCTAATAAATCCTATAGAAAGTTTATTATCTAGTATGTTTTTTGCGGCATACAGCATTTCTAAAGCTGAGGCAAATTCTGCAGCAGCAAATTCATTTAAAACAAAACAACATCTTTCAGGATTAAATTTTTTAAAATTTTTTTTTGGAAGTAAGAACATTGTTATTATATTAATTTATTTGCTATTTTTATTAATTTCTAATGCAAAATCCAAAGATTGTTTACCGTTTATACCTTATGGTTGGAACGACTTTTACGTTCATCTGCCACAAAATACAACATTTTGTGTTGATGTTGATAAAACATCATATACTTACAAAACAGATATTTACGGAGGTAGAATTCTTTCGGATGATAAATTTGAAAAATGGCTTCAAGTTTTTGGTGACAGCCAGGTTGTAGGTTTAGATTTGGATATAATAGATAACCATTATTTAAATAAAATTTACAATAATTTTAACTTTATAATTTATGCTGCACCAAATAATGGTCCGTATGAGGTAATCAATTTTTTAACTAAAAATAATAAAATTTTAAAAAAAAGAGTTATTATAACTTTTAATTTTGCTGTAGATATATATAGGATCAATAGCACTTGGCACCCAACTAATTACGTTGCTTTAAGAGATTATCAGCTAGATGAAATAATAGAAAATCCTTTAAAATTTAAATTCCTAATTTTTAAAAATTTATTATTAAATAAAAATTTTACTATTAGAAGATTTAACAATCAAAGAATGCAAAAGCTATTTTTAAATTTAAATAATGATGATATTTATAAAAATTTAATAAAATATTTTGAAGAATTAAATCAATTGGCAATAAATAATAATTTTAATGTAACTTTTGTTGTTACTCATCCTTATTGGCTTTATTCTAAAAATGGAAATAATCTTATTTTAAACAGCAATTTATCGAATAAAGTATATAAATTAATTTGTAAAAGTTTTAAAATAACTAATAATATAGATAAAATTTTAATATCAAAAGTTTCAAATAATTTATTAGTTGATGATTTGACCTCTGATAAAAGACATATAAAATCTAAAAAAATTTATCTTGAAGACATAGAAACATTATGTAAGGATTATTATTAATTATGTTTTCTAATAAAGTTATTTTTTTATTTCTTGTATTTTTTTCGTTAAATTTTACAAATTTAGCAATTTCTGAAACTATAACTTTTGGATCATCTGTTTACGAGGGGGAAGTTAAAAAAGGGAAAGCACATGGTGAGGGTATCCTTACTTTCTCAGATGATACTACCTATAAAGGAAATTTTAAAAGAAATAAACCTCATGGAAAAGGTATTTATACAGATCCAAGAGAAATCTCATATGAGGGAAAGTGGAGAAATGGCAAACTGAAAGTAAAATTAGATAAAAAAACTAGAAGAGTAATTAAATTATCGGCAGAAGAGGGCCAAACTAATTTTTTTGAGATCAGGGGTACAGGTCAATTTATATCAGAATGGTTTGATGCTGAAATAAATACTGAGGGTAATTTTGTCCTTTCAAAAAAAGGGAAAAGAGATTTTGAAAGTGCAAAAAAACAAGCAGAAAGTGATAGCAGAAGTGGCGGAAGTGGCGGAAGTGGTGGGAGTAGTTAAAAAAATTTTAGATTAATAATTTTTAATTAATTACTTAGTAAGTTTTGTGGTAAGTCTATTTGAGTAATTTTCCAACTTAAACTTTTTCTGTTAAAATATACTGGAAATTCTTGACCTTCTTTTTCGTAAGTGATGTAAAAAGAATTTATTCCATTGAACTTTATGATTACCAAACCTCCTATTAAAGTGACAAATGATGGTTTAGGAATTTCTTTTTTTTTAAGATTTACTTCAAGCAACACACTTAATCCCTCTGGATTTAAATATGTATCAACCATAGTTTCTGCAAATTTTCCAGCAAGTCCACTCAATAATAAACCCAATTCTCCCAGTTTTTTAAACTCATCACTTTTTTGAGTTTCTTTGAGCAATTGAATATTAATATAATTTTTAAAGTTTTCTCGTAATTCATCCCACTCTACATAATCTTTGATGAGTTTTTTATCATTATAGTAAATTCCTTTGTGAAACTGATGAAGTGAATAAAGTGCTGTAGAAATATATAAAAATAAAATTAATAAGGGGCTTATAGTTAATGCTAATTTGTGTTTTTTTCTCATAAACTCTAAAAATTCACTCTATCAAATGATTATAATTAAGATATAGCTGAATTTAATATTTTATTAGTGAAAAAAATTTTAATAATATTTATAATTTTATCTTCTTGCACAACACCTCAATCAAAGTCTAATCAATACTATGAGACAGTCATAGGTCATGTTGTTCAAACTGTTATTTCAGGAGAGTGCAATTCAAAGTGTATTAACTCAATCGTGAATAGTGATTTAAAATATGCTACTTATTCACAAGCAATGTATGTGTTAGAGCAAATAAGTAAGAAATTACCCAATGTGTTTAAAAGTGTAAAAAGAGATCTTTCGATTAAAATTGAAGAAAAATATAAAAAGTCAGCCTTGAAACAAATAAAATAATGAGATTAAATTTTTAGAAAAAAATATATTAAATTTATTTTGATGAAAACTAAATTATTTATAAAAATTTTGATAATCTTTCTAGTGCACATTAATGCAAGTGCAATAGAAAAGGTTGTCTTATTTGGTGATAGTTTGATGGCTGGATATGGTTTAACTAAAGAACATCATTTATCTGTAGTATTAGAAGATAATTTTAAAAAAGATGGTTTAAATATAAAGATAATTAATGGCAGTGTTTCTGGAAGCACATCTTCAGGAGGATTAAATATTGCTGAATGGAGTTTATCAGAACCTGGTATTGACTTAATCATTTTAGGTTTAGGCGCCAATGATATGTTGAGAGGAATAAAACCAGAAGAAACTGAGAAAAATTTAGAAGAAATCATAAAGATAGCAAATAATAAAAAAATCAAAATTATTATTGCAGGTATGGTTGCTCCAACAACACATGGTGCTGAATACAAAAAAAGGTTTGATGCAATTTATCCAAATCTATCAAAAAAATATAATTTACCACTTATCCCATTTTTACTTGAAGGAGTGGCACTCGATCCAAGTTTAAATCAACAAGATGGAATTCACCCAAACAAAGAAGGAACAATTAAAGTAAGTGAAACTATTAAAAAAAGTATTATTAATATTTTAAATTAAATGAATAAATTTTTATATAATCTTAAAGAAAGCAGAATTTTTCAGTTTGTTGTTATTTCAATTATCATATTAAATGCAATTACAATTGGGGTTAACACTTATGAATTAAGCGATCTTACCAGACAAGCAATCAATTATTTAGATTATTCAATTACTATATTTTTTGTAATTGAAATTATAATTAGATTTGTAGGAGAACCTAAAAAACTACAGTTTTTTAAAAGTGGGTGGAATGTATTTGATACTTTAATTGTTTTAATTTCATTAATTCCAATTCCTAATAATTCTAGTTTCTTACTATTAAGGTTATTAAGAGTATTTAGAGTATTGAGAATTATCTCAGTTGTTCCAGAATTAAAAAAAATCATTGAAGCACTGCTTACTTCAGTCAAAAGAGTGTTTTATGTTGGATTATTATTGTTCATCATTCTTTATATATACGCAACTATAGGCTCAATTTTATTTAGCACAGATATTCCTGAAAGATGGAGCGATGTTGGTGTTGCTATGATTACGTTGTTTCAGGTTTTAACTCTATCTAGTTGGGAACAAGTAATGTTGCCATTACAAGATGTTTACTGGTGGGCTTGGATTTATTTTTTCAGCTTTATAATTATATGCGGAATTACAATGCTTAATTTGTTGATTGCGATATTAGTGGACGTAGTAATCAATCAGAAAAAGTTATAAGACTTTTTAATGAAAAGATTTGTTGTAGTTTTAAGTTTTATTTGTTTTGGTTATGCCAATGCACAGAATACAAATATTACCATAGATAGAAATTTAAATCTTTCATGTGCATTTGAAAAAGTAATTTTAAAAAATCCAGATCATAACTTTGAAACGTTCACAAAAGATCAAATAAAGAGAGATGATATTAATAAATTAGTAATAGAGTCTAAATCACCAAATCTATTAAACATTAAAAATTTATCTAATTTTATTGATAAAATTGAACTAGACGTAAAAATTTCTAATAAAGATATCGTTTTAATTCAAGCTCTTGATGATAATAACAATTACTCAGAATCGGCTGTTTTGACTTTTAAAACAGGAGAACTTATTCACGAAATAACAAAAAATATTAATCAAAAAGAAAAAGAAAAGGAAAAAGAAATTTTATTTTACAACTGCAAGAATAAAAATCAAAATACTTGATGATTTTAACCAAATAATTCTAGGAATATTATCAATTTATATAAATAATAAACTACAGAAAGTGCTATAGAAACTTTCACAACTCTTGGCCAAAACCAATTTTTATTATTACTTGCACTTCTCCACATCGCAACAGTAATTATTAATGTATAAATCAACAGTATTGCTAACTCTATTACGAGTATTGTTGCGTAAAAATTATTAATATTAGAAAAAATTTGTTTAATAATTAACTCAGGATTTTGATTATAATTTATAAGAGATTTATCAATTGAATCTAAAGCAAAAAAAAATGTTATAAAAATTATTAAGCTAAATATTAACTGGTATAGGGTTCCATAAACCCAGAATGTTTTACCAAGTCCGTAGTCACCTTTAATCAAATTTTTTAAAAAATTCATTGATCTTCTATAGTCCTAAAAATCACTAAAAAATAAACAAAATATTTAAATCTATTAAGCAATAAACAGATTTTTTGATAAATAAATATTTTTTTTTCCATATAATAATTTAAAGTGAAATAATCATTTCATGAAAAAAGTACTAATTACATTATTTTGTTTAAATTTTATTTTTTCTTCAGCTATTGCTGACTCTCTTGGAAATCTTAGAACAGTAAATCATTATCTATCAAATGGATATAATTTAGAGAGTACAATTTTAATAAATGATCAAAAAATATTGTATAATCTTAAAAATAATGGTTCGTCAAAAATGCAATTTGAACCTAAGTTAATTACTTGTATTTATAATATAAAAAAAGAAACAACGAATTGTTACAAACCTTAAGAATTTTCATCTTAATAAATTTATAAATTCATTTTGAAGTTGTAAAAATATGATCAAATTGTTTTAAGAATAAAGACTCTATTATTCATATTTGTTAATATTTAATTATGAAAAAGTCATTTATAGTAATTTTAATTTTATTACTTTCACAATTGCAATCTTTTGCAAATGATCGAGACATAAGGCTAAATCAATTATTTAATGAGCTCAAAGTTAATAAAGCAAAAGTAGCGTCTATTGTTGAACAGGAAATTTGGTCTTTATGGAGCACTCATCCAACTGATGAAAAGTTAACTGCTCGTTTAGAAGAAGGTTCAATGTTTGTTAGAAACCAACAGCCAAAAAGAGCAAGAGAAATATTTACTGAAGTAATAAATCTTGATGAAAATTGGGCTGAAGCTTGGAATAAGAGAGCAACTGTTCTTTATATGTTAGGAGAATATCAAAAATCACAAGATGATATTGATAAAGTCTTAGAATTAGAGCCAAGACATTTTGGTGCTTTAGCAGGACAAGGTTTAGTGAACATTCAATTAAAAAATTTTGAAAAAGCAATTAGAAGTTACAAACAAGCACAAGAGATTTATCCGTCCATGCGATCTCCAGAAATCATGATAAAACAAATCGAAGATTTGATGAAAGAACAAACAATTTAAAATGTGTGGAAGATACGTTGTTAAAAATCCAGTTACTAAAACTAGTTCTCTAGTTAAATCTGCAATTCAGGTTGAAGATAGTGAAAACTATAATGCTCATCCTTATCAAAAACTTCCAGTTATAAAAAAATATAAAAATGGAAATACCTTAGAATCTTTGAAATGGGGTTTGGTTCCAAGCTGGGCTAAAGATAAAGATTTTAAAGCTCTGATTAATGCACGACTTGAGACCATAGATGAAAAGGTTTCATTTAAAAAATTGATAAAAAATAATCGATGTGTTGCAGTTGCGGATGGATTTTATGAATGGAAGAGGGAAGAGAAAGAAAAAACTCCTCATTATTTTACCCGTAAAGACACCAATACCATCTATTTTGCTGGAATATTTGAAGATGATCAGTTTTGTTTAATTACAGAAGAAGCAAAAGAAAATATTAAGGAAATTCATCACCGACAACCAGTTATTCTTAATCAAGCGGATGTTAATAGATATTTAAATTTAGAATTACAAGGATCAGCGTTTCTAAATGAACGTAAATCACCAGATCTTATATTTCATGAAGTTTCAAAAGATGTAAATAAGCCTACTAATAACAGCGCTTCTTTAATACAAAAATTATAAATCTATTTTCTTTTATTTTTTTTAAACTTAAAGTTTTTAGGTCTTTTTCTATTTTTAAATTTTCTTTTATTATCTTTGTTTTCAAATTTTTTGAATTTCTTCTTTTTACTTAATTTATTGTTAGAAAATTTATTCTTAAATTTCTTTTTAAATTTATTTTTTTTATTAAATTTCTTATTCTTTTGATTGTTTGGTCTTGCTTCTTCTTTAAGTTTAAAGTCAGGATCTATTAATTTTTGTATAGATCTCCACATACTTCTGTCGTTGTTTGTTAAAAAAGTTAAAGCAGAACCATCTTTTCCAGCACGACCAGTTCTACCTATTCTGTGAATATAATCTTCTGGAACTTGTGGAAGATCGTAATTGATTACGTGTTTTATAACTGGAATATCTAATCCTCTTGCTGCAACATCTGTTGCAATTAAAATCCTACTATTACCATTTCTAAATCCTCTAATAACTCTATCTCTTTTACTTTGTCTAAGATTTCCATGAATGGCATCAGCTTTATGGCCATCATATTTTAATCTTTTTACAATTTTATCAGCACCATGTTTAGTTTTAACAAAAACTAAAATAGATCCACTTCTTTCAACTAATTGATTAATCAACTCATGATATTTCTTGTCTGCTGTGATTTGAAAAGTTTCTTGTTTAATTTTTTCAATTGGAGTTGATAAAGATCCAACAGACACTCTTTCAGGATTGTTAAGATACTTTTGAGAAATTTTTAAAATGTTTTCAGGTAAAGTTGCAGAAAACAATAATGTTTGATGATTTTTTGGAATAAATTTTAAAATTACTTCTATTTGAGGAGTAAATCCCATATCTAACATTCGATCTGTCTCATCTAGAACTAAGTAATTTACTCTAGATAAGTTCAAACTTTTTCGTTCTATGTGATCGTTAATTCTTCCAGGGGTTCCAACTATAATTCTTGCTCCTTTTTTTAATTGTCTTAGTTGTTTTTGCATACTCTCACCACCAATTAAAAGAGCATTACCAATTCCTATTTCTCTAATATTAAGTTTTAAAACAGTTTCCATTACCTGTGTTGCAAGTTCTCTTGTTGGACAAATTATTAATGCCATTGCTTGCTTATCTTTTAAAAGCTTATTTAGCATTGGAATTGTAAATGCTAGTGTTTTACCGGTACCTGTTTGAGCAGTTCCTAAAACATCTTTTCCTTCTAAGCTAATTGGTATCGATTGACTTTGAATAGGGGTTGGAGTTTTAAATTCAGCTAATTCAATTGATCTTTTTAATTTATTTTCAATGTTTAGATCAGAGAAGTTCATTATGTCGGGATTGGTATAAATTTTTAAGTAATTGAGTGTCTGCTTATATCTTTTTGTACCAAATACAATAAATAGTTTGGGAGGATTAATCTCTGAAGTTTACAAAATCTATTGGAAGTCCAATATCAATAGCTTTAATTGCTGCTATAGCTTCTTGAAGATCATCTCTTTTTTTACCATCAACTCTTAATTCATCTCCTTGGATTTTAACCTGAATTTTAAGTTTAAGTTTTTTAATATCAGCTATAACTTTTTTTGCATTTTCTTGGCTAATTCCCTCTTTAAGTTCGCTTACTTGTCTTATTGCTCTACCTGATGCACCTTCTGAGCTTTTAACTTCTAAAACTCTTGGATCTACTTTTCTTCTTACTAAATGTGTTTGTAATAATTCATTGACTTGCTTTAATTTTAATTCATCAGGAGCATTGGTTGTAACTGATTTATCTTTTCTCTCTATAGTGATGTGTAGTCCTTTAAAATCGTATCGATTGCTAATTTCTCTTAAGCAATTTGCTAAAGCATTATCAAATTCTTGATAATTAATTTTACTGATTACATCAAATGAAGGCATAGATATTTATACAATAATCTATTTTTTATTAAACGAAATTAAAGATAATATTAATTTAAATATGAAAAAAATTAAAATTCACATCAGAAATAATCATTGGAAAGAGGGATTTTTGCCTTGTGATGCTGAAGGTGAGAAAAACAATACAATCACCAAGGAAGAAATTGAAAAGGGTTTTGATCAATATCCTGAGTTAAGGGACAAAGTTGAATATGTAATTGATTGGGATGACGATAATTTTATCTCATCAATGCAATCAGCTGACATTTTACTCGGCTGGCAGTTTCCAACAAAAGATTTAAAACAAATTGCACCTAACCTTAAATGGATCCATGTGATTTCAGCTGGTGTTAATCATTTATCTCCATTTGATTGGATGACAGAAGATTTAGTTTTAACAAATAGTAGTGGTGTTCATGCTAAAAAAGCAGGGGAATTTGGTTTGATGAGTATATTAATGCTCCAAAATCACATGACTAGAATTGTAACAAATCAAAAAAATAAAGAATTCGTATCTTTACTTGGAAAACCAATCGAGGGAAGGAAAGTAGTTGTTGTTGGAACTGGTTCATTAGGTGGTTCAATGATTAAACATATCAGTAAGCTTGGAGCTGAAGTTATTGGTGTAAATAGAAAAGGAAAAAATGTTGAGGGGTGCTCTAAAATTATTACGTTTGATAAAATTGATGAAGTGTTACCTTTAGCTGATTTTTTATATCTAGCAGTTCCAGAAACAGAAGAGACCAAAGGATTAATTAATAAATCTAGATTAGATAAATTAAAATCTACGTGTGGGATTGTTAATATTGGAAGGCAATCTGTTTTAGATTATGAGGCTTTAAGAATTAAACTTCAAAATAATGAAATTGCTGGAGCAATTTTAGATGTATTTTCACAAGAACCTATTCCAAAAACATCAAACCTTTGGGATACCCCAAATTTAATTATCACCCCTCATATTTCATCCGATAGTGAGGGCAATTATATTGAGATGGTTCTTAAAATTTTCTTTAAAAATTTAAAATTATTCACAGAAAATAAAGAATTAATTAATCAAATAGATAGAAAGTTAGGTTATTAGATCTAGCTTAAACAAGTATTAAATGTTTGGAAAAAAACATTTATATTTTCTATTTTGTTTATCAGTTTCTGAAGGGTTAATATCTTTACATTTTTCAGTTTTATTTTCACATCTTGAATAAAACGAACATCCTTTAGGTGGATTAATTGGGTCTGGCAATTCTGTTTCAACTAAACTTTGAATTTCAATTTTTTGATTAGTTTTAGGTATACTATTTAAAAGTAAATTTGTGTATGGATGATAAGGTTTTTGAAATAATTCTTTAGCATCAGATTTTTCAACTATATCACCAAAATACATAACCATTACCCTGTCACATATAGCTTCTATCACCGCAAGATCATGACTAATTACAATATAAGATAATTCAAACTTTTTCTGCAAATCGTTTAATAAATTTAATATTTGTGATTGAACTGAAACATCTAGAGCGGAAACTGGCTCGTCTAAGATTATAATCTTTGCTTTAGATAGTAATACTCTTGCAATACCAATTCTTTGAGCTTGGCCTCCTGAAAATTCGTGTGGGAAACGATTTAAAAACTCTTCTTTTAAATTAACTTCTTTAATTATGTTTTTAATCTCTTTTTCAATTTCTTTTTCATCGAGATTTCTAAGATATTTTAAAGGTGCTGCTAAAGATTGATAGATTGTTTTTCTAGGATTTAGACTGCTGATTGGGTCTTGGAACATATATTGAATATGATTTGGTAGTTCATACTTTTCATAATTATTTATATCTTTGTCTTGTATCTTTATTTCACCAGAAGAAGGTGAAATTAATCCTGCTAACATTTTTGCTAATGTTGATTTACCACAACCAGACTCGCCAACTATTCCAAGTGACTCTTTTGCTTTTAAATTAATATTAATATTGTTTACGGCTCTTAAATTTATTGATTGCTTGTTAAATAAACCTTTATTTTTTGAATAAAACTTTGAGAGATTATTTGCAGATAAAATGTCCATTGTATTATTCATGAGGGTACAAACATCTAACCTCACTATCTCCTTTCTGAACTATTTTGATATCTTCATTTAGGCAGTTGTTTTTTTTAATTAAGCAACGACTAGCAAATGAACATCCAATTTCTTTCTTATATGTGATAGATGGGGGACTACCTAATATTGTTGGAAGTTTTCTTTTTCCAAATCCAATATGAGGAACACATTCCATCAACTGACTAGTGTATGGATGTCTTGGTTTGCTCATTATATTTTCTGTTTTTCCTTCTTCAACAATTTGGCCTCCATACATTACAATTACACGATCACAAATTTGCGAAACAACTCCAAAGTCATGTGAAATAAATAAAACGGATAATCCTCTCTCTTTTCTTAAAGTATCCAGTAATGATAATATTTGAGCTTGAACTGTTACATCTAAAGCAGTTGTTGGTTCGTCTGCAATAATTAATTCTGGATCATTAGTTAATGCCATTGCAATAGAAACTCTTTGTCTCATTCCACCAGAAAGTTCATGAGGATAGGAATTCCATACATTTTCAATATTAGGAATTTGAACTAACTTTAATAACTCCTTACCTTTTAATGTAGCTTCGTTATTTTTTTGATGATTGTGTTCAATAAATGCTTCTTCAAGCTGTTTTCCAATTTTAATCAGTGGGTGTAGGGTAGAGAGAGGATCTTGGAAAATATATGAAATTTTATTTCCTCTTAACTCTCTAATTTGTTCATAATTCATTTTTAAAATATCATCACCCTGAAATTTTACTGATCCATCAACAATCACACCTGGAGGAGAAGCAACAAGACAAGTAATTGATAAAGCTGTTACTGATTTTCCTGAACCACTTTCACCAATTAATCCTAAACATTCACCTTTTTTTATATCAAACGAAACATCCTTGGATGCTATGTGTAATTTGTTATCAAATTCAAAAGCTGTAGTTAAATTCTGTACTGATAAAAAAGAATTGCTTTTATTTTCAACATTTCTATTTAATTTAATTTGAGTAACAGGCTGAGGTTTAACTAATTCTCCTTTGCTTAACCTTGGATCTAACGCATCTCTAATACCATCACCAAATAAATTAACGCCAATAACAATTAAGAAAATCATAGCTCCAGGTACATATGAAGTATGAGGATTTACAATTAGTGAACTTCTTCCTTCTCCAAGCATTGAACCTAAATCAGCTTGTGGAGGTTGTGAACCTAAACCTAAAAAAGATAATCCAGCTGTTTCTAGTATCATCCAGCCAACAGTTGTTGAAATTGTAACAACTATAACCGGAAGAATATTTGGAAAAATTTCATAAATAATAATTTTAAAATTACTCATTCCAGATAATCTTGCAGCATCAATAAACTCTTTGTTAGCAATCGTGACAGTGACACCTCTGATGTTTCTTGCAAAAAAAGGAATGTTAACTAAAGCAACTGCAATCATAGCATTAAAAAGACCTGGTCCTAAGACTGCAACTATTGCAAGTGCTAACAAAATATAAGGAAATGCCATTAAGACATCTATGATACGCATAATAACGTTGTCAGTTTTATTTCCATAAAACCCAGCAATAGTTCCAAGTATTGACCCAATGGTTGCTGAAATTAAAGCTGCTGATATTCCAACCAACAAACTTAATCTAGTTCCCCATAATAATCTTGATAACAAGTCTCTACCTAAGTGGTCTGTACCAAGCAAGTATCCTTCTGAAAAAGGTAAAAGAAATCTGTCACTGGTTTTAATGACATCAGGATCTTTTAAAGGCAACAAAGGGCTTAAAAATGAAACTACAAAAATAATAACTAATAAAATCCCACCAAATAAAGCAAGTTTGTTTCTTGAAATTAATTTTAAAAAATTAATCATTTAATCCTTGGATCTAAATATCTTTGTAACAAATCAACTGCGATATTGAATAATACATAACAAGCAGCAACAAACATGACACCACCTTGAACAAGTAAAATATCTCTTTTTAAAATTGCATCGACTAACATTCTTCCAACACCTGGCCATTGAAAAACAATTTCAATAAAAACAGATCCAGATAAAACAAATCCAGCCTGCAAACCTAAAATTGGAAGAATAGTGACAATTGCAATTCTTAAAACATGTTTGAAAAGTACATTTCCTTCTCTAACTCCTTTAGCTCTTGCTGTTCTAATATAATCTTGTCTAAGTATTTCTAAAACAGAGTTTCTTGTTATTCTTGCAACTACTCCAGTTGCAACTAATGCCAGTGCTATTGCAGGCATGATTAAATGATGAATTAAATCTAAAAAATCACCCCCACCATAAATTGCATACATCCCTGATACTGGGAGCCACTGAAGATTAACTGCAAATAATAAAATCATCATCATTCCTAAAAAAAATGATGGCAATGAAATTCCAGTTAAAACAGTAAAAGTGATTATTTTATCTGTAATGGTGTATTGTTTAAATGCAGAGATTGTTCCAATTAAAACTCCAACTACAGAGCATAAAATAAATGCAGTTCCTGATAAAATTAATGTAGCATTAAATCTTTCTAAAATTTCATCCAATACTGGACGATTTAAAGCAAACGATCTTCCAAGATCACCTTGAACTAAGTTGCCAAGCCAAATGAAGTATCTTTGAACTAATCCCTTATCTAAACCTAGCTGTTCATTAAGAAGTTTTACATTCTCAGGTGTTGCATAAGAACCAAGTATTGCTGTTGCTGGATCTCCTGGAATGAGTGAAATAATAAAAAAAACTATAATTGTAATACCTAAAAGAACAGGGATTGCTGATAGTAATCTTTGAAGGAGATAATTCATGATAATACCCTAGGCTTTTTTAAGCCTAGGGCAACTATTATAATTCTTAACTTTTTTTAGTTTTTCTTAACGTCTTTTAATAAAAGTAAGAATGAAGGTTGAAGTGAAAAGTTACTCACTTTGTTGCTAGTAACTGCATTTTGTTTCCAGTTAGCAACAAATACCCATGGAGCATCTTCTTGAACAATTTCTTGCATCTCTTGATACAGTTTTGCTCTTTCTGCTTGGTCAGTAGATGATCTTGCTTTATTTAATAGATCATCAACTTTAGGGTTTGAGTAATATCCAGAGTTAAATCCTCCTTTGTCAGGCCAAGATTCTGTTCTTAGCGCTAAGAAAGGAAGTGTATCAGGATCGTTTGTCATCCATGCCATTTCTGCCATGTCTGCTTTTCCTTCTAAACCTGGGTTTACTTCACCTAGGAATGAGTTCCATTCAAAAGTTTTGATTTCAACATCAAAACCTACAGCCTTAAGATCTGCTTGAATTGCAGTTCCCATTGCAACAGGATCTAACATTCCAGAACCACCTTCAGTAACATAGAAAGTAAGTTTTGCACCTTCAACACCTGCT
The DNA here is from genome assembly GCF_052047935.1 of Candidatus Pelagibacter sp. HIMB1506. Lineage (NCBI taxonomy): Bacteria > Pseudomonadati > Pseudomonadota > Alphaproteobacteria > Candidatus Pelagibacterales > Candidatus Pelagibacteraceae > Candidatus Pelagibacter > Candidatus Pelagibacter sp. HIMB1506. The sequence continues at coordinate 696,733 of NZ_JBNAIS010000001.1, read as the reverse complement.
TCTTTAATTAAAGCTTTAGCTTTAGCAGGGTCATAAGGATATGGTTGTAAACTATTGTTATACGCCCAAGCAAATGCAGGAGGTGTTGGTCCAGCAGCTATTGCAGCTGTTCCTTCTAACACGTCATTTACAATTGCTTGTTTGTTAATTGCATAGTTAGCAGCTTGTCTTACTTTCTTATTAGCAAAAGGACCTTCTTTTGCATTTAAGATCAAGAACCAAACGTGAGGTCCTGCTTGTTCAACTACGCTAAATTTACTTCCACCAAATTTACTTAATGATGCAGGAGGAACTTCAACCATCATGTCAATTCCACCTGAAAGCATTTCAGCAACTCTAGTATTAGCATCAGTTATAGGTCTAAAAACAACTGCGTCTGTTCCAGCTTTTCCATCCCAATAACCAGAGTTTTTGTCTACAACAACTCTTTCATTTGATTTCCATTCATTAAATTTAAATGCACCAGTACCAGAAGGATTTCTTCCAAAATCTTTTCCGTGTTTTTTAACACCTGCTGGTGAAACAATTAAACCTGTTGGATATGCCAAGTTAGATAAAAAAGGAGCGTAAGGCTCATTCAATGTAAACTTAACTGTATTAGCATTTACTACATCAACTGATTTGATTGCTGAAAAAAAGAAAGATAGCGGGAAAGGTCCTGTATTGTGATAAGGATGATCTTTGTTTAACATTCTATCAAAGTTAAACTTCACGGCATCAGCGTTAAAGTCTGATCCATCATGAAATTTAATTCCTGATCTTAAATTGAATGTATAAACTGTTCCGTCGCTACTAATGTCCCAACTTTTTGCTAAAGCTGGTTCAACTTCTAATTTTCCGTCTGTATATCTTACAAGTCCATCATAGATATTCATTACTATTCTAAAGTCATTTACAGCAGTAACTGTACTTGGATCTAAAGATTTTGGCTCAGCTATTTGACCTACCACCAATACTTTGGCGTTAGATGCAACTGTAAAACCAGTTATGAAAACTAATGATAAAAGACTAATAAAAAATGTTCTTAACTGTTTTAACATTTTATCTCCATCGTTATATTTATTATAAATAAAGCCTAACAATTGATAATTTTAAATTCAACCCGATCATTTGTTCATTTCAGTTTTTCCTGAGTAAAAAAAATAGTAAAATAAAACAATTTTGTAGTAGGGTACCCATTTTATGACATTTTCAATTTTAGCTAGAAATCCAAAAACGGGCGAAATAGGTGGAGCCGCTGCTACAGGAAATCTTTGTGTAGGAGGATGGGTTTTAAGAGGAAATATAAAAAAAGGTATTACAGCATCACAAGGTTTTTATCCAAGCACTATTTGGGGTGAAAAAATTTTAAATAATTTAAATAAATATTCACCGACAATAGCAACAAATAAAGTTATCAAAAATGATAAGCAAAAGCATTACAGACAAGTTGCTTGTTTAAACATATCTGGCAAAGGTTTTTCATTTACAGGAAATAAAAATACAAAATACTTTAATCATATTGTTATGCCAAATTTGGTTGTAAGTGGAAACATGCTGTCCAATGACAAAGTGATCAATAAAATTGTGGATAATTTTAAGTTTAAAAATGAACCATTAGCAAAGACATTGGTAGAAGCTCTTAAAATAGGCAAAAAGTTTGGCAGCGACAAAAGAGGATTGATGTCTGCTGCATTACTAGTCTTTAAAAAAAACAATCCACCACTAAATATAAGAGTGGATCATGATACAAATCCGTTAGTAAAACTAGAAAAAATTCTAAAAATGACTAATAAAACTAAATATAAAGAGTGGTTAAAAAAACTTCCTACTAAATAATGATTATTCAAAATTATATAGAAAAAATTGCAAAGTGCTCAAAACCTGCAGAAGGTGTTACGAGGTTACCTTTTACAAAAGAACATAAATCTGCAAACAATCTTTTAAAACAATGGATGAGTGATGCTGGATTAAAAATTAGTTTAGATGCAGCTGGAACTTTAATTGGTAAATACGTCAGTCCTAAAAAAAATGTTAAAACATTATTGATTGGTTCACACCAAGATAGTGGTTACAACTCTGGAAGATATGATGGTATCATGGGAGTGATACTTCCAATTTTAGCTTTAAAAGAATTAAAGAAAAAAAAAATTATTTTATCCTACAATGTAGAAATTTTAGCTTTTGCAGATGAAGAAGGTGTTAGATTTCCAACAGCATTAATGGGACCAAGATCATTAGCAGGAACATTTAATAAAAAAGATTTAAAACTTAAAGATAAAAACAATATTTCTATTGAACAAGCTTTAAAAAGCTTTGGATGCAATCCATCAAAAATTAATTCATTAAAAAGAAATAAAAAAGATCTATTAGGTTTCTTTGAAGTTCATATTGAACAAGGACCAGTTCTAGAAAGTAAAAACTTAGCAGTTGGAATAGTAAATGGTATTTCTGGAATATCTAGATTTAAACTTGAAATCGAAGGTTACGCATCTCATGCAGGAACTACTCCAATGCATCTTAGAAAAGATTCATTAGCAGCAACTGCAGAAGTTATTAATGCTGTGGAAAATTTGGCTAAAAAAAATAAAAACTTTTTAGCAACGATGGCATCGATTGAGAATAGACCAAATAGTGTAAATGCTATTCCTGCAAAATCTTTATCTTTCGTAGAATGTAGAAGTGTCGATGATAAAAAAAGAAAAAAAGTAGAAAAAGAGATTTCTAAAAAAATCGGACTAATTTGTAAGAAAAGAGGTCTTAAATTTAATTTAAACAAAACTTACGATCAAAGTGCTGTTAGTTGTGATAAGAAAATTATGAGTACACTCAAAAAATCATTTCAGAATTTAAAATTAGATCCATTTGTATTGATGTCGGGAGCAACCCACGATGCATCAGCAATGTCTGATTTATGTCCTATTTCAATGCTTTTTGTAAGAAGTCAAAAAGGTTTAAGTCATAACCCAAAAGAATTTACTATCGAAAAGGATATGCAAATAGCAGTCAAAGTTATTGAAAAATTTTTAATTAATTTTAATTGATTTAATAAGAGGTATTCATGTTGAAAGTATATTTAGCAGGAGAAATTCACACAAATTGGCGAGATGAAATTATTGATGAATGTAAAAAACAAAATTTAGACATTCAATTTTCATCTCCTGTAACAGATCACGCATCTTCAGATGATTGTGGGGTTGAAATTTTAGGTCCTGAAGAGAAAAATTTTTGGAAAGATCGAAAAGGGGCTAATATCAATTCAATTAAAACTAAAAAATCAATCAAAGAAAGCGATGTAGTCGTTGTTAAATTTGGTGAAAAATACAAACAATGGAATGCAGCATTTGATGCTGGATATGCATCTGCATTAAACAAATCTATTATAGTTATTCATAGTGACGACCATCAACATGCCCTTAAAGAAGTAGATGCTGCAGCTTCAGCAGTTGCCTCAGATCAAAAACAAGTAGTTAGAATTCTAAAATACGTTTTAGAAGGTTCATTAAAATAAAGTAATGAAATTATTAAAATCGTTATTTTTTATTATTTTTTTTATCTCAACAAATTCGTACGCCGAAATTTATAAATTAAATTGCAAGTATTCAGAGGAATTAGGTGGGGGCAACAAAAGTGTTAAAACTTCTGTTTGGTATATAAACAATGAAAAAAAGATGATCGCTCTTGCAAAAATAAATAATTCTAATGTTAAATACACTTCAAATAAATGGGATGATAAAAGTTTTGGAGTCAAAAATGATGAGGTATTTATTAATCGATCCCAAATGAAAATTAAAAATAATATTTATGAAGTAGGCGCAAGCACAAACAAGGATACTAAAGAAATTATCTTAATGGCACTGAGTGAAGAAGGTTTAGATAAAGATCCAACTTGGATTAAACTACAAAAAGATACTAAAAAGTTATTAGCAAAAAAAAATACCCCTGAACTCGAGAAGCAAGTTGAAAAAATTTATAAATTGAATGATCAAGTAGTAGCAAAATGGACAATAGAGCAAAAATGCTCAAAACCAAGTAAAGTAAAAACTGCTAAGAAAGATCCTCTTAATAAAGTTAAAGACAAGTTAAAAGAAACTTTAGATAAAATTAATTAATATTCAAGATCACTAACAATTGGTTTAATTGGTTTAATTGGTTTTAATATTTAATATGAAAAAAATACTTTGGTTTAGACACGATTTAAGAATTGAAGACAATGAAGCTTTCAACAAAGCTTGTAATGATGGAGAAGTCTTACCAATTTTTATTTATGATGAAGATTATTGGAAATTAGAAACATCAAGTTCATTTCATTTAAATTTTACTAAAGAAAGCTTAGAGGAATTAAATAATGAACTGATAAGCAAATATAATTCTAAAATTTCTATATTTTATGGAAATACAATTGAGATTTTAAATAAATTAATTAACCAATTTAAAATTACAGATATTTTTACCAACCAAATATTTAGAAATAAATACACACTAGATTTAGATCAAAAATGCTCAGAGCTCTTTGTTGAAAAAGGAGTTAATTGGCATCAATTACAACAATTTGGAATTCAACTTGAAAATAGAAAAAGAAATTATTGGGCTAATCAGTGGAACAAATTTATCGACAACGGACCACAAACTATTAAAGCTAATTGTAAATTTTTAACCACAGAAACTTCATCTATTGAGGTGAAAACAAATCAAATTGATGGTTTAAATATTCAAAAAGGTGGAAGAACTCAGGCGCTCTCACACTTAAATAGTTTTTTAGAACAAAGATCTGAAAATTATCAAAAAGAAATGTCTTCACCAATTACTGGTGAAGTTGCTTGTTCAAGATTAAGTCCCCACATTACTTATGGCACTATTTCATTGAGAGAAATTAATCATGCAATTGATAATGCTAAACAAATCAATATGTCTTTTAATAAAGTTAAATCTTTAAGATCTTTTAGAAGTAGACTTGCATGGCACTGTCATTTTATTCAAAAACTTTATGATGAGCCTGAAATTGAATATCAAAATATGAATAGGGCTTATGATGGTATAAGAGAGAATGATTTTAATGAACAGTATCATCAAGCTTGGATGGATGGTTTAACTGGTTATCCTTTTGTTGATGCTTGTATGAGATATTTAAAATCAAATGGATGGATTAATTTTAGAATGAGAGCCATGCTAGTATCCTTTGCATCATACCAACTTTGGCTTGATTGGAGAAAAACTAGCAAACATTTAGCAAGATTGTTTACTGATTATGAACCTGGAATTCATTATTCCCAGTTTCAAATGCAATCAGGCACAACCGGTATCAATACAATTAGAATTTATAACCCTATTAAACAATCAACAGATCAGGATCCAGAAGGTGAATTTATTAAAAAATGGGTGCCAGAATTAAAAGAAATACCTAATAAATTAGTCCATGAACCATGGAAACTCACATACATAGATCAAAAGGGTCTTGGAATTGAAATAGGTAAACATTATCCAAATCCAATTGTTGATCACCATTCTTCATCAAAGATTGCAAGAGATAAGATTTGGATGGTTAAAAAAACAGAAGAGGCAAAGTTTAATGCCAAAAAAATCTTAGAAAAGCACGCAAGTGCTAAAGGTAGACGATAATCTTTTAAAAGTGCAATTTAATTAACAACATTTAAGAAATAAAACTTGTGTTATTTCATATTAATGTAATATGCGTGATTTAATTAAACATATGAACTTTTTTCCAGCCCTTGCAGATTTTGTTCTTAAGAGAAGAATAACAGTAATTGTTTTTGGTTTCTTAGTTGCACTAGGACTTATGGCAGGAGCACCAAATCTTAATTTCGATACTGACGCAAGAGTTTTTTTTGACAAAAATAATCCAGATCGGATTGCTTTAGATAAATTTGAAGCAGCGTATTCAAAAGATGACAACCTTATTTTTATCATATCCCCAAAAGATAAAAATATTTTTACTGCAGAAACATTAAAAGCAATTGGTCAATTAACAGAAGAATCTTGGCTCCTTCCGTATGTAAGAACTGTAAACTCTTTAACTAATTATCAAAATAGTTATGCTGAAGAAGACAGTCTTGTTGTAGAAGATTTAATCACTGACATAAATAATATTTCTCCTGAAGATGTTGCAAAAGCCCAAGAAGTAGCAAACTCTCGAATTGAACTTAAAAATACTTTCATTAACAATGATAACTCTATTTCTCAGGTAAATGTATTGTTCAGACTTCCTGGAAAGAATGCCATTATAGAAGTACCGTTTGTTATGGGTGAGGCTGAGAAGCTAAAAGAGAAATTTGAGGCAAGTAACCCGAACATCAAAGTTAGGTTGGCTGGTTTTGTACCTTTAAACAACCAATACAGCGAGTCAGGACAAGACGACTCAGCTACTCTTACACCTTTGATGGTTGTGGTTATACTTATCTCTGTTGCAATAATTTTAAGAAGTGTTTTTGGAGTTGGTTTAATATTTATCATCATCATACTTTGCGCTGGATCTTCCTTAGGTGCACTAGGTTGGTCTGGAACCAATATAAATAATGCAACTGTTGTTGCTCCACTTATGGTAATGATTTTAACTGTAGCTAGTACAGTTCACATCTTATCTTCAGTTCGTCAGACAATGACTATTACTTCAGATCGAAACGAGTGGGTGAGAATAGCAATTATTGATCATGGTCCTGCAATTACTGTTGCTTGTCTTACAACAGCAGTAGGGTTTCTTTCTTTAAATTTTTCTATTTCTCCTCCTTTTAGACAGCTTGGAAATATTGTTTTTGTTGGGGTAATTGCGGCTCTTTTTTACACTCTAACAATGCTACCCGCACTAATCAGCTTGTTACCTATGAAAAAAATAAGTTCGCAAGCCTCAATGGATAAAGGAATGTCAGGATTGGCAGAGTTTGTAATAAAATGGAAAAATTTTCTTTTAATTTCAACAACTGCACTTGTAGTGGTTCTAGTTTATGGAATTACTAAAATTTCATTGGAAGATGATTTTTTAAGATATTTCGATAAGAAATATGAATTAAGACAATCAATTGATTATTATGAGGAAAATTTTGGAGGTCTTAATGCACTTGAATATTCTATTAATTCAGGAGTTGAAAATGGAATAAATGATCCTGAATACCTCCAAAAGGTTGATGATCTTGTTGATTTTATTAGAAACCAACCAAAGGTAACGAGTGTAAGGTCTTACACAGATGTTGTAAAAAGATTGAACCAAAACTTTAACAACGACAATCAATCATTTTATAAAATTCCAACTACTGAACTCGAAGCAGCTCAATATCTGTTTCTTTATGAATTATCACTTGGTTACGGGTTAGATTTAACTGATCAAATCAATGTTAATAAATCTGCTCTTCGTGTAACAGCAAATGTTGCTAATGCCACAACTAAAGAATTTTTAAATTTAGATAAACAAATTCAAGAATGGTTTAACGACAATGCACCTGAATTAATGACAAAATCAACTGGACCTTCTCAAGTCTTTTCACAAATTTCATCAAGAGATGTGCCAGCTATGCTGAAAGGAACAGGTTTTGCCCTCATCGGTATTTCATTTATTATCTTAATTGTAATTAGAAATATTAAATATGGACTAATGAGTTTAATTCCTAACTTGTTACCTGCTGCTATGGCGTTTGGGTTGTGGGGATATTACACAGGTAGCGTAACTTTAGCTGTCTCTATTGTAGTTGCAATGACATTAGGAATAGTTGTTGATGACTCAGTCCATTTTATGCTGAAATATGCTAAGGCTAGAAAAAAAGGTAAGTCACCCGAGGATAGTGTTCGAGAAGCATTTCAAAAAGTAGGGATGGCACTAACAACTACAACAATTGGTTTATTTTTAGGTTTCTGTGTTTTGGCTCAATCAGGATTTACAGTAAATAAAGATATGGCTCAGCTTACTGCAATCACAGTTGTTTTTGCTTTAGTTGTCGATTATTTACTTTTACCACCAATATTAATTTTGATTGATAATTTTAAACAAAAAAGGAAAGCATCAATATGAAATATTTAATATCAATTTTTATAACCCTAACCATTTGGTGTACATCGTTATCAGCTCAAACCAATGAAGAAAAAGGGTTAGAGATTATTGAAAAAAGTATTGCCTTAGACAATGGTTTTATCGACAGCACTGTAGAGGGACAGATGGTTTTAAAAGATAAGTCTGGAAATGAAAGTGTTAGAAAATTTAAAAACCTAATTTTTGAAGAATTAGATGATACACTTGGAGATAAAAGTATTATAGTTTTTACAGAGCCAAGAGATGTAAAAGGCACATCGCTTTTAACTCATGCCAAAATAGAGCCTCAAGATGATGATCAATGGTTATATCTTCCAGCTCTTAAAAGGGTAAAAAGAATTTCTTCTTCTAATCGTACTGGTAAATTTGTTTCCTCAGAGTTTTCTTATGAGGATTTATCAACTGATGAACCAGAAGATTATACTTTTACTTGGATCGAAGATGGACCGTGCTTAATTGAAACTTCTCTTACATGTCACTTGATTGAAGCAACTCCTAAAAACAAAAAATCAGGTTATTCTAAAAGAGTAATTTATGTTGATACTGATGAATTTTTATATCAATCAGTTAAGTTTTATAATCGAAGAGGTGATTTAGAAAAAGAACTACATTTCAAAGGTTATCAAAAATATTTAGATAAATTTTGGAGAGCAGACACATTAGAAATGACTAATCTTCAAACAGGAAAATCGACAGTAATTGCTTGGGAAAATTATCAATTTCAAACTAATTTATCTTTGAATGATTTTAAACCAGAGAAGTTAGCCAAAATGGCTAGATGATTATTAGATTTTTAATTATTTTATTTACACTTATTAATACTAGCTCCTTAGCAGAAACATATACTGAGCAGTACGGAGAGGTAGAAGTAAGTTCATCTGTATTTTTTGATGATGTAGAAGGTGATGATCGAAAAAATACTCTGAATTCATCATCACTCAAATACAACTTCTTTTTTGAAAAGAATAATTTATCAGGAAAATTAAAAATAAATTCAGCAATATCAGATCCTGAAGTAGCTCAAAAGATTGATTTTAATGAAGCTTATTTGGAATACGCTAATAATGATTTAAGTTATTTAGTTGGGAATAACATAATTTTTTGGGGCAAGAATGAATTTTACAACCCCGTAGATATCATTAATTCAAAAGACTTTTCAAATGGTTTGGCTCAAGGTGAAAAAAAAGGTCAAACGATGGTAAATGTTAAAAGATATTTCGAGTCTAGTGAATTAAATTTTTTTATATTACCAGCAGTAACTAATACATACCCAACTTCTAAAGTAAGACCTCAATTAGCACTCGATGTTGATACCACCAATACTTATTCTGATGGAGCAAATAAAGATAACATAGGAATGGCATTACGTTGGTCAGGCTATATTAATGAATATGATTATGGACTTTCATTTTATGAAGGAAATACAAAAGATCCTGCTTTAGTTTTAAATTCAGGCAAATTTATTCCAAAATATTCTGAAATTACACAATTAGGTTTAGATCTTCAGGCTACCAAAGGAGATACTTTGTATAAGAGTGAAGTGGTTTATCGTGAAAACCAATATGATTATAACGGTAATATAGAGGATTATACTAATTTGATCCTTGGTATTGAGCACAACAATTATGGAATTTTAGAAAAGAGTTGGGATTTAGCAAATATAATTGAATATTCTTACGATACTCGTAGCACAAAATCTCACCACGGTTATCAAAACGATCTATTTTTAGGTGCTAGACTTGTACTTAATGATATTGAAGACACTCAGTATTTTGTCTCTATTCAAAATGATTTAGATAAAAATACACGAGCTTTAACATTTAATTATGAAAGTAGATTTTTTTCATCTCTTAGAGCTGGGATTGATATTTACCACCCTTTAAATCTTGAAGATGACACTCATCAATCTTCTTTTAAGGATGAGAGTAATATCAAATTTTACACCAGTTATTCTTTTTAGATTTAATTATCTTTATTTTGTTAATCAAAAATAGTTAGATCAAATTATCTTTACCTACGGTTAAAAATATAATACGATTTTGTTATGAATCTTAATCTTTTTACTCACTGCCATAGACTAGCTAAAGTTGGCTTGAGTTCAAAATTATCATCTAATTTATTTAATTTATTACTTCAAAAAGTAGACTGTAAAAATCACATAAATTCTTCAACGCCCACGAAATTGTAATCACTTCTTTTTTTAAAAAATTAATTTTAATTAAAGGAGAATTATGGAAATAAAAAACATTGTTAACTTAAAAGATTACCCAATTGATCACACAGGATCAAAAGAGTATCAAGATTTAATTACTAAAAATAGAGAGCTATTAGATAAAGATGGATGTTGTGTACTGCCAAACTTTGTACTTAGCGAGTCTTTGAAACGAATGAAGGAAGAAGTTGAAAGAAACCTTCCTAAAACTCATTGGACTAAAGATCATCACAACCCTTATTTTTCAAAAGATGATGAAAATTTATCTAAAGATCATCCAAAAAGAGTATTTTCATTTAGAGAAAGCGGCTACATTAATTCAGATGATTTAGAAGAACAATCTGATTTAAATAAAATTTACGACTCTGAAGAAATGTTAAAATTTATTTCAGATAGTTTAGGGGTTTTCCCTCTTTATCGATGGTCAGATCCTTTAGGTAAAAATCCATACAGTATCATGCATAAAGATCATTACTTTCCTTGGCACTTTGATGGAAACGAATTTACTTTAAGTATTTTAGTTCAAAAAGCAGAAAAGGGTGGATTGTTTGAATATTCACCTGATTTAAGAAGCTCTGAAAATGAAAACTTTGATGAAGTAACAAAAGTTCTTCGTGGCTCAAGAGACAAAGTTAAATCATTAGACCTTCAACCAGGAGATCTTCAAATATTTAAAGGAAGATTTTCTATGCACAGAGTAACAAAAATAGAAGGAAATACCTCTCGTTACATTGCATTACCAACATATGTAAAAGATAATTACAGAGTAAATAAACCTGAACATTCTAAACAAGTTTACGGCAAAGCACTTCCAATTCATTATGAGAGAAATAATGTTGAAGTAGATGGGTTAATGGATTGATATGAAAATAGGTTTTATTGGTTTAGGAAATATGGGTATGCCAATGGCATTAAACTTACACAAATCCAAAAGAATAGATTTATTGGGTTATGATGTAAGTGCTAAATCTTTAAAACAATTTAAAACTAAAAAAGCAAAAGCAACAAGCTCATTAGATGAATTAATCAAGTTTTCTGATGTAATTATCACCTGCGTTCCTGGACCAAAACAAATTAAAGCATTATCAATTGGTAAAGGTAAAATCATTGATCAATTAGGTAAAAATAAAATTTGGATTGATTGTTCTACTAATTCCTTAACTTGTTTTAATCTTTTAAAACAAAAGTTAAGTAAAAAAATAAATCAATTTGTTGATGCAACGATATCAGGTGGAAATTTAAAGGCTCAATCAGGAGATTTATCAATATTTATTGGAGGTAACAAAAAGACAGTTAATAAGCTTAAGTTTGTCTTTAATATATTAGGTAAAAACATCTATTATCTAAATAAACCTGGTGCTGGTTATGCTGCTAAAATTGCACAAGTTAGCCTTTGTTATTTAAACTATTTATCACTCTCAGAGTCGCTGATGCTTGGGGTAAAGTCAGGGATTAAACCAAAAACAATGTTAGAGATTATCGATAAAAGTGCAAGTGGTGGTTATACTTCAACAAGATACGGCCCTAACATGATTAATGGAGATTATGATCCATCTTTCTTTTTAGGTTTATCCATGAAAGATTTAAATCTTGCTAATGAAATTATTAAATTACAAAAATTAAAACTACCAATAATGAATTTAACTTCAAAAATTTATAACAAAGCAATTAAGAAATACGGACCAAATTCTAATCACTTAAAAGTGATTAAACTTTTAGAACAAAATAATAAATTAACTTTTTCAAAGGAGGGACGATGAAAAATAATATAAGCGAAGCAGATTGGAAAGTAAGAGTAGATCTTGCTGCCATGTTTAGATTAACAAACATGATGGGTTGGGATGATACGGTTTGGAACCATATCACTGCAAGAGCACCAGGAACGGATCATACATTTTTTATGCATGAGATGGGTTTGTTATATGAAGAAGTAAAAGCATCAAACTTAATTAAAGTTGATGAGCATGGTCAAGTTTTAGAAGGACCTGAAAAAGCAAATACTGCAGGTTTTATTATTCATAGTGCTATACATCTAAATCATCCAAATGCAAAGTTTGTCTTTCATGCACATCCTCCTTCAGCTTTAGCTGCAACTGCATTGAAAGATGGTATCCCTCATTTAGTTCAAGACAGTTCAATGCTTTATGGAAAAGTTGGTTATCATGAGTGGGAAGGACTATCGATTAATAAAGATGAGAGAGTTAGAATTGCTGAAAACATGGGAGACAATAAGGTTTTGATTATGAAAAACCACGGTCTTCTTACTGTTGGTGCAACAGCTGGAGAAGCATTTATGAACATGTATTATGCAATTAGAATGTGTGAGGTTGCAGTACAAGCAACAGGTTCAGGGTTACCTCTTGAAAGAGCAACAGAAGAAATGTGGAAATTATCTCAAAAACAATATGATTTATTTTCACCAGGTTTAAACGAGTGGCCAGCATTACTTAGAAGATGTGATGCAAAAGACCCATCTTATAAAGAGTAATGACAAAAATTAATTCTTTAGATGATATTGTAAAGAACGGCCTTTGTATTGGCTGTGGTATTTGTAAAGGTATTGCAGGAAATTCAATTGAGATGGAGATGAGTGACAAAGGTAATTTAGAACCTAAAGAATTAACGCCAATATCAAATGAAACTTTAGAGGAAATTAAAAAAGTTTGTCCTGGAGTTATTGCTGAGGGACCTGAAGATCATAAAGAAAATGAAGGAGCTAATAAAGATTTGGTTTGGGGAAATTATTTTGATTTATATTATTCATGGTCCACTGATCCAAAGATAAGATTTCAAAGCTCAACAGGTGGTTTGTTAAATGGATTGTCTTTATATTTACTAGAACAAAAGAAAGTTGATTTTATTATGCATACCGCAGGGGACAAAGATAAGCCTATGCGAAACATTGTAAAATACAGTTATAATAAAGAGGACTTAATTAACTGTGAAAGTAGATCAAGATACGGTCCATCATCACCTTTAAGTGAATTTCATAAAGCCTTAGATAAAAAACAAACCTTTGCTTTTGTTGGAAAACCTTGTGATGCAGGAGCAATTAGATTACTTGCTAAATCAGATGAAAGGGTTGATCAGTATTGTAAATATATATTCACCCTTGTTTGTGGAGGTTTTCAAGAACTTACAAAATCACAAGAGTTTATTGATAGCTTTAATGTTAAAGAAGAAGAATTAGAAGAATTTAGATACAGAGGATTTGGTAACCCTGGAAGAATGTATATCAAAACAAAAGATCAAAGAGAGTTTGATAAAGATTATAATTCTTTTTGGGGTGATGAAAGTAACTGGAAAGTTCCATTTAGATGTAAAATATGCCCCGATGCGATAGGAGAAAGTTCTGATATTGCAGCACTTGATACTTGGAGAGGGGGCTCACCTAAAGGAGAAGATGAGGGTTTTAACGCTGCAGTGATGAGAACTAAAAAAGGAATTAAAGTTTTTAATGAAGCAGTTGAGAACGGATACCTTGTTAAAGGAGATAAAGTAACTATTGAAGACATTAAAGATTTTCAACCTCATCAAACGAGCAAAAAACAAGCAGTGTTTGCAAGACATCTTGGAATGAAAAATAATAATGTTCCAACAATTAAGACTAAAAATCTTAGAATAGAAGAATTGTATAACTTAAACGATGATGAGTTTAACAGACTACAAGAGCAAGGTGTTTCAAAGAGGTTAGGAAATTAAAAATTTTTTAATATCTAAATAAAATCTTACGCGTTTAGATAACCAACTAGTAACGAAATAAAAGCACCTACGTGTACGACCATTATTGCTTTATCTTTCCACATAACTCCAACTGCAAACCAAAGAAAAATTCCTAAAAAAAATAAATAAACATTATAGGGAGTCATGTTTAATCCAGTCATCCCATAGCCAATTAATTGAATGATGGTTGCTATCCATTTTACATAATCAACTAATTTTATGTCTTTAATCATAAATTTATAAATTAATCTCAAGTTTCATATCACTTGAAACAGTAAAGGAAGCATCTTCAAATGAGGGCGGTCCAAACTTACCTTTGGCATTATTACTAAAACCAAATTGCTCTTTTGGTACGCCAAATAAATTTCTGTCCATTTTATTATTGTAGTTTTTATCAACAAAAATACCGATAGCATAAGTACCATCTGGTAATTCAAATGTGTAAGTGACACTTCCAGTTTCTACATCTTCGATTACACCTTGAATAATGCCTTTTGCTGCACCACCTTTTTCACCATCATCATTTTCAAATACCTCTGCATCATCATAAATAGCTAAATGCATTTCACCTTTTTTCTCAATATTATTAACTTTCACAATTACAGTTGCAGCATAAGTATGAGATATAGTAATAAGAAACGGTAAGATAAAAATTACAAATAAATTTCGATAAAATTTGATCATGACTTTATTATTCAATGAAGCACACCCTATACCACTTCATGCAATTATGGCAATGATTGCAATAATTTTAGGTGGTATTCAACTTTCTATGAAAAAAGGTGGAGCAATTCATAAATTGTTAGGTCGTATTTGGGTAGCCTTAATGCTGATTGTAGCGATAACTTCTTTTTTCATACACGAAACAAAAATGTGGGGAGATTATAGTCCTATACATTTATTGAGTTTGTGGACAATTTTCTCTCTTGGTCTTGGAATTTACTTTGTAAGAGTTGGTAATATTAAACGTCACAAACAAGTAATGATCGCAACTTATTTTTTTGCTTTAATTCTTACAGGCTTTTTTACGCTTTATCCAGGACGTATCATGCATCAAATTTTGATAGGCTGAAAATACTAAAATTAAGATCTAATTTATACGTTTAAAGATTTTGTTAAATTGTATTTAGCTAATAATAAAAACATATCATTTAGAAACTCACCAGGTATATTTCTATCAAAACAAGTTTTGCAGCTTAGATTATCTTTATTAATCAAGACATGAGCAAAAGCTTTATTTACATTAGAAAAAGGGTTTCCAAAATCTAGTTTTTGACCTTCTGAGAATGAAATTCTAATTATATCACTTAGCTCTTGAGACATCTTTTCTGCATCTCTAAAATTGCCCTTTGCAACATTATTACAAATTTCTCTTAAAATTTTGCCAAAACAATTTGCTGAGCTTAATAAAAATCCATCATATTTTCCGTGTGGTTGTAAATGATCAAAATAATTTTCCTCTGCTCCTCTTAAAAATATTAAATCATTAAAATTAATTCCAGAATTAACAACATCATCCTCACCACTAGTGTCCTTAAATAATTGAATTCTATCTTGAAAATTGTCTTTTAAAATTTTTAATGTTTCAGGTTCAATATTACATCTTACTACTTGAGGCAGTTGATAGATAGAAATTGGCAAATACGTATTTTCAATAATACGTTTAAAATGTGAAATAATTTCTTCTTGTTTGATGTTTTCATCAACGGGAGCACATAAAGTTAATCCAAAAAATCCTGCAGAAGTTCCATTTTTAATTATGTATCTTTCAATTATATCTGTCCGTTTTAGAACATCTTCTGTTGTTTTTCCAAATGCTCCAAATAAAACTTTGTTATCTTTTTTAATTAAAGAATTATCATTTAATATATCTAACCAATTGATTATTAATTCATCAGTTAAATTCCACCCATCCCCTGTAGTCCCGCATACCAAGAATTGTTTTACATATGGGTCTAACCAATTGATATGTTTTTGAATAAGCTTTTCATCTAGCTCTAAATTTTTTGTGTTTTGATATTGAGAAATAATTGGGACCCAAAGTGGATCAAATGATTTAGATTTATTCATGTAATTAGTAATTACACGAAATAAAAAATAAATTTTCTCTATTATTACTAATTTATAGTTGAATATTAATAAATTTTATAAGATATTTGATAAATATTAATAAAATTTATTAAAAATATGGATGAAGTTGATAAAAAGATTGTAAAAATACTTAAAAATAACAGCAAAACTACACTTCAAAATATAAGTGAGAAAATAAATTTAAGTATTGCTCCTACAGCAAGAAGAATAAATCAATTAGAAGAAAACAATATAATTAAAAATTATTCAGTAAATATTGATGAAACCTCTCTTGGTTATAAATTTCCTGCCTTCATATTTATTAGTCTAGAAAAACAGCAATCAAAAAATTTTGATAAATTTGAGAAAAAAATTTTAAATTTCCCTGAAGTAGTTGAGTGTTGGTTGATGACAGGAGCTAAAGATTATTTAATAAGAATTGCAGTTAAAGATGTTGAGGAATTTGAGGATTTTTTAACTAAAAAACTTACAGTAATAGAAGGAGTTTCTTCTGTTGAAACCTCTATACCTTTGAGAAGAGTAAAGTCGGATTACTCTCGAGTGGAATAAATTTTAATGATTAAAAACTAATCATTTATATTTACTAATTGAAAATTGATAGAATTGAACATGTTTTGATTTAAAGACACAAAAAATTCATCTATTTTGTATTACTTTCTTACCATCATGGAAAGCATGAAAAACAAAAGCAAAAGTGTAGTCGTAAAGAATATCTTGTAATTTTCCATCAATCTCTTTTTGAACTCTAACAAAACCTAAATCTCTACCTTCTTTAATTTTATTCTCTTCAAGTGCTGAATTTAAACCTTCAGACCAAGTAATAATTATACCATTTTTTTTAATGATTTTTTCTCTTTGAATTAAAGATAGTGAATAAGCAATCTCCTCAACAACAATTACATAATCCATTGGACTTATGTCCTTAGGCAGACCGCCGCTATATAGAAAAGGAAAACCAGATTTATCATAACCAACGTATGGATTGTCTCCATATCTTCTAGCTGCATCACCTTTTAATATTTTTATCTCATATCCTTTATTTTTTTTAATATTTAGAGCTTCTTTAAAAGGGATAATTAAAGCAGGTATTTTTTTTAATTTATTACCAGCTAATTCACCAACAATTCCTTGACCTGTAAATTGCTGCCACCATGTTTCAGTTTGCCTGTCATACATTATTAAGTCTGATTTACGCAATCTTCCAGATGTACCAAAATCTAAAACTTTATCTTCAAATCTACGATCAAAAACAATTGAGGCATTGCATAATGGGCAATATGTGACGGAAACTGGTATTCCACCAACCTGATCATTAACTATTTCATGCCAAGTTAATACTCGAATTGGATATATTTTAGCGTCATTATTTATCTCTAAATATATAACAGGTTCATTTGGACCCATGCTAATATCCATTTTTTTAAACTTAGGATTATCAATTGGAGGTATACCATCTCTTGGAGGCCCACCTGAAATTATCTCATCTAAAAAAATAGTTTTATTTTGAAAGTCATTTTTTGAAAATTCAGATTTTGCTCTTTTTAAATCAAATGCAAAAAGGTTGCTTGAATGAAATAATAACAAAATAACTAAGATAATTTTTTGCATTTATCCTAGTAATATAATAAATCTCTGATCCATATACATGTCAATTACATTGGTTTCGATGTTAATTTAACTTAAGACTTCTTTTTTGATTTAAATTTTTATCTAAATTTTTACTAGATAAGTATTTCAAATAACTTTTTTTTATCTTTTTCCAATCTTTATCAATAATTGCATACCAGGAAGTGTCTCTATTTCTTTTTTTATAAATTGTAGCTTGTCTAAATATACCTTCAAATTTAAATCCTAACCTTAAAGCAGCTTTATTCGATTTTTTATTTAAACTATCACATTTCCACTCGTATCTTCGGTAACCTAAATTCTCAAAAACATTTTTCATCATAAGATACATTGCCTCTGTTGCTTCAACTGTTCTTTGAAGATTTTTAGCATAAGTAATCCAACCTACTTCGATTGTTCCTATTTCTGGTTTAATTCTAAGATAACTTGCTAAACCACAATAGGTTTTAAGTCTTTTTGAATAAATTGAGTAAAAAAATGGATTACCTGATAACTTGTCAGTAGTTAAATACTTCTTAAAAGAACTAAAAGTCTTATAGGGTCCTGTTGGCATATAAGTCCAATCAATTCCTTTTTTGTCTAAAGAAAAGTTTTTATACAAATCTTTTGCATGCTTTTTTGGGTTAACTGGTTCTAAAAAGCAATATTTACCAATTAATTTTTTCTTTGAAGGGTATTTTGCTTTATTAAATTTTACACTAAAGCCTATTTTCATTTTTTTTCCTAACTGATTTATCTCATTATCAGATATCAAATTTTTCTAATAAGAAATTGATTAATAAATTGTAAATGAATGCAAAACTGAAAATATAAAATAGAAAAATTGCAGCTTTAGAATTAAATATGTATCCAGTTGAGGTTAAAAGAACTAAGAAAAAGCTTATCGATAAAGCAAGTTTAGATAGCGCTTTTTTCTTAAAATGAGATTTAATTTCTTTTTCCTTCATATATCCTATTAACTAAAATACTTAATATACCAATGAATTTTAAAAAATATATATGGAAATGTAGGTTGTTAGTTTTGAATACTCCAAACTACACTAATCAAGAGTATAAAAATTCAAAAGATATTTACCAAAAACATATTAAAGAATTTCACAAACGATTTATTAAATTAGTGACAAAATTAGATAAAGCTAAAAACTTTAGTGTGAGTTTAATTGGCTTTGATGGAAATGAAAAAGCTAAGCTAGATACAATAAATCTTAAAAAGATATTTAACTTGGTTGATAAAATGCCAATGAATAAAATGATAAAAGATAAAAGTTTTAAACCTTTAAATCTTTCATTATTTTCTGATTATAAACCTGAGACAACTTTACATGGATTAGGTTTTAAGAATAAAGAAAAGGCGCTTTATACAGTTAAAGCTATCAAAAAAAGATCAATTAAGTATCAAGTAAATGTTATTGCAACTATGCTTGGAAGAGCAAAAAATCATCCTAACAAAACTAATGATATGGATGATGCAATTGTGGTCTTTGAAAAGTGGATGAGAATGTATAAAAAGAATAAAAAGGCCTAAATTAAAGAATATTATAAATTTAATCACCTATTAAAGTATGACATTAATTGAAATAGTAGCTTTAATAATTTTTTTATTTCCTCTCGCTTTTAGCCCGGGACCTGGGAACATGTTCTTTGCAGCTAATGGAGCTAGATTTGGTTTTGCTAAAACTTTATCAGCAAATTTTGGTTATCATCTTGCAACGATTATAGTTACTTTTCTTATAGGTTTTGGTTTTAATATTTTTTTTTCATTTATTAATGATCAATATCAATACATTCAGATAATTGGATCATTATATGTAATCTATCTTGCCTATAAATTTTTCAAAGCAAGCACATATGAAAATAACAATCAAAATTTAAAATGTACTTTTGTTGATGGAGTTATACTTTTAGTATTTAACCCAAAAGCTTATGTGATAATTTCTTTAATGTTCACAATCTTTTTAGACGGTTCTCAAAACTTAATAAGAATAATTTTAATCAGTATAATTTTTACAGTAAATAACTGCGTGTCATTTACTCTGTGGACATTATTTGGTGACTTACTTGGTGCAAAATTTAGAAATGAAAAATATTCAAAAATATTAAACAAAATCTTCTCATTGTCTTTATTTTTGGTTGGTATATGGATGCTTTCAATTAAAATTTAAAAATACAAAAAATGAAAAAACTTATATCTGCAATAATTCTTAGTATCTTAAGCACAAGTGCTATTGCTGATGATCAACAAACTTTTGTGTTTAATAACTTACAAGGGGATTTTACAACTTGTTATAGTTATTACTTGTTATCTGAAGAAGGTTTTAAAAAAAGTGGTAGTGCTAATGATGAAACTATAGCAGGACTTAATAAATCAGCAGATTTATCATTAGAATCTGTTTTTATGATTGGTCAGCAATTAGGCATGAACACAGATACAATGAGAAATAGAGTAAAATCATCCTTTGAAAGTATGAAAAAAGAGATGGGCAAAGATTTTAAAAACTTTTCAGTAGTTTTAGATAAATACGGAATATTCTGTAAGGACTTAATAGAAAAAACAGACGACAGAGTTCTATTCTGGGAAGATAAATTTAAGTAAATTATTATTTAGATAATTAAGGGTTATGTTAACCTAACGTTAACCAATGAGTAATATTTATCATTCAGATATTTATCAGTTCAATAAACCTGTTCCTAGTTACTGGGAAGCAACTTCAAGTGAGAATTTAAATTTAGATAAACTTCAAAAAGATATTAGTTCAGAAATAGTCGTCATAGGTGGGGGTTATACTGGTTTGCTTTGTGCAATAAATTTAATTGAAAATCATAATTTAGATGTAGTTTTGGTTGAGGCTGGAAAAGTAGGTTGGGGCGCTTCTTCTCGAAATGCGGGGTTTTGCTGTCTTCCTCCAAGCAAAATGTCTTATAAAAAAATGCAATCTGTTTATGGAACAGAGGAGACTAGAAAATTTTTTAAAAATTCTGTTGAAGGAGCTAATTACACTAAAGAATTAATTGATAATTATAATATTGATTGTGATGTAACGGGTGAAAATAACTTTGTAGTAGCTCATCATAAAAACAAATTTGACCAAATTAAAGAACAAGCAGAGGTTTATAAATCTGAATTTGGAATAGAGACCAAAGTATACTCAAAGGAAGAGTTTGATGAAGTAGGTCATGGTGGAACTGAGCAATTTGGAGCATTTTCATATAAACCTGGTTTTGCGATCAATCCATTAAAATTTGTAAATGGACTTGCAAAACATGCATTATCTAAAAAGTTAAAGATCTATGAACATACAAAAGTTGAAAAAATCGAAAAAGAAAATGGCTCTTATCTTTTAAGAACTAATGAAGGATCAGTAAAAACAAAAAAAATAGTTGTTGCAACTAATGGATTTTATCAAGAGGGATTAATTCCTGAAATGGATGGAAGAGTATTACCTGTTATATCAAATATTATTGTAACAAGACCACTTACAAATGAAGAACTTAGTTTACATAATTTTAATACTTATGCACCAATAGCTAATTCTAAAAACCTTTTATATTATTATCGAAAGTTACCTGATAATCGAATTTTATTTGGAACTAGAGGAGACTTTGAAGGAAGTGATCAATCTAATCAAAACAGAGCTAATGATATGGAACAATTTTTAAAAAATATTTTTTCTAAATGGAGCAATGTTACAATTGATTATAATTGGCGAGGTTTGATTGCTTTATCTCAAAAGCTTACTCCTTCAATTGGTAAAATAGATAATGAAGAAATTTATTATGGATTTGGATATAGCGGAGTAGGGGTTAGTGCTGCTCCTTGGACCGGAAAACAATTGTCTAAACTAGTTTTTTCATCGAATAGTAAAGATTTAGATATCTCGTTAATTTATAAAGGTTTGCCTAAGAAATTTATTTTCCCAAAATTAAGAGTATTTTATTTTAAATTAGCAGTATGGTTTTATAGAATTAAGGATAAGTTTAATATTTAATGATTGAGTTTATAGATATATTTTTTAATCAATACTTAAGGATATTTGTAGGAATTGTCCTTTTAGGTCTTATTTTGTTTTCTTTGTTTTGCAAATTTAGAAAATAAATTATAAAATTATAATACTCAATTATTTAGTTTCGACTGTGTTGCGAACCTATTACTTGTATAGAATTAAAATTAATTATTTTCTCTTACCAACATTAATTAGACTTGACTAAATGAAACTCTTTTTTGATCTTAATTTTAAAAAAAAATTTAAAAAGAATTTACTTAATATGACCAGAAAAGCCTTAATCCTGTTTCGGATGTAGTATTTCTTGGTTCCATAAAAGAACCAGAGACATCTAGCTTTGAATCAGCAATATCCCAATGGTCCATATAAAATTCAATTGATAGACCCTCTTCTAAATATTTTTTTGCTGTAAGTTTTATTCCAGACCCTTCTTCTTGATCATTTGTAATATCCGAATAGACTGAACTTACTTGGCTAAGATAACTTTTTTGTTGACCATATAAAAAATACAAATATTCTCCTCTAAACTCCCAGTCATTAACTTCGTAATTTAATCCAAAAGGCATATAAATATACCTTGATTCTCTGTCGTAACCAGAATGACCAGTTGAAGATTGTTTTAACCCACTAGCATTTAATAAATATCTAAATCCTAATCCTGAAAAAATTGTTGTTCTAGAATTATTATTGTCTGATAATGGCAATCCTAAATATCCAGTCGTTTCAAATTGATAATCAGGAATTCCATTCATTGTACCTGTTCCCGCTGATTGATAATCAACCTCTCCAGCAGCAAACCTAGTTTTGAGACCAGTATATATTTCATCTTCATAGGTCTCGTTATTTAGCATTATTCCAATCATATAACCGTCCTGGGACATGAAAAATGAATTATCTACAGGATGTCTCTCCTCATAAATTTTTGAAGCACCATAAATACCAAATTCTTGTTTTACTTCAGTTAGTTGACCAGCATGAGCGTTTATGCTCATAAAAAAACAAGAAAAATACACAAAAAAATTAAATTTAAATTTTTTCTTATTTATAAAATTAATAAATAACAAGTTGCTTAACATAAAATTTATATATAACATACATACTATGATTTTAAACAAGTTATCATCAATATTGATAGTTTTTTTATTAGTCCTATCAACTGGCTCGAAAGCCGAAAGCTATCTATATGGAGGTCCAAAAATTTTTTACTATGATGTAACAAATGAGGATTTACAATCTACTGCAAACGAGATTGTTGCCTTAGGTTTTAGCTCTGCAAAAGTATCTGCAAATACTGCGGGAATTGGTTTTGATATTGGAATTGGTGGACCTATTAGCGAAAATGTAGATTTGGAAGCTGGTTTTGTTTATATGGGGGAGTTTGAGCTAAAAGCTACAATGACTGGGCCTTCAGAAACACTTACCTCTACTTCTAGCGCGTACTCTTTCCCAGTCGGTGCTAAATACAAAATAGGAGAAAGCGATAGTAATTTGTATATTAAGGGTGGTTTCCACTATTGGAAGCAAGTAACCGATATATCAACTTCTCTTGGTACCGTTGATATGTGGGGAACAGGTTTTGACCCCATGATTGGAATTGGCGGTCAAATTGGAAATCTTACTGTACACTATGAACATTATAGTTTTAGCGGTGTAGGTGCTGGCGCTGGAGTCGGTGAAGGAGGGATATCATCACTCGGTTTAACTTGGATTTCAAAATTTTAATTAAATGAAAAAAATAATAATAATTTCACTTTTGTTTTTTCTAAGTGCTTGCGCTGGAACTGGAACCAAAAATTATAGCTCAATCAGTTATGAAGCTCCTTCAGATCAAGCTGTATTGTTCGTGGGAAGAAAAAATCGTTACATTGCTAGTGCAGCGCTGCCAAAAATATTATTGGATGGACAAGAAATAGCAAGATTAGGTGTTGGCGAGATGGAAAGAATGAATATTTCTACAGGGGCACATAAATTGCAAACTAAAATTGGTAATGTGTTGCAATTAGGAACAGGAGGTGATTCAACTTCATTTGTTGCTGAAAAAGGAAAGAAATATTTTTTCATAATTGATTATGATCAGAAACTTTTGTCTGCTAGTTGGTCTATAGTGGAAACTACTGAAGGTGGTTTTCAAGGATCATTAAACTAAGTAAGATTAATCAATGAAAAAATTTTTAATTCTCATATCAATTTTTTTTTTTCATTAAAAACTCATTCTAAGGAACTATATATAGATCAACTTGTTGATTTAGGATTCCCAAAACTGTTTTTTTACAAAGATAATTATAATAGAAGTAATGTGAAATGGTTTGATCTAAAAGAAGTTGTTAATCAAAAACCTAAATTTTTAGCCTTAGTAGAACAAAACATTAAAGTTAATGGAAAATTCGTAGACTATAAATTTGTTTATAGTAGCAAACATAATTATTTTAAGTTTATAACTAAAGAAGAAGAAAATAAAAATTATTTATTAAACAAATTATCAATTTTTAAATCAAAGATTTCTGTACCAGAAAAAATTGATGATAAAAATATTTCAGAAAATGAATTTATTGAAAGTATCTTGGATCACTGTACTTATAGTCCAATTAAGAATGTAAAAGATCCTGAAACAAAAAAAAAGATAGTTTTTAAAAAATTTGAACAGTGCAAGGTCAAATATTTAAACAAAAAAAATATGAATGATTTGACACTTGAGCAGTTTACAAAATTAGAAAAAAATAAAATTATAAATAATTCTAAAAATAAAACTGAAATTAAAAAAAATAAAAATAATAGTAAAAAAAAGTGGAATATTACAAATGATAAAAATTTTGTGGTATCGTTAAAATGGGAAAAACTTCCATATTTAACTGTATCAACTTTAAAAATGACTAATGAAAATATAGGAATTATAAATATTAAATTTTATGAAACTAAAGACGAATGTGTTGGAGCCTTGGCTTTAGCTGACAATAATGAGGGTACTTGGTCAATAAATTGTCCGGATAATCCAGATAGAGAAGATGGTTTTAAAAAAAAACTAGCAGCATCAGGATCAATTTCAATTGAATTAAAAAATTTAATTGGTTTAGGATATGATACAAATAATAATAAAGTAAAATTTTTATCTAATATTGAATATTCGGATGAATAGGAGAAAATTTATAACACTGTCTGCTTTAGGTTGTTGTAGTTTGTTTTTACCAAGCTGTAAAACCAATCCTGTTACTGATAGAAAACAATTATTAATATATCCTGAAACTTTTATTAACAAACAGTCTTCATTATTTTATAAAAATTTTATTCGAAGAAGTAAAATTAGCAATGATAAAGAAAATACAAAATTAATGAAAAAAATTGCTGATGATATGATTT
This sequence comes from Candidatus Pelagibacter sp. HIMB1506, assembly GCF_052047935.1. Taxonomy (NCBI): domain Bacteria; kingdom Pseudomonadati; phylum Pseudomonadota; class Alphaproteobacteria; order Candidatus Pelagibacterales; family Candidatus Pelagibacteraceae; genus Candidatus Pelagibacter; species Candidatus Pelagibacter sp. HIMB1506. The sequence goes on along the minus strand of NZ_JBNAIS010000001.1, from coordinate 671,712 downwards.
TTGCAATTGATGTTTATTTTCAAAAACTAAAAATACCTAATCCAACACTAGAATATGATTGGGAATATAATTTAATTGAAAGTGATCAAGTAAATGCTTTTTGTGCTCCTGGAGGCAAAATAGCAGTTTATACAGGAATTTTGAAATATACAGAAAATAAAGATGGTTTAGCTGCTGTTATGGGTCACGAAATTGCACATGCAGTTGCTAAACATAGTGCTGAAAGAATGAGTAGGGCAATTGCAACTGAAACAGGATTTGCAGTAGCTGATGTAGCAACTGGAGGAATTGCTGGTCAAGCTAGGCAAGTATTTTCAGATATGACTGGTTTAGATATTTTAGATATATCAGTTATGAAAACACATGGAAGAAAACAAGAGTCAGAGGCAGACTATATGGGGTTAGCATTCTGCAATATGACAGGGTATGATTTAAATGAATCTGTTCGATTATGGAAACGTATGAACCAAAAAAATAAAAATAAAGAAATACCTCAATTCTTAAGTACACACCCTTCAAGTGTTACCAGAATTCTTCAAATAAGGGGTTGGATACCTGAAATAAAATCTAAATTCCCATATTCTTTATAGATCAGTTTTGTTAGAATAAAATGGCTTAATTGTTAAAGATTAACAAATCCTTAACTATTCAACCAGCTCAAATTTTTTATATCTTAAAAACTTTACGTTACTAACAATGTCTAAAGAAAGTCTAATATTTCTATCTTCTTCTAAAGCTATGATTAGGCCTTTTACATCTTGATTTTCAGTCGCCACATTCTTTTTAATCCATCCCATATATCTTGTAATTTGACCAACTACTTCATCACTTGCCTGGCCTTTTTTTAATTCAATTACCAATAATTCAGATTTATTTTTTTTAACTGCAAGAATATCTAAAGGACCTGAGCCAGCCCAATTTTGTCCAGGTTTTCCTGTGGATTTATTTGGAACTAAATCATAGTTTTCAGATAAAGATATTTCTTCCCAGTTTTTAATCATGAATTTTTCCAACTCTTTTTCTTTGGCATATGCAGAGGTTTTAGAAGAGATTGTTTTTGTAATAGTTTTTGGAGTTTGATCTATTGGAGTAATTATTTCTTGAATAATATCTCCTGAGTCTTGAATACTTAATTGTAATTCTATGGTTTCAGTATCGTTACCCTTACCATCTTTACAATGCACTCCATCTTTATAGCTAACTATTTTTCCAATACCTAAATATGTAAAAGCTGGATCTTTTGTGTCCCATCTTGCAAAAAAATATGGTGTCAACTCACCTTAATAGAGGAAGACTGGGTCACTCTAAGGCTTTTTTAAAAGATGTTCAAAAGCCCAAGACTTACTACTGGTAATGAGGGGTTGTGATTAATATGATATTAAATTAAAATATAAAATTATGCTTAGTTATATCGTTCCATTTTTAATTCTTATTTTGGTGGTTGTATTCATCCATGAATATGGGCACTATTATTTTGCTAGAAGATATGGAGTAGGGGTTACTGATTTTTCCATTGGATTTGGTAAAGAATTATTTGGTTGGAATGATAAACATGGCACTAGATGGAAAGTGTGTGCTATTCCTTTAGGTGGATATGTAAAGTTTTTTGGAGATCGTAATGTTTATTCACAAGCTGATCATGAAGAAATTTTAGAAAAATATAATGAAGAAGAAAGAGATAAATTATTTATTTTAAAACCATTATATCAAAGAGTTTTAATTGTATTTGGTGGTCCTTTGGCTAATTTTTTATTAGCTCTAGCAATCTTCTTTTGTATTTATACATTTGTTGGAAAAGATTTTACTCCAGCAGTTATCAGCGAAGTTCAAAAAGATAGCCCTGCAATGGTTGGAGGATTAAAAAACCAAGATATTATTTTAGAAATTGATGGCAATGAAGTTAAAAGCATCATGGAAGTCTCAAAGTATATCACAATGTCCACATCAGACTTTATAGATTTCAAAGTTAAGCGTTCATATGAAGAATTAATTTTAAAAGTAAAACCAAACATTGTTGAAGGTGAAGATGGTTTAGGAAACAAAATAAATAAAAGAATGGTTGGTATAAAGCTAAGTGCTTACAATGATAAAATTAATCATGTTAAATTAGGACCAACTAAAGCATTGTATCATGCAGCAAATGAAGTCTATTTTGTGAGCGTTTCTTCATTAAAATACATTGGTGGAATGATCATGGGTAAAGCAGATACTTCCCAACTTGGGGGACCTATTAGGATTGCAAAAATATCAGGGCAAGTTGCAACCTTTGGAGTGTTAGCTTTTATTAGTATGATGGCTTATATTTCAATAAGTTTAGGCTTAATTAACCTGTTTCCGATACCAATGTTAGATGGTGGACACTTAATGTTTTATGCATTTGAAAAGGTTTTAGGGAGGCCTTTGTCTCAAAAAACACAAGAAGGCTTTTTTCGAATCGGATTGTTTTTGTTGCTATCATTGATGTTTTTCACTACATTTAATGACCTAAAAGACCTTGGTTTATTTAGATAATTTAAATTTCTAAATTGTTAAAAAGATCAATAAAATCAATGTTTATTTAATTTTTAACAAGATATTGTGTGTTCATTTAATAAAGACACTAAAAAAAAGCTTGATTTATCAACGTTTATGACAAGTATCAATATTAACCAACAATATCGGAGCTAAAATGAACAAAAAACAACTAGTAGCAAAGCTTTCTGGCTCATTAAATTTGAGCAAAGCAGATGCGGAACGGACGTTCGATACGATCACGAATACAATACTTGACGCCTTGAAGGGAGACGATTCAGTAAAAATCGCCGGCTTCGGGACGTATAAGGTTGCGAAACGTAAAGCAAGGGTTGGAAGGAATCCTCGAACCGGTGAGCAGATTCAAATCGCTGCTTCTCAGAAGGTAAAATTCTTACCAGCGAAAGCTTTAAAAGAAGTATTCAATAGATAATATTTTTTTAACAGCCCTAAACGATTGTAAAAACACGTTTAGGGTTGTTACTATATGCAAAAACTGCATACCCAATTTTCCTAATCAGCGTTAGTTTTTAAGTTTTTTAAATTTATAAACCTCACTTTAACAAGTGGAGGTCTTATGACTAAAATAATAAAGAGAATATCTGCACCATTACTAAGTTTGGTATTTTTGCTAAACATGAGTAGTGCGGGTATGGCAGAGACAACTGTTTCTGCTGAAGTGGGGTTTATATTTAACACTCTACTATTTTTAATTTGTGGTTTCCTTGTCATGTTCATGGCAGCAGGTTTTGCAATGTTAGAATCTGGTATGGTAACTTCAAGAAGTGTTTCAGTAATTTGTGCAAAGAATATTGGTTTGTATGCAATTGCTGGAATTATGTTTTGGCTAGTTGGTTACAACTTAGCTTATGGTATTCCAGAAGGTGGATACATTGGATCATTTACACCGTGGTCAGATGCAAGTGCAATTGACACTGGTTATTCAGATGGTTCGGATTGGTTCTTCCAAATGGTATTCTGTGCAACAACAGTTTCAATTTGTTCAGGTGCTATGGCTGAAAGAATCAAGTTATGGCCGTTCTTCTTATTTGCAGCTATCTTAGCTGGAATTATTTATCCAATCGTAATGGGTTGGCAGTGGGGTGGAGGCTGGTTAGCAGAACTAGGCTTCTCTGATTTCGCTGGTTCAACTTTAGTACACTCAACTGGTGGTGCTGCTGCTTTAGCTGGTATCATGTTGTTAGGTGCTAGATCAGGAAGATTTGATAGTAAAGGTCAACCAAAAGCGTTACAGCCTTTTGCTGCGTCTTCAATTCCATTAGTAACAATAGGTGTATTCATCCTATGGTTAGGTTGGTTTGGATTTAATGGTGGTTCACAATTAGCATTAGGTACTTTTGATGATGCAGTTGCGATCTCATCAATCTTTATCAATACAAATCTTGCAGCTTGTGGTGGAGTAATGGCCGCTGGTATCATTACAAGATTAATGTACGGTAAAACAGATGTAATTCAAATGTTAAACGGAGCAATTGGTGGTCTAGTAGCAATCACTGCAGAACCATTAGCACCATCTCCATTTGCAGCAATTTTAATTGGAGCTGTTGGTGGGTTAATCGTAGTGTTTGGAACTAAGTTGTTATTTAGCTTTAAACTTGATGATGTTGTAGGTGCAATCCCAGCTCACTTATTTGCTGGAATTTGGGGAACACTTGCAGTGCCATTAACAAACGCCGATGCATCGTTCAGTGCACAATTAATTGGTGTACTTTCAATTAACATTTTTGTGTTTGCTGTGTCTTACATCGTATGGTCAATAATGAAAGGTACGTTTGGAATCAGATTAAGTAAAGAAGCTGAAACAAAAGGTACAGACGTTACTGAAACAGGTGTAATTGCTTACGCAATACGTGACTAATTGCATGCAATATAGAGGCTCTTCGATCTCCATGTCGTTATCTCATTGAAGAGCCTCTAAACAAAGAATTAACTTATATCTCTCTCTAGTTAGTTAATAACCAAAGGCCCCAGAAATGGGGCCTTTTTTTTACACATATGCTTATTTCTCATAACTCTTTTGACCTATCAGCAGTACTTAAAATTTTAATGTTTATTAAAACGACAAGATCAAAAAAAAGGAGAGATAATGATTAATCATTTAAAAAAAATATCATTAAGCTTAATAATATTTTTAAGCTTTACTAATTTAGCTTCAGCAGAAACAACAATGTCAGCTGAAGGACAATATATTTTCAATTCATTAGGATTTTATCTTGGTGGTGTTTTAGTTGCATTCATGGCAGCAGGTTTCTGTATGCTTGAAAGTGGATTGGTGACAACCAAAAGTGTTTCAACAATTGCAGCAAAGAATATAGGTAAGTTTGCAATTTGTTCATTAATATTTTTTTTCTGTGGTTATAATTTAGCTTACGGAATTCCTGAAGGTGGGTTTATTGGATCATTTTCAATGTGGAGTGATGCTTCAGAACTTTCAACAGGTTATTCAGATTATTCTGATTGGTTTTTCCAAACAATGTTTGTTTGCGCAACTGCATCAATTGTATCTGGTGCTGTAGCAGAAAGAATTAAAATTTGGCCATTTTTTATTTTTGCAGCAATTATGGCTGGTATCATTTATCCTATTTCAATGGGATGGCAGTGGGGTGGAGGTTGGTTAGCAACTTCAGGTTTCTCAGATTTTGCTGGTTCAACTTTAGTTCACGCATGTGGTGGAGCAGCTGCTTTAGCAGGTGTAATATTATTGGGTGCAAGAGAAGGAAGATTTAATAAAAAAGGTGAAACAAAATCACTAGTTCCTTTTGCAGCATCTTCAATACCACTTGTTACATTAGGAACTTTCTTATTATGGTTCGGTTGGTTTGGATTTAATGGTTTTAGTCAACTTGCAATGGGAACGTTCGATGATGTAAATGCAATTAGTAAAATTGCAGTTAACACTCATTTAGCAGGAGCCGCTGGTACTGTTACTGCTGCAGTCGTTACAAGATTATTAGGTGGTAAAACAGATATCGTAATGATGCTTAACGGAGCATTAGCAGGTTTAGTTGCAATTACAGCAGAACCTTTAACTCCGAGTCCAGTACTTGCAATTGCTATTGGAGCTATTGGATCAATCATCATGTATTTTGGTACAAAGTTTTTAGAAAGTAAAAAAATTGATGATGTAGTTGGCGCAATTCCTGTTCATTTATTTGCTGGAATTTTTGGAACTTTAGTTGTGCCATTAAGTAATCCAGATACAAATTTTGGAACTCAGTTAACAGGTGTAATTGCAGTATGTGCATTTAGTTTCATACTTTCTTACATCACATTTAAAGTTCTAAAACAAACAATTGGTCTTAGAATTAGTTCTCAAGCTGAAAAACTTGGAACTGATGTTGCAGAAGTGGGTGTTAAAGCCTACGCAATAAGAGACTAAAATATCTCTCAATATATAACAATTAAAGGCTCCTTAGAAATAAGGAGCCTTTTTTTATTTTGAAATATCTTTTAATGTTTCTAGGACTTCTTTGGCGTGATCTTTTACTTTAACGTTTTCCCAGATTTTTAGGATTTTACCTTTTTTATCAATTAAAAAAGTTGTTCTATTTACTCCCATAAATTCTCGTCCCATAAATTTTTTCTTACCCCAGACTTTGTATTTTTTTAGTACTTTAATCTCCTCATCTGCGAGTAAATCAAATTTAATTTTGTATTTATCTCTGAATTTATCGTGACTTTTTAAGCTATCTTTTGAAATCCCATATACTTCACAATCTAGCTTTTTAAATTTTGCCAACAATTTATTGAAGTCATTAGTTTCAATTGTACATCCAGGTGTATCATCTTTTGGGTAAAAATATAAAACCACATATTTCCCAAGTGAATCTTTTAAAGAATATTTATCTTTTGATGTTGATGGAATGACAAAACTAGGTGCTTTAGAATTTATTTTTAACATAATACTCTAGCTATATAGTCCTTTTTTGATATTTTAAAATAAAATAATTAAATTAAAACTTACCTAAACCAAATAATTAAATTTTATGAGTGATATAAAAACTATAAATGCTGATGAAGCTTATCAAATGGTTAAAGAAAACAAATGCAATCTAATTGATATTAGAGAATTAAATGAATTAGAACTTACAGGAAAAGTTGAAGGAGCTAACCATATACCTATGGGAAATTTAGAAGTTCTTCTTGATCCTAATAGTGATGTTTATAAAAATGGTCAAATTTATAAAGATAAAGAAGTGGTTTTGTTTTGTGCTGGAGGGATAAGATCTGAGATGTCTGTAAAGTCCTTAACTGAAAAAGGCTTTAAAAATATCTCCCACATTGAAGGTGGTTTTGGGTCTATAAGCAATAGTAGTTTTAAAATAGTTTAAATATTTTTAATTTCATCTAAAGCGTATTCTAGGCGGTCTTGTCCCCAGAAAATTTTATTATTAACTATAAAAGTTGGAGCTCCAAATACCTCTTTTTCAAAAGCTTCTTGAGTTAATTCTTTTAATTTATCTTTAATATCTTGATTACCAATAGAATTAAAAAAACTATTCTCATCAATTTTTAATTTTTTTAATAGTATTTTGATATTTTCTTCATAAGATAAATCTATATCTTCTTTCCAATAAGCTTCAAAAAAACTATTTAAGTATTCTTCTTTTTTATTATCTTTAACACAAAGATAACCTCTCATTATACTTAAAGAGTTTATTGGAAATCTAGAATTCCATCTGAAACTTATGTTATTTTTTTTTGAAACAAGCTCACAATCATTTTGCATATTTTTCATTTTATACTTGTTAAAAGCAGGAGCTGTAATACCTGCTAAGTTGTGAAGACCACCTAACAATATTGGCTTTAATTTAAAATCAACATTTTTAATTTTTAAAATTTTTTTATATGCGATGTAAGCGTAAGGGCTAATAATATCGAAGTAAAAATCTATATGATCACTCATATAGATTTAGTCTTTTGGCGTAAAAAATTCTAATTATCCAATAAATAAATAATCCTATAGGTCCAATTAGGTATGTAATTATTAAAGGAACTGACATTAAAACTTTATTTACATAGTATTTTTGAGAGTCTTTAACCATCCACCCACCAACAAATAAATTTATAGCTACAAAATGAGTCCAGAAAAGAGTTAGGTATAGATTGTCTTCAAACAGTCGAGACAACTCAACTAAACCAAGATACAAACTAAAATTAGCATCGAAGTCATAACCAACGATGAAAGATCTGTATAAAATGTAAATATAAACCCCACTTAATAATAGAAATGGAAATATAGTAGTTACTACATACCTACTTAAGTGTGACTGGGGAAAAACTATTAAGATAAACCAAAAAGGTATAACTCCTAGATTGATCCACATATAAAGAACATCAATTGTGAAATAGTTATAAATTTGTTCGATCATATTTATATTATATAAAATCTAACGATGATTCCTATAAGAAATAAAAGAAAAACACTTCAAGTTACTGTTGATGAAATGAGGAATTTTGCATTTGCTTATGTTGAAAAATATGCACCTTCAAAACAACAACTTAAAACATATTTATTAAAAAAATATATGAAACTCTCTGCAACAGACTCTCGAAAAAAAGATGTGAATAAATTAATCGATATTGTTCTATCCGATCTAGAAAAAAATAAATTTATCAATGATCAATTTTATTCAGAAAGTAAAGCAAAGAGTATGATCCAAAGAGGAAATTCGATAAATAAAATTAGAAATTATTTAATGGGAAAGGGAATAGATGATGGTTTTATCAAGGATACAGTTGAGAAAATAAAACAAGATAATTCTGATCAAGATTTCTTTTCAGCAATAAAATTATGTAAGAAAAAGAGAATAGGACCAGCAAGAGCAGAGGATAATAGAACTTTGTTTTATAAAAAAGATATTTCTTTACTAGCAAGAAACGGATTTGATTTTGAAACATCAAAAAAAGTAATGGATATTGATAAAAATGAATATGAAAAAATAATTAAATTACTTTAATTTTCTTTTTTTCTCTTCATCAACAAGATGATTTATTTTGTTTCTAATATAATTTTTAACAAAAACAAAAACTAGTAATCCAAAAATTGAGATAGATACTATTATAATTAAAATAATTCTTAATTGCTCATCCATTAAATTATATTTTTACTTTTTAAAATTAAACTAGGATTTTTTAAATCTTTCTTACCATATAAAATCTCATTCCCATTAAAGTCTCTAACAGACCCTCCTGCATTTTCTAAAATTGCATGTCCTGCTGCAATATCCCATTCATAAGCTCGAGGTTCAGCAACATAACCATCAAACTCACATGCAGCAACAACACAAAATTTTAAAGAACTTTTCATTCTAGTATGCTCCTTAACACCTAACTCATCATAAATTTTTTGTATCTCAGGTTTAATTTTATTGCTGTAAGAAATGAAATTAAGTGGCTCAGTTCTTTTAGATGGTAACTCAGAAAGGTTTATTGTTTTTTCGTTGGTAAACTCAAAAGATTTGCCTTTCCTATATGAATAAAACATTCTTTTTTTAGCAGGTGCATTTATTAATCCTGCAACAGGTCTATTGTTGATAATTAAACCTGCATTAATAGTAAATTCCTCTAAATTGTTTATGTAATCATAGGTTCCATCAATAGGATCCACCAACCAAAAATCTTTTAATTTAGAGTTATCTTTGTTTTCAGAAGTTTCTTCTGAAATAATTGGAATATCAGGTGTTACCTTTGATATTTCAGAAGATATGAAATTATTTACTTCAATATCACCATTACTCACCGGTGTATTGTCAGATTTAATTTCTTTACTTAATCCTTTTTCTCTAAGCTGAAGAGACAAGTCTCCTGCTGATAAAAAAGTATCAACTAAATCCTCAATAATTTTTTGTAAGTCCATCTTTTATTTACCAATTTTTTTTAATTCTATATTTTTTGCATTTATTACTTTTTTACCTGCATTTTCAAAATTGACAGTAACCTTATCTTTTATGATTGATTGTACTTGTCCAATGCCCCAGTCTTTATTCTCAGGATTAGTGACTTTGTCGCCTGGTTCATAATCTAAAATCATTTAATTTAACTTATATTGTAAATCAGTATAAATACCACCTAATGAATAAAGAATTAAACTCTATCGGAATTGACAAAAAACCTGAAGATACAACAGTCGTTGTTGCAATGTCTGGTGGGGTAGACTCGTCAACTGTAGCAGGAATTATGAAAAACGAAGGTTATAAAGTTATAGGAATAACCCTTAAACTTTATGATGATGGAAAAGAAGTAGCGCAATCTAAACAGTGTTGCTCAGGTCAAGATATAATGGATGCAAAACGTGTTGCTCACAAATTAGGTATTGAGCATAAAATTTTATATTATCAAGATAAATTCAAGCAAGGAGTAATAGATAATTTTGTTGATAGTTATTTAAAAGGTGAAACTCCAATTCCATGTGTTCAATGTAATCAAACAGTAAAGTTTAAAGATTTATTTGAAGTTTCAAAAGATCTTAAAGCAGATGCATTAGTTACAGGTCATTATGTAAAAAATATCACATCAAACAACACCAATAATATGTATAGAGCAATTGATGAAAATAGGGATCAAAGTTATTTTCTATTCAACACAACTAGAGAGCAATTAGATTATTTGAGATTTCCATTAGGTGGAATGTTAAAAGATAAAACAAGAGAAATTGCTAAAGAGTTAGATTTAAATGTAGCTGATAAACCAGATAGTCAGGATATTTGTTTTGTGCCTAATGGAGATTATGCATCAGTAATTAGAAAATTTAGACCAGACTCTTTTCAAAAAGGTAATATTAAAAATTTAGATGGAAAAGTAATCGGTGTTCATGATGGTATTATTAATTTTACAATTGGACAAAGAAAGGGAATTAAGGTTTCAGATAAAGAAGCTTTATATGTTTTAAAAATAAATTCAGACAAAAATGAAATTATAGTAGGACCCAAAGAAAACCTTGGAAAAAAAGAAATATCTTTAAAAGATTTAAACTTATTAACTGACAAAAAAGATCTTGATCAAAATATATTTGTAAAGGTTAGATCAACAGGTAGTCTTCTTGAGGCAAAAGTAGATTTAAAAGACAATAATACTGCAAATGTTCATCTATTAAATCCTGAGGATGGAATATCTCCAGGACAGGCATGCGTATTCTATAGCAAAGACCAATATGGTCATAGAGTTCTGGGTGGTGGTTGGATTAAAGAATAAAAGAATTATTTCTTCTTATTTTTTCTTTTTGCTCTTCTCTTTTTGGAGCCTTGTTTTCTTCGACCCCTATGTTTCTTCGGATAACTCATTTGGTCCTATTTATTAATTTATTGACGTTTTTTACGGGATATAGCATTGTCTTTTAAACATATCAAATTTTATTATGAGCAATTCTTTTAAAACATTTTTAAAACATACAGCGAAAGACTTTCATAATCAGTCAGTTAATCCACCAATTGTGCGTGCATCAACGATTATTTTCAAATCTATGCAAGATATTAGGAAAACGCAAGACAAGGCAAAAAAAAACCCAACAGGTGGACATTTTGATTATGGCAGACAAGGAACTTCAACGACTCACATCTTACAACAAATTTTATCTAAACTTGAAGAAAGCTATTTTACTTTTTTAACACCCACTGGGTTTGGAGCGGTATTCCTTGCAATCTTCAGTGTTACAAGACCTGGTGATGAAATTATTGCAGCTGACCCAGTTTACAGTCCTACAAGACTTTTGACACAAGATTTTTTAAAAGAATTTAATATCAAAACAACTTTTTATGATCCACACGATCTTAAGACATTAGAAAAAGCAATTACTAAAAAAACTAAATTAATTTTCGTAGAAAACCCAGGAAGTAACACTTTTGATTTTCAAGATTTAGGGAAGATTGTCTCCATAGCAAAAAAACATAAAATTTTAACAGCAATTGATAATACGTGGGGAACTCCATATTTTTTAAAACCTATTAAACTCGGTTTTGATATGGCAATTGTTTCAGCAACAAAATATTACTCAGGTCATTCTGATGTAATGGGTGGAAGTTTAGCGGTTAATAAAAAGGTATTTCCAAAAGTAAAAGCAACTGAAAGAGTTACAGGTTTAAGATTAGGACCTGATGACGCTTATTTAATTACAAGAGGATTAAGAACTTTAGATGTAAGATTAGATAGACATAGAGAAAATGCAAAAAAAGTAGCAGAATTTTTATCTAAATTTAAAAATATAAAATTATTGTATCCATACAAAAAAGACTCTTACAATTTTAGAATGTGGAAAAAATATTATTCAGGTGCTTCAGGTTTAATGGGTTTAAGAATTAAAGCCAAAAGTGAAAAAGCAGTTGTTAAATTTGTAAATAATTTAAAATTATTTGGACACGGTTACAGTTGGGGAGGGTTTGAAAGTTTAGCATTGCATCAAAATGTTAGAGAACAAGGAAATAGAAGCTATCTTAAATTAGCAAAAAACGAATACATAGTTAGACTGCATATTGGTTTAGAGGATCCAGCAGATCTTATAGCTGATATAAAACAAGCTCTCAAAAGTCTTAAATGAGCTCAGAAAATTTTACTATAAGTAAAAAAGCTTTAATTACTCTAATAGCTGCATCGATAGTAGTAATAATTTCTTTAGGTATAAGACAGACTTTTGGTTTGTTTTATTTTGATTTCAATACTGACCTAGATATTTCTATTTCTCATTTTGGATTTGCTATGGGACTGCAGTTATTACTCTGGGGAGTATTTAGTCCATTATTTGGTGTAATTACTGATAAGTATGGAGGTGCAGTTGCAATATTTATTGGTTTTGTTTTTTATTTAGTTGGAGTTTTATTTTTTTATTCTGGATTTAATACCGGAAGTTACTTTACTTTAACTATAGGAGTAATGATAGGAATTGGGTTAGGTTCTACGGCAATAGGTATTCCTGTATCAGTTGTAGCTAAGCATTTTCCAGCATCTAATAGAACTATTGCAACAGGTATAGTTACATGCGCAGGTTCTTTTGGATATTTTGTTTCACCTTTACTTGTAAGATATTCTTTAGTTGAAACAGGTTGGGAAAATACTCTTTTATACTTTTCTCTTCTTTTAGGAATTGGCTTGGTAATATCTTTATTTGTTAGCACTCCAAAAATACCAGTTGGTGTTAATAAAGATAACAATCAAACTGCAAGAGAAGCTTTAAAAGAAGCATTTGCAAATAAAAGTTTTATCTATCTTACTTTAGGTTTTTTTGTTTGTGGTTGGCATATTGCTTTAGTAGCAACACATATTCCAACTTATATGGCAGACAAAGGTTTGCCTGACTGGACACCAGCAATGGTGCTAGCTTTAATTGGTGTATTTAATATGGCTGGTACGATTACGAGTGGCTATTTAGCAACAAGGTATAGTAAGAAAAAAATATTAAGTGCAATTTACCTATTAAGAGGAGTTTCAATTATTTATTTTATTTTTTTACCACCAAGTATATTTAATTCTGTCGTCTTTGGAGTTACTTTTGGATTTTTATGGCTATCTACAGTTCCTCCAACAAATGGAATTGTGGCCCATATATTTGGCACAAAATACGTTGGACTTTTATATGGAATAGTTTTCGTAAGCCATCAAATTGGTTCTTTCTTAGGAGCATATCTAGGTGGTGTATTTTATGAATTAAATGGAAATTTTGACTATGCATGGTACGGATCTATCGCATTATCATTATTTGCAGGTCTGATACACTTACCTATAGTAGAGAAAGCAATTGAAAGAACACAGCCAGCATAAACTTAAATTCAACCCTTACTTAGAGGATCTGTATCAATCAGATAAGCCTTTAATAATTTATAAAGTAGATGGTGGATACAATATTTATACTGATTTTTCTAAAAAGATCATTTTAACAAAAAAAAATATATATAAATTTCTTAATTCCATCGAGAAAAAAAAGTTTAAAAAAGAAACAGATTTATATCTTGGTTTTTTTGGTTATGAAATTTTATGTAATTTAATTGGTATTAAATTAAAAAATAAAAAAAGAATAAATTTTTATAAAGGAATTTTTTATAAACCCGAGACAATAATTAAAATTAGAAAGGATATTAAAGTTATATCTAATATCAAAAAACACACCTTCAATTATCAATTTAATAAAACTCAAATACTAAGTCCTTTCAAGATTAATATTTCTTATGCAAAATATAGAAAAATATTTGAATTATTTTCAAAAAAAATAAGACAAGGAGAGACTTATCAAATTAAAATTTGCACAAAATATAAGAATAAATCTTTAATCAATCCTGTTAATTTTTTTTGGAAATTAATGCGAGTTAATTCTTCACCAGAGTCATTTATGATTAAAGATAAGGATTACTCTATAGTAAGTTGTTCTCCTGAAACATTAATAGATAAGAAAAAAAATAAAATAATTACCAAACCAATAGCTGGTACCTTTAAGAAAAAATTATTATCAAATAAAAATATAGCTCTTAGGTATTTTAAAAATAATGAAAAAGAAACCAAAGAACACAACATGATAGTTGATATGGAAAGAAGTGATTTATCAAAAATTTGTAAACCTGGAAGTGTAAAAATACTTAAAAAAAAATATGTCGAGGAATATAAGCATCTTTTTCATTATGTGACTTCAATCGGTGGAATATTAAATAAAAATACGAAATTGATTGATATTATTAAAGCAATGATGCCAGGTGGATCTGTAATTGGTTGTCCTAAAATTAGAACTTTGGAACTTTTAAATAATCAAGAAAAAGAAAGTAGAAATATTTTTACAGGGAGTTTTGGAATTATTAAATTTAATCAAGATATGAAGTTTAATATTATAATCAGATCTATATTAAATTATAAAAATCAATCAGAGATTTCAGCTGCGTCTGGAGTAGTGCTAGATAGCTCTCCAAAGAAAGAATTTAACGAAAATTATATTAAAGCAAAATCTTTATTGGAGTTATTTAAATGATTTACATAATTGATCATCAAGACTCTTTCACATGGAATGTTGTTCATCAATTTGCAAAATTTGATAAAGTAATTTGCTCAAACTATTATGAAGTAAATGATAGATTACTTGATAGAAGTGATGTGATTGTTTTATCACCAGGACCCGGATCACCAATGGATTATCCCACTACTTCAAAAATCTATAAAAAATACAAAGGAAAGAAAAAAATTATTGGTATTTGTCTTGGATATCAAATGATTTTACATAATGAGGGAGGCAAAATAATACAACAAAAAAAAATTTACCATGGTTTTCAATCTAAAATAAAAACAAATAATCAAAGTAAAATTTTTAAAAACAATCAAGAGTTCAAAGTGGGAAGATATCATTCATTAAAATTAATGGAGCCATTTAAATCAAATTCTATTAAAATAACTATGAGATGTAGTAAAACAAAAATACCAATGGGCCTTGAGGATAATCAAAACAAAATATACGGATTTCAATTTCATCCAGAATCTTTTTTAACAGAAAATGGTAACACTCTTATTAAAAAAATCTTATCAGCTAAGTAATCTTAAAGAAGTTGCATTTAAAGATCTTTGGGGATCCAGAGGTGTATTTACAACAATGCGTATGGTTGGAAAACCTCCCAAGATAATATTGTTAAAACCACATATTGAAAACTTAATTAAATCTACAAAAAAATATGCAATTAGAAAAAAAAACTTAAAGAATATTATTTTAGATCTAATTAAAAAAAATACACTTTACAAAGGTCCTGATAATTTATTTAGAATTGCTTTAAATAAAAAACTAATATCTGTATCTATAAGAAAAAGACCAAAAATTAAAAAAAATTTTAGTCTTTTATTATTTAAATATAAAAGAGTTGAGCCAAATTATAAAAATCTTTATTACAAAAAAATTTTAGCAAAACTTAGTAAGGTTGACTCTTCTAAATTTGATATTGCTTTAGTTGCAAACAATAAAATATTAGAAACAGGCACTTCAAATTTAGTCTTTGTTAAAAATGGAAAAATATTTTCTCCAAAAAAAAATTGTTATTTTGGAAATACACTTAAGTTTATAAGTAAAAAAGTTAAAATTAATTTTAAAGATATATCAATTAAAGAAATTAATGATTATGAAGAAATAATTCTTATTGGATCAGGAAAGGGAGTTATGTCAGTGTCAAAAATAGATGAATTAAAATGGAAAAGTCGAAATAATGTTTCCTTTAATAAACTTAGAAAAATATATAATACTCTAATTTAAATATGAGAGATCCTAACAATCCTTGTTTATTCTGTGATTCAAAAAAAAGTGGTATTGCTCATGAAAATGATCTTGCTTATGCAAGTTTCGACTCTTATCCTGTTTCTGATCACCACTGTTTAATAATTCCTAAGCGTCATATTAAAGATTATTTTGACATGACAAATGATGAATTGATTGCTTGCAATGATCTTATCCAAATAGTTAAAAATGAAATTCTAAGTAAAGATACTAATGTTAAAGGATTTAATATTGGGACAAATGCTGGAAAAATTGCAGGTCAATCTATAATGCATTGCCATATACACTTGATACCAAGAAGAGAAGGTGACGTTGATAACCCCCAAGGTGGGGTAAGATCAGTAATTCCTAATAAACAACATTACAAACGTAAACCGTAAGTTGTTATTAATGACAAAATTGACCAATAGTTTTAGTTGAACTCTTTATTTAACTAGACTAGAAAATCTCAAACTAACTTTACAAATAATTTAAAATTATGTTATCTACAAATCCTTTTTCAATTTTAGCTGAAACAGTCTCACCTTTTGCAATGCAAAGCTTCATAATTGCTATGGTAATTTTGATTGCAGCAGGAACAATTATACAAATGATTGTTCACAAAAACGTTACTTATTTTTTTAATAATGCCAAAAAAGCAAAAGCTAATGCTGTTAAGGAATTGAGTTCAGGAGAAAGAGCTTCAATTATCGCAAAGACAACAGTTTATGATATCGGCACAACTGCAGAACTTGGATTTGGAAAAAGAAGGCTTGCACATGTTCTTGGTATGTATGGAACAATATTATTTTGGGTTGCATCAGCAGTTTTAGTATTTTGCTACACAGGAGCTGATAAACCTACTTCAGCTACTTGGTCTATGGTTTGGCATGTAGGCGCAATACTTACATGTGTTGGTGGTTATTGGTTTTGGTTTTTTTTAAGAGTAGATGTATCTGCGGAAGCGCATCCTTGGTACAGAATAATCAAAGCTGATTTATTTGTTTTAGCTTTATTAGCTTGTTCGACTTTTGGTTTATTGTGGTCTTACACACAATCTAATGGTCAAGCAGGATTATCTTATTTATTTTTGACTTTATTTGTCCTTTCAAATTTAGTTTTATTTGGAGGAGTTTACTGGTCTAAATTTGCACACATGTTTTATAAACCTGGTGCAGCAATCCAAAAAAATTTAGCAGAAGCAGATGGTTCGCGAGACAACTTACCTCCTCCTGCTGACGCGCCTGAACAGTTTGGTTTAGGTATTAAAAGAGAGCAACCTAAACACTATTAATATGATAAAATTAAAAAAGGAGAATAAATAATTATGTCAACTTTTGTATACATGACAAGATGTGATGGCTGTGGTCACTGTGTAGATATTTGTCCATCAGATATTATGCACATAGATGAAAATATCAGACGTGCAAAAAATATTGAACCTAACTTTTGTTGGGAATGTTATTCATGTGTAAAAGCATGCCCAAATCATGCAATAGACGTAAGAGGTTATGCTGATTTTGCTCCTATGGGTCATAGCGTTAGAGTTAGAAGAGAAGAAGAAAAAGGAACAATTTCATGGAAGATCAAATTTAGAAATGGAACAGAGAAAAACTTTGTTTCTCCAATTACTACAAAGCCATGGGGTAAATTTATTCCAAAACTTGCTGAAGGTGACAAACCAAACCAAGGTGAGATTAATTCACAAAGACTTTATACTGAGCCAGAAGGTTTAAATATTGATGGTGAATTACCATCAGTTCCAAAAGAGTCGTTTAAAAAAGGAGTTTACTACTAATGGCTAGACATAAAACACATTACGAAGATTGCGATATATTAGTTGTTGGTGGTGGTATGGCTGGAACAGGTGCTACGTTCGAAGCTAGACACTGGGGAAGAGATATGAAAATTGTTTGTGTAGAAAAAGCAAACATAGATAGAAGTGGAGCTGTTGCTCAAGGTCTTTATGCAATCAATTGTTACATGGGAATGCAATGGGGAGAAAATCAACCTGAAGACCATGTCAGATATGCAAGAAATGACTTAATGGGAATGGTTAGAGAAGATTTAGGTTACGACATGGCTAGACACGTAGACTCTACTGTTCACATGTTTGATGAATGGGGTCTTCCAATGATGAAAAATGAACAAACTGGAAGATATTTAAGAGAAGGTAAATGGCAGATCATGATCCATGGTGAAAGTTACAAACCTATTGTTGCTGAGGCGGCAAAAAAATCTGCTGACAAAATTTATAATAGAATAATGATCACTCATTTACTTATGGATGAGTCACAAGATAATAGAATTGGTGGAGCTGTTGGTTTCAACATGAGAACAGGTGATTTTCATGTTTTTAGAGCAAAAGCTGTAATAGTTGCAGCTGGTGGTGCTTCTCATATCTTCAAACCAAGAGCAGTTGGAGAAGGAATGGGTAGAACTTGGTATGCCCCTTGGAGTAACGGTTCAGCATATGCTCTTCCTATTGCTGCTGGAGCTAAAATGACACAAATGGAAAATAGAATTGTGTTATGTAGATTTAAAGACGGTTATGGGCCAGTTGGAGCTTATTTCTTACACTTAAAAACGTATACCCAGAACGCTAATGGGGAAAATTATGAGAAGAAATGGTATGATCAAACTAAAGAATTAGTTGGCGAATATATTGATCATCACCCAACACCTACTTGTTTAAGAAATCATGCTTTCATTCAAGAAGTTGCTGCTGGTGGTGGACCAATTCATATGGTTACAACTGAAGCTTTCCAAGATCCACATTTAGAAACAGTTGGTTGGGAGAACTTCTTAGGAATGACTGTTGGTCAAGCTGTAGTATGGGCGTCTCAAAACATTGATCCTAAATACACAAATCCTGAATTAACAACTTCAGAACCTTATGTAATGGGTTCACACGCTACTTGTTCAGGAGCTTGGGTAAGTGGTCCTGAAGATTTATCTCCACCAGAATATTTCTGGGGTTATAACAGAATGCTTACAATTGATGGTTTATTTGGTGCTGGAGACACTGTGGGTGGAAGTGCTCATAAGTTTTCATCTGGATCTTTCACAGAAGGTCGATTAGCTGCTAAAGCTGCTGTTAAGTATATCGAAGATAAAAAAGCTGAAGGAGTAAAGGTTTCAGACAAACAATGTGAGGATTTCAAAGCTATGGTTTACAAACCACTTGAAAACTTCACTGTTGCACAAAACGAAATCACTGGTGGAACTGTTTCTCCTAGCTATATATCACCAATCCAAGGTCTACAAAGACTACAGAAGATTATGGATGAATATGTAGGTGGAATTACATCTAATTATATGACTAATGGCAATATGTTGAAAAGAGGCCTTGAATTACTTGAATGGCTTCAAGAGGATCTTGAGCATGTTGGTGCTGAGGATTATCACCAATTGATGAGAGCTTGGGAATTGAAACATAGAGCTTTAACTTCTCAGTGTGTAACTGAACATACTTTATTTAGAGAAGAGACTAGATGGCCAGGATACTATTATAGAGGAGATCATATGAAACTTGATGATGATAATTGGCATTGTCTGACAGTTTCTAGAAGAGATCCAAAAACTGGTAAATTTAGTATGGAGAAGGTTCCTGTCTACCACATCGTGGATGAGAACGAGAAGAAAAAAGCTTCTTAAGATACTTTAATTAGAAATAGATAAGTTATGGATATTTTATCAAAAAAAGATGATGAAATATATGAGTTGGCTAAACCTATTTGGTTTAACCTGGTAAAATCGTCAAATTTAAAAGATTATGGTGGATTTACCAGAGATTTTTCAACTCAGATGCTCTTTGGAGCTAATGAGGTAGAGCTTGGAAAACAATGGGCTAACAATAAGCTTATCACTAATCTTCATGAAACGTTCGAGCCTTTTGGATGTCTTAGAAGAGGTGAGCATATAACCGTTCTGATAAAACAGACTAATAAAGAAATACCAGGAGAATTTCTAGGAAGGTTGGTTTTAGGTGTTGAGGATGAAATGGTTAAAGTTTTTGGCGCAACGATCTATTAGAAAAAAATTTATCTAATATTAAAATAATATTTGACAATTTGTTTTCCGGGTGTATTGACGCACTTAATGCAATTTTCTAACGTAAAAATTTTCAATAGACTAACTACCTTAAAAGTTTCTTTAGTAAAAACAGGTATATTTTTAAGTCTAGCTGCTTATTGGGGAGTTATTATAGTTGGAACTTTTATTACTTTTAACTAAGTTGTTTTTAAACAATTTATTTATTTAAATGGATGTATTTTTACCCATCGCGCAAGTTTTTGTTAATCCAATAGAAATTCTTATATTAAGTGCAATCGTTGGTGTTCTTTCTGGATTGTTTGGAGTGGGTGGTGGTTTTTTAATGACACCTTTTTTAATTTTTTTAGGAATTCCTCCTGCATACGCAGTTGCAAATGAAGCAAACAATATCTTAGCTACATCTGTATCTGGTTCAACAACACATTATTTAAAAAATACTTTAGATTACAAAATGGGTTTAATGATTGTCATTGGTGGTGCCATAGGTACCTCATTAGGAATTTTTACTTTTTCTTATTTTAAAGGTATTGGAAAGATTGATATAGTGATCTCTTTAGCTTACATGTATATTTTAGCAATCATTGGATCTTTAATGTTAGTCGAGAGCCTAGGTGAGATTGATAAAGCCAAAAGAAATATTTTAGTTAAAAAAAAATTACATGTTCATTATTGGATTCATGGTCTTCCTTTAAGAATGAGATTTCCAAAATCAAAATTATATGAAAGTATTTTTACCCCAATAGTTATTGGTTTAGTAGTTGGTTTTATTGCTGCAATAATGGGAATAGGTGGAGCATTTATATTAGTACCAGCAATGATTTATATAATTAAGATGCCAACCAAACTTGTTCCTGGAACATCGCTTTTTGTTACTATTTTTGTAAGTGTAATTGTCACTTTCTTGCATTCATTTAATTATGGCTCGATTGATTTACTTTTAGTATTTCTACTTGTTATTGGATCAATAATAGGTGTTCAGATTGGACAAAAATTAGGAGAAAAAATTGATAGCTCAGGATTACGAGCATTGATGGCTATTTTGATTTTAGCAGTTGGTATTGCCATCGCTTATGATTCATTTTTTGCAGATCATGATACAAATTCAACAATCACTTCTGTAATTCCTGATTTAAATTTTTTCTCTAAATTTATTTTAGATTTTTCTAATGAGATGCCATTCTTTTATGGCTTATTTTCAATTATGTTTGCAATATTTTTAGGTGTAGCTGCAGCATTTATAAGAAGATTTTTTTCAAATCTTAAAAAACAAATTTTGTTGAAATCTTAATTGAATAAATAAAGATATAACTCAATAGTACCCAAACAAACAATTCCAACAGTAGCCATTCCAATAAATCCAACCACAAAAGGTTTGTAACCCATATTTTTTATATCTCTCAAATTGGTAGACATACCAATTGCTGCCATTGCCATTGTTAGGAATATTTTTGATAAAGATTTAATTCCATCTACAGTGTTGAGCCAAATTTCATTATTGTTAGTAATAAAAATTTGATCACCAACATTTCGAACAATAATCATTGCAACAAAACCAAGTACAAAATAGGGAAAAATATCAATTATTGAGTATTTTTTTTCTTTAGATTGGCCTCTGTTATAAAGATACGCAAACAGGGGTATCATAATAATCAAAAAAGTATTTCTGATTAGTTTAGTAACTGTTGCTACATTTAAAGTCTCTGGACTATTGAATTGCTGATCATAGATCAATCCAGCAGCCGCTACTTGCGCTGTTTCGTGTATAGAGGTTCCTAAAAATAAACCAATTAAAAGTGGTTCACCATTAAAATAAAAATTTGCAAAGTATGGGTAGATCAACATTGAAAGAATTCCAAACAAAGTGATGTTCGCAATTGCGTAAGATATCTCATTTTTTTTGGCACTAATAACAGGGGCGGTTGCCATGATTGCTGTTGTTCCACAAACTGTACTGCCAATTGATATTAAATAAGCCATTCTTGTTGGGATTTTTAATCTCTTAATTAAAAGTTTAATAACAACTAATACACTTACAATGCAAATTACAATTAAAGGAATAGCAATTGCACCAAATTCAAGAAACTCAAAAGGTTTTAATTGAATACCTAAGCAAATTATTCCAAGTTTTAAAATATTCTTTTGAGTAAAATCCAAACCTCTTATGAAACTTTCTCTTATTTTAAAAATATTTCCAAAGAACATTCCTAAAAGGATTGCTATCATTGCAGTGGATATAGGACTTTTTTCATATCCGAGTAACTCTGTGCCTATGATATTATTAAAACCTTGCGATAGCGTGTAAAGAACAAACGCAAGTATAATACCAGGTAAAAGTACCAGGTACTTATTTTTAGACATAAACTAGGGTTATTTATTAAGCACTTCTGTAAAGCTTAGTCATTACAAATTCTCTATGACCTAAAGCTTCAGCACAAGTTAACCTTCCATTAGCTGTTCTAATAGTTGCTTTGATTAGTTCATCACCAGCTTGATCCAAATTCATTTCTCTAGAAAGTATTTTAGAAACATCGCAGTCGATATGTTCTTTCATGCTGACTGCTGTTAATGGATTGGCCGTTAATTTTACAACTGGTTCAATTGGATTTCCAATAATATTTCCTTGTCCTGTTGGGAATAAGTGAATATTAAAACCACCCGCAGCTTGCAACGTAACACATTCGGCTGCAGCTGAAGAAGTATCCATAAAATATAATCCAGGACCTTTTTGCGGTTCTTCAGCAGGTGTTAATACATCTACGAATTGTCTTGATCCTATTTTTTGAAAATTTCCAAATGCTTTTTCTTCAATTGTGGTCAGTCCCCCAGCTATATTTCCTGCAGTTGGTTGACTTTCTGATAAATCATCTGTTGCTTCTTTTAAAATGAAGTCATTGTATTCATTCCAAGTTTTTTTAAATTTCTCTTGTGCTTCTGGAGTTTTACCTCTTTTTTCACAAACAGTCTCAGCACCTGTAAGTTCTGAAGTTTCACCAAAACATAAATGAACCCCTAATGGCTCTAATTTGTCCATTAAATTTCCAACTGTTGGATTAGACGCAAGACCTGAAGTAGTATCAGACTCTCCACATTTTACAGAAATCCAAAGATCACTTATTGGACATTCTTCTCTTTGTTTTTCAGAAGCCCACATTGAAAATTCTTGAGCTTTTTTTGAAGCTTTCATGATTGTCTCAATGTCACCAGCACCTTCAATACTAAAACCTTCAACAGGTTTTCCAGTTTTTGCTACTTCATCAACAATTCTTTTAGTCCATTTAGGCTCAATGCCAATAATTATAGCAGCAGCAACATTTGGGTTTTTTGCTGTACCTATCATTGTTCTAAAATGTAACTCTAAATCAGCGCCAAACTGTAATCTTCCATACGAGTGAGGTAGCGCAATTGTGCCTTTAATATTGTTTGCTACAGCTTCTGCACAAGCATTTGAAATATCATCAACAGGCAAAATGATTACATGATTTCTTGTTCCAGCTCTGCCATTTTCTCTTTTATAACCTAAAAAACTTTTTGGGATTTCCATATTACTACCACTTCTTTGTTTTAACGTTGTGAACATGTACGTGTTCACCTTTTTTAATTGATTTGACTACTTTACCAATATCATGACCGTATTTAATAATAGTGTCACCTTCACTTAAATCGCTCATTGCAATTTTGTGTCCTAGAGGTATTTCATCTTCAGATTGAATGTTAACTGTCTTGTCATTTTCCATAATCCAGCAAGAGCAGTCCTGTTTTGGAGTGATTTTTTCAATAACAACTACTCCTACGTTGTCTTTTTCGTCGTGTATAATGATGTCTGTAGCCATAATGTTGTGTCGAATTGTTTGTTTGAAATTTACGAAATCTTATATATTAATCGCGAAAATTGACAAACGAATTTTATAAATTCTTAATAATTATACTTTAGAGGGGTTCTAGTCTTATGACAAAAATGACAACAGAAGAAGCTTTTGTAAAAGTTTTACAAATGCACGGCATTGAACACGCTTTTGGAATTATCGGTTCTGCTTTCATGCCAATATCAGATATTTTTCCTGATGCAGGAATTACTTTTTGGGATGTAGCCCATGAAACAAATGGTGGTTTAATTGCTGATGGTTATACAAGAGCTACAGGTAAAATGTCTATGGTCATTGCACAAAACGGACCAGGAATAACAGGACTAGTAACTCCAATTAAAACTGCATATTGGAATCACACACCTCTATTATTAGTAACACCACAAGCTGCAAATAAAACTATGGGCCAAGGTGGTTTTCAAGAAGTAGAACAAATGAACCTGTTTAAAGATATGGTTTGTTATCAAGAAGAAGTTAGAGACCCATCAAGAATGGCAGAAGTTCTAAACAGAGTAATCGAAAAAGCTATAAGAGGCTCAGCTCCAGCACAAATAAACGTTCCAAGAGATTATTGGTGTCAGGTTATTGATATAGATTTACCACCAATTGTAAGATTAGAAAGACAAGGTGGAGGTAACGATGCTGTTTCTAAAGCTGCTGATTTATTATCTAATGCAAAATTTCCAGTAATACTTTCAGGTGCTGGTGTTGTTATTGGTGGAGCTATTGATGCTACTAAAAATCTTGCTGAAAAATTAGATGCACCAGTATGTTCTGGTTATCAACATAACGATAGTTTTCCAGGAAGTCACCCACTAGCAGTAGGACCTTTAGGTTACAATGGCTCTAAGGCTGCAATGGAATTAATTTCAAAAGCTGATGTTGTTTTAGCATTAGGTACAAGATTAAATCCATTTTCAACTTTACCAGGATATGGAATTGATTATTGGCCAAAGAATGCAAACATCATTCAAGTAGATATTAATCCTGATAGAATTGGTTTGACTAAAAAAGTATCTGTTGGAATAAGTGGTGATGCAAAATTGGTTGCAGAGCAAATTTTAGCAAAACTATCTTCAAACGCTGGAGATACTGATAGACAAGCTAGAAAAGATTTAATTCACCAAACAAAATCTGCATGGTTACAAAAACTATCAAGTTTAGATCATGAAGATGATGACGAAGGAACAGTTTGGAATAAAGAAGCAAGAGAAAGAGATTCAGATAGAATGTCCCCAAGACAAGCTTGGAGAGCAATTCAATCTGGTATGCCTGATGATGTAATTATTTCAAGTGATATTGGAAATAACTGTGCAATAGGAAATGCTTATCCAACGTTTGAAAAACCAAGAAAATATTTAGCCCCTGGTTTATTTGGACCTTGTGGTTATGGATTTCCATCTATACTAGGTGCAAAAATTGGTTGTCCTGATACTCCAGTGATTGGTTTTGCAGGTGATGGAGCTTTTGGAATTAGCATGAATGAGATGAGCTCATGTGCAAGGGAAGAATGGCCTGCAATTACAATGGTAATTTTCAGAAATTATCAATGGGGTGCAGAGAAAAGAAATACTACTCTATGGTTTGATAACAATTTTGTTGGAACTGAGTTAGACCCTGAGTTAAGTTACGCCAAAGTTGCTGATGCATGTGGTTTAAAAGGTGTAACCGTTAAGACAATGGAAGAAACTACAAATGCAATCAAGCAATCTTGTGAAGATCAAAAGAAAGGGATTACAACATTTATAGAAGTAATTCTAAACCAAGAGCTTGGTGAGCCATTTAGAAGAGATGCGATGAAGAAACCAGTAAGAGTTGCTGGTATCAACAAAGCAGATATGAAACCTCAGAAATCTTTAAATGGATGAAATTAAAATAGGTTCTAATAGAAGTTTTGGAATTGTATTTTTTATAGTTTTTTTACTTATAGCAATTTATCCACTAATTAATGGAGATGAGCTAAGACTGTGGTTTTTATCTATATCAATAATTTTTTTATTTCTTGGACTGATAAATTCTAGAATTTTAAACCCTTTTAATAAACTATGGTTTAAGTTTGGAATTCTTCTTGGAAAAATAGTTTCACCATTAGTTATGGGTATTATATTTTTTTTAGTTGTTACACCTATAGGATTAATAATGAGGTTATTAAATAAGGATTTGTTAAATTTAAAATTTAACAATAATAACACTTATTGGATTGAAAAAACAGAACCAAAAAGTAAAATGAAAAATCAATTCTAAAATGAGTTTTTTAAAAGAATTTTGGGAATTTTTAAAAGTAAGAAAAAAATATTGGTTGTTACCAATAATTATAGTCCTATTTTTATTTGGTGGGTTAATTATTTTAAGTCAAGGATCTGCGGTAGCTCCATTTATTTATACTATTTTTTAAAGTGAAATCCATTCTAGGAATATCAGCTTTTTATCATGATAGTGCAGCATGCATAATTCAAGATGGCGAAATTATTGCTGCAGCTCAAGAAGAGAGGTTTACTAGAAAAAAACACGACTCAAATTACCCAAAAAATGCCATTAATTTTGTTTTAAATTTTTCAAATTTAAAACTAAGTGAAATTGATCAAGTGGTTTTTTTTGAAAAACCTTTTTTAAAATTTGAAAGATTGTTAGAGACTTATGTTGCTTTTGCTCCTAAAGGTTTTGTCTCTTTTAGTAAAGCAATGCCGTTATGGATTAAAGAAAAACTTTTTCAGAAAAATTTATTATTTAATAAATTAAAAGAACATGATGAAAATTTCAGATCAGATGAAAATATTTATTTTTCTGATCATCATTTAAGTCATGCAGCTAGTGCTTTTTTCCCATCTCCATTTGATGAAGCTGTTGTACTAACTGCTGATGGAGTAGGTGAGTGGGCAACAACTACTGTAGCAGTTGGTAAAGGAAATAATTTAGAAGTTAAAAAAGAAATTCATTTTCCACATTCATTAGGACTTTTGTATTCAGCATTTACTTATTACACGGGCTTTAAAGTAAACAGTGGAGAGTATAAGCTTATGGGGCTAGCTCCATATGGATCACCAATCTTTCAAGAAAAAATAAAAAAAATTGTAGATATTAAAAAGGATGGAACTTTTCGATTAGATCAAAAATATTTTAATTATGCTACTGGTTTGACAATGACAAATGATAAATTTTATAATTTATTTGGCCAAAAACCTCGCGATCCAAAAAAAGATAAATTAACCCAATTTCATATGGACATTGCTTCCTCTATTCAAAGTGTAACTGAGGAAATAATGATCAAACTTGCAAAATCTATTCGTGAAGAATATGGAATTAAAAATTTATGTCTAGCAGGTGGTGTAGCTTTAAATTGTGTAGCTAACGGTAAAATTTTAAAAGAAAAAATTTTTGATAATATTTGGATACAGCCTGCAGCAGGTGATGCTGGAGGTTCACTAGGTGCTGCCCTTGCACTTTGGCACATTGAACAAGGAAATAGAAGAGTATTAAGTGACAATGATAGTATGAAGGGATCTTATTTGGGATGTGAGTTTGATCAAAAACAAATAGAAGAAGAATTGAATTCTTTAGGTGCTAATTTTCAAACATTTGAATACGAAAATTTAATAGATAAAACAGCAAAACTTTTAGCGAATGAAAATGCAATTGGTTGGTTTCAAGGTAGAATGGAATTTGGACCAAGAGCATTAGGTGGTAGGTCTATACTTGGGGACCCAAGATCTGACAAAATGCAAAAAAATCTTAATTTAAAAGTTAAATATAGAGAGAGTTTCAGACCGTTTGCACCGTCAATATTAAGAGACGATTTATCTGAATGGTTTGATTTAGATGTTGATAGTCCATATATGCTTTTAATTGCTAACATTAATGATAAAAAAAAAATAAAAATGACGGAAGAACAAAAAAAACTATTTGGAATAGATAAGTTAAATGTAAAAAGATCAGAAATACCAGCAGTTACTCATGTTGACTATACAGCTAGAATACAAACAGTTACAAAAAAAACTAACAAATATTATTTTGATTTAATTTCTAAATTTAAAGAAAAAACTGGGTGCCCTGTAATTGTAAACACATCTTTTAACGTAAGAGGTGAGCCAATTGTTAATACACCAACTGATGCTTTTAATTGTTTTATGGGCACTGAATTAGACTATCTTGTCATAGGAAATTGTATTTTGGATAAAAAAATGCAAAATCAAAGCTTGAAATTAGATTATTCTAATAATTTTGAGAAAGATTAATCACAAAATTCAATTTTGAAAAAAATAATACTTATCAACATATCAGTTTTATTAGTATTGGTTATTAGTATTTTTTTTTTATTAAAATTTATAAATTTATTTATATCTGGACCACCTAGATATTACGAGCTGGTTTACAATTTAGAAAATGGTTCATTAAGGAAAAAAAAAGAGAAGCTCATATATTACAAATCCTTAAATTCAAAAATAAAACATGAAAATGAAATTAAATTTTACTCAGATGAATATAAAAATTTAAAATATTCAGGTCCTATAAAAAACGAGGATTGTGGAAGTTTTGAATCTGGCAAATATGAACTAATTTATGCATTAGACAATTATGGGTTTAGAGAAAATCAAGATGAACTACATCAAGAAACGGATTATGTTTTACTAGGAGATTCTTTTATTATTTCTGTTTGTGAGAGCAAACCTTATGATTTTAAAAGCCAACTGAAGATGCTTTCTAAAGACAAAAAATTTTTAAATTTAGGTGTAGGAGCAGATAATTATGTTAGTCAATTAGCGACTTTAACTGAGGTTACACAAAATACTAATTTTAATTCTTTGATTTGGTTTTTTTATGAGGGAAATGATTATAACGATGAACTCAACAAATATGAGTATTATAAAAAAACAATAAGACCTAATCATAATGAAAGAAAAAAAAGTATTAATCAAAGTATTAGTAATGATGAATTATATAAAGTTAAAAAAAAATTTTATATATCAAACTTTTATAAATTTAGAGTTTGGTTAGCAGAGGAAATAAATGGTTTATCTTCTTTATTAAAAATTTTTAAAAAATATGAAGCTCTACTAAATAATCATGAATATGAACAAGTGATTAAAATTGCTAGTAATTATTTAGATCAAAAAAAAATTCGAGAAAGGTATATTTATTACATTCCTAGCTGGCAAAGATTATCTAATTTTAAATCAAATAGAATTGGTTTTTACTCAACAAACCCTCAAATTAAACAACTAGATATTTTAAAAAAAAATGTAAAAGAAATATCTGAAAAAAATGGATTTACTTTCATAGATGGTGAAAATCGATTTTTGAATTTAAATAATCCTCTT
The DNA here is from genome assembly GCF_052047935.1 of Candidatus Pelagibacter sp. HIMB1506. NCBI lineage: Bacteria > Pseudomonadati > Pseudomonadota > Alphaproteobacteria > Candidatus Pelagibacterales > Candidatus Pelagibacteraceae > Candidatus Pelagibacter > Candidatus Pelagibacter sp. HIMB1506. The sequence goes on along the minus strand of NZ_JBNAIS010000001.1, from coordinate 642,745 downwards.
AGTGTTTTTCATTATAAACTGAACACACATTTTAATAGATACGGTTATAAATTATTTGCTGAAGATGTTTATAATCAAATTATTAATAAATCGAATAATATAAATAAGTGACTATAATAAACGATCAAAGATGTGGATGGATTAAAGATTTACCTCCGAGAAAAAATATAAAATCATTTGAAGACAAAAAAGAAGATTTTGATTGGACAATAATTGGTGCTGGATATACAGGTTTGTCAGCAGCGAGGAAATTGGGAGAATTATTTCCAAATCAATCTGTTGCTTTAGTTGATGCACAGTTAGCTGGTGAAGGGGCCAGCTCAAGAAATTCAGGGTATTTAGTTGATACAACTTTGAATGATGGTTTTACTTCTAACAAAGATTTAGAAAATTATAAAATAAAAACAGATATTTACAATGCAGGTATTAATTGCATAAAAAAATTTATCAATAACTATCAAGTTGATTGTGAATTGAATGAGGCCGGCAAGTATTTTGCGACATCAAAGTTAGAGGATGAAAAAATTTTAATTAGATTTTCAAAAATATTAAAAAAATTAAATTTTGAAAATAAGATTTTTTATGAAAAGGATTTATTTAATAAACTTGGTACAAAATTTTATAAAATAGGACTTTATACAAAAGGAGGAATGTTATTGCATCCTGGAAAGTTAGTACGAGCAATGATAGGTGCACTTCCAAATAATGTTAATTTATATGAGAACACATTCTTAATAAAATGGGAAAAAGAAAAAGACAAAATTATATGTAAATTTAAGAACGGAAAAATAATTACAAAAAAAATTATTTTTGCTACAAATGGTTTTTTAAATTCTTTAGGCATTAAACCACATTACAATTTTCCACTTACATTAACAGCGAGCATGACAAGACCTCTAACAGATCAAGAATTTGAAAATATAGGAAGACCAAATGAATGGGGAGTATTGCCAGTAAGACCTTTAGGAGCAACTATAAGATTTACAAAAAATAAAAGACTTTTGATTAGAAATACTGCAGAACTACACAATCCCAATAATATGTCTGAAATTGACTTAGAAAAAAGAATATATAAACATAAAATTGGTTTAACAAAAAGATTTCCTGAATTACCAAATAATATTATTGAATCGTCATGGTCAGGAATTGTATCCAGAACTAGAAATAGTTCACAATTATTTGAATGCATTGATAAAAATGTTTTTGTTGCTGGTTGCTACAATGGATCAGGAATAGGTGTAGGTACTTTGTTTGGTGAACAAATAGCTAATAGAGCAAGTGGGATCAATACTGATGAAATAGAATTAATTGAAAAAAGAAAAAAACCTACTTTATTACCTCCAAATCCTTTTTTAAAATGGGGTATAAATTTAAGATTAAAATACGAGAGATTAAGAGCTAATTCTGAAATATAAACAGCTAAATTAATTAAATGTTAAAAAATGATAAAAAATTAAATTATTATTTTGGAATTTATATTGCTTTTTTATGTTTTTGTTCAATTTATTTTTTAAGCACAAGTTATGATCATTTTTCAAACAATGCTATTTCAGAATGGTTAATTAATTATCAAGGTGGTTTTGTAAGGAGAGGTTTTTTTGGTGAATTTTTTGCTCAAATTAGCTTATTTATTAAAATACCTTTAAGAGAGGTAATTGTAAATTTTTTATATTTAATTTTTTTTATTTATTACATATCTATCTTTTTGTTCATTAAAAATATTCAAAAAAATTATTTTATTATAATAGCTTTACTTTCCCCCTTATTTTTAATTTGGCCAATTGCTGAAAGAGAAGCATTAGGCAGAAAAGAATTATTAATTTTTTTAGCATTTATTTTTTTTTCTTATATTTATAATTATTTAAGTTTTAGATTATTATTAATTATATTAATATTTATTTATACACCAATCTTATTAACACATGAAATTGCAATATTTTATCTCCCGTTCTTCTATATTGTTTTATTTTTTAAAATAGAAAAAATTAATTTAGAAAGAATAATATTAATAATTTTTAGTTCTATATTTTTTTTGTTTATAATTTATATAATCTATAATTCAAAGATGTCATCAATTGAACTTGAATTGATGTGTTCAAATATTGAAAAAATTTTTAATGAAAAATGTGGACTAGGAGCATATTTTTTAGATAAAGATATAGAAGTTTATTTAAACGAATTGGGTCCAAAACCTACACATCTTTTAAGAAATTTATTAATATTTTTTATTGGATATATATTTTTAATCTTTTTAATTTTTTTTTCTAAATTTAATGAAACTAAAAATATAATTTTTAGTATTTTTAATTATCAATTGGTAATGATATTTTTATTTTTACCAACAATTATCCCCTTTTTCATAGCTGTTGATTGGGGCAGGTGGTTTAATATTAGTTATACAATGTTGCTATTGTTTTATTTGTTTTGTTTCAAAAATAAAATTATTTCTTTTAACAAAACGAACAAGATTTTTTTTTATTTATCGAAAAAGTTTAGCAAAAACAAAACAATTTTGTTCCTAAGTATTTTTTTAATTTGTTTTACATGGAACCCAAAAGCAGTTTATAATGAGGACATTGGATCAATTCCAATTTATAGAATTTTGGCAAAACTTCACAAGCACTTATAATTTATTTTGTTTTTTTCATATTTTGATTGATAACGAGTACAGCTCCAATAATTAAAATAGGAAGACCCATGATTAAATCATACTGCCATTCTAAATTTTCAAATATTGTTGAAATAATTAGTGCTAAAACGGGCATTACAACACCAACATAACCAGCTCTTCCAGGTCCAACTTTTTCAAGTAACTTTAAATAAGATACAAAAGCAAATATTGAGCCAAAAATTGAAAGATAAAGCAGTGATGAGATGTACCCGAAACTAGTTTCAAATAATAATTCAGCTCCTCGAAATTTTGTGATTACCAGTGTAACAATTGAACCATAAAACATAGCATATGCTATTGTTTGTATTGGTGGAAAATTATTGTTTAAATTTCTTTGATGGACCATATTACCCGTTGATGCACTAAATGTCCCAATTAGAGCTAGAAACAATCCTAAATGGGTTCCTTCGCTAAAACTAAAATTGAAAATTTCATCATTAAAAATGATTAAAATACCCACCATGCCAATTGATGCTCCAATTAAAGTTTTTATAGAAGGTTTCTTTTTAAAATAGAATGTTTCACCAACTATATTCATTATTACCACAGTTGAAAATACAATTGCTGGAAAAGCACTAATTAAATAAGTGTTAGACAAATAGAAGAAAACATAATTTACCGAATACAAGCAAATTCCAAAAAACAAAAACCAAAAATGTTGATTAATTGAAAATTGTAATTTTTCTTTTTTAATTATTAAAAAAATAAAGATTATAAATGAAGCTATTAAAAATCTATAAAATACAGATACCAATGGATCAACATAGCCTAATTGAAATTTAATTAGATACCAGGTGGGTGACCAACAAAAAAGAGTGATTATAAAAAGAATAATATTATTCATGATTAGCTAATTTTTACACACGTATTCTATGAATAAAATTATCCTTATGATTGTAATATTATGAAATAACTGCTCTTACAGATCCAAGTTTATCAATTTTTGCTGTATATGTTCCTTTTTTTATAATAGGTACAACCCCAACTGTGGATCCTGTAAAAACATAAAAATCTTTGTCTAAATTAATTTTATCTTTTTTAACTTTATTTAAAACAAACCTTAATGAATTTATTGGATTTACATAAACAGCATTAGTGTTTCCATCTACACTTTGCTTAGCTTTTTTGTTTGAAATATTTGTTTTTAAATTACCTATGTTAATTTTTTTAAATTTTTTCTTTTGTCCAATTAAAAATTTAATATTACCTCCAAAGTCACTACTTAAATCTCCAAAAGAAGTAATACCTTTTCTTTTTTGCCTATATCCAACTACTTCGATACACGGTGCCATGTGTGAAATATATTTAGTTATGTTACTATTTGTGACCTTACCTTTTGAAGTGAAAAAAGTTTTTTTGATTAAATAACAAACTTCAAGTTCAATCCCTAAAGCATATTTATTTATTTTTACTTTCTTTCCACTTTTTATTAAGTTATTTTTGAAAACAGATGCAATAAAAGGCTCTTTTTCTTTTAATTTTTTTATTAACGGAATGCCAGTTCCACCAGCTTTAAAACCTATTGTTGGATCTTTTATTTTGCTTTCACATAATTTTCTAAATTTATCCGCCTCAATAAGTTTTTTTGTAAATCTACTAGGTATAGGAGAGATAATTTTATTATTAAGAAAAGCATTAACTAATTTATCTGAAATTTTATCTTTAAGTGTTTTTGTCATAAGAATTTTTAATTTATTTTTTTGATGTTTGATTAATAACAAATATTCCTGAAGTTGTAATTATTATTGCACCTATAATAGTAAATAAATCTGGAACATCATCATATAAGAAAAATCCAAAAATTATTGCCCAAAAAATTAAAGTATAATGAAATGGCTGTATTATGCTAGCTCTTGCATTTTTAAGTGCTAATATTTGGAAGTATATACCTAATGAAAAAAATAAACCAATTGGCACAAAGAAATATAAAGAATTAAAATTAACAGGTTGCCAAAAATTAAATGCCATTATTGAGGTTATAATAATCCCAACTAGGGAAGAGTAGAACAAGGATACTTCAGGAGCATCATATTCAGTTATTTTTTTTGTTGCGATTTGATAAAGACCCAGAAAAAAAGCTGCTAGCAATGGAATAAAAGAATTTACACTAAATACATCAGATGCAGGTCTAATAATTATCAAAACTCCAATAAAACCTATAAAGATTGCTATCCAAGTTTTGATTGATACTCTCTCATTTAAAATAAATACAGACAAGGCAACTATAATTATAGGTGCTAGTGCGCCTATGCTATGAGCGTTTGCTAAAGACAGGTGTTTAAAAGATAAAACAAAAAAACCAGATTCTAAAATAGATAGTAGACTTCTTATAATTTGAAGTTTTAAATTATTAGATCTATAAAAATTATTATTGTTAGCTCTTTTTGCTTCTATCAAGCCTAACAAAAGCACAAAAGTATATTTGATAAATAATAATTGAAATATAGAGTAATGAATAACTGCAGTTTTTTGAATTGCATCAAGGATTGAAAATGAAAAGTAAGCAATTATTGCAAAAATAATTCCCAGTGTTTCTCTTGATTTAAATTTCATTTTTTTTGTTTTAATTTTATCTCAAGTTGTTATTGATTAATTCAGACTGTTATGGATTTTGTATTACTATATTTTGTTATAGCAAGTTTTTTAATAGTGATAGTGCCTGGCCCCACTGTTAGTCTGATAATTGCTAATTCTTTAAGATCTGGTGTAAAAGCAGGATTATTAAATGTTTTAGGTACTCAAGTTGGTGTTTTAATTTTGTTATTTTTATTAGCACTTGGATTTGAGATAGTTTCTCCTTTTCTAGAAGTGATTATTAATTATGTAAGAATTCTAGGTTCAATTTATTTAATTTCACTTGGAGTAATTGCAATTAAGTCAGATATTGATTTAAAAAAAACTCAAATAACTAAATTTGAAAAAAAATATTTTCTCCAAGGGTTAATAGTGATTTTAACTAATCCAAAAATCTTTTTGTTTCTGGGTGCATTTATTCCTCAATTTATTAATATAAATGAACCTGTTAGCTATCAGATAATTTATTTTGGAATTATCTTTATAATTGTAGCTACAATATTTGATAGCTCATATGCATTTGTATTTGACAAGTTTAGAGAATTCATAGCATCAAAATATTTAAAAGTTTTAAATAAAATTGGCGGATTTATATTAATTCTTGTTGGTATTTGGATGTTTTTTTATTAATTTTCCAAAACAGACATTGGGTCCAATCTAGTTTGAAACCAATTAATTCTAAAATCAAGATGAGGTCCAGTTGATCTACCTGTCGATCCTACAGTTCCAATAATATCTCCTTGATTAATTAAATCTCCAACAGAAACTAAAACATTTTCTAAATGTGAATATATAGTTGATATACCATGACCGTGATCCATAATGACTGTACCACCGGTGTAATATAAATCATCTTCAGCCATTGTAACTTTTCCTGAGGCAGATGATTTAATCATAGTGCCTTGTTTTGCAGCTATATCAATTCCGTAATGTGGCCATCTAGGTTTACCGTTTAAAATTCTTTGACTACCATAAACACCACTAATTATTCCTTCAACAGGCATTATAAATTTTTGCTTAAAAAATTGTAATTCAGAATTAATTGCTCTTGCTTCACCAATTGCATTATTTTCTTTTTTAATTCTTTTATAGACTGACTCGGGTGGGGTTACTTTGCTTTCTTCTAAGCCATCTATTCTTTGAATATTGTATTTTCTTTTTAAAACTTTTTTGGTTATTGTAGATTTCTTTCCATCAAAGATTTTTGTAAAAGTAAGATCATATTTTTGATCTCTATCAATACCAAAAACAAAAAAACCATCCTGTGATACTCTTACCTCTTTTTTTCCAACAAATATCTTAGCACCAGGATTTGTTTTCCCTAAAATAAAATGACCTTGTAAGAATTTACCTTCAAATTCTATCGCGTTTGCAGTTGAAAAAAAAAAGAAAAATATTAAAAAAAATCTATTTATTACTGAGCTGTCCATCCACCATCTATTATAATTGATGTTCCAGTTATCATTGAGGAAGCAGGTGAGGCTAAGAAACAAACTGTTGTTGCTACATCACTTTCAGTTGCTGCTTTTCCCATTGGAATATTTCCAAGCGCTAGTTTTTTAAATTTTTTATTTTTAAAAAAGTTTTTTACCATTGGAGTTTCTACAAACGTAGGAGCTACTGTATTAACTCTTATATTTCTTTTAGCTAACTCTACACCCATACCTTTTGTCAAACCTTCAATCCCAAATTTAGTCATATTGTAAACATTTCTCCCACCCATACCTACATGACCTAATTGAGAAGACATATTAATTATAGAGCCAGGTCTCTTTTTATTTTTAAGCATTTTCTTAACTACTAATTGCGCAACATTAAATGCAGCTTTTAGATTTAAATCTACCAAGTAGTTCATACTTTTTTGTTTAATTTTTTCAAAAGGTTCAGGAATATTAGTCCCAGCATTGTTTACTAAAACATCAATAATTTTGATTTTTTCTAATTTTGCTTTTAGATCTTCATAATTCATTACATCGCAAGGAACTTTAATTACTTTACCTTTAATTTTTTTAATATCTTTTTCTAATTTATTTAAATCAGATGGAGTTCTGCTTAATGCTATTACTGTTGCTCCAGCTTCAGCTAGTGCAATAGAACAAGCTCTCCCAAGTCCTTTACCAGCACCAGTAACTAGTGCGTACTTATTTTTAAGATTAATTTTTTGAAGATACATTAAAAGAATATTATTTTAATATCTGTATAAATCAACTCAACAGCTACTATTAATATTGCTAATAACCCAACCCATGCAATCCATTTGTATTTTTTTATCCATCCAGAAATTAATGTTGCAGCAGTTGCCATTAAAACAATCGATAGAACCAATCCAAATACAAGTAATCCATAATGATCACCTGCAGCACCAGCAACACCTAAAACATTATCTAAACTCATTGTAAAATCAGCAAGTAAAACAGTCCAAATTGCTTTTAAAAAACTTGAGTTGTCTACTTTTATATCTTCCTCTGCATCTGAGCCTTTGATTACATCAACATAAAGTTTGTAAACAATATAAAGGAGTAAAATTCCCCCAATAAGCCTTAGTCCTGTAATTTGTAACAAATAAGCTGTTAGTAACGTTAATATTATCCGTAATATTACTGCACCACCAATTCCCCAAAATATAACTTTCTTCCTTTGTTCAACTGGAAATTTTGAGGCTACCATTCCAATTATAATGGCATTGTCACCAGCTAACACTAAATCAATAAAAATTATTTGTGTTAAAATAGCAATTTGTTCGGGAGTAAAAAATTCTGCAAACATTATTGTTGTAGTATCATGTCAGCACCTTTTTCTGCAATCATAATCGTAGGTGCATTAGTATTTCCTGAAGTAATGTTAGGCATTATTGATGCATCAATAACTCTAAGATTTTCTATTCCTCTTACTTTTAATTTTTCATCAACTACTGACATCTCATCTTGTCCCATCTTACATGTACCAACAGGATGAAAGATGGTTTGTGCAAAATTTGATGCTTCTTTCACCAATTCCTCGTCATCATCAATATGAATACCAGGTCTATATTCCTCAGGTGTATATTTCTTAAAAGTTTCAGATTCCATTATAATTTTTCTTGTCAATTTTAATCCTTTAGCAGCAATCATTCTATCGTGATCAGTTGATAGGTAGTTTTGTTTTATTTTTGCGTAAACACGCGAGTCTTTATCAACAATACTTACGTGACCTCTACTTGTAGGTCTTATATTTGAAACAGTTGGAGTAAACGCGTGAAAATCATGATTTTTTGTAGCTCCCAAAGTATCCATACTCATTGGCTGAACGTGCCATTGTAAATCTGGTAATTCTAAAGAAGGGTCACTTTTTGCAAACATACAAAGCTGACTTGCTCCCATAGTCATTGGACCACTTCTTTTAAAAACATACTCTAATCCGATAAGCAAATTTCCAAACAAGCTATTAATTTTTTTGTTAAGAGATTTTAAACCGTTAATTTTATAAATAGGTCTTAACATTAAATGATCGTGTAGATTTTCACCTACACCATTTAAATTATGAACCATATCAATTCCTAAATTTTTTAGTTTTTCTGGATTTCCAATTCCTGACACTTGCAATATTTGAGGAGAACCGATTGCACCAGAAGAAACTACAACTTCTCTATTTGCTTCAGCTGTTTTCAATTCATTATCTTGCCAATACTCAATTGATTTTGCCTTTTTATTTTCAAAATTAATTTTTTTAACATGAGCGTGAGTAATAATTGTTAAATTTTTTCTATGCTTAACAGGGTTTAGATAACCAACAGCAGTACTGCATCTAAATCCATCTTTTTCTGTTACTTGAAAATAACCACAGCCATGATTGTCTCCTGTATTAAAATCTTTTGTTTTTGGTACACCAAATTCCTCAGCAGCGTTCTGAAACTCATCTAATAGAGGAAGATGTATTCTTTGATCTGAGACAGAGAGAGGTCCACCAACTCCATGATATTCACTTTTGCCTCTTTCTTGATTTTCTGCTTTTATAAAATAGGGCAGAACATCATCCCAACCCCAGCCAGTATTTCCAAGCTGTCTCCAAATATCATAATCTCTGTGTTGTCCTCGGATATATAAAAGTCCATTGATAGAAGAGCTTCCTCCTAAAGTTTTTCCACGGGGATAACGTATTGAAATATTATTCATGCTTTCATCTGGTTCTGTCTTGTAGCACCAGTCAGTATTAGGGTTGTGCATTGTTTTAAAATAACCAACTGGAATATGGATCCATGGATAATTATCTTTACCTCCAGCCTCAATCAAAAGAACTTTGTGTGAAGGATTTTCCGATAGCCTATTTGCTAAAACACAGCCTGCAGATCCAGCTCCTAGTATAATGAAATCAAAATTATTCATAAATTAGAACTCTTATAAATTAAAAAAATTATATTTCTAACAAATCTGTTAAAAATTTTAAAATATACAAATATTAACACTTGTTTTAATTTACATTCTTTGACACAGTTTCAGCTTTAAAAATAAAGAGAGGGAAACAAATGAAAAAAATCATTTCAATGTTATTTGCAGTTGCAATGGTGTTTGGATTTATTTCAAATGCTAATGCTGCAAAAACACTAAAATGTCAGACAGTTCTTAACACAAAAGCTGATGAAGTTAAGATGTTAAAAGACTTTACTGACACAGTAACAGCGTTAACTGGTGGATCTCTTAAGTTTGAAATTATGCCAGCTGGAGCTGTTGTTGGTGTAAAAGAAACTTTAGATGCAGTTGACAAAGGCCTAATCGATTGTGGTTTCGCATGGACTCACTATTGGTCAGGTGACCATCCTGCAGCTATGCTATTTGGTTCTCCAGTAGCTGGTGGTGGTGTTGGTATTGACAACATTGCATTCTTATCATGGTTCCAGTATGGCGGTGGAAAAGAGTTATACGACAGACTATGGAAAGAAATGGGAAGAGACATCAAAGGATTTATGATCCAACCAGTTGGACCAGAAGCTTTAGGTTGGTTTCCAAAACCAATTAAAGATATGGCTGACTTTAGAAAATATAAGTTCAGAACTCCTCCAGGAATTCCAGGACAAACATATAAAGACATCGGTATCGCATCTGTAGCTATGGGTGGTGGAGATATTCTACCAGCTTTAGAAGCAGGAACAATTGATGCTGCTGAGTGGTGTTGTCCAAAACCAGACTTAACGTTTGGTTTCCAAAAAGTATTAAAGCACTACTATCTACAAGGTCTACACCAAGTAGTCGTAAATGCTGACTTTTATATTACTGGAAAAACTTACAACGCTATGAGCGATCATGAGAAGAAGTCTCTTGAAGTTGCAGCTAATGCTTCATTAGCTAAATCTTTAAGTTACAGAATCTATGAAAATGGTAAAGCTTTAAGAGAGCTTACTGAAGTTCATGGAGTTAAATTAGAGGACACACCTTCTGATTACTTCACAGAATACATGGCTGCAGCTAAGAAAAGTTTGGAAACAAACGCTGCAAACAATGCATTCTTTGCAGAAGTATGGGACTCTATGAAAGAATTTGCTGATATAGCAGTTCCTTTCTGGAGTGGTGCGCAAATGTCTAATGCGAAGCTAGGAATGGCTCACGCAGCAACATTAAAGTAATCCAATAATTAATCTATAATTCAAATTAGAGCGGACTTAATTGTCCGCTCTAGTCTTTCTAACAAAATTTTATGGCTGAAGAACCAACTAAACTAGATATATCAGATGAAATGATAGCCGAAAGGCGAGGTGGTTCAGGAAAGATGCCAAACGACATGCCATCATGGATGGCAAGCTCAATTATAAATATTGATAAATTTAGTAAATGGATAGGTAATGTTGTTTGTTGGATACTGATGCCACTTATTTTTGCTATGACTTACGAAGTTCTAGCGAGAAAACTTTTTCATGCACCTACAATTTGGGCTTATGACATAAGTCGATTTTTATACGGTGCACTATTCATGTTAGGCGCAGGTTATGCGCTGTCAAAAGGTGTTCATATAAGAGCAGATTTTTTATACAGAAATTTCAAAACAAAAAACCAAGGGACGATTGATTTTTGGTTATATATTTTATTTTATTTTCCAGGACTAATTGTTTTTCTTTATATGACAATTGGTTATGTAGGTGAGTCTATTCAAAGAGGTGAAAGAGGAATGGATACTACTTGGATGCCTTATATGTGGCCGATTAAGAGTTGTTTATTGGTTGGTATCGTATTTTTATTAATCCAAGGTATTTCAGAATTATTAAAAAGTTATTGGGCTGCTACTAGAGGAAAATGGCCAGGAGAAGATGAATAATGCTAGCTGAATTTATAGATCCAGCATATTTAGGTTTTATTCTGGTTGGAGTAATGCTTTTTGCAATTTTCGTAGGGTTTCCTATTTCATTTACACTTATATTTTTAGGTTTTGTATTTGGATATTTAGGGTTTGGAAAATTGGTCTTTTATTTAATGACGCTCCAATTTTCAATGGTTATGACCGAACAAACCCTCGCCGCCGTCCCGCTCTTTGTCTTTATGGGTATTATGATGGAGCAGGCAGGTTTGATGGAAAGATTATTCTCATCTTTTCAAATGATGCTCGCAAGAGTTAGAGGTGCATTATATTATGCTGTTCTTTTTGTTTCAGTTATTTTTGCAGCAGCAACAGGGATTGTTGGTGCTTCAGTAACTATACTCGGTATCATGGCAGCAAAATCAATGAATAGATCTGGCTATGACGTCAGACTTGCTGCAGGAACGATAACAGCTGGTGGCACTTTAGGAATTTTAATACCTCCAAGTATCATGCTTGTTGTTATGGGCCCAATTATGGAAATTCCAGTTATTGATTTATTTGCCGCTGCTATAATTCCAGGAATTCTTCTAGCAAGTTTATACGCTGGATACACAACAATAAGATGCATGATCAATCCTAAATTGGGACCTGTAATTCCTGAAGAGATGAGAGCTGCTAGTATGAAAGAAGTTTGGAAAGAATTCTTCTTAGGTTTAGTTCCACCAGCAGCGTTAGTTTTTGCAGCATTAGGAAGTATACTTTTTGGTTTTGCAACTCCAACAGAAGCAGCTGGTTGTGGTGCAATGGGAGCTTTACTACTTTCTTTAGCGTATAAAAAATTAACTTTTTCTAAACTTCAAGAAGCTCTTGTTAAAACTTTAGAGATAACAGCTTTAATTATGGTTTTAGTTGCTGCATCAAACTTTTTTGGTGCTGTTTTTGCAAGACTAGGTACTCCAACTTTATTAACTGAATTCTTGTTAGGTTTAGAGATGAACAAATATTTAATATTAGCGATTGTAATGGTTGCAATATTTTTATTGGGTTGGCCTTTAGAGTGGGTACCAATCGTAATGATTATTGTGCCAATTATTTTACCATTAATTGAAGCTCTTGGCTTTAATCTTACCTGGTTTGCAATATTAGTTGCCGTGAATCTCCAGACCGCCTGGCTGTCTCCTCCAGTGGCATTGTCTGCGTATTTCTTAAAAGGGGTGGTGCCTGAATGGGATTTAAAAGATATTTATTATGGAATGATGCAATTTATGGTGCTTCAAATAATTGGTTTGGTTTTAATTATAATATTTCCTAAAATTGCACTTTGGTTACCAACTCTCCTATATGGACAGTAGAAATTATTAGTTTAAAATAATTTTTAGTGAATCAACCTAAAGTTAAATACTCCCTATCAAATTGGGATTTAGTTTCGGTAAATCCAAATTATAAAACTTGGAATTGGAAAGACCTTTTTTGTTACTGGGGAGTTAATGTACAAAGTGTAATTGGTTTTTCTCTAATTGCCTCGCTTTATATAATGTACAATCTAAACACCTTTGTGGTTTTAATAGGAACTTTATTAGGTTCATTTTTTGTTTATTTATTTGCTAATTTTATTGGAAAACCTTCACAAAAATTTGGATTACCTTTTGTAGTTTTGTTGAGATCTTCTTTAGGATTTAATGGAGCGAAATTTTTTGGATTAATCAGAAGCTTGGTTGGAATTTTCTTATTTGGAATTCAAACTTATTTTTTATCAAAAATTTTAACTTATCTTATTAGAATATTACTTTTCACTATCGATGAGTCATTGTTAGTACAAGATATATTTATTTTTTATTTTTTTGGTTTAAATATTATAGATTGGTCATCAATTTTAATTGTAATTATTTTTCAAACATTTTTGTTTAGTATTGGTGCTCAATATAATAAAAAAATAATAAATTTTTCAGCAATCAGTGTTTATGTAGGAATTATTGTTTTTTTCTTCCTTGTTTTTTTAAGTGATGTCAAATTAACATCAAAAGCCTTTGTAAATATTTTTAATATCAAAAACTTTTTTGATCTTAATAATTTATTACCACTTTTAACTGTAGCAGGAACTGTCTTTGCTTATTTTTCAATATTAATAATTAGTTTTGGGGACATTTCTAGGAATGTTAAAAATACTAAAGAATTGGGTAAAGGGAATTTAAGTTTGCTTATTAATTTAATTATTTTCTCTTTTTTCTCTATATTTATTGTTGCCGGATCAGATGCACTTTTAAATCAAAAATTTTCAGACATAGACAGAATTTTTACAAATCCCACTGATATAATTGGCAAATATGACAATATTCAAATAACTACATTGGTACTATTTTTTATCGTAATTGCCTCAGCATCCACGAATTTAGTAGCCAATTATATTCCATCTCAATATTCACTAATAAATTTTGTTCCAAATAAATTATCTTTAAGGAGTGCAAGTTATATAATTTCTTTCCTCGGTTTGTTGGTGGCTATTTTTTGGCTTACAATTTTGAGTCAAATTGGTATTTTATCTTTTATAGATACATTTGGTGCATTTTTTGGACCGTTATTTGGAGTAATAGTTGCTGACTATTATATGATCAATAAACAAAGCTTGAGTAACAAAGATTTGTATTCAGTAGAAAAAGAAAGTAGTTACTATTATTCAAAAGGGTGGCATATCAAAGGTGTTTACTCAGTATTTCTAGGTTTTATTTTTTCAGCATCAACAATTTGGAACATAAATTTAATGTTTTTACAGTCTTATGCTTGGTTAATTGGTGCATTTGTAGCCTGGATAACGTATTACTTGTTGGCAAAAAAATAATATGAAAGCTTTAGTATATACTGGAACACAAGAATTAGTTTACAGAGACGAACCTAATCCAATTGAAGTTTTGGGAGAAAGTATATTAAAAATCCATGCTTCAGGAATATGTGGTTCTGATATGCACGCATATCATGGACATGATGAGAGAAGAATTCCTCCGTTAATATTAGGCCATGAAGTTAGTGGTGAAGTCCAAAATGGTAAATTTAAAGGTAAAGATGTTGTTTTAAATCCTCTGATAACTTGTGGTAAATGTGAATACTGCACAAGTGGAAGAGAACATCTGTGTCCTCATAGAATTATTTTAGGCATGAATAAACCAATTGAAAGACAAGGGGTTTTTGCAGAGTTTGTATCAACACCTGATACAAATATTTATGAAATCCCAGATGGATTAGATAAAAATGAAGCACCAGTAGCAGAGCCAACTGCAGTTTCTTTGCATGCAGTATTAATTGGTGAACAATCTTTAAAAAAACCTTTATCTGAATGTAAAATTTTGATCCAAGGTGGTGGTGCAATAGGATTATTATGTGGTTTAATTTTATCTAAAATTAAAAATAGTAAAAATATAATTCTCTCTGATCCTAATAAATTGAGATTAAATGAGTGCTCAAAATATTTAGATGCAAAATATGTTGCACCAGACCATAATGAAATAGAAAGTAATAAATTTGATATTGTATTTGATACAGTAGGGCTGGAAATTTCAAGACAACAAGCTATTGAAGTAGTTAAGCCGGGCGGTTCAATTATACACATAGGCTTAACTCAGCCAGCTGGAACCTTTAATTTTAGAAAAATGACACTTCAAGAGGTGACTGTTATAGGAACTTATTGTTATACCAATAAGGATTTTGAGCAAACTTTGGCAATATTAGCTAACAAAGATATAGGTTCTCTAGATTGGATTGAATTTAGGGATTTAAAAAAAGGTGGTGATGCTTTTAAGCAAATCCATGACGGCACATGTGTTGCGCCTAAAATTATACTGATACCTTAGAATTAAAATTTAATTTTATAGCTCTAGAACTACCCATTTTGAGGTCATTAGACATAATTGGTGCAGATATCATTATTGACCAATAAATTAAAAGTAAAAAAATTGAAATTGTTTTCATATTATTTATTTAAAAATTAATTCTGATATTTGCATGTTTAAATCTTGTCTAAATAATGTATTAAGAACTTAAATTATGAAAATATTTTTTAAACTCATTTCAATTTTTTTGATTTCAATCAGCTCAGTTGTTGCAAATGAAGTTGTAGTTTTTGAGTTTACAGAAGCAGAACTTTCAGAATTAACTGTCAGAAAAGTAAGGGGAGCAAAGAACGAGACAAAATATACTGTTGGGAAAAATGAAAATGGAAATTTCCTTAAGGCTGTTGCCGATAATGCAGCATCTGGTCTTGGCAAAGAAGTTAAAATTGATCTAAACAAGACTCCTTTTATAAATATTACATGGAAAATTGAGCAAGATTTATCTGGAATTAAAGAAGATACAAAGAAAGGCCATGATTTTGCAGCGAGAGTTTTTGCTGTTAAAAAAACAGGTGCAACACCATTATCAAACAGAGCAGTTAACTATGTCTTTTCAAGTAACAATGATGTTGGACAAAGTTGGCCAAGTCCATATACAAAAAAATCTATAGATAATGTAATGGCAACGACAAAAAATAATTTAAATGAATGGGTAACAGTTAAATCAAATGTAAAAGAAGATTTTAAGAAATTCCACGATTTAGATTTAGATGAATTAGATGGTTTAGCAGTTATGGCGGATACAGATAATTCTAAAATGAAATCTGTGGCTTATTTTCAAAACATTTATTTTTCAGCAAATTAATTAAAGTTTAGTATATTTTTTTAGCCCCATACTCAGGATTGATAGTATGATTGCTACAATTACGTCTTCTATTGGAGTAGCATTAGGAACACCAAAGTTCCATAAAATTACTCCAATCAACCAAATTATATAAACTTTCATAGTAGTTATTATATCTTAGTTTGTATAAAAATTTCTCATTATTTGATATTAATGAACAATGCATAAAACTTTTAGCCATAATGTTAAAATTTACTATGAAGACACTGACTCTGGAGGAGTGGTTTATTATGCAAATTATTTAAAATACTTTGAAAGAGCAAGAACAGAAGCTCTATTAAATATTGGTTTAAGTAATTTAAAAATTAAAGAAGAGTTTAACTCTTTAATAATCGTTAAATCATGTAATATTGAATATAAAAAATCAGCATACTTAGAAGATAATTTAACAATAAAATCTTTTATTTCCTCTATATCAAAAACCTCTTTTGTAATGGATCAGTCAATTTACAGAGATGATTTGTTAATTGTGGATGCAAAAATACATTTGGTATTTGTAAATACAATCGGAAGACCTACAAAAATTCCTGAGATAGTTTTAAATAACTTTGAGCCTTATATTTTAAAAAACTAAATAGCTGTTTCTATTTTTATTTTTTTGAAAAAATTAACTATCATTTTTTCAGATATTAATTTTGTATTTACATTTCTAGGACTTGGATGATAACACGCGTATAATCTGATTTTATTTGATAAATCATAATATTTCCCATGCTTAAAACTATACTTTCCATTTAATTTATTTTTACTTTTGTAATATTTAATACAATTGTCAAAAGCAACTTTACCTAAAGCAACAATTGTTTGGATTTTGCTTAAAGTTTTAATCTCATTTTCAAAATGATTTGAGCAATTTGATAATTCCTCATTTGTTGGTTTGTCACCAGGAGGAACACATTTCAGTATATTGGTTATAAAAGTTGATTTTAATTCCAATCCATCATTTAAATTTTCTGAATAAGGTAGATTTGAAATATTTGCTTTTTTTAGACAAGAAAACAAGAAATCGCTTGATTTGTCTCCAGTAAAAGGTCTTCCTGTTCTGGTTCCCCCATGTGCTGCTGGCGCCAAACCTAAAATTAATAATTTCGAATTTATCTTACCAAATCCAGGAACTGGTTTACCCCAATAAGTTTCGTTAATATTTTGTTTTCGTTTTACAGTAGATATTTTTTTAATAAAATTAATTAATCTAGGACATTTTCTACATTTAATAATTTTCTTATTAAGTTGTTTTAATTTATTATTCATTAATGAAAATTTTAAAATATTTTTTAATTATATTTATATTTTTAAATTCTCCAAATAAAGCAGATTCAAATGAAGTTATGATTGGTGAGCTTCAAAAAGGTGGTAAATTAATATTTATTCGTCATGCTTATGCACCGGGAGGAGGGGATCCTTCTAATTTTGATGTTAATAATTGTGAAACCCAAAGAAACTTAAATGACGAGGGAAGAGTACAATCAAAAAAAATTGGAAATTTTTTTAAACAAAATGATATTTTAATAAACAAAATTTACTCTAGCGAATGGTGCAGATGCAAAGAAACTGCAGAAATAGCCTTTAAAAATTATGAAACAAAAAATTTTTTGAATTCTTTTTTTAGTGCAAAATTTGCTAAAAATAGAAAACAACAAGTTATTGATTTTAATAAATTCTTAAACACATGGGATCAAAAACAAAATATAATTTTTGTAACACATTACGTGGTAATATCTGAGCTTTTAAACTACGCACCATCATCAGGTGAGATTGTTATTTCAGATAAAAGTTTAAAAGTAATTGATACTTTAGAAATAGAATATTAAATTAGAATTTATGTCTTCAAAAAGAGCTATGCGACAAGCACAAAAACAAGCATTCGCTAAACATAGATCTAATATTTCAAATAGCAGATTCGATTTTAAAAAAAAAAATTTAGATAAACTTAAGGAAAATAAAAAAAAGAAGTCTTAACTTTGATTTGCGAATTTTTCTATTTTTTTACATGTAGAAATTTTTGAAATCCCTTCGATTTCGTTCATAACACTTTTAATAAATATCTCAGGCTTATTCTTTTCAATTAATATTTGAGTATAAAATTGAGGATAACCATGTTTTAAAGTAAAAATTTTACCATCTTCTTCGTAAATATTTCTTACATATGAGTTCGATTTTTTTACACTCAAATCAGTAATTCTATATTTTTGATAAGTTTTTTCTGCATAAACATAATTTCTAGTCATAATTAATTCATTAAGATTAAATATGTACTCATTTTTTAAATATTTATCTTCTTTATGATCACATTTGCTTAAAATTATAATTTCTGAAAATGAATGATTTATAAATGAGAAAGAAAATAAAATGAGAGAAAAAAAAAATAATTTATTTTTTTTCATTTTTTTCAGCAAAAAATAATCCAATTAAAAAAAGTGCTGTCCAGCCAATACCCAGTAATGCTTTAGGGCTAGTCTCAGCGCTCCACATATCTAAAACTAAAGCACCAAAGATTAGTCCTATAATATAAATTATAACTACAATTGTTGATTTACTCATTTTTAAGATTTTTTTTGAATAGAGATATTCCGTTATTTATTTTATGCTCGTAAGACTCATTAAAACTATCTAATTGCCAACCAGTTAATCTTTTTCTGATACTTTCTAAATTATTTTGTTTCCATTCATCTGTAGTTTCTTCTAGTTTCCACAGTTTTTTTTCATCATTATTTCTTCCACATCCATAACAATAACCTGTTGAGGGATCTGTTTTGCAAATACTAATACAAGGTGAAATAATCATATTATTTATATTTTTATATCCTTTTACACTATTATTCGGATTGGACAAATGAGTTCAATAATATATAAAGCACCTAATTTAACTGGGGCGATGGCGGAATTGGTAGACGCGCTGGTCTTAGGAACCAGTCGAGCAATCGGTGAAGGTTCGAGTCCTTTTCGCCCTACCATTAAATAATTATGAAAGTTACTGTAGAAAATAAAAAAGGTTTAAATAAAGATCTAAAAATTTTTATCGATAAAGAGACTATGAACTCTTATATGGATGAAAAATATGAAGAGATTAAAGGATCAGTAAATTTAAAAGGTTTTCGACCAGGAAAAGTACCAAAAGAAATTTTAAAAAGACAATTTGGTAAAGCTGTATTTGGTGAAGTATTAGACAAAGTTTTAAAAGATACATCTACAAAAGCGTTAGAAGAAAACAAAATTAAACCAGCAGGTCAGCCAAAATTAGATCTAAAGACATATGGTGAAGATAAAGAATTGGAATATGTATTGTCAGTTACAGAATTACCTAAAGTAGAGATTAAATCATTAGAAAACATTAAATTTGATGAATACACTGTTAAAATTGATGATAGTGAGACAGATAAAAGAATAAAAGAAATTGCCAAGAACCAACCAAATTTCAAGGAAGGTGAACCTGATACAAAAGCAAAAGAAGGTGATCTAGTTGCATTAGATTACAAAGCAACAATTGATGGAAAAGAATTTAAAGGAAGTGAAGGAAAAAATACACAGCTTACATTAGGTAAAGATTTATTTTTGAAAGGTTTCGATAAGCAGCTAATTGGTGTTAAAAAAGATGATGAGAAAGTTGTTGAAGCAACACTTCCAGAAAATTATCCTGAAAAAGAATTAGTTAATAAAAAAGCTAAATTTAATTGTAAAATTTTATCAGTTAAACAACCACAAGAGGTGAAAATAGATGATGATTTTGCAAAAAATTTAGGAGCTAAAGATTTGAAAGATCTTAAAGCTTTAATTTCAAAACAAATAAATGATGAATATAAAAATTCTTTAGATCAACTTTCAAAAAATCAAATTTTAAAAGAAATTGAAAAAATTAAAGTTGAAGAAGTTCCAGAAAACTTAATTGAAGAAGAAGTTAAAATTCTTTCACAAGGTATGTCTGAAGAGGAGGCTAAAAAAAATAAAAAATCTTTTGAAGAAAAAGCAAAAACAAGAATCAAAACTGGGTTAATCTTAAATGAATTTGGTGAAAAAAATCAAATCAAAGTTAGTGAACAAGAAATTCAAGCTGAAGTTCAAAAACAATTGAGAATGATGCCAGGACAAGAGAAAATGGTTATGGATTTTTATCAAAAAAATCCATCTGCTTTGGCCAGTCTAAGAGGGACAGTTTATGAGGAGAAAATTTTAAATCTTATAAAAGAAAAAGGTAAACCAAATAAAAAAGAAATTTCAAAAGATGAGGCGGAAAAAATCTTAAAAGAAGCTCATAAACATGATCACGATCATGATCATTCACATGATAACGAAGCTAAGAAAGAAACAAAAAAGAAACCTGTAGCAAAAGCTTCAGAGAAAAAAAAGCCTTCTACAAAAACATCAAAAGCAAAACCAGCCCCTAAAAAAACAAAAAAAGTTAGCAAAAAGTAATCACAAGTTGTATAAGTAGAAAGAATCAACTTATGACAACAAAATTATCAGAACATATGAGCAATCTAGTGCCGATGGTTGTAGAGCAATCATCTAAAGGCGAAAGAGCATATGATATTTATTCAAGACTTTTAAAGGAAAGAATTATTTTTTTAACAGGTCAGATAAATGACAATATTGCATCCTTAGTAACTGCTCAGTTATTATTTTTAGAAGCTGAAGATCCTAAAAAAGAAATTTATTTATATATCAATAGTCCTGGTGGACTGGTTACAGCTGGTCTTGGCATTTACGATACCATGCAATATGTAAAACCTGATATATCAACTTTATGTATTGGGCAAGCTGCATCAATGGGATCATTTTTGTTGGCTGCTGGAACTAAAGGTAAAAGGTTTTCGCTACCCAACTCTAGAATAATGGTTCATCAACCTTCAGCAGGTTTTCAAGGACAAGCTACAGATATAGAAATTCATGCTAATGAAGTTTTGTCATTAAAGAAAAGGTTAAATCAAATTTATTCAAAACATACAGGCAAAACTGTTGATGAAATAAAATCTGCTTTAGAGAGAGATAATTTCATGACCGCTGATGTCGCAAAATCATTTGGTCTTATTGACGAAGTAGTAGAAAAAAGATCATAATACACAATATATTGATAACTTACTAATCCAAACTTGATTAGTATGAGTCATCTATAATAAAGTAATGAAATTGATTCGTTTAAAAAATTATGAGTACAAATAATAAAAATATTCTTTACTGTTCTTTTTGTGGAAAGAGCCAACACGAGGTTAGAAAATTAATTGCAGGTCCAACTGTATTTATTTGTGATGAATGTGTTGAGCTTTGTATGGATATTATAAAAGAGGAAAGCAAAGATACTTTTGTTAAACATCAAGACGGTCTTCCTTCTCCAAAAGAAATTTGCACAGTGCTAGATGATTATGTAATTGGTCAAGCACATGCTAAGAAAGTTCTGTCGGTAGCTGTACACAATCATTACAAAAGACTTAATTATGAAAATAAAACTAGTAAGAATGTAGAATTATCTAAATCCAATATTTTATTAGTTGGTCCAACTGGTTGTGGTAAAACTTTATTAGCACAAACTCTTGCTAGAATTTTAGATGTTCCATTTACAATGGCAGATGCAACAACTTTGACTGAAGCAGGATATGTTGGTGAAGACGTTGAAAATATTATTTTAAAATTACTCCAGGCTTCAGATTATAATGTTGAAAAAGCACAACGAGGAATAGTGTATATCGACGAAGTTGATAAGATTAGTAGAAAATCTGAGAACCCATCTATTACAAGAGATGTATCTGGAGAAGGAGTTCAGCAAGCTCTATTAAAAATAATGGAGGGAACTGTTGCAAGTGTTCCACCTCAAGGAGGTAGAAAACATCCTCAACAAGAATTTTTACAAGTAGACACAACAAATATTCTTTTTATTTGTGGAGGTGCTTTTGCTGGATTAGACAAGATTATCTCTCAAAGAGACAAAGGTACTTCAATTGGTTTTGGAGCAGACGTAAAAAACACTCAAGACAAGAAAACAGGAGAGTGGATGAAGGGACTAGAGCCTGAGGATTTATTAAAATTTGGATTGATACCAGAGTTTATTGGAAGACTACCAATGATAGCAACTCTTGAGGATTTAGATGAAAAATCATTGATCAAAATTTTACAAGAACCAAAAAACTCTTTAACTAAACAATATCAAGAATTATTTAAGTTAGATGGAGCGAAATTAACATTTAAAGAAAATGCTCTCAAAGAAATAGCTCAAAAAGCAATTAGCAAAAAAACAGGAGCAAGAGGATTGAGATCAATATTAGAAAATATTTTATTAAAAACTATGTATGACCTTCCAAGTCAAGACAATATTGAAGAAGTAATTGTTGATGCAGGAGCTGCAAAAGGTCAATCGCAACCGATTTTAGTTCATTCTAAAGGCGAAAATAAATCTAAGTCTGGCAAAACATCAGCGGCTTAATATCCTTAATAAGTAACAAAAACCTATTGCAATATAATATATAATATCCATATTGTTCCCATGGATGTTAAAATATCATTGCCGTTATTACCTTTAAGAGACATTGTGGTCTTCCCAAGCATGGTAATTCCCCTGTTTGTAGGAAGAGATAAATCTATTTCTGCACTTAATGAGGTAATGAAAAAAGATAAGAAAATTATTCTTGTAACTCAAAAAAATTCAGAGATCGATGATCCTAAAAAAACAGACGTATTTATGTATGGCTGTGAAGGAAGCATCTTACAATTATTAAAATTACCTGATGGAACTGTAAAAGTTTTAGTAGAAGGTATTAAAAGGGTTAAAATTTTAGATTTTAAAGATAACGAGAAGTTTATTACGTGCGACTATACATATTTCAATGATATTTTGCCAAAAGAAGAAGATTTATTTCCTTTAGCAGCTACTGCTTTAAGAAGATTAGAAAAGTTAACTTCAATAAATAAGAAAATTTCGAACGAAACAATAAATACAATTAAGCAGTTAAAAGATCCTTCTCAAATAGCTGATAATATTGCCTCACACATCACAGCTACAATTTCAGAAAAACAACAAATTTTTGAAACCGTTGATGTTAAAAAGAGATTAAACGCCATAATTAAAATTATGGAGAACGAAACAAGCATAATTGGAGTAGAGAAAAGAATTCGAGGAAGAGTTAAAACTCAAATGGAGAAAACCCAGAGAGAATATTACTTAAATGAACAACTTAAAGCTATTCAAAAAGAACTTGGTGAGATTGAAGACGGCAAAGACGAAACAACTAGTTTAAATAAAGCTATCACAAAAGCAAAAATGCCAAAAGAAGTTGAAAAGAAATGTCTACAAGAGCTTAAAAAATTGAAGAACATGAGCCCAATGTCAGCTGAAGCAACAGTGGTTAGAAACTACCTTGATTGGATGACGGAACTACCTTGGCACAAGAAAAGTGAAGTTGATATCGATTTAACGAAGGCATTAAATATTCTTGATAAAGATCATTTTGGACTAGAGAAAGTTAAAGAAAGAATAATAGAATTTTTAGCTGTTCAAAAAAGAATGGAAAAAATTAAAGGCCCAATATTATGTTTAGTTGGTCCTCCTGGTGTTGGTAAAACATCCTTAGGTAAATCTATCGCAAAAGCAACTAACAGAGAATTTGTTAGAATGTCCGTAGGTGGGATGAGAGACGAAGCAGAAATAAGAGGGCACAGAAGAACTTATATCGGATCATTACCAGGTAAAATAATTCAAATGATGAAAAAAGCTGGAACAAAAAATCCTCTGATTTTACTAGATGAGATAGACAAAATTGGAAATGATTATAGAGGTGATCCATCATCAGCGCTATTAGAAGCGTTAGACCCAGAGCAAAATACAACTTTTAACGATCATTATTTAGAAGTTGATTATGATTTATCTGATGTAATGTTTGTAACAACAGCAAATACTCTAAACATATTACCTCCATTATTAGACAGAATGGAAGTAATAAGATTGGCTGGTTATACAGAGGATGAAAAAATTAGTATAGCTAACAAATATCTACTTCCTAAACAAATTAAAGATAATGGTGTTAAAGAAAAAGAAATGAAATTGGACGACGACATCATAAAAGAAGTAATTAGAGGATACACAAAAGAGTCAGGAGTTCGAAACTTAGAAAGAGAAATTTCTAAACTTGCTAGAAAAGTTGTTAAGAAAATTGTAGCGGGTGAAGAAAAAGAAGTCCAAATTAATAATAAAAATTTATCTGATTTTCTTGGTGTAGCTAAATTTAAATTTGGTGAATTAGAATCTGAAAATAGAGTTGGTATTGTAACTGGACTTGCTTGGACTGAGTACGGCGGGGAAATTTTAAAAATTGAAACAGTAACTATGCCTGGTAAAGGTAGAATGCAAATTACTGGTAAGCTAGGTGATGTGATGCAAGAGTCTGTAAAAGCTGCAAAATCTTTTGTTAGATCAAAATGTCTAGAGTATGGAATCATTCCACCTCTATTTGAGAAAAAAGATTTTCACATTCATGTACCAGAAGGAGCTACACCAAAAGATGGTCCATCTGCTGGAATAGGAATGGTCACTTCAATTGTTTCATCAATTACAAATATACCTGTGAGAAGAGATGTTGCGATGACTGGTGAAGTAACATTAACAGGTCAAGTATTACCAATAGGTGGCCTTAAAGAAAAATTACTAGCTGCTCATAGAGCTGGAATTAAAGAAGTTTTGATACCAAAAGAAAATGAAAAAGATTTAGTGGATATGCCCAAGAAGATTATAGATGATATTAAAATTACACCAGTTGAATATGCTGACCAGGTAATTAAAATTGCTTTAACTAAAGAACTTAAACCTACAGAATGGGTTGAGGTAGATTTAGCTAAAAAAGATGATAAATCTCAAGCTAGTATTCAATAATAATTAATTTACTTTATTTAAGTGTTGATGTAATAAGTAGCTCTGTTTTGGGGCGGTTAGCTCAGTTGGTAGAGCATCTCGTTTACACCGAGGGGGTCAAAGGTTCGAGTCCTTTACTGCCCACCAAAATTTAACTCAAGAAACTTTCCGACACTCTGACGACACACTTTGATCCAAAAAGAAAGGATTAAAGCATGGCGACAGTAAGAAAACATTATGGAAAATGGCAGGCAATTGTCCGTATAAATGGTCATCCAAGTATAATTAAATCTTTTGTATCAAAGACTGATGCAAAACGATGGGCAGAAATAATAGAGGTCAAGTTAAGAAGAGAAGAGGCGGGGATAGCCAGAATAAAATTTCCTAACTTTCAGGAAGTTGCCCAGAGATACATTGAAGAGATATCAGTTTTAAAAAAAAGCTACTCTGATGAAAAATGTACGATTTTAAATTTCCTAAAAGAAGATTGGGCTACCTTTCCTATTAATAGAATAGTACCAGACACCATAAATAAATATAAAAATAAACGGGCTAATGAGTTAACGGCAGGTACTATTAATCGTAGACTTGATGTTTTATCAAGTATGTATACGACATTTAAAAAAGAGTGGGGTTATTCTGTAGAAAATCCAGTTCTTTGTATTAGGAGACCTAAGAAAGCAGAACCAAGAAACAGAAGATTTACCGATCAAGAATTGGATAAACTTATTAAAGGTAATAGAGCCTCTCCTAAACTAAGATTAATAATTCAGATAGCCTTGGAGACAGCAATGAGACAAGGTGAGATATTAAGAATTAAACCTGAACATATAAACGGAAACACATTGTTCATACCTATTGCAAAAACGAAACCAAGAACTATTCCTTTAACATTAAAAGCAGTATCGTTATTAAATAATGCTGAACTACCATTTAATATTACAGGAAATGCTTTAAGCAAACAGTTTAAAAAGCTTTGTGATTATTATGGAATAAAGGATGCACACTTCCATGATTTGAGAAAGCAATCGTTAACTAATTTTATGTTATATAAAAAATTATCAGTTGCCGAAACAATGTTAATTGCAGGACACTCTGATCCGAGAATGTTACTAAAAACTTATAATAATCTTAAGGTTAAAGATGTGGCAGTCAAATTAGATAAGTAACTTTAAATATTTTACTTGCACTCAAAATAGGCTTTGGTTACAGCATTATTTAAATATTCTTCTTTAATTAAAACTGCATCTCTACCATTTTTATTACAATGATATTGCGCCGCGTTGGTTGCTTCAGATAATTTTACATAAACTTGTTTAAACCAGAAAGATATTGATTTTGGAGTTTTACTTACTATTTCAACAGCTGGACTACCGTATAATCTTGTTTGTTTTTCAAAAAATTGTCCATACTCTCCAAGAGATGATTGTTGTGTTGTGACGTCAGCACAACCATTTAGTAATGTTATAATCGCAATAATTTTAAGTAATCTTAACACATTATAAATTTATAGAATTCTTTAACAAAAGTCTAACTAATCATTTTAGATAGATTACTAAATATTTAATTATTGGAAAATTAGACTTTTTTAGAGAATTTGTTAATGATTGTTTTATGAAAATATTCCTTAAAATTTTTTTCATCATTACCTTTTTTCTATTCAACAATAGTTTTGCAGGTACAAAGGTTTATCCCAATGGAGATGAATATTCTGGGGATTTAAAAAATGGAAAACGTGAAGGCAAGGGAACATTAAAAATCTATCCTTTTGCAGAATATGTTGGTGAATGGAAAAATGATAAAAAGCATGGACAAGGTACTCTTATAGATAAAGACTTAATTAGTTTCACTTATACGGGTGGATGGAAAGAAGATAAGAAACATGGTTTTGGTTCTATAGAATATCAAAAAGGTCTTATCTATGAAGGAGAATGGAAAAACGGCAAGGAGGACGGTGAAGGTAAATTAACGTTACCAACAGGAGAACAATTTGTAGGTCAGTTTAAAGATGGTCTAGGATTTTTTGAAACAGCCAGTAATCCTTTTGTGTATGACAACACAGAAATTTTTTATGGAAAATATAAAGATGGAAAGAAAAACGGCTTTGGAACACTAATTATAATACGTGGAAAAGAATTTAAGGGTACATGGGAAAGCGGTAAATTAATAAAAATACAAGAAGATTCGACAGATGAAAGTGTACTTTTACAAAAAGGACATTCACTTAGGAGAAATGGATATTTAAATGGAGCTATCTTGTATTATAGAAGTTCTCTGGACGCAAACCCAGACTATCCACCTGCTGAACGTTCTTTAGAGGAAGCCCTTAAAGAGTTAGAAGAAACAAAAATCGCAAATTCACTTGATACAGTATGTAATAGTAACACGGATGATTTTGAGAAAATTAAATTTTGTCTTGAAAAATATTTATCATACAAAATGAAACCTGTTCATCCTAGTCTTATAAAAGATTTTCTGCCTAAGGTAGTTGATGGTACTAGTAATGATGTGATTATTTCTATTAACCTTAAAGACTCGTTTGATACAAACCAATATTCACTTTTAGATAATTATAAAACAGAAGTAAACAATGATAAAGCAAGAGTAAGATTTGATTATAAAGAAGGTAACGGTTATTTCATTTATGAATTTGTTGGGGCTACAGACAATGGATCTATGGTCATAAAGACCTGGAATAATACAGGGGGAAGTGCAGTATTTCAGTCATTATTAATTTTAAATGTTAAAAAAAGACAGGGTGTTAATAAAGATGTATTTAATTCTGAAGGTATAGTCTTCAATAGAGAACAAATAATATTAGAAAAATTGCTTTCTATCTCTTTAGAAGATAAAAAAAATTTAATCAAAATAAACGGAAATTCTATTTCTGTGAATGAATCAATAATTAAAATTAATTCATAAAAACTTAGAATTTATCTATTACTCAAGTGATCCCATATAAAAGCAATACATATAACTCCAAATAAAACTCCTAAAGATTTACCCATATCAATAAAAGGTTTTAAAAAATTATCTGGATTTAGAAGCGCAATTATTATTATTCCCACCATCATAATTAAAAATGTTAATGGAAATTCAGAACTTTTTTTCCTCTTACGCTTCATTGGCTACTAGAATATATTGAATAAGCAAGAGCTACAAGTTCTATTGTTATAATTACTTCAAGCATTAAAAAATTAGGCCATAATATCTTAATATTTTTTCTAAAATAACAAAAAACATCCCTGCAAAAATTACAAATATTATCATTTGAAAAACAATTCCAATATTGGCTAACAAAAAAAATAAACCTGCTAATCCAATAACAATATAAAAAGCTGCATTAAATAATAGACTAAGTTGACTAGATAGTAAGTTTAATTGACCAGCGTGAAGTAAAGCAACAAACATCACAATAGCCACTCCTATTAATGCAAATCTGTACTTATGATTTTGTTTTTGAATTATTTCGTTATTTAATTTTTTTTTAGGTTTTTTTCTATTTTTTTTTGTTTTTACTTTCATTTATTTAAACAATTTATACAAGTTTTATCTCCTGTTTTAGCAAGCCTTGAAAAAGCCGTATCACTTTCGTTATTGCACACTTTACAAAAAAATTCATTTAACTCTAGCTTATCATCAAATTCCTCTGCTGAAATTTTAAATCTTTCAATAACTTCAGTTTTATTTAATCCACCAGAAATATGAACTTTATTAATATGGGATACCCAAAATATATAATAGTATTGCTCTTCATGATGAGGTTGCTTATTTACCCTAGTAATACAGGTTAGATTTTTAACTGCTCCATGGATTAAAGGATCAGCATTTTTGTAAGTAAGAGACATCTAGCTATTTAATTTTATTCTAGGTGTGTATGAGCTTTCTGTATCTGGCCATTTATAGAGCCAATCTTCTCTTTTTAATTTTATCAAATAATCTTTTAATTCCTCATATGCTTTTGGATTATGAGACCAAAATACTCCGTATTGTAATTGCTTATGAAATCTTTCAATTTTTTGTTTAAAGTTAAATGCGTGAGCATAAGCTAATACATAACAGCAGTAATGATGGTAACAATGTTTCGGCAATTTATTTAACTGAATTATTCTTTCAATCTCACACCAATTCATAGGTAGAGCTCTATTATTACTAGTAGAATGTTTAATTAACTCGTCTAGTTTTTTATTTAGCTCCATCATCTAGTTAATAGTTTGGAAGTAATCTTCCAAATCTTCATAAGCATCACTATTTAAATCCCATTCCCATCTTTCTTTAGTGTTCTTATTTGGATTTTTTGTAAGAGTTGCCTCAATATAATCTTCCTTAATTCTTAGTTTGATTAATACTGAAATATCTGATGGGAAATTTTCAACTAGCTTAGGTATTTGATTATCGAATTCTACCACAGAAATCTTTTTATCAAAAAATGCTTTAAGTTGTTTCATCAATCTGAGACTTGATTACAATATTAATTTGTTTCTGCATTAAAATAAAGCTTGAGATTTTTTGCAAATAAATATTTTTGTAAATATATGATCAAAATCAGATGAAGATAATGGAAAAGTTAGTTCTCCAGTCACTCTATCTAGGACTACCTCATTATCATTTGATAGTTTAGGGTTAAATTTATTTGGATCAGGATGCTTAAATTTTACTTTTGTGCCCCATTGAATTTTTGTTTTAACTCTAAATCCATTAAAAATAATTTTATTAGAATTTTCATTTATAATTATGGATGCTTTTAAGCCTTTTTGAGAAGAACAGCTAAGCGTTACATCTTTTGAATTAGAACTTATTTGTTTTGCATTTCCAATTATTCCAGAGCCTGCATAAACTTTATTGTCAGTAACATAGTAATAAAATCTTTCACCATTATTTGTTCTACTAAAAAGATCTGAGCACTCATAGCTAAATTCGTCATCAAATCTTATGCATATTTTATTACCTTTTGTTTTCCATTTTCCTTTAGATAATTTTCCTCCGTGATTAAATTCATAATCTTTATTTCTAAAGTAAGTTTCGAAGTATCTAGTTTTTTGAACTAAGTAAAATCCAGAAAGTTTTTTTCCACTTAAGGCAGTATTAATTTGGCTTGAGTTTAATTTATCTAATTTATTTATATCTATACCGTGTGCACTTACATTAAGGATAAAGATTAAACAAATAACTGAAAATATTCTTTTCATTTTAGCTCTTCATCATTTAAAAATTCATCTAGTGACTTGACCATATCATTTTTATCTTTATTGTTATTAGCTGATGTAACGTTTTCAACTTTTTTAATTGTTTGTTTTGCCTTGTTTAGGAAAAAATAAAAATAAAAATAACTTCCTGCTGTTATAATAATTAATATATTTTTAATAACAAATGATAGTCCAATATAACTTTTTTCAAATTTAGTTTTATACTCAACATACTTTAAATATTCATTATGAATATAAACTATTAGAAATAATGTTATTACTAACATTAAAATTCCACCAATTCTTTCCTTCAACCACAGATAAATACGGCCGTACAAAAATTGTTTTGTGAAAAACTTCAGCATCTAAAAATTAGCAATACCAAACATTGCAAGTATAGCTGTTAAAGCACCTTTGGTACCTAGCCCCTTTAGTATTTTGTTTTCTTCTTTAGCTATCATTTTACGCATTTCTTCTTTGGTAAAATCAGTTTCTTTTTTCTGAGCAAATTCAAGTTTCTCTTTGATATTCTCAATTGCTTTTTTTCTAATTAATTTTTTTCCGTACTTTAGAGATGAGTCTGTTGCATCTTGTATTTTTTCTAACATTAACAATATTTTAAGTTATCTTACTTTGATTAACAAGATTTGGAGAATTAATATAAAAATATACTTTTCTACAATACCTAGGGCTTTCTAATAAAGGCATGTTTTCATCGATACAGTTCAAACAGTCACTTATAATATCCTCAAATTGTTCGTTGTAGTAATAAATATTAAATGCAGTCCAATAAAGAGTTATCAATGAGTAGAGCAAAACCTTATCGACTTTGCCATTTATTAAACCTTGTACTTCTTTAAAACTTTTTTTCTCTTTAAACGATTTTATTAAAATTTTCTGTACTTCTTCTGTCATTCCAAACCTTCCTCCTGTATGAAATATTCCATCTATTTCTTCATACTTAATTTTTATTTTAGGTGGACTTTTTTTGGGTCTAAATTTGTTTAAATGACTATTTAAGTAAGTAACTTTACTCATTAAAATTTATTTTAACTTTACATTTAGACCATGCACCATTGCATCATGTATAAATGCAAAACCTCTATCAAGTTCATCAATCGCTTCTTCTGGCAATTTGTTGTTAAAACATTCCTTATTGAATATTCTTGAAATTTCTGACCCCCCATTAGTGTACGCTTTGGAATATAAGTACTTTTGTAACCTTATAATTTCTGGTTCTGTTTCAAGTATTTCTAATATCAAATAATCTTTAATTTCAGTATACGTAACTGGATCTTGTGTTTTTGCTAAAGCACCAAAAACCATTTGAGTACTGATTGATCTCCAGTGAATTTCAAATAAATCATATTTAACAATATGTTTTTTTATTTTTTTGTATTTTTTTGAAATTGAATTGTAAGTATCTTTAATATGTTCATCCTCAATTGTTAGGTAATTAACAAGTTTCTGCTTAGTGAGATTTTCTGTAGACGGAGGTTTAAAAGAAAGTAGTTCAGACACATAATTTCCAGTGCTTTTATATAATTTCTTTGCTTCTTTTGATGTTGCTACTTCATAACCTTTTTTAACAATTTCTTCACTGACATCGTACGCAACCTTCACGGTAGTAGCTGTCAAATCTATAGCTCCTTTGAATATAGATCCTAATAAACTGTCTTTTTTTGACATGATGTATAATATCAAATCCTTAATACTGAGTCTATTTAGATATATTTTTAAAAAATTAAATTGTTAATATTGAACTATCAGTTTTAATTACCATTTTATTTTTTGTGGATCTAAAAAGGCATAATTTTAAAGATGATATCGAGCTCGATATTAATTTGCACTTATCTAGACAATCACACCCAAGTAGTTTTTTATTTAATTTATCAGAAGAATTGGGTTTAATTGGCTCTAAATATGACAAATATTATAATCACTTAAGCTGTATAGCAGCGAATTTAATCCTACTATTTTTAAATAGGAGAGGGGAGTACGTTTATTATTCTAGAGATCACAATTTCTATAAGGCAATTTTAAGATATAACCCTCTAAGCATATCATATCGTAAAATGTTAAAAGTTATTGAGTTATTAACTAAAAATAATTTTATTAATCACAAAAAAAGTTCTCCAAGCAGAAATAAAAAAATATTCAGACTTAGATCTAGGATAAAACCTTCTATTAAGTTTTTAAACCTTATAAGAAAAAACCATATTAAAAGAGAATATTTATTTAAAATAGACCCTGAGGTAATACGTCTTAAAAACACAGAGAAAAGCCTTGAAGATTACATAGATAATAATTATACAGATGAAATCAGAAGAGACTGCCAAAGCTATAATTCTCATCTTTCTCGGACAAAGATATCTCTAGCTAAGAATAAAACTGTAGATGAGTATTTAAAAACCAACTCTATAAATTATAAAAACAAAAATTATTACAGAGTGTTTAATCAAAAGCTTAACCTTGGTGGTAGATTTTATGGCCCATGGTGGCTTAATGTACCTTCAAAGTTAAGAAAGTATATTAAGATTAATAATAATAAAACAGTAGAACGTGATTATTCATCACTTATTATCCATCAAATTTATAGCGAGTTAGGACTAAATTTTTTTGAAGAGAACACATATTCAAATGATCCATACTTACTTAAAGGAATTCCAGATACCGAAAGAAAGGTTAATAAAGCTATAATACAGATAGCTTTAAACTGTAAGAATTTTAATAACTTAAACGTGGAATTACTTTCACAGTATAAAGAAGGTAAGCTTGCAGGAAGAAAACCTAGTAAAAAAGAAGTTGAGAGAAGGTTGGATATATTTAGGAAAATGAACCCTAAGATATCAAGTTATATTTATTCTAAGTGTGCTTTAAAATTTCAGTTTCAGGACAGTGAGATAGCTAGAAATGTTATTAAAGAGTGTAATGGGGAATTAATACCTGTACTAAGTGTTCATGACTCATTTATTGTTGAGAGTAAGAATGATAAATTCATTATAGATACTATGCTTAATGCTGTTAAAGAAGCTAGGTTTACATCTATACCATTAATAAAGTGATATCTCTTGGCCATATCTTAGGGTGTATATAGTATCCCCCATCTACTCTCAGAACAAAACTGTTAACTAGATTATTGTGGTTAACACTCCTAAGTTATACCTAAGAATTTATTTGGAATATAATCTGGTTAACAGAGTGAATTACTAATTTAAAATATAAGCATCTATAGTATACCACCACCCACCCAGTGCACCCCGCATATACCCCTAGTCAAAACATAGTGTTTAAGAGTCCATTAGAGCCACGTAGAGAGTCATTTCAATGGAATATGATTCAAGGTACTACAGAATTAATTTTAGGAATCTCAATGCCTTTATTTAGAATTTTGTTCAACATAATTTCTCGACACTCTCACGACACACTTGATATTTAATAATCACTTTTTCTTAGCATATTATTTGATATACTTACTATTGATTAAAGTGTACGTTTATTGTAGTAGGACGGTACTTTTTGAAGTAATAATTTGGTTTAGGGTAGGGCCTCAGTTGGTAGAGCATCTCGTTTACACCGAGGGGGTCAAAGGTTCGAGTCCTTTACTGCCCACCAAACAAATTAAGTGGGGGTGTAGCTCAGTTGGTTAGAGCGATCGCCTGTCACGCGATAGGTCGAGGGTTCGAGTCCCTTCACTCCCGCCACTTTTTCCCAATAAACTGTCTGTTAATATTAATAAAATGTGACTTATCTTCACTTCAACATAAGATAAAAACTGATATATAGATTTCCATGTTATCTGAATTTTTAAAAGATTACCTGCCAATTATTCTATTTTTAGTTATCGCTCTTGGTTTAAGTGTTGCTTTTGTAGTATTAAATTTTTTACTTTCTCCAAAAAAACCTGATCCAGAAAAATTGTCTGCATATGAATGTGGTTTCGAACCATTTCAAGACTCTAGAATGGAGTTTGATGTAAGATTTTATTTAGTTGCAATTCTATTTATCATATTTGATCTTGAAATTGCTTTTCTATTTCCATGGGCAATATCATTAGGAAACATTGGTCTATTAGGTTTTTCATCAATGATGATTTTTCTATTCATACTAACAGTTGGTTTCATTTATGAATGGAAAAAAGGCGCTCTAGATTGGGAATAAAATTAATTTAATGAACGATAAAATAGAACAAGTTCCTGAAGAGTTTAAACAACTTGCTAAAGACTTTAGTAAAAATGGTTTTATAACGACATCGTTGGATAATTTAATTAATTGGTCCAGATCTGGTTCTTTGCATTGGATGACTTTTGGTCTTGCATGCTGTGCAGTCGAAATGATGCAAACAGCAATGCCCAGATATGACCTAGAAAGGTTTGGAGCTGCTCCACGTGGATCACCAAGACAATCAGATGTAATGATTGTTGCTGGAACATTGACAAATAAAATGGCACCAGCTTTAAGAAAAGTTTATGATCAAATGCCAGAACCTAGATATGTAATTTCTATGGGTAGCTGTGCTAATGGTGGAGGTTATTATCATTATTCTTATTCAGTTGTTAGAGGGTGTGATCGTATAGTTCCGGTTGATGTATATGTTCCAGGATGCCCTCCTTCAGCAGAGGCATTATTATATGGAATTTTGCAATTACAAAAAAAAATTAGAAAAAAAGGATCTTTTATAAGATAGCCATGAATAGTTTACAGGATCTAGAAAAAAAAATTAATTCTGAGTTAACAACGAAAATTAACAATTCAGAAATAAAACATAATCAAATTTATCTAGAAACAGATAAAGATGATTTTTTAGATGTAATTTTATTCTTAAAAACTAATTTAGATACAAAATTTCGACAGTTAATAGATATTACAGTTGTAGATTATCCTGAAAATAATCAAAGATTTCAAGTAGTTTACTTATTTTTAAGTCATGAATTTAATCAAAGACTAGTTCTAAAATATTCTATTTCTGAAAATGAAGTTATACCTTCTTTGACGAGTGTTTTTCCCGCTGCAAATTGGATGGAAAGAGAAGTTTTTGATATGTATGGTGTAAATTTCAAAGATCATCCTGACTTAAGAAGAATACTTACAGATTATGGTTTTGAAGGACATCCTTTAAGAAAAGATTTTCCTTTAACTGGTCACTCTGAAGTTAGATACAGCGAAGATCAAAAAAAAGTAATCAGCGAACCAGTTAAACTAGAACAAAATTATCGAAATTTTGATTACGAGAGTCCTTGGGAAGGAACACAATATATTAAAGAAGAAATAGAAAATAATGACAAAAAAAATTAAAAATTTAAATCTAAACTTTGGTCCTCAACATCCAGCAGCTCACGGTGTATTAAGATTAATATTAGAATTAGACGGCGAGGTTGTTGAAAAAGCAGACCCACATATAGGTTTACTACATAGAGGTACAGAAAAATTAATTGAAAACAAGACATACATGCAAGCTGTTCCTTATTTTGATCGTTTGGATTATGTAGCTCCAATGAATCAAGAACATGCCTTTGCTCTTGCTGTAGAAAAAATTCTTAAAATAGATGTGCCGATTAGAGCTCAGTATATAAGAGTTATTTTTTGTGAAATAGGAAGGATATTAAGTCATATTCTTAACGTAACAACCCAAGCACTTGATGTTGGCGCTTTAACCCCATCACTTTGGGGTTTTGAAGAAAGAGAAACTTTAATGACTTTTTACGAAAGAGCTTCTGGATCAAGATTACACGCCAACTACTTTAGAGCCGGTGGTGTTCATCAAGACTTACCAAAAGGTTTAGAGGAAGATATCTCAAACTTTTGCGATACGTTTCCAAAAGTGATTAATGATTTAGAAAGTCTCTTAACAGACAATAGAATTTTTAAACAAAGAAACGTCGATATTGGAATTGTAAGTAAAGAGGATGCTTTAGATTATTCGTTTTCAGGAGTTATGATTAGAGGATCAGGTGTGCCTTGGGATTTAAGAAAATCTCAACCTTATGATTGTTATGAGGATTTAGATTTTAAAATACCAGTTGGAAAAAATGGTGATTGCTACGATAGATATTTATGCAGAATTGAAGAAATGAAAGAAAGTGTTTCTATTATTAAACAATGTTTATCTAAAATGGAAAAAGGTCCAATTAAATCATTAGATGGTAAAATTAGTCCACCATCAAAAAAAGATATTAAACAATCAATGGAAGCGTTAATTCATCATTTTAAATTATTTACAGAGGGTTATAGAGTACCTAAGGACGAAATTTATACAGCTGTTGAGGCACCAAAGGGAGAATTTGGAGTTTATTTAATTTCTGATGGTTCGAGCAAACCCTACAAATGCAAGATTAGAGCACCAGGATTTTCACATTTGCAATCAATGGATTATTTAATTAAAGGACACATGTTAGCAGATGTACCAGCTGTTCTAGGTTCATTAGATATTGTTTTTGGTGAGGTGGATAGATGAGTTTAAGAAAACCAGCAAAAGATCAACCAGAAAGTTTTGAATTTAATGCTTCCTCTTTAGAGGCAGCAAATAATATTGTTGCAAAATATCCAAAAGGAAAACAACAAAGTGCTGTGATGGCCTTACTTTATATTGCTCAAAGACAAAATAATAATTGGATACCATTAGCTGCAATGAAGTATATCGCTAAGTTTTTAGACATGTCTTATATAAAAGTTTATGAGGTGGCTACTTTCTACACAATGTACAATCTATCACCTGTTGGAAAATATTTTGTTCAAGTATGTACCACAACACCATGTATGATTAGAGGTGCAAATAAATTGGTTGAAGCTTGTAAGGAAAAAATTTCTGAAAATGAATGTGAATTATCAAGCGATAAGAGTTGTTCATGGATGGAAGTAGAGTGTCTTGGTGCATGCGTGACCGCTCCTATGATGCAAATAAATGATGATTATTACGAAGATCTTGATAAAGAAAAAACATCTGAGATTTTAGATAAAATTTTAAATGGAGAAACTCCAAAACCAGGTTCATACAGAGGAAGAATTAATAATGAGCCAGAGAACAATAGAAAAACACTAACAGATTTAAAAAATGCTTAAAGATCAAGATAGAATTTTTCAAAATTTATACAACGATAAAGGCTCTGATGTTGCAGCGTCACAATCAAGAGGTGATTGGGTAAACACTAAAGAAATTACTGAAAAAGGAAGAGATTGGATTATTAATGAAATTAAAGAGTCTCAGCTTAGAGGTCGAGGTGGCGCAGGATTTCCTACAGGTTTAAAGTGGTCATTTGCACCAAAAGAAGTTGGATCAAGAC
Source organism: Candidatus Pelagibacter sp. HIMB1506 (assembly GCF_052047935.1). Classification (NCBI taxonomy): domain Bacteria; kingdom Pseudomonadati; phylum Pseudomonadota; class Alphaproteobacteria; order Candidatus Pelagibacterales; family Candidatus Pelagibacteraceae; genus Candidatus Pelagibacter; species Candidatus Pelagibacter sp. HIMB1506. The sequence goes on along the minus strand of NZ_JBNAIS010000001.1, from coordinate 605,215 downwards.
CACATTATTTGGTTATTAATGGTGATGAGTCTGAACCAGGCACTTGTAAAGATAGAGATATTTTAAGATTTGAACCTCATAAATTAATAGAGGGTTGTCTAATAGCATCATACGCAGTTCAAGCAAACGTCTGCTACATATATATTAGAGGAGAATATTTCGTTGATGGTCAAAAACTCCAAGCTGCAATTGATGAGGCTTATGAGAAAAAACTATTAGGAAAAAATGCAGCTGGAACTGGGTGGGATTTAGATATTTATATCCACTATGGTGCAGGAGCATATATTTGCGGTGAAGAAACGGCATTACTTGAAAGTTTAGAGGGTAAAAAAGGTCAACCAAGATTAAAACCACCTTTCCCAGCTTTGATTGGTTTATATGGATGCCCAACTATAATTAATAATGTTGAAACGATTGCTGTGGTACCAACTATTCTAAGAAGAGGAGCAAAATGGTTTGCTTCTTTAGGAAGAGAAAAAAATACAGGTACTAAAATATTCTGTATTTCTGGAAATGTTAATAATCCGTGTAATGTAGAAGAGGAAATGAGTATTCCTCTAAAAGAATTAATAGAAGTTCACGCTGGTGGAGTGATTGGTGGATGGGATAATTTACAAGCTGTAATACCTGGTGGATCTTCTATGCCTCTAATTCCAAAAGATAGATGCGAAACATTAAAGATGGATTTTGATGCGTGTGTCGAAGAAAAAAGTGGATTAGGAACAGCAGGAATAGTGGTTATCAATAAAGATCAAGACATTATTAAATGTATGGCGAGAATTGCTAGATTTTACAAACATGAAAGTTGTGGACAATGTACACCTTGCAGAGAAGGTTCTGGATGGATGTGGCGAATGCTTGAGCGTATGGCAAAAGGCGATGCAACTAAAGATGAAGTTGACATGTTAGGAGATGTAACAACCCAAATCGCTGGTCATACAATTTGTGCATTTGGAGAAGGTTCTTCATGGCCAGTTCAAGGTTTATTAAGACATTTTAAAAAAGAAATTCAAGAAAGAAACAATTTGGACCCAATTGTTCAGAAAAAAAATAATATACCTTATTTGGTTGATCAACATTTATTAGATAAAAAAAATGCTTAAATTAAAAGTAAATGACATTGATGTAGAAGTTGAAGAAGGACTAACAGTTCTTCAAGCCTGTGAAAAAGCAGGAGTTGAGATACCTAGATTTTGTTATCATGAAAAATTATCTATAGCTGGAAATTGTAGAATGTGTTTGGTGGAAATGGAGAAATCACTGAAACCTATTGCATCATGCGCAATGCCTGCTGCCGAAGGAATGAATATTAAAACAAACACAAGTTTAGTTGAAAAGGCTAGAAAAGGTGTAATGGAATTTTTGCTAGCAAATCATCCTCTAGATTGTCCTGTATGTGACCAAGGTGGTGAGTGTGATCTTCAAGATCAATCAATGTTTTATGGGGTAGATAAATCAAGATTTAAAGAAAACAAAAGAGCAGTTCCTGAAAAAAATATGGGACCATTAATCAAAACTCAAATGACAAGATGCATACATTGTACTAGATGTGTGCGATTTGCCACTGAAGTTGCAGGAGTCCCAGAGCTTGGTGCTATAGGTAGAGGTGAGGATATGCAAATTACAACATATCTTGAGCAATCAATGCAATCAGAATTATCTGCCAATGTAGTTGATTTATGTCCTGTTGGAGCTTTGACATCAAAACCTTATGTTTTTGAAGCGAGACCATGGGAATTAAAAAAGACTGAAACTATTGATGTTATGGATGCAATAGGTTCAAATATTAGAGTTGATACATACGATTGGGAAGTAAAAAGAGTTCTTCCAATAATAAATGAAGATATTAACGAAGAATGGATTTCAGATAAAACTAGATATGCGTGTGATGGTTTGCTTCATCAAAGATTAGATACTCCATATATTAAATACAACGGTAAATTTGAGAAAGCTTCTTGGCAAGAAGTTTATAAAATAATAAAATCTAAATTAGAAAATACATCTAAAGAAAAAGTATGTGGTTTTGTTGGAGATTTAACAAACATGGAAACTGCTTACATTTTTAAAGAATTTTTTGACCGAACAGTTGAAACTGATAATTATGAATCAAGATCAGATAATAGATATATTAATATTTCAAAAAGAGAAAATTATTTGTTTAATTCCTCAATTAATGGAATTGAAGATGCTGATTTAATTTTATTATTGGGCGCCAATCCTAGATACGAAGCAACAATTTTAAATGCAAGAATTAGAAAATCATATCTAAATAATAGTACAAGAATTGTATCATTAAATGATTGTGGAGATCTAACTTATCCTTACGAAAGTTTAGATGGGCAAACTAAAACAATTAAAGAAATTCTAGATGACACACATAAACTTTCAAAAGAAATAGAAAGTGCAAAAAAACCAATGATAATCATTGGTGAGTCTTTATTAAGATTAGAAAATGCACAATATTTGTTTAATAATTTAAAAGACTTTTTAAATAAAAAAAACAAATTCTCAGAAGAATGGAATCCTTTAAATATTTTATCTTGCGATGCAGCGACTGTAGGAAATTTTGATTTAGGAGTTTTAAATAATAAAACAAATTTAATAGAAGATTTAAAATCAAATATATTTGAAATAGTGTTTTTAATAGGTCAGGATAATTTAAATTTTGTTAAAAAAAATGAATTTGTTATTTATCAAGGAAGCCATGGTGACAAAGGGGCAGAGTGCGCAGATATAATTTTACCTGGCTCAGCTTACACAGAACAAGACGGTTATTATACAAATTTAGAGGGAAAAATTCAAAAAGCATTTAAGGCCTCATATCCCCCTGGAGACGCAAAAGAAGATTGGCAGATAATAAATGAACTAGCTGAATTCATGAATAATAGAAAATTATTTAATGATAAAGAAGAACTAGATAGCAGCATGTTAAATTATTTAAAATTGCAAAGTGAAAAACAAACTGAACAAAATAATAACAATTCTCATTTTGATTTTAATAATGAAAATTTAAAAATTGAAATTAAAGATTATTATTTTTCCAATGTTGTCGCTAAATCATCAAAAACAATGATTGAGTGCAATAATGCAAAAATGAATTTAAAATCAACAGGTACAGAAGGTTAAAATGGAATATTTGAATATAGTCTTTCAAGAGGTATACAAAATTCTATTTTTGTTAGTTCCTGTTTTAGTTTCTGTAGCTATGATTGTTTGGCTAGATAGAAGAGTTTGGGCTTTTGTCCAGAAAAGACAAGGACCAAATGTAGTGGGACCGTTTGGATTACTTCAATCATTAGCTGATGCGTTAAAATATATTTTTAAAGAAATAATCATCCCATCAAGCTCAAACAAAGTAATCTTTATATTAGCACCTATCGTTACTATGACATTAGCTTTGATTGCGTGGGCTGTTATACCTTTTAGTGCAACCCAGGTTTTAGCAGATATTAATGTCGGTATACTTTATTTATTTGCTGTTTCATCTCTAGGTGTTTATGGAATAATTATGGGAGGATGGGCTTCAAACTCTAAATATCCTTTCTTAGGTGCAATTAGATCTGCAGCTCAAATGGTATCATATGAAGTTTCTATTGGGGTTATTATAATAAATGTATTGTTGTGCGTAGGCTCATTGAATTTGAATGACATCGTAATTGCTCAACAAAATCTATGGTTTGTAATTCCGTTATTTCCAATGTTTGTAATATTTTTTATCTCTGCTTTAGCTGAAACCAATAGACCACCTTTTGATTTACCTGAAGCTGAAGCAGAATTAGTTGCTGGATACCAGACAGAATATTCAGGAATGATGTATGCTATGTTTTGGTTAGGTGAGTATGCAAACATCTTATTGATGTGTGCTATGGGAGCTATATTATTTTTAGGTGGCTGGCTATCTCCAATAGATATTTATCCATTTACTTTAGTTCCAGGTGCAATTTGGTTAATTTTAAAAATTTTATTTTTATTTTTCTTATTTGCTTTAGTAAAAGCAATTGTACCAAGATATAGGTATGACCAATTAATGAGATTAGGTTGGAAAGTGTTTCTTCCTTTGTCCTTAACTTGGGTTGTTTTAACTGCAAGTTATTTATTTTATTTTAACCTTTTACCAACAAACTAATTATGAATTTATCTAGATTTTTTAAAACTATTTTCATGGTAGATTTTGTAGGAGGATTATTCATTGCAATAAAAGAATTATTTAAACCAAAAAAAACAATCAATTATCCTTTTGAAAAAGGAAAAATTAGCCCAAGATTTAGAGGTGAGCACGCTTTAAGAAGATATCCAAATGGAGAAGAAAGATGTATTGCATGCAAACTTTGTGAAGCTGTATGTCCAGCCCAAGCAATTACAATTGAATCTGCTCAAAGAGAAGATGGCAGTAGAAAAACTACTCGTTATGACATTGATATGATGAAATGCATTTATTGTGGTCTATGTGAAGAAGCTTGTCCTGTTGATGCTATAGTCCAAGGTCCAAATTTTGAATTTTCGACTGAGACAAGAGAAGAATTATATTACACAAAAGAGAAATTATTAGATAACGGTGACAGATGGGAGAATATTCTAGACGCTAATATTAAAGCGGATAGTTCACATAGATAAATGATTGCTCACGCTATTTTCTTCTACACTTTTTCTATAATTGCAGTTGTGTCTGCAATAATGGTTACAGTATCTAAAAATACCGTCCACTCAGTTTTCTTTTTAATATTAGATTTTATAAGTATTTCTTGTCTATTTATTATGATTGGTGCAGAGTTTTTGGGTATGATAATGTTAATTGTTTACGTTGGAGCCGTAGCAGTTTTATTTCTTTTTGTTGTAATGATGCTAAATGTTGCTCAACAAAAAAATCAATGGTTTGCCTCTGCTGCTAGCTCAAAACATATTCCTGTTGGATTAATTATTAGTACAATCATTTTCTTTGAACTAATTATTGTAATTGGCGGATGGAAATACAAACCAGAGATTTTTGATATTAACAATTCATCAAAAGTTTCAGACTTAAGTAACACACACGCATTAGGTCAAATATTATACACTGATTACATACATGTATTTCAAATTAGCGGTATGATTTTGTTAGTTGCGATGGTCGGAGCAATCGTTCTGACTTTTAGACAAAGATCAAACGTCAAAAGACAAAGTTATATAAAACAAATTTCTCGTGAAAGAGCTGAAGGAGTAAGTGTTGTAGAAGTTGCTTCTAACAGAGGAGTTAAAATAGATGACTGAGATAGGTTTAGGACACTATTTAACTTTAGGCGCTGTTATATTTTCAATTGGAGTTATTGGAATTTTTCTTAATAGAAAAAATATTATTGTTATATTGATGAGTATTGAGTTGATTTTATTAGCTGTAAATATAAATTTAGTTGCTTTTTCAATTTTTCTTGGAGATTTAGCTGGTCAAGTATTTACCTTATTTATTTTAACTGTAGCAGCTGCAGAAGCTGCGATTGGTTTAGCTATAATCGTTGTTTACTATAGAAACTCTGGAACTATCAGAGTTGAAGAAATTGATGAGTTGAAAGGATAATAATGGAACTTTCAATTCTATTTCTTCCACTAATAGCATCAATTATTTCAGGTTTTTTTGGGCGTTACATTGGTGATAGAAATTCTGAAATAGTAACTAGTGCATTAGTCTCTATATCTGCGATTTTATCAATAATTGTTTTATATCAGGTAATCATTAATCAATATGAAGAAAATATTGTTATAGCAACTTGGATTAATTCAGGTTCACTTGATGTTAATTGGTCAATGTTAATTGACCCTCTATCAGCTGTAATGTTGGTTGTAGTTACTTCTGTATCAGCATTAGTTCATATTTATTCCATTGGTTACATGTCTCACGATCCACATAAACCAAGATTTATGGCTTACCTATCATTATTTACATTTGCAATGTTAATGCTTGTAACATCAGATAATTTTATTCAACTATTTTTTGGTTGGGAGGGTGTTGGACTTTGCTCATATTTTTTAATTGGTTTTTGGTTTAAAAAAGAGAGTGCTAATGCAGCTGCAATCAAAGCTTTTATTGTTAATAGAGTAGGTGATTTTGGTTTTGCATTAGGTATTTTTTTAGTCTTTTATTTGTTTGGGACTGTCAATTATGATGAAGTTTTCCAGCAAATTCCAACTGTGGTAGATAAAAATTTATCCTTCTTAGGTTTTGAAGTTAAAGCGATAGATTTGGTTTGTTTATTGTTATTTATCGGAGCTATGGGTAAATCAGCTCAAATTTTACTTCATACTTGGTTGCCAGATGCAATGGAAGGACCAACACCAGTTTCAGCTCTAATTCATGCTGCAACAATGGTTACAGCAGGCGTATTTTTAGTTGTTAGATGCTCACCTATTTATGAATTTTCTCCAGTAATTTTAAATTTGATTACTGTAGTTGGAATGACAACAGCTTTTTTTGCTGCAACGGTAGCTTTAGTTCAAACAGATATTAAAAAAATAATTGCTTACTCAACATGTAGCCAACTTGGTTATATGTTTTTTGCAGCTGGTGTAGGCGCTTACAATGTAGCTATGTTTCATTTATTTACACATGCCTTTTTTAAAGCTTTATTATTTTTAGGATCAGGATCAGTAATCCATGCTTTTAAAGATGAGCAAAACATTAATAACATGGGAGGTGTATGGAGAAAATTACCTTACACTTATGCTCTAATGATTATCGGAACTCTTGCTTTAACAGGTTTTCCTTTCTTATCAGGCTTTTACTCAAAAGATGCAATTATTGAATTTGCATATTTAAAAGGAAATACAACAGGTTACTATGCAGCTGGCATTGGAATAGTTACTGCATTTTTAACGTCAGTTTATTCTTGGAGACTAATATTCAAAACATTTCATGGCGAATATAATAATAAAGAGATTAAAATTGAGGAGACGCATGAGTCACCTTTGGTAATGCTTGTTCCGTTATTTGTGCTTTCTATTGGTGCAATTTTTGCAGGTGTTTTATTTAAAGATTTGTTTATTGGAAATAGTGGTGACAATTACTTTTGGTTAGAATCAATCAAATTTTTAGAACCTCTAAGCACAGATCATCCCCCGACATGGTTTTTACTTTTAACACCTAGTTTAGTTATCCTATCAATACCTATCGCTTATTATTTATTTGTTAAGAACAAAGAATTGCCAAATGAAATAGCGTCAATGAATAAACCTTTATACAACTTCCTTGTTAATAAATGGTACTTCGATGAGTTGTATGAGGTTATCTTTATTAAATCATCGAAAAAATTTGGGAAATTTTTATGGAAAGTTTGTGATGGAACTATAATAGATGGATTTGGTCCTGATGGAATTTCTTCTTTTATAAAAAAATGTTCAATTAAAGCAAATAAATTTCAAAGTGGTTTTATCTATCAATATGCTTTTGTAATGTTGTTAGGTTTTTCTGCTTTATTAACCTTCTTGATAGTTAAATAATGAGCTTTCCAATTTTATCATCTTTAATCTTGTTACCTACTGTAGGAGCTCTTTTTCTATTTTTTACAAAAGATAAAGATGGAAATAATTCAACAGCTAAATATGTAGCTTTATTTACAAGTATAGTTAATTTTTTAATTTCTATTTATTTATGGTTATCTTTTGACCAAAGTGTATCTGATTTTCAATTTGTTGAAGATAGAACATGGATCGAAGGATTTATTAATTATAAAGTAGGTGTCGATGGAATTTCGATATTATTTATAATCTTAACAACTTTTATAACTCCACTTTGTATCATTTCAGTTAACAATTCAGTAAAAAATAGATTACGAGATTTTTTAATTGCAATTTTAATCATGGAAAGTTTCATGATTGGTGTGTTTTGTGCACTTGATTTAGTTGTTTTTTATTTATTTTTTGAGGCTGGATTAATTCCAATGTTTTTAATTATTGGTATTTGGGGTGGTCCAAAACGTGTTTATTCAGCATTTAAATTTTTTCTATATACTTTGCTTGGATCAGTCTTGATGCTGGTTGCGATCATTTCAATATACTGGATATCAGGCACAACTGATGTAGTTAAACTTTATGAAATTGGAATTGATGCTAAATATCAAAATTTATTATGGTTAGCTTTCTTTAGTTCTTTTGCAGTAAAAACACCTATGTGGCCTGTTCACACTTGGTTGCCAGATGCCCATGTTGAAGCTCCTACAGCCGGTTCAGTTTTATTAGCTGCAATCTTATTAAAAATGGCAGGATATGGTTTTATTAGGTTCTCACTAGGGTTATTTCCTGTAGCTTCTGAAGTATTCACACCTCTTATTTATACTTTAAGTGTTATAGCAATAATTTTTACTTCCTTTATTGCCTTGATGCAGGAAGATATGAAAAAGTTAATTGCATATTCATCTGTTGCACATATGGGTTTTGTTACATTAGGTATTTTTACTCTTCAACAGCAGGGTATAGAGGGAAGTATAATTCAGATGATCAGTCATGGATTAGTGTCTGCAGCTCTATTTTTATGTGTTGGTGTTGTTTATGACCGTATGCATTCAAGGATGATAAATTCTTATGGTGGAATAGTTGCCATAATACCAAAGTATTCGATTTTATTTATGTTATTTACATTAGCTGCCTTAGGTTTACCTGGAACAAGTGGTTTTATTGGTGAATTTTTAATTTTAATGGGTGCTTTTAAGGATAATTTTTTAGTAGCCGTGTTAGCAAGCCTAGGGGTTATTTTAGGGGCTGCTTATATGCTTTGGTTGTATAAAAGAGTTGTTTTTGGAAAATTAGTCAATGAAGACTTAAAGCAAATGTTAGATTTAAATAAATCAGAGTATTTAATCTTAACATGTTTAGCTATTCCAACTTTATTTTTTGGTTTTTATCCAGATCCTTTGATTAATACAATTGAGGTTTCAGTTTCAGATTTAATAAATATGCATAATATTAATTTAGCGAGCAAATAATATGGAAAATTTAAATTTAATTTTACCTGAGATTTTTATCTCATTATCAATAATGTTTTTACTTGTATTGGGAGTGTTTAAAAAAAATAGTTCAGGCATTACTTTTAACTTGTCTTTGTTTGTATTTTTGATTGCTGCTATTATTGCTATTAACGAAACTTTCTCTGTGAATAGAGAAACTTTGTTTAATGGAAGTGTTGTAATAGATAAGATGTCTTCATTTATGAAGGTAATAACATTGTTGGGTGGTTTTCTAGTATTAGTTATTTCTTCTAGTTATTTAAAAATTTTTAAAATTTTTAATATTGAATATCCAGTTTTAATTTTGAGTTCTGTACTGGGAATGATGGTCATGATTAGTTCTAATGATTTAATTGTATTTTATATGGGTCTAGAGTTACAATCATTAGCCTTATATGTTTTAGCAACTTATAACAGAGATCAACTAAAATCATCTGAAGCAGGTTTAAAATATTTTGTATTAAGTGCATTATCATCAGGATTATTACTTTATGGATGTTCACTAATTTATGGTTTTTCAGGATCTACAAACTTTGATGTGATTTCTACACAACTTAATTCAAATGAGTATGTACTGACTTTTGGGATAGTTTTTATTTTAGTAGGTTTAGCATTCAAAATTTCAGCAGTACCATTCCATATGTGGGCACCAGACGTATATGAAGGATCTCCAACTACAGTAACTTTATTTTTCACAATGGTACCAAAAATTGCTGCGTTAACTGTATTTATTAGATTTTTATATGTTCCATTTATAAATCTAATCGATCAATGGCAAATGATAATTGTATTTTTATCTATTGCCTCAATGCTATTTGGTGCAATAGCAGCTATTGGACAAACAAATATTAAAAGACTAGTTGCTTATAGCTCTATTGGACACATAGGCTATACATTGGCTGGTCTTGCTACTGCTTCTAATGAAGGAATTCAAAGTTCAATAATTTATATTTCAATTTATGTTGTAATGAATTTGGCCCTTTTTTCTTGTTTGTTAATGCTTAGAAGAAATAATCAATATTACGAAGATATTGATGACTTATCTGGTTTATCGAAAAATCATCCATTATTATCTCTATCTTTACTTGTAATATTGTTTTCATTGGCAGGGATACCACCATTAGCAGGATTTTTTGCTAAGTTTTATGTTTTCAAAGCAGTTTTAGAACAATCAATGTATTTTTTAGCTATTGTTGGATTGTTATCTACTGTTGTTGCAGCTTTTTATTACCTAAGAATAATCAAGATTATGTACTTTGATAAAGAAAAAGATAAATATGATACAGATCATAGTTTATGGTTAAAATTTTCATTAACTTTTTCTACAATATTAATTCTTTTATACTTCATATTTCCAAGCCAATTAATTGAGGTAGTATCAAGAATTAATATTATTTAATGAAATTTAAGAAATTTAATTTTAAAATAATAAAAAGTACCAACGATACAGCTGCAAGAATAATAAATAAAACTAACTTTAAATTTGGTATGGTTGTTGCTGAAAAACAATTTAGTGGTCGAGGTCAGTATGGAAGAAAATGGATTTCATATAAAGGTAATCTATTTGTCTCTTTTTTTCATCCATTTGATGAAAATAAATTCTCAATAGAAAGAGTTACAAAGTTAAATTGTAAATTAGTTAAACAAACACTCTCTAAATATATAAAAAATAAAATTAACTTTAAAAAACCAAACGATTTATTAATTAATAAAAAAAAGATTAGTGGGATTTTACAAGAAATTATAACGAAATCAGATAAAAAATTTTTAATTACAGGAATAGGGATTAATGTAATAAAAAATCCAAATATTAAAAATTATCCAGCAACAAATTTATATAGAATAACAAGAAAAAAAATTAATAAATCTGAATTAGAAAAAAATTTGAAACTAGTTTTTGAAAATAGAATATCAAAAATGTATAAAATGAATTAATTAATATGTATATTTTAGGTGACATAGGAAATACTGACACTAAAATTTTTTTAGTTTCCAAAAGAAATAAAATTTTAAAAAGAATTACTTTTATTTCAAAAAAAATAAGCAATAAGCAATTAAAAATTTTATTTAAAAAAAATAAAATTCAAATAAATAAAATTGAAAAAATATTGTTTTGTAGTGTTGTCCCAAACACTTTTAAAATTATAAAAAACTACTTTTCTAAAATCACTAAAGTTAAATGCAATGAAGTAAAAAATTTGAATTTAAAATCAATGATTAAAATTAAAGTTGATTACAAGCAGGTAGGTTCTGATAGAATTACGAATGCCATAAGCTTATTGGATAATAAAAATAATTATATAATTTTAGATTTTGGTACTGCTACAACATTTGATGTTTTAATAAAAAATACGTATATGGGAGGCATAATAGCTCCTGGTATTAAGTTGTCTCTTAATACTTTGTCAGACAGAGCTACTTTAATCCCAAAAATTGAGCTTAAACGTATGAAAAAAGTAATAGGCAGCAACACACTTTCTGCTGTTAGATCAGGTTTTTTTTGGGGTTATGCTGGTTTAATTGACAATATGATTAATTTAATTAAGAAAGAGACAAGAAAATCCTTTAAAGTTGTATTGACAGGTGGATTTTCTGATTTATTTACAAGTTCAATAAAATCGAAAGTTAAACATAACCAAGATATTACAATTAAAGGTCTAATAAAGATTTCTGAGCAAATAAAATAATATGAAAGATGAATTGTTATTTTGTCCACTAGGTGGATCTGGTGAGATTGGTATGAACATGAATTTGTTTGGTTACGGTCAACCAAGCGATCATAAATGGATAATGGTAGACATTGGTGTAACTTTTGCTGATGACACTATACCAGGTGTTGATTTAATTTATCCTGATCCTGGATTCATTGTTGAGAGAAAAGATAACTTGTTGGGTATAGTTTTAACTCATGCACATGAGGATCACATTGGAGCAATCGCACATTTATGGCCAAAATTAAGATGTAAAATATTTGCTACTCCATTTACAGCAGTCTTGATTAGAGAAAAGTTTAGAGAAAAACAAATAGATATTACTAGTGATTTACAAATTGTTGAATTGAATGGAACTGTTTCATTAGATCCATTTGAAATTGAATATATAACTTTAACTCATTCAATTTTAGAACCTAATGGCTTAAGAATAAAAACTCCAGCTGGTGTAATTTTACATACAGGAGATTGGAAAGTAGATCCCAATCCACTTATTGGTGACAATATAAATGAGAAGAGATTAAAAGAAATTGGTGATGAAGGAGTATTAGCAATGATCTGTGACTCGACTAATGTTTTTAGTGCCGGCAAGTCTGGATCTGAACTTGATGTCAGAAAAAATATGTTAAATGTGATGTCGAGATTGAAGAAGAGAATTATAATTACTTCATTTGCATCTAATGTAGCAAGAATGGAGACAGTATTTTATTGTGCTGAGCAAACAGGAAGACAAATTTCACTAGTTGGAAGATCGATGCATCGTATTTACAAAGCTGCACGTCAATGTGGATATTTAAAAAATACAATTGAACCAATTGACCCTCGTGAAGCTAAAAATTTCTCAAGAGAAAAAATAGTTTATCTTTGTACAGGTAGCCAAGGAGAACCAATGGGAGCGATGATGAGAATTTCTAGTTATGTACACCCTGATGTTTTTATTGAAAAAGGTGATGCAGTAATATTTTCATCAAAAATTATACCTGGAAATGAAAAAAAACTTTATAAATTGCACAATCAACTTGTTAAAGATGGTATAGAAGTGATATCTGAAGAAACTGAATTTGTTCATGTTTCTGGTCATCCAAATAGAGAAGATTTAAAAGAAATGTATCAATGGGTAAAACCTAAATGCGTAATACCTGTACATGGTGAACATAGGCACATGATAGAACACATAAATTTTGCAAAAGAAATGCAAGTTCCATATCCTGTACAAGTAGAAAACGGTGATATAGTTAAGTTATATCCTGGTAATCAGCCTGAAGTTTACGACAAAGCTCCAAGTGGTCGATTATATTTAGATGGTAATGTAAGTGTTGATCCAGATTCACAGTCAATAAAAGATAGAAAAAATTTGAGTGTTAATGGATATCTTGAAGTAACTTTAATGATAACCCCTAAGGGAAATATTCATAACAATCCTGTGCTTTCTTTTCGTGGTTTGCCAGTTGATGATAGAGAAGAATTTGTTTATGGGTTAGAAGAAGAAATAGAAAAAACTTCTAGAACTTTTAAAATTGGAAGCAAGCAACAAGAGCATAATTTAATTGATGCATTGAAAATTGCCTGCAGAAAATTTTCTAAAGAAAGAACGGGAAAAAAACCTTTCACCAATATTAACTTAGTTAGAATTTAATGAGTGTAACTGGTTTAGCAATTATCTATATAATTATATGGTGGATAGTTTTCTTTGCTATACTTCCTATTGATGTAAACAGAGCAAAAACAGTAAAAATTGATGGTGAAGATCCAGGATCACCCGAAAACCCAAAAATGTTAAAAAAATTCTTGTATTGTACTGGTATAACAACTGTAATTTTTATCATTATTTATTTATTAATAAAATTTGAATATTTAAATTTAAGAAATATGATTAGTTAATATGCTTTTATCAAATTCATTTATTCCAATATTAAAAAATAATCCTTCTGAAGCAAAAATTAAATCTCATCAATTAATGTTGAGAGTTGGTATGATAAAGCAAGCTTCTGCAGGAATATACTCATGGTTACCTTTAGGGTTTAAGGTAATGAAAAAAATAGAACAAATTGTTAGAGAAGAGCAAAATAAGATTGGAGCTCAAGAAATATTAATGCCAACAATACAATCTAGTGAGATATGGAAAGAAAGTGGTCGATATGATGATTACGGTGAGGAGATGCTTAGAATAACTGATCGTCAAAATAGAGAAATGCTTTATGGACCTACCAATGAAGAGCAAGTTACAGAAATTTTTAGATCTTCAATTAAATCTTATAAATCATTACCCCAACTTATGTATCACATACAATGGAAATTTAGAGACGAAATAAGACCTAGATTTGGAATAATGAGGGGAAGAGAGTTTTATATGAAAGATGCTTATTCATTTGATGTATCAGATGAGGAAGCATTTTTTTCTTATAATAAATTTTTTCTTTCATATTTAAAAACTTTTAAAAGATTAGATCTAACCGCAATACCTATGGCTGCTGATACAGGCCCAATTGGAGGAAATTTATCTCATGAATTTATTATCCTAGCAGACACGGGAGAAAGTAAAATTTTTACTGATAAAAGAATTTTTGACTTAAATAGTGATGATACTCAATTAGAAAAATCTTCGTTACAAGAAATGAGGAAAAAATATGAGCAATTTTATGCTGTGACAGATGAAAAGTTTAACAAAGATGAATTTGAAAATATAGTTTCAAAGGAAAATCAATTAATCACAAAAGGTATTGAGGTAGGCCATATATTTTATTTTGGGGACAAATATTCAAAACCTATGAATGCATCAGTAGATTTGCCAGGTGGAAAAAAAGATTTTGTTAAAATGGGTTCCTATGGAATTGGTGTATCAAGGTTAGTAGGGGCCATAATAGAGGCAAAATATGATGAAAAAAATGAAATCATGAAATGGCCATTGTCTGTTGCTCCATATGATATTTCTTTGATACCGATGATAAATAAAAACGATAATTCAGCACTAGTTAGGGCCAATAAAATTAATAGTGAGTTATTAAAAAATAATATTGAAGCTATTATTGATGATACAGATGAAAATTTTTCATCCAAAATTAAAAAAATGAATTTAATTGGGGCTCCGTATCAAATTATCATTGGAAAGAAGAGTGAAGGTGATTTATTAGAGTTCAAAGAAACAGGTGGTGAAACTCAAAACTTACCTTTAAGCAAAATTATAGAAATTATAAATAAACAAAAAAATTCAATTTGATTTCTACTTTAGAAAAAGAAATTACTTTAAGATTTTTAAAAGCTAGAAAAAAAGATGGCTTTTTAAATGTTATTTCAATATTTTCCTTTATTGGAACAAGTCTTGGTGTTGCTGTTCTAATTATTGTTATGTCAGTAATGAATGGTTTTAGAACTGAATTAATCAATAAAATTGTAGGATTTAATTCACACGTAACTGTTAAACCTTATTCAAATTCAATAGATGAAACTAAAATAAATAATAAGCTAAAGTCAATCTCTAAGAATATTATTTTTAGTAATTCAGGAGAGGCAATTATCCTTAAAAACAATAATACTAAAGGAATAGTGTTACGAGGCTATAAACAAAATGATCTTTTAAATTTAGAGGTATTAACAAATGAAAAATTTAAAGGTGAATTAAATAAATTTGATAAAAATTTTATATCAATAGGAAGTGAGCTAAGTTTTTCTCTAAATCTTGAAATAGGAGATGAATTGACTTTAATGTCACCATCCGGTGTTCAAACAATAATTGGCAGTATGCCAAAACAAAAAACTTTTATTGTTAATTCAATTTTTAATAGTGGTTTAGCAGAATTTGATAACAATATTGCATTTATAGAACTTAATGTTTTAGAAGAATTCTTTGGATACGATCCCAACGACAGAAATTTAGAAATTTATCTGAAAAATCCAAATAATATCGAATCTCAAAAATTAATAGTGAAACAAGTTTTTGATGATGATTTTGTTTTTAGTTGGGCAGATATGAATAGTTCATTATTTTCAGCTCTAAAAGTTGAACGGAATGTTATGTTTATTATTTTGTCACTAATAATAATTGTTGCTGCATTTAATATTATTTCAGGATTAACTATTTTAGTAAAAAACAAAACGAGGGATATTGCTATCTTAAAATCAATTGGAGTATTAAATAAATCAATAATTAAAATATTTTTTTTAGTTGGAGTAATAATAGGTACTTCTGCAACAATTTTTGGTATTTTTTTAGGTATAACTTTTTCTATTTATATTGAAAATTTTAGACAATTTTTAAGCTCAGTTTTCAATATAAGTTTATTTCCTGAAGAAATATATTTTTTAAGCAAGATGCCTTCTGAGATCAATCCGACATCAATTATTCTAATTTCAGTTTGCTCAATAATTATAACTATTTTAGTATCAATTTTTCCAGCTTTTAAAGCGGCTAGATTGGATCCAATTAAATCTTTAAAATATGAGTAAGTATTTAGAATTAAAAAGTATATCTAAAAGCTTTGAGACTGAAAAAAAGATTAAAGTCTTAAAAGGTTTGTCACAAAATTTTGAAAAAGGTAAAATTTATTCAATCATGGGCCCTTCAGGTTCAGGTAAATCAACTTTGTTAAATTTAATTTCTTTAATAGACAGACCTTCATCAGGTCAAATTATGTTTAATCAAAATCAAATTAATTTTAATGACACAGAAGAAAATGATATTTTTAGATCAAAAAAAATTGGTATTGTTTATCAACAAAACAATCTTCTTTCTGATTTTACTGCCATCGAAAATATTTATTTAGCATCACTTGCTAACAATAATGACAAAGAATTAGCAATTACAAAGGCTAAAAAATTATTAAAAAAAATTGGTCTTTCAAATAGATCAAATCACTTTCCTTCACAACTTTCGGGTGGTGAGGCTCAAAGAGTAGCTATAGCAAGAGCTATCGTAAATGATCCCGAAATAATCTTGGCAGATGAGCCAACAGGCAGTTTGGATATGAACACAGCAAAAGAAGTTTTTAAACTTTTATATAATCAAAAAAAATCAGATAGATTAATAATATTTGCAACTCACAATAGATTTTTTGCTAATAAGGCAGATTGCCTATTGGAGATGAGAGATGGTATTATAAAATCATCTAATGTCTGAGTCATTAAATCAAAATTTTAATCATCTAAAAGTACATACACAATATTCTATATGTGAAGGTGCGGCTAAGATTGATGATTTACAAGAATATTGCAAATCAAACAAAATTAAATCTTTAGGAATAAGTGACACTTCTAATTTATGTGGAGCTTTAGAATTTGCAGAAAAAATTTCTAAATCAGGAACACAGCCAATTATTGGTACTCAAATTAATTTTAAACTAAATGATACAACTGGATTGTTACCTTTGTTTGCCTTAAATGAAACAGGTTATAAAAACATTATTGAATTGTCCTCGAATTCATATTTAGAAAATGATGAATTAAGTGACCCTTATGTAAATTTTGATGAATTATTAAAAAGTTCTGATGGTGTTTCAGTTTTTTCAGGTACAGTTTTAGGTCTTTTTGGAAAACTATTTGATAAAGGAAAATTTACAAAAATAAAAGAAATTTATTCAAAAATTAAAGAGGTTTTTGGAGATAGGTTTTATTTAGAAATTCAACGACACAACGACACTAATGAAAATGGGTTTGAAAAATTTAATCTAAAAAAATCTGTAGAACTAGAAATACCAATAATTGCTACTAATGAAGTTTTTTATTTATCAAAAGATATGCATGAAGCACATGATGCTTTGATTTGTATTGGTAACAAAACCTATATTAATGAAAAAAATAGATTAAAATTAAGTGATCAACATTATTTAAAAACTAACTCTGAAATGACAGAGTTATTTGCTGATATTCCTGAGGCATTAGAAAACAATTACAACTTTCCTTTAAGATGTAATTTTAGACCATTATTCTCTAATCCTATATTGCCTAACATTAGTACTGACAAAGATGGTAATGCAGATGATCTTTTAACTAAATATTCTTTAGAAGGACTGCGAGATAAATTTTTAAAAGTTTTTAATGTTAAATATAGCGAACTTAAAAATGATAAAAATTTTCTTCTTTATAAAGAAAGACTAGATCATGAACTTTCAATAATTGTTAAAATGAAATATTCGAGTTATTTTTTAATTGTATCTGATTATATAAAATGGGCTAAAGAAAATGATATACCAGTTGGTCCTGGTAGAGGCTCAGGTGCTGGGTCATTGGTTGCTTGGTGTTTATCAATTACTGATGTTGACCCAATTAAGTTTAATTTAATTTTTGAGAGATTTTTAAATCCAGACCGAATTTCTATGCCTGATTTTGATATAGATTTTTGTGAGGATAAAAGAGATCTTGTTTTTGAATACTTAACAAAAAAATACAAAGATAGTGTAGCTCACATAATTACTTTTGGTAAACTTAAAGCAAGGATGGTGATCAGAGACGTTGGTAGAGTTATGGGATTACCTTATGGGTTTATTGACAGCATATCAAAAATGATACCTTTTGATCCTTCCAGACCTCAAAATCTAACCCAATGTATAGCTGGAGAGCCAAGATTACAAAAGCTTATTAATGAGGATACCAGAGTTAAAAAATTAATAGAATTATCATTGAAATTAGAAGGTCTAAACAGAAATGTTGCTACTCATGCCGCAGGAGTAGTAATTGCAGATAAAAAATTAACAGAAGTAGTTCCTCTATATAAAGATACTTCTGCAGATTTACTTTTACCTTCAACACAATTTGATATGTATTCAGCTGAAAATGCTGGTTTAATTAAATTTGATTTTTTAGGGTTAAAGACATTAACAGTAATAAATAACACTCAAAAATTGGTTAGAAAAAAAGATAAAAAATTTAACATTGAACAAATAGATTTTGATGATCAAAAAGTTTTTGATCTATTATCATCTGGTAAAACAGTAGGCTTGTTTCAAATTGAAAGTGCTGGAATGAGAGAAGCTTTGCTTCACATGAAGCCAAATCATATTGAAGATATTATTGCACTGGTAGCATTATATAGGCCAGGCCCAATGAGCAATATACCAACTTATAATGATTGTAAGCATGGTAAACAAAAACCAGATTATTTACATCCATTATTAGAAGATATTTTAAAACCCACATATGGGGTAATTATTTATCAAGAGCAAGTAATGCAGATTGCTCAAAAACTCTCAGGATTTACTGCTGGTCAAGCTGATCTTTTAAGAAGAGCAATGGGTAAAAAGAAGAGAGCAGAGTTAGAGAAACAAAAACAAGGTTTTATCGTTGGAGCAGTTAAAAATGGAATTGCTAAAGATGTTGCAGCTGGAATATTTTTAAAAATCGAACCTTTTGCAGAATATGGTTTTAACAAAAGTCATGCTGCAGCTTATGCAATAATTTCTTATCAAACTGCATATTTAAAAACTTATTATCCTAAAGAATTTATTGCTGCATCAATGACTATGGATATTTCTAATCAAAATAAATTAAGTGAGTTTTATGAAGAATTAAAAAGACTTAATATTGAAACAATTAGACCTGATATTAATGAATGTTTTGCTGATTTTAAAACTATTGATGGAAGATTTTATTATGCCTTAGGTGGGATTAAAGCTGTAGGTTATGAAGCAATTTCAAATATTGTTAAAGAGAGAGAGTTAAATGGAAAATTTGAATCTATAAATGACTTCATAAATAGAGTTAATCCAAAAGATATAAATAAATTACAATTAGAAGGATTAGCTAAAGCTGGAGCATTTGATAATTTAAACTCAAATAGACAAGCAATATTTAACTCTATACCTAATTTAATTTTAAAAAATAAAAATATTGCCGAAAATAAATTAGCAAATCAAATTGATTTATTCTCTGACAATAATGAAGTAGAGGAAGATATTTTAACCAAAATAGATGATTGGAAATTTGAAGAGAGATTATCTAAAGAATTTGAGTCAGTTGGATTTTTTATATCTGATCACCCGTTAAATCAATTTACCGAAATTTTTGAAGACTATAAAATCAATGATTATACAAAATTTATATCAGATGATAATTCTGAAAATGTTAATGTAGCTGCAACATTACTTAAAGTTCAAGAGAGAAAAACTGCAAAAGGAAATGCATATGCTGTTTTAAAGTTGACAGATTTAAATAGTGTATTTGAAATATTTATTTTTTCAGATTTATTGGAGTTAAATAGAGAAATTTTAAAAGAAGGTAACTCATTGATTTTAACTTTGGTTAAGAATGTTTCTAACGATGAAAACCGTTTTAAAAGAATTAATGTTCAAAAAATAGCTTCTTTAAAAGACTTATTTAATAGTCCAATTAATGAAATATCATTTAGTGTTAAATCTATTGAACAAATTCAAGAGATATCAAAATTTTTAAATGAAGATGGCAAAACCCAAGTAAAATTCTATCTTTCAACAGAAGATCAAATTTTAAATTTTCAATTAAAAAAATTAATGAATCTTGATAGAAAATCTTTGAATCTTTTAAGAAAACAGCAAATTCAAGCAGAAATTAGTTAAATAAAACTTGTCAATTTTAACAAATATTTGTAAATAACCATTAAATTAAATTAACACGCACACAGTTGTTGGTTTTATACCTCCGGTCCTTAATTGGAAATTACTGTGGTGGCTTAACCGGGAATAAATATGAAAATACCTAACGTTACAATTCAACAATTATTAGAAGCAGGAGTTCATCTTGGACATAAAACTTTAAGATGGAATCCAAAAATGAAAAAATATATTTTTGGAAAAAGAGACTCAATTCACATTATAGATTTAACTCAAACACTAGAGTTAACAAAAGTAGCTTTAGAAAAGGTCTATAATACAATCGCAAATAATGGAAAAATTTTATTTGTTTCAACTAAAAAACAAGCATCAGAAGCTATTGCAGAAGTTGCTAAGGAAACTGATCAATACTTTGTAAACTATAGATGGTTAGGAGGAATGCTAACTAATTGGGGAACAATATCAAATTCAATTAAAAAATTAAAAAAATTAGAGATTGATTTAGCTGCTGAGAACAGAGGTTTCACTAAAAAAGAACTTCTTAAGATGAGTGTAAAAAAAGATAAACTACAAAGATCGTTAGGTGGAATTGCAGAAATGAAAAAAGTTCCAGAATTAGTTTTTGTAATTGATACTAATTATGAATCATTAGCTATTGCCGAGTCATCAAAATTAGGTATTCCTATAATTGCTATCCTAGATAGTAATTCCAATCCTGATCATATTGATTATCCAATTCCAGGAAACGATGATGCAAGAAGAGCAATAGATCTTTATTGTAATTTAATTAAAGAAACTATTAATAATGCAAAAAGTTCAATTCAATCCTCTGAACCTAAGCAAGAAAAAGTAAAGGAAAATAATGATGACGGAAAAAACAAAACTATTCAAGAAATTGATAGAGAAAAACTAGAAAAAAAATTCTCGAATGAAGAAAAAGGAAAGTTAAATTAAAATGAGTGATATAGAAAAAGTAAAAAAATTAAGGGAAGCAACAGGTGCTGGGTTTAAAGATTGTAATTTAGCAATCAAAGAGTCTGGCGGTGATTTAGATAAAGCAATTGAAATTCTTAGGGTTAAAGGAATATCAAAAGCTTCAAAAAAAATGTCAAGAGATGCTAAAGAAGGTGTTGTTGTAGTGTCAGGTGATGATAACAAAACTTCTGTGATAGAAGTAAATTGTGAAACCGACTTTGTTGCAAAAAATGATGACTTTATAAGCTTTGTTAAAGAATTAAGTGAATTAAATAACCAACACAGCTCTAATCAAGATGAATTAAAAAAAGCCATGATGAAAAATGGGCAAAGTGTTGATGATAACTTAGTAGCTCTTATTGCGAAAATTGGTGAAAAGATTACGATAGGTAAATCAAAAACTATTGAAAATAAAAGTGGATTAAACAACCATTACCTACACACAGTAGTAAAAGATAATGTAGCAAAATTAGCAGTATTAGTTTCTCTAGAAACAAGTGATAAATCAGATATAGTTAAATCATTTAGTAAACAACTTTCTATGCATATCGCAGCATCAAATCCTTTAGCTCTAGAAACAAACTTAATTGATCAAGCATTAATTGATAAAGAGCAAGAGCTTGTTGCTGAGGAACTGAAGAATTCAGGTAAACCAGAGGAAATTGCAAAAAAAATAAGTTTAGGTAAAATGAGTAAGTTCAAAGAAGAAAATGCACTTTTAACTCAAGCTTGGGTCATGGAACCAAAGAAAAAAGTTCAAGATATTGTTAAAGAACTATCTGTAGCTGATCTAAAAATTAAGGAATTCTTTAGAATAAAAATTGGAGAATAAATGTTTGATGAAAAATCATATGGTATAAAAATGGATAAAGCCATAGATGTATTTTCAAAAGAATTATCCTCGTTAAGAACAGGTAGAGCCAATGCAGCTATGCTAGACCTTATTAAAGTAGATGTTTATGGTCAGCAAATGCCAATTAATCAAATTGGCAGTATAACAACACCTGAACCTAGAATGATTAATATTCAAGTATGGGATGCAAATAATGTTCCTTTGCTAGATGCTGCAATAAAAAAATCAGATCTTGGTTTAAATCCACAAATAGATGGTCAGTTGATAAGACTTCCTATTCCAGAGCTAAATGAAGAAAGAAGATCTGAATTAAAAAAATTAATCAAGTCAATTGGTGAAAAATGTAAAGTATCAATAAGAAATATCCGAAGAGAGGCCAACGAAGATCTTAAAAAATTATTAAAATCTAAAGAGATTGGTGAAGATGATGAAAAATCTAAAGAAAAAACAATTCAAACTATAACTGATGAGCATATAAAAATAGTCGATGAAAAAGTTTCTTCAAAAGAAAAAGAAATAATGACAATATGAACCCATTAAATCATGTAGCCATTATTATGGATGGCAATGGTAGATGGGGTTTAAAATATAAAAATTCTAGAAACGCTGGTCATAAAGTTGGTTTAAAAACTGTTGAAAAAATTATTAAAGAAACAATAAGACAAAAAATAAATTTTTTAACTTTATATGCATTCTCTACTGAAAACTGGAAAAGACCAAAAAAAGAAATTAACTATTTGTTTAATTTGTTAGAAAGTTTTCTTATCAAAAGGATTGATCAACTGCATGCTCAAAACATTAAAATTAAAATTATTGGAATTAAAAACTTTTCAAAGAAATTAAATAATTTATTAATAAATGCAGAAAAGAAAACATTCAAAAATAAAACGTTACAAATAAACCTTGCTTTAAATTATGGCTCAAAAAAAGAATTAATAAATGCAATAAAAAAATTAAATAAAAATAAAAAAAAAATTAACGAAATCAATATAAATAAATATTTACAAACAAATGGAATACCTGATCCAGAGATCTTAATTAGAACTGGTAATACTAACAGGTTAAGTAATTTTCTGTTGTGGCAACTTGCTTATACAGAGATTTTCTTTGAAAAAAAATTATGGCCAGATTTCACTGAAGATGATTTTAAAAAAATTATAAAAAAGTTTAAAATTATTAAAAGAAATTTTGGAAATATTTAATGAAAACAGAATTAACAAAAAGAGTAATTAGTTCTTTAATTTTAATTCCATTAAGCTTTTATTTAATAATTAAAGGGAACATATTATTTAATTTTTTTTTAGCATTATGTTATTTAATTTCAATTTATGAATGGTTTATGATGAATAAAAAAAATTTTATTAAATATATTGGAATTATTTTTTTATCATCTTCTTTCATTATTGTATATTTGCTTCGTAATTATGATCCTTGTTGTAATAACTATCACACAGGATTAAGATTATTTATTGTAACTACACTTATTTGTATATTTGCAGATATTGGTGGTTATATTTTTGGAAAATTTTTTAAAGGACCAAATTTAACAAAAATAAGTCCAAACAAAACGTATTCAGGTTTAATTGGAGCTTATTGCTTGCCTATTTTATCTGTATTTATCTTAGCAAAAATAAACATATATGAACTGGAATTAAACCTAAAAATGTTTACTTTTATTGTAATAGTTTCATCAATAAGCCAAATTGGTGATATTATTATTTCTTATTTTAAGAGAATATCTAATATTAAAGATACTGGAAAAATAATACCTGGCCATGGTGGAATTCTAGATAGAATAGATGGTATGATATTTGCTTTCCCTGCTTCTTATATAACCTACTTATATTTTTTTAAATTTTAATGAAAAAAAAAATTGCCATATTTGGATCTACAGGATCAATTGGTAAAAGTTTGTTGAAAATTATTGAAAAAAATAAAAAAGATTTTGAAATAATTTTATTAACTGCAAATAGAAATCATACTGAACTTTTAAAACAGGCTATAAAATTTAATGTAAAAAATTTAATAATTACCAATGAAAAAAGTTACAATGAATTAAAAAAACAAAAAAATAAAATCTCAAAAATTAATATATTCAAAAATTATTTTAGTTTATCAAAGATCTTAAAAAGTAAACTTCACTATGTGATGAGTAGTATTGTTGGTGTTGATGGATTGTATCCAACTTTAAAGTCAATAAAATTTACTAAAAATATTGCAATTGCAAATAAAGAGTCACTTATTTGCGGATGGAATCTAATTGAAAAAGAAATAATTAAACATAAAACAGAATTTATCCCTGTCGATTCTGAGCATTTTTCTTTATGGTTTGGTTTGCAAAATTTAAATTCAAATAATATCGAGAAAGTATATCTAACAGCTTCGGGTGGTCCTTTTTTTAAATATCCATTAAATAAATTTAAAAAAATAACTATCAGCGAAGCTCTTAATCATCCAAATTGGTCGATGGGAAAGAAAATATCAGTAGACTCAGCGACTATGATAAATAAAGTTTATGAAGTCATTGAAGCAAAAAATATTTTTAATCTTCCTTACAACAAAATAAATATATTTATTCATCCAAATTCATATGTTCATGCTATACTTAAATTTAATAACGGTTTAATTAAGATTGTAGTACATGACACAACTATGAAAATACCAATATTTAATACTCTTTACATTAATTCTACCAAAAAAATTAAAACTAAAAAAATTAATATAGAAGCACTTAATAATCTAAATTTTTCTAACATAGATTTAAAAAGGTTTCCGATTGTAAAAATATTAAAATTATTACCAAATAAAATATCCCTATATGAAACTGTTTTGGTATCTGCAAATGACTGTTTGGTTGATTTATTTTTGAATAAAAAAATAAAATTTAATGATATTTCAAAAACAATATTAAAAATTCTTAAAACAAAAGAATTTTTAAAATATAAAAAAAAGTCCCCTAGAAATGTTGAAGAAATAATTGAATTAAACAATTATGTTCGTTTTAAAATATTAAAAAAAGTATATAAATCTTAAAATGTTTAAAACAATAAATCTATCATTTATAATTATTTTATTTCTTTTGAATTTTTCTAAATCTGCATATAGCGAAATTATAAATAATATTGAAATAAAAGGTAATGAGAGAATCCCATCAGAAACAATTTTAATGTTTTCACAGGTTGATATTGGTCAAGATCTTAAGATTAATGATTTAAATGATGTTTTAAAAAATCTCTATGGCACAAATTTTTTTGATGATGTTTCACTAAAGTTTGAAAAAAATAAATTGTTAATTTTAGTTAAAGAAAATCCTCTAATTGAAAGTGTGACTTATAACGGTATAAAATCTAAAACTTTAGAGGAGGAAATTACAAAAGATCTTAAATTGAAATCAAGATCTTCCTACAATGAAATATTATTGAATGATGATAAAAAAACAATTTTATCCTCTTTAAAAGATTCAGGTTATTATTTTGCAAAGTTAGATGTAAATCTTGTAACCATAGAAAATAATAAAGTTGATTTAGTCTTTAATGTAGATTTAGGAAACAAATCTAAAATTAAAAAAATATCTTTTATAGGAAACAAAATATTCAAAGATAATAAACTTAGAAGCTTAATAATTAGTGAAGAATATAAATTTTGGAAATTTATATCTGGTAAAAAATATTTAAATGAAAATATTATACAATTTGACGAGAGATTATTGAAAAATTTTTACCTAAATAAAGGTTATTATGATGTAAAAATTAATTCGTCTTTTGCAAAATTAATAAAAGACGATGAATTTGAATTAATTTTTAATATTAATGCTAAAGATAAATTTAATTTTGGAGAACTTAGTTTAAAACTGCCTTTAGATTTTAATGAGCAAAATTTTATAAAATTAAAAGAAACATTAAATAATTTAAGCAATACACCTTATTCAATTAATTCAGTAGACAGAATTATTAATAAATTAGATGAAATTGCTTCCTTAGAAGAGTACCAAACTATTAAAGCAAGTGTTCAGGAAGACATAGTTGATAACGTAATTAATTTAAAATTTCATATAGAAGAAACTGATAAAATATTTGTAGAGAAAATTAATATTTTTGGAAATAATATTACTAGAGAAAATGTTATAAGAAACCAATTTTATATAGATGAAGGGGATCCATATAATGAAATTTTAACTAACAGAACCATAAATGAAATTAGATCTTTGAATTTTTTTAAAGAAGTTAATTATGAAGTTGTAGAGGGAAAAGAAGAAAAATCTAAAATTATAAATATAAGTGTTGAAGAAAAACCAACAGGAGAAATAACTGCTGGCGCTGGATTTGGAACTTCTGGTGAAGTTATAGAATTTGGAGTAAAAGAAAATAATTACCTAGGGAAAGGTTTAGGTGTAACAAGCAACTTATCTTTAGCTAGCGATAAAATAACAGGTATTTTTAAAGTTAATAATCCAAATTTTAACAATACAAGTAAATCAGTAAATTTTTCTGTTTTAGCTAATGAAACAGATAAACTAAAAAACTTTGGATATAAATCAAAAAAAGTTGGTTCTTCTATTGGAACTGATTTTGAATTTTTAGATGATTTAAGATTGGGATTAGCTACTTCTACTTTTTTTGAAGATATATCAACATCAAGTACTGCATCTGCAAGGCAAAAAAAACAAAAAGGAAGTTATTTTGATACTTATGTAAAACTTGATGTAAGTTATGATAAAAGAAACCAGAAGTATAAAACTAATGATGGTTATTTAAGTATTTATTCTGTAGACTTACCTGTAGTAAGTGACACCAATACCCTAACTAATTTTTATAATTATAAAGTTTTTTCAGAACTATATGAGAATAATATTTCATCATTCTCTTTATCACTAAGTTCTGCAAATTCTTTGACAAATGACGATGTTAAGTTATCTGAGAGATTATATGTACCTCAAAGAAAGTTAAGGGGGTTTGTTAGTGGAAAGATTGGACCAAAGGATGGTAGCGATTATATTGGTGGAAATTATTACTCAATAATGAATATTAACTCTTCACTACCACAGATATTACCTAATTCTCAAAATATTGAGGTTGGGACTTTTATTGATGTTGCTAATCTTTGGGGTGTAGATGATGATACTCTTAGTGATGGAAGTAAAATCAGAAGTGCTTTTGGTATTGGTGTTGATTGGTATACTCCAGTAGGTCCATTAAGTTTTTCTTTAGCCCAACCTATTACAAAAAGTTCAACTGACAAAACAGAGACATTTAGATTTAATCTTGGAACAACATTTTAATGTTTTTAAAAAAAATTTATTTAATATTTTTAATTTCATTTATTAATCTACCTTTAGCAATTAGTTCAGAAAATGTAGTTTTTATAGACATAGATTATGTTTTAAACAATTCAAACTTTGGTAAAAATATCTATAATGATTTAAATGATTTAAATGAAAAAAATTTAAATTATTTGAGTGAAAAAGAAAAATTAATTAAAGAAAAAAAATTGTCAATTGAAAAAATGAAAAATATTTCCTCTAAAAAAAAATTTGAGAGTGATGTTGAACTATTTAATGATGAAGTTGTAAAATATAAAATAGAAAAAGATAAAATATTAAATGATTTTATAAAAAAAAAAGATGAGAAACTAAATAATTTTCTTATTAAAATAAATCCTTTAATTGAAGAGTATATGAGGGAAAATTCAATAGACTTAATACTTGAAAAAAATCAAATTTTTATAGGAAATACCAATAAAGATATTTCTGATGAAATATTAAAAATTGTAAACAATAAAATTTAAAATGTTAAAACTTAATAAAGATCAAATTCGTGATTTACTTCCTCATAGGGAGCCAATGTTATTAATTGATGAATTGTTTGACATAAAAAAACTTACATCTGCTACAGCTTTAGTAAAAGTTAAAAAAACAAGTTTTTTTGTACAAGGTCATTTTCCAGAAAACCCTGTTATGCCTGGAGTATTAATTGTTGAGTCATTTGGTCAAGCTGCTGCAGCACTCACAGCACATGGTTTAGATAAATCAACTTATCAAAACAAATTAGTTTTTTTAATGGGTGTAGAAAAAGCTAGATTTAGAAATCCAGTTATACCAGATTGTGATTTAATACTGAAAATTGAGGCCATTAGGTCACATGGTAGAGTATGGAAGTATAAAGGTGAAGCATTCGTTAATGATAAAAAAATGGCTGATGCTATTTGGTCAGCAACTATTGTAGATAAGAAATAAATAGCAATAATTATTGATAACTTTAAAAGAATTGCTCTGTTAAAAGCAATTATGTTAAATCCATTTTTTAAAAACAATGGGCCTTTTTTGGTTTCAGATATTCTAATAACATTAAAAATTGAAAATTATCATGTAAAAAAAAATATTGAAGTAAAAGACATAAAAGACCTTAATAATTCTAATTCTTCAGATATCACTTTTTTTCATTCCAAAAAATATGTAAATTTAGCGAAAAGTACAAAAGCATCTTTTTGTATAACTACAGAATCTTTAAAAAAAGAACTACCAACATCTTGTGTTCCCTTAGTTGTTGAAAATGTATTAGTATCTGTATCAAAAATAACATCAATGTTTTATCCTGATGCTATAAATGATGATTTTGATGATAGCGCTATTGATATTAATCAAACAAATTTTAAGGATAAAGTAATTTCAGGTAAAAATGTTTTAATTGGAAAAAATGTATCAATAGGTCAAAATTGTAAGATAGGTCATAATACAATCATTGAAAAAAATGTTTCAATTGGAGATAATTGTTCAATAGGCTCAAATACAATAATAAGAAATTCACTAATAAGTAAAAATGTTAAAATTTTAGATAACTGCGTAGTTGGGAAACATGGTTTTGGTTTTTTTCCAAATAAAAATAAAAATTTAAGATTTCCACATATTGGAATTGTTATTATTGAGGAAAATTGTGAAATAGGATGTGGGTCCACTATTGACAGGGGTTCGATGTCAAATACTGTTATTTGTAAAAATACTTATTTAGATAATCAAATACACATTGCTCATAATGTTAAAATAGGGGAAAATTCTATTATAGCTGGCCAGGTAGGAATTGCTGGTAGCTCGATTATTGGTTCAAATGTAAGAATAGGTGGTCAAGCAGGAATTTCAGGACATATTAAAGTTGGCAATAATGTAGAAATTGGTGGTGGTTCTGGTGTAATAAGAAATATTCCAGATAATACAAAAGTAATGGGCTATCCAGCAAAAAACATTAGAGAATTTTTAAGAGACAATAAATGATACACAAAACTGCTATTATTGACTCAAATGCTAAAATCTCCAAGAATGTAACAATAGGACCTTATTCAGTGATTGGCCCAAATGTGGAAATTGGAGAGGATACAATTGTGCAATCTCATGTAAATATAATAGGTAATACAACCATAGGTAAAAATAACCAAATCTATCCATTTGCATCTATAGGAAATGATCCGCAAGATTTAAAATTTAAAGGTGAAAAAACATTATTAGAGATAGGCGACAACAACAAAATAAGAGAGTACGTAACCATTAACCCAGGTACTGAAGGTGGTGGGGGAAAAACTAAAGTAGGAAATAATTGTTTGTTTATGGTCTCTTCTCACATTGCACATGATTGCATAGTTGGTGATAACGTAATTTTAGCAAATAATGTGCCTTTGGGAGGCCATGCTCACGTAGATGATAATGCTATAATTGGTGGTAATTCAGCTGTACAACAATTTACTAGAGTTGGTAAATTTGCAATGATAGGTGGGATGTGTGGAGTAGTAAGAGATGTGATACCATACAGTATAGCACATGGAAATAGAAGTATATTGCAAGGATTAAATCTAATTGGTTTGAGAAGAAAAAATATTCCAAATAAAGAAATATTATTACTTAACGAAGCTTATAAAATAATATTTAAGAATGAGAATTTAACAGAGAATTTAAGTAATTTAACAGATGATTTAAAAAAAAATGAATTAGTTTCTGAAGTAGTTAATTTTATAGAAAAAGATAAGAAAAGACCAATTTGCACTCCCTATTCAAAATAAAATGATTGGTTTGTTTTTAGGTGATTCAGATTTTCCTGAAATAGTTTTACAGAAAATTAAAAAATTAAAAAAAAAATATTTTATTATCGATTTTTCAAAAAATAATAAATTTCATAAAGATAAAAACTCTAACAGAATCAGTATTGGAAAATTTGGAAAAATAATTAATTTAATTAAAGAAAAAAATTGTAAAAAAGTTTTATTTGCCGGTAAAATAGCTAAGCCTAATTTTACTTCTCTTAGATTAGATTTTAAAGGTATATACTATATGCCAAGCGTGATTAAAGCTTCTAAAATTGGTGATGCTGCAATTATAAAATCTATAATTAAGATCCTTGCAGATGAAGATATTAAAGTAATTAGCTCAGTATATTTTAATCCAGAACTATCTCTTAAAAAAGGAAATTATACAAAAAATAAACCTAATAAGAATGATAACAACTCAATTCAAAAAGCTAAAAATTATTTCAATAAAATTAATAGTTTGGATCATATACAGGCTTTAGTTGTCAAAGATGATAAAGTAATTGCAAAAGAGGGAAGACAAGGAACAAAAAAAATGCTTTCAAAAGTAAAGAAAAATTCAAAAGGAATATTAATAAAATTACCTAAAAATAAACAAGATTTAAGAATGGATTTACCAACTGTTGGTTTGCAAACTTTAAAGGATATAAAAAAATATGGATTAAAGGGTCTAGTTTTAAAATCTAAAAAGAATATTTTTCTTGATAAAAAAGAAGTAATAAATTTTGCAAATAAAAATAAAATTTTTATTAAAGTTATATGAAAAAAATTTTTGTATTAACTGGTGAACCATCAGGAGACAAACTTGCATCAACTTTAATTTCAAGATTAAAACTAGAAAATTCTGAAATTGAATATTTATCAGTGGGCGGTACTCACCTAAAAAATTTGGGAATCAAGTCTATTTTTGATTTGAAAGAAATTACATATTTAGGGTTTACAAGTGTATTGCTTAATGTTTTTAAAATTAAATCAAAAATAAATAAAACTGTAGAAGAAATAGTAAAATTTAAACCAGATATATTGCTAAGTGTAGATAGTCCTGATTTTACCTTGCGTGTGGCCGAAAAGGTTAAAAAAATAAACAGCAACATTAAAACAATTCATTATGTAGCACCCCAAGTATGGGTATGGCGAAAGAATAGAGTTAAAAAAATTAAAAAATTTATTGATCACATTCTTTTGTTGTTTGAATTTGAAAAAAAGTACTTTGAAGAAGAAAATATATATAATACTTTTGTTGGTCATCCCCTTATAGAAAGAAATCAAAATAACAAAACTATTATTGATAATATTTTACCTAAAAATAAAAAAATAATATCTTTATTTCCTGGTAGCAGAAATTCCGAAACTAATGTTTTGCTACCTATATTATTGGATTTTATTAAATTAATGAACAAAAAGCATAATGAATATTTTTTCTATATTCATGCAACAGAAGAAAATAAAAGTTTAATTTTAGAACATGTAAAAAAACATAACTTTGAAAATATAGATATAGTGTCTGATGAAAATATTAAATCTGAAATTTTGTCTAAATCTATTTTTGCTGTTTCAAAATCTGGTACTGTTTCATTACAAATTTGCAATTTTAATGTTCCATCAATTATTATTTATAAACTTAGTTTTATTAATTTTATGATTTTTAAAATGTTAGTTAATGTAAAATTTGCAAATATTATAAATATAATTAATAATCGTGAGATAATTCCTGAATTACTTCAAAAAGAATGTAATGCAGATGAAATATATAGGTCTGTTATTTATTTACTTAAAAACCCCGAGTTGATGAAAAAACAAGTAAGTGAGTGCTCCAAAACTTTAGAGGGCATCAGATCTAAAACTTCATCTGCTAGTGAGGCAAGTTCTATTTTAATTAAGTATCTTTCTTAATCTTTTCTCAACATCTGCTTTACCTAAAGATATAACAATGTCATATAGGCCTGGTCCAAACTTAGATCCTGTTAGAGCCACTCTTAAAGGTTGACCTACGCCTTTGAAATTTGTTTCATGTTTTTTTATCAAGTTGTTGACTATTGGCTCTAAATTATCTCTAGTTAAACTTTCTAAATTTTTAATTTCATCTTGAAATTCATTAATTATTTTTTTGGATTTATCGTCAATTAGTTTTAAATCATTTTCATTAAAATTAACTTCATCATTAATGATATATTTTGCATTATTAAATATTTCCTCCAGTGTTTTTGCTTTATTTTTTAAAAATCCTAAAGATGATTTTATTTTCGATGCTTTTTCTGTATTAATTTTATCTTTATATTCTTCACAGTATCTCAAAAGATGATCATACAGATCATTTTCATCAATATTTTTGATATAGTGCTCATTCATTGACAAAATACGGCTCATATCTAATTTTGATGGTGATTTTCCAATACCTTCTAAGTTAAAAAATTTTATACTTTCCTCTAGAGTAAATATTTCTTTGTCTTGATACGACCATCCTAGTCTTAGTAAATAATTTCTTAATGCGTCAGGCATAATTCCAATTTTTGAATAGTCATCCAATGTTGAAGCATTATCTCTCTTGGATAATTTTTTACCGTCTATTGTGTGAATTAAAGGGATATGGGCAAACAGTGGAACATCCCATTTCATTGCTTCATAAATTTGTATTTGTTTAAAGGTATTTATTTTATGGTCATCACCCCTAATTATATGCGTCATTCCCATTTCATGATCATCTACAGTTGCTGATAAATTATAAGTTGGGGTTCCATCATTTCTTAATATTACAAAATCTTCAATTGTACTATTTTCGATTTCAACATAGCCCTGAACTAAATCTTTAAGAATTGAAATTCCTTCAATTTTGCTTTTAAATCTTATTACAGGTTTAATTTCTTTAGGAGTGTCTTTTTCTTCTGCATCCCTCCATTTTCTGTTGTAAATATAAGGTATTTTCTTTTGTCTAGCTCTTTTTTTTTGCTCTTCTATCTCTTCAGGTGAACAGTAACATTTATAGGCATACCCATTTTTTAATAATTCATGTGCAATTTTTACATGATCATCAATTTTTGTTGACTGAATATATTCTTCACCATCATGTTTTATCCCTAACCAATTTAAGGATTTAATTATTTGAATTTTGTGTTCTTCTTTCGATCTTTCCTTGTCAGTATCTTCAATTCTTAAATGAAAAGTACCTTTTTGATTTTTTGAATATAACCAATTAAACAAGGCAGTTCTAACACCACCAATATGAAGAGCTCCAGTAGGAGACGGAGCAAAACGAGTTGCTACTTTTGACATCAGAGATGTTTAGACTATTTTTTTAGAAGTTTCTATATAAAGATACCAAAACACCCTGGACTTTAACTCTATCAGGTCCAAATATTTTGGTTTCATAATTTCTATTTGCACTTTCTAACGCAACAACTTTACCTTTTTTACGAATTCTTTTTAACATCGCCTCGTGTTCATCAATTAATGCGACTACAATTTTTCCATTATCTGCTGTATCTGTTCTTTTAATGATAACCGTATCTCCCTCGTGGATTCCTGCTTCAATCATTGAGTCTCCTTGAACTTTCAATCCAAAATAATCTCCATTTTTTTCTAAATTATTTGGTAATGGTATTCTTGAAACTTCGTTTTGTATTGCTTCAACAGGAGTACCTGCTGCAATTTTTCCTAATACTGGCACTTCTATTTCATCTGAATTGTTAGTTTCTTCATCTAAACCACCTTTGATAACACTTGGTGAAAAACTATTGTAAATATCGTTTGCTGAAGCTGTTTCAGGTAATTTTACTACCTCTAAAGCTCTCGCTTTATGAGCTAATCTTTTAATAAATCCTCTTTCTTCTAAGGCGCTAATCAATCTATGAATACCTGACTTTGATTTTAAGTTTAGAGATTGTTTCATCTCTTCGTAAGAAGGAGATACACCAGAACTTCTCAACTTCTTGTTGATAAATAAAAGCAGGTTTTTTTGTTTTTTTGTTAGCATAAGAACAAATATCGTACAAATAATGTTCTATAAAAGTTCTTTTGTTTTAACAATACTAAAAAAAGTGAGTAAAATAGGGCTTAAATTGACTACAAAACTGAAAAAATTGAATTTTCATCCAATTTTTTCAAAAGTGATTCACCAATTAAAAAAGTATTAATTGAAGTCTTACTGTTTAATTCCAATAATTCTTCTTTAGATTTAATACCACTCTCAGAAATTAGAGGTCCTTTATGGTTTTTTACAACATTATAAATATCATAGGTTGTATTTATATCAGTTTTAAGTGTTTTTAAGTTTCTGTTGTTAATACCAATTAGTGCATCTTTAAAATTTAATGCCTTTTGAGCCTCTTCAACAGTATGTACTTCTACTATTACTGACATATCTAATTTCAATGCCTCTTGATATAAATTGTTTGCAAGATCATCTGAGACACCAGCTAAAATAATCAGAATTGCATCTGCACCATAACTTTTGGCAAGTGGCACTTGAAAAGTATCAATAAAAAAATCTTTACATAATATCGGTAAATTAACCTTATCTTTTATTTTGCTTACATGGATTAAATTTCCTAAAAAATAATCTTCTTCAGTTAAAACTGATAAACAAGTAGCATTATTTTTTAAATAAATACTAGCAATTTCTACTGGATTGTAGTCTTCAATTATAACACCTGCAGAAGGACTCGCTTTTTTTATTTCAGCAATAATTGAAGTTTTATTTTCTTTTAAATTGTTTTCAATTTTATCTTTAAAATTTATGTATGATTTATTTTTTTGTATTAATTCATCTAATTTTTTAAGATCTATTGATTTTTTTAGATTATCAATTTTTTCGATTTTTTTTTTAATTATATTTTCTAAAACGTTTTCAGACATTTTGTATTTGTTCCAAATGTGAAAAAGTTTTACCAGAAAGAATAAATTGTCTTGCGTGATTATAGGCTTCTTTAAAATCAACAAACTTTTCTGCAACAATTAAACCAGCTGCAGCATTTAAACAAACTGCTTTCGAAAAATCATTATCTTTACCTTTAAATATTTCAATCATTTTATCTGCATTAAATTTTGCATCATTACCAATTAAATTCTCAAATTTC
This sequence comes from Candidatus Pelagibacter sp. HIMB1506, assembly GCF_052047935.1. Taxonomy (NCBI): domain Bacteria; kingdom Pseudomonadati; phylum Pseudomonadota; class Alphaproteobacteria; order Candidatus Pelagibacterales; family Candidatus Pelagibacteraceae; genus Candidatus Pelagibacter; species Candidatus Pelagibacter sp. HIMB1506. Next base: position 570,052 of record NZ_JBNAIS010000001.1, on the reverse strand, counting down.
TCTGCATTCACACCAATTGAATTAGGATCAACCAAGATTTCAGATATTTCTCCATTCTTCAATTGTATTATATTTGTTTTTGCATAAGGAGATATTTCATCCAATCCATCTTCGCTGTTTACTATCCACGCAAATTTTATATTTAAATTTTTTAATCCCTCTGCAAAAATTGTTAATAATTTTTTATCAAATACTCCAACAACCTGTCTTTCTACTAGAGCTGGATTACTTAAAGGACCAATCATATTGAAAATAGTTCTTTTACCGATTTTCTTTCTTACAGAGCCTACAAATCTCATAGCACTATGATAATTTGGAGCAAACATAAAACCAAAATTGTTATTGCTTATTTCTCGTTCTATTTCTCTCGGCTCTAAATCAATTTTAATATTAAGAGCTTCCAAAACATCTCCAGAGCCACATTTTGAGGATACAGCTTTATTGCCGTGTTTTGCAACTTTTATACCTATACTAGCCAAAAGCAATGATGATGCAGTTGATATATTAACAGTGTTCATTCCGTCACCACCTGTACCGCATGTATCTATACAATCTTGAACGTTTACTCTTTTAGATTTTTCTCTAAGGACATAAACACCCCCAGCAATTTCATCTGCAACTTCTCCTTTTTCTGAAAGAAGTGTTAAAAAATTATAGATTTGATCCTCATCAGCTTTACCAGTCATTAAAATTTCAAAAGCCGATTTACTTTCTTCAAAGGTTAAATTTTCTTTATTTCTAAGTTTTTCTAAAATCTTATCCATAAAATTAATAATTTATAAAATTTTTTAAAATTTTTATTCCTATCTTAGTTTTAATACTTTCTGGATGGAATTGCACACCATGAATATTAAATTGCTTATGTTGGATAGCCATAATTACCCCATCATCAGTTTCAGCTGTAATCTCTAAATCTTTCGAAAGGGTTTTTTTATCAATAATTAAGCTATGATATCTTGTAGCCTCAAAGGTACGAGGTAGATTTTTTAAAATCCCAATTTTTTGTGATTTAATTTTGCTAGTTTTTCCGTGCATTAATTTTTTTGCTTGAATAATTTTAGATCCAAAGACTTGACCTATAATTTGATGTCCAAGACAAACACCTAAAAAGGGCAATTTTTTATGCAATGATTTTAAAATGCTTATGCAATTTCCAGATTGATTTGGATTTCCAGGTCCAGGTGAAATAACAATTTTATCATATTTTTTTCTTAATATTTCTTTAGAGTTAATTTTATCATTTCTTATGACATCAACTTTTACATCTAATGAAGAAATGTAATGATAAAGATTAAATGTAAAACTATCATAATTATCTATTAATAATATTTTCATTATCTTAAAGCATTTATCAAAGCTTTCGCCTTGTTCACTGTTTCATCATATTCGTTTGTAGGCTTACTATCAGCCACGATACCTGCTCCAGCTTGTACATAGAATTTTTTATTTTTTGCTACAGCTGTTCTTAATGCAATACAAGTATCAAATTCACCATTAGCAGAAAAGTATCCAATTCCACCAGCGTAAACTTTCCTTTTTGACGTTTCTAATTCATCAATAATTTCCATTGCTCTTATTTTAGGAGCACCAGATACTGTACCAGCAGGAAATCCTGCCAACAGTGATTTAAATTTTGAAAACTTTTTATTATACTCTCCAACTACATTGGAAACTATATGCATTACATGAGAATACCTCTCAATTATGAAACTCTCAGTTACCTTTACAGTATTTATTTTTGATACTTTACCAGCATCATTTCTTCCTAGATCTAAAAGCATTAAATGTTCAGAAAGTTCTTTTTTATCTTTAAGAAGGTCTTTTTCATAAAAAAGATCTTCTTTTTTATTTTTTCCTCTTGGTCTAGTACCTGCTATTGGTCTAACTGTAATTTTGTTATCTCTTAGTCTTACTAAAATTTCTGGACTTGCTCCAATAATTTGAAAGTCATTAAAGTTGAAGTAAAACATAAAAGGAGAGGGGTTAGTTACTCTAAGTTTTTTATAAATTTCTAGGGGTTTTTTTGTTAATTTTGCTTCAAATCTTTGACTTAAAACAACTTGAAAAATATCACCAAGTTTAATGTATTTCTTAGCTTTATTAACCATTGCAAGAAATTTATTTTTAGATGTATTTGATTTAACTTTAATTTTTTTTTCTTTTAATACCCTTTTTGTATCAATATTTTTGATCGATGATTGAATTAATAGTTTAAATAGATCAGTCTTTATAGAGTCATACTTTTTTTGATAATTTTTAATTTTTTCATCATTAAAAACATTACTTATAAAAAATATTTCTTTTTTTAAATTATCATGAATAACCAAGGTTCTTGGTCTCATCAATCTTACATCAGGTAAATTAAGGTCATTTTTACATGAGTTAGGAATTTTTTCTATGTACCTAATAGAGTCGTATGAAAAATAACCTGAAATTAGCGAACAAATCTTAGGTAAATTCTTAGGTGTATCAAATTTAAAATTTTCAATAATTTTTTCTATTAACTCTTCTGGTTTATCTTTAAGAATGATTTTTTTATTTTCAGTGATTAAATATGACTTTTGGTTGTTGAACTCCCATATCTTATCAGGATCTTTACCAAAAATTGTGTATCTACCTTTAATTTTTCCTTTTTCAACAGACTCAAATATAAAACTATTTTTTTCCTCTAAAAAATTATCAATTAAATTTATTACTTCATCATCAGAATTTACTTTTTTAGAAGTGTATATAATCTGATTTTTTTTGCTTCTATGTCGAAACTTAAAATCTTTGAAGCTTCGATTAATTATCATTTGAAATAGTTTTTAATTCTATCAATAGTTTTTTGATTCAATTGAACCTGATATTTATTATTCAACAGGGTATCGTAAGATTGTAAAATACTTTTTCTGTTGTTTGTATTTTGTGAATTTACAAATCCTTTATATTCCTCACCTTCTTTATTTATCGTAATTTTATTTATATCTTTTATTTTGACTAAAAATATTTGATTATTAGTGTTGTTTACTAAAGCAAAAGAATTTTGAGGTAATGAGTAGAGCATTTTAATTGAATTTACTTCAAATAGCCCATCATCGTTAATCGAATTAATTGATCCAGTTTGGATTTTACCTGAACTTAACTCTATAAATTTACTTTCATTAAATCCATCATTCTGTATTTCTTCAATTATTTTTCTATTGTAATCAAATTTACCTTTTTGATAAATGAGCTCGACAATTTCACTTTTTACTATCTCATCATTTAGATCTGGTGAACGATCATATTCATTCTCTATATTATAAAGAATATAATTATCGCCACTTTCAAATATATCTAATTTGCTTGATTTCTTAGAGTAAATTAACTTTTCGTTTGTGCTAGTGTTTTCATCTGGAGCAAATTCATTAATATTATTCACATCCACATTCATGTTTTCGATTATTGAACTAAAACTTTCATTTTGAGAAATTTTATTTTCTATTGCATCAATTTCGTTAAAAAAATCTTGATTAAATTCATCAATTCCAATTAGATTTTTTGGATTTAAAACCACATATTTAAAGTCAATATATTGTCTTTTTAATTGATCTTTATTTTCTTCAATAAATGCTTTGATTTCATCTGATGTATAATCATCTTTAATCTTATATAAATTTTCCATATCAAAGTATTCAATAATTAATGATTTATTGTTTTCTTCAAATTTGCTTTCTATTAGAAATTCAGGGGTAACAGTACCTGCACCGATAAAATCAAATAAATGTTTCTGTAAACCTTGATTTTTTAATTTCAACTCAAACAAAGGAGCAGACATATTATTTGAAAGTAAAAATTTTTCGTATTTAATTCTTTCAAAAGCACCATTCTCGTCTTTAAAATTTTTATTGTCTTTTAAATATTTTAAAATTGTCTTTTCGTTTATAGAAAGTTTAAAATCTTCAATCTCTAGATCAATTAAAGTTGTTGAAATAAGTCCTGATAGTAATTCTTCTATAATATTGTTGTCTAAATTATTTCTTATTGCTTCTTGTGAAATTCCACTTTGATTAACATAGTCCATGAAATCTTGAGTGGTAACGTTAGTTTTATTTATTTTAGCAATGTTATTTTGATTGTTAGTGCTAAAGCCACCGCCAAATCCACCAAAGCCAAAAGCTATTATGATGATTACTATTAGAACCAATCCACCAAATTGTTTCCAACCTAAATTTTTTAATTTTTCAACCATAACGTTATAAATTTATTGATCTGTAAAAAACAAATCTATAGATTAAAAAGTCAATTATGACAAATAAATATATGTATTTTATAGCTAATTGGAAAATGTTTGGAGATTTAAAAACTATAAATTCATTAGATAAAGTTATTAAATTCTCAAAAAGTCATAAAAAAAATAAGTTCAAACTAATTTATTGTCCTCCAAATACTCTAATACGTCCAATTTCAAAAAGACTTAGTAAAACAAATATTGAAGTTGGTGCACAAAATTCTCATCAAAATTTAGATTATGGAGCTTTTACAGGTCAGGTTAATGCAAGAATGCTTAAAAGTGTTGGAGCAAAATATGTGATCTTGGGTCATTCCGAAAACAGAATGGCTGGAGAAAATGACAATCTAATTAATCTTAAAATAAAAAATTCAATTAAATCTGGTTTAAAAATTATTTTTTGTATTGGTGAAACTCTAAGACAAAAAAGAGATAAAAAGACTAATCAAGTTTTAAATAGTCAATTAAAGAAAGGATTAAAATCTATCAAAAAAATTAATGATATAATTATTGCATACGAACCAGTATGGTCAATTGGAACTGGTTTAATTCCTTCATCAGAGGAACTGTCTAAATCAATTAAATTTATAAAAAGTAAATTTGGAAAAAAATCTCCAAAAGTTTTATATGGAGGCTCTGTTAACATCAAAAATATTGATCAATTAAAAATAATTCCTGACATAGATGGTTTTTTAATAGGTGGAGCATCACAAAATCCAAAGAAATTTATTGATATAATTAAAAAAACCATTAATTAGACCACCATGGAAACATTATTACTTGTAATTAACATCATACTTGCATTTATTTTAGTTGTGCTTGTGCTACTTCAAAAATCAGAAGGTGGCGCTTTAGGTATTGGTGTTTCTCAAGAAAATTTCATGCTATCAAGATCTGCTGGTAGTTTTATTACCAAAGCAACTGCGATAGTTGCAACTTTATTTATCATTTGTAGCTTAGCGCTTACAATAATTTCTAGAGCAGAATTAACACCTACAGGATCAGTTTTAGACACGGTTGAAGAAAAAACTGAAGATACTCCATCAATTCCTGAAAATAATTAATTAATACTTTCTATTTCTTTTTTTATTAGCTATAAGATAATTCCATGGCGCGATATATATTTGTCACTGGCGGCGTGGTTTCATCCCTTGGAAAAGGTCTATCATCAGCATCACTAGCATATCTTCTGCAATCTCGAGGTTACAAAGTTAGGCTTAGAAAATTAGATCCTTACTTAAATGTAGATCCTGGAACAATGAGTCCATTCCAGCATGGAGAGGTTTTTGTAACAGATGATGGCGCTGAAACAGATTTAGATTTAGGTCACTATGAAAGATTTTCAGGAGTTACTGCAAAGAAAACAGATAATATTACTACAGGAAAAATTTATAGCGATGTTTTGAGGAAAGAAAGAAAAGGAGAATATCTTGGAAAGACAGTTCAAGTTATTCCACATATAACCGATAGAATTAAAGAATTTATTAAATACGATACGTCAAAAGAAGATTTTGTAATTTGTGAAATAGGCGGAATTGTAGGAGATATTGAAAGTTTACCATTTGTTGAAGCTATAAGACAATTTTCAAATGATATTGGAAAAAAAAATGCTTTATTTATTCATTTAACTTTAGTTCCATATTTAAAAGCTTCAGATGAAATAAAAACTAAACCAACGCAACATTCTGTTAAAGAATTGAGAAGTATTGGTATTCAACCTGATATAATTATTTGTAGATCAGAAAGACCAATACCTTTGGAGCACAGAAAAAAAATATCTCTATTTTGTAATGTTGATATTAAAAATGTAATTGAAACAGTTGATGTTAAAACAATTTATGAAGCCCCGATTAGTTTTGCTAAAGAAAAGTTAGATGTTCAAGTTTTAGATTACTTTAAAATAAAATCTAAAAAATCAAATAACCTAAACCCTTGGAAGAAAATTACTAAAATTACACTTAATACAAAAAAACAAGTTAATATTGCGATAATAGGTAAATATGTAGAATTAAAAGATGCATATAAATCATTAGATGAAGCCTTAACGCATGGAGGAATTACAAACAACCTGAAGGTAAATTTAGTTAGAATTGACTCAGAAAAATTAAAAGTTTCAGAAATTAAAAGTAAACTTAAAAATGTTTCAGGTATTCTAATACCAGGAGGATTTGGAAAAAGAGGAACTGAGGGAAAAATCGAAGCAATTAAATATGCCAGAATTAACAAAATACCATTTCTAGGTATTTGTTACGGTATGCAAATGGCAATAATAGAATTTGCTAGAAATAAATTAAAAATTAAAAAAGCAACTTCTTCTGAGTTTGATAGAGGTGGTGTTCATATAATTGGTTTAATGAATGAGTGGGAAAAAAGTGGAAAAAAAGTTAAAGGTACAGATAAAAATTTAGGTGGAACAATGAGACTTGGTTCTTATGATGCTATTTTAAAAGATAAGTCTAAAATTAGAGATATCTATAAATCAAGATTAATCAAAGAAAGACATAGACATAGATATGAAGTGGATATTTCATTTAAGGAAAAATTTGAGAAAAATGGACTAATATTTTCTGGTTTATCACCAGATAATAAACTTCCTGAGATAATTGAACTTAAAAATCATCCTTGGTTTATTGGAGTTCAGTTCCATCCTGAATTTAAATCTAGACCTTTATCTCCTCATCCTTTATTCTCTTCATTTATCAAAGCAGCAAAAAATCATAAATGAGTAGTATTACAGTTAATTGTGGGAACATAGAAATTTCAAACGATAAAAAAATTTGTATTATTGCTGGTCCATGTCAACTTGAAACAGAACAGCATGCAATGGACATGGCTGGAAAAATAAAAGAAATAACTTCCAAATATGGTTTAGGTTTCATTTATAAAACTTCTTTTGATAAAGCTAATCGAACAAGTTTAAAAGGTAAGAGAGGTGCTGGTTTGGAAGCTTCATTACCTATATTTGACAAAATTAAAAAAGAATTAAATGTTCCAATTTTAACCGATATTCATAATTCAGAGCAATGTTCAGTAGTTGCTAATCATGTTGATGTTTTACAAATTCCAGCTTTTCTTTGTAGACAAACTGATCTTTTAATTGCTGCTGCAAAAACAAATAAAATTATAAATGTTAAAAAGGGTCAATTTTTAGCTCCTTGGGACATGGTAAATGTTACAAAAAAAATATCAGACTCAGGAAACTCAAATATTCTTGTTACTGAAAGAGGTGCAAGTTTTGGATACAACACTTTGGTTTCTGACATGAGATCTTTACCTATTATGGCTAAGAATGGTTATCCAGTTATTTTTGATGCAACACATTCAGTTCAACAACCTGGAGGACAAGGAGAGTCTTCCGGAGGTCAAAGAGAATTTGTTGAGTATCTTGCAAGAGCAGCTGTTGCTGTTGGGGTTGCTGGTGTATTTATAGAAACTCATCAAGATCCTGATAATGCACCATCTGATGGGCCTAACATGGTTCCTCTAGATAAACTAGAAAATTTACTAAAACAGTTAACTGAAATTGATAAGCTTATTAAGTGAGTAAAATAACAAAAGTTAAAGCACGGCAAGTTTTTGATAGTCGGGGAAATCCAACTGTAGAAGCTGAGGTATATGCAAATAATTTAAGTGCATCTGCAATATGCCCATCAGGTGCATCAACCGGAACTTATGAAGCTTTTGAAAAACGAGATAAAAATAACAAGAAGTATTTAGGTAAAAGTGTTTTAAAAGCTGTTGAATTAGTAAATTCAAAAATTTCAAAAAAATTAAAAAGTCAAAGCGTTCATAATCAAGAGAGAATTGATGCTTTGTTAATTAATTTAGATGGTACGAGACAAAAAACCAATTTAGGTGCAAATGCTATGCTTGCAGTATCAATGGCTGTAAAAAAACTTTCTGCAAAAGTAAAAAAAAAACCTTTGTATAAAACATTTTTTTTAAAAAATAATTTTCAATTACCTTATCCATTAATGAATATTATTAATGGTGGAGCTCATGCCAACAATGGTCTTAGAATACAAGAATTTATGATACGACCAGATAGAGCAAAAAGTTTCTCAGAAGCAATGAGGATTTGTTTTGTTGTAATTAAAAACCTGAGTAATTTAATTAAAAACAAAGGTTATTCTACTTCAGTTGGTGATGAAGGTGGTTTTGCACCTATGATTAGTAGCAATAACCAGGCTTTAGATTTGATTGTCTCAGCAATTAAGAAATCTGGATTTGTAAATGGAAAAGATGTTTCTATTTGTTTGGATGTGGCTGCAAATGAACTATTAAAAAATAACAAATATTCAATCCATTCAAAAAGTTTTGTAAGCGTTGAAAAATCAATAAAAGAATACCAAAAAATTATCAAGAAATATAAAATTAAATCTATAGAAGATCCTTTTGCAGAAAATGATTGGTTAGCTTGGAATAAATTAATGCGTTCTGTCAAAAATGTTCAGATTGTGGGAGATGATCTTTATGTTACAAATCTTGAGAGATTAAAAAAAGGATTTTTAAATGTTTCATCTAATTCAATATTAATTAAACTTAATCAGATAGGTACTGTTTCTGAAACGCTAGATGTTATTAAATTTGCTCAAACTATCGGCTATAAAACAATAATTTCTCATAGATCTGGAGATAGTGAAGATACATTCATTGCTGATTTGGCAGTTGGAACAAATTCTAATCAAATTAAAACAGGATCTTTAGCACGTTCAGAAAGAGTTGCTAAATACAATCAATTAATTCGTATTGAAGAAGAACTTGGAAATAAGGCAAGAATGAATAAAATCAACTAATGTTGAGATTAATAAAAAGAAATTATTTTTTATTAACATCAATTTTTTTAATATTTTATTTTATTTTTAATTTAGTTTCTGGAGAAAGAGGTCTTTTTTCATATTTTGAAAAAAAAGAACTTTTGTCTGACTTGAAAAAAGAAGAGACATTGTTAATTAAGAAAATAGAGGATATTGATCATAAAAATTCTCTATTAAGTACAAATCTAGATTTAGATTATGTTGAAATATTAATTAGAGAAAGATTTTTATTTGGTAAAAAAGGTGAAACAATTTATTTAATTAAAAAAGATGAAAAGTAGACATCCTGAAAAAGAAAATAAGCCGATAAATCCAATTAAAAAAAAACCAGATTGGATTAGATCAAAGCTTACAAATAGCAAAGAATTTTTTTTAACGAAAACAGTAGTTAATAATAATAATTTAGTAACTGTTTGTCAGGAAGCAAACTGTCCAAATATTACTGAGTGCTGGAGTAAGAGACACGCAACTTTTATGATAATGGGTGATACTTGTACAAGAGCATGTGCTTTCTGTGATGTTAAAACTGGCGTTCCAGGAAATTTAGATTTATTAGAACCAGTCAAAATTGCAGAAGCTGTAAAAAAGTTAAATTTAAAACATGTTGTAATAACTTCAGTTGATAGAGATGATTTAGACGACGGAGGTTCTGAACATTTTTATAACGTGATTAATCAAACAAGAAAATCAAATCCAAATACAACTATAGAAGTTTTAACACCAGATTTTTTAAGAAAAGGGGAAGCTTACAAAAAAGTTATTGAAGCTAAACCAGATGTTTTTAATCATAATATTGAGACCGTACCCAGTCTATATTTAAAAGTAAGACCAGGATCTAGGTATTTTGCATCCTTAGAACTTTTAAAAAATGCAAAGAAAATTGATAAAAATATTTTTACTAAATCTGGAATTATGGTTGGGTTAGGAGAAACAAGAGATGAAATACTGCAAGTTATGGATGATTTAAGAGCAGCTGATGTAGATTTTATAACTATCGGCCAGTACTTGCAGCCATCAACAAAACATTTTCCGTTAGATAGATATTATACCCCAAAAGAATTTGTTGATTTAGAAACTATAGCAAAAGCTAAGGGATTTTTATTAGTTTCCTCATCACCTTTAACAAGATCTTCTTATCATGCTGATGAAGATTTTGCTAAGTTACAACAAAACAGAATAAAAAGTAATTAATGCCTAAAGCATCAGTTACACGTCACATCTCACGTGATAAACAAACATTGATTAATTTTGTTTTAGATATTGAAAAGTATCCTGAATTTATTCCATTTTGCATAGACTCAAAAGTTTATGAAACAAATGACGAGGAAGGTGTAAAAAAAATAATTGCTGATCTGACCATTGGTAAAGGACCCTTTATAGATACTTATAAAAGTGATGTAAGATATGATAAAAAAAACGACTCTATTCATGTAACCAATATAGATGGTCCCTTAAAACATCTTGAAAATAATTGGAAATTTGTAGAAAAAGATAATTTAACTGAAGTTCAATTTGATGTTGATTTTGAAATTAAAAATAAGTTTTTGAATTTAATAATGGAAAAATCATTTCAATTTGGTTTAAACAAAATAGCTGATGCTTTTCAAAAAAGAGCTGAAAATCTTTAAGAAATAATTTTTGTAATTTTATTTAATACTTCTCTTACTGTATTTTTTTGAATACTTGATCTGTTCCTAGATCCAAATTTATTCTCTAAAATAAATAAATATTTTCCTGTTTTAATACCAATATAAACAAGACCAACCGGTTTATCTTTAGTGCCGCCACCAGGACCAGCTATACCAGTAATTGATACATTAATTTTGCTTTTAGAAATTTTAGATAAATTCTTTACCATTTCTTCACAGCATTCTTTGCTTACAGCACCATATTTTTTAATGATATTTCTATTTACTTTTAAGATTTTGATTTTTGCTTCATTAGAGTAAGTAATTAAACCCATTTGAAAGTACTTGGATGAATTCGCTAATTTTGTAAGATTATTAGCCAACAGACCTCCTGTACAAGATTCGGCTACAGAAATTGTAAATTTTTTATCTATCAATTTTTTATGTAGTTTTTTTAAATTCATTAAAATATGAAACTAACTAAATAGACTACAACCATTGAGTAAAGACCAGCCATTATATCATCCATAATTATACCAAAATAATTTTTATGATTTTTATCGAAATAGCTTACCGGAAATGGCTTTAAAATATCAAAAAATCTAAATGATAATAAAGAAATAATATAATAAAATTCAATAGCAATATTGATTTGATTGGTTTGATTTAAATATAGCAAAAGTATCAAAGGCATTGATTGACCCAAAACTTCATCAATTACAATTTGTCTAGGATCTTTATTTTCAAATTCACTCTCTGTGTTTTTAACTGCATAAAAAGAATAAAAAAACAAAATAATAAAAAAGACTATTGAGAATTTTAAACTTGTATAATCAAGAATTTCATAAGCTATATAAATAAAGACTGATGTAACAATCGATGCAACAGTACCAGGCATTTTTGTTAAGTATCCGTACCCAAAGAAAGTTGAGATTAAAACATTAATTTTTTTCATTTTGATATCGAGCAAATTACTTCACAGGCAATTGCTTTTTCTTTTCCTATTAGTCCAAGTTTTTCTGTCGTTTTACCTTTTAAATTAATTAAATCTTTATTTAAATCTAGAAGATTTGAAAGCGAATTTAATATTTTATCTCTGTATTTTGATATTTTTGGTTTTTCACATATCAAATTAATATCTAAATTATTGATATGATAATTATTTGAATTTAATAACTTTATAATTGGTTTTAGCATTTTTGGAGACCTAATATTTTTAAACTTGCTACTGTTATCTGGAAAAAAAGTTCCAATATCCTTTTTTCTCATTGCTCCCAATATTGAGTCAATTATTGAATGAATTATTACATCACCATCAGAGTGTCCTTTTAATCCTGAGTGATAAGGTATTTTAATACCTCCTAAATAAAGTTTTTTACCTTTGATTAATCTATGGATATCGAATCCAATACCAAAATAAGTTAATTTTTCTTTAATATCTTCTTTGAAAGTAATTTTAGTATTTAAATTTTCACCTTGAATGAATTTTACTTTAATATTGTTTTCAATAAATAATGTTGCTTCGTCTGTAACTACCTTTTTTTGCTTTATTGATAAATTATATAAATCTCTAAATTTAAAAGCTTGGGGGGTTTGGGTTAAAATTGAATTATCTCGATTTAAATTAAATATCAGATTCTTAATCTTATATTTAATTGAGTCTTTTGATTTAATTACAGGTATCACAGCCTTATGTTTTTTTAGTGCACTGATTAATTTTTTTAAAAGAAGCAAAGTAAAATTTGGTCGTGCTGCATCGTGTATAAGAACATTAGTAGGTTTGTATTTCTTAATAAACTTTAAAGCAATTAACGAAGAATCGGATCTCTCTTTCCCACCAATTATAATGGAAACATTTTTTTTAAACTTTTCTTTAATTTCATTTTTTTTGTTAACTACAATTATTATTTTTTTAAAAAGTTTTGACTTTAAAGCCTTATCAACAGAGTGTTTGAATAAAGGTTTGCCTTCATAAATGTTGTATTGTTTGGGTTTTTTTGAATTAAACCTTTTGCTTTGTCCTGAAGCTAGTATTATAAAATAGTTGTTCATATTTATAGAATTTTTATATCTAAATGTCAGATTTTATTAAAAAAAATATTTATTTGATAATATTATTTATTATCACATTATCGATAGGTTTTTTAACGTTTTTAACTTTTATTGATAAAGGTTTTATTCAACTAACAGACAAAAATTTACAATATCTGTTGATACTAAATATTTTTTTACTAGCTGCTCTTTTTGTTTTTATTTTTTTTGAAATTAAAAAGGCAATAAGAACAGATGTTGATAAAGATGGTTTAAAATCTAATAAAAAATACATCACTGTTTTTGCTCTCTTCACTTTAATACCTTCAGTTTTAATCTCTATTTTTTCGTTATTTTTATTTTCTTTTGCTTTAGAAAAATATTTTGACAAAAAGGTTACCACAGTCGTTAATAATTCTTATGAACTTGCTAGAAACTATGTTGAAGAAATTAGAAACAAAATTCAATCCGATATTGTACTAATTGCTTTTGATACCAATAAAAGTAAAAATTTTTTAAATGATAATCCTAATGAATACAAAAGATTCTTAGACACACAGAAATTAATCAGAGGTGTTGATGAAATACATATTATAAATGTTGACAAAGAACTACTGTTTACATCTCTTAAAGATAATCAGCCATATATACCACCTGTTGATAGAGCGTTAGCATTAGTTCTTGAGGATGATAGACCATTGAAAATAATTAATGCTCCTAAAAATATGTCAGCTGCAATTATGAGATTACAAAATTTTGATAATAGATTTTTGTACGTCGTAAAGTATCTTGATAAAGACATTTCAAGATACTTAAACGAGTCACAAGAAGCAATTAATTTTTATTACACTGTTGAAGAAAAGAGTACAGGCATTAAAATTTCTTTTGCAATTATTTATGTTATTGTTGTAAGTGTATTGCTGTTTGTATCCATATCAATAGCTATACGATTTTCTTCTAGATTTTTTAGATCTATTAATAATTTAATTAATGCTTCTGTCTCAATTGGAGAAGGAAAATTTGACACAAAAGTTCCAGAAGTAAAAACTGACAAAGATTTAGAAATATTAAACAAAAATTTTAACTTAATGATTGATAGACTTAGAAATCAACAAGAAAAATTAATTATTAATGAAAGACATGAAGCATGGAGTAACTTAGCAAGAAAATTAGCACACGAAATTAAAAACCCATTAACTCCAATTCAGTTGACAATAGATAGAATGAAATCAAAATATTCTAATCAAGTCAATGAAGACGATAAAAAAAATTTTGATGAAAACCTTAAGATTATAAATAATCAAATTAAACAAATAGGAAATTTAGTTAATGAGTTTTCTGATTTTGCTCGTATGCCAAAACCAATTTTAAAAGAAAATAATTTAATTCAAATTATTGAAGAAAATATCAAATTATTAAATGAGTTAGATAATTCGATTAATATTACTGTTAACACCAATTCAAAAGAAGTTTTTTTAAATAGTGACAAAGAACAACTTGCGAGAGTTTTCTTTAATTTAATCAAAAATTCTATCGAAAGTATCCAACAAAGAGCAGAAAATGATAGTAATTTAAAGAAAATAATTACGATTGAAGTTTATGAAGAAAATAACCATATAACAATTATTCTAATTGATAATGGTATCGGTTTTGGAATATTTGCAGCAAATATTAAAGATATTTTGAATCCATACTTTACTACTAAAAAAAATGGAACTGGATTGGGTCTCTCCATAGTAAGTAAAATTATAAATGACCATAATGGAAAAATTGAATTTATACATTTAGACGAAGGCGCAAAAATTAAAATAGATTTTATTAAATAGAATGAGTTCTGAAATTTTAATTGTAGATGATAATGCTGATATAAGGAATATAATCAATGAGTTAATTTTGGATGCTGGTTATAAAACAAGACTTGCTGCTAATTATAATCAAGCATTATCTGAAATAGATAAAAAACTTCCAGATGTTGCAATTCTTGATGTTAAATTAGATAAGGGTGATAATGATGGTATAGAATTGTTATCGCATATTAAATCAAAAGATAAAGATGTACCTGTTATAATAATATCAGGACATGCAAATATAGAAATGGCTATAAAATCACTTCACGAAGGAGCCTTTGAATTTATTGAAAAACCCTTTGATCAAGAGAGATTGCTTAATTTTGTTAGAAGAGCTGTTGAAAACTATAATCTTAAAAAACAAAATAAAGAATATGAGACAAAGTTGTTTTCATCATATGAATTAATTGGAAATAGTAAAAATATTTTAAATATAAACGATCAAATTAAAAAAATTTCAATAACAGAAAGTAGAGTATTTATTAATGGTCCATCGGGATCTGGAAAAGAATTAATAGCAAGAAAAATTCATAAATTATCTAAAAGAAATAAAAATCCTTTTGTAGTTTTGAATGGAGCTTTATTAGATTCAAATAAATATGAACTTGAATTATTTGGAGAAGAAAAAGATAACGGCTCTATATCTTATGGAGCGTTAGAAAAAGCCAACAAAGGTACTTTATTGATAGACCAAGTTTCAGAAATACCTTTGGATATACAGTCAAAAATTTTGAGAGTTTTAACAGATCAAAAGTTTAAAAGAGTTAATGGTTCAAATGATGTGACTGTAAATGTTAGATTAATTTGCTCTTCAAGTAAGGATTTGAAGAAAGAAATTGAAATAGGAAATTTTAGAGAAGATCTATTTCATAGACTTAATGTTTTTGAAATAAATGTTGAACCATTGAGTCAACGTATTTCAGATATTCCACTTTTGATTAAATATTTTTCAAAAAAAATATCTGAAAATTACAATATTAATGAATTAGAAATAGATGAAGACAATACTTATATCCTAAATCATGATTGGCACGGCAATGTTAGAGAATTGAGAAATTTAATTGAACGAATTGCAATTTTACAACCTGACACAAAAGAAAAAATTTCAAATATAATAAAAGAATCCTTAAAAAATATTAATTTCAATGAACAATTGGCTGAAAACAGCCTATCTGTGCCATTAAAAGAGGCTAGAGAAAAATTTGAAAAGGAGTATTTAACTATTCAACTGAAAAAATTTAATGGGAATATTTCAAAAACAGCTAATTTCGTTGGAATGGAAAGAAGTGCCTTACACCGAAAATTAAAAGGCTTAGGAATTAAAGAATTTAATTAAATGAACATAATCATTTGTGGCGCAGGTAGAGTAGGCTTTACTATTGCTAAGCAGCTTAGTGATCAAGGTCATTCTATTACCGTAATAGATCCTTCTAGCGAAGATATTCAAAAAATTGATGATGCACTTGATGTTAAAGCCATAGTTGGAAAAGGAAGTTACCCATCAATTCTTGAAAAGGCTAATGCACAAGAGGCCGATATGATTATAGCAGTAACTCGAAATGATGAAATTAATATGGTTATATGCCAAATTGCATTTTCTATTTTTAAAATACCTAAAAAGATTGCCAGAATAAGATCTCAGGATTATTTAAATCCCAAGTTTACAACTGTTTATAACAAAGAAAACTTACCTATAGATGTTATTATTTCACCAGAAATTGAAATTGCAAAATCAATCCAAAGAAAACTCGAAGCTCCTGGAGCTTTAGATAGTGTTCCTTTTGCAGACAATAAAATCAGGTTACTAGAAATATTAATTAATGAAAATTGTAATTTGATCAATATTAAATTAAGTGATCTTACAAAAAAATACCCCAATCTCAAAGCAAATGTAATTGGTGTAATAAGAGAGGATAAGTTTTTTATTCCAAAAAAAACCGATGAAATAAAAACCAATGATAAGATTTATGTGATTATAAATTCAATCCAAATGTCTGAAACACTGGAAGCATTTGGTCACACTGAAAAAGTTTCTAAAAAAATTCTTATAGTTGGTGGAGGTAATATTGGTTTTAATTTAGCCAAAAATATCGAAGAAAATTTAGATGCTGCAAGAGTAAAAATTATTGAAAAAAATAAAGATAGGGCTGAATTTCTTGCAAGTGAGCTAAACAATACAATAGTTATCAATGGAGATGCGTTAGATGAGGAAGTTTTAGCTGAAGCAAATTTAGAAGAAGCAGAGACTGTTCTAGCTCTTACAAATGATGATGAGGATAACTTAATGGTAAGTGTTTTAGTTGAAAAATTTGCAAAAGATGAAAAAGAAATTGATGATAAAAGAACAATGGCATTAATTAATAAACCAAATTATTCATTATTACAGAACTCACTTAAGATTGATGATTTAATAGACCCTAGAATGAATACTGTATCTAGTATTTTAAAACATATCCACAAAGGTACAATTGAAACAGCTTATACAATAATGAATGGGGAATATGAGGTTATAGAGGCTGAGATTATTGAGACATCCGAATTAATCAACAAAGAATTAAAAAACTCCAACCTTCCTGAGGAAATTCGAATAGGTGCTGTGCTTAGAGATGCTAAAGTAATTATACCTAGATCTGACTTTGTATTTCAAAAAGAAGATAAAGTAGTTTTTTTAGCTAAAAAAGACTCAATCTCAGTTGTTGAAAACATTTTTAGAATTAGCTCAATTTAATTAAATGCCAGTACTACGGGTAAAATATTTAAGTTTTTTCTTCCTATTGATTTCAGTTTTTTCATTTCTAAATATTATTTATTCTTATTATTTTAATTTATACTTAAACTTAAATACATATTACTTTAGCTTAGTAATCTCTGGTTTAATTAGTTTTTTGTTTTACAAAATTGATAACTCAGAAAAAAAACCCACAATATTTGAAAAAATACTAACAGTGCTTTTGGGATTTTTGTTTATGCCGTTAGTATTATCAATTCCATTTTATTTTAGTATTTATAACTTAACTTTTTTAAATGCTTTATTTGAAGCAGTTTCTGGTTTTACTTCAACTGGTTTTACAATCTTTGAAAACATAAAACATATTGATCAGGGATTAATCATATGGAGATCATCAATTCAATGGATAGGTGGGTTATACTTTTTATTTACTATAATTTTTTTGATTGATATTTATGATGAAAACTTAAAAAAATCTCTAACAAATTTTTTATCATTTAATACAACCGAAATTTTAAAGCAAACAATTAAAATTTTTATTTTATATTCAACCTTAACATTAGCTATTTTTATAATTCTTAATTTATTCGGAATTAGATCATTTAATTCATTAAATTTAGCAATGACTATCATTTCGTCAGGTGGGTTTTTACCTGTTAATGATCTTTCAAATATACTTGTTCAAAATTCGCAGATAATAATTTTTTCTTTATTAATGTTAGTTTCTTTTTTTAGTATTTTCTTTGTATACAACTTAATTTTTTTAAGAAAAAATATTAATTTTTTTCATGAGGATATTCATTTATTTTTATACTTCGTGATAACTGTTGGAATTTTTTTTATATTTTTTAGTTACGATAATACTTTTTCTTATAGTTTTTTATCTTTAGTAAGTAGTATTTCTAACATTGGAATTTCATTGAGCGTTGAACAAACTAATCTTCAATTTTTGTTTTTACTTTTGGTTATAATAGGGGGCTCATTTATTTCAACAAGTTCAGGATTAAGATTTTTGAAAATTTACTCTTTAACAAAGTATTCTTTAAATCAAATACTGTCTTTCAGTAGACCAAAAAATGTTTTTATGAATAAGCTAGTATTTTCTAAAATTAATTTTGCAACTCAAGATATTAATAAATATTTTCTTACAATTATTATTTTTATAATTTCGCTTTTTTCTTTAACAATTTTTTTATCTTTGAGTAATATCAACTTTGAATATTCATTTAAATTAGCAGTATTAACATTGATGAATACTGTTAACTCCTCAGCATATGGAATAAGTGATTTTGATTTCCAAAGTTTACATTTTATTACTAAATATATTCTTATTTTCTTTATGATTATTGGTAGAATTGAATTGTTATCTTTATTATTGATAGCTAAAAAATTTCTGTTTAAATATTAAATTTGTAATATATATGTATTTCAAATATTGCGCCCTTAGCTCAGCTGGATAGAGCATCGGTTTTCTAAACCGAGGGTCGTAGGTTCGAATCCTTCAGGGCGCGCCATTTCCCAGTCTTTTGACCATAATTTCCTCTTGAAGTAGTTTTTCTAAAATGTTTTAATCCTTCGAATTCAAAACTAAGTTTTGAATTATTTGTTAACAAATAAAAATAACTAAAAAGGAAGAATAATGTTTAAATACTTAAAACAATTAACTTCTTTAGTGGCAATGGTTGCAGTGTTGTTTACTTTTACAACAGAAACTATGGCTGCTAAAAAATCTAAAACACTTAAAAACACTCAAAAGAAGGGTTTTGTAAGATGTGGAGTATCTCAAGGTCTTCCAGGATTTTCTAATGCTGATGCTGCAGGAAATTGGACTGGTATCGATGTTGATGTATGTAGAGCGGTAGCTGCTGCAGTACTAGGTGATGCAAACAAAGTTAAGTTTACACCATTAAGTGCTAAAGAAAGATTTACAGCTTTAACTTCAGGTGAGATTGATATCTTATCAAGAAACACAACTTGGACTCTTTCTAGAGATGCTGATATCGGACTAACTTTCGTTGGAGTAAACTTCTACGATGGTCAAGGTTTCATGGTTAGAAAAAGTTCTGGTATTACTTCAACAAGCCAATTCAAAGATGGTATCTCAGCTTGTACAAACATTGGTACAACAACTGAGTTAAACATGAGAGACTTCTTTAACTCTAAAGGAATTTCTTATGAGCCAGTTGCATTCGAAAAAGCTGACGAAGTCGTAGCCGCTTATGATGCTGGTAGATGTGATACTTACACTACTGATAAATCAGGTCTTGCTGCACAAAGAACTAAAATGACTAACCCAGACGATCACATTGTATTACCTGAAACTGTTTCTAAAGAGCCTTTAGGTCCAGTTGTTAGACAAGGTGACTCAGTATGGGAAGATATTGTTAGATGGTCTTTAAATGCTATGATCGAAGCTGAGGAGTATGGAATTACTTCAGCTAATGCAGATTCTATGAAAACTTCAGACAATCCAGCTGTAAAAAGATTAGTTGGTGCTGAAGGTGAATTAGGTGCTGCTTTTGGTCTAGACAATGAGTGGAGCTTAAGAATTATCAAGCAAGTTGGTAACTATGGTGAAAGCTACAAAAGAAATATAGCTGACACTGGAATTTTACCAGACAGAGGTCCAAATGAATTATGGACTAAAGGTGGAATTCTTTACGTACCACCTGCAAGATAATTGCATATTTAACTAATTAAAAAGGGCTAGATTTTTCTAGCCCTTTTTTTTATAAGCTCTTAAATGAACTTCAAATTACAAAAAATAGTTCCTCAGTTAGTTACAGTTTTAGCAGTCATACTAGTTTTTGGTTTCTTTAGTTATAACGCCCAAGTCAATATGGAAAATAGAGGTATTGATTTTGGATATGGTTTTTTATCTCAAGAATCTTCTTTTGATGTTCAATTTTCTTTAATTGAATATGACGGATCGCATTCTTATTTTAGAGCTTACTTAGTTGGATTATTAAATACTATTTTAGTTTCAGTAATTGGGATTATATTTGCAACAATACTTGGAGTAATAGTTGGTGTTGCTAGACTTTCTCCAAACTACCTTATTAATAAATTTGCAGCATTCTATGTAGAATTTTTCAGAAATATTCCATTGCTTTTACAAATATTTTTTTGGTATTTTGCTGCTTTAAGAGCATTGCCACTACCCCAAGATGCTGATGCAATGTTTGGTGTTTTCTTCTTAACTATCAAAGGCCTTTATGTTCCAGCTTTTGTATGGGAGAACTTTAATGTTTTCTTTTATTCAATAGTTGCAGCAATAATTGCGATAGTTGTAATCAGAATTCATGCAAGAAAAGTTCAAGAAACTCAAGGTAAACAGTTACCAGTTTTATGGATATCTTTAGGATTAATTTTAATACTACCTTTATTAAGTTTTGTTATAGGTGGAGTAAGTTTATCTTTTGAAATTCCAAAATTAAAACAACTTGCAACTACATCCTTCATTTATGAAGGAGGTGTAAGTTTACCTCCTGAATTAATAGCATTAACTCTATCTTTAGCATTATATACAGCAACTTTTATTGCAGAGTGTGTAAGAGCTGGAATTCAAGGTGTTGGAAAAGGACAAAAAGAAGCCGCTGCATCTATTGGTTTAAATCCAAATCAAGTTTTAAAATTAGTAGTAATGCCTCAAGCTTTAAGGATTATTATACCGCCAACTACTAACCAATATTTAAATTTAACTAAAAATTCATCATTAGCAGCTGCAATTGCTTACCCTGATTTAGTTTTAGTATTTGCAGGTACTGCATTAATGCAAACAGGAAAAGCTATTGAGATCGTTTCTATTACTATGCTTACTTATTTAAGTTTGAGTATATCAATTTCTATATTGATGAATTGGTACAATAAAAAAATTGCTATTAAGGAAAAATAAATGTCAAAAATTAATTTTTTAAGACCTGATAAAGAAAATTTAAATACATTTTTGTATTTAGGTTCTTTGTTGTTTTTTATCAGTGTTTTAGATGTATTTTTGAATTCTTTTTTTAATTTTAACATCACGGGTTTCCTGCCAACTTTGTTAAGTTTTGTGATACCTTTAGTGATTGGATTTATAGGTCTTCATTTTATTAGGATTGAACACAGCGGTTATAAATTTTTAGATAGTTTAAACAAAAATATTAATACCAATAGTTTTAATGCTGTTCTTTCATTATTAATTATTTTTGTAATCATTAAAGCAACACCGCCAATTCTAAGTTGGTTCTTTGTTGATGCTAGCTTTGCAGGAGATAGCAAAGATGTTTGTTCTGGAACTGGTGCATGTTGGACATATATCAAAGTTTGGTTTAATAGATTTATGTATGGAATGTATCCAAATGCTGAACAATGGAGAATAAATTTATCTTTTATTTCTTTAGCGTTACTTGGATCAGTTGGATATTTTGCTACAGAGAAATTTAAAAAGTATTTAACTTTATACTACGTAGTAATTTATCCTTTTATTGCTTTCTTATTTATTTTCTTTTTTATATCAGGTGGACCAGTATTCTTTGATTTCTCTTACGGTATAATTGCTGCAGTTATCTCAATTATTCTTGGATTTTTTATTCCAAGTAGATTTAAGTTTTACTATTTTTTAATAGTACCAATTACTCTTTATATAGTTCTTAAATACTTTGTTTTTTATGAGGAGTTAATTGAACTTGGTAAGCTTGATGGATTAAACTGGGTTGAAACGGGAGCATGGGGAGGGTTGTCTCTAACATTCATAATCTCGTTCTTCTGTTTAATTTTCTGTTTTCCTATAGGGATGGCTTTCGCTCTTGGTAGAAGATCTGAGTTACCTTTGATTAGATATATATCTGTAGGATTTATTGAGTTCTGGAGAGGGGTACCACTTATTACAGTTCTATTTATGTCTGCTGTAATGTTTCCAATGTTTTTACCAGAAGATTTTTTCATAGATAAATTAGTAAGAGCAATTATTGCAATTTCTTTATTTGAAGCCGCATATGTTGCAGAAGTTATAAGAGGAGGCTTGCAAGCTTTACCAAGAGGCCAATACGAAGCTGCTAAATCATTGGGTATGGGGTATTGGAAGATGCATATATTTGTAATCTTACCTCAAGCACTTAAATTAGTAATCCCAGGTATTGCTAATACTTTTTTAGCATTAGTAAAAGATACACCTTTAATATTTGTAGTTGGTTTATTAGAGATTGTTGGAATGTTAAATTTAGCAAAAACTAATCCAGAATGGTTAGGATTTGCAATGGAAGGCTACGTATTTGCAGCAATAATTTTCTGGATTATTTGTTATGCAATGAGTAAGTATAGCTATAATTTAGAACAAAAGTATAAAACAGAGCGATAATTATGTCTGACAGTATTATTCAAATTAAAAATGTAAATAAATGGTTTGGGGATTTCCAGGTACTAAAAGATATAAATTTAGAGGTTAAACCAAAAGAAAAAATAGTAGTTTGCGGACCGTCAGGTTCTGGTAAATCCACATTAATTAGATGTATAAATAGATTAGAAGAACATCAACAAGGAGATATAATTGTTGATGGCAATACTTTAACAGAGGATACAAAAAACATTGAACAAATTAGAGCTGAGGTTGGCATGGTATTCCAACAGTTCAATTTGTTCCCACATTTATCTATTGTAGATAACTGTACACTTGCTCCTATTTGGGTAAAAAAAATGCCAAAAAAAGAAGCTGAAGAATTAGCATTAAAACATTTAGAAAGAGTACAAATTCTTGATCAAGCTCAAAAATTTCCAGGTCAGTTATCTGGTGGACAGCAACAACGGGTCGCAATTGCGAGAGCTTTATGTATGGAACCAAAGATTATGTTGTTTGATGAACCAACATCAGCCCTTGACCCTGAAATGATTAAGGAAGTTCTTGATGTAATGGTTGATTTAGCTAATCAAGGTATGACGATGATCGTTGTTACACATGAAATGGGATTTGCTAAAGAAGTTGCAGATAAAATGATCTTTATGGATGAAGGTATGATAGTAGAAAAAGCTGATACTAAAGAGTTTTTTGCTAATCCAAAGAGTGATCGTACTAAGCTTTTTTTAAGCCAAATTTTGTAAAATTTATATACATTCTAATCTTAACAATTGCTTGACAGGTTTTTACTTTTTAAGGTTTTTCTATTAAAATAAATAAATTTTTCTATTGCAGTAGTTGAAATAAATTTGTTCAATAGACTTTTAAAATTTAATTAAGAGGGGTCTTAATGGAAGATAATTTCAACAAACACTTAGGGAACAAACTTAAGTTAAGAAGATTGGCTTTAGGTTTAACCCAAACAAAAGTAGCAAAAGCAATAAACGTAACATTTCAACAAATTCAAAAATATGAAAAAGGAACTAATGGAGTAAGTTCAATTAGATTACTTCAACTTTCAAATTATTTAAAAGTTCCGATCAATTATTTCTTTGAAGATTTTTCAGAATATTTAGTTAATTTAGAAAAATCTCAAGAAGGACATATGAATGTTAATTATAATTTTTTAGCAAAAGTTTATTCAGAACTTAATGCTGATCAAAAATTAAAATTTAATAAAACATTACAAATTTCCGGATCAATTATTTCTAAAGCAGTTTAATCATAACCAAAATGGGACCCTTTTGGTTAGTTGCGTATTCTTAAATTTTTTTAGATTAATTTTTTTTGGCTCCTCGGGCAGGACTCGAACCTGCGACCAATTGATTAACAGTCAACTGCTCTACCAACTGAGCTACCGAGGAATATAAAAATCACAACTTACTTTTTTTTAAAACTAAAACAAGATTTTTTTTGGAGGCAACGCCCGGAATCGAACCGGGATACAAGGATTTGCAATCCTCTGCGTAACCATTCCGCCACGTTGCCACTTGTTTTAGACGAATAGCTTCAGGCCTTTTTATATTTAATTTTTTATATTAGTCTATTAAATAACGATCCAAATTGATTATTGTTAAATAAGATTATTAAATTATAAACTTTAAAATCAATGAGTAACGATAAATATATCCATTCTGAAGTTGAAAATAAGATTTATTCATATTGGGAAAAAAACGAATTATTTAAACCAAAAGAAAATTCTAAAAAATTTTCAATAGTAATTCCTCCACCAAATGTAACTGGTAGTCTTCATATGGGGCATGCATTAAATAATTCTATTCAGGATTTATTAGTTCGTTATCACCGGATGAATAATTATGAAACTTTATGGCAACCAGGAACTGACCATGCTGGTATTGCAACACAAGCTTTAGTAGAGAAAAAACTCACTTCAGAAAAAATAGATAAGAATGAGATTGGTAGAAATAAATTTATTGAAAAGGTTTGGGAGTGGAAAGAGCAATATGGCGACATAATAATCAATCAATTAAAAAAACTTGGTTGTTCTTGTGACTGGTCAAGAAATGCATTCACAATGGATGATAATTTATCCAAATCAGTTATCAAAGTTTTTGTAGAACTTTACAATAAAGGTTTAATTTACAAAGATAAGAAATTAGTAAACTGGGACACAGTTCTTAAAACAGCTATTTCAGATTTAGAGGTAGATCAAAGAGAAGTAAATTCAAAAATTTACTACATTAAATATCCTATAGATGGAACCAGTGAATTTATAACTATAGCAACTACAAGACCCGAAACAATGTTAGGTGATACTGCTATAGCTGTTAATCCAAAAGATGAAAGGTTTAAATCATTCGTTGGTAAAACAGTAACTATTCCAATTGTTGGTAGAAAAATAAAAATTATAGAAGATGATTATGCTGATCCTGAACAGGGTACAGGTGCATTAAAAATAACCCCCGCACATGACTTTAATGATTATGATTTAGGTCAAAGAAATAATCTTGAAATTATAAATATTTTTACTGAAGAAGGTAAGATAAATGAAAATGCTCCTAAGCATTACGTAGGTCTTGATAGATTTGAAGCTAGAAAAAGAATTTTAAAAGAACTTAAAGAAAAAGAATTTTTTGTAAAAGAAGAAAATATTAAAAATAAAGTTCCATATGGTGATAGATCTAATTCTATAATTGAACCTTTTCTTACAGAACAATGGTTTGCTGATGCTGGTAAATTATCTGTTAAAGCAAAAGAAGTTGTAAATTCAAAAAAAACAAATTTTTTTCCTGAAAATTGGTCAAAGACATATTTCCAATGGATGAACAATATTGAGCCTTGGTGTATTTCAAGGCAGTTGTGGTGGGGACACCAAATACCAGCATGGTACGGACCCGACAATAAAATCTTTGTAGCTATAAATGAAGAAGAAGCAAAGTCTCAAGCAAAAGAATTTTACAAAAAAGAAGTAGAGCTAAATAGAGATCCTGATGTTTTAGATACTTGGTTTTCATCTGGTTTATGGCCTTTTGCTACACTTGGATGGCCTGAAGATGATGAATATTTAAAGAAATTTTATCCAACTTCAGTATTGGTAACTGGTTTTGATATTATCTTTTTCTGGGTTGCTAGGATGATTATGTTTGGAACAGTGTTTTTAGATAAAGAACCCTTTAAAGATATTTATGTTCACGCACTTGTAAGAGATGAAAAAGGACAGAAAATGTCTAAATCAAAAGGAAACGTAATTGATCCTTTAGATTTAATTGAAAAATATA
Organism: Candidatus Pelagibacter sp. HIMB1506; assembly: GCF_052047935.1. NCBI lineage: Bacteria > Pseudomonadati > Pseudomonadota > Alphaproteobacteria > Candidatus Pelagibacterales > Candidatus Pelagibacteraceae > Candidatus Pelagibacter > Candidatus Pelagibacter sp. HIMB1506. The sequence continues at coordinate 544,139 of NZ_JBNAIS010000001.1, read as the reverse complement.
GTGCTGATGCATTGAGATTTACTTTATTATCAATGGCTTCACCAGGAACAGATGTAAAATTATCAGAAGATAGAGTTAAAGGTTATAGAAATTTTTTAAATAAATTGTGGAATGCTAACAATTTTTTAATAACAAATGAATGTGATTTTAAAGATATTGACGATCTACCTAGTTTAAACGTAAATATTAATAAGTGGATATATTCAGAGCTAATAGAAGCAAAGAATAAAATTCAAAAAAATCTTGAAGATTATAGATTTGATGAAGCTGCAAAAAACGCTTATCAGTTTGCTTGGCACTCATATTGTGATTGGTATCTAGAGTTATCTAAAACTATCTTATTTTCAGATAATAATGATGCAAAAGCTGAGGTTAAAAAAGTATCATCTTATGTATTTAAACAAATATTAATCTTACTTCATCCATTTATTCCATTTGTAACAGAGGAAATATGGCTCAAAGACCAATTTGATAAGAATGGTAGTGATTTTTTAATGCATAAAAATTGGGTAACTGGAGAAGTTAATAAAGATAATAGTACTGAGCAGGTAGAAAATATAATAAATATTATTTCAGAGCTTAGATCCTTTAAAAATGAGCTAAATGTTAGCCCAGGATCATTTATTGATGTTTCTGTCAAAGGTATTAATGACAATCAAAAAGAATTTATTAATAACAATGAAGTTATCTTAAAAAAACTTGGAAGAATAAACAGTATACTTGATGATGATTTAGAAAAACCTGCTGCAACAATGGTTGTTTCAGGTGATTTATTCAAAATTTATTTTGATAAAGATGTAGATTTAAAACTAATCAAAGAAAACTTAACAACTAAACAAAGTAGATTAGAACAAGAAATGAATAAAATATCTCAAAGATTAGAGAATAAAAGTTTTGTAGATCGTGCACCAAAAGAGATTGTTGAACAAGAAAAAACTAATTATAATAATTTAAAGAATGATATTGAGAAAATATCAGTAACAATAAAGGGTATATAATGGCAAAATTTAATAAAAAGAAACTTCCAAGTAGACATACATCATTAGGACCAGATAGAGCACCACATAGATCATTTTACTATGCAATGGGTGAAACTGAAAAAGATGTAGCAAAACCCTTTGTTGGAGTTGTTTCAACTTGGAATGAAGCAGCACCTTGTAACATTGCTTTAATGAGACAAGCACAATCTGTAAAAAAAGGTGTTAGAGCTAATGGTGGAACACCAAGAGAATTTTGTACAATTACCGTTACAGATGGAATTGCAATGGGTCATGAAGGAATGAAATCTTCATTAATTTCAAGAGAGGTTATCGCAGACTCTGCCGAACTTACTGTTAGAGGCCATTGTTATGATGCATTAGTTGGTATTGCTGGCTGTGATAAATCTTTACCAGGTTTAATGATGTCAATGGTTAGACTAAATGTACCAAGTGTGTTTATTTATGGAGGGTCCATTCTTCCAGGTACTTACAAAGGAAAAGATGTAACTGTAGTAGATGTATTTGAAGCAGTTGGAAAACATTCGTCAGGTCAAATGTCAGCAGCTGAACTTAGAAAATTAGAATTAGTTGCTTGTCCAAGTGCTGGAGCTTGTGGTGGTCAATTTACTGCGAATACAATGGCGTGTGTATCAGAAGCAATTGGTTTAGCATTACCTTATTCAGCAGGAACGCCTGCACCTTACGAGGAAAGAGATAAGTACGCAAAAGAAAGTGGTAAAATGGTTATGAACCTTTTACAGAAAAAAATTAAGCCAAGAGATATTGTTACAAGAAAAGCTTTAGAAAATGCTGCAACAATTGTTGCTGCAACTGGTGGATCAACTAATGCAGGTCTTCATTTACCAGCTATTGCTAATGAAGCAGGAATTAAATTTGATTTAATGGATGTTGCAAAAATATTTAAAAGAACTCCTTATCTAGCAGATTTAAAACCCGGTGGAAAATATGTTGCTAAAGACATGTGGTTGGCAGGTGGTGTACCGATGTTATTAAAAACTTTATATGAAGGTGGATATATTCATGGAGACTGTATGACTGTTACAGGCAAAACTATGAAAGAAAATTTAAAAAATGTTAAATTTAATCCTAAACAAAAAGTAATGAGATCTTATAAAGATCCACTATCTCCAACTGGTGGTGTAGTTGGTTTAAAGGGAAACTTAGCTCCAGAAGGAGCTATTGTTAAAGTTGCTGGGTTAAAAAATTTGAGCTTCACAGGAAAAGCAAGATGCTTTGATAATGAAGAAAGTGCGATGAAAGCAGTTCAAAGTAAAAAATATACTGATGGTGATGTAATTGTTATTAGGTATGAAGGACCAGTCGGAGGTCCAGGTATGAGGGAAATGCTATCAACAACTGGTGCAATTTATGGTCAGGGAAAAGGTGAGAAAGTAGCCCTTATAACTGATGGGAGGTTCTCAGGTGGTACTAGAGGCTTCTCAGTAGGACACATAGGCCCTGAGGCTGCTCTAGGGGGTCCTATAGGTCTATTAAAGAACGGAGATATCATTGATATTGATGCTAAAAAAGGAACTATCAATGTAAGACTTTCTAAAAAAGAATTAGCATCAAGAAGAAGAAAATGGAAAGCTAAAAAATCTGACTTTGGATCGGGAACTTTATGGAAATATGCGCAAACTGTTGGACCAGCATACTTAGGCGCTCCAACTCATCCAGGTAAGAAAAAGGAAGTGAAAGACTACTCAGAGATTTAATGAAAATAAGACCAGTAATTTTATGTGGTGGTGCTGGTACCCGTCTTTGGCCTAACTCTAAAAATCATCAAGCAAAACAGTTTATTGATTTTGGAAATTGGACTTTACTTGGAAAAACCTTAGAGAGAACAAAAGCATCCATTTATGATGCACCTATTATAAGCACAAACAAAAAATATCTAAATAAAGTTAAACAACATTTAAGAAAAAATAAAATCAATAAATACAAAATTGTTGTTGAGCCAGCTAAAAGAAATACGGCTCCAGCTATCTTAAGCACAGCTTTAATAAAAGATATTCCTGATAATCAACCACTAATGTTTTTTACAGCAGATCATTTGATTGAAAAGATGAATATTTTTAACAAAGCTATCAATAAAAATAAATCTAATCTTAATGAAAATAATATTTTTGTATTTGGTATCAAACCAAAATCACCAACAAGTGATTATGGTTATTTCTTAACCAAAAAAATTAAAGGAAACATAAATAAAGTAACTAGATTTATTGAAAAACCTAAAGAAGCAAAAGCAAAGGAAATTATAAAAAAAAATGGATATTGGAACTCAGGAATGTTTTATCTTCGAAAAGATTCAATCATCAATAACTTTAAAAAATATAACCCAACTATATATAGAAATTGTGTAGCAGCAGTTAATAAGACAAAATATAAATCAAACACTTATCATTTAAATAAAGCTTCATTTATAAAAGCAACTGCAAAATCTTTTGATTACGCAATACTTGAAAAAACAAAGCAAATTAATGCAATTAAATTAGATATACCTTGGTCAGATCTTGGTAGTTGGAAAGAAATTTTAAAAATGTATGACAAAAATAAAAACAAATACATAAAAAAGAAAAATGTTTATTACAGACCATGGGGTAGATACACGAACCTATTCGAAGGCAAAGAATTTTTAATTAAAGAACTTTATGTAAAACCAAAAGGAATACTAAGTTTGCAAAAACATCATCACCGTGCTGAACATTGGTTGGTTACTCAAGGAAATGCAAAAATAACACTTGATAAAGATGTAATTACTAAAAAACCTGGAGAACACATATTTATTCCATTAGAGGCCATTCATAGAGTTCAAAATCCTGGAAAAAAACCAGTTAAGATTGTTGAAGCTCAAGTTGGCTCAATACTAAAAGAAACTGACATTGTAAGATTTCAAGATGTTTACGGTAGAGTAAAATAAACATTTAATGGACACCACAGTTTTTTTTTTAATTTTATTGGCAACTATTATGCATGCCATTTGGAATGCAATGGTTAAGCATCATCCAGATAAGGCTATAGCGGTTCTAGCTATTGTTTTAGGTCACATACCTTTAGCTTTAATTTGTATTTTTTATTTTCCTTTGCCTGGAAAAGAGTCACTTCCATATATAATAGCCAGTGTATTAGCTCATCAAGGTTATCAATGGTACATGCTTAATTCTTACAAGGTAGGGGACTACACTAATGTCTATCCAATATTTCGAGGTTTTGGTCCTTTATTGGCTACATTAATCTCCATAATATTTCTTGGAGTTGTATTTAAAATAGCAACTCTAGTTTCAATATTATTGATCTGTTCAGGAATAATATTTCTCGGGTTATTTGGTTCAAAAAACCATAATCAAATCGAGATAATTAAATACTCATTACTTACTGGATCATTCATAGGTCTTTATTCGTTGATTGATGGATATGGAGCAAGAGTAAGCACTTCAGCAATATCCTATATTAGCTTTTCCTTTTTATTTAGTGCTATAGTTTTTCCTATCGTTTTAAAACTTAACAAACATGAGAATATTTTTTCTAAGGTTTTTAAAGATGCAAAAATGATATTTTGGGTAGGGGGATCTATATCTTTTATTATCTATGTGATTGTTGTTTGGGGTTTTACAAAAGCTCCAATTCCTCTAGTTGCAGCTCTAAGAGAAACAAGTATTTTTTTCTCAATATTTATTGGCTATTTCTTCTTAAAAGAAACTATCAATCTTAAAAAAATAATCTCTATTGTGCTTATAGTTATTGGGGTGATTGGGATTAAATTATTTTAAATATAGTTGAATAATTTAAGAATAATTATTGTATTCAAAAGCAATAGCATTATTGGAACAATAGTTCTTATTAGTTCCATAATATGATTTACTCTATCAAGTTTTCTCTCCAATTTTCTAATTGGACTCATGTTGTTCCACTCTCTTTTAGTAAATCCGTGTTTATTTCGATTGTTTTTCATGACAGGAAAATGTTTTAATGATTTTTTATAAAAAATCAAATTTTGATTATTTACTAATAGTATTTACGTAATACTATAATTTTATGGATCTTTTATTAATAATTTTAGTTTTAATTATTGTTATATTAACATTTTTATTATTAAAAAAAGAAAGAGTATTTGGAATTAACACTGAAGATAATTCTGATAAAAAAAAAGTAAAAATTATTGAAAGCAAAGATTATAGAAAGAATTTATATGATTTGCTAAATTATATTCCTGAGGCCGTATTAATTTTAGATAAAAGTAAAAAAATAATTTTTAGCAATAATTCCTCAAATAAACTTTTTAAAATAAAATTAAACGAAAATATAAGTGGGTTTTTACGTAATCCAGATCTTTTAAACTCTATTGATAAAGCTTTTCAGGGTACAAATGTTACAGATTTAGAAATTGAAATCAGAAATCAAGCAACTCAAAGATTAAATATAACTGCTTATTTAGATCACAATAACATTTTTTTTGATGAACAATCATGCGTGCTGCTTATGAGAGATTTAACTGAGTTTCACAAATTTCAACAATTGAAATCTGATTTTGTTGCTAATGTTTCTCATGAGCTTAGAACACCATTACAGTCAATTAAAATGGGCCTTGAGACCTTTGATGACAATTCAGAATTAAAAAAAAATTCAGAAATAAACAATTTGCTACCATTAATGATATCTCAATCAGAAAGAATGGAAAATTTGATTAGAGATTTATTGTCATTATCAAAAATAGAACTGCAAGAGCACATAAGGCCAACTCATGAGATAGATTTAATAGAATTGTTAGATTATGTAATTAAAACATACGAAAAAATAATTAGTAAAAATAATATTAAAATTAAATTTAATAAAATTGAAAATTTTAAAATAATTGGTGACAGAGATAAATTAATTGAAATTTTTACAAACCTTATTGATAACTCAATTAAATATAGTGACAAAAATAAAGAAATTACAATTTCAGCAAAAAAAGATGGTGAACTTAATATTGTTTCAATAGCAGATCAGGGAATAGGTATACCAAAAGAATCTTTGCATAGAATCACAGAGAGATTTTTTACAGTTGATCCTAGCAAAAGTCGTAGTGTTGGAGGAACTGGGCTTGGTTTAGCTATTGTTAAACATTTAGTTTCACAACATAGAGCTGAGATGGATATTAATAGTGTAGAAAATCAAGGAACAACAATAGATATCAAATTCAACTCACTATAATACAACTAAAAAGTTAGTGGTTGTAACAAAAGTTTAACCTTCCTTTAATAAAATATTTAAGAATCAAATCTATTTAGTTCGCATATGAATCTAAAAAGGAGAATTATGAAAAAAGTAATAAGTGTATTATTTGGATTTCTTTTAGTATTAAGTTTTACAACAACTAGTTACTCAAGAGATCAAATCAAAATTGTAGGATCATCAACCGTATATCCTTATGCAACAGTTGTAGCAGAAAAATTCGGTAAAACTGGGAAGTTTAAAACTCCAGTTATTGAGAGTACAGGTACTGGTGGTGGAATGAAATTGTTCTGTGCTGGTGTAGGTGTTAATCACCCAGATGTAACTAATGCATCAAGAGCTATTAAACCAAAAGAAAAAGCATTATGTGAAAAAAATGGTGTATCTGAAATTATTGAAATTGTAGTAGGTAATGATGGTATTTCTTTTGCACATGCAGTTAGTGCTCCAGACTCTAACTTTACAAAAGAGCAATTATGGAGAGCTTTAGCAGCTAAAGTTGATGTTGATGGTAAACTTGTTGAAAACCCATATAAAAAATGGAGTGATATTGATGCAAGTCTTCCAAACAAAAAAATTGAAATTTTAATTGCACCCCCAACGTCAGGAACGAGAGATGCATGGAATTCATTAGTTATGGGTAAAGGTTGCTCTAAAACAGCAAAATCTTTATTCGGTGATAAAGCAAAAAAAGAATGTGCAAAAATGAGAGAAGACGGTTATGCAGTTGAAGCTGGTGAAAATGACACTCTTATTGTTCAAAAATTAACATCAAACCCTGATGCTTATGGTTTCTTTGGTTACAGTTACCTTGTGGCAAATAAAGATAAGGTAAAAGCAGCTTCTATTGAAGGTGTACAACCATCTCTAGAAGGTATTCAAGATTACTCATACCCAATTGCAAGACCATTATTCTTTTACGTTAAAAAAGCACATATTGGTGTTGTCCCTGGTATTGAGGAATACTTAAAAGAATTTACTTCTAAAAAAGCTATGGGTAACAGAGGATACTTGGGAAAAATTGGATTAGTTCCTTTAGCATCTGACAAGTACAAAGTTACTCGAACTGCAGCATTAGATTTAAACACAATAAGTATTAATTAATTAAAATCTTATTTTCAAAAAAAGGCCAGTTTATCTGGCCTTTTTTTTATTCAATCTAGAATTTAATTTGTAACAAAACTGTAACATTTAGAAGATAGACATCATTTGGAATGAACTTCGTCTTAATATTCTTAATATCAATATTTTCATTATCTTTATTTTTTTACGGTAAATCAAAAACTAAAAGTATCTCAATAAACAAAAATATTAAATTAAACGCACTTCCAAAATTTTATGGATACTACCTGGTATTATGGTGTTCGATACCTTCTTTAGTGTTCCTCGTTATCTGGACATTGTTCGAACCAGTAATTATTAAATCAATAATTATTGAAACTGCTGCAAATAAGGGAGCTATTTTTAATGATAAGAATGAAGCAAATTTAGTTTATGAAAAAATTAAAGCTATTTATGCTGGTACTTTTTTTGGAGATATAGATATTATTTTAAAAGAAAGTGCAATTTCATATGCAAAATTTATTAATATTTTTACCAATTCAAAAATAGTATTAATTTTTACTATTGTCATTGCTTCAGTAATTTATTCGTTAAAAAAAATCAAAAATAACAACAAAGCAAGAGATGATGTTGAAAAAATTTTAAAAGGATTATTATTTTCTTCATCTCTAATTGCAATTTTAACCACTTTAGGAATAATTTTTTCACTTTTATTTGAAAGCATAAAGTTTTTCTCAGTGATAAATATTTTTGATTATTTATTTGGGACTAATTGGAGTCCTCAGAGAGCTTTTGTTAGTGATGCTTCTGCAATCACAGCAGCCGAATACGAAGAGCTTAAAGATGCATTTGGATTTATTCCATTGATTGCAGGAACCTCATTTATTGCTTTAATTGCCATGTTAGTTGCAGTTCCAATTGGGTTATTTTCTGGAATTTATATGGCAGAATACGCTTCACTAAAAATAAGGAGAATATCAAAACCAATAATTGAAATCTTAGCTGGTATTCCAACAGTTGTTTATGGATTTTTTGCAGCCCTAACAGTTGGTCCTTTTTTTAGACAAATTGGTGAAAATTTAGGATTAGCCGTATCATCTGAAAGTGCTCTCGCAGCGGGATTAATAATGGGTATTATGATTATTCCTTACGTGTCATCATTGTCTGATGATGTTATTAATTCGGTGCCACAATCTTTAAGAGATGGTTCTTATGCAATAGGTGCAACAAAGTCAGAAACGATAAAAAAAGTTGTTATACCCGCTGCATTGCCAGGTATAATTGGCTCAGTTTTACTTGCAGTATCAAGAGCAATTGGTGAAACAATGATTGTTGTTATGGCAGCTGGTCTTGCAGCAAATTTAACTATTAACCCATTAGAATCCACAACAACTATAACCACTCAGATTGTAATGATTTTAGTTGGTGACCAAGAGTTTGATAGTCCAAAAACTCAATCTGCTTTTGCATTAGGATTAACTTTATTCATAGCAACTCTTGTTCTTAATTATATAGCACAAAGAGCTGTTAAAAAATATCGAGAGAAATATGACTAAAGAACAAAGATTAAAAAAAAGACATAATGCTGAAAAAAGATTTAGATTTTATGGTCTAGCATCAATTTTTGTAGCATTGTTATTTGTTATTATTTTGGTTCACAATATTTTTTCAAAAGGAAGTTCTGCATTCATGAAAACAGCAATAAATGTTGAAGTTTTTTTTGATCAAGAACTTTTAGAAATTCAAAATGGAGCTACAGAGAATGAGATTTTAGATGCTGATTTTTATGATGTTACTATTGAGAGTTTGTTAAAAGTTTACCCTGCTAAGGATTTAGATCAAGAAAATCAATTGATTGACTTATTCACAACAGATGCTGAGATTGAAATTAAAAGAGCTTTTTTAGAAAATAATAATTTAATTGGAAAAACATTCAATATAGAGATTACAGCATCAGATGATATTGATCAGTTACATAAAGGAAATTATCCAAGAGATTTACCAGAAGACAGAAGAAGAATATCTGATTTTCAATTAGTTATTTATGATACGTTGGTTGAAAACAAAAAAATTATTAAGAATTTTAATAATTATTTTTTTAAAAATGGAGATTCTCGTGATCCTGAACTTGCTGGTATTGGTGGTGCTTTAGTTGGATCTTTTTACAGTATAATTATCTGTTTATTATTAGCTTTTCCTGTTGCAGTGTTAGCTTCAATTTATTTAGAGGAATTTGCTCCAAAAAATAAGATTACTGATTTTATAGAAATTAATATCAATAATTTAGCTGCTGTTCCTTCAATAGTTTATGGTTTATTAGCTTTACAAATATTATTAGCCACAATCCAATTGCCAAGATCCACACCATTAGTTGCTGGAATAACTTTAGCTTTAATGACACTGCCTAGAATTATTATACCTTGCAGAGCTTCATTGAAAGCAGTACCTCCATCAATACGAGAAGGAGCTTTAGCAGTTGGTGCTTCCAAATTTCAATCTGTATTTCATCATGTTGTTCCTTTAGCGTTGCCTGGAACTTTGTCTGGAACAATTATAGGATTAGCACAAGCTTTAGGAGAAACAGCTCCATTAATATTAATTGGTATGGTTGCATTTGTAGTTGATATTCCTTCAACACCAATAGATCCTTCAGCCTCTCTGCCTGTCCAAGTTTATTTGTGGTCTGAGTCTGCTGAAAGGGGATTTGTAGAGAAAACATCTGCTACTATCATGATGTTATTAAGTTTTTTAATTGTAATGAATTTCTTAGCGGTATATTTAAGACAGAAATTCGAGAAAAGATGGAACTAATGAACGAAGTAAAAATTAAATCAACGAATTTAAATGTGTACTACGGTGAGAAGCAAGCGTTGTTTGATGTTAATTTAGATTTAAATGAAAAAGAGGTTACAGCTTTAATTGGTCCATCTGGTTGTGGAAAATCTACTTTTATTCGATGTCTGAATAGAATGAACGATGTAATTGATATCTGTAAAGTTACTGGAAATATTGAAATTGATGGTATTGAAATTAATGACAAAAATTTAGATGTTGTATCTTTAAGGGAGAGAGTGGGAATGGTCTTTCAAAAACCAAATCCATTTCCAAAAAGTATTTATGATAACATTTCATACGGTCCAAAAATTCATGGAAAAGGTGAAACTAAAAGTGAATTAGATGAAATAGTTGAGAGTAGTTTGAGAAAAGCTGCTCTATGGGAAGAGGTGAAGGATCGACTTGACGAACCAGGTACAGGACTTTCTGGGGGTCAACAACAACGACTTTGTATAGCAAGAGCAATCTCTGTAAATCCTGAAGTTATATTAATGGACGAACCTTGTTCAGCATTAGATCCTATAGCAACAGCAAAAATTGAAGAATTAATCGATGAACTTAAAAAAACATATACAATTGTGATTGTAACACACTCAATGGCCCAAGCAGTTAGAGTTTCACAAAAAACAGGCTTTTTCCATCTAGGTAAGCTAATTGAGGTAGGTAAAACAGAGAAAATTTTTAAAAATCCTGACAATAAAATGACACAAGACTATATTACAGGTAGATTTGGATAAATTATGAGTAATGAGCACACAGTAAAATCATACGAAGAAGAATTAAGATACTTAATTGATTCAGTAATTAAAATGGGAAGTTTAACAGAGTCTCAAATGGTTGACTCTATGGATGCTGTAATCAAAGTTGATAAAGACTCTATTGATAAAATTATTAAAAGCGATGAAGAAATAAATAAATTCAGATCCAAAATAGATACTCAGATTATGACATTACTAGTCAAAAGAGCACCTATGGCTATTGATTTAAGAGAAACAATCAGTTCTTTAAAAATATCTCAAGATTTAGAAAGAATAGGTGATCTATCAAAAAGTAACGCAAAAAAAGTAAAACCTTTACCATTAGATTTACCTGAAGAATTATTAGGAAATTTAAAGAGATTAGGAGATTTAGTAATTAAACAATTAAATGATGTTCTAGATAGTTATGTAAATAAAAATTATGATAAAGCTAAAGAGGTATGGGAAAAAGATGAACAAGTTGATGATTTGACCTATATAGCTATGGAAAGTGTTATTGATTTTCTCTCAAAAGATAAAAAGAATTTAGATTTCTCTACCCATTTAATTTTTGCAACAAAAAACCTTGAAAGAGCTGGAGATCACATAACCAATATAGCTGAAACAATTTGTTTTTTGATTAAAGGTGAATACTTAAAAGGTAGCAGACCTAAAGGAAAAGTTATTCAACAATAAAAATGAATGGTAGGATATTTATTATTGAGGACGAACCTTCAATAATTCAATTAGTTCAACATAATCTAGAAAAAAATGGTTTTATAGTATCATCCTCATTAAATGGTAATGATGGTTTAAAAGAATTAAAAAAATTTCAGCCTGATCTGTTATTGTTAGATTGGATGTTGCCTGATCTTTCAGGGATAGAAATATGTAAAAGTATAAGAAAAGATAATAGTTTTAAAAGTTTACCTGTGATTATGCTAACCGCTAAAGGGGAAGAAGAAGACAAAATAAAAGGTTTAGATAGCGGTGTAGATGATTATTTAACAAAACCGTTCAGTTTTAATGAATTGATGGCAAGAATTAAAGCTGTCTTAAGAAGATCTAATCCAAATATAATATCTGATAGTTTAGAGTATGAAGATTTAATCTTAGATAGGATTGAAAAAAGAGTATTTAGAGACCAACAAGAAATTAAGCTTGGACCAACAGAATTTAGATTGTTGGAATTTTTTTTAACTAATCCAAAGAGAGTTTATTCAAGAGATCAAATTTTAGAAAATGTTTGGCCAAATAATGTAAATGTTGAAAGCAGAACTATTGATGTCCATATCAGAAGACTAAGACAATCTGTAAATTTAAAAAATAAAAAGGAATTAATTAGAACTGTAAGATCTTCTGGTTATTCACTTATTTAAAAAAACTTTTTTTACTAGATAAACAGCTATTATCATTCCAATTAATTCTGCCATTATATAAAATGGTGTATTTAAATAATTTATACCTGTAAAAGATTCTGTAAAAGTTCTAGCTATTGCTACTGCAGGATTTGCAAATGATGTTGATGAAGTAAACCAGTAACCAGCTGTAATATATAAACCAACTGAAGCAGCTACAGCAATTTTACCCGATTTCATTGAACCAAAAATTATCATTATAAGACCTAAAGTAGCTACTATTTCTGATACAAATATATAAACACCATCTCTTGATTTTGTTGACAGCTCAAATATTTGATGTTCAAAAAAGAAGTTAGCTAAAGCTACACCCAACATACAGCCTAAGATTTGAGCAGAAATATAAAAGGGAAGTAATCTTTTTTTTAATTTTCCCGTAATTACCATTGCAATACTAACAAATGGATTAAAATGAGCACCTGATACATCAGCAAATACTGTAATTAACACAAATAAACCAGCACCTGTTGCTATAGTATTGGCAATTAGCATTACAGCTATATCATTAGTCAAGTTTTCTGCCATTAAACCTGATCCAACTATGATCATTACTAGAAAACAACTTCCAATAAATTCTGAAAGAAAATATCTACTTTTATTTTTCATTTATCCAATCTCTAATTTTACTACTAATAATATTAAATGTGTTTCTAATGATTATTTGCTTTTCTTCATTATTTGCACTTTGAAGTTTGGATACAGGATCTTCAATATCCCAATGTATTATTTGTTCCTTTTGAGGCCAGATAGGGCACACCTCATTATTTGCGTTACTGCATACAGTAAATACATGATCCATTTTTATTTCATTATTTATAAATTCTTCAAAGTTTTTAGAGCTATAATTTCTTAAATCATAATTTTTGTTTTTCTCTAAAAAACTTTTAACATCTTGATTGATTTTTCCTGATGGATTACTTCCAGCACTAAAAGCTTTAAATTTATTTGGATATTCGTTATTAATAATACTTTCAGCTATAATACTTCTTGCAGAATTACCAGTGCATACAAATAAAACATTTTTCATTAAAAAATAATTTTGTAAATACCAATTACAAATAGTGGAATTTGTAATCCAAAATTAGTTAAAATAGCTTTATCTTTTAATAAAAACCCTGAAATTGTCCATCCAACAACACCAAGTCCATGAAAATATATATTCAGTGGATAAATATTAAGATTTGTAAGTAAAATACCAGTTAATACCAAAAATGTACTGATCCATTTAAGATATTTTTTTAAAAACAACATTCAAAATTTATATGAATGTTATGTTAAAGATTTATTACAAAGAACTTTAATGTAATTTAATTTTTTTGGAGTTCATAGATTGAGACGTAGTGTTTCTTTTTAGGTAGTGGGATTATTGTCGGAACTTTAGTTAATCTTGGTTTTATTGATTTATTTCCTACAATAATATTTTTATCATAATTTTCTAAATTTACTTCAGGATGAGGGTTTCCATCATTGATTAATGGCCAAGCATCACAAGCTCTATAACCAAATAAAATTAAGGGTCTTGAGTTATTCATAAGATTATGTCCAGACCCATGAACTGATCTACAATGAAAAAAAACAACTGTTCCAGCAGTTCCAGTTATAGAAACACTATCTTTAGTTCCTATTTTATTTTTCTTAGTATCTATTTTTCCAACAAAATAATTTTCTTTACTGTGGTGGCTGTATAATTTCTTTTTGTGTGAATTTTTTATTATTTTAAGAGGCCCATTTTTCTCATAGCAATCATCTAAATATATACCAACTGTGATTAAATCATCGTTTGTATGAGGGTAAAAAGCCCAATCTTGGTGCCATCCAATTTCACTCCCTTTTTTCTTATTTGGAAGCTTAAAATTTAATTTACCAAGATGAAATCTAACTGTTCCACCTAACAATTTTTTAGCTATGGATATAATCTTTTTATCTCTAGATAATTCATAGAAAACTTTATGCCTGTTCTGAGGATTATTTAGTCTTAAAATTTCTTTATTTTTGGATGAGTCTGAATTGTAAACAAAATGGTAATTATTATAGGATTGAGTTCCATTTACACCATTACGATATTTTTTCTTTTTCTCTTTTGAAATTACTTCATTAACAATTTTATTTATTTTGTTTATCTTTGTTTGAGAAATTAAATTTTCTTTAACAAGAAAGCCATTTTTTTTAAATAAATTTAAATTGTTCATAAAATCAAATTATAAAGAAAATAAATCCTCTTAGAAAAAATTACAATGCTTATTGTATTATAAAAATATCAGTGAATGTTATATGTTAATCCGAGAATTTAAAAAAATTCCCGGATTAAACCTAATTTTTAATTAACAACCTTTGAAAGATGCAGACATATTTCTAATTAAATTGAAATATAGATCTTTACCCGGATCTAATGTTGCACCCAGAGGATCCAGAACACCAGTTTTAATCTTCATATCTTTTGCTACAGCATTGATAATATCAGGATTAAACTGAGGCTCTGAGAACACACAAGCTACTTTATCATGCTCAATAATTTCTCTTATTTCAGCAAGTTGTTCTGCACCAGGCATTACATCAGTATTAACAGTAAATGCACCTAATATTTTAACGTTAAATCTTTCCTCGAAATATTGATAAGCATCATGAAATACAATTGAAGATACGCTGTTACTTAAACCAGTCATTACATCAATTGTAAGTTTATCAATTTTTTGCAAAGCCTTAGCTAAATTACTTTTGTATTTAGCTTCATTTTTTGGATCATTTTCAATCAAATGTTCTACCATTTCATTTAAGATAGCTTTTGCATTAATTGGGTCCAACCAAATGTGTGGATCAAATTCACCATGAGCATGTCCATCATGATCATCATGTCCGTGGTCGTCATGATCGTCTTCCTTTTTACCATGATCGTCGTGATCGTGGTCGTGATCATCTTCTTTTTTACCGTGATCGTCATCATGTCCATGGTCGTCATGATCATGTTCGTCAAAAATATTTCTTTCTCTAAATTTTAATACTTGTAATCCTTTGATTTCTATTAGTTCAATTTTTTCAGCTTTTTTTGCGATAGAACTTAACGGTTTTTCTAAAAAATTTTCTAAATCTTCTCCTACCCAAAACACAAGATCAGCATTTTGAAGCATTTTTGCATGAGAGGGCTTCATTGCAAATCCATGAGGTGAGCTATAACCATCCACTATTAGATCTAGTTTACCTACACCATCCATTAAATAACTTGCTAATGAATGTATTGGTTTAATAGAAGCAACTACTTTAATTTCAGCATTTGCTGATGAAAATATTGTTAAAAAGGATATTAATGAAAAGATTATTGGTAATTTTTTTAGATTTATCATAAGTAATTATTTAAAAGTTGTTATATTATAACATTATGTAATAATATAACATTTACAAGTCAAGGAATAAATGAATTCTGAGAATAAAACTTTGGTTCAACTAAATAATGCAGGCTTTCGACAAAATGGAAAGTGGTTGGTAGAAGGTGTTTCGTTAAAAGTTGAAAAAGGAAAAATTGTAACTTTAATTGGTCCTAACGGGTCAGGAAAAAGTACAACTGCAAAAATTGCTTTAGGAATTTATAAAAATATAGAAGGGAATGTTGAGAAATATACTAACAAGATTGGATATGTTCCTCAAAAAATATCTATAGATTGGACATTACCTCTTCGTGTTTATGATTTTATGCTGTTGACAGAAAATATTGACGAGGAAGCGATAGATGAAGCTTTAAATCTAACTGGTGTCATTCACTTAAAAAATAAAAATTTAGGAAATTTATCTGGGGGTGAGTTTCAAAGAGTTTTATTAGCAAGGGCTATTTCAAAAAAACCAGAATTATTAGTTCTTGATGAACCTGTTCAAGGTGTAGATTACACAGGTGAAATTGCTCTTTATGAATTGATTAAAAAAATTTCAGACACTCTCAATTGTGGAATTTTGTTAATTTCACATGATTTACACACTGTCATGACAGCTACTGATCATGTTGTTTGTTTAAACGGCCATGTTTGCTGTTCTGGTACACCAATGGATGTGGCAAAAAACACCGAATATAAAACCTTATTTGGCGAAAAAGCATCTCAAATTCTTTCTGTATATGAACATAAACATGATCATGTTCATTCAGAGGAAGGGCAAATAAAGAAAAATTAATATGTTTGATGATTTTTTTATTAGAGCTTTAGTTGCGGGAATAGGTGTGGCTTTAGTTACTGGCCCCTTGGGTTGTTTTGTAATTTGGAGAAGATTATCTTATTTTGGTGATACACTCTCTCACTCAGCTTTATTAGGAGTGACCATGGCTTATTCTTTAGAGTTAAATATAGCCTTATCTGTTTTTGTAATTTCATCTGTAGTTGCTTTAATTCTTATTCAACTTCAAAAAAAAACTAATCTACCTGGTGATGCTTTGCTAGGTTTGTTAGCCCATTCTTCTTTAGCAGTAGGCTTGGTTGTGATAGGTTTTTTAACATTCATTAGATTTGATATAATGGGTCTGTTGTTTGGTGACATATTGGCTGTAACTAAAAATGACATACTAATAATTTGGATAGGTGGCGCTATCATATTGTTGATTTTAAAATTGATATGGAAACCTTTATTTGCGTCTACTGTTAATTACGAATTAGCGGAGGCTGAAGGATTAAATCCTGAGCGCGCTAAAGCCGTATTCACAATTTTAATGGCAGCAATCATCGCAATTTCAATAAAAATGGTAGGATTATTATTAATAACCGGAATGCTAATCATTCCAGCAGCTATGGCCAGAAACATCTCAGACAGTCCTCAGAAAATGATATTTTTCTCAATTATAGGTGGTTTATTATCTGTAATACTGGGATTATTTTCCTCACTTGAGTTTAATACAGCCTCAGGACCATCAATAATTGCTGCATCATTATTTTTATTCATTTTGTCTTTATTTAAAATAAAGCAATCCATTCAATTGAAAAACTAATGACTAATTGATAAGAATTTTATAAATGCAAAAAGAACATAATCTTTCTAAAAACCAAAAAATAATTTTTGATCTTATTGATAAATCTGGTGAACCTATGAAGGCTTATTCAATTCTTTTTAATGTTCAAAAAAAAGGGATTAAAGCACCACTGCAAGTTTATAGAGCTTTAGATAAATTAGTTGAAATTGGAAAAATCCATAAGATCGAAAGTAGAAATGCTTTTATTGCATGTCAAAATTCTAGTTGCCAAATTTCTAAAGCAACAGCTTTTTCTATTTGCGAAAGCTGTGAAAAAGTTTCAGAGATAAATAATTCAAAACTTTCAAAATATTTATCAAATTTTGAGGATGACTCAGGAATGAGATACAATAAGTATAATTTAGAATTTTTTGGTTTATGTAAAAAGTGTAAATCGAAGTAATGAGCACAGTACCTTTAACCTTAGATGAAATATTTGAACTTGCCAAAAAAACTCTTTTGGCTAATGGGTGCGATGATGAAACAGCATCAACTTTATCAGATTTAATAAAAAATGCAGAAAGAGATGGTTCATTATCACATGGTTTATTTAGATTGCCTGCATACGTAACTGGTCTTAAAAGTGGAAAAATTAATGGAAAAGGTAAACCTGAAGTTAAAAAAATATCACCTTCTGTAATTAAAGTTGAGGGAAATAATTGTTTAGCACCTGTTGTTTTAAATAAAGGTTTGCCAGAATTAGCTAAAGCTGCAAAAGAAAATGGTGTTGCAGTATTAGCAATAAACAATTCACATCATATGGCTGCTATGTGGCCTGAAACAGAAAAGTTAGCTGAAGATGGTTTAGTTGCTTTTGCATGTACATCTTACAAACCTGCTGTTGCACCAGCAGGAGCAATAAAACCATTATTTGGAACGAACCCAATTTCATTTGCTTGGCCAAGACCTGGCAAAACACCTGTTGTTTATGATATGGCAACTGCATCGATGGCTATGGGAGAAGTTCAAGTTGCTAAAAGAGAAGGGCACAAAGTTCCACTTGGAACTGGTTTGACTAAAGATGGAAAAGAAACAACTGATCCAGGCGAAATTGCTGATGGTGGAGTATTATTACCTTTTGGTGGTTACAAAGGTTCTGCAATTGCAATGATGGTTGAATTATTAGCGGGCGCTTTAGTTGGTGACAATTTTAGTTATGAAACAGCTACTAAAGATAATAACGATGGTGGTCCTCCAAGTGGTGGTGAATTTATATTAGCAATAAATCCAGATAAAACATCAGGTACTGATTGGCAGAAACATGCAGAAGAATTTTTTGAGAATATGAAATCAATGGGTGAAGTAAGATTACCAGGTGAAAGACGTCATAAAAATAGATTGGACACTGGTCCAAGAAATATAAACGAAGAGTTAGTTAATAAAATTAAATCTTTAAGCTAAAGTAATTTCAATAGGGGTGTGGTCAGAGGGTTTTTCTCTCCCACGAGGATCTTTGTTGATGTTTATATCCTTAATTTGATCAATTAATGAATTTGAAACTAAAAAATGATCAATTCTCATGCCATTATTTTTTTGCCAGGCACCTCTCATATAATCCCAAAACGTATATCCTTCTTTTTCTTCATTAAAATATCTATAAACATCGTTAAAACCTAGATTTATCATCTCTCTAAATTTTTTTCTGATTTCCAACCTGTATAAAGCGTCATCCTCGAAACTTTTTACATTATAAACATCTTCTGCAGATGGAATTATATTAAAATCACCTGCAAGAATTAAGTTTGGATTTTTCTTAGATAAAGTTTTTAGTTGTTTGATTAATTGATCTAGCCAATTTTTTTTGTAGTCATATTTTTCAGTATCAACAGGATTTCCATTTGGAGTGTATATATTTATTAATTGAATATTTTTTTTTTTATGTTCAAATTCAGCAGAAATTATTCTTGATTGTTTAAATTTATCTTTAATTAAATCAGTTTTAATATTTTTTAATTTATTTTTAGAAATAATTGCTACACCATTGTAACTCTTTTGACCAAATACGTGGCTTTCATAATCCATTGAAGAAAAATCATCGTAAGGAAAATTGATATCCTCTGTTTTGATTTCCTGCATCATTAAAATATCTGGTTTATATTTTAATAAATAACTTTTAATATTTTCAGTTCGTGCTCTTACAGAATTGACATTCCAGGATGAAATCAGCATTAAAGTGAGAAAGAAACACCACAACCACAAGAAGATTTTGTTTGTGGATTAGATATTTTAAATTGTTCACCTATTAACTCAGAAACATAATCAACTTCAGATCCTTTAAGTAAATCTGCAGAAGTTTTATCAATTAAAATATTTTGATAATTTAAATCGTCGTCTTGTTTTGATTTATCAAAAGTGAATTCGTATTGAAATCCTGAACAACCACCACCTTTAATAGCGATTCTAAAAAATGAACCTTTGTCTTTTTTTGCTAACAAACTTTCTATTTGTTTTAACGCATTATCTGTAAATTTAATTTCTTTAATCATGTCTCAACACTGATATTACTAATATAATACTTAATTATTTTAATTAAAGGATGAAAAAAGACGCTTTGTTAGGGGTATACAAAAGTAAAGGCAGACTAATTAAGGAAGCTAACTCAAAATATCGATCTCCTTTTCAAAGAGACAGAGATCGTATTATTCATAGTGCATCATTTAGAAGGTTAAAACATAAAACCCAAGTATTTGTTAATACTGAGGGAGATCATTTTAGAACAAGGATTACTCACTCAATAGAAGTTGCTCAAATTGCAAGATCAATAGCTAAATATTTAAAATTAAATGAGGATTTAGCCGAAACTTTAAGTTTAGCACATGATTTAGGCCACCCGCCGTTCGGTCATGCTGGAGAAGATGCCTTACATGAATGCATGGAGAATTATGGTGGTTTTGATCACAACCTTCAAACTTTAAGAATAGTTATGTTTTTAGAAAATAAGTATTTTAAATTTAAGGGATTAAATTTAACTATAGAAACGTTAGAAGGTCTTCTTAAACATAACGGACCAGTTGAGGATATTGGTTTAGTTAACAAGCTAATAGGGCTGAAAACCTTTAAAGGTAAAATTAAATATAATTCATTTCCCTCTCTTGAAGCTCAAATTTCAGCAATTTCAGATGATATTGCATATAACAATCATGATATTCAAGACGGAATAAAAGCTAATCTTTTTAAAATGGAGGAATTGATCGAAATAGATTTTTTTAAAAATATTCATAAAAAATATAAAAATAAAATTACTAATAAAAATTATAAAATTGCAATTTATCAAATTATAAGAGACTCAATTGATCTCATGGTTAGAGATTTATTGAACAATACCCAAAAAAATATTCAAAAACTTAAGGTAAAATCCTCAAGAGATGTAGCTAAATCTAATGAGTTAATTGTTTGCTTTTCTAACCAAATTAAGAATGCAGAAAAAGAAATTAAATCTTTCTTAAGATACAAAATGTATGACAATAAATCAATATTGAAAAAAAATCATAAAGGTAAATTAATAATTAAGAAATTATTTAAAATAATTAAATCAAATCCAAGAAAATTTTTGTCCAAAGATCAATTGACTAAAGACAAATATAGAGCTATTTCAGATTTTATATCTGGTATGACTGATAGATATGCTATTAACCTTTATAACGATAATAAATGAATATTTTTGAATTATATTTAGACAAAATTAAATCAGTTATTGTTGATTTGAATAAAAATAATCAGCTAGAAATTCCAGAGAGTTTTAATGGTATTAATGCAGAAATACCTCCACCAAAATTTGATTGTGATATTTCAACAAATGTTGCAATGGTTTTATCAAAAATCAATAAAACCTCACCATTACAGCTTGCAGAAAAACTTGCTCCTGAAATTAAAAATAATGACAGCGAAATTGAAACAATATCTGTAGCCAAACCAGGATTTATTAATATTAAATTTAAACCATCTTTTTGGTCAAATTTTATTAAAAATATCACAGAAAATGCAGATAGTTTTGGAATTAATGAGAAAGAGAAAAAAAATAATTATTTAGTAGAGTTTGTTTCAGCAAACCCGACAGGTCCTTTACATGTAGGACATTGTAGAGGCGCTATTCTAGGTGATGTTATCTCTAATGTTTTAATTTTTAATAAACATAAAGTTACAAAAGAATATTATGTGAATGATTATGGTAACCAAATTATAAATTTTACTAAATCCGTATATTTTAGAATTAGAGAAGTTCATTTTAAAGAAACATTTCCTGAAGATAATCCTGATTTGTATCCTGGGGATTATCTAATTGATTTTGCAAAAAATATAATTTCAAATAATTCAAATATTAACTTTGATAATTTTGACGAAATTAGCGATAAATTAACTGCCTTATCAATAGAGCAGGCACTTCTGCTTATCAAAAACAATCTTAAAAGCTTGGGTATTAAACATGATAATTTTGTTAGTGAAAAAAATATCGTATTAAACAATGAAGTTGAAAGTGTAATAGATTTTTTAGAAAAAAATAACTTTATTTATAAAGGAAAAATCAAAGCCCCCGCTGGTGAAGATAACAAAGATTGGGTTGAAAGAGAGCAATTATTATTTAAATCCACAGACTTTGGAGACGATAAAGATCGTGCACTTCAAAAATCAGATGGTACATGGACTTATTTTGCAAGTGACGTTGCTTATCATAAAAATAAAGTTGATAGAAATTTTGATTACTTAATCAATATTCTTGGAGCAGATCACGCAGGTTATATAAAACGGATTACTTCATCTGTTGAAGCACTGTCAGGAAAAAAAGATACATTAATTTGTAAAATTAGTCAGTTAGTAAAATTAATAAAAGATAACAAGCCTTTTAAAATGTCTAAAAGAAAAGGGGATTACATTACGGTTGATGACTTGATTGAAGAAGTTGGAAAAGATGCAACAAGATTTATTATGCTTAACAGAAGTAGTGATGTTGAATTAGATTTTGATTTCGATGCAGTCAAAGAAAAATCTAAAGACAATCCATTATATTATGTTCAATATTGTTATGCTAGAATTTCATCTGTATTTAGACATATAGATAAAGACTTAAATTCAAAAATTGAATTAAATGATTTCAATTTTGAATATTCTAATGATGAAATTAAAATTTTAAAAAAATTATCTGAGTGGCCAAAATGTATAGATTCTGCAAGCACAAAATTAGAACCACATAGAATACCTGTATACTTATACGATCTTGCATCGGAATTTCACTCGTTTTGGAATTTAGGAAAACAATTTCCAGAAAAAAGGTTCATTAATGATCAAAAAACAGTTTCACCAGATAAATTGATATTTTTGAAAGCTATTTCTAATGTTATTAAAACAGGTATGGATATTGTTGGTGTTGATACACCCAATCAAATGTAATGCTTAAAGAAATAAAGTACTTAATATTTGTTTTAGTAATACTTTTATTTATTTTTTTTACAGGAAAATATTATTTTTCAGATGAACACAAAAAAAAATCATACAGATCTCATCAAAATATTGATGAGAAAATAAAATTATATTCAAAAAATTTACCAGTTTTAGAGAATGATACACAAAATGTAATTGAGTATGTTAAGCAAACAAACAAAAAGAAAAAGAAAAAGTTTAATTTTTGGAAATTATTAGATAATGATAAGTAAAAGAAAATCTTTTATAGTTGGTTTAAAATCAACAAAATTATCTAAAAATGAAATTTTATTTCTAAAAAAATATAAACCCTGGGGAATTGTCCTATTTACTAGAAATATTAAATCTTTTGATCAAGTTAAAAAATTAACCTCTAGCATTAGAAAAATTTTTAAGGATAAAAAATATCCAATCATGATTGATCAAGAAGGAGGAAGAGTAAACAGACTAAAAAATTTAATTTCCTTTGATAATATGACATCTGAATATTTTGGAGATTTGTTTAGTAAAGATAAAAAAAAATTTGAAATCGTTTATAAGTTATTTGTAGATAAGACCTCTTATTTATTGAATTTAATTGGTGTGAATATCAATACTGTTCCAGTTTTAGATCTTAGAGTTAATGGTGCAAGCAAAGTAATTGGTGATCGATCTTATTCAAAAAATAAAAAAATTGTCTCTAAATTAGGTGATATTTGTATTGAATTATTTCAAAATAACTCAATAGGAACTGTAATAAAGCATATACCTGGTCATGGTTTAGCAAAAGTCGACAGTCATTATTCAACACCGATTATTAATAAAACATATGGATATCTTCTCAAAAACGATTTTTGGACATTTAAAAAGAAGAAATGTTTATTTGCAATGACAGGTCATGTTGTTTATTCAAAAATTGATAAAAATAACACTGCCACTCACTCTAAAAAAATAATTAATATTATTAGGAAAAATATAGGATTTAAGAATATTTTAATTTCAGATGACTTATCAATGAAGAGTTTAAGTGATGATTTAAAAATTAATACCATTAATTTATTCAGTGCAGGTTGTAATATAGCACTTCATTGCAATGGAAATATGAAAGAAATGAAGATAGTTGCAGAAAATTCACCTCAAGTGAATAGTTTTATTGTTAAAAAAACATCTCAATTTTATAAAATTTTAAGTTAATATCTTTTCATGTCTGCCACTGATTCTGAATTATTTAATGTCGATATAAATAATTATAATGGACCATTAGATGTACTTTTAGATTTAGCAAAAGCTCAAAAAGTTGATTTAGAAGAAATATCTATAACTAAGTTAGCAGATCAATTTCATGAGTATATTACCAATGAAAAAAACTTAAATTTAGAAATTGCTTCTGAATATCTTTTAATGGCTACTTGGTTAGCTTATTTAAAATCAAAATTACTTTTACCTGGTACCCCTGAAGAAGAATTTAAAGTTCAAGAAGTTGCAGAAAAGTTAAAATTACAGCTAAAAAAATTAGAATTAATTCGATTATTATCTGAACAAATGCTTAAGAGAAAAAGATTAGGTAGAGAGATCAGAACTAGGGGCATGAAAGGAAGTATTAGATCAATTTATAGCACGGAATATAACTTAAGTTTATTTGAGCTAATGAAAGCTTACTCAACAATAATAATGACTAAAGATTTTCAAAAAATGAATATTCCAAAACTTCCTGTGTTCACAACAGAAGATGGGATCAAAACAATTAGAGAATTTTTTGGTAAACTATTTGAATGGAAAAAATTGGACGATTTAATACCAAGTAATTTTAAAAGTGGTTCAAAATACAAGAAAACTGGTAAAGCAGGAATATTTGCTGGATCATTAGAATTAGTTAAAGAAGGAAATTTATCAATTAAACAAGATAAATTGTTTGATGAAATATATATAAAGGAAATATATGATTAAAAAAGCAAAAGCTTCAAAAGATAATGTTTTAAAGTTTCCATCAAAATTATCGGATTTGGATAAAGAAATAGAAGCAATTATTTTTGCGGCAGCTGAGCCTTTAGATGTAGATACAATAGAAAGTAAAGTTTCTAAAAAAGGTAACGTTCCAGAGTCTTTAGAAAAATTAAGACAAGAATATTCAAATAGGGGAATTAATTTAATTTGTATAAAAGATAAGTGGTCTTTTAGAACGTCACCAAACTTATCAAGTTTGATGTCTCAAGAAAAAACTGTTGAAAAGAAACTATCAAGAGCTGCAGTAGAGACATTGGCTATAATTGTTTATCACCAACCGGTTACGAGAGCTGAAATTGAAGAAATAAGGGGAGTTGCTTTTGGTACTAATACTTTAGAGATATTAATGGAATTAAATTGGGTAAAACCAGGTGGTCGAAAAGATGTTCCAGGTAGACCAATTCAGTACATAACTACTGATGATTTTTTAAGTCATTTTAACATACAAAAATTATCTGATCTTCCAACAATTGATGAATTAGGAGCTGCTGGTTTAATTGATAGTTCAAGTGTTGATAATGCTATTTTTGGGACTGGAAAATTTTACAAAGAAAAGCAAGAAGAGAAAAAAGAAGATATTTATTCTAATATAGATGAAATGCTTAATAGCACTCTAGATCCCGAAGATAAAGAATAGTAAAAAAGTAACTTTCAAAACAACCTTAAAAAGGTTATAAGTTTTTTATGAGTATAGGAATTTGGCAAATAGCTATTGTAGTTATATTAGTTGTTTTATTGTTTGGAAGAGGAAAGATTTCAAGCTTAATGGGTGATGTAGCTAAAGGAATTAAAAGTTTCAAAAAAGGAATGGCATCAGACGTAACTGATGACACAGAGCCAAAAAATATATCTGACGATAACAAAGACTCGGATAACAAAAACTAATTTAAATGCCTACTATCGGTTGGTTTGAAATTTTAATTGTAGTTGCTATTGCTATAATAGTTCTTGGTCCAAAGGATTTTCCAGTAATGTTAAAAAAAGCAGGCTCGTGGATCGGATCAGCAAAAAGATACGTTAACAATATTCAAAATGAAGTTTCAAATCTAGAGATAGATGAAGAAAAAATTGATAACGAAATAAAAAAAGAAATTAAAAAAGATGAGTAATGAAGATCAGGAAGGTGGATTTGTTAGTCACCTTACAGAATTAAGAAAAAGATTGATAAATAGCTTTATCTTTTTATTTATCTTTTTTGTAATTTGTTACTTATTTGCAGAACATATCTATGGTTTCCTTGTTGATCCATTTGCAAGAGCTGTAAAAGAAGATGGCTCTGATAGAAGATTAATATTTACAGCTTTACAAGAAACCTTTTTAACATATCTTAAAGTATCATTCTTTACTGCTTTTTTTGTTACATGTCCTTTTATCTTAATGCAAATTTGGAAATTTATTGCACCAGGTTTGTATAAACATGAAAAGGTAGCAATTCTGCCTTACCTTATATTAACACCAATATTATTTTTTCTAGGAGGGATGCTCGTTTATTATTTGATAATGCCACTTGCGATTAAATTTTTTCTTTCATTTGAAAGCACAGGTCTTTCTACAAATTTACCAATCCAATTAGAAGCTAAAGTTAATGAATATTTATCACTAGTTATGAAATTAATTTTTGCTTTTGGTATCAGTTTTCAGTTACCAGTTGTTTTAAGTTTATTAGCAAGAATCGGAATTGTTGATAGTCAATTTTTAAAAGAGAGAAGAAAATATGTAGTTGTTAT
Source organism: Candidatus Pelagibacter sp. HIMB1506 (assembly GCF_052047935.1). Classification (NCBI taxonomy): domain Bacteria; kingdom Pseudomonadati; phylum Pseudomonadota; class Alphaproteobacteria; order Candidatus Pelagibacterales; family Candidatus Pelagibacteraceae; genus Candidatus Pelagibacter; species Candidatus Pelagibacter sp. HIMB1506. The sequence continues at coordinate 517,766 of NZ_JBNAIS010000001.1, read as the reverse complement.
TATATTTGCAGCAGCTGCATTGTTAACACCACCGGATCCAATAACTCAAATAGGTTTAGCAATACCTTTATTAATTCTGTATGAATTATCAATATTTTCAGTAAAATTTATAGAAAATAAAAATTTACAAAAAGAAGATGCATAACATTAAAGAAATACGAAAAGATTTTTCCAAATTTCAAAAATCTCTTGAAAAAAGAAATTTAGAAGTAGATTTTGAAAAAATTCAAAAATTAGATGAACAAAATAGAAATTTAATTCAAAAAAAAGAAAGTTTAGAAAAAGAAAAAAAAGATATTTCTAAATCAAAAGATGAGAGTTTATTTAAGAAATCTAAAGAAATTAGCAAGGAACTCGAGAAAATTGTAGAAGATCAAAAACAAATTAAGTTTGATTTAGATAGTATACTGTCTAGCATACCCAATATACCACATGAAGATGTTCCAAATGGTAAAGACGAAAATGATAACAAAGAAATATTAAAATCAGGAGAGATACCCAATTTAGAATTTAAACCTAAAACACATTACGAATTAGGAGAAAAACTAAATATGCTTGATTTTGATTTAGCTACAAAAACTACTGGTTCAAGATTTGTATTTGTAAAAGATAAATTGGCTCTTTTAGAAAGGGCAATATCAAATTTTATGCTTGATACGCATATTCATCAAAATGGTTATCAGGAAATATCACCTCCATTAATGGCATCAGAAAGCACTATGTACGGCACTGGCCAGTTGCCAAAATTTGAAAATGATCAGTTTGAAATTAAATTTGACGAAGGTTCAGATAGAAAATTTTTGATACCAACAGCAGAAGTGATTTTAACCAATATTGTTAAAGATAAAATGATTGATCTTAATAATTTACCAATGAGATTTGTTGCTTCAACTCCTTGTTTTAGAAAAGAAGCTGGAAGTTATGGAAAGGATACAAGAGGCATGATTAGGCAGCATCAATTTTACAAAGTTGAAATGGTAAGCATTGTTGAGAATGAAAAATGTTTAGAAGAATTAGAGAGAATGACAAATTGTGCCACTGACATACTAGATAAATTAGAATTACCTTATCGAAAAGTAATTTTATGTTCAGGTGATATGGGTTTTAGCGCAGAGAAGACCTATGATATTGAGGTATGGTTACCATCAGAAAATAAATATAGAGAAATATCTTCATGTTCATCTTGTTCGACGTTTCAAGCACAGCGTATGAAGGCAAGATATAAAAATAATAATAAGGAAAATGTTTTTGCAGGTACGTTAAATGGAAGCGGTTTAGCTGTTGGAAGAACTCTGATTGCAATTATGGAAAACTATCAGCAAAAAGATGGTTCTATTATAATTCCTAAAGTTCTAAGACCTTATATGAACAATATGGAATTGATTTCTAACAATTAAAGTTGTTTTAATTAGTTAGATGGTATAAGAATGCCATAATTTAAAGGAGTTTTATGGAAGGTTCAGGAATAGGTCAATTTATACCGCTAATTTTAATTTTTGTTATTTTTTATTTTTTCTTAATCAGACCACAGCAAAAAAAAGTTAAAGAGCATAAAGTAATGGTCGAAGGTTTAAAGAGAGGTGATAAAGTAGTCACATCAGGTGGTATAACAGGAAGAGTAGAAAGATTAATTGATAACGATAAAGTAGAAGTTGAAATAGCTGAAAATGTCAAAGTAGAAATTGTTAAAGCTACAGGTATTCAAAGTCTCTTAAACAATACTCCAGAAGTTAAAAAATAATCAATTAAGATAAGTGCTTTATTTTTCTAAACTGAGAATCTTATTTGTAACTTTATTTTCTTTATTATTTATTTTAATTGCTTCATCAAATTTATTTAAGTTCGATGATAGTTTTTTTAATAAGAAAATAAATCTTGGTTTAGATTTACAAGGTGGCTCTTATCTTCTACTTGAAATTGATAATGAGCCTGTAATTGAACAAAAATTACAAAATTTAACAACCACTATTAGAAATTATTTCAAAGAGAAAAACATCAAAGTTAATAATATTAAAATTGATAATCAAAATATTTTTTTCAATGTTGCTGATTTAGACAAACAAGCAGTACTAGATGTGTTTCAAGATGAAAATAGTGATCTAAATCCTTATTACCCAAGATTTAAATCACACCAACTTGATATCGAAGATAATGGTATCAATTTAAAAGTAAGTTTTTCAAGACAAGGCATAATCAATCTTAAAACTTCATCGCAAGATCAAGCTATAGAAATTGTAAGAAGAAGGGTAGATGAAGTCGGTACTAATGAACCAAATATTTTAAAGAGAGGTAATGATAGAATTCTAGTTGAACTTCCTGGGTTAGATGATCCTCAAAGAATTAAATCACTATTAGGAAAAACTGCAAATCTTACATTTAGATTTGTAACTAATGATGAAAGCGATAGATTTGGTGTTGAGAAGTTAAAATTTGAAGATGGTTTAGAAGAGGCAACAGTAAGCAAAAGAATAATCATCAGTGGTGAAAATCTATTAGATGCACAACCAAAAATGGACACTCAAAACAATCAAACTATTGTGTCATTTACATTAGATAGAGTAGGAGCCAAAAGATTTGGTAAAGCAACATCTACTGGTATTGGAAAACAATTAGCCATTGTTTTAGATGGAAGAATAATTAGTGCACCTGTTGTTAGAGATACAATAGCAAGTGGATCTGGACAGATCAGTGGGGGATTTACTTTCCAAAGTGCTACAGATTTAGCTTTATTATTAAGATCTGGAGCATTACCTGCCCCATTAGATATTATAGAGGAAAGAACTGTAGGTCCTGATCTAGGACAAGATTCGATTAATGCAGGAATGATCGCTTTAGCTATAGGTTTTTTATTAGTTATTATTTTTATGTTTGTTAAATACAAAGTGTTTGGATTAATCACTAACGTAACATTAATAATAAATTTATTTTTATTACTTGGTATTTTAACTTTATTTGAAGCAACACTAACTCTTCCAGGTATAGCAGGGATAATTTTAACTGTTGGAATGGCAGTTGACGCAAATGTTTTAATCTTTGAAAGAATTAAGGAAGAACTTAAAGATGAAAGTAATAATATTTTAGCTTTTGATGGAGGTTACACAAAATCAAGAACAGCAATTATTGATGCAAATATTACTACTTTATTAGCAGCTATAATTTTATTTTTTATGGGTTCTGGTCCAGTAAAAGGATTTGCTGTTACTCTAGGTGTTGGAATTTTTACAACACTATTTTCAGTTTATTTTATAGCAAGATTGTTCACTAGTCTTTATGTGACAAGAAATAAAAATAAGGAAAAACTAATCTAATGATAGCATTCAATAAATACTATAATCACTTTAACATACTATCTATATTCTTAATTGCAGCATCACTTTTATTACTAATTTTTAAAGGTTTAAATTACGGTATAGACTTTAAAGGTGGAACATTGATTGAATTAAGGTCAACAGATAGCAAAATTAGTGTTAGTTCATTGAGAGATAAATTTAATCAAATGTATTTAGGAGATGTTTCTGTTAAAAAATTTGGAAATGATACTGATTTTCTAATTAAATTTGAAAATAAAGATAATAAAAAAAATATTATAGAAGATATTAAAAAAGATTTAGACAGTTCTTTTGGAAATAACTATGATTTTAGAAGAGTTGAAAATGTAGGTCCTAAAGTTAGTGCTGAATTGCTTAAAGCTGGCGTGATAGCAATTTCTTTATCTTTAACTGTAATGCTTATTTATATTTGGATACGTTTCGAGTGGCAATTTAGTTTGGGCGCAATTTTGGCATTATTTCATGATGTAATTGTTACATTGGGAATTTTTTCATTGTTTAGTCTTGAGATTAATTTATCAATTATTGCAGCTGTTCTAACTATTGTTGGTTATTCTATGAATGACACAGTTGTAATCTTTGATCGTGTTAGAGAAAATTTGAGAAAATATTCAGACATTAAAATTTTTGAATTAACAAATATTTCAATTAATGAAACTTTATCTAGAACAATAATAACCTCAGCTACAACTTTGTTAGCTTTATTGGCGATATTCTTTTTTGGTGGCGAAATTTTAAAAGGTTTTTCTTTAGCAATGATACTTGGTGTTGTGTTTGGAACTTATTCTTCGATTTATATAGCTAATACAGTTTTAGTGAGATTAAGAGTATCACAAAAAACAGTCTTAAGAGAAGACGATAGTAAAACAGTTTAATATAAGTTTTGAGCAGCTACCATTGAAAGTAACATTGGTAGAGATAAAAGTGTATTTGTTCTTGAAAATAACATTGCAGTTTTAGCAGACTTAGCTTTTGTTTCTGGATCAGCTTCAACTATTCCTAAAGCTCTTTTTTGGTTTGGCCAAATCACAAACCAAACATTAAAAGCCATTACAATTCCTAACCACATACCAATTCCTATTGCTGTATGTTTTGGAACACCAGATCCAATGCTAAAAGTCATAGCATCATGTAAATATCCATTTAACAGAGCTAAAATTAATCCTGAAAGAACAGTAAACGCAGCTGCCCATCTAAAATAAAATAATGCAGCAGGAGCAATTACTTTCCCAATAGCAGGTTTTTGTTCATCAGGTATTTTTCCCATATTTGGAATTTGAACAAAATTAAAATACCACAACAATCCTATCCACATTATTGCAACAACAACATGAATGTATCTAAATAACCAGCTCCAAAAAAGAGTATCGAATGCAATACCATCATTTAAATAGGAAAGACCTAAAAACAATATAATTACTAATGCAAGCGATGCATGAATTGTTTTAGATAGTGATGATAATAAACTGCTCATGATTCTTAATTAATATACACTAAATTTAGATTTTTTATAAGTTTTTATATTTAATACAAAAGAGGTTTTAAAAACTGGCCTGTGTAGCTTTCTTTTACTTTGCAAACTTCCTCGGGTTTACCTTCTGCAACAATTTTACCACCTTTAACACCACCCTCAGGACCCATATCGACAATGTGATCAGCTGTTTTTATAACATCTAAGTTATGCTCTATTACAACTACGGTGTTTCCTAATTTCACGAAGGTGTGAAGAATTTCTAGTAATTTTTTAATATCGTGCTGATGTAGTCCAGTTGTTGGTTCGTCTAATATGTACATGGTTCTACCAGTTGATCTTTTTGATAATTCCTTAGCTAGTTTAATCCTTTGTGCTTCACCACCTGATAGTGTAGTGGCTTGTTGTCCAATTTTAATGTAACCAAGTCCAACTTTTTTTAAGGTTAATAATTTAGATTTAATGTTTGAAATGTTTTCAAAATATTCACAACCTTCATCAACAGACATATCTAAAACATCAGCTATACTTTTTCCTTTAAACTTAATCTCTAAAGTTTCTCTGTTGTATCTCGTTCCTTTACACTCATCACACTGAATATAAACATCTGGTAAAAAATGCATTTCATAAGTAATAACTCCATCACCTTCACACGCTTCACATCTACCGCCCTTAACATTAAATGAAAACCTTCCTGGTTTATAACCTCTAGTTTTAGACTCTGGTAAGCTAGTAAACCAATCTCTAATAGGACCAAAAGCACCAGTATATGTGGCTGGGTTAGACCTTGGAGTTCTACCAATAGGGGATTGGTCGATATCAATAATTTTATCAATTAATTCTACTCCTTTGTAGCCTTTAAAAGCTTTAGGAGTTTTTCTAGCTTTGTTATTAAGTGTTAAGTTTAATGCATGAAATAATGTTTGTAATACTAATGTAGATTTACCACTTCCTGATACACCAGTTACACAAGTGAATGTACCTGTAGGAATTTTAAGATTAACATTGTTTAAATTATTTCCACTAGCACCATTTATTTCTACAAACCTACCATTTTTTGCTAATCGTCTAGTTTTAGGAATTTCAATTTTTTGTTTATTTGCAAGATATTGTCCCGTTATACTCTTCTTATCCTTTTTAAGTTCTTCGTAAGTTCCTTGAGCTGTTATTTGACCACCATTCGTTCCTGCTTCAGGCCCAAGATCAATAATATGATCTGCATTTTCCATTGTTTCAGTATCATGTTCAACAACAATTACTGTATTACCAAGATCTCTTAATCTTTTTAATGCATTAATTAATTTAACATTATCTTTTTGATGTAAACCAATTGATGGTTCATCTAAAACATACAATACTCCAGTCAAACCAGATCCAATTTGTGATGCCAATCTAATTCTTTGAGCTTCTCCACCTGATAAAGTTCCAGATTCTCTTGAGAGTGTTAAATAATCCAAACCAACATTAAGTAAGAAATTTAATCTTTCATTTATTTCTTTTAGGACATGCTCTGCAATTTTAAATTGTCTTTTATCTAAATTGTTTTCTAAGCTTTTAAACCATTCGGCAGCATCATGAATTGATTTTTTAGTAACCTCACTAATATTTAAATCATTAATTTTTACACATAATGCCTCTTCTTTAAGTCTATCACCATTACAAGCTTCACAAGCAGTATCAGATTGATATTCGGCTATCGCTTCTCTTTTCCATTCACTATCAGATTCCAAGAAACGTCTTTCAAGATTATTAATTACACCTTCAAAAGTTTTTTTATATGAATATTTTTCATATCCATCATCATAATTAAATTTAATTTCGTCCTCATCTGAACCATATAAAATCATATCTTTTATTTTTTTTGGTAGTTTTTTCCATTTTTCATCAAGAGAAAATTCATAATGCTTTGCAAGAGACGCTAATGTTTGGGCATAATATAAAGTTGTCGATTTGGCCCATGGTTCAATTGCCCCATCTGCTAAACTTTTACGATCATCTGGAACTACTAAATTTGGGTCTACATTTAATTTCATTCCTATACCTTCACATTCTTCACAAGCACCATAGGGACTATTAAATGAAAACAATCTTGGTTCTATTTCTTCGATAGTAAAACCACTTTCTGGACAAGCAAACTTTGTGGAGTAAATTAATTTTTGAATTTTTCTAAGTTTTTGAGGAAGAGTTTCATCTTCGTATTCAACAAAAACTAATCCATTAGCTAAATTTACAGCTGTTTCTACGCTTTCAGCTAATCTGTTTCCAAGTTTTGAATTAAGTACAATTCTATCAACTAGAATTGAAATGTCGTGTTTTAATTTTTTATCTAGGTTAGGAGATTTTTCTATATCGTATAATACATTATCAATTTTTATTTTTCTAAATCCACGTCTCTTATAGCTTAAAATATCTTTTTTATATTCACCCTTACGACCCCTAACTACTGGAGCATAAATATAAATTGTAGATTTTTTTGGTAATTTTTTAATTAAATCAACAATTTGAGTAATTGTTTGAGAGGTTATTGGCTTACCTGTAAAAGGAGAATAGGGTATGCCTGCTCTTGCATAAAGAACCCTCATATAATCATAAATTTCTGTAACAGTTGCAACAGTTGATCTGGGATTTTTTGAAGTGTTTTTTTGTTCGATTGCTATGGCTGGACTTAAGCCTTCAATTAAATCAACATTAGGCTTTTTCATTTTATCTAAAAATTGACGAGCATAAGCAGATAAGCTCTCGACATATCTTCTTTGACCTTCTGCATAAATGGTATCAAAAGCTAATGAAGATTTTCCTGACCCAGACAAACCTGTTATCACTACAAATTTATCTTTTGGAATTTCTACAGTCACATTCTTCAAATTGTGTTCTTTAGCGCCCTTAATAACTATCTTTTTCATCATATTTTTAGTTGCTTTGAGTCAATAAAATTAATATTCAGAAGAATTGTGATATAAATCTTATTAATTAATTTAACAAATATTAAAATATTATGGCTGGAAGTTTAAATAAAGTATTATTAATTGGTCGTTTGGGCGCAGACCCTGAAATTAAACAAATGGTAAACGGAAAGAGTGTAGCTAGACTAAGTCTTGCAACCAGTCAAACATGGAAAGATAAAAATACTGGTGAAAGAAAAGAAAAAACTGAATGGCACCGTATAGTTGTATTCAATGAAGGATTGGTAAATGTTGTTCAACAATATTTAAAAAAGGGCGCACAAGTTTATGTAGAGGGACAACTGACAACACGTAAATGGAAAGATGAACAATCTGGCCAGGATAAGTATTCAACAGAAATTGTTATACAAGGTTACAATTCTTCACTTACAATGTTAGGTGGAGGAAATACAGGTGGTGGAATTCAGAATGACACAACTCAACAAAACAATATTGAGGATTCTTCTCAAGTGTCAAATGATATGGATGACGAAATACCATTTTAATTTCTATGCAAAAAACTGAAGAACCAAAAGATAAGAATATTAATCTAATCTCTATGCATGACGAGATGAGCTCGTCTTATTTGTCTTATGCTATGAGTGTTATTGTAAGTCGTGCATTACCTGATGTAAGAGATGGATTAAAACCAGTTCATAGAAGAATTCTTTATGCAATGTACAAAGGTGGTTATGATTGGTCTAAACAATTCAGAAAATCAGCAAGAATAGTTGGGGATGTAATTGGTAAATATCATCCTCATGGTGATCAATCAGTATATGATGCTTTAGTTAGGATGGTGCAAGATTTTTCAATGAGCTTACCTTTAGTTCAAGGACAAGGTAATTTTGGATCCATAGATGGTGATCCAGCTGCAGCTATGAGGTATACTGAAACAAGATTATCAAAAGTTTCACAATATTTGATTGATGATATCGAAAAAAATACGATTAGTTTTAAAAGTAATTATGATGAAACTGAGAAAGAACCTAGCGTATTACCTGCGCAATTTCCAAATTTGTTAGTTAATGGGGCTGGAGGTATAGCTGTTGGAATGGCAACTAGTATTCCTCCTCATAATCTAGGTGAGATAATTGATGGTACTTTAGCTTTAATAGACAATAAAGATATTAAAATAAAAGAGCTAATGAAACATATTCCAGGACCAGATTTTCCGACTGGAGGAGTAATAATCGGCAAAGATATAATTAAACAAGGTTACAACAATGGTAGAGGCTCATTTAAAATTAGAGGTGAAGTATCAGTTGAAAGCTTAAAGAATGGTAGAGATAGATTAGTAATTACTTCAATTCCATACCAAGTAAATAAAGCTGTACTAAATGAAAGAATTGCACAATTAGTTAGAGAAAAGAAAATTGAAGGTATTAAAGACATAAGAGATGAGTCTAACAGAGAAGGTATAAGAGTTGCTATTGATTTAAGAAACGGTGTTGAGCCAGAAACAATTAAAAGACAACTTTACAAAAATACTCAAATAGAGAGCTCTTTTGGTTTTAACACTTTAGCAATAGTAGAAGGGAAACCAAAAACATGTACATTAAAAGAATTTCTTTCTAATTTTTTATCTTTTAGAGAAGATGTAGTAATCAAAAAAACAAAATTTGATCTTCAAAAAGCAGAGGAAAGAGCTCATATCTTAATTGGTCTATCTGTTGCAGTAGAAAACTTAGATAAAATTATAAAAATCATTAGATCTTCCAAAACACCTGAGGATGCAAAAAATGCTATTCTTAAAACTAAATGGAAAATAAACAAATCACAAAAGCTAATTTCTTTAGTAGAGGGAAAAAAAGGTAAAAATATTTATTCTTTATCTGAACCACAAGTTTTAGCTATCTTAGAATTAAGATTACAGAAGTTAACAGCTCTTGGTATAAACGAAATTGAAGTTGAGATTAAAAAATTAGCTGAATTAATTGCAAAATATAAAAAAATTATATTCTCTAAAAAAGAGCTTTTGAGAGTAATAAGCGAAGAATTAAAAAATATTAAAGAAAAATTTGCTGTTCCTAGAAGAACTAAAATTATTGATGCGGTATTAAATTACGATATCGAGGAAACAATCCAAAAACAATCTGTAATTATTACAGTAACTTTACAAGGGTATATTAAAAGAGGATCATTAAATAATGTGAAGCAACAAAAAAGGGGTGGAAAAGGTAAATCTGGAATTACTACCAGAGATCAAGACTCTGTAATACAAACTCTTTCGGTAAATACTCATACATCAGTTTTATTTTTTTCAACAGAGGGGCTTGTTTATAAAATTAAAGCTTGGAAAATACCTGAGGGATCATCGGCTTCAAAAGGTAAATCCTTATTTAATATTCTTCCGCTAAAGAGTCATCAATCCATTAGTTCAATTATGCCAATGCCTGATGAAGATACAGACTCAAAAAATTATCAAATTATTTTTGCAACATCACAAGGTAAAGTTAGAAAGAATAGTTTAGAGGATTTTTCATCCATTAATGCTTCAGGAAAAATTGCAATGAAACTTGACAACAACGATAAAATTGTTGGAGTTAAAATTTGTAAAGATGATCAAGACATAATTCTAAGTACTAAATTTGGAAAATGTATCCGTTTTGAAGCTAGAAAATTAAGAGTATTTAAGGGAAGGTCTTCTAAAGGAATAAAAGGTATTGAACTTGCTTCTGGAGATCAAATTGTTTCATTATCAGTAATTGATAATGATAAATTGAGTAAAAATGGAAAAAAATCAAAAGATGAAAAATCAGAATTAAAAGCAAAAGAAAAATTTGTTTTAGCAATAAGTGAAAACGGTTATGGTAAAAAGACTTCTCATATTGACTACAGAGTTACTAATAGAGGAGGAAAGGGCATTATTGGAATTATAAATTCACCAAGAAATGGAAATATAACATCATCTTTTCCTGTATTTGAAGGTGATGAAATTCTAATATCTACAAATAAAGGAAGAGTTATTAGAGTGGCGGTTAAAGAAATAAGAACTGCTAGTAGAAATACCCAAGGTGTAAGAATAATAAAATTATCTGGTGATGAAAAAGTTGTTTCTGCAATTAAGATTGATGATAATTTAATTTAATGAGTAAAATTGCTATTTATCCAGGAACTTTTGATCCAATTACTTATGGTCATATAGATGTTATTAAAAAAGCACTAAAGCTTTTTGATAAAATAGTAGTTGGGGTTTCGGATGTAAGTAATAAAAATTATTTATTCTCTTCTGAAGAAAGAATAGAAATTGTAAATAAAGCTTTATTCAAGGATTTAAAATTAAATAAAAAAAAAATTATCGTTGTTTCCTTTGGTTCACTAACTACAGATTTGTGCAAAAAATATAAATCAAATATCATATTGCGTGGCTTGAGAGCCGTATCTGATTTTGAATATGAATTTCAACTTGCAGGAATGAATAGAAAGCTTAACCAAAATATTGAAACAATTTTTTTAATGTCGGATGTAGAAAATCAAATTATATCTTCTAGATTTGTTAAAGAAATTGTAAAATTGAATGGAAATATTAAAAAATTTACTACCAAAAGCACAATAAAATCTTTAAAAGAAAAATATGAATAGAATTTTATCGTACATATTTATTTTATTTTTTATTAGTGCAAATCAATTAATAGCTGAGGAGAATATAATGATTTTAAAACTTAAAGATGGTGATGTAAAAATTGAATTATTTGAGGACGTGGCACCAAACCATGTCAAAAGAATTAAAGAATTAGCTAACAGTGGAAAATATGACAACGTTGTATTTCATAGAGTGATAGATGGTTTCATGGCTCAAACAGGTGATGTTAAATTTGGAAATTCAGAGTCTAAGGAATTTGACTTAAGAAGAGCAGGTATGGGTGGATCTGATATGCCTGATTTAGAGCAAGAGTTTAATAGTTTACCTCATGACAGAGGCACATTATCTATGGCTAGAGCTCAAGATCCAAATAGCGCAAATAGCCAGTTTTTTATTTGCTTTCAACCAGCTCCTTTTTTAGACAGACAGTATACTGTTTTTGGTAAAGTTGTTGAAGGAATGGAGTTTGTAGATAAAATTAAAAGAGGTGACCAAAATAATAATGGCGCTGTAACAGATCCTGATAAAATTATAAGCTTTAAATCTTTGTAAAATATTAAATGGCATTAAAAAATTTTGCCTTTAAAGTTTTAAACAAAGACAAATTTGCTAGATGCGGTGTTATAGAAACTCATAGAGGTGAGGTTAATACACCAGCATTTATGCCTGTTGGTACACAAGCAACAGTTAAAGCTTGTACAATCGATGATATAAAGAAAACTGGATCAGAAATAATACTATCTAACACATATCATTTAATGATCCGTCCTGGAGTGGAAAGAGTTGAGTCAGCAGGTGGTTTACATGAGTTCATGAATTGTGATTTGCCAATACTTACAGACTCAGGTGGTTTTCAAGTAATGTCTCTATCAAAGTTAAATAAAATAGATCGCGAAAAAGGGGCCATATTTAATTCACACGTCGATGGAAAAAAATTTTATTTAAGTCCTGAAGAAAGTATTAGGATTCAATTGGGTTTAAACTCAGATATTGTAATGATAATGGATGAGTGTCCAAAAAAAACTGAAGATTATAATTTAATAAAAAAATCTATGGATCTATCTTTGTATTGGGCTGAAAGATCTAAAAAGGCATTTGGAAACAATCCTCACAAAGCTTTATTTGGAATTATTCAAGGAGGATTATTTAAAGATTTAAGATTAAAATCCCTTGAAGGACTTATAAAGATTGGATTTGATGGCTATGCAGTTGGAGGATTAGCTGTAGGTGAAACTCAAGATGAAATGTTTAGCACTCTTGATGGTATTAAGGAACATTTACCAGACGAAAAACCTCATTATTTAATGGGTGTTGGTACACCATCAGATATTTTAGGAGCTGTAAAAAGAGGTATAGATATGTTTGATTGCGTTCTTCCAACTAGATCAGGTAGAACAGGTCTTGCTTTTACTTGGAATGGAAGGGTAAATATTAAAAATAACAAATATCAAAATGACAACACGCCGTTAGATCCTAATTGTGAAAATTTAAATTTAAATAAATATTCAAAAAACTATTTAAATCATTTGTTTAATACCAATGAAATATTAGCATCAATGTTATTAACACTTCATAATATAAATTTTTATCAAGAATTAATGTCTGAAATCAGAAAAAATATTATGAATAATACCTTCGATGAATTTCACGATAAATACATTGATAAGTTGTAGTTTTATTAACTGTGCTATTATGTGTACAACTTTGTAATGAAAACCCCTCATTTATAACGAATTCTTTTTGTAAAAATTACATTGAACGAATTGAAATATTAAAATTTATCTGTATACAAACCATATTCATTTTCATAAAAATGAATCTTTGTGGGCCGTTAGCTCAGTTGGTAGAGCAATTCCCTTTTAAGGAATGGGTCGATGGTTCGAGTCCATCACGGCTCACCACTTTTTGAATTTAACTTATTTCAATTGGTGGATAATCAAGAATTACCTCATTCATCCAATCATTTAACTGTTTAATTCTAGTGTCAGATGAAGGGTGAGTACTCATAAATTGTGGAGGTTCTTTTCCTTTATTAAATTCTTTCATTCTTTCCCAAATTTTAACTGTCTCTCTAATATCATATCCTGATAAAGATGAAAAAATCATACCAAGATAATCAGCTTCGCTTTCTTGTTTTCTGTTAAATGGATTCATTAATCCAATTTGAGATAGTAGGCCAACTGTATCCATTCCAGTTGTTCTGTTGATATCTGATAATATACCTCCACTTGCAATATCAATAATTCTGGTACCTGTGTTAAGTAAAACTCCTCTACTTGCTCTTTCAACAGAATGTTTGGCAACAGCATGAGCAACTTCATGTCCCATTACTGCAGCCAGACCATTAGTATTTTTTGTTACATCAAGTATACCTGTATAAACTGCAATTTTCCCTCCAGGCATGCACCAAGCATTTCTAACTTTTTTATTATCAATTAATATATATTCCCAATCAAAGTTAGCTGTTGGATCATTTAAATTAGATCTATAGAAATATTCACTAATTGAATCTTCCATTTTTTTTCCAATTTCTTTTATTTCATTTAAAGTTTTTGTGTCATCACTCATTTTCTCTTTTTCTTTAACTTTCTCATAAATTTGAGCAGCTTGAGCATTTAATTTAGCTTCAGGTATTAATTTTAATTGTTTTCTGTCAGTAATTGGAGCACTTGTGCACGAAGGTAGAAGTAAGCTTCCACAACTACATCCAACATATGTTAAAAATTTTCTTCTATTCATTTCATTCTAAAATTGGTAATAATTTATCATTATGAATCTTAATAATAAAATTTTAGTTGTATTATTTATCATTGCAATAATTTTTGTTACATATTCTAGTTATAGTTAATAAATGAAAGAAACCAAAAAGAAACCTATAAAAAAAAGAGAAATTATAGGTCTATGGTTTTATATTTTATCTTTAAAAATTAGGAATTATTTTTTTACAGGTGTTGTCGTTTTAATACCAATAGGACTAACTATTTATTTAAGTAAATTTTTAATAAATACGTCTTCAAAAATTTTACCGTCTCAAATAAATCCAAATTATTATTTGCCATTTAATATACCTGGCCTAGAGATAATTATTTCAATTATTTTCATAACAATCATTGGTTTCATATCTTTATCTTATTTAGGAAAAAAATTTCTTCAGTTAATAGACAGTTTATTCAAAAAAATACCACTACTAGGAACTTTTTGGTCTGCAATTAAACAAATGTCACAATCTTTTAAAGAAAGTGGTAGTAAAAGTAAGAGTGTTGTTCTTGTTGAATATCCAAGAAAAGGTGTTTGGGCTGTAGGTTTTGCAACTAAAGAAAATTCTGGAGAAATTGCTGAAAAAACAAATCAAAAATTAATAAACGTATTTGTTCCAACAACTCCAAATCCAACAAGTGGTTTTTTGCTAATGTTCCCAAAAGATGACGTTATATTTTTAAACATGACTTTTGAAGAGGCTTCTAAATTTATTGTGTCGGCCGGAACAACAACAACTGAAAAAAATTAAGCTATATCATTAATTATATCTGCTCTATCGTACAATTTAATTAAAGGTTTAAACTTACTTAAATTTTCATTTTCAAGTTCAATTCTTTTTATTTCTTTTTCAGCTAATTCAAATAAGTCACTATTTCGAATTGGGTCTGCTAATTTGAAATTTTTAACACCACTTTGTTTAAAACCCAGAATATCACCGAAACCCCTTATCTTCATATCTTCCTCAGAAATAACAAACCCATCATTAGTTTCTTTTAATATATTTATTCTTTTTTTAGCATTTTCACTCAAATTTGACTTAAACATCAAAATACACGTTGCTTCTTTCTCTCCACGACCAACTCTACCTCTTAATTGGTGGAGCTGAGATAGGCCAAACTTATTTGCATTTTCAATTACAATTACATTGGCATTTGGAAAATCTATTCCAACCTCGATAATGGTCGTAGATACTAATATTTTAAATTCTTTATTTAAAAATCTTTTTAAAATTTCATCTTTTTCATTTATATCTGTTTTTCCATGAAGAATAGAGACTTGTTTAGGGAATAATTTTTTTAAATATTCAAATTTTTGAATTGCAGAGGTATGATCTAATTTTTTAGACTCCTCAATTAATGGACAGACCCAAAATATTTGATTTCCTGAATTAATTTCTTTTTTTATAAATTTAATTACATCATCAATTTTACTTTCTAATTTACTGTAAGTTTTTATCATTTTACGGTTTTTAGGTTTTTCTCTAATAATTGATAAATCCATATCACCATAAATTGTCATTGTTAAAGTTCGTGGAATAGGTGTGGCAGTCATCAATAATACATCACAATCATTCCCACCTTTGTCAGATAATCTTTTTCTTTGATTAACACCAAACTTATGTTGTTCATCAATAATAATTAATCCTAATTTTTTAAATCTAACTGTTTTTTGAAAAATAGCATGAGTACCAAAAATTATATTAATCTTATTATTTATTAGTTCATTGAGGATTAATTTTTTTTCTTTGTAGCTAGACTTACCAGAAATTAACTCTGTTGATATGTTTGATGGAAAAATTTTTTTTGCTAAATTATAATGTTGTCTTGCTAATATTTCAGTAGGGGCCATAACAGCTACTTGAAACCCAGAATTGATAGTATTGAATGCAGCTAATAATGAAACAATTGTTTTTCCACTTCCAACATCTCCTTGTAATAATCTAAACATTTTAGTTGAGGATGATAAATCCTCATTAATTTCATTAATTGATTTAATTTGATCATCAGTTAATGCAAAATCTAATTTATTAATAAGTTGTTTTTGTTTATTTAAATTAATAATTTTATTTTTTTTCTTAACTTTCTTAATTTTTTTTCTTATTTCTGAATTAACTAAAAATGTTGCAAATATTTCATCATATGCAAGTCTTTGATAAAAATGATCTTTGTATTTTCCTATATTTTCATGCTTGTGTAATTCTCTAATAGCATCATTCCAATTGATATTATTGAATTTATTTAAAATTTTACTTGAGTGCCATTCTTTTAGGTTCGGTAATTTATCTATTATTTGTTTTATGATTTTATTATAAATTTTCTCAGATATTCCCTCAGTTAATGAATATTTATTATGAACTTGTTTAATTAAACTTGAGTCTTCAGATACATATTTAGGATTGGTTATTTGATATTTATTTTTAAAGTAGCCAATTTTCCCACTTACAGTTATTTCTTTTCCTAAAGGTAATACTTTTTTAATATATCCCTCATAACTATTAAAAAAAACACAATCTAGATCACCTGTTTCGTCTGAACACTTAACTCTATTTGGTAATTTTCTAATTCTTGGAAACAAATATTTATTTGCTACAACAGTAACAGTTTGATTTTCACCGATCTTTAAATCTTTTACTTTTGTTGACAAACTTCTATCTGTATAAGCCTTTGGAAGTTTCCAAAGTAAATCAAAAATATTATTTATATTCTTTTTCTTAAGTAAATTTGTTGTTTTTACACCTACGCCATTTAAAGCTGTTAGATCAGATAATAAATATTCAAAATTAGTTTTATTATCCATGATAAATTAATTATATTCTAATAATGAGCCTCAATATAGATGAATTAAAAAAAAAAATTATTTATCGTTCCAATTATCGAGGTACCAAGGAGATGGATAAGCTCTTAGGTAAATTTGTAAAAAAATACATCAATGATTTGCAAAAAGAGGATTTAATTGATCTAGATAAATTTCTTAATATTGATGACACAAATTTGTATAATTTCTATAATGGTTTTGATACTGAATTCGAAATAGAAAAAAACAATATAAGCTTATTGTTTAAAAATTTTAAATATTAAGTTGATGGCGGAGAGACTGGGATTCGAACCCAGGAAAGAGTTGCCCCTTTGCCGGTTTTCAAGACCGGTGCTTTCAACCGCTCAGCCATCTCTCCGTGAGCAAGGTTTTATAATTATAATTATTTAATTCAACAATAAAATAGTCTAAAAAAACTCATTAACGACTAATATCAAAGCTACATGAACAAAGAATTTAATAAAGGCCTTTTACTTGCTGGATTTGGATCTTTTTGGTGGGGTTTTTTTGGAGTTTTATATTTTAAATATATTACTTTTATTGGTTATATTGAGCTAGTAGTCCACAGATGTTTATGGACAACCTTGACTTTAATATTAACAACTTTCTTTTTTTCAAAATGGGATATTTTTTTTAAGATAATTAAAAGTAAACAAAATCTTGTTTATCTTTTTATGTCAGGCTTTTTGATTTTTATGAATTGGGGTGTATGGATTTATGCGATCGCTACTAACAGAATTATAGATGCTAGTTTTGGTTATTTTATAATGCCAATATTAAGTGTTCTTCTTGGTTATATTTTTTTTAAGGAAAAATTAAATAATAAAAGAATATTTTCAATTACCTTAGTTATTTTATCAATTTTATATTTAATTTTTGTAAGTTTAAAATCGCTTCCCTGGGTCGGTATACTTGTAGCACTAAGTTGGGGCTTTTATAATTTAGTAAGAAAAAAGGTTAATGTTGATACTGATATTGGACTTTTAATAGAAAGTTTATTTATATTGCCAATTGCAATTGGTGCATTCTATCTCATTGCAGTTAATGGTTACAATGATTTCTCGTTATCCAACCCTCCAATGATGTTAATAATATTGTTGGCAGGTCCAATGACGGTAATACCTTTATTTTTATATGTAAGAGGAGTTGAATTATGTGGATTAGGTCCAACTGGGATGATTTTCTATATCACACCAACTCTTCAATTTTTACTAGGTTTTTTTTATTACGATGAAGTTTTCTCATTTAATAAACTAGTAAGTTTCATTTTAATCTGGATTGCTGTAATAATATATTTGAGAGATTTATATGAAACTAATTAAACTTATACTTATTTTATCTCTTTTTTTTCATTCAAACACTTTAGCAGATATCAATATAGAATTCGAAAAATGGAAAAATAATTTCAAAAAAATTGCTCTAGAAAATAATATTTCCGAAGCAACATTTGATCTAGTTATGTCTAATACTAAGTTTTTACCCGATGTAATTAAATATGATAGATATCAACCAGAATTTTATGAAGATACAAAAACTTACATATCAAAAAGAACCTCTGACCAAAAAGTAAAAAAAGGAAAAAAACTTTATATAGATAATTTAAATTTAATTACCTCTGTTGAAAATGAATTTAACATAGAAAAAGAACTTCTCTTATCGTTAATGGGTATAGAAACAAATTTTGGAACCTATGTTGGTAAAATGGACATTCTTTCTTCACTAGCTACATTAAGTTTTGACAAAAGAAGATCAGAATTTTTTACCAAAGAACTTTTAATACTTTTAAATTTAATTGAGAAAAATCAAATTGATTATAAAACATTATATGGATCTTGGGCGGGTGCTTTTGGTTACTTCCAATTTATGCCTTCTACTATGAAAAATTATGCAACAGATTATGATGGCAATGGTTCAATAAACTTAAAAAGTAACCCTGATGCTTATGCTTCAGCGAGTAATTATTTAAAGAAAATAGGTTGGAAATCTAATGAACCATGTTTTTATAGAATTGATTTAAATAATGATATTCCAAAAAAATATTTAAATATTTCTGCAAAAAAATTACATGATAAGAAACAATTAAAGTTTTTTAGACAATACATTCAGAACAATTCAATTATTTCAAATAATTATGATGAATTAGAAGTTGCAATAATAACACCAGATAAAGATATAATTCCTGATGCGGAAACATTAAATCCAGCTTATGTGGTATTTAATAATTATGAAATAATTTTACAATGGAATAGATCTTTAAGATTTGCTTTAGCCGTATGCACATTAAAGGATAAATTCAAAGATGAACTTTAAAATAATATTACAATTATTGTTGTTTATTTTTTTTATTGGATGCAAACAATTAGAAACAACTCAAAAAAAAAACATTAAGACAGAACCAGATACATCTACAGCAGAAAAAACTTTAAAATCTTCAGATGAAAATGAAGAAGATAGTTCTAAATATATTTTTGATAGAGAGTATACCAACCAAGGCTTTGCATTAATTTACGACGAAAATCTCTTTAATGAAAAAAGTATTTCAAAAAAACTCGATAACAGAGGTTTATTTATTTTTCATACCAAAATTAGAAAAAATTCTTTCGTGAAAATTACTAACCCTGAAAATACAAAAACTGTTATTGCACAAGTGATATCTAATAAAGCAATTTTTTCAAATTTTTATAATTCAGTAATCACCAAAAGAATTGTTGATGAATTATTGCTAGATGAAAATGAACCCTATGTTGAATTATCTCTAATTTCTAATGAATCAACTTTTGTAGCAAAAAAAGCTAAAACTTTTGATGAAGAAAAAAAAGTAGCTCAAAAGGCTCCTGTGGATAGAATAACCATAGATAATTTAGGAACTGTAGAGAAAAAGGAATTGCCTAAGACTTCTCAAAGTAATTTTCTATATTCAATTAAAATTGCAGATTTTTATTATAAAGATTCAGCTGAAAATATGATCCAAAGAATTATGGATGAAACAAAGATAACAAATCCTGTTATAAAAAAATTATCTCAAACAAAATATAGGGTATTATTAGGTCCATTTAATGATATAAAAAAAATTCAAGAGTCATTTGACGAAATAGAAAAACTAAATTTTGAAAACCTAAAAATTATTAAAGATGTTTAAAAAATTAAATTTAATTATTTTAATATTCATTTTATTTGCATCTAAATCATTTGCTAATTTTGATGTGAAAGCAAAAACTGCAATAATTCAAGATTATCATTCTGGTGAAATTCTTTTTGAAAAAGAAGCGGACTTATCAATTTATCCTGCATCCATGACGAAAATCATGACCTCCATCATTGCCTTTGACTTAATTAAGTCAGGAGATTTGAGTATGGATGAAAAATTTATTATTTCAGAAAAAGCTTGGCGTTTATCTACATCTGGTTATTCCTCAATGTTTATAATGGTAGGGGACGAAGTCTCAGTTGAAAATTTACTAAAAGGTATTATCATAGCATCTGGTAATGATGCTTGTATTGCATTAGCAGAAGGCATAGCGGGTACTGAAGAAGAGTTTGCAATCTTAATGACAGCAAAAGCTAAAGAGTTAGGAATGGACAATACAAACTTTTCTAATTCATCAGGAATTAATCACCCTGATAATAATTCAACAGCTAGAGACATAATGATCATGTCTAGATACTTAATTAAAGAACATCCAGAATTTTATAAAATGTTTGCAGAAAAAGAATTTACTTGGGATAGAACAGGAGGAGATCCAATAACACAAGGTAATAGAAATCCTTTGTTATATAAAAATCTTGGAGCAGATGGTATCAAAACTGGTTATTTAGCTGTAGAAAAATATTCATTAGCTTCGTCTATAGAGAGAAATGGAAGAAGATTAATTGCTGTTGGCAGTGGTTTTAATTCAAAAAACGCCAGATCAAAAGAAAGTACTAAAATGTTAACTTATGGACTTACAAATTTTGATTTAGTTAAAATTACTGAAGCTAATAAACCTTTTCAAAAAATAGACGTATGGTTGGGAAAAGAAGATACGGTTGATGTTTATACAAATGAAGATATTTACAAAACTATTAAAAAAGCCAAAAAAAAATTATTAAAGGTTTCTGTAAATTATGATGGACCTGTAGAAGCACCAATAAACAAAGATCAAAAAGTTGCAACATTAAAAGTAGTTTATGACCAAGAATTAGTAGGTGAGTATGATTTGCTTGCTTTAAAAGAAATTAAAAAAGTAAATTTCTTTTCTAGATTGCTTAAATCATTAAACTACTTAATTTGGGGCGATGTCTAAGAAGCCAATTATTGTTTTTGAAGGTATAGAAGGCAGTGGAAAAAGTCATCATATAAAAATTGTTTCAAGGTATTTAGACAAAAATAAAGTTAAATATTTAAAAATCAGAGAACCAGGAGGGAGTTTAAATTCTGAAAAAATTAGAAAATTAATATTAAATAAGAAATCCAATTTTAATGTAAAAACTGATTTATTTTTATATCTAGCTGCCAGAAGTGAAAATATTAATCTTATTAAAAAATATTATAAAAAAAGAGTTATTTTAATTGATAGATTTATAGACTCTACAATTGCTTATCAGCATTATGGCATGGGCGTTGATATTAAAATTATAAATATAATTAATAAATATTTATTAAAAAATATTAAGGTTAATTTTACATTTCTTAATGTTGTAAATAAAAAAAATCTTTTCTTAAGATTGAAAATGAGAAAATCTTTGAATAGATATGATCAATTTAATAGCAGTTTCTATAACAAAGTTCAAAATGGATTTCTTAAGTTATCAAAACTAAATAAGAAAAAATATAAGATAATTGATTCAAATTTAGATATTAAGAAAAATGAAAAATTAATTATCAATCAAGTTAAAAAGTTAATTAAATGAATCTAAATTCATCTACACAACAGAATTTGTACGAACATCAAGAGATTTTCAACCATTTATCTAAATTATATTTAAATAACAAATTACCAAATAAAATACTTTTATCTGGTGAAAAAGGTATTGGTAAAGCAACATTAGGTTATCATCTTATAAACTTTGTATTATCAGAAGATGAAGAGCATTCTTATGATGTTGAAAATAATAAAATTAATTTAGAAAATAAATCATTCAAACTTATACAAAATAAATCTAATCCAAATTTTAATCTTATAGACGTAGCTGAAGATAAAAAAAACATTGATATAAATCAAATAAGAGAATTAATTGTTAATCTAAATAAATCTTCATTTAATAATAAAAAAAGATTTGTTTTAATAGACAATATAGAATTATTAAATTTGAATTCTATTAATGCATTACTAAAAGTCTTAGAAGAACCTAATGAAAATATTATTTTTATCTTAATTAACAATAATAAAAGAGTTTTACCAACTCTTAAATCTAGATGTTTAAATTTCAAAGTTTTTTTAACGAATGCTCAATTTATTGAAATTGTTAATAAATTAATAAACGATGATGTTTATAATTTTATAAATCAAGATTTAGTAAATTACTTTACAACACCAGGTAAATTATATGAATTATTAAAACTTGCAGAAAACTTTGATTTAGATCTTAAGGATTATAATTTAGACACCTTTTTGCAAAGTTTAATATCAAGCAAGACTTACAAAAAAAACAAACCAATTATTCAATTAATATATTCTTTTATTGAAGTTTATTTTAGAAACAATATATCTACGAAAAATACTAAATTATTTCACCTTTATCATTATTTTATAAAAAAAATTAATGATACTAAAATTTATAATTTAGATGAAGAGACATTATTTATGGAATTTGAAGATAAAGTTTTAAATGGATAAAAATTTTTATATTACAACACCTATTTATTATCCATCAGCTAAACCTCATATGGGACACGCTTACTCAAGTATAGCTGCTGATTTTTTTGCAAGATTTAAAATTATTGATGATTTTAAAGTACATTTTTTAACCGGAACAGATGAGCATGGTTTAAAAATTCAAAGATCAGCTGAACGAGCAGGGGAGACTCCTCAAAAATTTTGTGATCAAATAAGCAAAACTTTTCGTGATCTTTCAGATACTCTAAATTTATGCAACACTGATTTTATTAGAACAACCGAAGAGAGGCATAAAAAAACAGTGCAATATCTTTGGTCTGAACTTGAAAAGAATGATGATATTTATCTATCAAATTATTCTGGTTGGTATTCAGTATCGGATGAAGCTTTTTATAGCGAAGATGAGATAGAAGAAATAGATGGTAAAAAAATAGCTATATCATCAAAATCTCCTGTCGAATGGATTGAGGAAGAGTCATATTTTTTTAGGCTTTCAAAATGGGAAAAACCTCTTTTAAAATATTATGAGGATAATCCTGATTTTATTTATCCAGAATCTAGACGAAATGAAGTTATTAGTTTTGTAAAAAGTGGTCTAAAAGATCTATCAGTTAGTAGGAAAAGTTTTTCATGGGGTATACAAGTACCAAGTAATAAAAATCATGTAATTTATGTTTGGTTAGATGCACTTACAAATTATTTAAGTGCACTAAATTACCCAAATAAAGACGATGAATTATTCAAAAAATTTTGGCCCGCATCAATACATTTAATTGGCAAAGATATACTTAGATTTCATGCTGTTTATTGGCCAGCTTTTTTATTGGCTGCTAAAATTGAAGTGCCAAAAAGAGTTTATGGTCATGGTTGGATTTTATCTGGAGAAGAAAAAATGTCCAAATCTAAAGGTAATATTTTGGATCCTTTAGAAATAATTGAAGAGTATGGGTTAGATCCATTAAGGTATTATCTAATTAAGGAAGTTTCATTTGGCAATGATGGTAATATTTCTCAAGATAGATTGGAAGATTGTATAAACAGTGATTTAGCAAATAATTATGGAAATTTATGCCAAAGAGTTACTGCTTTTGCGATCAAAAATTGTGGTGGAAAAATACCTTCCGAAATTAAATTTCTTGATGAAGATTTATTTATTTTAGACAAGTATAAAAAAAATTTAGATAATATTAGATCTAAAATTGATCATCAAAACATTAACTTTTATATAGACTATATTGTTAATTCTCTTTTTGAAGCCAACAAATATTTTAATGATCAAGAACCATGGAAAAAGAAAGATGATCAAATTAGATTAAATACAATTGTCTATACTACATTGGAAATTGTTCGAAAAATAAGCTTCTTATTATATCCAATTATTCCGGAGTCTTCTTTAAAAGCACTAAAAATTTTTGACATAAATGAAGATCAAATAAAATTAAATTCTCTTTCAGATAATGAGTATTTAACTAAAGGAAATATTATTAAGAAAATTGATATACTGTTTAAAAAAATAGAAAAAAAAAATGATTGATTCTCATTGTCACCTAGATCACGAACCTTTGTTGAGTGATTTAACAAATGTTTTACAAAGATCAAAAGATATAGGTATTGAAAAACTATTAACAATATCAACGTCTCTTGAAAGTTTCTCTAGAGTTAAGGAACTAGTTAATATAGATGAGATGATTTATGGTACAATTGGAATTCATCCACATGAAAGTTCTACAAACACAATTATTGCCAGTGAAATTATTGACAACCTAAAAAATAACAAAAAAATTATAGGAATTGGTGAAACTGGATTAGATTTTTATTATAATAATAGTGAAAAAGATAAACAAATTGCCAGTTTTAAAGAACATATAGAAGCATCCACAAAGACTAATGCTCCTCTTATTGTTCATTCAAGAAATGCTGAAGATGAAACATTTGAAATTCTAAATCAATATAAAGATGAGAATATTAAAATTTTAATGCATTGTTTTACTGGTTCAAAAGAATTTTCAGAAAAATTATTATCTTTAAATTCTTACTTTTCTGCTAGTGGAATTATTACTTTTAAAAATTCAGTTGATTTACAAGAAACATTTAAATCAATCCCAAATGAAAATATTTTAATTGAAACCGATAGTCCTTTTTTGGCGCCAGTTCCAAATAGAGGAAAAAAAAATGAACCATCGTTTATCGATTTTACAGCTACAAAACTTGCCGAAATAAAAAATATTTCTAAAAAAGAATTGATAGAGCTAACCACTAATAATTTTAATAAACTTTTTTTTAATTAAAAAATATGAAATTTATTATTTTAGGTTGTGGTAGTTCAATGGGTGTACCAAGACCAGATGGTTTTTTTGGAAATTGTGACCCAAAAATTAAAAAAAATTACAGAACAAGATGCTCAGCTTTATTGAAAACTACTGATGAAAATATACTAATAGATACTTCTCCTGATTTAAGGGAGCAACTTTTAAGACATAAAATTAAAAAAATTAGTAAAGTTCTTTTTTCACATATGCATGGAGATCAAACACATGGAATTAATGATTTAAGATCTTTTTATATAAATAGCAGAAAACAAATTAATGTTTATGCAGATAATGATACTTCAAAATATCTTAAAAATTCATTTTCATACATTTTCAAAAGTTACTCAAAAGAATATCCAGCAACATTAAATTTAAATAAATTACCAAAAAATATTAATACAAAAAATAAGAATAAAAAAATTAATATTCAATCTATTAAAGTTGAGCATGGCAAAATAAATTCAAATTGTTTTATTATTGATAAAAAATTAGCTTATATCAGTGATGTAAGTAAAATTTTTGAAAAAGATTTTAAATATTTTAAAAACTTGAAATATTTAATAATTGATTGTTTGTGGTACAATTTTCATCCATCACATTTCAATTTGGAAAATTCACTTAATATAATCAAAATATTTAAACCTAAAAAGGCTATTCTTACAAATTTATCACCAGTTTTAGATTATAAAGTACTTAAAAAGTTATTACCTAAAAATGTTATACCTGCTCATGATGGTTTAACCTTAGATCTATAATATATTTTCAATTGATTTAATCAACTTTTTTGACATTGGTTTAGTAAAAGATGCAAATGTATCTTCAACTTTTCCTTCTTTGTTAATTAAAATTTTATGAAAATTCCATTTTGGAACAGCGGATTTACCATGATTATCTTTTGCCCACTTGAAAAGTTCATGAGCATTTTCTCCTTTAACTTCTGTGATAGTTGTTAGTGGAAAATTAATATTAAAATTTACTTCACAGAATTCTTTTACGTCAGCATCATTTTTTTTTTCTTGATTAAAGGAGTTTGAAGGGACACCAAGAACCACCAAACCTTCATCTTTATATAAATCCCATAATTCCTGCAATTCATCATATTGTTTGGTAAAACCGCAAAAACTAGCTGTATTAACTACCAGAATAACTTTATCTTTATAGTCATTTAGATTTATAGTTTCACCAGTTATGCTTTCAATTGTGAAGTCATAAAACTTTTTTTCATAGTTTGCAGTTGCTGATGTATTAAAAAAAAACATAAATATAGAAAACAGAAATACTACTTTTCTCATTTCTTAGGTTTATTTGGAGTAAGTAATATTAAAAAATAACCAAATAAAGTGGATAGCAATGAACCAGTTAATACACCTATTTTTACACCATCCATATATTGCATGTTCTCTAGGAAAGCTAGATTTCCTACAAACAAACTCATTGTAAAACCAATACCAGTAAGAACTCCAACTCCATAAAAATTGTACCAACTTGTATCGTTTGGCATTTGAGCAACTTTTAATTTTATTGATACATATGAGAATACAAAAACACCAAATTGTTTACCCAAGAATAGACCAAGCACAATACCTAGTGGAACCTTATCCAACAAAGAAGCAAAAGATAAACCCTCAAGTGAAACACCTGCATTGGCAAACGCGAATAAAGGCATTATTCCAAAAGCAACATA
Organism: Candidatus Pelagibacter sp. HIMB1506; assembly: GCF_052047935.1. Lineage (NCBI taxonomy): Bacteria > Pseudomonadati > Pseudomonadota > Alphaproteobacteria > Candidatus Pelagibacterales > Candidatus Pelagibacteraceae > Candidatus Pelagibacter > Candidatus Pelagibacter sp. HIMB1506. The sequence continues at coordinate 491,055 of NZ_JBNAIS010000001.1, read as the reverse complement.
TGGACTAATTGCATGTTCTATTTTTATTAATAAAGAAAAGTCTTTGTCTTTTTTTCTATGAGGAATTGTCATGGCTAATAAAACACCAGCAATTGTAGCATGGATACCTGAATTGTGAGTAAAATCCCAAAGGAAAAGGCCAACTACTAAATAAGGTAAGAATTTTTTAATATTAAAATTATTTATTAATAATAAAACGATAAAAGCTAACAGCATTAAGGTTAAATACTTTATGCTCAAATCTCCAGAGTAGAACAGGGCAATAATTACTATTGCTCCTAAATCATCAATTATAGCTAAAGCTGTCAAAAATACTTTTAATGATAAAGGAACTCTTTTTCCCAGCAATGATAAAACTCCTAAAGAAAAAGCTATATCCGTTGCTGATGGAATAGCCCATCCGTTTAATGTTTCGCTATCCCCTAAATTAATGAAAACGTAAAATAATGCAGGAACCAACATTCCTCCAACGGCGGCAATGATTGGCAATAAAGCTTGTTTAATATTAGAAAGTTCACCTTGTAAAAATTCTCTTTTTATTTCTAAGGTGACGAAGAAAAAGAATATAGCCATCAAGGCGTCGTTGATCCAATGTAATACAGATAATTTTAGACCAATATTATTAATACCTATAAATAAGTATTTATTTAAAGTAGCAAAATATAAATCTGCCAATCCTGAGTTACTTATAAATAATGCAATTATTGCAGCAAACAAAAGAACAAGTCCACTTGCAGCTTCTAATTTAAAAAACCATCTAAAAGGTTTTGATATATAATTAATCATAAAATATTAAATTAGGTCTATAATAAATAGTTTTATATCTTGCAATGTTTCAAAAAGGTTAAATAATATTATTTCTAGTCCAGGAAATACATTAATTAGTGGAGTTTTAAGTGTATCAACCAGTATTATTAAACCAACAAAAGATATAATAAAAACTACTAAATAAGAAAATAATTTAGATTTTTTAACATCAGATTTTTGAAAAGTCTTTAAGTTTTCTTTTTCTATTTCAGCATCAATTGTTGTTCCTTGTTGCAATGTTTCACTAATTTCTAAATTTTTTTCCATTACATCGTTACTTTGTTCTGTTTTATTTATAGAAATATTATTGTTTAATGTTAATGGAGCTTCACTTTCCTTTTGTGGTTTGTAAAACCAAACTCTTTCACATGATCCACATTGCAGCTCACGTCCTTCATTAGGAATTAACGAATTATCAATTTTGAATTGTTTCTTTTCGCAAGGACAAGTAATTATCATGCCTCGTTATATAACAGATTTTACTCAAAATTCTTTTAATTTAGGCTTCTTTATACATTGAAATTATCAATAACTACTGTATTAGTACATCGATCGGAGTGTAGCGCAGCCTGGTAGCGCATCTGGTTTGGGACCAGAGGGTCGCAGGTTCGAATCCTGCCACTCCGACCATCATTATGAAAAAAGCAATTATTTACATTCCTAATAAAAACCCAATGCAATCAGGTTTAGCTAAAAACGACAAATGGATATTAGAATTTAAAACTAAAGATCCAACAAAAAACCCATTGATGGGTTGGGAAAGTTCGTCAGATACTTATTCCGAATTAAAATTAGAGTTTTCATCAAAAGAGCTTGCAATCAATTATGCAAAAAAAAAGAAAATAGAATTTGAATTAATTGAACCTAGAAAAAGAAAAACAGTAAAAAAATCTTACGCTGATAATTTTTTAAAATAAAAAATGTTTAGGTTTTTCACTCAAAAACATTGGTTGTTGTGGTCGTGGATTGGTTCAGCAATAATTTTATCATCTCTTTGGATACAGGTAAAAATTGATGTAAAAATTAATGAATGGTTTGGTCAATTCTACGATATGATTCAAAAAGCTTTAGGCGCACCAAACTCTATTACTATAGAAGAGTATTGGGCAAGCTTATTATCTTTTATAACCTTGGCAGCTATGTACGTAGGTGTAGCAGTTGTTGTTAGTTTTTTTACATCACACTATTTATTCAGATGGAGAACTGCTATGGTTGAATGGTATCATAGCGTATATGATAAAGCTCGAAAAATAGAAGGTGCTGCACAAAGGGTTCAAGAAGATACCATTAAATTTTCAAGAATAATGGAGTCGCTAGGAACAAGTTTAATTGAAGCTTTAATGATACTGGTTGAATTTATGCCAATTTTATTCGGTTTAAGTGTTGGAATTCCAATTTTTTTCTTTGGTTATTGGGATTATGGATTAATAGTTGGCGCTTTAATTTGGTCTGTAGGTGGTACAATCTTTTTGATATTGCTTGGTTTAATTTTAAGATTAGTAGGTGTTGAATATGATCTTCAAAAAAAAGAAGCTGCATATAGAAAAATTCTTGTAATTGCAGAGGATGATGGAACCATTCGTCCAAAAACTATTGAAGAATTATTTGATGGTGTAAGAAATATACACTTCTTAAGTTATATTAGATACTTATATTTCAATATTGGAAGGATAGCTTACTTACAGGCAAATGTATTATCAGCATATGTATTTTTAGCACCAGCGATTGTAGCTGGAGCCGTTACACTTGGTGTTATGCAGCAGATAATTAGAGCTTTTGGCAGAGTTGAAGGCTCTATGCAATATATATTAAAAGCTTGGCCAACAATTATTGAACTTGCTAGTGTATATAAACGTTTAAGAGAATTTGAATCCAAAATTTTACAAGAAGATTTAATCGATAAAAAAGCCTAATGACCATTGATAAAAAATTTATTGATCAATTTGTTAACGTAACCTCAAAGGCAGCAATTGCTTCATCGTATTTTGTTGGAAAAAAAGATAAAATTGCAGCTGATAAGGCAGCAGTAGACTCTATGAGATCAGAGTTAAATAATATGGATATGATAGGTCAAATAGTTATAGGTGAAGGTGAGTTGGATGAGGCTCCAATGTTGTACATTGGTGAAAAACTTGGCACTAAAAATGGCCCTGAATTAGATATAGCAGTCGATCCATTAGAAGGAACTAATTTTGTAGCAAACAATCTTCCAGGTGCCTTATCAGTAATTGCAATTGCCGAAAAAGATAACCTATTTAAAGCTCCAGAAACCTATATGGAAAAAATCTCAACTAAAGTACAAGAAAAAAACGTGGTTGACTTAGATTATTCAATTAAAAAAAATATTTCTAATTTAAGCGAATACTTAAACAAAAAACCTGAGAATTTAACAGCATGTATTTTGGAAAGACCGAGGCACAACAAAATTATTGAGGAATTAAAAGATTTAAAAGTTAAAATTAAATTTATAACTGATGGAGATGTTTCTGGGGCGTTGTTAGTAACTGACGAAAAATACTCTGTTGATATTTTTTTAGGAACTGGAGGGGGGCCCGAAGGTGTTTTAGCAGCTTCAGCGTTAGATGCTTTTAATTGTAGTTTTCAGGGTAGATTTTTATTTGCAACTGATAAAGACAAGGAGAGAGCTAAAGAAATGGGAATTAGTGATCTTACAAAAAAATATGATTTAAATGAAATTATTAAAGGTGACTCGATTTTTTGTGCAACTGGTATTACCTCTGGTGATTTGGTTTCAGGCATAAAAATTGAAAAAGATAAATTTATTTCAGAGACTTTAGTGACACATAAACACTCCAAGCTTAAAAAGGTTGTAAAAATAAATCAAAAATTATTATGATAAGCTTGATTAATCACCTTTTTTACAATAAAAAGCAGCAATTTGGTCCCTTCGTCTATCGGTTAGGACACGTGGTTTTCATCCTCGAAAGAGGGGTTCGATTCCCCTAGGGACCGCCAATTATGATATAAGCCATAATGGTTTATTACGTTTATTTAATCAAAACTTTAAAAAATTATCCAAAAAAGACATACGTTGGCTATACGAATGACCTAAATAAAAGATTATTAAATCATAATACTAATAGAGGTGCTAAATCCACAAAAGGTTATAAATGGAAACTAATTTATAAAAAAAGATTTTATTCAAAATCAAAAGCGCTATCATTTGAATATAAGTTAAAAAACGATAGAAAAGAAAGATCAAAGATTATTTATGATTTTACCAAAAAAAAATCTTAAAATTGCAACAATATTACCTTACAAAGAAAATTATTCTTATAATAAAGCATCTGCTGCTTCACTTTGGGTTTCTGAATTTTTTAAAAAATCAAAATATAAAAAAGATAATATAATTTATGGACATACAACTTTTAATGATTTTTTAACAAACAATTACAAAAATATAAAATTAAAAAATATAAAATCTAGATTTAAAAGTACAACAAGTGAATATTCTAAAAAATTAATCAATGAATTAAATAAATTTAATTTTGATCTAATAGAAATTCATAATAGACCTCAATTGTTATTTAAAATAGTTTCTCAAGTTAATAATAGATTCATTTTTTATTTCCATAATGATCCATTATCTATGAAAGGATCAAAAACTGTTAAAGAAAGGCTTAAAATTTTAGAGTCTGTTGAAAAAATAATATTTGTAAGCGAATGGGTACGTAATAGATTTTTTTTAAATTTAGATAAAAAACTGCAAACTAAAACAGAAATTGTATACCCAAGTGTAAATAAACAAAAAAAATTAAAAAAAAATAAAAATATAATATTCGTTGGTAGATTAAATTATTCAAAAGGTTACGATATTTTTAAAGAGGCAATTGTTAGAGTCCTAGAAGAATTTTCCTCATGGAAGGCATATTCTTTAGGAGATGAAGATAGAAGAACTATTTTTATAAAACATAAAAACCATAAAGAGTTGGGTTTTCTTAATCATAAAAAAACATTAAGTATTTTGAACAAATCTGAAATAGCAGTTGTACCATCAAGATGGGATGAACCTTTTGGAAGAACGTCGCTTGAAGCCTCATCATGTGGATGTGCTACAATAATAAGTAATAGGGGAGGTTTGACAGAGACCACTGATAAAGCAGTAATTTTGAAAAATCTTACCTCTAACGATCTTTATTTAGAAATTAAAAAATTAATTAAAAACAATAAAAAAAGGAGATACTTACAATCACAAAGTCGAAATAATATCAAACATTTAATAAGTGATAATACTAAATTTTTAGATCAGATACGTGAAAGTTGTGTTCCTTTTTTTAAAATTAATTTTAATAAAAAAAAATTAAAAATTATAAATATATATAATCATGGCCAAAAACTTAATCATAGACTATTCAATATTTCTTTAGGAAAAAAATTCACCAATGGATTTATTAGAAACGGTCATGATGTACTAGAAATTAGTGATAGAGATTTTTTAAGAAACAATAAATCATTTAGTTTAATTCCTAGCAAAAGCAATTTTCAAAAATTCCTAATTGAAACTTTTAAAAATTATAATCCAGATATTATTTTTTTTGGTCACACTAAAAATATTGAACTTAATACTTTTGATGAATTTAAATCAATTAATAAAAATGTTATTTTATCACAATGGAATGAAGACCCGATAATGTCTAGTCTTAATTATTCAAAACAAAATATTTCTAATATCAAACTATATTCAGATTTTGTTGATCATAACTTCATTACAACAGATCCTTCGGTTATAAAAAAAGAAATAAATACTGATAATTTTACTTTTTTCTTTGTTCCAGTTGATAGGAATATTGAGAGTTTCGAGGTTTACAAAATGCGCCCTAAAAAAGATTTATTTTATGCAATGAGTCATGGCGTTAATAGAGCCACACTAAAAGATGGTACTGAAGATGAAAGAATTAATTTTTTAGATAATCTTGTTAAAAAAATTCCTGATGTAAAATATGATTTTTATGGATTTTCAAATAAACAACCCATATGGGGCAATGAATTTAATAATGCACTTATAAATTCAAAAATGGGACTCAATCTTAGTAGAGGTAAACCAACCAAGTATTACTCTAGTAATAGAATTGCTTCTATAATGGGCAATGGTTTACTTACATTTATTGATAAAAAAGTTGAGATGGATAATTTTTTTAATAATAATGAAATTATATTTTATAATAATATTAACGATTTAGCTGAAAAAATTAAATTTTATTCTAAAAACGAAAAAATAAGAAAAAAAATTGCTCGGAATGGAAAAATTAAATATTTTAAACTTTTTAATGAAAAAAAAATCACAAAGTATCTAATTGATATATCATTAGGCAATAAAGCTTTATTATTTAAATGAAGCTATCAATATTAGTTCCTACATTTAATAATTTGTTATATTTTAATTTTTTTATTAATTCTATTTATAAAAACTCTTATTATAAACATGAAATTATTGTTCATGTAAATGAAGGCACTGACGGTACATTACAATTTGTTAAAAAAAATAAGTTTAAATTTACATATAGTAGTGAAAATATTGGTTTATGTAGTTCGATGAATGAGGCATATAAAATGTCAACATCAGATTTTATCTTGTATGCACATGATGATATGTATTTTTGTAAAGATTGGGATAAATATTTAGTTGATGAAATTAGAAAACAAAAAAATAACCTTTACTATTTAACTGGTACAAATGTATCAACTAGATATGGTTTAATTAATTTTAATTGTGGAGATAGTATCGAAAATTTTGATGAAAATAAGTTTTCTAATTTTTGCAATCAAGATAATACACCTGATTTACAAGGATCACACTGGGCACCTCATTTAATACATAGAGAATTGTGGGATAAAATAGGAGGTTTTAGTGAAGAATTTAACCCGGGCGATGGTTCTGACCCAGACTTTTGTATGAAGTTGTGGCTAAATAAAGTAAGAATATTCAAAGCTATTTCAAAATTTAAAGTATATCATTTTAATTCTCTAACAACTAGAAATAATAAAGTTAAATTGAACAATGGAACTAAATTATTTTTGTTAAAATATGGAATTAATCCTAAATTTTTTAGAAAATATTATTTGCGAGGAAATAATTCAATTATACCCTATATAGGTGAGCTAGATAAACCAAATTATACTTTTTTAATGTTTTTTGATTTATTTATTAACAAGATAAAACGTTTATTTTTCAAAATAAATTCTTGATTCATGAATTTAAATTTATTTTATAACTTAATTTTATTAAGGGCATTGTTTTTAAATATATTTGCCTCTTTAATATATCTTCTAACCATTTGTGTTGTTTTATGGCCTGTCATAGCCATAATACTTCGTTCATCTGCACCTGAATCAGCAGCAACAGTAGCAAAACCTGATCTTAAACTATGACCTGAAAAGTTTTTATTTTCTATTCCTGCTAATCTTAAATGTTCTTTAATTAACAAAACTACAGATTGGTCAGTTAACCGATTGTCAGTTAAAACTGACCCTTTAGAAAATCTTCTAAAAATAGGGCCAGATATTATTTTAGACACTTCTAACCACTTTCTTAGATTAATTACAGGGCAATAATTTTCATCATCAAAGTAGGGCAGTCCTTTAATCATTCCCTCTCCAAATTGATCAGTTTTTGACTTTCTAACAGTAATTTTCACGCCTTCAGGGACAAATTCTATGTCCTCATAATCAATAGATATTAACTCTGTTCGTCTAAAACCACCTCCAAAACCAATTAAAATTATTGCTTTATCTCGAAGTTTTTTAATTTCATGTGTATTTTTCTCATTTATAGAATTAATAATTAATTTTAAATGATTGATTAATATAGGTTTTTTGCCTTTTTGAATGCTTCCTTTCAATCTCCTAATACCCATTAAATTTTCTACAATTATTGGATGTTTTGTATCTAAATAATGACCTTTTAATTTATGAACCATACTAATTGAGACAAGACGTCTTCTTAATGTGCTTATTTTTGATTTTTTAGAAAGATGTGTTAAATATAAAGAAATTATTTTAGGCTCAGTTGGTAGTGAATTTAATCCATGTTTAGAGCAAAAAGCTCCAAAATCCTTAAAGTCAGATTTGTAAGCTCTTAATGTATTGTTTGCTTTAGAGCTCTTCAAATTTTCTAATGTAGCCTCATGAAGAATTTTTAGATCTGTAGTTAAATTATTCATATTATTACTATTGATAACAATTAATTATCACTAGTAATATAATAAGTGATATTTATTGTCAATAGTTTAAATATTAAATAATTGAATGATATTTTGATTATTTTTGTTGCAGGAATATTTTCTTGCATAATATTGGATATTTTAGCTTATTTGCTTAAAAAAATGGGCATTCCAGAACCATCATGGAGTATTGTTGGAAGATGGACCTACCTAATGCTTAAAAATGGAACCTTTTACAACCCAAATATTATTGAAAAGCCAGTATTTGAACATGAGGTAATATTGGGATGGGTTTTTCATTACTTTATATCATTATGCTGGGCAACAATTTATTACATTTGCTTTATTTTTATTGGAATTAAAATGTCATATTTTTCGGGTTTTATTTTTGGCGCGATAACAACTTTAGCTCCATTGTTATTGTTTTTACCATTTACAGGACAAGGTATTTTTGCCAAAAATACTGATAAACCAATAGAAATTTCACTTATTTTCCTCATTAGGCATTCAATATATGGGTTAGCGATGTATGAAGGTTTTAGATGGTTTGGATTTTAAAAAAAACTATAATTACAATGTTTTGTTTAATATAATTAATGTAAATGATTAGAAAAATTAGAAGAAAAGATAAAGAAAAATGGATAAATTTGTACTGCGGTTATGCTAAATTTTATAAAGTTCCTATGAATCAAGACATTTTAGATACTTTATGGAGTTGGATAAACGATGAAAATCATATTGTTAATGGAATTTGTTATGAAATTGAGGGTAAAATTGTTGGAATTGCACACTACAGAACAATGCCAAGACCAATTAAAGGTCAATATATTGGATTTTTAGACGATTTGTTTGTAGATGAACATTTTAGAGGCCAGAAAATAGCTCAAAAACTTATAAATTACTTAGAATCTTTATCTAAAGAAAATAATTGGGATGGAATTCGTTGGATAACCCACTCTTCCAATGAGACGGCGAAAAAATTATATGATAAGATTGCTAAAAATACAGGATTTGAATTATATGAACTTAAAAGGGACTAAATTTCAGATAAAAGTTTGGAATTACTTGAAAAAAATACCTAAGGGAGAAGTCAGAACTTACCTCCAGGTGGCAAAGGCTATTGGAAAGCCAAAAGCTCATAGGGCAGTTGCAAATGCAGTTGGGAAAAACCCATATCCTCCAAAAATACCTTGTCATAGGGTAATTAGGACTGATGGATCACTCGGAGGATACTCAGGAAAAGGTGGAATTAAGACTAAACTGCGTTTACTTAGATCTGAAAAAGTAGACATTTAAGGTTAAAAAAGTGTTAAAAATAAAGGTTTTTAGGTAATTTTCACACATAATCACGTAAATAGTGCTATTCACCCTTCAGTTGTACTATATATCTAAACATAACTAAATAAATACCCTCTATGGGCGATTAAAGAGCATATTCTATTACTGCATTGCTCTATTTTTCAATGATATCAACCTTTTTTTAATGTCTTAAATTTGCTGTATTTTGCAGGTTTTTTAAGCCACCTGCCCTACAATTTTATATGAAAAAATATATTTTCGAATTTTATTAGTAAAAAACTGTTGAAAATAAACACTTCTAGGAGTTTATACTATTTTTAAACGCTATTAACTAAATTTACTGTTTCTTATATATCAATGTGATCTAAAAAAACCTTTAATTTTAATGATTATAATTATATAACCCAAATATTTCTTTACTTTACTTAGTATTAACGCTTTTTTATTATATTTATTTATACGTAATTTATTTAACAATTACAATTATTTAATTATATATATTAATGTAAAACATTAATATTTAGTATAAAAATAGTTACCAAGAATTACTTAGTTTTTAAAATATACTCTCTTCTGGTTATATAGAGACCACTTAAGACAATTATAAAAAGACCTAAGTAAGTCCAATTATCAGGTAATTCATGAAAGAAATAATAGCTAATTAATATGTTTGTTATGATTTCTGTATAACCTAAAGGAGCTAATTTTGAGGCATCAGCATATTTGAGTGATAAAATTAGGAAAAGATGGGCTACAGAGGCTATAAGGCCGATTAAAGCCATTAAAATCCACTGGTTTGTAGTAGGATTTACCCATACAGAAGGCATAAATAGGCTAATAATGACAGTTCCTATTAAACCAGAAAGCAAAAGCGTTAAAAGCGAGTTATCTGAAGTGCTAAGTTTTCTAGTTATAATGAGGTAAAATCCATAACAAATTCCATTACCTAAAGCGGCTAAAGTAGCTAAATTAAGTTCAATAAATCCGGGTCTAATAACAATCAAAGTACCAACAAATCCTAACGATACAGCAGTCCATCTTTTCACCCCTACTTTCTCATTTAAAAAAAATGGAGATAAAGCTGTGACACAAATTGGTGCTACAAATGCTAATGTTAAAGCTTTAGGGAGTGAAATTTCAGAAATCGCATAAAAGAATAAATACGTAGAAAAAACAAATATCAAACCTCTTATTAGTTGAAGAGCCGGTTTTTTAGTCCAAACTAATGACTGTCTGTAAAATATAAGCATTAAAGACAGAGTAAAAACTACGGTAAAAAAATATCTAGCCCATGTTATTTGCAAAACATCCATTGATGAGCTCAAATATTTAGCAAACGCATCCATAACAGGAACAATCATCCAAGCAGATGCATTTAAAATTATAGCCTTCACAACTGAAAGATATATCTTAATAGAAGTATTTTAAAGCAAAGAATACGACTATTGGAACTGTAATAAATGACATTAATGTAGAAACAACAATAGTGCTGGCGATGTTATCTACTATTTCTTTTGGTGAGTACATTGATCCAATTAAATAATTTAAAATAGCGCTTGGCATAGCAGATTGAATTAAAATTACACCCGCACCAAATCCAGAAAGATCAAAAAAAATTATAATTAAAAAACCAATTATAGGTCCAATGATTACTCTTCCAATAGAGGCAATTATTGAATTAGTGAAAGAAAAAACTTTTAATTTTGTTAATGCAATTCCTAACGACATTAATATTAAAACAATTGCTGTATATGTTAACAATTCAGTTAGATTAATAATTGCCTTGGGCATCTCCAAGTCAAAATAAATAAAAGCAACTGAAAATATAATTGCGTAAAAAGGTGGATTTTTAATTAAAATATTAAAGTCAAATTTTCTGTCGGCTAGAAATACTCCTAATGTAAAGTGAAGTAAAATTATAAGTGAAGATATTGATGCAGCTATTCCTAAACCTTGTGAACCATAAGCAAAAAGACAAATAGGAATACCCATGTTTCCATTATTAGGAAGAAGAAAAACTGGGATTTCTCTAATAATATCTTTAGTTTTTAATAGATATAAAATAATTAACCCTGTTAAACCAAAACCAGCAATAGCAATTAAATAATAAATAAAATAACTGGTATATTGTTCAAATGTTATACCTGTAGATGTAATAGAGTAAATAACCATTGCAGGTGTACCAACATTTGAGGCAAAAGTAGTTATAAAGGAATTATCAAAATCTGGTTTTTTCTTACCAAGATAATATCCAATCCCAACCACAAAAAATACAGGAAATAATACTTCAATAAGTTTGAAATATATTTCCATTAATCAAGCAATCTAATTAACGTAGGTGATTTTAAGATATTCTTATTTTTTTTAAATATAGATAAACAGCTATTACAATTTAATTCTGTGGTTTTATGAGTAACTATTACTATTGTAGCTTTATTATTTTTCTTATCTGGAGTTTGAATTAATCTTTTGACAGAAATTTTATATTTAGCTAAACGATTGGTTATTTGAGATAAAACGCCTGGTTTATCTTTAACTTCAAATCTTAAATATAAAGAATTAACATAATTATTTACGTTGTAAGTTTTTAAAGTTTTTAGCTTATTTGCACTTACACCAAATGGCTTTTTGATGTTTCCTCTTAAAATAGATAATAAGTCAGATAATAAAGATGATGAAGTGGGACCTGGACCAGCACCCTCCCCTTGTAATACACTTTCTCCTACTGGTTTGCCATTAAGTATCACAGCATTCATTACTCCATTTACATTACCAATATACGATTTTTTACTTACAAGACATGGATGAACAGTTTCAAAAAGTTGGTTATTTTTGAGTTCAGAGATACCCAGTAGTTTAATTCTTAAATCTAATTGATTTGCAATTTTAATATCTTTTAAATCAATCTTTTCTATTCCTTCCATTAAACATTTTTTATTAGATATTTTACTATTAAAAGCCAAAGCAGATAAAATTCTTACTTTTGCAAATGCATCAAAACCATTTAAATCTAATTTAGGATTACCAGGTTCTGCGTATCCAAGCAGTTGAGCTTTTTTCAAAACATCTACAAAATTTTGCTCAGAATTTTCCATCTCTGATAATATATAATTTGAAGTACCATTTAAAATTCCATAAACTTTAGATAATTTATTAGTAGCTAAACCTTCTTTAATAGATCTTAATATCGGTATCCCGCCAGCAACAGATGCTTCGAATTCTAAATTGACATTATTTCTTTCAGCTAGTTTTGCTAAATTGTTTCCATGTTTTGAAATTAAAGCTTTGTTTGGGGTTATTACATGGATTTTATTCTTTAAAGCAGTTTCAACTAATTTTTTTGAAACCCCATCTGATTGTCCAATTACCTCAAATAATATATCAACTTTTTCTTTTTTAAAAATTTCAAATGGGTTTTTGTAAAAAATTTTTCTATTAATTTTATATTTTCTTTTTTTATTTATATTTTTTGCAGATATAGCTACTATATTAACTTTTTTGCCTGTTTTAAGCTCAATATCTTTTTTTTTGACAATTAGTTCATTAAATAAATAATTACCAACTTGACCAAGTCCAACAACTGCAACATTCACTATATTATTCATTTGCTTATATCTGGATATTTACTTTTTTTAGTATAGTCATCTATATAAATCTCATATTCTTCTAATGTCATTTTTGTTATATCGTCTGACTTTTTAAGTATTTCAATTATTTTTTTTTGTTTTTTTTTACTTTCAGCAGGATGTTCTGTCCAATACTGAGAATCTTTATTTAAAGAACAATTACTTAAAAAAATTAGAAAAATAATTAACAAATATTTCATTTTAAAGCAGTTCTTTCAGGAAAATTAAATTTATTATTTAAATTTTGAACAGCCTGACCTGCTCCACCTTTAATTAAATTATCTATTGCAGAAATAATGATTATTTTGTTTTTAAATTTTGATTTACACACTGTGATAAAGCAATTGTTTGTATTGATAACATCATTTGTGCTAAGGAGTTTATCAGAGTCTAATATTTTAACAAAATTTTCTCCCTTATAAGACATCTCAAGTGTTTTGATGATTTTTGATTGATTAACATTTTTTTCTAAATCTAAATAAATTGTACTTAATATACCTCTAAACATTGGAGATAAATGTGGGGTAAAACTAAATTGAAAATTTTTATTTGTGAATTTGCTTAAAAATTGATGAATTTCAGAATTATGTCTATGAAAACCGACACCATAAGCACTTAAAGACTCGTATAAATTTTTATTTTTATATTTTTTATGAACTCCTCTACCGGCACCTGAATAACCAGATTTTGAATCAATAATTATATTGTTTAATTTAACTAATTTTTTTTTAATTAGCGGAACAAGAGGTAATAATATTGATGTTGGATAACATCCTGGACATGAAATAATATTGTGATTTTTTAATTCATCACGATTTATTTCGGGTAAACAATAAATGCTTTTCTTCTGTAATTTTGGAGCTCGATGTTTTTGTTTATACCATTTTAAATAATCATTAGCTTTTTTTAATCTAAAATCTGCTGCTAAATCAATTAGAGTAATATTATCGTTAAGTTTTTTTGCTATATCTTGAGCTTCACCATTTGGTAGAGCTGTAAAGACAACATCGATACTATTTAACAATTTAGGATTAAATTTTACGATTTTAGGTAATTTTTTTTTTGATAGAGATTTATCATAATAAGAAATATTTTTTCCAACAGACGAATTTCCACATAGATATTTAATATTAATATATTTGTGGTTAATTAATAACTTGATTAATTGAACACCAATATATCCTGTAGATCCGGCAACTAATGCATTTAGCTTAGGCATTTTTTATTATAGCAGTTTAAATTGTAAAAAAAATTATCTTTTAGAAAACTGGAAGCTTCTTCTAGCTTTTCTTCTACCAGGTTTTTTTCTCTCAACAGCTCTAGAATCTCTGGTTGTAAGCTTTTCAGTTTTCAATGTTGTTTTTAAATTTTCATCAAAGAGAACCAAGGCTTTAGAAATACCATGAACCATTGCTCCAGCTTGACCTGTAGGTCCACCACCTTTTACGCTACATCTAACATCATAATCTGTAGCTTGATTTATAATCTCAAAAGGTCTTGTAATTTGCATTTTGTGAATTTCATCAGCAAAATATTCATTATATAATTTGCCATTTACATAAATTTTACCAGAACCTTTTTTTAACCAAACTTTCGCTATTGAAGTTTTTCTTCTACCTGTCGCGTACTTACTGTCTTTAAAATCTAACTTTAATTTTGGAGTTTTTGTGTTTGATTGTACGTTTTCCATATTAATTTCTTGCAATGTTTTTATTGTTTAGTTTATCTAATTCAATAACTTTTGGATTTTGTGCAGCATGAGGATGTTCACTTCCTGAATAAATTTTTAATTTTGTTAATTGTTTTCTACCCAAAACACCACCTGGTAACATTCTTTTAACTGCTAGTTTCAAAGTTTCTCCAGGTTTTTTTTCATGAAGTTTTTCTGGTGTAGTAACTTTAATTCCACCAGGGTGTCCTGTATGTCTATAGTACTTTTTATTTTGAAACTTCTTACCAGTAAATTTTGCTTGTTCGATATTTTTTACTACAACAAAATCTCCATCATCCATGTGAGGTGTATAAGTAGTCTTATTTTTACCTCTAATAATATTAGATACAACGGTCGCTAATCTTCCGACAACTGCATTTTTTGCATCTATCTCGTACCAAGATGATGTAACTTGATCTTTTTTTGTGAATTTTGTCATTGTGCGAGGATTAATACTATTAAATTATTCAAAGTCAATTTTATATTTAGCTTGTAAAACATAACTAATATGCTATTTATCTATTGCCGATTTGATCCTATTGCGGGCATAAAACTGCTAAAATGGAATTTTCATAAAATTTTAAATCGGTAGGCATTTGAACTGTATTGTGCGCCTTGCATAAAGCAAAAGCACTAAAAAAGGAGTAAAAATGAGTACAAAAAGAAATAATCCAGAAACTATAGCAATACATGGTGGAGATTACAGAAGTGATCCAGCTACAAATTCAGTAGCAGTTCCAATTTATAGAACAACCTCGTATCAATTTAACAACACTGAACATGCGGCTAATCTATTTGCGTTAAAAGAGTTTGGAAATATCTATACACGGATAATGAATCCAACTAACGATGTGTTGGAAAAAAGAATCGCTGCTCTTGAAGATGGTCTTGCGAGTTTAACTGTAGCGTCTGGACAAACCGCTTCTACTTTTGCAATATTAAACGTTGCCCAAGCTGGAGACAATATAGTTAGTTCAACAGATCTATATGGTGGAACAGTTTCATTGTTTACGCATACTTTGAGTAAGCTTGGTATAGAGGTAAGATATGCAGATCCTTCAGATCCAAAAAACTTTGAAAAAGTAATAGACGATAAAACTAGAGCTTTTTATGGAGAAACATTACCAAACCCATATTTAAGAGTTTTTCCAATTAAAGAGGTTTCAGATATTGGTAGAAAATATAACATTCCATTAATCTTAGATAACACTGCTGCCCCTGTAATTTGTAAACCAATTGAACATGGTGCTGCTGTGGTTGTTTATTCTTTAACAAAATATATAGCAGGTCATGGAACAGTAGTTGGGGGTGCACTAGTAGATGGTGGAAATTTTGATTGGACAGCAGATCCAAAAAGACAGCCACTATTTAATGAACCTGACGCAAGTTATGGAGGTGTTGTTTGGGGTAAAGCTGTGCCCGAATTAACAGGTGCAAATGTTGCTTTTGCAGTTAGAGCAAGAGTAACTTTGTTGAGAGATTTAGGGTCGGCACTTTCTCCAGATAATGCATTTGGTGTCATACAAGGACTTGAAACAGTTGCTTTAAGAATGAAACAACACTGTGATAATGCTGCAAAAGTTGTAGATTATTTAAAAAATCATAAAGCTGTTGAGAGAGTAATTTATTCAACTGAGCATAATGAAGAAATATCAGGTCGAGCAAAAAAATATCTAAGAAATGGTAATGGTGCTTTAGTTGGTATTGAATTAGCTGGTGGTATCGAAGCTGGTAAAAAGTTCATTGAGGCTTTAAAAATGTTTTATCACGTTGCAAATATAGGTGATGCTAGAAGTTTAGCAATACACCCAGCAACAACTACTCACAGTCAATTAAATGAGGATGAATTAGCTGCTTCTGGTGTAACCCCTGGATATGTTAGACTATGTATTGGTTTAGAACATATCGATGATATCATCGATGATTTAGATCAAGCTTTAGACAAATCATCAAAAGGTAATTTAAAAGCAGTTAGTTAATTTTATTTATATGTCTACAAATAGAAATTAATTAATCTCTCTTTTGTATTTTGAGATAAATATAAAATACAAAGTTGAAAGTATTATCAAAATAGAATTTATCTGGTGTAAAGATGCAAATAACATTTTTACTCCAGATAAAATAGTTATCACTCCAAGAAAAATTTGAAATGCCAAAGCCAAACCAATTAATGTGATAGGTTTGTATAATTTTTTGTTTCCTGTATTAATTACCTTAAAGAGGATTAATGCATAAAACACAATAATTAAGTATGCTAAATTTCTATGTATAAACTGAACAATAGAGGGATTATCAAAAACTTTCAAATTCAAAAACTCTTTAAAACTACTATCATTAGGAAAATAACTAACTCCCATCAATGGCCAGGTGTTATAGATTTTACCAGCATCCATACCAGATACAAAAGCGCCTATAATTAGTTGCAAAAATAATAAAACTAAAAAAATTTTTACTATAAAAAGATTAATAGAGACTGTTTGATTTGAAAAGGATGATAACTTTAAAAATTGCCAATATACAATTGATAAAATGATAAAAGCTGTAACTAAATGTATCGCTAGTCTATAATGACTAACATCTATTCTTTCAACTAATCCACTTGATACCATGTACCAACCTAAAAATCCTTGAAAACAAACCAATAAAAAAATAAGTCCATATTTTTTTATAATCCAAACTCCATGTTTTACTGAAAAATAAACCATTGGGAGCAATACAGTTAAACCAATTATTCTCCCTAACTGCCTGTGTCCCCACTCCCACCAAAATATTACTTTGAATTCATCAAGAGTCATATTGAAGTTTTGTTGGCTGTATTCAGGAATTGTTTTATATAAACTAAAATATTCCAACCATTTTTCATTTGTAAAAGGAGGAAAAAAACCAACAAATAATTCCCAAGTAGTAATTGATAAGCCAGAGTCAGTTAATCTAGTCAAGCCTCCGACTAATATTATTAAAGAAACTAAAATTAGTAATGATAGCATCCACAATTTAAGTTGATTATTTAAATGATTATTCTCACTGTACATGCTCAGATAAATATAATAATTATTAAGTATTCCAATAAATTAAATGTCGCCAAATAATAAAAAAAAACTAGATTTAATAAGAGTTAAGCTAGATAAATTAGATAATAAACTGTTATCACTTATAAAATATAGAACAAAGCTAGTTGAGGAAGTTTTAAAGCTTAAAGAATTTAAAAAAGAAATCGTAGATAAGAAAAGAATTAATTTTATTTTAAAAAAAATTAAAGCAAAATCCTTAAAACAAGGCATAGATCCAAAAATAACTAATCGTATTTGGAAAAATATGATTTGGTCTTATATTGATTACGAAAGAAGAAATTTTAAAAAAAAATAGTTTATTTACTGTGTGGTGGAAGCTTTTTCTCCACAAACATTTCGTGTTTTCTTGTATCTGGATTATATTTTTTTGCAGATAATTTTACTTTAGCTTTTTCGCCACCTGCTGGTTTTTTTACATAATAAAAGTAAGGACTATCTGGTTTAGCTTCAGGTACCATTCTAACTTTTACGTGTGTTTTTTTTGCCATTTATTTTAGTGTTTTTAAAATATTTGATATTTTAGTTAACTTATTTTTTAATTTTTCAGCTTTTATAGATTTATCTGCCATTTCGTCAAGCTTTAAAGTATATTCATTATCAAGGATCTTTTTGACTCCATTAATTGTCATTCCTTGATCTTTAAGCAAATATTTAATCTTCTTAAGAAGATCAATATTCTTTTCATCATAATATCTTCTATTGGAATTAAGAATTTTTGGCTTGATTTGTTTAAACTGTGTTTCCCAAAATCTTATTATGTGTGTAGGCAAAGCACCCTTCTTATTGACTTTTAAGTCTAAAATTTTAGCAACTTCACCAATAGTTTTATAAGCCTGTTCAGCTTTATTCATAATCTTTTAGATTTATATACTCTTTAAATTCTTTTGAAGGTTTAAATAAAACAACATCCCTACTAGATATTACTTTAGTTTCCTTAGTTTTTGGGTTTCTGCCAATTCTACTTTTTTTTTGTCTAATGGAAAAAGTCCCAAATTTAGATAATTTAAGTTTTTTCTCTGATTTAATGTTAGAAACAATCGTGGATAAAAAATCATCAATTAAGTTTTCCGAAATCTGTTTAGAAAAACCTAGTTGCATATACACTAAATTAACTAAATCTTTTTTAGTTAAATTTATTCTCATTTAAAGATTCTGTTTAATCTTTTCTATCAAATTACCTTTAACAATTCTATGACAAACATCTAATGAGTTAGCAAAGCCAACGTAGTCGGTACCACCATGGCTTTTTACTACCGGAGAGTTTAAACCTATAAAAATTGCACCATTATACAGTCTCGGATCTAATCTTTTTTTAAATTTTTTTAAATTTGAAATGTTTAGAAGAGAAGATAGTTTTCCTATCCAATTTCCAGTCATTGCTTTTTTTAATTCACTTGTAATAAAATTTGCAGTTCCCTCAGCTGTTTTTAATGCTACATTTCCTGTAAATCCATCTGATACAATTACATCAACTTCACCATCCATAATGTGATTACCCTCGATGTATCCTGAGAAATTAAAATTTTCAGATTTTTTGTCATTAAGAATTTGATATGTTTCTTTTATTACTTCATTACCCTTTAATTCTTCTGAACCAATATTCAATAAAGCAACATTGGCTATTACATCTGGGTATAATGAATTATAAAGAGCAGCTCCCATAGATGAAAAATCACTTAAATTTTTTGAACTACACTCAATATTAGCTCCGAGATCTAATACAACACTCATACCTTTTTTATTTGGCCAAAGCGCAGATAGAGCTGGTTTATCTATATTTTCAATCATTTTAAGATTTAATTTTGATACAACTAATAGAGCGCCAGTATTGCCAGCAGATATTACTATATCAGCCTGCTTTTCTTTAACGCTTTGAATAGCAAGCCACATACTAGTGTCTTTCCCTCTTTTTGCACCTTCTAAAGGACTGTCCGTACTTTTAATTGCATTCTCTGTATGGAAAATTTCATAGAACTCTTTATTAATTTTATTTTCAATTAATGGAGAAATTTTATTTTTATCTCCATATATTTTGTAAAAAATGTTTTTATTTGATTGATGGTTATAAACAATACCATCAATTACTTTTTTTGGTGAACCGTCACCTCCCATTGCATCAACTGCAATTTTAATTTTTTCGGACATTAAGATTATTATACTATTCTTTTGGGTCTAAAACTTGTCTACCCTTATACATACCAGTTTTTAAATCTAGATGATGAGAAAGCCTATATTCACCTGATTTTTTATCCTCAACTATATTTTTAGTTGAAAATTTCATTGTTTGTGCCCTTCTCATTCCAGTTCTAGAAGGGGTTTGTTTTCGTTTTGGTACAGCCATAATTATGGGTTACTTACACTTTTTAAATAATAATTCAAAGTTTTTTTTGATAAATTTAAGTTAAATTCATCAAAATAATCAAGTAAATCATCAATATTATTAAAATCTTCTAAAAATATTGATAATTTTTCAATTTTATCTGATTTCGGTAAATCGTCCCAAAAATGTATCTCGGAAACCATGGAGTGAAACAAATTAATATAGTCTTTCATTTTTTTGTTTATAGATTGGTCCCCATATCCTATTTCTCTAATGCTCAATTCTAACTGTCTAAAGTTGAAATCATAAATTTCTTGTAAAACTTTTTTATTTTCCTCATTTTTATAGTTTTTAAGAAAAAATGAAAAATGAAGCAAAAATAAAGTTAATCTATCAGAAAAACTGTCTTGTCTATTTAAATCTTTATATAAATCTTTATTTCTAGTGAAATTAATTAAATTGTTATAAATATGTACATAATGACCACTCATGAATAAATTATACATATTTTTATTATTTTTAATACTTTCAAATTGTACTTTCAAACCTGTTGTTAAACATCATGGAGTGCCTTTCTTGGAGAAAAAACAAACAGTTCTAATTGTAAATAAAACTAATAAAAATGATATTAAAAAAATTTTGGGAAATCCTTCAACAACAAGTAAATTTGATAACGATATATGGATTTATATAGAGAGAAAACAAACACAATCAAAAATAAAAAATTTAGGTAGAATGAAAATATTTAAAAACGATGTGTTGGTTTTAGAAATTGATAAATATGGGATTCTTAAAAATAAAGAATTTTATAATAAAGACGATATGCAAAATATAAAAATTGTTGAGGCAACAACAAAAACTGGATTTAGAAAAAAATCTTTTATATATGATTTTATGTCTAGTATGAGACAAAAAATTAATGACCCTCTTGGACAGAGGGCCAAAAAAAGAAAAGAGATTAGGCAGCGATAACAGCCAACAACAATAAAGCTACAATATTTGTAATTTTAATCATTGGATTAACAGCTGGGCCGGCAGTGTCTTTATATGGATCTCCTACAGTATCTCCAGTTACGGCAGCTTTATGTGCCTCTGAACCTTTTCCACCATGATTTCCATCTTCTATATATTTCTTAGCATTGTCCCATGCTCCACCTCCGGCAGTCATAGAAACAGCAACAAACAAACCAGTTATAATTACTCCTAAAAGCATAGCCCCAACTGCAGCTAAAGCTGCAACCTGACCACCTATTGATAGAATTATAAAATACAAAACTACAGGTGATAATACTGGTAACAATGATGGAATTATCATTTCTTTAATTGCTGCAACAGTCAACAAGTCAACTAATTTAGCATAATCAGGTTTTTGTTTTCTTTTCATAATGCCTGGGAATTTTTTAAACTGTCTTCTAACTTCTACTACTACTGCACCACCTGCTCTACCAACAGCTTGCATACCCATAGAACCAAATAAATAAGGTAACATTCCACCAATTAATAAACCAACAACAACATAAGGATTTGATAAATCAAAAGTTACAACTATTCCCTCAAGTGGTGATCCTGCTTCTTTAGAAAAATGTTTAATATCCTCTGTGTACGCTGCAAATAAAACTAGTGCCCCTAAACCAGCAGAACCAATTGCATATCCTTTTGTAACAGCTTTAGTAGTATTACCAACAGCATCAAGTGCATCAGTAGTTTTTCTAACTTTTTTGTCCAAGTTAGACATTTCAGCTATTCCTCCAGCATTATCAGTAACTGGACCATAAGCATCTAACGCAACAACCATTCCAGCTAACGCTAACATTGTTGTAACAGCAATTGCTATACCAAATAGGCCAGCAATAGAATTTGTAATTAAGATACCAGCAACAATGATTAATGCAGGTATTGCTGTTGCTTCCATCGATACAGCTAAACCTTGAATAACATTAGTTCCATGACCGGTTGTTGACGATAAAGCTACTGATTTAACAGGTCTGTAACTTGTTCCTGTGTAATATTCTGTAATCCAGATTAATAAACCAGTAATAACTAAACCAATAACTCCACAGTAATATAAATCCATTCCATTAAATGTATTTCCATTAACAGTGTATTCATTTGTAAAACCAATTACATGATCAGTTACAGGCCAAAGAATAGCTAACGATGCAACAGCAGATACAATAAATCCTTTGTACAATGCGTTCATCACATTATTATCTTTTCCAAGTTTAACAAAGAATGTACCTATAATAGATGTTAACAAACAAGCAGCACCGATTGTAAGAGGGTAGATCATCATATTAAGATCACCTACAAAGAAAATTGATGATAAAACCATAGTTGCAACAATAGTAACAGCATATGTTTCAAATAAATCTGCTGCCATTCCAGCACAGTCACCAACGTTATCTCCAACGTTATCAGCAATTACTGCTGGATTTCTTGGATCATCTTCAGGAATTCCAGCCTCAACTTTACCAACAAGGTCAGCTCCAACATCTGCACCCTTAGTAAAAATACCTCCACCTAATCTCGCAAAAATTGAAATTAAAGAAGCACCAAACCCTAAAGCAACTAGAGCATTCACTATTTCTCTTTCATCTACATCAAATTTCAATAATAAAAAATAATAAACTGCTATTGCTAACAATGCTAAACCAGCAACTAACATACCAGTTACAGCACCAGATTTAAAAGCCACTGAAAGACCTTGAGCTAGACCTTTTCTTGAAGCTTCAGCAGTTCTAACATTAGCTTCTACAGAAACTAACATGCCGACATATCCTGCAATACCAGATAATGCTGCACCTATTAAATAACCAAGACCAACTAATGGGCTAAACGCAATACTAACAATTACAAGAACAGCTGCACCAACAATTGCAATTGTTTTATATTGTCTTGCTAGATAAGCTTTTGCTCCGATTTGAATAGCTGATGCAATATCTTGCATTTTTGCATTTCCTGCACTTGAATTTAAAATGTTTTTTCCGGTTAAAAACCCATAAACGATAGATAAAAAACCTGCTCCGATTGTGTATAATAAAATAGTTTCGACAGTTGCGCTCATATAACCCTTAGTTGTTGGTTGTTAATTTTTTAAGCCCGGACAATACAAAAAAAGTCAAAAAAGACAATAATTAACTTCAAAATTGGTGGATATAACCATCCGCATTATTGGCGATTTCTCTACCTTTTTGATCTAAAATTAAAGACTTATTTTTACCAGATAAAATAGTTCCTATTTTAGAAATTTTTATATCAAGAGATTTACCTAATTTATTTATGATTCTGGCATTTTTAGGTTTAGCAGTAAACAAAATTTGATAATCATCTCCATTAGAAACTAGATCAATTTTTTTTAAATTTTTACTATTGATTAGGTTGTTAAGATTTTTTGATACAGGAATAAATTTCTCATAAATTTTATAAGAAACATTTTGCTTGTTTATTAATTTATTCAAGTCTGCGATTAAACCATCAGATATATCCATAGAACTAGATGCTAAAGAAAGTAAATTTTTAGAAAACTTATTTTGGATATCGGGCATATAATATTTATTAATAAAATACTTCTCTTTAGATTTATTCAACTTAATTTTATTTTTTAAAACTTGAAGTCCAATAAAACTATCACCTAAATTTCCTGTAACATATATATCATTATTTACATTAGATTGATTTCTATAGATTATTTTTTTTGAATATCCAACTGAAGTTATTGTAAAGCTAAGTTTATTAGAAAAAGTTGTATCCCCTCCTCCTAGTAATAAATCATATTTTTTCTGCTCTTCCCTTAAAGAATTGGATATTTTTTTAAGATTATTTTTTGTAAAATTTTTTTTGTTCCCTGATCCAGCAATAAAATAATATTTTGGCTCTACTCCTTTACAAATTAAATCAGAAATTGAAGATCTTAAAATCTTTTTAATAACTAAATCTGGTCTTTTAAAATCAATAAAATGTGTACCTATGTTGTATGTATCTACTGAAATAACTAATCCTTTTTTTTTATCAAAAAAAACATCATCGTTTAAATTTAAAGCTGCTTTATTTTTTTTAGAAATATTAGAAAAATAATTGTTTATAAGTTCAAATTCATGCATTTGTTCTTAATTTTTTTCCAACATTATCGAGCAAAGCATTTAGATACTTAGTTTGTGAATTTTCTAAGAAATAATTTGATGAATTCAAATACTCTTTAATAATGATGTTTAAGGATAAATTAGGTTTGTACATTAATTCATATGTAGCAGCTTTTAAAATAGTTTGAAAAACCTTATCTAAATTTTCAAAGACAAATTCTTCACCTAATTTGTTTTTTAATTCATCTATAATTAGATCATTTCTTTCAATAGTTCCAAGTACAATATCTTTAATAAATTTTTTAAATCTGTGTTTTGGAAACTGTAGTTCATCGTCTTCGTTATAAAATTTACCATAGAGTTTTTGAATTATTATAACCCTAGGATTATTTTTTGGATTAAAATGTGTTCTCATTTTTGAGATAAAACAGAAATTACTGCTTCAGCTGCTTCCGCACCCTTTTTTTTTCTGGCTTTTGCTTGAGACATATTCAAGCAAGTAATTATTCCATTCCCAATTGGTTTTTTACTTAAAATTGATAATTCCATAATACCATTTGTTGCTGCTTGAGAAATAAAATCAAAGTGAGGAGTTTGACCTTTAATCACACAGCCTAAAGCTAAAAAAGCATCATACTTATTTATATTTCTTGAAATAGTCACTGGGATTTCAAAAGCTCCTGGAACGTTAATAACTTTTATATTATTTTTTTTTGAGATTAATTTTAAAGCACTTTTAAGTAATCCATCTGCAATATCTTTGTAATAATCTGCTATAACAACCAAAATTTTTTTCTTCATTATATCAATTCTTGTTTAGTAATTTTTATACCATAACCATCTAAACCAATAACTTTTTTTGGAGATTTTGTGATTAATATCATATTTTTAATTTTAAGATCTTTTATAATTTGAGCACCAATTCCATAATTTCTTATTAATTTGTCATTACCCTTTTTATAAAAATCTTTATTTTTATAATCTTTCAAAGTTTGTGTTACAGATTTTAAATTAGAATCTTTAATAAAGACTAATACACAATTGTTATATTTTTTAAAATAATTTAAAGTTTTGTTAAATGAGTTTGGTAATTGTTGATTAATTAAATAATTTTGAACCACATTTGAAGAGATTACTCTTACCCTTGGGGCAATACCCATTTTTATTTTTCCTTTAATTAAAGCAAAATGTTCTGCACCATCAATTAAATTTTCATAAATTCGAATATTATACTTTTGATCTTTTACAATTATTGAGCTTTGTTTTTTTAGTTTAATTAATTTTTCTTTTTTAAGTCTATAAGCAATCAAATCTTCAATCTTGCCTATTTTAAGTTTATGCTTATTGGCAAAATTAAATAAATCCTTACCTTTGGCCATTGTTCCATCTTCATTCATAATTTCACAAATAACAGCTGAATTATTTTTTTTTGCCAATTTTGAAATATCAACTGAAGCTTCTGTATGACCAGCTCTAACAAGGACACCTCCATCTTTTGCTATTATTGGAAACACATGACCTGGAGATACAATTTCATTTTTGTTAGCATTTTTCTTTGAAGCAACTTTAATTGTTTTAGCTCTATCCTTTGCTGAAATTCCTGTTGTAATTCCTCTTTTTGCTTCAATAGATATTGTAAATGCAGTTTTATTTCTTGATTGATTAATTGGTGACATTAATGAAAGGTTTAATTTTTTAGCCTGAACACTATCGAGAGCTAAACAAATTAAACCTCTGCCATACTTAGCCATAAAATTTATATTTTTTGAATTAGTATCCGATGTCGATATTACTAAATCGCCTTCATTTTCTCTTTTTTCATCGTCAACCAATATGAACATCCCGCCTTTTCTGGCAATGTTGATAATAGTTTCAATTGATGCAAAATTATTTTTTATCATTAAAATAATTTCTTACATATTTAGACAAGATATCAATCTCAATATTTACCAAACTAGATTTATTTAAAGTAGATAAATTAGTTTCTTTATACGTGTGAGGAATAATCCAAATTTGAAAACCTTTTTTTGTAATTTTTGAAATTGTAAGAGAGATACCATTTACACATATTGACGCCTTCTCTATTAGATGTTTTCTTTCCTTTTTTGGTATCTCAAAATCAAAAAGATAAGATTTATCTATTTTATTAATACTATTAACTTTTCCAACCGTATCAACATGTCCTTGGCAAATATGACCAGAAATTTTAGTTCCATATTTCAAAGGTAACTCTAAGTTCAAAACATCATTTGTTTTGAGAAATTTAAATTTGGACCTAACTAAAGTTTCATTAGATAAATAAAACTCCATTATTTTTGACTTATACGAAATTAATGTGAGACATACCCCGTCACATGCAACTGATAATCCCATATCTTTTGATGAAACCTTTAAGTTGCTTTTAACAAATATATTAATACCTTTTGGTCTTTTGGTAATTCTTTTGACAGTACCTTGGTTATATATAATTCCGTTAAACATAATTTTTATATAAATCTATTTTATCTTTTTTTAATTTCAGATTTAGTTTTGACTTATATCTATATTTTGATTTTAAAGTATTTAAACTGTTAAATTTAACAAATTCTGTATTTTTAGATAAATTATTCGAACTTTTAAACAAATAAAATTTATTAAAAATTTTATCATTTATGAATGATTTTGTAAGTTTATCTCCACCTTCAACCAATAAATTTCTACTTCCTAAGGAATAAAGTTTTTTTAATATCTCTTTTAATTTGAATTCTCTATTTTTATTAATTTTAGATTTGATTAATAAGACTTTTTTAGATTTAAATAATGAGATTTTTGATTTTATTGCTTTGTTATAAAAAATAATTGTTTTTACTTTAGTTGCTGATTTTATTAAGTAAGAGTTTGGATTAGAATTTAGCTTATTATCCAAAATAACTCTTATAGGTGAAAAATTATTTTTGTTTTTAAGTCTACAATTAAGTTTTGGATTATCTTTATTTAAGGTTTTGTATGAAATTAATATCGTATCATTTTTATATCTTAAAAAATGCGAAAATTTATCAGAATAAATATTAGTAATTTTTTGCTTTTCTTTACTATAAATTAAACTGTTCTTTGAAACTGCAATTTTACCTGTAACAAAAGGTATTTTATTTTTTCTATTAAAAAAATAAGGATAGTAAAACCGACTAATTTCTTTTTTTAAAAGATTTTTTCCAACTTTTATTTTACTTGATTTTAAAACTTTAAAAGATTTGCCACTAACACGTTCGTCAATATCAGAAATTGAATAAATAACTTCTGATATTTTTGATTTAATTATTAAATTTGTACAAGGTGGTGTTTTTCCTCTATGACAACACGGTTCTAATGTGACATAAATCTTTGATCCAGCAACATTTTCAATAGAGTCTTTAATTGCATTTCGTTCAGCATGAGGTCTTCCATCAAGTGAAGTCTGTCCTATAGATATAATTTTATTATTTTTAACAATTACACATCCAACAGATGGATTTGTACCAGTTAAACCTTCGCGTGCAATTGCCAAATTAAGGGCAATTTGCATGAATTGTTTATCTTTACTGGTAAATTTATCTTTTTTTGTAGACATCTAATCTGTCCACGAATTGTACAAAGTCTTTTTCTTCTCTAAAATTTCTATAAACGGAAGCAAAACGCACATATGCTACAGGATCAAGCTCTTTTAATCCTTCCATAACCATTGTTCCAATTGTACTTGTTGATATTTCTGTTTGTCCAAGTTCTTCTAATGATCTTGAGATTTTACTTATAAATTTTTCTGCAGTTTCAGTATCAATTGGTCTCTTTTTTAATGCTATATAGATTGATTTAGATAATTTATCCCTATCAAAAGAAGATTTTCTTCCATTTTTTTTAACAACCATTAATTCTCTAAATTGAATTCTTTCAAAGGTAGTAAATCTTTCACCACATATACATAATCGTCTTCTTCTGATTGCAGTTCCATCTTCGGTTGGTCTAGAATCTACAACTGATGTATCACCTTTTTTTTCACAAGGACAAATCATTATTTATAAATTTTTATATATTGGAAATGATGAGGTTAGATTAATAACTTCATTTCTTACTTCATTTTCAACTTTACTGTTATCATCAGGATTTTCAGATAAACCTTTAATAGTTTTTGTTATCAATTCACCTACAGTTTTAAATTCATTTAATCCAAATCCACGTGTAGTAGCCGCTTGAGTGCCCAGTCTAATTCCCGACGTAATCATTGGTTTCTCTGTATCAAATGGTATTCCATTTTTATTACATGTTATGTTAGCTCTTGATAGACTTTCCGCTGCAAGATTTCCTTTAACATTAAAAGGTCTTAAGTCAACAAGCATTAAATGGGTATCAGTTCCATCTGAATAAATTTTAAACCCATTGTTTTTTAAAGTTTCAGCTAAGATTTTTGCATTAGCTAAAACGGATTTTATATAATCTTGAAATTCTGGTTGAAGAGCTTCTAGAAAACCAGCAGCTTTAGCAGCAATAATATGCATCAAAGGTCCTCCTTGATAACCAGGGAAAACAGCTGTGTTAAACTTTTTACCAAGCTCCTCATCATTAGATAAAATTATTCCACCTCTTGCACTTCTAAAAACTTTGTGTGTAGTTGAAGTTACAACATGAGCATAATCACATGGATTTGGATAACCCTTACCAGCTACAAGTCCTGAGAAATGTGCCATATCAACCATTAAATAGGCTCCTACCTTATCAGCTATTTCTCTAAATCTTTTAAAATCTATTACTCTAGAATAAGCGCTGCCGCCTGCTATTATTAATTTAGGCTTGTGTTCTAAAGCAAGTCTTTCAACATTATCATAATCAATAAGCTCAGACTCTTTATCAACGTCATAACCTATTGCGTTAAACCATTTACCTGACATAGATATTTTCAATCCGTGTGTTATGTGTCCACCTGAATTTAAACTCATTCCCATAAATGTATCTCCAGGATTTAACAAAGCTAAAAATACAGCACCATTTGCTTGAGCTCCAGAGTGAGGTTGTGCATTTGCATATTTACAATTAAATAATTTTTTTAATCTCTCAATTGCAAGACTTTCTGCAACATCTACATGTTCGCAACCATTATAGTATCTTTTTCCAGGATATCCTTCGGCATACTTATTAGTTAAAACTGATCCTTGAGCTTCAAGAACTGCTTGTGAAACTATATTTTCTGATGCAATTAATTCTATATGTTGTTGTTGTCTTAAGAGTTCGTCTTTTATAGTTTTATATAATTCAGGGTCCTTGCTTGACAAACCATCCTCAAAGAAACTCTTATAACTATCGTTTAAATAACTTTTTTCACTAGACATAATTAACTATATTTTTTTTACTCTTTTTAAGTGTCTCCCACCTTCGAACTTTGTATTTAAAAAAATGCTAATAAATTTTAATGCATTTTTTTTAGTTAGTAATCTAGAACCTAATGTAATGATATTTGCATCATTATGCAATCTAGATAATTTAGTCGATTTTTCATTAAAGCATTGAGCTGCTCTAACATTTTTATGTTTATTTGCCGCAATATTCATTCCGGTTCCTGATCCACATACCAAAATACCAATATTTTTTTTAGATGAATTTACTTTTCTTGCAACTTTATGTGCATAATCTGGGTAATCAACGCTATTCTCATTTGAAGTACCAAGATCTTCGAAATTAATTTTTTTCTTTTCTAAATAAATTTTAATTGCTTCTTTAAGTTTAAAACCTGCGTGATCTGAAGAAATAAATATCTTTTTCAAATTAATTGAATTTATAATCTAACACACAAGCAACAAGGTGAACTCTATTTTCTTCTCCACCATTAAATGCATTATGATATTTTGTGTTATTAGTCACCCAGACAGAACCATCTGCAGGCATATGTTTTGCAACATTATCTATAACCATTAAGCATCCAGGATTAGTTACAATTGGAATGTGTAATCTTGGTTCTGGATCTCTATGCCAACTTAAAGTTGACCTTGGTTCTTTTAATAAAATTCTTACTCTACCCAATTTATATTTACTTGATAAAACATCATAAACTTCTTTAAAATAAGTATTCTCATAATCTTTTATAAATTCAGAATAAGCTGCTTCATCAATTTCAACATCTCTAGAAACCTCTTTTCCAGTTTTATCAGGTTTAGTCCAGTAAACACCTCTAGCTTTATTTCCTTTGATTGAATCAGGATCACCAGGAATTTGAGTTAATGAAATTGCTCCAAAGTGTGTTATCCCAGCATCTTCGAATTTTTTTGTCTTAATAATTTGGTTATAGGCCTCTTGAAGTTTATTTATATCAAATTTCAAGTTTTGTTTTTGAAAATCACTAAAATCTAAAATTCTTTCTTCTTTTTTTAGGTTTAGGTTTACAACTTTTGTGTTATCAATGCTCATAAAAATGGTTTTGTACTTAATTTAAGAGTTATTTGTATAATACATTTGTCGCATTAATAAAGTAAATTTAAACATGATTGTGGGAAAATATCCAAACCTAAGATTAAGAAGAAACAGAAAATCTTCTTGGACTAGAAAACTAATACAGGAAAATACCCTAAGTCCTAATGATTTTATTCTTCCAATTTTTCTTATTGATGGAGTAAATAAAAAACAACAAATAAAATCGATGCCTGGTGTCTACAGGTATTCAGTTGATAGAATCAGTCAAATTATTGACAAAGCGATAAGCAAAGGAATTCCAATGGTTGCTCTTTTCCCAAACACAAAAAAATCATTAAAAAATGAACTAGGATCAGAAGCACTCAATGAAAATAATCTTGTTTGTAGAGCATCAAGAATGATTAAAAAAAAATATAAAAATCAAATTGGAATTATGTGTGATGTTGCACTGGATCCTTATACCTCTCATGGACATGACGGATTAATCAAATTTGATAAAATTTTGAATGATGAAACAATCCAAGTTTTAATAAACCAATCTTTACTTCAAGCCGAAATGGGTTGTGATGTTTTAGCTCCATCAGATATGATGGATGGAAGGATTGGTAAAATTAGAAAAGCTATCGATCAAAACAATTTTCAAGAAGTTCAGATTTTATCTTATGCAGCAAAATATGCATCCAGCTTTTATGGTCCCTTTAGGGATGCTGTGGGGTCAAAGAGTTCATTAAAAGGAGACAAAAAAACATATCAAATGGATTTTAGAAACTCTAATGAATCATTAAGAGAAGTTGCTTTAGATATAAAAGAAGGAGCTGATATGGTTATGGTTAAACCAGGAATGCCATATTTAGATATAATTAAATCAATTAAAGAAAAATTCAAAATTCCAGTTTTTGCGTATCAAGTATCTGGTGAGTATAGTCTAATAGAAAATGCTATTAATAAAAACCTTGTAAGTAAAGATGCAGTGTATGAAAGTTTAGTGGCTTTCAAAAGAGCTGGTGCAAATGCGATTGTAAGTTATTACGCTGATCGAATTGACAAAATAATAGAGTAATCACCTTAAAGTATTAAGAAATAACAATCTATTATTTGGAAAATTAATATTGTTTGGTTTTAAAATTGTTTTATCTAGATAATCATTAACTAACTTCAAACCTTTTAATAAAATTTTAATATCTTCAACATCTTTGTCTTTTTCAATAAGAAAGTTTGGAACATATTTTTTTTCATTTGATGATGAAACATAGTAAACAGTTTCGTTATTTTCGGTATCTTTCTCTACTAAGTTTTCTAATTCTAAATCATAACCTAATATTTTTAGCAATTCTAATTCCCAAAAAATATATTTTTTTAACCAATTTTTATCTTGTAAAATTAAAAAGAAATTTTGAATTATGAAAAAAACTTTTTCATTGGATTGTGCGTCTGCTGTTAAAATTTTAATCAAATTCATTGCTGAAGTTAAGCATGATAATTTTTGTCTATCATCAAAATAAAAAGGGCTGTAAGCATTTAAAATTTCAACTTTAAAATAGCCAATCCTATTTTCATTTTTTGAATTATAATTAACATGCAATTTATTTCCTATTTGAAGATAATTTTTTATTTTTTTTGATGTTCCACCAAATATAATGCCTGATACTTTACCTTTTTCTTTGGTGAAAATTTCTACAATCAAGGAGTTTTCGTTATATCTATTTTTACTTAACAAAAAACCTTCATCAGACCAATTCATATTATTTATTGAAACTTTTTAAACACTCTGTAGCAGCACTTTGCTCAGCATTTTTTTTGGAATTACCAACGCCAATAAAGTATTTTGTATTTGGTAATTTTACTCCTACTTTAAATATAGGTTTGTGTCTTGGTCCAGTGTTTGAGATTAATTTATACTTAGGAAGACTTTTAAATTTTTTTAATGTTTGTTCTTGTAACTTTGTTTTGGCGTCAATTTCGGTAACAATGCTATCGCTAATTTTTTCTTCCCACTGCTTTAAAATAAATTTTTCAACAATATTAAAACCTTTATCAAGATAAATTGCTCCTATTAAAGCTTCGCAACTATCTGCAATAATTTTATCTTCAATTTTTATTTTTTTATTTCTTGGATTAAAAGTTTTTATATATTTTTCTAAATTAATAGATTTTGCAATTTCAAGACAAGATTTTTTATTAACAAGTGAAGCAAATTTCTTATCAAGTATTCCCTCTTTTTCGTTCGGATAAATTTCTAATAATTTTTTAGCCATGACCAGTCCTAGTACACGATCACCTAAAAATTCAATTTTCTCATTATTTTTAGAGGAATTAAAACTTTTATGAGTAAGAGATTGGTCTAATAAATTTTTATTTTTAAAAACTATATTTATTTTTTTTTCAAGTTCTTGATACTTTATTTTCATTAATTAATAACATTAAAGGTTCTTTTAAATCTTATAGATTTATGCCATTTCCAAAATTCAATAAAACTTCCTATTTTTTTATCAGATGAAAAAAAAATAAATTGAGCCTTACCAACTAAGTTATCTTTATGAACATAACCAACACTTGAAAGAAATCTGCTATCTTTAGAGCAATCCCTATTATCACCTAAAAAGAAATAATGATCATCTGGAACTGTAAAAACATCGGAATTTTGATAAGTATAATTTTTTAAATAAACTGTATGAAATTTTTTACCATTAGGTAATTTTTCCTCAAACTTTAAGACATCAATTGTTGTGTCACCACAATAAATTTTTGTTTTAAGTGGGATTTTAGATTTAAGTATTTCACTACTATTTAAATATAGATTGGCATCAATAAACTGGATTTTATCTCCTGGCAGCCCAATTAAACGTTTTATATAATCTGTTTTATTGTCAGCTGGTGTTTTAAATACAATTACATCCCCTCTTTCAGGACTTTTAAACATTATTCTTTTACTAAGTATTGGCGGACTAAAAGGAAAAGAATGTTTACTATATCCATATGAATATTTCGTAACAAATAATCTGTCACCTACAAGTAATGTGGGTTCCATTGAAGAAGAAGGTATATAAAAAGGTTGCACTAAAAGTGATCTAATGATTACTGCAATTATCAAAGCGTAAAATAAAGTTTTTATATTTTCTGCAAAGAAGTTTTTATCTAGTTTCATTATGATTGAATAATAGTAAATGCTGTTGAATATTTTTTTTCATCAGAAATGGATAGAAAACAATTATATTTTTTAATTTTAAATTTGTTTTGGATCATTTTGGTGATTTTTTTATTTGCAACATAATTTGGTTTACCCATTTTATCGTTAACTACTTCTATATCTTTAAAGTTCAATTTCATTCTAAATCCGGTACCCAAAGCTTTTGCAAATGCTTCTTTTGCTGCAAATCTTTTTGAAAAAAAGGCCACTTTATTCTTTATTAAGTTTGATTGTCTTTGTTCTCTCACACTATAAACTCGATTAATAAAAGATTTATTTTTTATAGCTTCTTTAATTCTTTTATTTTCAATTATATCAACTCCAATACCTAAAATTTTCATTAATTTTTAATAATTTTTTTAAAATCTTTAATTACTTTGGGTAGACCATAAAATATCGACTCTCCAATAATAAAATGTCCTATGTTGAATTCCTCGATTTCTTTAATTTTTGTTAAAATTTTAGTCGTCTTGTAATCTAAACCATGACCTGCATGTACTTTTATGTCTAGCTTACATGCAAGTTTTGAGCTTTTTTTAATTCTATTTAATTCGCTTGAAAAATTTTTATGCGATTTAACATAATTAGCTAGTTTTCCAGTGTGAATTTCAACACAATCCACATTTAATTTTTTTGAAAGTTTAATATCATTTAAGTTGGGATTGATAAATAAACTAGTTCTAATATTTGACTTTTTAAATTTAAAAATTATTTCTTTTAATTTTTTATAATTATCTTTTAGATTTAAACCACCTTCTGTGGTTATTTCTTTTCTGTTTTCTGGAACAATGCAAATGTAATTTGGTTTATATCTTAAAGCTTTTTTAATTATTTCACTATTCATTGAGACTTCAAGATTCACTAACACTTTATTCAAAGCACAAATCTCTTTAGTATCTAAATCATTTATGTGTCTTCTATCTTCTCTCAAATGAATAGTTACGGAGTCTGCACCCAATTTTATAACTTTTTTTGCTGCAAAAACTGGATTAGGATGTTTTTCACCACGTGCATTACGCAGTGTTGCAATATGATCTATATTTACACCTAGTCTTTTCACTTAATAAATCTACTTCCTGGAGTGGTAATGGGAATTGATTTTAGAGATTTAGGTATATTTTTAAGGTTGTAGCTAGGCACATCTATTTTTAAATGAGAAACAATTTTATTTTTTATTTTCAGAGATTTTTTTGTTGATCTGTCAATTATAGAAGCAAATCCAACAAGTCTTGCATTTGATTTTTTAATAAGTTTTACGCATTCCAAACTAGATTTACCTGTCGTAATCACATCTTCTATAATTAAAACTCTTGCTCCTTTTTTTATACTAAAACCTCTTCTGAGAGTAAATTTTCCATTCACCCTTTCACAAAAAATTGTTTCTTTTTTTAAAATTTTACCAATTTCATAACCTATTATTACACCACCCATAGCAGGAGCGAGTATTAAATCTATTTTTTTAAAATTTTTTTTAATTTTATTTGCTAGTGATTTGCAAATTTTTTCAGCTAAATAAGGAAAGCTTAAAAGTTTAGCACATTGAATATACTTTGGAGAGTGTAGTCCTGAGGATAAAACAAAATGTCCTTCTAATAACGCATCAGTCTTTTTTAAAATATTTAAGGATTTTTTGAGTGAAAGCATTTCTTTTTTCTTCGTGTCTAATTATCTTAAATTTTATACCTTTTTGCTTTAGCTCTGCAATAAAATTTGTAAAATTCTTAAGATTTCTGATTATTAATCTAAATTTAAAATTAATATAGTTTGGATTTTTACCCGCCATCTCTAAATTAGAAATGTTAAGTTTATGACTTCCAATTAAAGAACTTATATCGCCAAGTTGACCAGGTTTATCAGGCAATGAAATCCAAAGTGTAGTGTTATATTTTTTTGTTTTTTCCTCTTTTTGTTCACCTTTATCATGCCAATATCTTCTAACAGCAGCTCTTGCTTTACCTGTTTTGGTAGAAGGTATCCAATGCAAAGATGGTGAACTATTTTTAGATGTGAGAATGTTAACCCTATCACCATTTCTTAATATTGTTTGCAATTCACAGTTATTTCCATTTACTTCACAACCAATTGCAGAATTACCAATTTTAGTGTGAACAGCATAAGCAAAATCAATTGCTGTTGCATCTTTTGGTAATTTAATTACAGATCCTTTTGGTGTGAAGCAAAAAACATTTTCCTGAAACATTTGAAGCTTTGTATATTCATAAGAATCCTCAGGATTTTCATTTTTTTCGATAATCTCCACTAAATCTTTTAACCAATCATACTCTTTCCAACTTAATGAATTAAATTTTTCAGAAGATTTATATTGCCAATGCGATGCAACACCTCTTTGTGCAAAGTCATGCATTTCTTTAGTTCTAATTTGAATCTCTATAGGCTTTTTATTTGAACCAATAACTGAAGTATGAATTGACTTATATCCATTTATTTTGGGCGAAGAAATGTAGTCTTTAAATTTACCAGGAATACAGTTCCATTTCTTATGAAATATACCAAGAGTTTTATAACAGTCATCAATAGTATCTAATATAATTCTAAAGCCAATGATGTCTGTTATCTGCTCTAATGAAACTCTTTTTTTTTGAACTTTTCTCCATATTGAAAATGGAGTTTTTTCTCTTCCATAAATTTCAGCATTAATTTCGTGATCATTCAATATTTCACTGAGTTCATATGATTGTTCTTCAAAAATATCTTTTCTATCTAATTTTATTTCATCAAGTTTTTTTTTTATTAATTTTCTTGCATCGTAATTTAAAATTTCAAACGATAAATCTTCAAGCTCATCACGTATTCTGTGCATACCCATTCTGTCTGCCAATGGAGCATAAATTTCCATTGTTTCTTGAGCAATCCTTTGTCTTTTTTCCACTTTAGTAATTGCTTTAATCGTTCTCATGTTGTGCAATCTGTCTGCAATTTTTACTAACAAAACTCTGATATCTTTAGATGTTGCTAAAATTAATTTTCTAAAATTTTCTACTTTAGAATTTGATCCAGCTGTATTTTCAAAAACAGATATTTTAGTGACACCATCTACTAAGTCAGCAACCTCATCACCAAATTCAGCTTTTAATGTTTCATAAGTTGCAAAGGTATCTTCAATAGTGTCATGCAATAACCCAGTGGCAATTGTAGCACTGTCTAATTTTAACTCTGTTAAAATATTTGCAACTTCAATTGGATGTACAGAGTAAGGATCACCGGAAGCTCTCTTTTGACTCTTATGGGCCTTTACAGCAAAATTATAAGCTTTATCTAATTTTTCAGGATTTAAAAATTTATTATAATTTTTAACTTTATTAATTAGTTCATTAGAATTTAGCATAACCCTATTATAACATTAATTTAAATTTGTTTAATAGACCTAATGTCTGCTTCAGAGAGTGAAGAAATCAAGCTTTTAAGATCTTTTTTAATAATTGGATGATGCCATTCTTTTTGAATTTCAAAAAAAGGGATGAGTACAAAATTTCTTTTATGCATAAGTTTATGAGGCAAAGTTAATTTGTTTTTTACTTTTAAAACCTTTTTATTAAAATCAATAATGTCAATATCACAAATACGTGGATCATTTTTTTTACCTTTTTTTCTTCCTAATAAAATTTCAATTTTCTTACATATTTTAAGGAGACTTTCTGGATCAAAACAAAACTTTGCCTTGATAACTACATTTAAAAATTTAGGTTTTTTGGGGTCCGGCCAAGAAGGTGTTTCATAAAAACTTGAGATAGATAAAAAATCCAAATTATTTTCGCTTAAATGAGATTTTGCAATTTCTATATTTTTTTTTCTATCACCCAAATTAGAGCCAATACCTAAGTAAACAATTTTAGCTTGATTTTCTGATATATCTTGCCTTTTCACGGTTCCAGTCTCTGCTCTTTTTTGTTGCTCTTTTATCGTATTGCTTCTTTCCTTTAGCAACTGCTAATTCAATTTTGGCCTTTCCTTTTTTAAAATACATTTTTGTTGGAACAATAGTAAAGCCATCTCTTTGCATTTTTCCAATCAATTTGTTTATTTCTCTTTTATTTAGTAGCAACTTTCTTTCATCGGTTGGGTTATGATTGGAATAACTTGCTTGTTTGTAAGGTGAAATATGAGAATTAATTAAAATTATTTCTCCATTTTTTTCAACTGCATAAGAGTCTGCTATATTAACTTTTCCATCTCTTACTGATTTAATTTCAGAACCTTTAAGAACAATTCCTGCTTCTAAAATATCCTCAAAAAAATAATTAAAACTAGCTTTCCTATTTAAACAAATTATTTTTAAACCAGAATTGGTTTTTTTGTTCATTAAATCAATTTTGCTGACTGAAGAGACTTTTTAACAATTTCCTTGGTTTGTTCGGTAACTTTTACCAGAGGTAATCTAACATCATCTTCGCATAGATTTAATAATTTAGCTGCATATTTTACTGGACTAGGATTACTTTCAACAAACATTGAATGATGAATTGGCTGTAAAATTTTATCTAATTTTTCAGCTTCACCAATATCATTTTCAGATTTAGAGAATTTTTGAAAATCTGAACAAAGTTTTGGTGCTATGTTTGCTGTTACACTTATTGCACCTACTCCACCTCTTTTATTAAATTCTAGCGCATTGTCATCATTACCAGTCAATTGAACAAATTCTTTACCCATTTTTGATAACTGTTGATCAACCCTATCCAAATCTCCAGTGGCATCTTTTACACCAACTATATTTTTTAACTCGAACAGTCTTGCCATTGTATCAACATTCATATCAATAACTGATCTACCTGGTATATTGTAAATTATTATTGGTATCCCGCATTTGTCGTTTATAGCTTTATAATGCTGGTACAAACCTTCTTGAGTAGGTTTATTATAATAAGGTGTTACGATTAGAGCACCATTTGCACCTACCTTTTCAGCGTGTGAAGTTAAAGAAATAGCTTCCTCAGTAGAATTTGAACCTGTTCCAGCTATAACTGGAATTTTTCCATTACTTTCTTTTATGCAGAGATCAATTACTTTTTGATGTTCATCATGACTTAATGTTGGGGATTCTCCTGTTGTACCAGCAGGTACAAGCCCACTAGTTCCATTTTCAATATGAAAATGTATTAATTTAATATACGCCTCCTCATCTAAGAGATTGTTTTTAAACGGCGTAATTAAAGCAACATTTGATCCTTTGAACATAAATACTTATAACATAGTTTAAAGATTCATATACCAAAAGATTATGATTAAAAAATTATTATTTTTAATAATAACTTCCTTGATTAGCTTTAATTTCAGTTGGGCACAGATTGTTCCTTTAAAAAAACCATCGCTAACCTCTGAAGAATTAAACAAAAAAATAATATTAAATACAATCAAACCTCTAAAAAAACCGTCAAAAGTTAAAGTTGAGAAAAAGGTAACTAAAAAAGAAACTAAACTTAGTTTTCTTTTACCTAAAAAAAAGCCAGTTATAAGCGGGTTAATCAATTCAGGAACAGTAAAAATTTCTAAATTTTATAATAAAAAAGATTTTGGGATTGCAAAAAAAGCTATTGGCGAAATGCAAAAAGGTCAGTGGAAATCTGCAATTAACATCTCAAAAAAAGCTAAAGATAGATCTATATATAATTTTATAAAGTGGAGACATTTATTAACAACAGGTAATCAAGAGTCATTTTTTGATTACCAAGTCTTTATCGAGGAAAATTCAGATTATCCAAGAATAGATAGATTGAGATATTTGGCTGAGCATAAACTTTCTACGGAAAAAGTTTCTCCAAGAAAAATCATCAATTGGTTTTCAAAAAATGAACCTTTAAGTGGATATGGTAAGATGATTTTAGGTGAAAGTCATATTTTATCAGGAGATAAAGCAAAAGGTATTGCTCTAATTAAAAATGGATGGATTTCCGCAGATTTATCAAAAAGTGAGTTAAGGTTTTTCAGAAAAAAATATAAAAAATATCTTGATGCAAATGACTATATAAAAAGAGCTGATCATCTTGCATGGAATAGTGATCATTGGGATTTAAAAAGATTAATCAGATATTTACCTAAAGACTATGAATTGCTCTATACTGCAAGACATATTTTGATGACCAAGGGATACGGAGTAGATCAAGCAATCAAAAATGTTCCAAACAAATTTAAAAATGATGCTGGATTAAACTATGATCGTTTAAAGTGGAGGAGAAAAAAGGGACGATTGGAGTCTTCTACTGAAATTTTGCTCAAGATAAGAAATGATAAAGATTATTTAGTTAGACCTGACAAATGGTGGAAAGAAAGAGAAATCATTTCTCGAAAGTTAATTTACAAAAAACAATATGAACTAGCTTATAAAATTAGTAGCAATCACGGAATGTCTGAAGGGTCTGAATTTGCAGAGGCAGAATGGATGAGTGGTTGGATAGCACTAAGTTTTTTAAATGATCCACTTCTTGCTAAAGATCATTTTAAAAACTTTTTTGATAATGTTAATTATCCAATAAGTGTTTCTAGGGGCGCATATTGGTTAGGTAGATCATATGAAAAACTAAAAAATAAGGATCAATCGGAAAAATGGTATAAAGAGGCTACAAAATATTTAACTACATATTATGGACAACTAGCATTTTTAAAAATTAATCCTAATGGAAAATTTGAACTTGATAAAACAATGTTGGTTGAAGATGAATATAGAAAAGCTTTTTTTAATAAAGAATTAGTAAAAATCACACATCTTTTACATGAGTTAGATAAAGACAAGTATACAAAATTTATCTTAAGACATCTTGCTAATGATAACGTTTCTGAAGGCAGTGAACTTTTAGCTGCTGAACTTGCTACCACTATCAGTAGATATGATTTTGCTATACAAGTATCAAAAATTGCCTCTTATCAAAAAAGATTTCATAACAAATACAATTATCCGTTAATAAGCACACCTAAATACATTAATGGAAGAAAGATTCCTGAAAGTGCATTAATTTTATCAATTATAAGACAAGAAAGTGAATTTGATTTAAAAGCAAATAGTCATGCAGGTGCAAAAGGTTTAATGCAATTAATGCCTTACACAGCAAAATTAGTTGCTAAACAAGCAAAGCTTCCTTATGCAAAATCTCGATTAACAACTGATCCAGAGTACAATATAAATTTGGGATCTCATTATATTGCCGGTTTAATTCAGCAATATGATGGTGCTTACCCATTTGCAATAGCTGCATACAATGCTGGTCCAAATAGAGTCAAATATTGGAAAAAATTAAATAAGGATCCACAAAAAAAACAGATAAATTATGTTGATTGGGTTGAGCTAATTAAATTTAGAGAAACTAGAAACTATGTTCAGCGTGTATTGGAAAATTATAATGTTTACAGATATATGATGGAACAAAATCCAATAGTAATGAAAGATTTTTTTAAAGATCAGCCTTTATATTAGTGGCGGAGAGAGAGGGATTCGAACCCTCGGTACAAGTTTCCTCGCACGGTCATTTAGCAAACGACTGGTTTCAGCCTCTCACCCATCTCTCCGTATGACATTGTGTAATAAGTGATTTTATTGAAAATTCAATATTTATAAAGTAATTATTCAATTATTATGGGAAATAAATACTCAGTATTTTCATTAATCAAAAACGCTCTTTCATATCATGAGAATTGGCAAAGAGCATGGAAAGACCCTACTCCAAAAAAAGAGTATGATGCTGTCATAGTTGGTGGGGGTGGTCATGGTTTAGCGACAGCATACTATTTAGCAAAAAAACACAATTTGAAAAATATTGCAGTTGTTGAAAAAGGATGGATTGGTGGAGGAAACACTGGACGTAACACTACAATTATTAGATCGAATTATTTATGGGACGCTAGTGCTGGACTTTATGATCATGCGTTAAAAATTTGGGAAGGATTATCTCAAGAGTTAAACTACAATGTAATGTTTAGTCAAAGAGGTGTAATGAATCTTGCTCACAATTTGCAAGATGTAAGAGATTTAAAAAGAAGAACACACGCAAATAGACTAAATGGTATTGATGCCGTTTATTTAAGTACAGAAGAAGTTAAAAAGT
The DNA here is from genome assembly GCF_052047935.1 of Candidatus Pelagibacter sp. HIMB1506. Taxonomy (NCBI): domain Bacteria; kingdom Pseudomonadati; phylum Pseudomonadota; class Alphaproteobacteria; order Candidatus Pelagibacterales; family Candidatus Pelagibacteraceae; genus Candidatus Pelagibacter; species Candidatus Pelagibacter sp. HIMB1506. Next base: position 449,309 of record NZ_JBNAIS010000001.1, on the reverse strand, counting down.
TTTGTCCAATTATAAATACATCTCAAGATATAAGATATCCTGTACTTGGTGGTACATTACAAAGAAGAGCTGGTACAGCAAGACATGATGCTGTTGCCTGGGGTTATGCTAGAGGTGCTGATGAAATGGGTGTTGATATAATTCAAAATTGTGAAGTAAAAGGTATAAAAAGAAATGGTGATAGTGTTGAAGGTATAGAAACAACAAAAGGATTTATTAAAACAAAAAAAATTGGAGTTGTAGCAGCCGGACACTCAAGTGTGATAGCTAATATGGCTGGAATAAGACTTCCTCTAGAAAGCAAACCTCTTCAAGCACTTGTGTCAGAACCGGTGAAACCAATTATTGATACAGTTGTTATGTCAAATGCTGTACACGCTTATGTAAGTCAATCTGATAAAGGCGAATTAGTTATTGGCGCTGGAACAGATGATTATGTTTCATATACTCAAAAAGGAAGTCATCAAATAGTTGAAGGTACTCTAAATGCTATTTTAGAATTGTATCCAATTTTTAGTCGTATGAGAATGTTAAGACAGTGGGGAGGAATTGTGGATATATGTCCTGATGCAAGTCCAATATTAAGTAAAACTTCTATCAAAGGACTCTATTTTAATTGTGGTTGGGGTACAGGAGGTTTTAAAGCTACACCTGGATCAGGAGATTTGTTTGCACACACCATTGCTAATGATGAGCCACATAAACTTAATACAGCATTTAATTTAAATAGATTTGTAAGTGGAGACCTTGTTGATGAACATGGTGCTGCAGCAGTTGCTCACTAATGTTTGTTATTAATTGTCCATATTGTGGTGAGAGAGATCAGCAAGAATTTAAAGCTGGTGGTGAAGCCCATATAGAAAGACCTAAACAACCGACAGAACTTAGTGATGATGAATGGGCAGAATATTTATTTATGAGAAAAAATATTAAAGGTGTTCAATATGAAAGATGGAACCACGCTCACGGTTGTCGTAAATGGTTTAATATGGTTAGAGATACTTCGAACGATGAGATTAAAGCAATCTATAGAATAGGAGAAAAACCCCCTTCGATATAAAATAAATGTCAGAAAATTTAAGAGTTAAATCTAGTCAATATATTGATGAAACAACAAGAGTTTCGTTTAAATTTAATGGTAAGACTTATTATGGATTTAAAGGAGACACACTTGCTTCTGCTTTATTGGCAAATAATGTTCATTTAGTAGGTAGAAGTTTTAAATACCATAGACCAAGAGGTATTATGACATCAGGTTCTGAGGAGCCCAATGCAATTGTTCAAATCAATCCCAATACTAATAGAACTGAACCAAATGTTAGGGCAACTGAAGTTGAAATATATGAAGGAATGGAGGCATCAAGTCAAAATTGCTGGCCAAGTGTAAACTTTGATATTGGTGGAATAAATAATTTTTTATCACCCCTACTTCCTGCAGGATTTTATTACAAAACATTTATGTGGCCTGCAAGCTTCTGGGAAAAATATGAATACTTTATAAGACACTCAGCAGGACTGGGGAAATCACCAACATCAAACGATCCTGACATTTACGATCACAGAAATATTCATTGTGATGTTCTTGTTGTTGGTGCAGGTATATCTGGAATTCTAGCAGCTAAAAATGCTGCAAAGAATAACTACAAAACTTTACTTTTAGATGAAAAAAATGAATTGGGAGGATCAACTATTTATGAAAACAATGAAAGTAATAAAATTGATAACAAAATTTCATCTGAATGGTTAAAAAAAGAAATTGAAGAACTTAAAAATATTAAAAATTTAGAAATAAAAACTAGAACAAGTGTTGCTGCGTACCATCAATATAATTATTTGCTAGCAAGAGAGAACTTAACAGATTATTTAGAAAAAAAAGATAAGACAAATAAAATTAGACAAAGGTTACTTAAAATAAGAGCAAAGAAGGTAATTTTGGCAACAGGTGCTTTGGAAAGACCGATGGTATTTAATAATAATGATAGACCTGGAATAATGCTTTCTTCTGCAATTAAAAAATACAGTGATTTTTATGGTGTTGCCTGTGGTAGGAAGATTGTATTTTTTACAAATAATGACAGTGCATATGAAAGTGCACTTTCATTAAACGATAAAGGTATCAAAGTTGAAGCAATAGTTGATATTAGAAAGCAATCCGAAACAAATTTAGAAAAAAGAGTTATTGATGCAGGTGTAAAAATATACTGGGAACATACAGTTGTTGATACCTCTGGTTATAAAAGATTAAACAATGTCTCAATAATGAAATTATCAAATGATGGAACTTCAGTAACCGGAAATAAAATTTCTATTTCATGTGATTGTTTAGGTGTTGCCGGTGGATGGACTCCGGCTGTTCACCTATATACTCAGTCAGGTAGCAAACTTGCTTTTGATGAGGATAAAAAAATATTTATTCCAAATAAAAATAATTCAGATCAAATAAGTGTTGGATCTTGTTGTGGTGATTTTAAACTTGATGAAATACTTAAAAACTTAAATGAAAAACTAAAAGATTTTTTAGATATAAATAAAACAGATTTTGAAAATATTACTGTTAATAACGACCAAGAGATTTCAAAAAGAAATATATGGTTATTACCGTCTGATAAAGCTTTAGGCAAAACTAAGCCTTTTGTTGATTATCAAAATGATGCAACTGCAAAAGATATAAAATTAGCACTAAGAGAGGGTTTCAGATCTATCGAACATGTCAAAAGATATACAACAACTGGGATGGGAACTGATCAAGGAAAATTAGGAAATATGCATGCTTTGGGAATAATAGCAGATACAGCAGGTGTTAAAATGGGAGAACTTGGAACGACTACTTTTAGACCTCCTTATACTCCTTTAACATTTGGAACAATTGTAGGACGTAATGTTGGTAAGTTTTTTGATATTTTTAGAAGAACACCTATGAATGATTGGCATGTTGAACAAAAAGCAGAATTTGAAAATGTTGGTCAATGGAAAAGAGCTTGGTACTACCCTATCAATGGAGAAACTATGCAGCAAGCAGTTCAAAGAGAAAGCAAAGCTGCAAGAGAAAGTTCAGGAATATTAGATGCGTCCACACTTGGTAAGATTGATATACAAGGAAGTGATGCCTCAGAGTTTTTAAATAGAGTTTATACAAATGCATGGTCAAAACTTGGCATAGGCAAATGTAGATATGGTTTAATGTTAAATGAAGATGGTATGGTATATGACGATGGTGTTACTACAAGATTAGGTGAAAATCACTATCTAATGACAACAACAACTGGTGGTGCAGCAAATGTTCTTGGAAAATTAGAGGATTATCTTCAAACTGAATGGCCAGAATTAGATGTATATTTAACTTCAGTTACAGATCAATTTGCTACTGCAAGTTTGTGCGGTCCTAATAGTAAAAAAATTCTTAAAAAAATTATTCCTGATTTAGATTTGTCTGATGAAAATTTTCCACACATGTCTTTTAAAGAAGCAAAAATCGGAAGTATTGTTTGCAGAATTATGAGAATAAGTTTCACAGGTGAGCAAAGTTTTGAAATTAACGTGCAAGCAAGTTATGGAAAAGATCTATGGGAGAAATGTATAGATGCTGGTAAAGAATTTAATATTACTCCTTATGGTACAGAAACGATGCACTTACTGAGAGCTGAAAAAGGTTTTATTATTGTTGGCCAAGATACAGATGGAACAATGACACCAATAGATTTACAGATGGATTGGATTGTTAGTAAAAAGAAATATGATTTTATTGGTAAAAGATCTCTTTACAGATCAGATACTATGAGAGAAGACAGAAAACAATTAGTGGGATTATTAACAGATGACCCTAAAATTGTATTAGAGGAAGGAGCACAAATTGTTTCTGAACTAAATAAAAATCCTGTTGAAATGCTTGGTCATGTTACATCAAGTTACTTTAGTCCAAATTTAAATAAATCTATAGCCCTAGCCGTTGTCAGAGGTGGCAAAGATATGATGGGTAAAAAACTATTTATTCCTATGGAAGATAAAACAATTAATGTAACTGTTTCAAATCCAGTATTTTTTGATCAAACTAATGAAAGATTAAATGCTAAGTTATAATCAAGTAACAAATAGTGAAATTAATAACAACGGTGTTTCTGTAAAAGAAATTGCACCAATAATGAAATTAAATTTAAGAGGCAAAACAAGAGAATTTTTTACAAATGTAGGAAAAAACTTAAATATGATTTTGCCAACAGAAGCAAATACATCCTCATCTAGTGATAAACTTACTGCGATATGGTTAAGTCCAGATGAATGGATGATTGTATCAAATGAGACTAGTGGCAAAGAAACCAATACATACCAATTAAATGATATATTATTTAACAATATTTCAAAAACATCATTAGGAGCAGTAACTGATGTAACTGACCAATTTGTTCAATTAGAGATAAAAGGTGAAAAAATATATGAACTTTTTTCCTCAGGATGTCCTTTTAATTTTAACTTATTTCGTGAAAAAAAAGGCTCAACAACTCAAACTTTGCTAAATCATATAGATGTTATTATTCATAATAAGGACGAAAATATTGTTAATTTATTTGTTAGAAGATCATTTGCTAAACATCTTTGGGAATGGATGGAAGATAGCTCTTCAAGATTATAAAGATTAATTTTTACGCCTATAATCCCACGGCATTTCAAATTTACCTTGCCAAATACCTAATTTGTTATTTTTGGCATTAATTTCATCTGAAACATATTTTTTAGAATACTTTCTATATGCTAAAGCATAACCATTTGAAACCATCCAAGAATTTAAATTTATATTTCTTTTAAAACACTCACCTATTAACCTTTTATACCTATCAACGTCTATAATATTACAATTCAATTTTTGATTATTAATCTTTTTAATTAACTTTTCAGTAGATACTTCTCCACACATATAATCTTTAGTAAAAGACATAAAAGATATTGTTAAATAAGTTTTTTTACATTTTTGTTTTTTTTCAGGTGCATCAATACCGTATAATCGAATTTTTTTTGAATTAATCTTAATTGTATCTCCATCAACAACTTTAGCAAAACCTGAGATTTTATTTATATTTTCAGATCTTACATCGTTATATGTAAGTATAAAAAATATAGATGAAATAATTATCAAAATTATTAATTTCTTTTTTGTATAAAACATTAACCGGTAGTTAATTTATTGTTAATATAATATTTAACATAAAAGAATAGTAAGATTGATATTAACCATTGCAATATTGCCCAGATATAAAAGAAAGTTTTAAAGTCTGCATCAATAGAACGTGCTATATAATAAGATAAAAATGGAACCAAAACGTTCCTTAATATATTGTTAATCATTGCTTTCTCAGATTTTTTTAAAGCCATAAAGAAACCATTTGATAGAAAAAAAATTGGGTATGCTGGTATGATAAATGCAGAAATTTTTAAATACATTGACCCATATTCAATAACTTCCGTGTTAGATGAGAAAAATTTTGGCATTAAATCTGCAGTTACAAACACCAATACTCCAGACGCTAACATTATAATCAAGCCGTATTTTACTGATGTAAAATAAGATTGCTTTACTCTATCATAATATTTCGCACCTATATTCTGTGCAATAATTGATATTATTGCTGTATTGATCCCTAATACAGGCAGTAAAACAACCTGCTCTATCCTTGTTGCTGCTCCATAACCAGCTACAGCATATTCTCCTGTAAATGCAACATAAGTAAATACAATCGTTGCAGCAATTGAATACCCAAGAATAGCTATTGTAATTGGCATTGATTGGAAGAAAATGTTTTTAATGTAGAAAAATTTAATCTTAAAATTTTGAATAGTGATCTCTTTAATACGTTTATTTTTTAACAATTTAATTAAAACGATTATTAGAGAAAGAAATTGGGAAATCAAAGTTGCATAACCTATACCCGCAACACCAAGAGCTGGGATAAATAAAAATCCAAATATAAATATTGGATTTAATAAAATGTTTAAAAAAAAGGATAATATAAGAGCATTTCTATATGTGACTGTATCTCCCTCAGCATGAAGAAATGAGTTTAATGCAACAACTAGAATAAAGAGAATAGTTCCATAAAATATTACATTAGTATACTCAAGTCCAAGAGTAATTACCTCTCTTGATGAATTCATAGTTAAAAATAATTTTTCAGAGAAACTAAAACCAATTATTGACACAATTATTGAAATTATTACTGAATAAAGAATGATATTTGTAAAATAACCTAATACATTTTTTTCTTTTTTTTCCCCAATACTACTTCCAATTAATGAAGTCCCAGCAACAGTGACACCAATAGACGTGGCAATAATTAGAAAGTAGATTGGAAAGGATTTACTTAATGCAGATAAAGCTTCAGGCGAAATTTTCCCAGCATAAAAAGTATCAACTAAAGTGTATAATGTTTGAAATAATGTTCCAACACTTGCTGGTATTGCAAGTTTTTTTATAAGTTGAGAGACGTCATCTTTTAATAAATTCATTTCTTTAAACTAAAAATATTTTAATATTCTTTTTGAAAGATATGACTTTTTCTAGTTTTTTTGGCAAGGTTAATTTGTTTTTGTCTCATTCTAAATCTTGATTTTTGATCATTTGTTAAATTATCGTGACAATTTGGACAAGAAACACCTTCTTCATATTTTTTAGATTTTTTATCTTTTGGAGAAATAGGTTTTCTACAACCACTACACATTGAGTAAGAACCTATTTTCAAACCATGCTTTAAACTAATTCTGTTGTCAAAGACGAAACACTCACCTTTCCATAAACTTTTTTTTGGGTCTGTTTTTTTTAAATAGTTTAAAATACCACCCTTTAATTGGTAGACATTATTGTAGCCTTTATTTTCCAAAAAAACTGACGCTTTTTCACACCTAATACCTCCAGTACAAAACATAGCAATAGGTTGATTTTTTTTTAATTTTTTAAGATATTTTGGAAAATCTCGAAAATTATCTACATTTGGATTAATTGAACCTTTAAAAGTTCCAACTTTATATTCAAAAGGTTTTCTCGCATCAATTAAAACTGTTTTTTTGTCTTTAATTAATGAGTTCCACTTTTGAGGGTTAACATGACTATCTTTTTTTTTAATTCTCTTTTTTAAACTTAAATTCATTGGAACCACCTCTTTTTTAATTTTTACTTTTGGTTTATGAAATGGCTGAAAAGTGCTTTTTGAATTATTAATACTATCAAATTTTTCAAATTTAAATAATTTGTTTAAATAATCCTTGATCAGTTTAATATCTTTATTCTTCCCAGAAATTGTACCATTTAACCCTTCTTTAGAAATAATAATTGTTCCACGTATGTTTTTATTTGATAATTGATCTTGAAGTACTTTTTGATTTTTCTTTAAATAAGAAATTTTAATAAACTTATAAAATCCAAAAACATCAAACATTATAATTTTCTACAAACTGTCATACCATCACCTAATGGAACTATAATTTTTTCAACTCTTTTATCTTTAGAAACATAACTATTAAAATCTTTAATAGTTAAAGTGATTTTATCATCACTATTTTCATCGACAACTTGACCATACCATAGAACATTATCAATTATTATTAAGCCATTTTTCTTTAATAATATTAAAGATTTTTCATAATATTCTTTATATTTTTTTTTATCAGCATCAATAAAAATTAAATCAAAATCGTTTTCTTTTATTTCACTCAAACTTTCTAAGGCTGGTTTAATTATTGTTTGAATTTTATGATTTTGCTTTGATTTTTCAAAAAATTTTATTGCTATTTTGTTAGTTTCTTGATTTTTGTCTAAAGCAATAATTCTACCATCTTCTGGTAAAGCAAGAGACATTGACAAAGCACTTAAGCCAGTAAAAGTTCCAATCTCTAGTATTTTTTTAACATTAGATGTTTTTACTATTAAGTGTAAAAATTGAGATTGCGAGATAGATATTTGCATCCTTTTAATATCTCCCAGGGACTCATTATAAGAAATTATTTCTTTTTGAACTGGATGAAGATCTAGTCCATTATTTAAAATGTACTCTTGAATTTTGGTGCTAATTTTTAGGTCTGAGCCCATAAACCTAAAGTTTTTTCTTTAAAATCTCATTTACTAACTGAGGGTTAGCTTTTCCACCTGAAACTTTCATTACTTGTCCAACAAAGAAGCCAAATAATTTAACTTTACCAGATTTATATTCAGTAGCTTTATCTCTATTGCTATCAATTACTTTATCAATTAAAGCCTCTAAAGCTTTTGGATCGCTTTCTTGTTTTAAACCTTTTTCTTCAACAATTTTTTTAGGATCCTTGTCCCCTTCCATCATTTGTTCAAAAACAGTTTTTGCAATTTTTCCAGAAATTGTTCCATCCTTAATTAAATTTATTAATTTTGATAAATTACCAGCACTAATTGGACTATCGGTTATTTCTAAATTTTTTTCATTAAGTGCAGCAAATAATTCACCTGTTATCCAGTTTGTTGCTAATTTAACGTCAGATTTTTTAACAACGTCTTCAAAATAATTTGAGGTTTCTATATCTGAAACCATGATATTTGCTTCATATGGAGTTAATTTAAATTGATCTATAAATCTTTTTTTCTTTTCATCAGGTAACTCTGGTATTTCTGATTGCAATTGATTTACGAATTCATCAGAAACTTCTAATGGTAATAAATCAGGGTCTGGAAAATATCTATAATCATGAGCATCTTCTTTTGATCTCATGGATCTTGTTTCATTTTTTTTAGTATCAAAAAGTCTTGTTTCTTGATCAACAGATTGTCCATCTTCAATTAAATCAACTTGTCTATTTGCTTCATATTCAATTGCCATTTGCATGAATTTAATAGAATTAACGTTTTTAATTTCACATCTAGTACCAAAATCTTTTGTTCCTTTTTTTCTTACAGAAACATTAACATCTGCTCTCAAAGATCCTTCCTGCATATTACCATCACAAGTTCCTAAATAACGCATAATTGATCTTAATTTCTTAATATATGCATTAACTTCATCTGGCGATCTTAAATCAGGCTTGCTGACAATTTCCATTAAAGCTACTCCTGATCTATTTAAATCAACAAAGGTGTTTTTTGGATCTAAATCATGGATACTTTTACCCGCATCTTGTTCTAAGTGTAATCTTTCAATACCAACCTCTTTTTGACCATCTGGCATATCTAAAATGACTTTACCTTCACCAACTATTGGGTCCTTAAATTGAGAGATTTGATATCCCTGTGGTAAATCAGCATAAAAATAATTTTTTCTATCAAATACTGATCTTTTGTTAATTTTAGCTTTTAATCCTATTCCAGTTTTAATTGCTTGCTTAACACAAAATTCATTAATCACTGGAAGCATACCAGGAAAAGCAGCGTCTACTAAACTTACCTGTGTGTTTGGTTCAGCGCCAAATTTAGTAGCTGATGTAGAAAATAACTTTGATTGTGAAAGTACTTGAGCGTGAACTTCTAAACCAATGACAACTTCGTATTGATTATCATTTCTATTAATTAAATATTCTGACTTTTCTTTACTCACTTAATCCACCAATCAGTAATTTTATTTTTAAAATTAATTTTTTCTTCCATTGAATAAGCAATGTTTAAGATATTTTGTTCATCAAATGCTTTTCCAATAATTTGTAAACCTAAAGGGTAGCCTTTGCTGTCATGACCAGCTGGAATAGAAATTCCTGGTAAACCTGCTAAATTTACAGGAACAGTAAAAATATCGTTTAAGTACATTGAAACTGGATCATTTGTTTTTTCACCAATTTTAAAAGCAGAACTTGGTGTTGATGGAGTTAATATTGCATCTACTTTTTTGTACGATTCATCAAAATCATTTTTAATTAGTTTTCTAACTTTTTGAGCTTTCAAATAATATGCATCGTAATAACCTGAAGATAAAACATATGTGCCTATCATTATTCTTCTTTGAACTTCGGCTCCAAATCCCTCTGATCTAGTTTTTTCATACATATCAATAAGGTTTTCTCCATCAGCTCTAAAGCCATATTTAACACCATCATATCTTGCAAGATTAGAAGAAGCTTCAGCTGGTGCCACTATATAGTAAGTTGGTAAAGCATAATTTGTGTGTGGAAGAGAAATATCAATTATTTCCGCACCACAATCTTTAGCATACTCAATACCTTTCTGCCAAAGATCATCAATTTCTTTTGGCATTCCATCAACTCTATATTCTTTTGGTATACCTATTTTTTTTCCTTTAATGTCTTTTGTTAATTCTTTGCTGAACTGGTTTCTTTTAAAATCAATAGAAGTTGAGTCTTTTTGATCGTATGAGCTAATTACCTCTTGCAACAAAGCACAATCTTGAACATTTTGAGCTATTGGACCAGCCTGATCAAGAGAAGATGCAAAAGCAACTATTCCATATCTAGAACAACTACCATAAGTTGGTTTTAAACCCACTGTACCTGTAAATGACGCCGGTTGTCTAATAGATCCACCTGTATCAGTTCCAATTGTAATTGGAGTTAATTGTGCTGCTACAGCAGAAGATGAACCACCAGATGAACCACCTGGAACTAAATTTTTATCAATCGGATTTTGAACATTGCCAAAAAAACTTGTTTCATTTGATGATCCCATTGCAAATTCATCGCAGTTTAATTTACCAATAAGAATTGATCCCTCATTCCAGATATTCTGAGTAACAGTAGACTCATAAGTAGGTACAAAATTGTTTAATATTTTGCTACCAGCTGTTGTTCTTACATTAGCTGTACAAAATAAATCTTTTACAGCCATTGGTATTCCTGGTAATTTTAAATCCAATTTTGGATTGTCATCAAATTTTTTAGCTTTTTCTAAAGCATTACTAAAATCTTCAGTAATATAAGTGTTTAATTCTTTTGATTTTTCTGATCTATCAACAAAAGCTTGTGTAATTTCTGAAGAAGAAAGTTTTTTTTCTTTAATATTATTAACTAATTCAGAAAGCGTTTGCTTGGTTATATCAGACATTATTCTATAACTTTTGGTACAACAAAATAATCTTCATTATCTTTTGGAGAATTTTTTATTATTTGTTCCCTTAAATTTTTACTTTTAACTTCATCAGGTCTTAATTTTAAAGTTGTTTCAGCCACTGATGTAAGTGGTTCAACATTTTCAGTTTTAAGTTCATTGAGTTTTTCAATGAAATCAAAAATTGAATTCAAATCACTAGCAAGTTTTTCAGCTTTTTTCTCATCTACTGAAATTCTTGATAATTTAGATATATGCTTTATGGTTTTAAGATCGATGCTCATATGATATTTAAATATGACGCAAACTATCACTATAGTTTAAAATATACAACATGATCACAATAGAAGAATTTAAAAAAAAACAGTCAAAAAAATGTCGTTTGATAGGTTTAGATTTGGGCTCAAAAAGAATTGGTGTATCAATTTGTGACGAAAAGCAATTAATTGCTACCCCTTACAAAACTATACATAAATCAAAAAATAATGAATTAATTGAAGAGTTGAAAAACATTATTCAAGAGAATGACATCAAGGCAATTATCATTGGTTATCCTTTAAATATGGATGGATCTTCAGGCTCTTCAGCACAGTCAGTCAATGATGTATCTAAAAATATAGATAAAGAGATAGATGTTGATGTGTGTCTCTGGGATGAAAGGCTATCAACTGTTGGGGCTTTTAATTTATCAAGCCAATTAGATGTTAATGTATCTAAAAGAGAAAAGAATATAGATCAGAACGCAGCAGCTTTTATTCTTCAGGGAGCCATAGACTATCTAAATAATTAATCCTTGCCATTCAATGGCTTTATAGTTATAGAGTTAATTTTAATGGCAAAAAACATCAAAGCTATTAAAATTTCTCAAAAACATTTGTTAGGTATCCAAGATCTATCAGTTAGTGATATTAACTACATTTTAGATGAATCTGAAACTTTCATTAAATTAAATCAGAGTAAGAACAAAAAAATTGATGTTCTTAGAGGCAAAACTCAAATTAATCTATTTTTTGAACCATCAACAAGAACACAAAGTTCATTTGAGTTAGCTGGAAAAAGACTTGGTGCAGATGTGATGTCAATGAATATGAATAATTCAGCAATTAAAAAAGGTGAAACTTTAATTGATACAGCAATGACTCTAAATGCGATGCATCCTGACATTATTGTAATAAGACATCAAGATTCTGGAGCATGCAATTTATTATCTCAGAAAGTAAATTGTGTAGTATTAAATGCAGGTGATGGAAGGCGTGAGCACCCTACTCAAGCATTACTGGACGCTTTAACAATAAGAAATAGAAAGAAAAAAATTGAAGGATTAAAAATTGCTATATGTGGAGATATACTTCACTCTAGAGTCGCAAGATCAAATATTTATTTACTAACAATGCTTGGTGCTGAAGTAAATATTGTTGCCCCAACAAATTTGATGCCAAAAGAAATTGAAAAGTTTGGTGTTAATACTTTTACCGATATGAAAAAAGGATTGAAAGATTGTGACATTGTAATGATGCTAAGATTACAAAATGAGAGAATGACAAGTTCTTATTTGTCATCAAATAGAGAGTATTATGAATATTACGGTTTAACACCTGATAAATTAGATCATGCTAAACCTGATGCACTAATAATGCATCCTGGCCCAATGAATAGAGGTATCGAAATAGATACTAGATTGGCAGACGATATAAATAAAAGTGTAATCAAAGAGCAAGTTGAACTTGGAGTTGCTGTAAGGATGGCCTGTTTAAAAATATTTTGTGAATAAATGAAAAAACAATACTTTATTAACGCAAATATAATTGATCCTCAAAATTCAATTAATGAAAATGGAGGACTTATTGTTGGAGAAGAAGGTAAAATTGAAGCAATAGGGAAAAAAGTAAATACAAATAATTTACCATCCAGAGAAAAACCAATTGATTTAAAAGGAAAATATATATTCCCTGGTTTAGTCGATATGAGAGTTTTTGTTGGAGAACCTGGGTATGAGTATAAAGAAAATTTTAGAACTTTAAGTAATGCAGCTCTATCTGGAGGAGTAACATCTGTGGTAACAATGCCTAATACAGATCCTGTAATTGATAATGTTTCAATAGTAGATTTTTTAAAACGAAGAGGACGAGATAAATCTAAGATTAATATATTTCCATGCGCATCTCTTACGCAAAATGTAGAGGGAACAAATATGACCGAATTTGGATTGTTAGCTAGTAAAGGGATTGTAGCTTTTACAGATGGTGTAAAAACAATTCAAAATACTAGATTAATGTCAAGAATAATGAATTCAGCGAAGGATTTAGGATGCCTAATAATGCAACATGCTGAGGATTATGAGTTGGCAAAAAATGGTATGATAAATTCAGGTATAATCGCTACAAAACTTGGGTTATCAAGTATACCAGATGTGGCTGAGAGAATAATTATTGAAAGAGATTTAACATTGTTAGAAAAAGTGAAGTGTCGATATCACATATCTCAACTATCATCAGGCAAATCAGTAGAAATCATCAAAGAAAGGAAAAATGATATTAAATTTTCTTGTGGTGTTTCAATAAATAACCTTTCCTTAAATGAAAATGATATTGGAGATTTTAAAACATTTTTAAAATTATCTCCACCATTGAGAAAAGAGGAAGATAGATTGGCTTTAGTCCAAGGATTAAAAGATAAAACAATTGATGTCATTGTTTCAGATCATAAACCTGAAGATGAAGAATCAAAACGATTAACATTTTCTCAAGCAGCTACAGGTGCTTCCGGTATTGAAACTTTATTGTCTTTAAGTTTGGAACTATTTCATAATGGATCTGTAAAACTTGAAACAATAATCCAAGCACTAACATCTAATCCAGCTAAAATTTTAAATATCAATAAAGGAAATCTTTCAATTGGTAATGATGCTGACTTTTGTATTGTTGATATAAATAAACCTTGGATTGTAAAAAAAGAAAATTTAATTTCTAAATCCAAAAATACGTCTATTGAGGACAAAAAACTTCAAGGAAAAGTAACCAATACATTTGTAAAAGGTAAAGAATTATTTAAGATATAAAAATGGAATTATTAACAATAGGTATTATCACATACCTAATGGGTTCTATCCCTTTTGGGTTAATATTAACTAAAATTTTTTTAAAAAAAGATATCCGAGATATTGGATCAGGTAACATTGGTGCAACAAATGCTCTAAGAACAGGAAATAAATTTATTGGTTTTTCAACTTTAATACTTGATATAGTTAAAGCAGTTATTCCAGTTTTATATGTAAAGGTAAATTTTCCTGATCTGATTTATGTATCAGCTTTATGTGCTTTTCTGGGTCATGTTTTTCCAGTTTGGTTAAAGTTTAAAGGTGGTAAGGGAGTAGCAACTTATGTTGGTATATTATGCAGTATGAATATAATGTTTGGAATAGTTTTTGGTATTTGTTGGCTTGTAACTTTTTTTATTTCTAAATTTTCATCATTAGCATCATTAATTGGATCCTTTTCAGTTCCTGTTTATTTATTTCTGTTTGAATCAACAGAAAATGAATTATTTTTTGGAATAATGTTTATTTTAATATTTTATACTCATAGAGAAAATATTAAACGACTGATAAATAAAGAAGAAAACAAGACTAAAATTTATTAATTTGACTATCAAACACTTTTAAGTAGTTTGTTAAATTATGAATCTAGTCATAGTTGAAAGTCCTGCAAAAGCTAAAACTATAAACAAATATCTTGGTGATGATTATACTGTTTTAGCAAGTTATGGACATATAAGAGATTTACCATCAAAAAATGGATCAGTTGATCCTGATCATAATTTTAAAATGGAATGGGAAGTTGATAGTTTTTCAAAAAAATATTTAAAAGAAATAACTGATGTTGCAAAAGAATCCTCTAAAATAATCCTTGCTACCGACCCTGACCGTGAAGGAGAAGCTATAGCTTGGCATGTTAAAGAGTACCTTAATGAAAAAAAACTTCTAAAAGATAAAGAAATTGAAAGAGTTGTTTTTAATGAGATAACCAAAAAAGCTGTAATTCATGGTATTGAAAATCCACGACAAATCGAACCTTTGTTGGTGGATGCGTATATGGCGAGAAGAGCTCTTGATTACTTGGTTGGTTTTAATATTTCACCAATACTTTGGACGAAACTACCTGGGTCAAAATCAGCCGGAAGAGTTCAGTCTGTAGCTTTAAAATTAATCACTGAAAGAGAACATGAAATAGAATTATTTAATCCAGAAGAATTTTGGACACTTACTCTTAAATTTGGAGATGATAATAAAAGCACTATTACTGCAAGCATCTCTCAATTAAATGGTGACAAAATAGAAAAATTTACTTTTAGAGACAAAAGTAGCATTGAAAAAGCAATCAAAGAAATAAAAGAAAAAAGATTTCAAATAACAGATATTTCGTCAAAAGTTGTAAAAAGAAACCCCTCAGGTCCATTTACAACTTCAACATTACAACAAGTAGCATCTAGTAGGTTAGGTTTTGGAGCTTCAAGAACAATGCAAATTGCACAAAAACTATATCAAGGTGTTGAGATTGATGGGGATACTGTTGGATTGATTACTTATATGAGAACTGATGGAACTAATTTATCAGCTGATGCAGTAAATGATTTTAGAAATTTTATTAAAAATGAGTATGGTAATGAATATTTACCTGCTTCTGCAAATAATTATTCAGGTAAAAAAGCTAAGAATGCACAAGAAGCTCATGAGGCTATTAGGCCAACAGATATAAATAGAGCACCCGACACTTTAAAAAAATATTTAAGTAGTGATCAACAAAAACTATACAATTTAATTTGGTCCAGAGCTTTGTCCTCACAAATGGAAGTTGCTCAATTTGATAGAAATACCATAACAATAGAGTCAGAGGATAATCAGACAATATGTAAGGCAAGTGGCTCAGTATTAAAATTTGATGGTTTTTTAAAAGTTTACTCAAATACAAGTAAAGATGATGATGAAGAAATTTTACCAGAAATGTCTAAAGGGCCAATTAATATTGAAGCATTAATAGATGAACAACATTTTACACAGCCACCTCCAAGATACTCTGAAGCAAGCTTAGTCAAAAAATTAGAGGAATTGGGAATTGGTAGACCTTCTACTTATGCAAGTATAATTTCCACAATAGCTAATCGAGGTTATGCAGAAATAATAAATAAAAGGTTTTTTCCAACAGATCGTGGAAAACTTATCTCTGCCTTTTTAGAAAAATTATTCTCTAAATATGTTGATTATAACTTTACTGCAGGTTTAGAGGATCAACTAGATGAAATTACAACAGGGAAGGAAAGCTGGATAAAAGTTTTAGAGATGTTTTGGAAAGATTTTAATAATAATGTTTCTGAAGTTAAGGAGAAAAGAACTAGAGAAGTGTTAGATCTTTTAAATGAAAGTCTAGGTGCTTTAATTTTTGATACCGATAAAGATGGAAATATTGTTCGAAAATGCCAGCTATGTGATACGGGTTCACTAAGTCTTAAAAATAGTTTTAGAGGTGGAGCTTTTATAGGATGTTCAAATTATCCTGAGTGTAAATTCACTAGACCCTTGTCCAAAGCTAAAGCAGCAGCTCAATCACAGTTAGCAGAGCCTAAATTTTTAGGAAAACATGAAAATGGTAATGATATATATCTGAAAAATGGAAGATTTGGTCCCTATCTTCAATATGAAAAACTTGAGGAAGAAAAATTAGAGGAGACAAAAACTAAAAAAAAGAAAAAAACTAAAAAATCTAAACCGGATGTAAATGAATTAATTAAAAATGTTTCTATACCAAAAGGTTTGGAGTTAGAAAGTATAGATATAGAAAAAGCTCAATTTTTATGTTCTCTACCAAAATCAATTGGAGTCAACCCTGATAATCAAAAAGAAATTATTTTAAATACTGGAAGATTTGGTCCTTATCTTAAGTGCGAAAATAAATCTGCTAGAATAGAAAATGTAGAAGAAATTTTCTCTATAGGATTAAATCGAGCAATTACACTCATTGCTGAGGCGAAACCAGGTAGAATGTCATCTTCAATTATTAAGGATTTAGGAGAACATCCGGAAGATAAAAAACCAGTTAGGGTTATGAAGGGGCAATATGGTCCTTACATTAAATATAAATCTTTAAATGCAACAATTCCTGAAGAAAAAGATCCAACAGAGCTTACAATGGAAGAGGCGTTAATCCTTATTGAGAAAAGGAAAGAATACGATAAAACTAAAAAGAAGAAAAAAACTAAAAAATAATGAAAATTAAATTACTTAGTTATTTATTAATTTTGACACTCGCTAATGTTAACTTATCTGTGGCAGATGATTGTAATAAATTTGATAAATTAAGTAAAGAATATGCAAAATGTACGGCTGAATTGATCAAAGAAAAAACTTCTGAAAAATATAAAGAAGGTAAGAAAAAGTTTAATAAATTAAATTTAAAAGATAAGTTAATTAAATTTAAAGACAGTAAATCTCACAAAGAATTTATGGAGAAATTAAAAAATGAAAATTGAAGATAAAATTAATAATCTTAAAATTATTCTACCCGAAGCGAAACCACCTGTTGGTTCTTATGTTGCAACTAAAATAATCAATAATTTACTCTATATTTCAGGTCAAATATCAATAAATGAAAATGGTGAACTAATTAAAGGAAAAGTGGGAAAAGATTTAAGTACTGATGAAGGTTATGAGGCTGCAAAAAGATGTGGGTTGAGCTTAGTTGCTCAAGCAAAGGCTGCTTGTGATGGTGATTTATCTAAAATAAAATCATGCATCAAGTTAACTGGATTTGTTAATTCAACAGATGACTTTATAGAACAACCAAAGGTAATTAATGGTGCTTCAGATTTAATTGCATCAATATTTGGAGACGCTGGCATGCATACAAGAGCTGCAGTAAGCACTAATAGTTTGCCACTTGGAGTTTCTGTAGAAGTTGATGCTATATTTGAGTTAAACTAAACTATCTACCAATACCAAAATATTTTATACCTAATTTCTCTATCTTAGTTGGTGAGAATATATTTCTCATATCATAAATAATAAGTTTTTTATTCTTAGAAAGTTTTTTAAAATTAATTGATTTAAAATCATTCCATTCTGTATGAATAATTATAAGGTCTGAACCAGAAACACAATTTTGTATTGAATTAGCATATTCAACATTTTTTAGATTATTGAATTCTTTTTTTGAACCGGTAGGATCATAATATTTAATCTTTGCTCCCTTTTTGGATAGATAAGGAATTAATTTTAAACTTGAGGAGTCTCTCATGTCATCAGTGTTTGCTTTAAATGTAACTCCCAAAAATGAAACATTTTTATTATTAAATTTTTTAATTATAGAATTAAGTCTTTTAAGTAATAATTCAGATCTATTCTGATTGGATTTAATAACACTTTTAATTACAGATAAATTAGATTTAAATTTATCAGCTGTAGATACAATAGCTTTAGTATCTTTTGGAAAACAAGACCCTCCATATGCAGGACCAGCTCTTAAAAATCTACTTCCTATTCTGTTATCAAGTCCAATCCCTATAGATATATCTTCAACATCGATACCAGTTTTTTCACATAAATTAGCAATTTCATTAATAAATGTAATTTTAGTTGCTAAAAAAGCATTAGACGCATATTTAATTAACTCAGCGGCTCGTCTATTTGTAGAAACATATTTCGCACCTTTAGAAACTAATGGAGAATATAAATTTCTAAGTATTTTTTTCGATTTTTCATCGTTTGAACCAACCACGACTCTATCAGGATAAATAAAATCTCTAATCGCCTCACCTTCTCTTAAAAATTCAGGATTAGATACTACTGAAAACAATTTTTTATTTACTTTTTTTGATATAATCTTTTCTAGTTCATCACCTGTAGTAACAGGAACAGTTGATTTTGTTATAATTATTTTAAATTTATTAATTGATTTAGATATTTCTTTTCCAACTGAATAAACTTGAGAAAGGTCGGCACTGTTACTATTTTTTTTAGTTGGTGTTCCTACGCATATAAAAATTATATCAGATTTTCTTACAGATTCTTTTAAATTTGTTGAAAAATTTAATCTATTATTCTTGAAATTTTTTTTGACTAATTCTTCTAGACCTGGCTCGTAAATTGGTATTTTACCATTTTTTAGGTTATTAATTTTATTATCATTTTTATCTACACAAATAACATCATTACCTAAGTCTGAAAAACACACGCCGCTCACCAAACCAACATAACCTGTACCAATCATACAAAGTTTCATAGTTTTCCTATTTCTTTATTAGAATTAATATATCCTTGCATTGTCCCACAATCTAAATATTTACCTGAAAAATTATGAGCAATAAAATTTTCACCTTCATTTATTAAAGTTTGAATAGCATCTGTTATATGTATTTCACCACCATTACCAGGTTTTTGTTTGGATAATTTATTAAATATAATTTTGGGAAGAATATATCTTCCTATCACTGCTTTATTAGAAGGAGCATTTTTTATTGATGGTTTCTCAACAACTCCATCAATAAAATAATCATTTTTGGAAATTTTTTTATTTAAACTATAGATGCCCCATCTTGAAACAGTTTTAGAATTAACCTTCATACTAGCCATTACAGAGGATTTATATTTATGGTGGACTTTAATCATATCTTTTGAACAGTTTTTTTTTATTATCAAATCATCTGGTAGTAACATTAAAAAATATTTATCTTTTATATATTTTTTTGTTTTAAATACAGCGTCACCTGTTCCTTTTGGTATATTTTGATATACAAATTTTATTAGTTTTTTATATTTTAATATTTTTTTATATTCAGCAATTATTCTGGGATCTTTTTTCTTTTTAATTATTTTTTTGTAAAAAGCGTCACTATAAAAATAATTTTTAATCATTTTTTTTTTATTTGATATAATGAAAACAACTTCTTTTATACCAGCCTCAATGCATTCATCTAAAATATATTCAATTCCTGGCTTTCCATTTATTGGAAGTAGTTCTTTTGCAAAAACACTTGTTAAAGGCAATAGTCTAGTTCCTTGACCAGCTAGAGGAATAATTGCTTGTTTAATCATATAAATGTTTTACTTATCTAATTTTCTAATACAAATGAAAATTATATTAAATAATAATTCATTATATGAAGCTTTAAGGCCATTTAATGATGTTGGGTTTGTTCCCACAATGGGGAGTATACATAAGGGTCATTTATCACTTATAGAAAAATCAAATAGAACTTGCAAAAAGACAATAGTAAGTATTTTCGTTAACCCCAAACAATTTAACAATAAAAAAGATTTTAAGAACTATCCCACCAATATTAAAAAGGATATTAAAATTTTAAAAAAAACTAAAAAAGTAGATTTCTTATACATCCCAAAATTTAAAGACATTTATAATAATAATAAAAAATCAAACATAAAAATCGCAAATAAAGATAAAATTTTATGTGCTAGATATAGAAAAGGCCATTTTGAAGGAGTTCTAGATGTAATGGGAAGGTTAACCAATCTAGTAAATCCGAAAAAAATATTTATGGGTAAAAAAGATTATCAACAATATTTCTTAATAAAAAATTATCTAAAAAATAAATGTAAAGCCTCTATTATTCCATGCAAAACAATCAGAAATAAAAACAAAATAGCTTTGTCTTCAAGAAATAATCATTTAGATTTAAATGGAATTAAAAAAGCAAGTTTTTTAAGTAAAAATCTAATTAAATTAAAAAGAAATTTAGCAAATAGTAAAAAAATAAAACAAAGTTTAAACATTCAAATGAAATATTTTGAGAAATTTTTGAAAATTAATATTGAATACTTAGAATTAAGATCAATTAAAAATCTTAAAATATCTAATACTGTTAAAGGCTCACGTTTATTTGTTGCTTACTATATTGATAACATAAGATTAATTGATAACTTTTAAAGAAAGTAAGCCCCAACACCTAAAAATGACACAAAACCTATTACATCAGTAATGGTCGTAACAAAAACACTAGATGCAATTGCGGGATCAATATTCATTTTTTTTAATGTAAAAGGAACAAGTATACCAAACAGTCCAGCTATAATCATAGTTAGTACCATTGATATTGAAATAATTATTGAAAGAATACTATCTTGAAACCAAATTTGAACAATTAAAGCACTTATAGCGGCAAATATAATTCCATTTAATATACCAATTGAAAATTCTTTAAAAACATTTGATGAAAAATTATTTTGGGTTAAGTCATTAGTTGCAATTGTTCTGACTGTAACAGCTAATGTTTGCATTCCTGCATTACCACCCATTGAAGCAACAATTGGCATTAGGAAAGCAAGAACAACCATTTGCTCAATAGTTGCTCCAAACAGACTGATACACCAAGTAGCTAAAAAAGCGGTAAATAAATTCAGTAAAAGCCAGTTAAATCTTCTTTTAGTTTTTGTAACAACACCATCTGTAATTTCCTCATCACCTACACCTGCAAGTCTTAATGCATCTTCCTCGGCCTCTTCTTTTAAAACTGTAAGTACATCATCGTTCATTATCATTCCTACCAATTTATTATTTTTATCAACTACAGCTGCTGAGTTAAGATTATAATTTTCAAAAAGATTAGCTACCTCTTCTTTATCCATATCTACAGGCACTAATAGTTGAGATTCAGACATAATGCTTGCCATCTTTGTGTCTCTCGGTGAAGTAAGCACTCTTGATGATGGGACTGTTCCAATAGGTTTAAATTCTTCATTAACAATAAAAATTTCCAAAAATTCCTCAGGCAAATCTTTATTTTCTCTTAGGTAGTCAATTGTTTGACCTACAGACCAGTTGCTTGGTATAGCTGTAAACTCACGCTGCATAAGTCTAGCAGCAGTATCTTCAGGATAGCTTAAGCTTTCTAACAGAGCAAATCTATCTTTAGGTGGTAATGAGCTTAATATAGTGTTCTTGTCTTCTTCGGGTACATTTTCTAAAATCGAAATAGCATCATCTGACTCTAAGTTGGTAAGAATAGTTACAATTGAATCTGAAGATAAATATTTAATTATTTCAGTTTGTATAGACTCATTTAATTCTACAAAAACCTCTGCATCAATATTAAAATTATTTAATTTAATTAAACTTTCTCTATCACTAATGCTTAAGTGTTCAATTATGTCTGCTGCATCAGCAGGGTGCATTTCATTGAATGAATCGTTAATAAATTTTGCATCATTGTTAGCTATTTTAGAGGTAACAACTCTCAAATATTCTTTATTGAATTCAAAATTTACTTTTTTATCTTTAGTTTTTTTAATTAAAGACATAAATGTACCTATAATTTAGTTGTGCACTATTAATACATAATTAAAATATTACAAATTTTAAATGGATATAGAGATCAAAAAGTCAATAAAACCGGTAAATTATTTTGAGGCAATTGATCTATTAGAGTCTAGATTAAAAAATATTACAGCTAATAAAGAAAAAGAATTAATTTGGATTTTAGAGCATCCTGAAATTTTTACTGCGGGTACCTCGTATAAAGAAAATGAAATAATTGATAAATCAATTGATCTATTAAAAACAAACAGAGGTGGAAAAATTACGTATCATGGTCCAGGTCAATTAATTTGTTATTTTGTTATTGATCTAAGAGAAAAAAAAGACATTAGAAAATTTATTACAAGCATTGAAAACACGATTATTCAAAGTTTAAAAAAATATAATATTGAAACCTTTCCTGATAAAGAAAATATTGGAATATGGTATAAAGACAAAAATGAAATTCAAAAAATTGCTGCGATAGGTATTAGAGTGAGTAAGTGGATTGCATATCATGGATTTGCAATAAATGTTGATAACAACCTAGAAAATTATAAAAAAATAGTACCTTGTGGAATATCTGATAAAGGTGTTACAAATTTAAAAAAAATTTCAAATCAAGATTATTCTAACTTAAATAATGAAATTATCAAAAATTTTATTTCAAATTTGAAAAACTAAGTCTTTTTGATTTTAACAACTTTTTAAAATATTCTGGTAATAAGGCTGAATAAGTATACTTCATATCATTTATTTTAAATTTAATTTGATATGAGTGCAGCATAAGATTTTTATTTATACCTTTGTCTGACTTAGACAGTTTGTATTTCGTATCACCAAATATAGGATTTCCAATTGCAAAAAGTTGTTTACGTAACTGATGTTTTCTTCCAGTTATTGGTTTTAACTCCAAAAAAGATGCTTCAGAATTTTTATCTATTACCTTGAATATAGTTTTTGCTTTTTCTACTAACTTTTTATCTCCATCATATCTTATTATGTCATCATCCCAAACACCTGTGTTTTTATTTACTTCTCCTTGGCATATGGCAAGATAAGTTTTATGTACTTTTCTTAATCTAAATAATGATGTTAGCAACTGTGCACTCTCTCTATTTTTTGCCATTATAAATACACCAGATGTATCTTTGTCTAATCTATGAACAGAATAAGGTTTTGTTCCTTTAAAAATTTCACTCTTTGCGAAAATATCAATTAAGTTTTTTTTAGATTTTGTACCACCTTGTACTGATATTCCTGATGCTTTATTTAATACAACAAAATTATCATTATCATCAATTATTTGATCTTCGTTTGATTTTATTATTTCTTTAGTAGGTAAAAATTTTATTTTTTTTTGTTCTACTCTTTCTTTAAATTCAATATTAAATATATTTATCTGATCTCCTTTTTTTATTTTGTGAGAACTTTTAACTTTTTTTTTGTTAATTTTAATTTTTCCTGTCCTAAGATATTTTTCAATTAAACCTTGAGGTATTTTTCCAATATTTAATCTCATCCATCTATCAATACGCATATCATTACACGTTGAATCAACGATGTATGATTTATTCATGACTTAGGATTTAAGCTGTAGCTTGTTTATTCTCTTCTGTCTTTGGAGCTTCTTTTGACGTATCTTTTTTCTTCTTATCTACTCTTTTTGCTTCAACATCTCTATCTACAAATTCGATAATTGCCATTGGAGCATTATCACCATATCTAAAACCCGCTTTAATAATTCTAGTATAGCCACCTTTTCTATTTGAATATCTTTTAGAAAGAGTTTTTTTTACTTTATTAGCTGATTTAATATCCTGCAATTGAGATACAAGCATCTTAGTTGTTTGCAATGTATCTTTTTTACCTAGAGTAATAATTTTGTCAGCTTGAGGTCTTAAAAACTTTGCTTTTGGCAATGTAGTTTTAATCTGTTCATATTTTATTAAAGAATTTAACATATTCTTTAACAGAGCTTTTCTATGCTCAGAAGTTCTATTTAACTTTTTGTTGGCTAAGCCGTGTCTCATTAAATTGCTTCCTCTAATTTTTTAGACATTTCTGCAATATTATCTGGTGGCCAGTTTGGTATTTCCATACCTAAATAAAGAGACATTCCAGTTAAAACTTCTTTAATCTCATTTAAAGATTTTCTTCCAAAATTTGGTGTTCTTAACATTTCACCCTCAGATTTTTGAACCAAATCACCAATATAAATTATGTTGTCATTTTTTAAGCAATTCATTGATCTAACAGATAGCTCTAATTCATCAACTTTTCTTAATAAATTCTTATTAAACTCAGGTTCAGATGAAACTTCTTTTACTGGAGCTTCAACTGGCTCATCAAAATTAACAAACATTTTCAACTGGTCTTGAAAAATCCTTGCAGAATACGCAACAGCATCTTCTGCAGAAATTGAACCGTTTGTTTCTACTTCCATTGTTAATTTATCATAATCAAGAGCCTTACCTTCTCTTGCTGTGCTAACAGAATAAGAAACTTTTTTTACAGGACTATACAAAGAGTCAATTGCAATCAAACCTAATGGTGGCTCCTCTGGTTTATTTAGCTCAGCTGGAACATACCCTTTTCCAGTGTTTACATTCATTTCCATGTGAAAAGTAGTGTTTTCATCTAAGTTACAAATTACTAACTCAGGATTTAATATTTCTACATCCGTCACAGGAGCAATGTCTGAAGCTTTTATTTCTCCTGGACCTTTTGCGTCTAAAACTAATTTTTTTGTACCTTCAGAATTACATTTTAAAGCTAGTGATTTAACATTTAATACTATGTCTGTTACATCTTCTCTTACACCTTTAATTGATGTAAATTCATGCAGAACACCATCTATTTGTATTGAGGTAACCGCAGCTCCTCTGATTGAAGAAAGCAAAATTCTTCTTAAGGAGTTTCCTAAAGTTAATCCGTAACCTTTTTCTAAAGGCTCAGCTATAATCTTAGCATGTGTTAAGTCATCACTAATTTGAACATCTAATTTAGATGGTTTAATCAAAGATTTCCAATTTTTAACATTAACGTTTTCTACTTCCATTAAACTCTCCTTTTTTTTGGTGGTCTAGTTCCGTTGTGAGGCATAGGTGTTGTATCTTTAATTGACAAAATTTTAAAACCTCTTGCTTGTAAAGCTCTTAATGCAGTTTCTCTTCCTGAACCAGGCCCTTTAACCTCAACAGATAATGTTTTCATTCCATACTCTAATGCTTTTGATGCTGCAGAGTCCGCTGCTATTTGAGCTGCATAAGGTGTAGATTTTCTTGATCCTTTAAATCCTTTCTGTCCAGCAGATGCCCAGGATATTACATTACCATTTGTATCAGCAATTGAAATTATTGTGTTATTAAATGTTGATTGCACATAAGCAATTCCATTTAAAATATTCTTTTTTATCTTTTTCTTTTTTGAATAAGAACTCTTTGCACTTTTTTTAGAAGATTTTTCTACCTTCTGATCTTTATTGTCAGTTTTTTCTGTTTTTGCCATTTTTATTTTTTAGTTGGTGTTAATTTCTTCCCTGCAATAGCGATTGCTTTTCCTTTTCTTGTTCTTGCATTACATCTTGTTCTTTGACCTCGTACAGGTAATTTTTTTCTATGTCTTGTTCCTCTATAACATGCAAGATCTATTAATCTTTTAATACTTAAAGAATAATCTCTTCTAAGATCTCCTTCGACTTTAAAATTTTGATCGATATATTCTCTTATTTTTAAAATTTCATCGTCAGTTAACTCATTCACTCTTTTGGCTCTTGGAATTTCTAGAGAAGAACAAATTTGTTGTGAGAATTTATCTCCAATTCCGTAAATATATGTTAGTCCAATGTGGACAAGTTTATTTTGTGGAATGTTTATACCTGCGATACGAGCCATAGTTTTTGTGATAAATTGTGCCTTTTATATAAGAAGATTAATCAAAGTCAACGTCTTAAACATTTATAAAAGTGTCTATTTTCCTTGTTATTTCGTCTATTTCTAAGCTCCCATCAATTTCCTTAAATTTAGGATTCTCTGAGTAGTAATTCAGTACTGGCTCTGTCGTGTTCATGTATGTATCAAAACGTTTTAGAATAGTGCTTGTTTCATCGTCTGATCTATTTTCAATAATTTTTCTTTTCTCTAGTCTTTTTACCACTGTATCTTTATCAACTTTAAGATACAAAATTAAATCTATCTTTTGATTTGATGCCTCAAGTAAAATATCTAAATTTTTTGCTTGGCTCAATGATCTAGGGTATCCATCAAATATTAATCTATTTTTTTTTTGAGGGTCAGAAACTAAATTTTCAATAAGCTTATTTACAATTTCATCACTTACAAATTTACCATTTTTCATATCATTGGTTATTGTCTTACCAATATCTGAATTTTTATATATTTCTTCTCTTAAAAGTTCACCGGTTGAGATTTGAAAAGAATTTAATTTCTTTACTAAATATTTAGCTTGAGTACCTTTACCAGCACCAGGCGGTCCAAACAAAACTATATTCACTTATTTTCCAAATTTAGTTTTCTTAATTAATTGTTCGTATTGAGAGCTCATTAATCTTGTTTGAATTTGAGTTACAGTATCAATGGCTACAACAACAACAATTAAAATAGATGCACCACCCAAATAAAAAGGAATTGGGTAATTAGCTATTAAAAATTCTGGCATCAAACATACAAGTGTCAAATATAGAGCGCCTATTGTAGTAAGTTTAGTTAAAATATTTTCGATATATAAAGCTGTACTTTCACCAGGTCTAATTCCTGGTACAAAGCCACCATATTTTCTTAAGTTTTCTGCTGTTTCGGTTGGGTTAAATGTAATTGAAGTATAGAAAAATGTAAAAAATATTATACCAGATGCATATAGCAACATGTACAAAGGTTGACCTTGAGTAAAATAAGAACTTAAGTTTAAAAAAGTTTCGTTGTTTGAAAAAGAAAAATTAGAAAAAGTAACTGGTAATAATAATAAAGCAGATGCAAAAATTGCAGGTATTACTCCTGCTTGATTAATTTTTAATGGCAAATGAGAAGACTCTCCACCATACATTTTGTTTCCCATTTGTCTCTTAGGATAATTGATAAGAATTTTTCTTAACGCTCTCTCCATAAAAACAACAAATAAAATAGTTAATATTAAAAGAACAAAAATTGCTAAGATCATGAAAGTTGATACAGCGCCTGTTCTACCTAATTCAAAAGTTGTAACTAAAGCTCTAGGTATTTCAGCAACGATACCGGCAAAAATAATTAGAGAAATTCCATTTCCAATTCCTCTTTGAGTGATTTGTTCTCCTAACCACATAAGAAAAATTGTACCAGCAACAATGGTTGTTACTGTTGTAATTTTAAAAAATGCTCCTGGATTAATTACTAAATCTGCAGAAGACTCTAAACCCACCGATAAACCATAACCTTGAACTGTAGCGAGTAAAACTGTTCCATATCTTGTAATTTGTGTAATCTTTGCTCTGCCAGTTTCTCCCTGAGCTTTTAAATTCTTAAAATAATCTGAAACTCCTGTTAACAACTGAACTATAATAGCTGATGATATGTATGGCATTATACCAAGCGCAAAAATTGCCATTCTACTGACGGCACCGCCAGCAAAAACATTGAACATACCAAGTAACCCTTTTTGATTACCGTCCATCATGATTTTTAATTGTTCTGGGTCAATTCCTGGTAAAGGAACAAACGTACCAAATCTATATACCGCAAGGATTGCTATGGTAAAAATTATTCTATTTCTTAGATCATTTGTTGAAGATGATGCGCTCATTTAAACAAATTATTTTTTTAATTGAATAGATCCACCAATTTTTTCTAGTTTTTCTATTGCTGATTTTGATGCCAAGTCAGCCTCAATATTAATTTTATCTTTTAACTCTCCAGTACCTAATATTTTTAATTTTGTAGAGTTTTTGTTTATTAATTTTAATTTTTTTAGAGATGAAGAATTAAGCACTTCATTTGGATTAATATTTTTTTTATCAATATAAGACTGAATTTTTTCCAAGTTTAAAATTGCAATGTTTTCTCTTGAAATTGGATTAAAACCTCTTTTAGGTAATCTTCTGTATAAAGGCATTTGACCACCTTCAAAACTTTTTATTGCAACACCAGATCTAGATTTTTGACCTTTAACACCTCTCCCAGATGTCTTACCTTTTCCAGAACCAATACCTCTTCCTACTCTAATTTTAGGTTTATTAATTTTCTGTCTTGTATTTAATGTAATCATTATCCTCTTTTTTCAATAATTTCTGATATTTTTTTATTTCTTATTGCTGAAATTTGTTTTGGTGAATTTTGTTTCATTAAAGCTTTCATAGTAGCTCTAATCACATTGTGTGCATTTGATGTGCCCATTGATTTAGCAACAATATCTTTTACACCCAATACCTCGCATACTGCTCTAACTGGACCCCCTGCAATAATACCTGTACCTTTTGATGCTGCTCTTAAAACTATTCTACCAGAGCCATCTTTAGCTTTTACATCATGGTGGATTGTTCTTCCTTCTCTCAAAGGTATATGTGTTAATTTTCTTCTCGCCATTTCATTAGCTTTTTTAATTGCATCTGGAACTTGTTTTGCTTTCGCGTGTGCTATTCCAATTTTTCCAGCCTGATTCCCTACCACTACAAGAGCTGAAAAACCAAATCTTCTTCCACCTTTTACAACTTTTGTAATTCTGTTGATATGAACTAACTTTTCTAAAATATCGTCTGTTTTTTTGTCTTTGTTATTTTCCATAATTAAAATTCCATCCCATTTTCTCTTAACGTGTCTGCAAATGCTTTAATTCTACCATGATATTTATAAGATCCTCTATCAAAATAAATTTTTGTAATATTTTTTTCGTGAGCTTTTTTTGCAAGCTTTTGGGCAACTAATTTTGAAAGCTCTGTTTTGTTAATTTTATCAGATGATTTTACATCTTTCTCAATGGATGAAGCTGATAACAAAGTTACTTTTTTTGTATCATCAATGATTTGAGCTGAAATATTTTTGGCAGATCTTGAAATACTTAATCTAAATCTATCTTTTGGAGCAACTTTTTTTACTTTGTTGCTAACTCTAAATCTTTTTCTAATACTAGTGTTTAGTTTCATTATTTTTTCTTACCTTCTTTTTTAAGAACATATTGGCCTTTTTCTCTAACACCTTTACCCTTATATGGCTCAATTTTTCTAAATGTTTTAATTTTTGATGCAACTTCACCAACTAATTGTTTGTCAGATCCAGTGATCTTAAGTGTAGTTTGTTTTTCTACAGCAATTTTAATTCCTTCTGGAATGTCAAAATCAATATCATGACTGTAGCCTAATTGTAAATTTAGCTGATTTCCTTTTAATGCCGCTCTATATCCAACACCTACAAGCTCTAACACTTTTTCGTAGCCAGTACTCGAGCCAATCACGGCATTATTAATTAAACTTCTGTTCATACCCCAAAGTCTTTTTGAATTTTGGTCAATTTTTTTTGGTTTAATTGAAATCTCTTTTCCTTCTTTGATATCCAAATTAAACATATCTAAATCAATATTTATTGATTTCTTTCCTAGTGGCCCTTCTATATTTATAATGTTGCCAGCTAAAGCAACTTTAACCTTTTCTGGGATTGATATATTTATTTTTCCAATTTTAGACATTAAAATACCTTACAAATAATTTCACCACCAACACGTTGTTTTCTGGCATCAATATCAGTCATTACACCTTTTGGTGTAGAAACTATTGCAATACCTAGACCGTTATTAATTTTAGGTAAACCTTCAGCACTAGAAAAAATTCTTCTTCCTGGTTTAGAAACTCTTTCAAATGCACTAATTACTGGGTTACCAGAATGATATTTAAGTTCTAAAGACAATGTTGGTTTATTATCCTCTGAACTAATTTTAAAATCTTTTATAAATCCTTCATTTTTTAGTATATCTGCAATTTTTGATTTAAAGTTTGATGATGGCAGATCTACTTTTTTATGATTTCTTGCTTGAGCGTTCTTAACTCTAGCTATCATATCTCCTATTGGGTCACTTAAACTCATAATTTTCCTTCCTACCAGCTCGACTTAACTAAGCCAGGTATTTTTCCTTGTAAACCTAATTGTCGAAGAGCAATTCTTGATATTTTCAATTTTCTATAAACACCATGTGGTCTACCTGTTATCTCACATCTATTCATCACTCTTGTTTTAGCTGAATTTCTTGGCAATTTTGATAATTTCTGCTGCGCCTTAAATCTTTCCTCTAATGGAAGTTTTTTATCCATTATTATTTTTTTTAAATTTTGTCTTTTCTTGAACATCTTGTCTGAAAGTTTAATTCTTTTTTTGTTTTTATTTACAGCACTAAGTTTAGCCATTTTTAATTGTCTCCTTTTTTAATAAACGGAAAATTCATTTTTTCTAACAATGCAAAGCTGTGCTCTTTGTTAATAGCTTTTATAACAATAACGATATCTAAGCCTCTAACTTTATCAGCTCTATCAAAACTAACTTCTGGAAAAATGATGTGTTCCTTTATGCCAAAAGTATAATTTCCGAATTTATCAAAACCTTTTGGCGACAATCCTCTAAAATCTTTAATTCTAGGAAGAGCAATATTTACTAATCTATCTAAAAATTCATACATTTTATTTTTTCTTAAAGTTACTTTTAAGCCTGCATTAGATCCTTTTCTTGTCTTAAAATTAGCTACAGATTTTTTGAATTTTGTAGTTACAGGTTTTTGGCCTGTTATCTTAGCCATATCCTCTTCACACGATTTAAGAATTTTAGAGTCTGAACCATCTAAACCAAGACCCATATTTAAAACAATTTTTTCAATTCTTGGCGCCATATAAATATTTTTGAAGCCAAATTGGTCTTTTAAAGCTGGTTGTATTTCTTTATTAAAAATTTCTTTTAATCTTGGAGTCATTATTTCTTAGCCTCTTTTTTCTTTTCTGCTTTTTCATCTATTAATTTTAAATTTGATAAATGAATAAAACCTTCTTTTGAAAAAATACCACCTTTTTTCTCTTTTGTTGTTTTAACGTGTTTTTTAACCATATTAATTTCTTTTACTTTGGCTCTATTATTTGCTCTGTCGATTTCGATAACTTCACCCTCTTTTTTTTTGTCTTTTCCAGTTAGCACTCTTACTTTTAGACCTTTTTTAATCATCTTATAAAACCTCCGGCGCTAGTGAAATTATTTTCATTTGCCCTCTACTTCTTAATTCTCTAGTAACAGGGCCAAATATTCTAGTACCAACTGGTT
Source organism: Candidatus Pelagibacter sp. HIMB1506 (assembly GCF_052047935.1). NCBI lineage: Bacteria > Pseudomonadati > Pseudomonadota > Alphaproteobacteria > Candidatus Pelagibacterales > Candidatus Pelagibacteraceae > Candidatus Pelagibacter > Candidatus Pelagibacter sp. HIMB1506. The sequence goes on along the minus strand of NZ_JBNAIS010000001.1, from coordinate 417,735 downwards.
CACCCTTATCGTCAACTAATACTGCTGCATTATTATCAAATTTTACTTTTGATCCATCGTTTCTATGAATTCCTTTTTTAACTCTTACTACTACAGCTTTATGAACGGTTCCTTTCTTTACTTTGCCCTTAGGGATAGCCTCTTTCACAGCAATTACAATTGTATCTCCAATGCTGGCATATCTTCTCTTAGATCCACCCAATACTTTGATGCACTCTATTCTTTTTGCACCAGTGTTGTCAGCAACTTGTAATTCTGTCTGTACACCAATCATTATTTATTATTCTCCATAACTTGAAATTTTTTATTTTTTGAAAATGGTTTGCTTTCAATAATTGAAACTTTATCACCTGTTTTAAATGTATTATTTTCATCATGAGCATTGTAATTTTTTCTGACTCTAATGACTTTTTTCAATACAGGGTGTGAATATTTTCTCTCTACCATAACTGTAATTGTTTTATTAGGTTTGTCGCTTATCACCACTCCTGTTAATATTTTTTTAGGCATTTGATTTTCCTTTTAAAATTGTTTTCAATCTTGCAATTGTTTTTCTTGTTTCTCCAATTTTTGCAGGATTAGTTATTTGAGAATTCATTTTTTGAAATCGAAAATTAAATAAGTCTTTTTTAAGCTTATCAATATTTTTGATAACTTCATCTTTGCTTAATTTTTTAATTTCTTGTTTTTTCATTTATGCAAATCTCTTTATTGTCTTTGTTTTTATTGGTAGCTTTGCTGAAGCTTTGTAAAGTGCCTCTTTGGCAATTTGTTCAGAAACACCATCAACTTCAAATAAAATTCTTCCAGGTTTTACTCTACATGCAAAATATTCTGGTGATCCTTTTCCTTTACCCATTCTAACTTCTATTGGTTTTTTAGAAACTGGAATATTTGGAAAAACTCTTGTCCATACTCTGCCTTGTCTTTTCATATGTCTAGTTAAAGCAACCCTAGCAGCTTCAATTTGTTTTCCAGTAACTCTTTCAGGCTGTAATGCTTTCAAAGCATATGCACCGTAATTAATAGTACTTGCTCTAGTAGCATTACCATGAATTCTTCCTTTATGAGCTTTTCTCCATTTAGTTCTTACTGGCTGAAGCATTATTGTTTACCTTCCTTTGGAGTGACTTTGTTTGTTTCCTGGCTAAATTCTCTTGCAAAAACTTCACCTTTATAGATCCAAACCTTAATTCCAATAATTCCATATGTTGTAAGAGCTTCCGCTTCTGCATAATCTATATCTGCTCTTAAAGTGTGTGATGGTATACTACCATCTCTTAACCATTCAGTTCTAGCGATCTCATTACCACCTAATCTTCCACTTACTGAAACTTTAATCCCTTTTGCACCTAGTCTAATACATGATTGCATAGCTCTTTTCATGGCTCTTCTGTATGAAATTCTTTTTACTAACTGTTGTGCAATGTTTTCAGCAACTAAATATGCATTTGTTTCAGGTTTTTTAACCTCTTTGATATTTAAGTTGACTTCATTTGTCGTAAATTTTGATAAGTTATTTTTAATTTTATCAATATCACTACCTTTTTTACCAATTACAAATCCAGGTCTAGATGTGTAAATTGTAACGTAACATTTGTTTGATGTTCTCTCTATCATCACTTTAGATACACCTGAATTAATTACATTCTTCTTTATGTATTCTCTTATTTTAAAATCTTCAATTAGATAGCTGCCAAAATCTTTTTTCTTAGCATACCAAACAGAGTCCCAACCTCTGTTTACACCTAATCTAAAACCTACAGGATTAACCTTTTGTCCCATGTTTCTCCATTTGTTTTGCCTCTGATAAAATTATAGTTACTGTTGACCAAGGTTTTAAAATTGGTGCCGCTCTACCTTTTGCTCTTGGTCTAAATCTTTTCATAACAATTTTTTTTCCACAATACGCTTCTTTGACAATTAAATTGTCAATATCATATTGAAAGTTATTTTCAGCGTTTGCAACAGCTGAGCTAATTGTCTTTCTAATATCTCTTGTAACTCTTTTTTCTGAAAACTGCAGGTCTCTAATAGCTACATCAACCTTTTTACCAACAATACTTTTTAGAATTGGATTAATCTTTCTTACGCTAGATCTAATTCCATTGTTTATAGACTTTACAGTCTTATTGTTGTTTTTATCAATTTTCTTTTTCTTTCCCATAATTATTTTTTCTCTGCTGGTTTAGCTTTTTTATCGGCTGGTGTGTGTCCAAAAAAAGTTCTTGTTGGCGCAAACTCTCCTAATTTATGACCAACCATATCCTCTGATACTGTTATTGGAATAAATTTTTTACCATTATATATTTGAAAAGCTACCCCTACAAAATCTGGAAGAATAGTAGATTTTCTAGACCAAGTTTTAATTGGAATTTTCTTCGGATCATCTTTGTACTTGTCTACTTTTTTCATCAAGCTTTCTTCAACAAATGGTCCTTTCCATACAGCTCTAGCCATTACTTAGTATCCTTCCTTTTATTTCTTCTCTTAACTATAAATTTATCTGTTCTCTTATTGTCTCTAGTTTTTAAACCTTTTGCTGATTGTCCTGTTGGAGACACTGGATGCCTTCCTCCTGCTGACTTACCTTCACCACCTCCATGTGGGTGATCAACTGGATTTTTAACAACACCTCTAGTATGAGGTCTTCTTCCTAACCATCTTGATCTACCAGCTTTTCCAATTTTAATATTTTTTTGATCAGGATTACTTAAAATTCCAATAGTAGCTAAAGCTCTAGAGTCTATTTTACGTACTTCACCTGACGCTAATTTAATTAAACTATAATTTCCATCTAATCCACTAATTGTAACTGAAGAACCAGCGGCTCTAGCTATTTTACCTCCACCACCTGGTTGAATTTCAACGTTATGAATATTGATACCAACAGGTATATCTTGTAACGGCATGCAATTTCCAATTTTAATTTCTTTTTTCGATCCACTCTCAATCTTATCTCCGACTTTAATTTTTTGAGGAGCTAAAAAATACGAATGTGTTCCATCTTCAAATTTGACCAACATTATGTAGCAAGATCTATTCGGATCATATTCTATTCTTTCAACAGTAGCCTCCATGTCAAATTTTTTTCTATAAAAATCAACATGTCTATACATCTTCTTATGACCACCTGCTCTGTTAATTGAAGTGATGTGTCCATTATTATTTCGACCCTTCATAGCATTTTTTGGAGAAACAAGAGTTTTGAAAGGTTTGCCTTTCCATAGACCTGTTCTATCTACTAAAATAGTACCTCTGGTAGATTTTGTGTATGGTTTAAAAGTTTTTAATGCCATTTTCTTAAATTCCTGTTGTTAGATCAATGCTTTGACCTTTTTTTAGAGTTATAATAGCTTTTTTGTATCCTGAAACTTTCACTTTTTTACCTCTAGTGAGTTTAGTTCTATTTTGTTTATTGATGATGTTAATTTTAGTGACATTAACTTTAAAAATTTTTTCAATATTTTTTTTTAGGTTTTTTTTATTAGCACCATCAGGAACCTTAAAAGTAATTTTGTTCAATTCTGATAGATTTGTTGATTTCTCAGTAACAACTGGAAAAAGAATTTTATCGTATAAATGAATTTTATCCATATTAAGAAAACCTTTTCTCCAATTCTTTTACTGAGCTTTCAGTAAAAACTACTTTCTTAAATTTTATAATATCGTAAGCACTAAAATGATTTACGTCAGTAACTTTTACGTTAGGAATATTTCTTACAGATTTTTCTATCTTATCTTTAGAGTTTTTATCGAGTATAATTAATGAATTAGAAATCTCTAGTTTATTAATTATTGAATTCATTTCTTTTGTTTTTTTAATTTCAGAATTAAAATCATTTAAAATTAATAAGTTCTTATTATTATTTTTTTCAGTAATTAAAGAAGCAACACTTTGTTTCTTTTCATTTTTATTTAACTTTCTTTTTTTGTAAGCTAATTCACCTTTTGGACCATGAGCTATACCACCACCAACAAAAATAGGAGCTTTTCTACTAGCGTGTCTTGCTCCACCAGTTCCTTTTTGTGCATAAATTTTTGATGTTGGACCTTTTACTTCATTTTGTTGTTTAGTTTTAGCGTGTCTACCTTTGTAGTTGGCATTTGTTTTGTATAAAACACTAGCAACTAACTTTTGATTAATTTTTGCATAAAATATTTTATCTAAGACTTCAATAGTATCTTTTTTTCCGTCTATGCTAATTTTATCTAATTTCATTATTTTTTCTTTTTATCTGGTGTTTTTTTTGCTTCCTCAGCAGCAGCTTGCTTTTCACTGATTGTCATTTTGTTTATATTTTTTACTGATTTTTTAACCATCACTTCAGCATTTTTTGATCCTGGAATGGATCCCTTTAAATAAAGTAACTCATTTTCTAAATCTGTTTTTATTATTTCGATATTTTGCATTGTTCTTAACTTATCACCCATATGACCAGCCATTTTTTTTCCTTTAAAAACTTTACCTGGATCTTGACTATGTCCGGTTGAACCATGAGCTCTATGAGAAATAGAAACACCATGGCTAGCTCTTAAGCCTCCAAAATTATGTCTCTTCATTGCACCAGCAAAACCTTTACCAATCGTTTTTGATCTTGTGTCTACAAATTTTATATCTTTGAAAATTTCTAAACCAAATTCATTTCCTTCTTTGTAAGCAGAAGTATCGTTTACTCTAAATTCTTTTAATTTTTTCTTAGCTTCAGTGTTTTTCTTTGCAAAAACACCTTTCATTGCTTTTGTTAATTTTGAATTTTTAATTTTTCCATATCCAAGTTGAACAGCTTTGTAACCTCTTTTTTCTTCCTCAATTACTTGAATAACTCTAGCTTTTTCAACTTTAAGAACTGTAACAGGCACCAACTGACCAGATTTATAAAATTCTCTAGTCATGCCAATTTTCTTACCTAATAAAGCTATCTCGCTCATAATTAAATTTTTATCTCCACATCTACACCTGAAGCTAAGTCTAATTTCATTAAAGCTTCTACTGTTTGTGGTGTTGGTTCTATAATATCTATTAATCTTTTGTGAGTTCTAGACTCAAATTGCTCTCTACTTTTTTTATCAATGTGTGGAGATCTTAAAACTGTATATCTTTCAATTCTAGTAGGAAGTGGTATTGGACCTTTTATAGTAGCTCCAGTTCTTTTAACTGTATTAACTATTTCTTCGGTAGAAGCATCCAAAACTTTATTATCGTATGCTCTTAGTTTAATTCTAATATTTTGTTTTTCCATTAACCTGCTACCTTTTTAGTTACTTCATCTTGAACGTTTTGTGGAACTTTAGAATAATGATCAAAGAACATTGAATATTGCGCTCTTCCTTGAGACATTGACCTTAGATTGTTTATGTAGCCAAACATATTTGCTAAAGGAACCATTGCCGTGATTACAGTTGCATTACCTCTTTGCTCTTGAGTGCTAATTTGGCCTCTTCTACTGTTTAGATCACCAATTACATCACCCATATAATCTTCTGGAGTAACAACTTCTACTCTCATAATGGGCTCTAAAAGCTTTAATCCACCTTGAGTGCAAGCTTCTTTAAAACATGCTCTGCTGGCAAGTTCAAATGCTAGAACACTTGAGTCTACATCATGATGCAAACCATCAACAATTGTTACTTTGTAATCAATCATAGGAAAACCTGCTAATATTCCACTATCAGAAACTGTCTCAATACCTTTTTCAACACCGGGGATAAATTCTTTTGGAATAGCTCCACCTTTAATGGCACTTTCAACTTCTCTACCCTTACCTGGTTCTTGAGGTTCAACAAATAATTTTACTTTAGCGAATTGACCAGCGCCACCACTTTGTTTTTTATGTATATATTCAAATTCAGCTGATTTTTCTATTGTCTCTCTGTAAGCAACTTGTGGAGCTCCAACATTTGCTTCAACTTTAAATTCTCTTTTCATACGATCAACAATAATATCTAAGTGTAACTCACCCATTCCTTTGATGATTGTTTGACCAGATTCCTCGTCAGATGATACTCTAAATGATGGATCTTCTTTAGCTAATCTTGCTAAAGCTTCACCCATTTTTTCTTGGTCACCTTTTGTTTTAGGCTCAACAGCAATTTCAATTACTGGTTCAGGGAATTCCATTGGCTCTAATAAAACAGGATTTTCTTTGTCACACAAAGTATGACCTGTCATAGTATTTTTTAAACCTGCCAAAGAAACAATATCACCTGCATTTGCTTCTTTAATATCTTCTCTAGAGTTTGCATGCATTAAAAGCATACGACCAACTCTTTCTTCTTTATCTGATGAAGAATTGTACACAGCTGTACCAGATTTAATTGTACCAGAATAAATTCTAACAAATGTTAATGAACCAACAAAAGGATCATTTGCAACTTTAAATGCTAAACCTGAAAAAGATGATCCATCCTCAAACTTCATTTCAATTTCATCATCTGAACCAACTTTAGTTCCCTTAATAGATCCAATATCTACTGGACTTGGAAGGTAATTAATAACAGCATCTAATAAAGGTTGAACACCTTTATTTTTAAAAGCTGAACCAGTTAAAACAGGAACAAAGCTAAAATTTAAAGTTCCTTTTCTGATACATTTAACTAAATCTTCCTCTTTAATTTCATCGCCGTTTAAATACGCTTCCATTAACTTTTCGTCTTGCTCAACTGCAGACTCAATTAGTTCGGTTCTGTATTTTTCTGAAATTTCTTTTAAATCATCAGGTATATCTTTATATTCCCACTCTGCGCCTAGTGCTTCATTTTTCCATACTTGGGCTTTCATTTTAACTAAATCAACAACTCCAGTTAATGAAGCTTCAATTCCAATAGGTACTTGTAAAACTAATGGTTTAGCACCCAATCTATCTCTGATCATATCAACACATCTAAAGAAATCAGCACCAGTTCTATCAAGTTTATTTACAAAACAAATTCTCGGAACTTTGTATTTGTCTGCCTGTCTCCATACTGTCTCAGATTGAGGCTCTACACCAGCAACTCCATCAAATACAGCCACAGCACCATCTAGTACTTTTAAAGATCTTTCTACTTCAATTGTAAAATCGACGTGGCCCGGAGTATCAATTATATTAACTCTGTGGTCATTCCAGAAACAAGTTGTTGCTGCAGAAGTAATTGTGATACCTCTCTCTTGTTCTTGCTCCATCCAATCCATTGTTGCAGCACCATCATGTACTTCACCAATTTTATGACTTTTTCCTGTATAATATAAAATTCTTTCTGTAGTAGTTGTTTTACCAGCGTCTATGTGGGCCATGATTCCAATGTTTCTATATTTATCTAATGTATGAGTTCTAGCCATAAATTTTTACCATCTAAAATGAGCAAATGCCTTATTAGACTCTGCCATTTTATGAACATCCTCTCGTTTTTTTACTGCAGCACCTTTTTTTTCATAAGCATCATACAGTTCGTTAAAAATTTTATCTGCCATGTGTTTGTCTTTTCTTTTTCTAGCTGAATCAACTAACCATCTTATTGCAAGCGCTTGGGCTCTTTTACTTTTTACCTCAACAGGCACTTGGTAAGTTGCACCACCTACTCTTCGTGATCTAACTTCTACTGTTGGTTTGATATTGTTAATCGCTTCATTGAAAATATTTATAGGCTCGTCTTTAGTTTTTGTTTTAATTTTCTCTATTGCTTCATAAACTATTTTTGCAGCAATTCCTCTTTTACCATCATACATGATGTTATTTATTAATTTTGGAATTATAGTTGAATTAAATTTTGGATCAGGAACTACATTTTTTTTGGGTTGAGTTTTTTTTCTAGACATTATTTACCTTTTTTTGTTCCGTATAAAGATCTTCTCTGTTTTCTATTTGCAACACCTTGTGTATCTAAATTTCCTCTTAAGATATGATATCTAACACCAGGTAAATCTTTAACCCTTCCACCTCTAATTAGTACTACTGAGTGTTCTTGTAAGTTATGACCTTCGCCTGGAATATAAGCAGTTACTTCAAAACCGTTTGACAATCTAACTCTAGCAACTTTTCTTAATGCAGAGTTTGGTTTTTTTGGAGTGGTTGTATAAACTTTAACACAAACACCTCTTTTCAAAGGTTGCTTCTGTAAAGCAGGAACTTTGTTCCTAGAAACTTGTTTAACTCTTTTTTTTCTTAACAACTGATTAATAGTTGGCATAATTTTTTTTTAAAATTAATTAATTTATTTTTGAGATGAAAATAACTGACAGGTTATTTTGTGGCAGCGTTTAGTACCTCAAGAGCACTACATTCCAACCAAAAACATCGCCAAAATACTTATTAATCAGCTATTGTCAAACTAAAACTGCAATTTTTAGGTGATTTTTTTATTGATTTACTTGTGTTTCTTCAGGCTCAGAAGCTTCAAGTTTATCTTGTTCTGCTAAGAAGCTATTATCATCTTCTAAGGCCTTGTTGTTCCATCTGTTCTTGATATTACCCGTTCCAGCGGGAACTAATCTTCCAACTATTACGTTCTCTTTTAAACCGTTTAATGGATCAACTTTCCCTTTAATTGCAGCGTCTGTTAATACTCTTGTTGTCTCTTGGAAAGATGCAGCAGAAATGAATGATTCTGTTTGAAGTGAAGCTTTAGTAATACCCATTAAAACTCTTTCTCCAACTGCAGGAGTTTTGCCTTCAGCAACTAATTTTTCATTAGTATTATCAAACTTGATTCTATCAACTACTTCACCCGGTAAATAGCTTGAATCTCCAGATACCTTAACTTCAACTTTCTTAAGCATTTGTCTTAGAATTGTTTCAATATGTTTATCGTTAATAATTACACCTTGTAATCGATATACTTCTTGAACTTGATTAACAAAATATTCTGTTAATTCTTTAATACCTAAAATTCTTAAAATATCATGCGGTAATGGCTGTCCATCTAAAAGATATTCACCTTTTTGAATTTTTTCACCAGGATTAAAGTTAATGTGTTTTCCTTTTGGAATTAAATAATTTGATGGTTCTGATCCGTCTTCTGGAACAATTGAAATTCTTTGTTTACCTCTAACTTCTTTTCCAAAAACAACGCTTCCATCATTTTCAGCAATAATAGCACTGTCCTTAGCTTTTCTAGCTTCGAAAAGTTCAGCTACTCTTGGAAGACCTCCGGTAATATCTTTAGTTTTTGTTGTTTCTTTAGGTAATCTTGCAATAACATCGCCAGCATAAACTTTTTGACCATCTTTAATTGATAAAATCGAATCTGGTACTAAGTAATATCTAGCTTCATTGTCATCTGCTTTTTTAATTACATTTCCTTTTTCATCTCTTAAAGTAATTCTTGGTTTTAAATCTGTACTCTTAGATTGACCTCTCCAATCAATTACAGATTTTGATGATATACCAGTTGCATCATCAGTAGTTTCTTGAATTGAAACACCATCTATCAAATCAACATAACTTGCAATACCACTCTTTTCAGCAATAACTGGAGTTGTATATGGATCCCACTCACAAATTTTTGTATTTGCTTTAACTTTATCTCCATTATTAAAAAATAATCTTGATCCATAAGCAACTTTATAAACTGCTATTTGAACTCCTTTATCATCCTCAATAGAAAGTTGAGTATTTCTTCCCATAACAATTAAATTCTTTTTTGAATCTTCTAAAATATTTGAGTTAATAATTTTTAATGTTCCATCGCTTTTGCTGATAATTTGGTTATCTTGTTTAACAGAAGCTGTTCCCCCAACGTGGAATGTTCTCATCGTTAACTGCGTACCTGGTTCTCCAATTGATTGAGCTGAAATCATACCAATGGCTTCACCCACATGCACCATTTTACCTCTAGATAAGTCTCTTCCATAACAAGTAGCGCACACACCCTCTTTAGAACTACAAGTCATTACTGAATAAACTTTTATAGATTTAACACCTGCTGCATCAATTTTATCACAACCTGCCTCGTCAATCATTTCCGACTTTTTAATTATTACCTCACCACTTAATGGATTTTTCACCTCAGCAGCTGTAACTCTACCTAGTGCTCTTTCTGCCAAACTAACAACTACATTACCACCTTCTAAGATCTCTGATAGTTCAATAAAACCTGGTTCTTCACATTTAATTTTTGTTACTGTTAAATCTTGAGCAACATCACACAATCTTCTTGTTAAATATCCAGAGCTTGCTGTTTTAAGCGCAGTATCTGCTAATCCTTTTCTTGCTCCGTGTGTAGAATTAAAATACTCTAAAGCTGTTAAACCTTCTTTAAAGTTAGAGATAATTGGACTTTCAATAATTTCACCTGAAGGTTTTGCAATTAATCCCCTCATACCAGCTAATTGTTTCATTTGCGCTGCTGAACCTCTGGCTCCGCTATCAGCCATCATAAATACTGAATTTATTTTTAAGCCCTCTTCTGTTTTTTCAGTTGCAGAAATTCTTTTCATCATTTCACCCGCAACTTTATCTGTACATTTAGACCATGCGTCAACAACCTTGTTGTACTTCTCGCCTCTTGTAATCAAACCTTCTGCATATTGAGTTTCATAATCAGCAATTAATTTTTTAGTATCATCAATTAATTGAGTTTTATTTTCAGGAATAATTAAATCATCTTTTCCAAATGAAATTCCAGCTTTAAATGCATGCTTAAATCCTAAATCTTTAAGTTTATCACAGAAAATAACTGTCGTTTTCTGACCACAGAATCTGAAAACAACATCAATTATTTCGGAAACAACTTTTTTTGGTAGCAATCTATCAACTAATGAAAATTTAATATTGCTATTTTTTGGTAATAGGTTGGCTAATAAAAATCTTCCTGCAGTTGATGTGTATTTTTCAATCTTCTTATTTCCTTTGTCATCAACAGTTTCATATCTTGAAATAATAGTGCTATGAACGTTAATTTCACCTGAAGATAATGCAAACTCTATTTGATCAGAATTAGTAAAGTATCCAGATGGTTTATCCGATACTGGTTCCTGAGAAAGATAATATATTCCTAAAATCATATCCTGACTTGGAACGATTATTGGTTTGCCATTTGAAGGAGATAGAATGTTGTTTGTTGATAGCATTAATATTCTTGCTTCCAACTGAGCTTCTAGACTTAAAGGTACATGAACAGCCATTTGGTCACCATCAAAATCAGCATTAAAAGCTGCACAAGTTAATGGGTGTAGCTCAATTGCATCACCTTCAATTAATTTTGGTTCAAAAGCTTGAACACCAAGTCTATGAAGTGTTGGTGCTCTATTTAATAAAACAGGGTGCTCTCTTACGATTAACTCTAACGCATCCCATACAGCATTAGTTTCTTTCTCTACTAATTTTTTAGCTTGTTTGATTGTAGATGCTAATCCTAATTTATTTAATCTTGCGTATAAAAATGGTTTAAATAACTCCAAAGCCATTTTTTTTGGCAATCCACACTCATGTAATTTTAAGTCTGGACCGACAACGATTACTGATCTTCCAGAGTAATCTACCCTTTTTCCTAACAAGTTTTGTCTAAATCTACCTTGCTTTCCTTTAAGCATTTCTGCAAGAGATTTAAGTGGTCTTTTACCTGTTCCAGTAATAACACGACCTCTTCTTCCATTATCGAAAAGAGCATCAACAGATTCTTGAAGCATTCTTTTTTCATTTCTAACAATGATGTCTGGAGCTTTAAGATCCATTAATCTTTTTAATCTATTATTTCTGTTAATAACTCTTCTATATAAATCGTTAAGATCTGAAGTAGCAAATCTACCCCCATCTAGCGGAACCAATGGTCTTAATTCTGGTGGAATAACAGGAACCACAGTCATAATCATCCATTCTGGTTTTTGACCAGTTTCGATAAATGACTCTATTAATTTTAATCTCTTAATTGCTCTTTCTTCATTAACTTTAGATTTAGTCTCTTTAATAAAGCTAACAAGATTTTTTCTCTCTAATTCTAAGTCAAGATTTTTTAACATCTCAAGAACAGCTTCTGCTCCAATACCTGCAGTAAAGCTTTCTTCTCCAAATTCATCTTGATATTTTGCTAATTCTTCTTCATTTAAAAGTTGGTTTTTTTGCAAACCAGTTAATCCCGGTTCAATTACTATAAAGTTTTCAAAATAAAGAACTCTCTCGATTTCTTTCAACTTCATATCTACCGCAAGTGCAATTCTACTTGGTAATGATTTCAAAAACCAAATATGTGCCACAGGAGTTGCGAGATTAATGTGGCCCATTCTCTCTCTTCTTACATTAGATTTTGTTACCTCAACACCACATTTTTCACAAATAATACCTCTAAATTTCATTCGTTTATACTTTCCGCACAAACATTCATAATCTTTGATTGGTCCAAAAATTCTTGCACAGAATAGACCATCTTTCTCTGGTCTAAAGGTTCTATAATTTATAGTTTCAGGTTTTTTAATTTCACCAAATGTCCAAGATTTAATTTTCTCAGGACTAGCTAAAGAAATTTTAATACTATTAAAATTTTGCGCTTCTGAAATTTCGCTTCCTTTAAATAAATCAGTTAATTCTTTTTTCATTAATTAAGCTCCACGTTTAATGCTAATGATTTAATTTCTTTAACTAAGACGTTAAATGACTCTGGAATACCAGACTCGAAATTCTCTTCACCTTTAACTATAGTTTCGTAAACTTTAACTCTTCCTGCAACATCATCAGATTTTACAGTCAAAATTTCTTGCAAAGTATAAGAAGCTCCGTAAGCTTCAAGAGCCCATACTTCCATTTCTCCAAATCTTTGACCACCTAATTGTGCTTTACCACCAAGAGGTTGTTGTGTAACCAAACTGTAAGGACCTGTAGATCTTGCATGAATTTTATCTTCAACTAAATGATGAAGTTTCAGCATATAAATTATTCCAACTGTAACTGGTCTGTCAAATTTTTCTCCAGTTCTTCCATCCCATAAATAAGTTTGTCCAGATCCTGGTAAGTTCGCTAACTCTAACATGTCAGTTACATTTTTCTCTTTAGCGCCATCAAAAACAGGAGTGGATATTGCAATCCCATTTTGTAAATTTTCACACAGGTCTTTAAATTCGTTCTTACTTAATTTGTCTACTTTTTCATTGAAAGTATCTTCTCCATAAACAGATTTTAAAAATTTTTCTATTTTTTCAGTTCTTTCAATTTTTTTATTATTTTCGTTAACTAAATTTTTAATCTGTTCACCAAATTCTTTACAAGCCCAACCAAGGTGAGTTTCTAAAATTTGACCTACATTCATCCTACTTGGAACACCTAGAGGATTTAAAACAATATCAACTGGTCTACCATCTTCTCTGTATGGCATATCTTCAACTGGTACTATTTTACTAACGACGCCCTTATTACCATGTCTTCCTGACATTTTATCACCTGGTCTTAATCTTCTCTTAATAGCTACAAAAACTTTTACCATTTTCATAACACTTGGTAATAAATCATCACCACTTCTAATTTTTAAAACTTTATCCTCAAATCTTTCTGTAATGTCTTGTTTTGCTTTGTTGTATTGATCTTTAAGTTGTGCCAAAGTCGCTTCATCATTTACATTTCCAACTGTAATTTTAAATACATCATTTATAGATAGATTATTAATTGCATCAAAATCAAGTTTTGTTCCTTCAGATAAATCTTTTACTTTTTTAGTTAATGATGATCCTGATAAAATTTGTGAAGCTCTTTGTTTAATGCTTCTCTCTAAAATTTCTTCCTCTACTAATTTATCTTGCTGAACTTGTTCAATTTCAGCTCTTTCAATAGTTATTGATCTTTCGTCTTTTTCAATACCATGTCTGTTAAATACTCTTACATCGACAACTGTACCACTAGCACCTCGTGACATTCTCAAAGATGTATCAGTAACATCAATAGCTTTTTCTCCAAAAATTGATCTTAATAGTTTTTCTTCTGGTCCTGATGCTGAATCACCTTTTGGTGTAACTTTTCCAACTAAAATATCTCCAGCGTTTACTTCAGCTCCAATGTAAACTATTCCTGATTCATCAAGATTTTTTAAAGCTTCCTCGTTAACATTAGGAATATCCCTGGTAATTTCTTCTTCTCCAAGTTTTGTGTCTCTTGCCATTATTTCATATTCTTCAATATGTACTGAAGTAAATACATCGTCAGTTACACATCTTTCTGAAATCAAAATTGAGTCTTCAAAGTTGTAACCTTGCCATGGCATAAATGCTACTGTTACATTTTTTCCAAGTGCTAATTCACCTAATTTTGTTGAAGGACCATCTGCAATAATATCACCGGATTTAACTTTATCACCAACTCTAACAAGTGGTCTTTGGTTAATACACGTATTTTGGTTTGATCTTTTAAATTTTTGTAAATTATAAATATCTACTCCTGATTCACTAAAATCAGTTTCTTCTGTTACTTTAATAACAATTCTCTTACCGTCAATTTTATCAACAACTCCATCTCTCTTAGCAACAATAGTTACACCAGAGTCTAAAGCCACATCACTTTCAATTCCAGTACCAACCAATGGAGATTCTGGTTTTAAAAGAGGAACTGCTTGTCTCATCATGTTAGAACCCATTAGAGCTCTGTTAGCATCATCATTTTCCAAGAAAGGTATTAAAGATGCTGCAACAGAAACAAGTTGTTTTGGTGAAACATCGATATAATCAATTGCATCTGGTTTTGATAAAAGGAAGTTTAAATTTTGTCTGCAAGAAACAAGTTCCTCAACTATCTTTCCATTTTTATCTAACTTTGTATTTGCTTGTGCAATTGTAAATTTGGTTTCTTCCATTGCAGATAAATACTCAACTTTATCTTGCACAACCCCATCTTTTACTTTTTTATATGGGCTTTCAATAAAGCCATATTTATTTATTTTTGCATAAGTTGATAAACTATTTATCAAACCGATGTTTGGTCCCTCTGGAGTCTCAATTGGACAAATTCTTCCATAATGGGTTGGGTGAACGTCTCGAACTTCAAATCCTGCTCTTTCTCTAGTTAGTCCACCTGGGCCAAGAGCAGAAACTCTTCTTTTATGTGTAATTTCAGATAATGGGTTCGTTTGATCCATAAACTGTGAAAGTTGAGAGCTAGCAAAAAAATCTTTCAATGAAACAGTTAGCGGTTTTGCGTTAATTAAATCTTGCGGCATCGCAGACTCAACATCAAGAGTAGTCATTTTTTCTTTAATAGCCCTTTCCATTCTGTAAACACCAATTCTCGCTTGGTTTTCAACTAACTCACCTACAGAACGTACTCTTCTATTTCCTAAATGATCAATGTCATCAACATCATCCTTACCATCACGCAAATCTAACATTTTGTGAATAATTGCAATGATGTCATCATTTCTTAAGATCGTAATTTTATCAGAACACTCTTGGTTTAGTCTTGAATTCATTTTCACTCTACCAACATCAGATAGATCGTATCTGTCTGAGCTAAAGAAAAGATTGTTAAATATTTGAGTGGCTATCTCTATTGTAGGTGGCTCTCCAGGTCTTAGCATTTTATATATTTCAGTTATAGCTTCATCTTTAGAGTTATTTTTGTCAGCTAAAACTGTTGTTAATAAATATGGTCCTTTATTTATGGAATTTGTTACGGATATTTGCAAAGAGTGAACATTTGCATCCAGTATTTGTTGAATAATTGTATCATTAAGTTCGGTACCAATTTTAAAAGTACCTTCTTCTTCATCACTTACTTTAACATCTCTATGTAAGAATTTTCCAAAAAGAGATTCTCTTGAAACTAAAATATCTTTAAGTCCGTCATTAGCTAATTTTTTAGCATTTAAAAAATTAATTTTATCACCTAGTTTGATTACTATTTTACCAGTTTTTGCATCAATTACTTCTTCAGAAAAATTTTTAGCCTTGTAATTCTCAGGATTAAATTTAGTTTTCCATTTTTCTGTCTTAGGATCAAAAGTATATTGCTCACTATCATAAAACTCATCAACAATTTCTGATTTAGAAAAACCTAAAGCTAAAAGTAACGTTGAAGCAAATATTTTTTTCTTTCTATCAATTTTAAAATATAAAAAATCTTTAACATCATATTCAAAATCTAACCATGATCCCCTGTTAGGTATTACTCTACAATTAAATAATAATTTTCCACTTGCATGAGTTTTTCCTTTATCATGGTCAAAGAAAACTCCTGGACTTCTATGCATTTGGTTTACAACAACACGTTGAACACCATTGGTAATAAACGTTCCACTATTAGTCATCATAGGTACTTCACCCATGTAAACTTCTTGTTCTTTTGCTGATAAAATATCTTTAGTATTGTTTTCTTGATCTATTTCGTAAACAACTAATCTTAAAGTACATTTAAGAGCTGAAGAATAAGTTAGACCTCTTGTTATACATTCTTCAACATCAAATTTAGGTTTTTCTAACCTGTATGAAACATATTCAAGAGTTGCTTTGTCATTTAAATCTTCAATTGGAAAAATACTTTTAAAAACTCTATCAAAACCTTTTGTTAATTCGGTTTCAGCATAGAATTCGGTTAATTCTTTGTAAGAATTTTTTTGAACTTCAATAAGATTTGGAATTGATAAGCTTTCTTTTAGTTTACCAAAACTTTTTCTAATGTTTTTCTTTTCAGTAAAAGATAATTGCATCTATATTTATTAATACTGATTAAAAATAACCAGTATTTGAATTCTTTCTAATTAATTTATTTAAGTTCTACTTTTGCGCCAGCAGCTTCTAACTTGGCTTTGATCTCTTCGGCATCTTTTTTGTTAACACCAGATTTAACTTCTTTTGGTGCTCCCTCTACAAGATCTTTTGCTTCTTTTAAACCTAATGAAGTAGCTGCTCTTACTTCTTTGATAACATTAATTTTTTTATCACCTGCAGAAACTAACATGATAGTGAAATCATCTTTTTCTTCTGCTGGAGCTGCACCACCTGCTGCTGCTGGAGCTGCTGCTGCCATTGGAGTTACACCCCACTTTTCTTCTAACTGTTTTGAAAGTTCGGCTGCTTCAGCGACAGTCAAACTTGATAAGTCTTCAATAATTTTATTTAGGTCAGGCATATTTTTCTACTCTTTGGGTTGTGTTTCAGAATTTTCTGCGGACAAACTACTCATTTTTTCCGAATGTGCAAGCAAAATACTAATTAATTTTGAGGCTGGAGCGTTTAAAATACCTACAATATTAGCTCTTGCTTCATCAAGTGTAGGTAAACTAGCAACATTTTGGACACCGGCCTGATCCAGGACCTCATCATCCATTATTCCGCCAATTAATTTGAGATTTTCATTATCTTTAGCAAATTTGGATAAGATCCTTGCAGACATTATTGCATCTTCACCAAATGCAACCGCTGTTGGACCTGTGAAAAGATTGGATAAATCTTTACACTTAGTTTTTTCTAATGCTAATTTTGTGATTCTGTTTTTAGTGATCTTAAAGACGATACCATGCTCTCTCATTTTTGCTCTTAAATCATCTAATTGAGTCATTGTTAAGCCTTGATAGTGTGTAACCATCACAGCTTTACTACTCTCAAATTTAGAAGTCATTTCTTCAATATAATTTTTCTTTTGTTCTTTGTTCATCATAACTATATCGATTTTCCTAATTTAACTTTGTATGAAACACCCATAGTAGAAGTTGCAAAAACACCTTTTATTAAATCACCTTTGAGTGTGTTGTTAGATTTTTCTTTTTCTAATGCATCTATTATTGCATTATAATTCTTCAATAATTGATCATCACTGAATGATTTTTTTCCAATACTTACTCCAATGTTTCCATCTTTATCATTTCTAATTTCAACTTGTCCTGATTTTGCATCAGTAACTGCTTGTTTAATATTTTCAGATACTGAACCAAGTTTAGGATTTGGCATTAATCCTTTTGGACCTAAAACTTTTCCTAATTTCGAAAGTTTGATCATCATCCCAGGTGTGCAAATCAATTTTTCAAAATTTAAATCTCCACCTTTGATTTGTTCAACAAACTCATCTCCTCCAACAATATCAGCGCCTGCATCTTTTGCCTCTTGCGCTTTATTATCTTCACAAACAACAGCAACTTTTACTTTCTTACCTGTTCCTCCTGGAAGATTTACCACAGTTCTAATGTTGACTTCACTTTTCTTTTGTTTGTTATTTATTTGGAAACTTAAATCTAAAGATTCATCAAATTTTGTTGTGCAGTTTTTTTTAAGCTCGGGTAATAATTTTTCAATAGACTCTGCATTTAAGTCTTTAGTTTTTTCAGGTAATTTTTTATATCTTTTTGAAGCCATTATTCTTTTACCTCTATACCCATTGATCTAGCTGAACCTGCAATAATTTTTACTGCTTCATTTATATCGTGAGCATTTAAATCATTCATTTTTTCTTTAGCAATATCTTCTAATTGTTTTTTAGAAATTGAAGCTACAATATTTCTTCCTGGTTCTTTTGATCCACCTTTTAATTTAACAGCTTCTTTAATATAAAAAGATGCTGGTGGCGATTTAATTTTAAAATCAAATTTTTTATCTTTATAAACAGTAATTTCAACTGGAACAGGTTTTCCAGCCATAGATTTTGTTTTGTCATTAAATGCTTTACAAAATTCCATTATATTAACGCCACGCTGACCTAAAGCAGGACCAACAGGAGGAGCGGGATTAGCTTGTCCGCCTTTAATTTGTAACTTTATAAATCCACTTATTTCTTTTGCCATTAACTTACTTTCTCAACTTGGTTATATTCTAAATCTACCGGTGTTGGACGACCAAATATAGAAACTGACACCTTAAGTCTAGCTTTTTCTTCATCAATTTCTTCAATCATTCCATTAAATGATGCAAATGGACCATCAACAACCTGAACTTTTTCACCAACGCTGTAATCTATACCAGATTTTGGCTGAGCCACACCATCTTTAATTTGGCCTAAAATCTTCTCAACTTCCTTATCAGAAACAGGTACTGGGATGCCTTTTGATCCAAGGAAACCACTAACTCTCTTTATTCCTTTGATCATATGATAAATATTGTTATCCATTTCACTCTTTATTAGTACGTATCCAGGAAAATATTTCTTTTTTCTTTGAATTCTCTTTCCTCTTTTAACTTCCGTAACATCGTGAGTTGGAACTATAATTTCTTCAAATTTCTCACTTATTTTAGCCTTATCTGCTTCTTCTTTAATTAATGAAGCAACTTTATTTTCAAAACTGGAGTGTGATTGAACAATGTACCAATTTTTCATTAAATACTCACCTTTAACAACAGTTCTAAGAAGAATTTAAGTACCTGATCCAATAAAAGAAAAAATAAAGACATTACAACCGCCATAACAAATACCATTAAAGCACCTTGCAAAGTTTCTTTCCAAGTAGGCCAAGTAACTTTGAAAGCCTCTTGTTTTACTTCCTGAATAAATTTAATCGGGTTCTTCATAATTCTTTAGCTCAAATTGGCAGGAGCGGAGGGACTCGAACCCTCAGCCTCCGGTTTTGGAGACCGGCGCTCTACCAATTGAGCTACACTCCTATTTATAGAGTTACTCTATAATTTTAGTTACTACTCCTGCTCCAACAGTTCTACCACCTTCTCTAATAGCAAAGTTTAATTTTTCTGCCATTGCAATAGGTGTAATCAGTTTAACAGTGAATTTAGCATCATCACCTGGCATAACCATTTCAGTACCTGCTGGTAATTCTACTTCTCCTGTAACGTCTGTTGTTCTAAAATAAAACTGTGGTCTATATTTTGTAAAGAAAGGAGTGTGTCTTCCACCCTCGTCTTTTTTAAGAATATAGGCTTGAGCTTCAAATTTAGTATGAGGAGTTATTGATCCGGGCTTGCAAAGAACTTGACCTCTTTCAATGTCAGTTCTTTCAATACCTCTCAATAAAATTCCTACGTTATCACCAGCTTCACCTGAGTCTAAAAGTTTTCTAAACATTTCTACTCCAGTACAAACTGATTTTTTTGTTTCTTTAATTCCAACGATTTCAACTTCCTCACCAGTTTTAATTACACCAGATTCTACTCTTCCAGTTGCAACTGTTCCTCTTCCTGAAATTGAAAATACGTCCTCAACCGGCATCAAGAATGGTTTGTCAACTTCTCTAGCTGGTTGCGGGATATGTTCGTCAACAGCTTTCATTAATTCTAAAATTGAATTTTTTCCAATTTCATCATCTCTTTTTTCAACTGCTGCTAAAGCTGAACCTTTAACTATTGGAGTTGTATCTCCAGGATATTTGTATGAAGTTAAAAGTTCTCTAATTTCTTCTTCTACAAGTTCAATCATATCTTTATCATCAACTTGGTCTACTTTATTTAAGTAAACAACAATTGCTGGAATACCAACTTGTCTTCCTAAAAGAATATGTTCTCTTGTTTGTGGCATAGGACCATCAGCTGCATTAACAACTAATATTGCTCCATCCATTTGTGCTGCACCAGTAATCATATTTTTTACATAGTCAGCGTGACCAGGACAGTCTACGTGAGCATAGTGTCTTTTTTCAGTTTCATATTCAACGTGCGCTGTTGAAATTGTAATTCCTCTTTCTTTTTCCTCTGGAGCTTTATCGATTTGATCGTATGCTACAGCTGTTCCACCACCAGCTTCAGCTAATACATTTGTTATAGCTGCAGTAAGAGTTGTTTTACCATGGTCGACATGACCAATAGTCCCAATGTTACAGTGGGGTTTACTTCGTACGAATTTTTCTTTTGACATTTCTTTTTAACCTCAGTTTTTTTTTTTTGTTTCTTACTTTAATTTCTTGGAGCGGGTAAAGGGAATCGAACCCTTACATCCAGCTTGGAAGGCTAGCGTTCTACCATTGAACTACACCCGCACAACCCCAAGAGTAACACTCCATTGTTATTTAAAATTATACTAAATGGTGGAGGGGGAAAGATTCGAACTTTCGAAGACCGAAGTCAACGGGTTTACAGCCCGCCCCATTTGACCGCTCTGGAACCCCTCCTTTGGGGAAGTGTCCCCTTGTTCAATATAGCTTCAAATAACATGCGTTTTATATATTTTATTTATCTAAATGCAACACGTGATTTATTAAGAAAAACTATTAAAAAGCGTGTAAAACACATCATAATTTTATGAATAAATCATCTTTTTTTATTGTTGGTCAACACGCGGTAATGGAAGCATTACGTAATCCAAATAGGAAAGTTTTAAGAGTGTTTTTGACAGAGGATGCTAAAAAAAATATTCATAGAAAAAATCCAAATAAAAATCTTCTTGAAGAGGTAAAAGTCTATTTTAAATCAAAAAAAGAGTTAGACAAATACTCATCAAAAGAACAATTAATGCATAATGGATATGTTGCTGAGATTGAACATTTAGACCAACCAGAATTAAAAGAATTTATTAAAGGAAAAAATAATTTAACCTTTGTATGTTTAGATGAAGTTACTGATCCAAGAAATATAGGTTCGCTCATTAGAAGTGCAGCATCTTTTAAAATTGATGGTGTAATAATTAAAGAGAGACATTTTCCAAAGGATAGTAAACTAATGTATAAATCAGCAAGTGGATGTATGGAGCATGTAAATATTTTTGAAGTTTCAAATATTAATTCTACCTTAAAAAATTTAAGAGAAAAAAATTTTTGGGTTTATGGTTTTGATTCAAAGGGCCAAAAGGATTTTACTGATGTTAAATGGGAGGGAAATAATATTTTACTTTTTGGATCAGAAGGATTTGGAATGAGGCAGCACACTGGAAAATATGCAGATTTTTTTGTCAAAATTGATATCAATGAAGAAATAGAAAGTTTGAATATATCAAATAGTGCAGCAATAGTGTTTCATCATTTAAGTTATTTAAAAAAAAAGAGTTGATTATTTAACAAATAATTAATAATTATTGCGCATGCCCTTGTAGCTCAGTTGGTAGAGCAATTGATTTGTAATCAATAGGTCCGCGGTTCGAATCCGTGCGGGGGCACCACTACTTTCTTTACCAAGCAGTTAACTTCAAACACTTATAAAAATTCTCTATACGAACATAGCAACCGAAGAATGACATTAATTTAAATGCAAAAAATCCTACAAATATAACTAAAGCAACTATTATAATTGGATTAAATTTATTCATTAAATCTAACTTGTTTCTTTTCTTATTTGTTCAATTTTAATTTTTTTTTGTAGACTTCTATTTTTATCATAGAGAAGATTAAACTTAATTTTATTATTTATTTTAACAGTAATAGATTTTGCATTTCTTACTTCCAAATTATCTGCAACTGCACTAATGGGTCTCTTAGATGGATTGAGATTTGTGATAACAATTTTAGATTTATCATTAACTATTTTGCCCTTCCACCTTCTTGGTCTAAATGCGCTAATTGGAGATATGGATAATTTTTTTGAATGAAGACTTAATATAGGTCCATGAACAGATAAATTGTAAGCAGTGCTTCCAGCAGGTGTAGACACCAAAACTCCATCAGAAACTAATTTTTTTATAATTTGCCTAGAACCTTGTTTAATTGATAACGAAGCTGCTTGTCTGCTCTGTCTTAATACAGAAACTTCATTAATAGCAATAGATTTTTTGATTTGATTATTTTTATTTCTTACAATCATCTCTAAAGGAGAAATTGAAACCATATTTGCTTTGGAAAGGTTTTTTATTATATCTTTTGAGGAAAATTTATTCATTAGAAAACCGTAGTTTCCAGAGTTAATCCCATAGAAAAATTTATTAGAATTTTTGTTTCTTTTAAGAGTTTGGAGCATAAAACCATCACCTCCAATAACAATAGTTAAATTTTTGTTTTGAAAATTATTAGAACTAATTTTTTTTAATAAAATATTTTTTATATTTAAGGATTTATTATTTTTATCAGAAATAATTTGTAGTTTGTTCATTTAATGGTGCCCTCGGCCAGACTCGAACTGGCACTCCGCAAGCGGCAAGGATTTTAAGTCCTTTGTGTCTACCAATTTCACCACGAGGGCATTAATGAATTTCACTGTTATATCCACAATTATTTATAACTCAACTATATTAAATTGTATTGGTAATCTCTAGCTTCTATTACCTCTTTTGGCAAATTAAGCTCAACATCACCAATTTTTATTATTTCATCTTTGTTGATATTTTTTTTCAATATTGCATTATCTGTTAAACCAAGTGGTAAAATCATTTCATTTTTTGAATTTTGAGATGTAATTAATTTACCTCTTGCACAAAACCCCCCTTCCCCGTCGAGCTTTTCACCAACTTTTAAATCTTTTTTTGCAACACTTGCAACATCTGCATTATATTTTTTTGTATAACCTGTTGCTCTATTATCAAGCGCTATAGAATATATAGACTGAGCAAGTTCTAAACCAATATAATGATAAGGTCTCCATATTGCCGAGTAGTTTCCAGAGGAATCTGTGACCATTCCATAATCTTTAAAACAATTTTTTACATATTCATTTTGAGCTTTAATTACAATGTATACGCCCCACCTCAAGTCATTAGGAATATCTTTTTTATTTAGATCAATACTTGATATAACTTCAACTTGACCTTCAAAATCAATTAATCCACCATCTTTTTTTGGTATTAATTTTTTTGCTATATCATAAACCCCAACTGGAGGAAAAGTTAATCCGTTAGAAGGACATCTAAGATTTGCAGCATTGCTTACTGCGCACATTTCAATTGCAGATTTATCACCACATAAAAAACTATTGAACATTTTAGGATTCATTCCTGACTCACTCTCTGCTCTTTCTTTAGTTAAACCATAATGACCCCAAACTGTATCAGGTGTAGAATATTCAAAACTTGGATGGTATTTTGTTCCTTTTCCAGCACAAATAACTTCAAAACCATTAAGTCTAGCCCATTCAATTTGTTCTAGAATTAACGAAGGTTGATCACCATAAGCCATCGAACAAATAACTCCATTTTCTCTAGCTAAATCTGATAAATATTTTCCACATGTAATATCTGCCTCTACATTAACTAAAATCAAATGTTTCTTTTCTTTTAAAATTCTTGTTGCATGGACAGTGCCTACAATAGGGTTTCCTGTTGCTTCAATAAAGATTTCAATATTTCTATCAATAATTTGATCAAGATAAGTTGTAAAATTGATTTTAGATACCTCTTCTTTACTTACTCCACTTTTTAAACAATTTCTTTTTGCTTGATCAATATTGAGGTCAACTATGCTATCAATTTTAATTTTATTTAAGTTGGAATATTGTGATAAAAACATACTTACAAATTTTCCACATCCAACAAAAGCTACTCTTATTGGATGTTTTCGATCCTCTAATTTTGTGTGTAAAAACATTTCAATTAAAATTGTAAGGCTTTTGTGAGAAATTTTTTATCTAACTTGCAATCTTTATATCCTCTTTTAACTATATTTAGATATCTTTCTGTAGGAAACTTAAAAGGAGATTTCTTAACCATTGTATAGGTCATGACTTTTTTTCCATAATAATTGAAATAGTATTTTTTATATAAAATTGGAAAATCCTCATAAACATCCAACTTTTTCTCATCACTTTTTGAAATTTCAAATAATCCACCTGGTACGATTGAATTTTTTTTTGGCTCAATGTCTGCTGCTCTATATTTGCTTCTAAATGTTAATTTAAAATCTTTTAAATTTATTTTTTTTAAAAAAACACTGTCTTTGCATCTTCGTTTCATTTGAAAATGATGAAGATTGCTACCATAAGCAAAATACAACATTACCGCTCAACTACCTCAATTTTTTTTTCATTTACAAATTTTAAAATCTGCGAATTACAATCATCAATTTTATTTTGATCTTCTGATCTAATAACTATCGATACACCAAGCTTACCGGCATGAAAAAATGGGTAACTGCCAATCTCTACATCCAAATTATTATTTTGTACTTTTGTTAATGAACTTGCTATTTCACTTTCAACTGTTCTTAAACTTATAGTTAAGCTTTTGATTGGTTCGCCTCCAACTATATTATTTGTTAATCCACCTAACATGGATTTTAAAATAGAAGGAACCCCTGGCAGAGAATAAACATTCTCAACATTAAATCCTGGAGCACCACTTGTTGGATTTAAAATAAGATTTGCATTTTCAGGCATCCATGCCATTTTCTGTCTTCCCTCATTAAATTCTCCTGGTTGATAATATTCTTCTAGAATTTTGAAAGCTTCTTTGTGAACTTCATATTTTACTCCAAATGCTTTTGAAACTGATTGAGCTGTTATATCATCGTGAGTAGGCCCAATACCTCCAGTTGTAAAAACATAATCATATTTTGATCTAAGTAAATTTAGTGTTTCAACTATAATATTTTCTACATCGGGAATTACTCTAACTTCATCAACCTTTACCCCTATAGAATTTAACCAAGTTGCTAATGTTGAGGTATTAGTGTCTTGTGTTCTTCCAGATAAAATTTCATTACCAATAATTAAAATAGAAGCTTTAAATTTTGCTTTTTTATCCATATGAAATATATAATTTACTCATGGAATTTACCAAGTCTTTAGTAAAAGGCAAACTAATCAAACGTTACAAAAGGTTTTTTACCGACATAAAACTTGGTAAAGAAATTGTCACAGCTCATTGTCCTAACACAGGATCTATGAAAGGTTTATTAGATGAAGGTAATGAAGTTTATTTACTACCAAATAATGATCCTAAGCGAAAACTAAAGTTTGGACTTGAAATAATTAAATCAAGAAAAAATTTAGTAGGTGTTAACACTCATATAGCTAACAAGATAGTAAGTCATGCTATCGAAAACAATTTGATCAAAGAATTAAAAAATAACGATAAAATAAAACCAGAGGTATTCTTTAATAAGGAAACTAGATTTGATTTTTTGCTAGAAAAAAAAAATAAGAAAAGCTTTGTAGAGGTCAAGAACGTTACTTTATTTAGAGATAAAGAAACTGCAGAGTTTCCAGATGCCATTACTTCAAGAGGTTCTAAGCATTTATTAACTCTTATTGATGCCATAAATAAAGGTTATAAAGGTTATTTGATCTTTTTAGTTCAAATTCAAAATATGAAATATTTTAAAATAGCTAAAGATATAGACGAAGAATATTATGAGAATTATAAAAAAGCTAAAAGAGCTGGAGTAAATTTTCTAGCTTATAGATGTGATATAAGTTCAAAAAAAATTATTATAGATAAAAAACTTAAAATTTTGGATGAGTGATTATAAAGAAAAATTTGAAAAAATGAGAATTGCTGGTGATTTAGCAGCAAGGACACTTGATATGTTAACAGACAACATTAAGGAAGGTGTCTCAACAGACTATATAGATAAATTGGGATATGAATTTATAAGAGATAATGGAGGACACTCTGCTCCACTTTACTATAGAGGTTTTACAAAATCTTTATGTACTTCATTAAATCATGTTGTGTGCCATGGAATTCCCTCAGATAGAGTCTTAAGAGATGGTGATGCAGTAAATGTAGATGTTACTGCAATTGTAGATGAACATTATGGTGATACCAGTAGAATGTTTTGTATTGGAAAAACACCAATTAAATTAAACAATCTAATAGATGCTACTTACGAATCTATGATGAGAGCAATTAGAATTTTAAAACCAGGAATTAAATTAGGCGATATTGGTTACGAAATTCAGTCATTTGTTGAAGAAAAAGGATACTCTGTTGTTAGAGATTTTTGTGGTCATGGTATAAGTACAACATTTCATGAGCCACCAAACATTTTACATTATGGAAGTAAAAACTCAGGACCAGATTTAAAACCTGGCATGACTTTTACAATAGAGCCTATGATAAATTCAGGTAAATATGATGTTAAAATGTTAAATGATGGTTGGACTGCTGTCACAAAAGATAAATCTTTATCTGCTCAATTTGAACATACGTTAGGAATTAC
The DNA here is from genome assembly GCF_052047935.1 of Candidatus Pelagibacter sp. HIMB1506. NCBI lineage: Bacteria > Pseudomonadati > Pseudomonadota > Alphaproteobacteria > Candidatus Pelagibacterales > Candidatus Pelagibacteraceae > Candidatus Pelagibacter > Candidatus Pelagibacter sp. HIMB1506. The sequence continues at coordinate 390,897 of NZ_JBNAIS010000001.1, read as the reverse complement.
TGAAAATGGTTATGAAATCTTTACAGAATCTGCTAAAGGTTATTCAAAGCCTCCATACTTATAATTAATGATTAAAAGATACTCTCGAAAAGAATTAACTGATATTTGGTCAGAGGAAAACAAATATAAAATTTGGCTAGATGTAGAAGTTGCAGCTGCTGAGGCTATGGAAAAACTTGGTCAAATACCAAAAGGAGTAGCTTCAATTGTTAGAAAAAAAGCAGTTATCAATGTAACTACAATACATAAAATTGAATCTGAAGTTAAGCATGATGTTATAGCATTTCTTACCTCTGTTACAGAAAAAGCAGGAATTAAAGCAAGATATTTACATCAAGGTATGACTTCATCAGATGTACTTGATACCAGTTTTAATATTCAATTAGTTCAATCCGGAAAAATAATTCTTAAAGATATCGATCAAATTTTAAAAGTACTTAAGAAGCAGGCAAAAAAATATAAAATGACTCCATGTATGGGAAGAAGTCATGGAATTCATGCTGAACCAGTTACTTTTGGATTAAAATTAGCATCTTTTTATGAGGAATTTAAGAGAAACAGAAAAAGACTTAAAGATGCAATAGATGAGGTATCAACTTGTGCTATATCAGGAGCTGTTGGAACTTTTGCAAATATAAGCCCTAATGTAGAAAAACATGTTGCAAAAAAATTAGGTTTAAAAGTTGAACCCATTTCAACACAAGTAATTCCAAGAGATCGACATGCATTTTATTTTTCAGTTTTAGGTATTATTGCAGGTTCAATTGAGAGAGTTGCAATTGAGATAAGGCATTTACAAAGAACAGAAGTTTATGAATTACAAGAGTACTTTTCAAAAAAACAAAAAGGATCATCTGCAATGCCTCACAAGAAAAATCCAATTTTAAGTGAAAACTTAACTGGTTTGGCAAGAATGGTTAGAAGTGCTGTGATACCTGCTTTAGAAAATATAGCACTATGGCATGAAAGAGATATTTCACATTCAAGTGTTGAAAGAAACATTGGTCCTGATGCAAATATTACAACAGACTTTGCATTGGTTAGATTAACAAATATTTTGGACAATATGATTGTTTATCCAAAAAAAATGTTAGAAAACTTGAATATAACAAAAGGGCTAATTTTCTCTCAAGAAGTTATGCTAGAGTTAACTAAATCAGGTTTAAGTAGAGAAAAATCTTACAGAATGGTTCAATCGTATGCAAAAAAATGTTTTGCGGAAAACCTAAACTTATTTGATGTGATATCGGATGATAAGTTTATTATGAGCAAAATTACAACAAAAAGACTTAAATCTATTTTTAGTTACGCAAAACACTTTAAAAATGTGAATTTGATCTTTAGAAGAGTTTTTAAATAATGAAAAAGGGAAAAAAACTATACGAAGGTAAAGCAAAAATCATTTATGCAACAAATGATAAAAATTTAGTTATTCAATATTTTAAAGACGATGCAACGGCATTCAATAATCAAAAGAAAACTACAATTGAAGGCAAAGGTGTTTTAAACAATAGAATATCTGAACATATTCTCTCAAATTTATCTCAAATAGGAATTAAAAATCATTTAGTGAAAAGATTAAATATGCGTGAACAAATAATAAAACTAGTTGAGATAATTCCAATTGAATTTATTGTTAGAAATGTTGCAACAGGATCTATCACTAAAAGACTAGGTATTGAGGATGGAACTGTTTTAAAAGAACCATTAATTGAATACTGCTTAAAAGATGACAAATTAGGTGACCCTCTAATTGCAGAAGAGCACATTATAGCTTTCGATTGGGCTAGCAAGAACGAAATTGATAAAGTCAAGAAAATGATACTAAGAATTAATGACTTTATGATTGGAATGTTCAGAGGAGTTGGAATTAAGTTGATTGATTTCAAACTAGAATTTGGAAGGTTAAAGTCTAATGGGAAGCAAGAAGTAATTCTTGCAGATGAAATTAGCCCAGATACATGCAGACTTTGGGACAGTATTACAGATAAAAAACTTGATAAAGACAGATTTAGAAAAGATTTAGGTGATTTAATTCCAGCCTACACAGAAGTTGCTAAAAGATTAGGTATTTTGCATGAACAATCCAATGTAAGTGCCGTGAATGTAACAAAATTATCATCTGTTAAGAGAAAGAAAAAATGAAAATCTCAGTAGTCATCACTTTAAAAAAAGATGTGCTAGATCCACAAGGTAAAGTTATTCATCAAACTTTAGATGGCATGGGTTTTGATGATATTAATGAAGTTAGACAAGGTAAATATTTTGAAATTGACACAAAAGAAAATGATCCAAAAAAAGCTAAAGATAAAGTTGAAGAAATGTGCAAAAAACTTTTAGCTAATCTCGTAATTGAAAACTATAAAATTATTGATCTAAAGTAATTAATGAAATCATCTGTCATTACTTTTCCTGGATCCAATTGCGATAGAGATATGGATGTTGCTCTAAAAAAATTTGGATTTAAAAATAAAATGGTTTGGCATGATGATGCTGAACTTCCAAAAAGTGATTTAATTGTATTACCAGGAGGATTTTCATATGGTGACTATTTAAGATGTGGGAGTATGGCATCTAAGTCTAAAATCATGAAGTCAGTCATTAATTTTGCTAACTCTGGCGGTATGGTAATGGGAATTTGTAATGGATTTCAAATATTAGTTGAAACTGGACTAGTTCCAGGTGTGTTATTAAGAAACAAATATTTAGAATTTATTTGCAAAAATGTATTTGTAAAAATTAATAACAAAACAAATAATTATTTTAATAATATTAAAAATGATGTCCTAGAATTTCATATTGCACACAATGAAGGGAATTATTTTTGTACAAAAGATCAATTAAAAGAAATTGAAGATAATGAACAGATTGCAATAAATTATTGTAATGAAGACGGAAAAATAGAAGAACAATTTAATCCAAACGGTTCAATTAAAAATATTGCTGGTATATTTAATAAAGAAAAAAATGTTTTAGGTATGATGCCTCATCCCGAAAGAATGATTGATAATTGTTTATCAGGAGAAGATGGTTCAATTTTTTTTAATAATTTAATTAATAATTTAAAATGATAGTAAACGAACAAGTAGCTATTGATCATGGTTTAAAAAAAGATGAATATGCTAAAATTTGTGAATTATTAAAAAGAACACCAAATATTACTGAACTTGGTATTTTTTCTGCAATGTGGAATGAGCATTGCTCATATAAATCTTCAAGACTTCATTTAAAAAAACTTCCAACAAAAGGAAAAAAAGTTATTCAAGGTCCTGGAGAAAACGCTGGTGTTATTGATATTGAAGATAATGATGCCATTGTTTTTAAAATTGAAAGCCATAACCACCCATCTTTTATTGAGCCCTATCAAGGTGCAGCAACTGGCGTTGGTGGGATTATGAGGGATGTATTTACAATGGGTGCTAGACCTATTGCAAATTTAAACTCAATTCATTTTGGTTCCCCTCAACACAAAAAAACAAAAAATCTGCTAAGAGGTGTAGTTCATGGAATTGGAGGATATGGAAATTGTATGGGTGTTCCAACTGTTGCGGGACAAACAAGTTTTGATAGTTCATATAATGGAAATATCTTGGTTAATGCAATGACCTTGGGGTTGGTTAAAAAAGATAAGATTTTTTACTCAAAAGCAGCTGGTTTAAACAAGCCAGTTATTTATGTTGGTTCAAAAACAGGTAGAGACGGAATTCATGGAGCCAGCATGGCTTCAGCAAGTTTTGATGACAAAATAGAGGAAAAGAAACCCACTGTTCAAGTTGGAGATCCATTTACTGAAAAACTTTTACTGGAAGCTTGTTTAGAATTAATGGCCGGAGATTCAATTATAGCTATACAAGATATGGGAGCTGCTGGATTAACATCATCAAGTATAGAAATGGCATCAAAAGGAAATCTTGGAATTGAAATAAATCTAAACAAAGTTCCTTGCAGAGAAACTAAGATGACACCTTATGAAATTATGCTCTCTGAAAGCCAAGAAAGAATGTTGATTGTTTTAGAAAATGGAAAAGAAAAACAAGCAAAAAAAATATTTGATAAATGGAATTTAGATTTTGCAGTAATTGGTAAAACTACTAATTCAAAAAAAATACAACTTTACTTCAACAATGAAAAGGTAGCAGACATCCCAGTAAATACATTAGTCGAAAATTCACCTATGTACGATCGTAAATGGAAAAAAGCAAAGCTACCTAAAAAGAATAAAATTAAAAAAGAAGATTTAAAAAATTTCAAAATTATAGATGTTCTGAAAAAAGTTTTAGCAAACCCAAATATTTGTAGCAAAGATTGGATTTGGCAGCAGTATGATCATACGGTTATGGGTGATACTATTCAAAAACCAGGTGGAGATGCTGGAGTTGTGAGAGTGCATGGAACAAATAAAGCCGTAGCCGCTTCAGTCGACAGTTCTGCTGTATATTGTTGGGCTCACCCTCTCACCGGTGGTAAACAAGTTGTTTGTGAAAGTTTTAGAAATTTAATTTCTGTTGGTGCAAAACCAATAGCTATTACTAATTGTTTAAATTTTGGAAGCCCTGAAAATGAAGAGAATATGGGTGAGTTTGTCGAATGCGTTCAAGGAATTGGTGAAGCAAGTGAGTATTTAAAATTCCCAGTAGTTTCAGGAAATGTTTCTTTTTACAATCAAACTAAAGATGAAGGTATAAAGCCAACTCCTGCTATTGGAGGTGTGGGTTTGATAAAGGATTATAATAAAATGATAACTATGGATTTTAAAGAGATTGATAATGTGGTTTTAGTTATTGGAAAAACAGAGGGACATTTAGATCAAACTTTATTTGCAAGGAATATATTAGATGAAAAAAATGGTCCTCCTCCCGAAATTAATTTATTTAATGAAAAAAATAATGGAGAAACATTATTGAAACTTATCGAAAGCAATCTAATCAAAAGTGCTCATGATGTTTCTTTAGGTGGAATTGTTACAGCGGTAGCCAAAATGTGCATCAAAGGTAAAAAAGGAATAAATTTAAATAAACCAAAATATTTAATCAATGAATTGGAGTATTTCTTTGGTGAAGATCAAGGGCGTTACATAATTGAGGTTAGTAAAAAAGATTTAAAAAAAGTCACAGATATATTGAATAAAAATGCTGTTCATTTTGATGAACTTGGTACAATCAGTGAAAATGAACTATATTTTGATGATAAGACAAAAGTTACAATTGACGAATTAACAAGTTCAAATACAAAGTGGCTTACAGATTATATGAGTAACTAATGGCAATGGATTTGAAAGAAATTGAGAGTTTAATTAAAGAAGCAATGCCTGATGCTGTTGTAGAGATTCAAGATTTAGCAGGTGATGGAAATCATTATTCAGCGACTGTGACTTCTTCTCAATTTTCAGGAAAAAGTAAAATTGAACAACATAAAATGGTATATAATTCTCTAAAAGGACGTATGGGAAATGAATTACATGCCCTAGCAATTAAAACAAAGGAGCAATAATGGACGATAATACAAAAAATATAATTCAAAATCATATAGACAACAATGATGTTTGTTTATTTATGAAAGGAACTCCAGATGCTCCACAGTGTGGTTTTTCAATGGCTGTTTCAAACATGTTAAAAATTCTTGAAGTAAATTTTAAAGGAGTAAATGTTTTAGAAGATCAAAACATCAGAGAAGGTATTAAAGTTTACAGTGATTGGCCAACAATTCCTCAATTGTATATTAAAAAAGAATTTGTTGGTGGATGTGATATCGTAAAAGAAATGTATGAAAACGGAGAACTTAAAAAAGTTCTTGAGGATAAAGGTATCAATTTTAAAAATTAAATTTAGAAATTATCTAGAGTAATATTCAATTACAAGATTGGGTTCCATTATTACTGGATAAGGAACTTCTTCAAATTTAGGAATTCTTACAAATTTCAATTTTTTGTTCTTTTCATCCATTTGGATGTATTCTGGTGTTTCTCTCTCTTTATTTGCTAGAGCGATATCAATGATTGCTAATTGTTTAGATTTATCTCTAATTTCAATTGTGTCCTCTTCTTTTACTGAATAGCTTCCAATATTAACTTTCTTGCCATTTACTCTAACATGACCGTGATTGATTAATTGTCTAGCTGAAAAAATAGTAGTTGCAAACTTTGCTCTATAAATAATAGCGTCTAGTCTTCTCTCTAAAAGACCGATTAAATTTTCACCTGTGTCACCCTTAAGCATAACTGCTTTTTTGTAAATATTTCTAAACTGTTTTTCGTTAATATTTCCGTAATATGCTTTTAATTTTTGCTTAGCTTGTAGCTGAATTCCATAATCTGAAGGCTTAGAAGTTTTTGTTTGACCATGTTGACCAGGTCCATATGCTCTAGTATTAAAAGGACTTTTTGGTCTACCCCATAGGTTAACCTTTAATCTTCTATCTACTTTATGTTTAGAGTTTAATCTTTTTGTCATTTAATAGTGGGCTTTATAAACTTACTCTTACTTTTGTCAATCAACGTTTTTTGCCTAAACTTGCAAATACACCAGATAAAATACGCGATTCTTTTGATGATAATTCCATCCGGTAAAAGATATTTCTTAGGTTTTCTAGCATTATTGGCTTCTTCTCTTTTGATTTAAAGAAATTAATCTCTTCAAGATTCTGAATACATAAATTAACCATTGCAACAATCTCTTTTTTAGAGGCAGATTTTACTTTATTTGATTTATTAAAAGGGGTCACTTTTGAATTAAGAATACTTGATACATATTGAGCAATAATTATGAGACTATGAGAGAGGTTTAATGACTTAAATTCAGGGTTTGTTGGAATTTGAAGTGTATAATTTGCGTAACTAATCTCATTATTAGATAAACCTGATGCTTCTGATCCAAAAAGGAATGCTACTTTTTTTTTATAGTTAATTTTTTTTAAATCTTCTAATTGAATATGCTTAATATTTTTATTTCTAAATCTCGCAGATGTTGCAATAACAATATCAATATTTTTCAAAGACCTTTCTAAATTTTCATAACTCTTTGTTTTGTTAATAATATTCTTAGCCCCAACAGAAGTTGCTAAAATTTTATCGTTTGGAAATATTGGTTTAGGATCTACAACAACTAATTTCTGAAAATTGAAATTTTTCATTCCTCGTGCACAAGCTCCAATATTTTCTGAAAGCTGAGGCTTATGTAAAATGAAAGAAATATTGTTAACAGACATTAATCAATGCCATGATTTCTGTTATAACTAGAAACAACAGATGGTTTAATATCTTTTAAATACTTGGGATCTACAGACCAAGTAGAAACTTTTAATGGATAACATTTTGCAACATCAGAAGAGTGTTCAGATCCACAATCTCCCCCGGGACAAGCTGAAAGAGCACCCAACAAATCTGTTTCAGCAAAAAACTCCAGATAATCGCCTGGCCTAACAGGGCTAGCTTTCATAAAGTATTGTTTAGTATCATTAGTAAAACCAGTAAGCATAAATACATTTAATACATCATGAACTATTTTTTCAGCATGATCTAATTGAACATTTTTTTCTTTAACTAGTGCTCTTGTTAGATTTGAATGACAACAATAGTGGTAATCATTATCGCTTAAAAGTTTTGAAGTATAAGGATCGCATCTAGTACCAATTACATCATGAACAGAGCCACCATCTTTATCATAATCATACCAATCCAAAGTATCCCAAGTTATTGTCGCTAAAGATCTAAGATATGGAAAGCTGCTAAACATTTTGTCTCCAACTGATAGATGTGTCCCATATAAAGCTCTTGTTTTTCCTGAATAAAATTTTTCCTCTAAATTATTTAAATTAAATATATTTAGATCTCCTACTTGTGGGCCATCTACACTTTCAATTCTAAAAAACTCACCAAATTTTACCTCGAACGTTTTTGCATCTCTAGGAGGAATAATTACTTCATCTTTTTTAATTAAATGTTCTCTTGCAGTATGTAAAATACTTAAATTTTTATCTTCAATTGTGATATTTGGATAACAAACAATAGGTTTTGCCCCTATCCTACTATCAATATCTCTTGGTTTTTCTGAAAATTTTTTAATTTTCATTTTTATAAACTTCCAGGCGCTTTATCCTTAAATAATTTATAATCTAAACTATCCACTAAAGCTTTAAATGAGGCGTCAATTATATTAGGTGATACTCCAATTGTGAACCAGTTCACTCCTTTGGAGTCTGTGCTTTCAATACTAACTCTGGTAACTGCTTCTGTACCTGTATTTAAAATTCTAACTTTATAGTCAACAAGTCTTAAATCTTTCAAATACTCTGAATATTTAGCAAGCTTGTTAACATTCTTTCTGATTGCATTATCCAAAGCATTAACAGGTCCGTTTCCTTGTCCTTCGCATAAAATTTTGTCTCCATCTACCTCTAATTGAGCTTTAGCGTAAGATATAATCTCTCCAGTTTTATCTTTCTTTACTGAAACATCATACTCATTAATTGAAATATATCTTGGTATCTCTCCCATCAATCTTCTTGCAAGTAATTCAAAAGATGCATCTGCACCATCATAGCTGTAGCCAATGAACTCTCTATCTTTTACTTCATCTAAAAGTTTTTTTATTTTTGGGTCACTTTTCTGAACATTAATCCCTATTGAATTTAATCTTGACATTATATTTGATTGTCCTGATTGATCTGAAACTACAATATTTCTAGAATTTCCAACCTCTTCAGGATTGATGTGTTCATAAGTTTTTGGATCTTTTTGAACTGCAGATACATGCATTCCACCTTTGTGGGAAAAAGCTGATGCACCAACATAAGGTAAATGTTTGTTAGGTTTTCTATTTAATATTTCATCTAGTAATCTTGAGCATTGAGTTAAATTTTTTAAATTATCTCTCTTGATACTTAGTACAAATTTATCAGAAAAATCTTTCTTTAAGAAGAATGAGGGTATTAATGACATCAAGTTTGCATTACCACATCTTTCACCTAATCCATTTATAGTACCTTGAACTTGTCTTACGCCAGCTTGAACTGCTGCAAGACTATTAGCAACAGCGTTTTCAGTATCATTATGAGCGTGTATTCCTAAATTTTTTCCTGGAATATGCTTGGTTACTTCAGTTACAATTTTAGAAATTTCATATGGGAGTGTACCACCGTTAGTATCACACAATACAATCCATCTAGCTCCATTTTCAAACGCAGCTTTTAAACAAGACAAAGCGTATTCTGGATTAGATTTATAACCATCAAAGAAATGTTCAGCATCAAACATAAATTCTTTACCTGATTTTACTATATGTTTAGCACTTTCACTTATGTTCATTAAATTTTGTTCGTTAGTTATTCCTAAGGCAACTTTCACTTGAAAATCCCATGATTTACCAAATAAACAAACAGATGAGCTTTTTGAATTTATTAATGATGATAACATTGGATCATTTTCAGCACTATGCTCTGATTTTTTTGTCATACCAAAAGCAGTTAATTTAGTTGATTTAAAATTATGATCTTTATTAAAAAATTCTGTGTCTGTTGGATTAGCTCCTGGCCATCCTCCTTCAACATAATCTACTCCTAACAAATCCAATGCAGATGAAATTTTCTCTTTATCATCGATAGAAAAATCTACACCTTGAGTCTGTGCACCATCACGTAAAGTTGTATCAAAAATATAAAGTTGCTCTTTACTCATTTAAATTTCCAAATTGTTTTACCATCTTTATCTTCTATTAAAACACCTTTGTCTGAGAGTTCATTTCTAATTTTATCAGCTTCTTCATAATTTTTTTTCTCTCTTGCTTTGTTTCTTTCGTCAATTTTCTTCAATATTTCTTCTTCAGAAATAGAGGCTTTACTTTTCTTCAAACTTAACCACTCCTCTTTATTTTGATTTAATAAACCTACAAATCGACAAGCAGAAACAAATAAAGCTTTATCATTGTCATTACCTTTTTGTGCTTTTTCATATAATTTGTGTAAATTTGCTATGTAACCTGGTGTGTTTAAATCATCATAGAGGGGTTGAAGAATTTCACTTGAGACATCTGTATTTTTTTTAATATCTAAATAAACGTTGTACCATTTGTTAATTGTATTTTGACAATCTTCCAAAAGCTTATCATTCCAATCCAATGGTTGTTTATAATGTGCGCTCATTAAAGCTAATCTTAAAACTTGACCACTTATCTTTTTTCTAAAATCTTTTATTTTTAAAATGTTACCTTGAGATTTTGCCATCTTTTCATTGGACATAGTGATAAATGCATTGTGCAACCAAAAATTAGCAAATACCTTTGTGCCATTAGCACATCTTGATTGTGCTATTTCATTTTCATGATGGGGAAATATTAAATCAATACCTCCACCATGGACATCAAACTCATCTCCTAAAAATTTTTTTGACATTGCTGAACATTCTAAGTGCCAGCCAGGTCTTCCTTTTCCCCATGGAGAATCCCAAGAAGGTTCATCATCTACTGATGGTTTCCATAAAACAAAATCTTCTGAATTTTTTTTATTTTCACTGACTTCAATTCTAGATCCTGCAATTAAATCTTCTAATTTCTTATTAGAAAGTTTACCATAATCCTTAAATTTTTTGACCTCAAAATAAACATGATTATTGTTTTCATAAGCAAAACCTTTTTTGATTAATTCAGAAATCATATTAATCATCAAATCAATATTTTCAGTTGCTTTAGGTTGATGAGTTGGTGCTTCACAATTTAAATAATCACAATCTTCACCAAAACTTTCTGTTACTTTATTTGTTAACTCTGAAATTGAAATATTATTTTCTTTTGATGATTTAATAATTTTATCATCTACATCTGTAATATTTCTAACATAAGTAACTTTTGAATATTTTTTATTAAAAATTTTATAAAGAATATCAAAAACAACTATTGGTCTTGCATTTCCAATGTGAGGATCATCATAAACTGTTGGTCCACAAACATACATTCTTATATTTTGTTCATCTATTGGAACAAATTTTTCTTTTTTGTTTGTAAGATTGTTTGTTAAAAAAATATCGTTACTCATAATTTTAGAAATATACTTAAATTATAGATTTGTGAATCTATTTGATTAATTTGGAATTTTGCATACTGGAATAGGCTCCATTTTATGCAAATTTTGTTTTCTAATGGTTTCGTATTTTGCTCTATTGGAAGATTTAGGATTATCCATAGCTTCCTCAAGCTCTTCATATTTTAACCCAAGCTGACCCTCATCTGTTCTACCATCATCCCATAATCCATCAGTAGGTGCAGCTTCAATTATTTCATTTAATATTCCAAGCTCTTTTCCAAGTTCCCAAACCTGAGTTTTATTACAATCTGCTATGGGAGAAATATCTACACCTCCATCTCCGTATTTTGTGTAAAATCCTACACCAAAGTCTTCTACTTTGTTACCAGTTCCAACTACTATTCCTTTATTAGCTGCAGCTACTTGGTAAAGAGTAGTCATTCTTAATCTTGCTCTAGAATTTGCCATTCCATGCTCGTTTTCAAATTTAGATAAACTTGAGCTAAATGCTAAAAACAATTCATCTAAATTAATTGTATGTGCTTCAACATTTTTAAAATTTTTTACCAACCATTCCTGATGTTTTAAACTTAAATCATGTTGATGTGATTTTTGTTTAATCGGCATCGACAAAACTATAGTTTTCAAACCCGTCATAGCACTTAAGGTGCTAGAAACAGATGAGTCAATACCTCCAGATATTCCAATAACAAGAGACTGTGCCTTTGAAGGCATATTGTCCACATAGTTTTTAATCCAATTAGATATAAACTTAGCTTTTTCTGAGGCGTTCATGATAAATAAATTATTTTATTACAGATATTTTACAATGCCTTAAGATGCCGCTCTATCTGCATTTTTAGAATATGAGCTATTCTTTTTAATCTCATCTGAAATCATAAATGCCAATTCTAAAGCTTGGTTGGCATTCAATCTTGGATCACAATGAGTATGGTATCTTGAAGAAAGATCTTCTTCAGAAATTTTTTGTGCTCCACCAATACATTCAGTTACATCTTGACCAGTTAACTCAATGTGAAGACCTCCTGCATAACTTCCTTCACTTTGGTGACATGCAAAAACATTTTTAACCTCATTTAGTACACTATTGAATGGTCTAGTTTTGAAACCTGTTGCAGCTTTAATTGTGTTACCATGGCATGGGTCACAAGACCAAATTACATTCAATCCCTCTTTTTTAATTGCTCTAATTAATTTTGGTAAAAATTTTGAAACATTATCTGCTCCAAATCTTGAAATTAAAGTTATTTTACCTTTTTCATTTTTTGGATTAATTCGGTTACAAAGATTAATTAAATCATCTGGTTTTAGTGTTGGTCCACATTTTATACCTATAGGATTTTCAATTCCTCTACAAAATTCCACATGTCCTCCATCAAGCTGTCTTGTTCTGTCTCCTATCCAAACGAAATGAGCTGAGGTATCATGGTTCTCACCTGTAGTAGAGTCAGTTCTAGTCATTGCCTCCTCAAAAGGTAATAGTAACGCTTCGTGTGATGTCCAAAAATTCACTGTGTATAATCTATTATTGAAATCTGATGTAATTCCACAAGCTCGCATAAATGCTATGGCATCTGCAATTTTATCTTCAAGATCTTTAAATTTTTTGGCTTCTGGACTTTTTTTAATATAGCCTAAATTCCATAAATGAACTTTGTTCAAGTCTGCAAAACCTCCTTTTGAAAATGCTCTTATAAGATTTAGAGTTGATGCGGATTGAGAATAAGCTTTAAATAATCTTTTTGGGTCAGGTACTCTTGCTTTTTCAGTAAATTCCATTCCGTTTATATTATCACCTAAATAACTTGGAAGCTCCACACCATCTTTATTTTCAACAGGAGAACTTCTTGGTTTTGAAAATTGACCAGCAATTCTTCCTACTTTAACGACTGGTAAAGAAGCTGAATAAGTTAAAACTAAAGACATTTGCAAAATTAATTTAAATGTATCTCTTAAATTATCAGGGTTAAATTCAGCAAAACTCTCTGCGCAATCTCCACCCTGAAGTAAAAATGCTTTTCCGTCCACAACATCAGCTAATTGATCTTTTAAGTGTCTAGTCTCACCTGCAAATACTAAAGGAGGAAAAGTTCCAATTTTATCTAAAACTTTATTCAGTTCTTTTTTATCTGGATATTCCGGTATGTGTTTAACTGGATATTTTCTCCAACTATTTTTTTTCCAATTTTTCATATTCAACCTAGGGGTGTTTTAGCAGAGTTTAAATTTTATTCAACTGTGACGGATTTAGCTAAGTTTCTTGGCTTATCTATATCATAACCCATTTTCAAAGCTGAATAATAAGCAAGCTTTTGAAGTGGAATTGTTAAAAGGAATGGTAATAAATCATCATTGGTATTTTCAACCTCAATAGTTTCCCAAATATTCTCTGAAACAATTTCATCCTTACTTTTGTTTGTGATTAAAAGAACTTTGGCACCTCTTGCTATAACTTCCTGCATGTTGGAAATTGTTTTTTTATAGTAAGTGTCTCTTGGTGCCAGAACAACAACTGGCATTCCTTCCTCTATCAGCGCTAGTGGTCCATGTTTCATTTCTCCCGCAGGATAGCCCTCAGCGTGAACGTAAGATAATTCTTTTAGTTTCAATGCTCCTTCCAAAGCTATTGGAAAAGAGAAACCTCTTCCAAGGAACATAGATCCTTTAGCTTCATTAAATGTTGAAGAGATTGCTTGAATATCATTATCTACTAATAAAGTTTTTTCTATTAAGCTTGGTAAGTTTTTAAGATCTTTAATTTTTTCCTGATAATTTTTTTTATCTATTTGACCAGACGAAGATCCAATTTTTAAAGCTAAAATATATAAAACAAGTATTTGACCTAAGAACGCTTTTGTAGATGCAACCCCTATTTCGGGTCCACAGTGAATTGGTAATACAAAATTTGAGTCTCTTGCTATTGAGCTTTCAATTACATTAACTACAGCACATGTTTTCATATTATTTTTGTTGCAAAGATCCAAAGCTGCATAAGTATCTGCAGTTTCACCAGACTGAGAAACAAAAATATATAAACTATCCTTTTTAAATCTATTTTTTCTATATCTAAACTCTGAAGCTATATCGATATTAACATCTAAAGAGGTTAATTCTTCAAACCAATATTTTGCCATTAAACAAGAATGATAAGCAGTACCACAACCAATTAAAGTAACTGATTTAATTTCATTGATTTTCCATGGAAAATTGAAAATGTTTATCTCATTATTTACATTATCTAAATATTCTTTAATTCCAGTTTTTACTGTTACAGGCTGCTCCTCTATTTCTTTAGCCATGAAATGTTTAAAGTCGCCTTTCTCATAATTTGACTCATTAGATGATAATTCTAAAATTTTTTTGTTAATTTTTTTTCCCTCTTGATTGTAAAAATGAACTTGATCTTTTTTAACAATACAAAATTCTCCATCATCAAGATAAGTAATTTTATTTGTCATGGATTTTAAAGCATAAGAGTCTGACCCTAGGTAATTTTCATTAGGACCATAACCAACAGCTAGTGGTGATCCTCTTCTTGCACCTACAATTAAATCTGGAATATCTTTAAAAATTATACCTAATGCAAAACTTCCATGAAGTTGTGTCAAAGTTTTGGTTATTGCATCTTCTAGCTCCATAGTTTTTAAATTTTCTGTAATTAAATGGACTATTACCTCAGTGTCAGTCTGAGATTTGAAGGTATGACCCTTGTTAATTAAATGTTTTTTTAAAATTGTTGAGTTCTCTATTATTCCATTATGGACGACAGAAACATTATCTGATGAGTGTGGGTGAGCATTAATACTATTTGGAATTCCATGAGTAGCCCATCTTACATGGCCTATCCCAATATTTCCTTTTAAAGATTTTAGATCAAAGTTTTGTTCTAAATTATCAACTCTTCCTTCGGATTTTACTTCATTAATTTCACCATCAAATAAAGTTGCGACCCCTGCAGAGTCGTACCCTCTATATTCTAGTTTTTTTAAAGAATTTATAATATTTGCAGAAACAGATTTGTTACTAGATATTCCTATAATTCCGCACATATTTATTTTGTTTTTCTTTTATAATTTTTAATTTCCACTTGCACAGATCTAGTTAGTGCTAAAGATTTTTTTTTAACATTTTTTGTTATTACAGATCCTGCACCTATTATACTTTCTTTATCAATTTTTATAGGCGCTACTAGAGATGAATTTGATCCTATGAATACTTTATCTTCGATTACCGTTTTACTTTTTTTTACACCATCATAATTACAAGTAATTGTTCCAGCACCAACATTAACCATCTTGCCAATATTACTATCTCCGACATAAGATAAATGATTAATTTTTGATTTATTTCCAACAGTTGATTTTTTAATCTCTACAAAATTACCTACTTTTGAACCTTCTTTAAGAATTGTATCAGGTCTAATTCTTGCATAAGGACCTATCTCAACTTTATTTTCTACCTTACAAGTTTCGAGATGCGAAAAAGATTTAATAACAACATTATTTCCTATTTTAACTTTAGAACCAATTACCACATATGGTTCAATTATTACTCCTTTTCCAATTTTAGTATCCTTTGAAAAAAAAACAGTTTCAGGACCTGTCATTTTAACTCCAGCTTTTAAAAACTTATTTCGAAGTTTATTTTGATTATTTTGTTGCTTTGTATGTTTCATCTAGATTTTCTTTATATTAAGTATATATCTTAATTAATTCACAAATTATTTCTTTAAAATACTTTTGATATGAAACAAAAATTTACAGTATTGCTTGATTTAGATGGAACTTTAATAGATACGGCACCAGATTTAATTACTGCACACAACCATGTAATGAAAAAATTTGGTTATCCAACAAAAACATTAGGCGAATTAAAAAATGCAGTTGGCAAAGGTGCAAAAGCTATGATGGCAAAAGCTAACGGTCAATGGAAGTGGTTTGATGAAAAAATCCAAAACGAAATGACTGATGAATTTTTGTCTTTCTATGGAAAGAATATTTATAACAAAAGCACTTTAATAAATGGAGTAAAAGATTTTTTAAATTGGTGTAAAAATGAAAAAATCTCTATGGCTGTTTGTACTAACAAAACTGAGCATCTTGCTGTTGATCTTTTAAAAAAAATCGGGATTTATGATTATTTTGAATATGTAGCGGGATATAACACATTTGATTATTGTAAACCTGATCCTAGGCATTTAACGACAGTGATAGAAATATTGGATG
This sequence comes from Candidatus Pelagibacter sp. HIMB1506, assembly GCF_052047935.1. NCBI lineage: Bacteria > Pseudomonadati > Pseudomonadota > Alphaproteobacteria > Candidatus Pelagibacterales > Candidatus Pelagibacteraceae > Candidatus Pelagibacter > Candidatus Pelagibacter sp. HIMB1506. Next base: position 374,641 of record NZ_JBNAIS010000001.1, on the reverse strand, counting down.
GAGATTTAAAAAAATCAATTATGATTGGAGATAGTGAAACTGATGCAAACTCTGCGAAAGCAGCAGATATTCCAATGATATTGTTAAAATATGGATATACTGAAAAAAGATCTGATGAAATCTACCATAATCACTTAATAAAAGATTTTGTTGGAATTGAAAAAATCATATCTGAATATCTTTAATATTGATTAATTTATTTTAGCTATTAAAACAAAATTACTTATAAGGAGTTATCTTGTTACTACATACAGTTAAAGTTTTTCCATCTAAAATTCATTTACCAAAGAAAAAACAACTTGGCTGGAAAATTGCAGAAATTGCAAGTGATAACGCTAAACTAAATAAAGAGGCAATTGAAATGGTAATTAATAGAATTATTGACAATGCTTCAGTTGCTATTGCCTCTTTAAATAGAAAGCCTGTTATTTCATCAAGAGAGATGGCTTTGAAGCATTCAAGAAAGAATGGAGCAACTCTTTTTGGAGTTAACTCAAAACTAAAATTTGATTGTGAATGGGCAGCCTGGTCAAATGGAACCGCTGTAAGAGAACTTGATTTTCATGATACTTTTTTAGCTGCAGATTACAGTCACCCTGGTGATAATATTCCCCCACTTTTAAGTGTAGCCCAACAAAATAAAAAGAGTGGTTTAGATCTATTAAGAGGAATTATAACTGCTTACGAAGTTCAAGTAAATTTAGTTAAAGGGATTTGTTTACATAAACATAAAGTAGATCATATTGCTCACCTTGGTCCAAGTGTTGCTGCGGGGTTAGGATCAATGTTAAAATTAAACACTGAAACAATTTATCAAGCAGTTCAGCAAGCACTCCACACAACTATTTCTACAAGACAATCAAGAAAAGGAGAGATATCTAGTTGGAAAGCATATGCACCTGCACATGCTGGGAAACTAGCAATTGAAGCTGTTGATAGAGTTATGAGAGGTGAAGGCGCCCCAAGTCCAATTTATGAAGGTGAAGATAGTGTAATTGCAAGGATACTTGATGGAAAAAAAGCAAAATATAAAGTTCCATTACCTAAAAAAGGAGAAAGTAAAAAAGCTATATTAGAAACTTATACAAAAGAATATTCTGCAGAGTATCAATCTCAGGCTTTAATAGATCTTGCAAAGAAACTAAAAACCAAAGTACCAAATTTAAATCAAATCAAAAAAATAGATATTTATACAAGTCATCATACGCATTATGTAATTGGAACAGGTGCAAATGATCCACAAAAAATGGATCCAAATGCAAGTAGAGAAACATTGGATCACTCTATTATGTATATTTTTGCAGTCGCCCTAGAAGATGGTGATTGGCATCATGTAAAATCTTACACAAAATCAAGAGCTAATAGAAAAAGTACTATTAAAATATGGAATTCAATAACAACCTATGAAGATAAAAAATGGACAAAAAAATATCATGACCCAGATCCAAAAAAGAAATCTTTTGGAGCAAAAGTTGTTGTTACATTGAACAGTGGGAAAAAAGTAACTGAGGAACTAGATAGAGCTGATGCTCATCCATATGGAGCAAGACCATTTAAAAGAGAAAATTATATAAATAAATTTTTAACTCTAACGGATGGCATTTTAGATAATAAAGAGAGTGATCGCTTTTTAAGAAATGTTCAAAATTTAAAAAACTTAAAAGCTGGTCAATTAGATAAACTAAATATTGAGATTAAAAAAAGTAAGTTAAAAAGAAATTTGAAAAAAGGAATTTTTTAATGCACTTTGTTGAAAAAGAACCAAGTCAAAAAAGAATAGATTTTGAACAAAAACTTAAATCAAGTAAAATTCTGAGAGTTCCTGGAGCTTACAATCCTCTAACAGCGAAATTAATTGAGGAAATTGGTTATGATGCAGTTTACGTATCAGGAGGTGTTATGGCTAATGATCTTGGTTTTCCTGATATTGGTTTAACAACACTTCAAGATGTGAGTACCAGATCTTATTTAATATCTAGGGTAACAAATCTTCCAACAATAGTTGATATAGATACAGGATTTAAATCTTGTAAAGAAACTATAGAAACTTTTGAAGAGTTTGGGTTAACTGGTGTTCATTTGGAAGACCAGATTGAAAGAAAAAGATGTGGGCATCTAGATAATAAAGAACTTGTCTCAACGGAGAATATGGTTTCAAAAATAAAAGAATGTGTAGCTGCAAAAAAAGATCAAAATTTTAAAATTATAGCACGCTCAGACGCAAAAAGTGTTGAGGGAATTGATAAAATGATTGATAGATGTAAAGCTTATATTGATGCTGGAGCAGAAATTGTATTTCCTGAAGCTTTACATGATGAAAAAGATTTTGAAAAAGTAAGAAAAGAACTTTCATGTTATTTGTTAGCTAATATGACAGAATTTGGTAAATCCAAGTTATTAAACTATAAGGAGTTAGAAAACCTTGGCTATAATATTGTTATATATCCAGTAACTACACAAAGATTAGCAATGAAAAACGTTGAAGATGGATTAAGAGACATTTATGCAAATGGACATCAAAATAATATAATAGATAAAATGCAGACAAGGAAAAGATTATATGAATTAGTAGAATACGAAAAATATAATTCTTTAGATGAAAAAATTTATAATTTTAGTACAGAAGGACATGAATAATGAGTGATGATATTAAAAAAGGTTTGCTTGGAATTGTTGTAGATGAAACTGAAGTTTCAAAAGTTATGCCGGAGATTAATTCTCTGACATATAGAGGTTATGCTGCTCAAGATTTATGTGAATACTGCAGATTTGAAGAAGTTGCTTATTTAATCTTAAACAAAGATCTACCTAACACTATCCAATTAAGACAGTTTGAAAAAGAAGAGAGAAACAATAGAGAGCTTACTAAAAATTTATATGAAATTATAAAACATATGCCAAAAAAATCCCATCCAATGGATGTTGCAAGAACAGCTGTTAGTGTAATGGGATTAGAAGATAAAGAAACCTCCAACTCGACTCCAGAAGCCAATATGCGAAAAGCATTAAGAATTTTTGCAAAAACACCTACAGCTCTTGCTGCTTTTTACAGAATTAGAAGTGGTAAAAAAATAATTAAACCTAAAAAGAATTTAACTTTTGCAGAAAACTTTTTCTACATGTGTTTTGGGAAAGTACCTCAAAAAGAAATTGTTAAAGCATTTGATGTTTCTTTAATATTGTACGCTGAACACAGTTTCAATGTTTCAACTTTTACTGCTAGAACAATTACAAGTAGTTTGTCTGATATTCATGGGGCGATAACCGGTGCAATTGCTAGTTTAAAAGGACCATTACATGGTGGTGCAAATGAAGAAGTTATGCACATGATGAATAGAATAAAAAAACCAGAAAATGCACTAAAATGGATTAATAACGCTCTTAAAAATAAAGAAGTAGTTATGGGCTTTGGTCATAGAGTTTATAAATCAGGAGATTCTAGAGTTCCAACTATGAGAAATTATTTTGGTAAAGTTGCTAAACTTAAAAAAGATAAAAAGTTTGAAAAAATCTATGACATTGTTGAAAAAGTTATGATCAAAAAGAAAAATATTCATCCAAATGTGGACTACCCTACTGGTCCAATGTATCATTTAATGGGATTTGATACTGATTTTTTCACACCTATATTTGTTATTTCTAGAATCACTGGTTGGTCAGCGCATATTATGGAACAACACGCTGCCAACAAACTTATTCGTCCACTTGCTAAATATAAAGGTAGCAAGCATCGAAAAGTAATGGAATTAAATTACAGATAATATCAATCTAAATCTAAATCACCGCAAGTTACATCTGTGAACACACATGTACTATAGTGATACGTAGTTTTAACATCTTTAACTACACCAAGAGCTGTACCTTCAATTGTACCTGTAACTGTATTGCAACCAGATAAAAGTAAAATAAAAAATATTAAATAATATTTTTTAAACATTAAGTTTAACTAAATGCTTCTGCCCAAGTTCCTTGGGTTGACGCTTTAGAATATTCTGTAGCTCTTCCTTCAAAGAAGTTCATGTGCTCTACAGCATTCAACATCGTATCTAACCAAGTTAATGGATTTTTATCAATGTCATATATCGCTTCTAATCCTAACTGATCTAATCTTCTATTTGCTATAAAACGAATATATTTTTTAATATCATCAGCAGTCAAACCTTCCATTGGACCCATTTGAAAAGCTAAATCGATAAAAGCATCTTCATGCTCAACTATTGTTCTACATGCTTCATAAATTTCTTTTTTCAATTGAGGTGTCCATGTTTCAGGATTTTCTTTAATGAAATCTTTAAATAATCTGATCATCGAATTGCAATGCAACGTCTCATCTCTCACCGACCAAGTAACAATCTGACCCATTCCTTTCATCTTGTTATGTCTTGGGAAGTTTAACAAAATTGCAAAACTTGCAAACAACTGAAGACCTTCTGTGAAAGCACTAAATACAGCAATTGTTTTTGCAATATCATGATTTGATTTAACATCGAAACCTTGCATGTAATCGTATTTATCTTTCATTTCTTTGTATTTCATGAATGCTGAATACTCAGACTCTGGCATACCAATTGTATCTAACAAATGTGAGTAAGCAGCAATGTGAACAGTTTCCATTGAAGCAAAAGAAGACATCATCATTAATACTTCAGTTGGTTTAAATACATTCATGTAATGTCTTATATAACAGTTGCTAACTTCGACATCTGCTTGTGTAAAAAATCTAAAAATTTGTGTTAATAGATTTTTTTCTGAAGTTGAAAGATTTTTTTGCCAATCTCTCACATCATCTCCAAGTGGAACTTCTTCCGGTAACCAGTGAATTCTTTGTTGAGTTAACCATGCATCATAGCACCATGGATATCTAAAAGGTTTGTAAACTGGATTTGCAACAAGCAATCCATTATTGTTTTTTTGTGGTTGAATAATTTCTGACTTAACTTTTTCTGCTACTGACATGATAAACACTCCTCATACTCTGGTTCACTATTTTCGGTTGATTTATTTTTATATACATTAGCCATGATGTCTGTTGACTTAGAGTCGTTAACATTCTCAGCTCTTTGAATTGATTTTGATCTGCAATAGTAAAGGCTCTTTAAACCTTTCTTCCACGCATCAAAATGAATTTTATGTAATTCTTTTTTATGAACATCTGCAGGTAAAAATAAGTTAACTGATTGAGCTTGTGAAATAAAAGGAGTTCTGTCTCCACTCAATTCAATTATCCAGCTTTGATTAAGTTCAAATGCAGTTTTAAATACATCTTTTTCTAAATCAGTCAAAAAATCTAAATGATTAACTGAGCCTTGGTTTGTAGTAATACTAGACCAAGTTTCCTCATCATTTTTACCATGGCTTTCAAGAATTTCTTCAAGATATCTGTTTCTCACATTAAATGAACCAGATAAAGTTTTGTGAGTATAACTGTTTGCTGCAATGGGCTCTACTCCTGGAGAAGCTCCTCCACAAATAATAGAAATTGATGCTGTTGGCGCAATTGCAGTTTTGTTAGAAAATCTTTCTTGATAACCATACTCTGCAGCATCTGGACACGCTCCTCTTTCTTGAGCTAAATCTTTAGAAGCTTGATTAACTTTTTCATGAATATTTTTAAATATTTTTTTATTCCATGATTTTGCCATTACAGACTCAAGTGGAATTCTATTTTTCTGTAAGAAAGAATGGAAGCCCATCACACCCAAACCAACACTTCTCTCTCTTTCAGCAGAGTATTTAGCATCTTTAAATTGTTCAGGAGCTTTGTTAATGAAATCAGATAACACATTATCCAAAAATCTCATTACATCACTAATCATATCTGGATCATCTTTCCATTCTTCATATTTTTCTAAATTTAAAGATGATAAACAGCACACCGCCGTTCTATCTCTACCATCTTTATCAATTCCTGTAGGAAGAGTTATCTCACTGCATAAGTTAGAAGTTTTAACAGTAAGATTTGCTAACTTATGATGTTGAGGAATTTGTCGGTTAACTGTATCTATATAAATTATATAAGGCTCACCAGTTTCAATTCTAGCAGTTAATAATCTTATCCATAAATTTCTTGCAGAAATAGTTTGTTGCACAGTTCCGTCTGCTGGACTTTTTAATGCCCACTGTTCATCTGTTTCAACTGCTCTCATGAAAGCATCTGAAACTAAAACACCATGATGTAAATTTAATGCTTTTCTATTTGGATCTCCACCAGTTGGTCTTCTCATTTCAATAAACTCTTCTATTTCAGGATGATCGATAGGAAGATAACAAGCTGCAGAGCCTCTTCTTAATGAGCCTTGGCTAATTGCCATTGTTAAAGAGTCCATTACTTTAATAAAAGGAATTATTCCTGAAGTTTTTCCAACTCTGCCAATTTTTTCTCCAATAGATCTTAGGTTACCCCAGTAGCTTCCAATTCCTCCGCCCTTCGCAGCAAGCCAAACATTCTCACTCCAAAGATCTAAAATTCCACCTAAGCTATCAGATGCTTCATTTAAAAAACATGAAATAGGTAAACCTCTTTTAGTTCCACCGTTTGATAAAACTGGTGTTGCTGGCATAAACCAAAGATTGCTTATGTAATTATAAATTCTTTGTGCATGTAGATTGTCATCAGCATAAGTGCTTGCTACTCTTGCAAATAAATCTTGATAAGATTCGTTTAAACCAAGATATCTATCTTTTAAAGTTGCTTTACCAAAATCTGTAAGTTTCGAATCTTTAGAACGATCAATTTTAATTATTATACCTTTGTCGTTTTGAAATAATTCTGTTTCATTATTTAAAGAAAATAAATCAGGCTTATTTGCTTTTGAAACTTCTTTAACTTCTGGGCTATATTCGGAGACAGCTTTCTTGAGGGCTTGAGATAGAATCTTGTTCATATTTATTATTATATTATTTTAGTTTTGCGAAAACAACTATATGTTGTATGCGCTTTTATTAAGTATACTAAATAAACGTTTAATCAATGGAACATTTATAGAACGCGACAATATAATTATCAATAAAAAAATTAAATTTTTTTAAAGAAATTAACATAAAAAGAGTAAGTAGTGGATAAATGAGTGAAAATTTAAAAATAGATCCTTATGGTTTTAGAGAATATGACGCCCGATGGTTGTATGGGAAAGACATAAACTCAGCAGGAATAGAGAATCTCGGCAAGGGACTTGGGACACAAATAAAAAATCATACCAAAAAAGATCATCCAAGAATTATTGTTGGACATGATTACCGATCTTACAGTGAGGAAATAAAAACTTCACTTAAAAGAGGGTTAAAGTCAACAGGATGTCATATAGAAGATATTGGTCTTTCATTATCTCCAATGGTTTATTTTGCACAATTTAATTTAGATGCAGATGCAGTTGCTATGGTTACAGCAAGTCATAATGAAAATGGTTGGACTGGTGTAAAAATGGGTATCAAAAAAGGCTTAACTCATGCGCCCGAAGAGATGAGAGAATTAAAAGAAATAACATTAAATGAAAAGTTTTCAAAAGGTGATGGAAATGAAAAAGAAATAAAAGATTTCAATAAAATTTATATAAAAGATCTGATTAATAAAAACAAAATAAATAAAAAAATTAAGGCTGTAGTTGCTTGCGGTAATGGAACAGCAGGTGTTTTTGCACCAGATATTTTAAGGGGTGTTGGGTGTGAAGTGATCGAGTTAGATTGTAACTTAGATTGGAATTTTCCAAAATATAATCCTAATCCAGAAGATTTAGAAATGCTTCATGAAATTGCTAAAGTAGTTAAAGAAAATAATGCTGATATAGGTTTTGGCTTTGATGGTGATGGAGATCGAGTTGGTGTTATTGATAATGAAGGTAACGAAATATTCTCTGATAAAATTGGTTTATTAATAGCAAGAAACTTATCAACTAAACACAAAAATTCTAAATTTGTTGTTGATGTAAAATCAACAGGTTTGTACTCAAAAGATAAAATTTTATTAGAAAACAATTGTGAAACAATTTATTGGAAAACAGGTCATTCCCATATTAAACGTAAAGTTAATACTGAAAAGGCATTGGCAGGCTTTGAAAAAAGCGGTCATTTCTTTTTCAATCAGCCTTTAGGATATGGTTACGATGATGGAATAAATTCAGCCATTCATGTCTGTCATTTATTAGATAATGAAAATAAAAAAATGAGTGAAATAATTAATGAATTACCAAATACTTTTCAAACACCAACGATGGCGCCATACTGTAAAGATGAAGAAAAATATCAAGTTGTTGAAGATTTGGTAAAAAAAGTAGAGCAATTAAAAAATAATAAAACTAAAATTGATGATCAAGTAATAACTGAAGTTCTTACAGTTAATGGTGTAAGATTTTCTTTTGAAGATGGATCTTGGGGATTGATAAGAGCATCATCAAATAAACCTTCATTAGTGATTGTAACTGAAAGCCCAACCTCAGATAATAGAAAGAAGAAAATCTTTGATTTTATTGACGATTTACTTCAAAAAACGGGGAAAATAGGCGAATACGATCAAAAAATTTAGTGCTTAATAAAGTTAATTTTCAACTAATAAGTGTTCATAAAACTGTAAAGAATCATTTAAAAAATTAGGTGAGGTGATGGAGGGAGACTGAAGTCACCTCTTTTTATTTTAGAGCTTTTCTTAATTTATCTACTATTATTTTTAGAGCTGTTTTTGAGTAATTTTTTCCTTTAACAACCCATACAGATAATGGCCAGGAACTATCTTTTTTACTTCTAGCAATAATATGTATATGCAACTGAGGAACAATATTTCCAATTTTTTCTACATTGAGCTTCGAAGTTTTAAATAATTTTTTCATTACTTTACTTGCATAAACAATTTCCTTCATTAGCAGAGTTTGATCTTTAGAATTAAGATCGCTTATGTCGGTAATCTTATTTCTTTTGGGAATTAGAATTATCCATGGAAATTTAGAATTATCGTTTAACCTAATAGTGCATAATTTAAGATCAATAAGATGATGTGAAGTCTTTAAAAATTTACTATTTAACTTAAACGACATGCTTATAATTTAATATATTCGTAGAAAAACTTAACTGCTACGAATAGTAAGAAAATAGCAAGTAATTTACTAATTTTATTTTTATCTATTCTGTGAGCCGTTCTTGCACCTATTCTTGCCATAAAAGTTGTAATCGGAATGAAGATTAAAAAAGCTGGTACATTTAAAAATCCAATACTAAATGGTAAATTTGTTTTTAAATAACTTCCTGAAATAAAAAAACCTGTAGCACCAAATAGTGCAATTAAAAAACCAATCGCTGCAGCACTTCCAATTGCTTTATTAATTGAATAACCGAAAAATTTAAGGATTGGCACATTCATAACAGCACCACCTATACCTGTTATAGCTGAAATAAATCCAACAATCCCACCAAGTATTATTTTTAAATACAATTTCATTTCAGATATTACATTTTGTTCTTTTTCTTTAATCGTAAGTAAATAAATTCCTAAAAGAAAGATTACGATTGCAAAAAAAAGTACTAATGATTTTGTTTTGAAAGTTGCAGCGAATATTGTTCCCAAAACAACTCCTGCAACTACAAAAAAACCATAGCTTTTAACTACATTAAAATCGACTGAATTAAATTTATGATGGATTAAAACTGAAACTATTGATGTTGGAATTATTATTGCAAAAGAAGTTCCTACCGCTAAGTGCATTATATAAACTTGATCAATTCCAAGTTTGCCAAATATATAATAAAGAAACGGGACAGTTATTAAACCACCGCCGATACCAAAAAGGCCAGCTACAAATCCTACTGGAATTGCAGTCAAAACCATTAATAAAACTATATAGATATATTCATTTGCTAAGATTGAACTAAGCAGATTGACCTTCTCTCATATCAACATTGTTGTATTTAATTTTATCCATTATGTGATCAATTTTTTTTACATCAGCATCTCTCACACACATATTTTCGCTTAAATATCTTTTCCAATGGCTGGCACCAGATTGACCGTGAAATAAACCTAATGTGTGTCTCATAATTTGATTTAAACGAGTTCCTTTTTTCAATTCATCTTTTACATAAGGAATTAACTGCTCAACAACATCTTGCCTACTAGGAATATCCTCATTGTTAAAAATTTCTTTCTCAATATCTGCTAACAAATAAGGTGTGTGATAAGCAGCTCTTCCAATCATAACACCATCTGTTTTTTCTAAATGTGGTTTAATTTGATCAACAGAAGTTATTCCTCCATTGATTATTATTTCATCATTTGGAAAATCTTCTTTTAACTTATAAACAAACTCGTACTTTAAAGGTGGAATATTTAGATTTTGTTTAGGTGTAAACTTACCAAGCATAGCCTTTCTTGCATGGATTATAAAAGTTTTAACACCTGTAGATTTTATAGTAGATATAAAATTGTTCAAGTTTTCATAATCTTCAACATTGTCATATCCAATTCTAGTTTTTATGGTTACAGGTAATTTAGTTTTTGATTTCATCTCTGTTAAACAATCTGCAACTAAGTTTGGTTCTTTCATTAAACAAGCACCAAATCTATTTTTCTCTACTTTTCTACTTGGGCAGCCTAAGTTTAAATTAATTTCATCGTAACCAAAGTCTTCTCCAACTTTTGATGCCTCCGCAAGTAACTTAGGTGAAGATCCACCTAATTGGAGTGCAACTGGCTTTTCATTAATATTGAATTCTAGTAATTTTTTTTTATCTCCCCTATTGATTGCTTCATCGACAACCATTTCAGTATAAAGAAGTATATTTTTGGATATTAGTCTTAAAAAATATCGTTCATGACGATCTGTACAGTCCATCATAGGAGCAACTGATACTAACCTATTCATAAACTAAAACTTTATATTATTTTTTTATGAGTTTGAAGCTTCTGGATCTTCAGAAGCAACATCTGCTTCTTGATTTTCTGATTCTGAAACTTCATCTAATGAAACTTCACCCTGTTCATTCATAGTTTCTTGGCCAACTGAAGCGTCTACTTCAGGTGTAGCTGTTTCAGATAATTCAGCTAAATCTTCCTTTGATACTTGGATTTTTTCTGGAGTTTTTCTTGCTCTTTTAGATGGTAAAATTGGAGTTCCACTTTTTGAAATTTCTCCTTTGTAAAGATTTTCAAAATCATCACCTATATCTTCATCATCCTCTACCCCGTCATCAACTTGTTCAACGTGTTTTCTAAGTTTGTAAACTGCACTTTCAGTTAAATCTGATACTTTGATTTTCTCTTCAGCAATTTCTCTTAAAGATATCACTGTATTTTTATCATTATCTCTATCTATTGTTGGTTCTAAACCAGCATTAAGTTGAGTAGCTCTTTCTTTAGCCACTAAAACTAGTTCATAAGGACTTTCTACTTTATCTATGCAGTCTTCTACTGTTACTCTAGCCATGCGCAGTATCTACACAGAGAGTCTAATAAAATCAAGGGATATTTTTATAAATAATGAGGATTTAACTTATTTTTTATCATGAATAAAAGTACAAGCATAAATCCAACGTATATTGCGGAAAAAGTAGCGATTTGTTCAATACCAAAACCTTTGTCTATCAAAAATCCATATAAAGCAGTTCCAAAGGCAGTGGAGAAAACCATTAAAGCAGAAGTCATAGCCTTTATTCCTCCAATAAATCTTACACCATACAATTCTGCCCATGTAGATGTACCTAATACATTTGCAAAACCATTTGTCATTCCCAATAATCCTAAAAAAATAAATGAAACGATCGGATGATCAAAAACTATCAATATCAAAGCAGCAATCAACATGGGAATGTTTGTAAAAATTAATAATTTCCTGCTTGAAAACTTATCTATTAAAATACCAGTTATAAATAAAGTCAAAACAGAACAAATCGAATAGGCCATAAAAGATTGAGCTATCACATATGGACCCCATCCCTTAGAAATTTGAACAAATGATTGAAAAACTGCAAAGCCTGTAAAAATCCATGGCATTGCTAATAAGTTCCCACAAATAATATAAAACTTATAATCTTTTAATACTTCTCCTCTGGACCATTGTTTAATTGCATCCTCTTGAGAATTATTATTACTGTCAGACTCTCTAGAATTAATATTTAAATTATTTATTAAGAACATTGAGACAACAGGCAGAAATAAAATAATAAGCAAAGAAAATCCTACCCATAACTCCCTCCAATGTATGAAAGTTAAAAAATATACTATTAAAACTGGTAAAATAAATTCTGCTAACGACAAACCTAGCCAAGATGTGCTTAATGCTTTTCCTCTTGATTTATCAAAATATCTTGAAACTGTAGTACTAGCAGTATGAGACATTAACCCTTGACCAAATAACCTCATTAAAAAAATTGCTAAAAATAAAAAAACTATTGAATTGATTTTAGAAAATATAAATGAAGATATGCTTAATGATATAATTACAAAATATGCAAATTTAATTGCACTAAAATCATCTATTTTTTTTCCAACCCATATTAAAATAAAACTACTGCATAAAGTTGCGGAAGCATAAATTGAACCAAATTGTCCATGAGATATAGAAAGAGCTTCTCTAATACTAGTGTTAAACAAACCAAGAAAATAACTCTGTCCAAAACTTGAAAAAAATGTAAAAATAAACCCAAATACAATTATTTTTAAACTTAAACTTTTAAACATAGAAAAAAATTATGACTTGTAATGTTGCTTTCATAGGTCTTGGGGTTATGGGCTACCCAATGGCTGGTTATATATCAAAAGCCGGACACAATGTAACTGTTTTTAATAGAACAAAATCAAAAGCTGAAAAATGGATTGGTGAATACAAAGGTAAAATGGCAGATACTCCTGCTAAAGCTGCAGAAGGTGCAGATTTTATTTTTACATGTGTAGGTAATGATAACGATTTAAGAGAAGTGGCTACAGGAGAGAATGGATTATTTAACACAGCAAAAGCTGGATCAATATTTATTGATAACTCAACTGTATCTGCAGAAGTGTCTAGAGAATTATATAAAGCTGCAAAAGATAAAGGTTTTGATTTTTTAGATGCGCCAATATCTGGAGGTCAATCTGGTGCTGAAGGTGGAATACTTACTGTAATGGTTGGTGGTGATGAAGAAGTTTTTAAAAAAGCAGAGCCAATAATTGATTGCTATAGTAAAAAAGTAAAACTAATTGGATCGTGTGGAAGTGGACAGCTTACTAAAATGATGAACCAAATGTGTATAGCTGGAGCAGTTCAAGGTTTATCAGAAGCAATTAATTTTGGAATAAATGCAGGTTTAGATATGGATAAAGTAATGGAAACTATATCTAAAGGTGCAGCACAGTCTTGGCAGATGGAAAATAGATATCGAACTATGACTGATGATAAGTTTGATTATGGATTTGCTATCGATTGGATGAGAAAAGATTTAAAAATTGCAATTGAAGAAGCAAAAAGAAATGGTTCACCAGTGCCGATTACAGAAATCATAGATGGTTACTATGCGGAAGTTCAAGAAATGGGTGGTAACCGTTGGGATAGCTCTGCACTTATTGCTCGATTAAAAAAGAAAAAATAATCTGTGACTGATACTGTTCCTTATTATGAGGACTTTGTAGAGATCAAAAAGAAAATTTGGTCTATGTTAAATAATGCTGTTAAAGATAGAAGTTCACCTTTTAGAATACCTGTATTTATATGTGGTAGCCAATCTGACTTGGATGGTAGAATTGTAGTTCTTCGTAAATCAGACCAGTCTAATAACTTAGTTCAGTTTCATAGTGATATTCGTTCAAATAAAATTGAAAAATTAAAATCTAACAAAAATGCAGCAATGTTATTTTATGATAAAGATGAAAAAATTCAGGTTAGGCTAAAAGTAGAGTGTACCATTAATCATAATAACGAAGTTACTAAAGAATCTTGGTCAAAAACCCAACACATATCTAGAAAATGTTATTTAGTTGATAAAGGACCAGGAACTATGTCTGATACTCCTACATCTGGACTAAAACCTGAGCTTGATAATTTTGATTACACTAAAGAACAAAGTGAAGAAGGTTACAAAAATTTTACGGTTATTCAGTGCAAAATAAAATTAATAGAATGGTTATATTTAGCCGCTAAAGGTCATCGAAGAGCAAAATTTGATTTAGTAAATAATAAAGATACCTGGTTAGTACCTTAAATCCCTTTTACAATTATATTGCTTCCTTCAGAGTTTTGAAGACGAATATCTTTAACTGGCTTATACTCATCAGAGTGATACCATTCTAAAGCTTTTTTATATGATGGAAATTTAATGATTACTAATCTTGGAAAATTATCTTCGCCCTCTACTACTTGATATTCACCATTTCTAACTAGATATTCTCCACCAAATTTTTTTACAACCTCTGTAACTTTAGCCACATATTCTTTATAGTTTTCTGGATTTGTAACTTTTAATTGAGCTATAACGTAACCTGCTGACATAATTCCCTTCCTTTATTAATTGTTCTGTTAATTATTCCAAAGCCAAGCTGCTCCCCTCACACCACTTGAGTCACCGTGTAAATTTTTTAAAACTTTCGTTTCTATTTTTTTTGCAAATGTATATTTGGGAATTAATTTTGGAATGTTATTATAAAATCTTTCAATATTTGACATACCTCCACCTAAAACAATCGCACCAGGATCAAAAATACCAATCATTACAGCTAATAATCTTGCCATTCTATCCTCATATAAAGAAAATTCTAAATTAGCACGATCATCATTATTTTTATCTAATTCTACAATTTCTTTTGTTGTAAGATTTGTATTATATTTTTTATTAAATATATTTGTAAAACCAGTTCCTGAAATAAATTGCTCTGCACATAAAGGTCTTCCACAATTTCCTGAGGGACATTTAACGTCTAGTTTAATTTCTTCATCAGTTGGATAAGGTAATGGTTGATGTCCCCAATCTCCTGCTATTTGATTAGCACCTTCAATTATTTCTTTTTTATAAGATAAACCTCCTCCAAAACCTGAGCCTATTATTATTCCAAAAACAGAGTCATAATTTTTTCCTGCGCCATCAATTGCTTCCGATAAAGTCAAGCAATTCGCATCATTCATTAATTTTACTTGTCTTTTTAAAGCAATTTCTAAATCTTTTTGAAAAGGTTTGTCATTTAACCATGACGAATTTGCGTTTGTTATTAGTTTGGTTTCTTTTGATGAAAATCCTGGTATCCCTAGTCCTACGCTACAGGTTTGATTACTAATATTATCAAATTCATCGACAAGTTTTTTTATTGTATCAATTCCAGAAACATAGTTTTTATCATAATAATATCTTTTTCTTTCAATTTGATTTCCTTTATCGTCAATTAAAACTCCTTCAATCTTAGTACCTCCATAATCAATACCAATTTTAAATTTTTTATTCATAGATTTAATATTTAAAATATTGATTTTGAATACTTCTTCCAGTTATCTTGATAGTGTTTAGTGTTTTTCTCTACTGCTTTTTTTTCTTCCTCAGTCACTTCTCTTATAACTTTTCCCGGAGAACCAACAACTAAGGAATTGTCAGGTATCACTTTATTCTCAGTAATTAATGCTTTTGCTCCAATGATGCAGTTTTTTCCAATATTTGCTTTGTTCAAAATTACTGCTCCAATTCCTATTAAACTATTATCTCCAATAGTACATCCATGAAGCATCACTAAATGACCTATAGTGACATTTTTGCCTACTCTCAACGGACAGCCGGGATCTGTATGTAAGACACTACCATCTTGAATATTAGATCCCTCACCTATATGAATATTTTCTATATCCCCTCTTAAAACAGCATTAAACCATATGCTTGTATTCTTCTCCAATGTAACATCTCCAATTACAGTTGCGTTTGGAGCTACCCAATTTTCGCCAGAGTTTTTTGGTTTTTTATCTTTTAAATCATAAAACATAATTTATATATTCTTACAGTATGCCAATACAAACTCCAATATGTGATTTTGGTCAAAAAGCTATTCCATTTGAATTAAAATCAACAGATAATAAAATTCTTTCGTTAGAGGATATCAAAGGAGAAAATGGAACTTTGATAATGTTTATTTGCAATCATTGTCCATATGTAAAAGCAGTTACAAAAGAAATAGTTGAAGATTGTAATGAATTAAAAAAAATTGGAATAAATTCAGTTGCAATTTGTGCAAATGATGCAGAAAATTATCCTGAAGACTCTTTTGAAAATATGATTAAATTTTCAAAAGATAATAATTTTAATTTTCCTTACTTAAACGACGAAACGCAAAATATTGCAAAAGCATATGATGCTGTCTGCACACCAGATTTTTTTGGATATAACAAAGATTTAGAACTTCAATATCGAGGAAGATTAAGAGAGTTAAGAAATCTTATACCTGTTAAAGAAGGTGAAAGTGATTTGTTAAAAGCTATGAAACAAATTTCTGATACAGACAAAGGTCCTAAAGACCAAATTCCTAGTGCTGGCTGCAGCATAAAGTGGAAAACTAATTAATGTATTTAATTGTTACTAGATCTTTTCCTCCTGAACTTGGTGGAATGCAGAGCTTGATGTGGGGTTTATCAAGAGAGTTATCTAAAAACTTTATGATCAAAGTGTTTGCAGATTATATTGATAATCATAAAGATTTTGATGAACAAGCTTCGTTTTCAATTGAAAGAGTTGGTGGAATAAAACTTCTTAGAAAATATAGAAAAGCTCAATTAATTAATGAATTTATCAAAGAGAATAAGGTTGAAGGAATAATTGGAGATCATTGGAAAAGTTTAGAATTAATTAAAACTTCCAAAAAAAAATATTGTCTTATACATGGTAAAGAAATCAATCATCCTAAAGGGTCAACTCAAAATAAAAGAGTTTTAAATGTTCTTAACAATGTAGAAAAAGTTATTGCTAACTCACAATATACTAAAAACCTTGCTATTGAATGTGGTATTAATGAAAATAAAATTGTTGTTATAAATTGTGGAGTAGATCTACCAAAAGAATTAAACGAAAAATCATTAGAAAAAGTTGAAAGCTTATTAAAAGTCAAAACTCCTAGATTAATTACTGTTTCAAGATTTGATAAAAGAAAAAATCATGAAAAAGTTGTGATGGCTCTTAGAAATCTAAAACAAATTTACCCAGATATTGTCTACATTTGTATTGGATATGGTGATGAAGAAGAAAACATAAAAAAATTAGTAAAAGAATTAAATTTAGAAGAACAAGTAATGTTTTTTAAAGACATAAGTGATGATTTAAAAAATGCTCTTGTTGCTAAATCAAATTTATTTGTAATGCCTTCTATAATTCATAAAAAATCTGTTGAGGGGTTTGGAATTGCATATGTTGAAGCAGCTCAATACGGTGTACCATCTATAGGCGGTAAAGATGGTGGTGCGGCAGATGCAATAGATCATGAAAAAACTGGTTTAATATGTGATGGAAATAATCTTGATGATATTTATTCTTCAATCAAATCAATGTTAGAAAATAAAAAATATTTAGAACTTGGAAAAAATGCAAAAGAATTTGTGAATAAATTTCAATGGTCAAAAATAATTGAGGAATACAAAAAGATACTAAATTGATTTCAAATAATAAATTAGCAATTTTTTTAATTATAATTTCAGTTTTTTGCGGAACATTAATGTTAACCTTTTTAAAATTAGCACAAGAGGAAGTTAATGTTTATGTAGCAGGTTTTTTTAGATTTTTATTTGGTTTCCTGATTATTTTTCCTTATATGTTAAAAACTAAATTTGCAGTTTTTAAATCTAATCATCATAAGAAACATTTTCTTAGAGCAGTTTTAAACTTGCCTTCAATGCTTTTATATTTCTCAGCTTTAACAATGATGCCAATTGAAAAAGCTACAGCAATATCTTTTGTTGTTCCTTTCATAGTTACTATTTTAGCTGTTTTGTTTCTTGGAGAAAAAATTTATATCTACAGAAGTTTTGCACTAGTTTTAGGATTTATTGGTATGCTGGTAATTTTAAGACCAGGTATGATTGACATCTCTATTGGAGTATATATGGCACTGGCATCATCTTTTATGTGGTCAATAGTGATTATAATTACAAAAACTATAACAAAAGACGATAGTTCAATTACAATTTTATCTTATGGATACTGTTATATGACTATTTTTAGTTTTCTTATTGCATTGTTTTATTGGCAAACACCTAGTTTACAAACTTTGACTTATTTGTTCTTTGCAGGTCTATCTGGCACTTTATTGCATCTTTGTATTAATCATGCCTATAAACTAGTAGATGTGAGCATGACACAACCCTATTCTTTTCTAAGTTTAGTATTTGCATCTCTGATTGGTTATTTTGTATTTAGCGAAATCCCTGATCTCTTCACTTGGATTGGTGCTAGTATTATATTTTTAGGAGTTTTCATTATGTCATACCGTGAAATGAAGCTTAATAAAGAAATAATTAGAAAACGAATAGATATTAAATCTTAATTTTTCTTCTTAAAAGTTTTGTAAATATGCCAAACTACAATTAAAATTGTAGTAGCAAGGATACACGAAGTTAATGTTCTATCCCACAAAAATTCCCACGAACCATTACTTAATAACAAAGAACGTCTCAAGTTTTCTTCCATCAATCCACCAAGTACAAAAGCTAATATCAAAGGTGGCATAGGGAAATCATATAATCTTAAAAAAGTTGCTACCACAGCAATTCCAATCATTAAATAAATATCAAAATTATTAAATGACATTACATAAATCCCAGTAACAGAAAAAAATAAAATTAAAGGTATTAAATAATTTTTAGGAACAGCAAGAATTCTAGCTATATAGGGAATGAGTGGTAAGTTTAATATAAGAAGTATTACCATTCCAATATACATAGACATAATTATTGACCAAAAAATCTCTGGATTAGTCATATAAAGTCTAGGGCCTGGTTGAACACCAAAACCTAAAAGAGCCCCAAGCATTACTGCTGTAGTTCCACTCCCAGGAATTCCTAAAGTAAGCATTGGTACAAATGAACCTGAACAAGCGGCATTGTTTGCAGTTTCTGGTGCAGATAAACCATTTACACTTCCTTTACCAAATTTTTCTTTCTCCTCATCGCTGACCACGTTTCGTTCCATTCCATAAGCTAAAAAAGAAGCAATTGTTGCACCAGCTCCAGGTAAAACACCAATTAAAAAACCAATTACTGATGATCTTGGAATTGTTTTGTACATTTTAGTTCGTTCTTCTTTATTAATCTTAATTGACCCTAATTCTGTTAATGAAACTTGTTTAGCAGCAGTAGTTGGATCATTTCTCTTTAAAATAATTGTTAAAGCTTCACTCATTGCAAAAGTAGCCATCACAACTAATACAAAGCTAATACCATCAGTTAAGTTCATATTGTTAAATGTATATCTTGTAATATCAGACAAACTGTCTTGACCAACTGAAGCTAACATCAAACCCAGAACAACCATCATCATTGCTTTTAAAAATTGTCCCTTAGATGAAAAAGCTGCAATGGCCGTTAAACCTAAAATCATCAAAGCAAAATAATCAGGTGATCTAAAAGATAAACTTACTTTAGATAAACTTGGTGCCATAAATAATAAATAAATTGCAGATAATGTTCCACCAGCGAATGAACTCCATGCAGCTATTGCTAAAGCTTTTCCAGCCTTACCTTGCTGTGCCATTGGATAACCATCAAATGAAGTTGCAACTGTTCCTGGAACACCGGGAGCATTTAATAATATTGAAGAAGTTGAACCACCAAATACTGCTCCATAATAAACTCCAGCCATTAAAATTAATCCAGTTGCGGGTTCAAAACCATATGTAATAGGTATCATTAAAGCTATTGCAGTCATTGGACCAAGACCAGGAAGCATTCCAATAATTGTCCCAAAGAAACAACCAACCATAACCATTAGTATATTTTGGAGTGTAAGTGCAGTTGTTAATCCAATTAGTATTCCTTCAATCATCCCATCACTCCAATTAATTGTAAAAATGGATCTCTTAAATAAATATCAAGAATACCATGAAGCAAATACATAAAGGCAGCAACAAATGGAAAGGATAATAAAAACATTAAAATCCACCTTCGTTCTCCTAAAAAATAATATGAAGCAAATAAAAATAATGAAGTGGTTAAAAAATAACCAACTTTTAAAATTGTAGCTCCGTAAATAATTGCAATTAATATAAGTATACCAGTTTTTTTATACTCTAAATTTTTATGCTCTACTTTAATTGTATTTGGGTCTGGTAAAATAAGTTTTAATCCAGAAAAAAATAATCCTGCATAACCTAAATAAATTGGAAATGTTCTAGCATTAAATGGAGCATTTTCATCAAATGTAAAAACTTGAATTTGATAAGCTAAATATAAATAGAATGCAGAAAAAACAAAAAAGAGCAGTGATATAATTTTTGTAGTATTTATATTCACTGCTCTAATTTTAATTTCTAACCAAAGGTTAGATAACTCCTAGTTTTTTCATAAGAGCTGTCATTTCTTCAGTTTGTTTTTCTAAGAAAGAAACAAACTTACCTTCAGGGTTATAAATATTAACCCAAGCATTTCTTGCTCTTACTGTTTCCCATTCAGGAGTTTTTTGTACATCGCCAAGCATTTTTGCAATTGCAGCTTTATCAGAATTGCTCATACCTGGAGGGCCAAAGAAACCTCTCCAGTTAACGAATTGTACATCGTAACCCTGTTCTTTAAGAGTTGGTGCATCTGGTGCATCAGAAACTCTTGAAGGAGCAGTAATACCAATAATTGTTACTTGGTCTCTTGCACCCATCAATTCACCTAAACCAGTTGAAATGATTTGAGTTTCTCCAGATAAAAGTCCAGCTAAAGCTTTTCCACCAGCATCATAAGGAATGTATGCAACAGCATTTGGATCTGCACCTGCAGCTTGGAATGCTAAAGCACCAATTAAATGGTCCATACTTCCTCTTACTGATCCACCAGCCATTTTAATTGAGCTTGGATCTTTTTTGTATGCATCAACTACATCTTTAAAGTTTTTGTAAGGTGAGTTTTTTGCAACTGCAATAGCACCGTAGTCACCAATAACACCAGCAATCGGCACAACATCTTTATAAGATAAAGTTCCACTACCTTTTACGTAACCTTCGTGTCTAGTAATTGATCTTAATACTAATGGTGTAGATTGAACTAAAACTGTATTAGCAGGTTTAGTATTAATCATGTAAGCAAGTGCTTTACCACCACCACCACCTGACATATTTTCAAATGATGCACTTTTTAACATACCAGCTTTTGTTAAAGCTTCTCCAGTACCTCTAGCAGTTCCATCCCAACCACCACCAGCACCACCACCGATTACAAAGTGCAATTTATCAATTGCTACTGAGCTAGTGGTAGTTGCTGAGAATAATAGGATTGCTGAGAATAATACTGAAAATAATTTTTTAAGATTACTCATAATACCTCTCTTCTTGTTTATTAATTAAATTATATTAAACATTTAATATAAAGTAGTGTCAATCATATAGAAATTTAAAGATGAATTCATCAACACAGAAAATTAAAGAAAATTTGTCTCAGTTATTTACATTAAAATTTATAACTGTTTTTTTGATAAGTGTACCGAGTGCAATAATTGCAGAACAATTAAATATTCCACTTGCTTGGTTTTTAGGTCCAATGATTATCACATCAATTGCTGCTTTATCAGGAATAAAAATCATTATGCCTAAAATTGTTTTGAGCTTTATTCTAATTATTTTAGGTTTGCATATTGGAAATTACATAGATCAAAATCTATTTAACCAAATAGTTAATTGGATTTGGACATCTCTGATTATGTTAATTTACATAATAATCTGTATTCTAGTTGTTGCTAAGTATCTGCAAAAATTTGCAAATTACGGTAACAAAGCCTCTATATTTTCTGCTGCTCCTGGTGCTTTAGGTCCATTAATGATTTTAGCAGAAAATGAAAAAACGGATTTATCTCAAGTTGCAACTTCTCACTTAATTAGATTGATCATTATTATAACTGTAATTCCACTTATTATCGTAAACAATACTGACAATGATGTTTTATTAAATGGTGAATTTAATTACTTGGCTCAAAATCATTTAAATTTAATTTTACTTATTATTGCATCTTTATTTTTTATTTTTGTTTTTGAGAAAATTAGAGTGCCAGCAGCCTTATTATCAGGAACATTATTTGCAAGTGGCATATTACAAATTACAGATGTAGCAACGTATAAATTGCCAGACGAAACAGTAAATTTTTGTCTGTTAATTCTTGGTTCTTCTGTTGGATGTAGGTTTGCTGAAAAAACTGTTAAAGAGATAGCCAATAATTCTCTTCATAGTATTGTGGCTACCACTATTTTGGTAGTATTAGGTTTGGTTGCAGCCTATGTTGCAACATTCTTTGTTGATACAAATATTTTAACTTTAATATTATCTTTTAGTCCTGGAGGAATTTATGAAGTGGCAGTTATAGCAATTGCTTTTGATTTAAACCCAGACTTTGTTGCTTTTCACCATATAATAAGATTGCTTTTTATACTTTTCACAGTTCCAATATTTTTAAGAGTTTTAGAAAAAATTAAGAAATAATTTCAGAAAGTCTCTCAAAAACTTTTTCTGCTGAGAGTTTTGATAATTCGTGGGCTTGTATTGCTTTAAAATTATCTCTTTCAATACTCACTTTAAATGGAGTTGTATGTGAACCAAATAAAGCAACACCCTTTGATCCTAAATGAGCCGTTATATGAGCAGGTCCTGTATCATTAGCGACCACAAACGAACTGTCTTTAATTAATCCAGATAATTGTGAAATATTTAAAGCTTTACCATTATCTAAAACACATAAAGCATTTATATTTTTTGCATCTTTAATTTCATCTGGTCCGGGAGCAGTAACAACTTTAAATTTATTTTCAAATTTTTCATTAATCATAGAGATTAGATCGTTATAGTAAGGCCATTTCTTTGAAGTTAAATGAGGTGAACAAAAAGGAAAAAGTATTATATATTTATCTAGTTCGTAATTATTTTTTATTTCTGAAATATCAACTGTACTCCACGAAAAGTCAGGTTTCATTGTATGATTGGTATTAATTCCTGAAGACCTTAACTGATGATCAAATCTTGAAAGAACAGAATCTTTATCAAAATCTTTTTTAGTTTTTCCTTCTGGAAGTGTTGTTTCTGTTGAACTCCAAATGGTTTTGTCAGCTTTAGGAAATAATATATTTTTGTAAAATGATGTTCTGCTAGAATTTTGAAGGTCATAAACTTTTGAGAAATTATGTTTTTTAATCTCTCTCATTAGCAAATATAAATAAATTAAGTTAATCTTTGATAATCTCTTATCTAGAATAACATTTGAAATATGTGGGTTTTTTTTAAATAATTCAAAGTAAGGTTTTGTTGTTAATAAATGAAATTGATCTCCTTTATGATTTTCAGAAATATCTTGAATTGCCCCACATGCTTGAGCTATATCGCCTAAAGATCCATGTTTAATAATTAAAATATTAGACATATTTCTAACAACTTAACATAGTATAAAGTTTTATGAATAAAATTATAGTAGAGGTTTCTGTTGGAGAGCTTTTAGACAAGATTTCAATATTAGAAATCAAACAAGATAAAATAAAAGACCCAGAAAAATTAAATTTTATAAATAACGAACACTCTATTCTTAAAAATCAGTTAGAAAAAAATGTAAAGTCTGATGAGAAACTTGAAAAATTATTTCAAGACTTGAAAGATATAAATGCCAAACTTTGGGTTATTGAAGATGATAAAAGAGATTGTGAAAAAAATAAAGATTTTGGAGAAAAATTCATAAAACTTTCTAGAGATGTTCATTTTTTAAATGATGATCGTGCAAAAATAAAACTAGAAATGAATAACCATACCGGTTCTATAATTAAAGAGATTAAAGAATATGCTAGTTACTAAAAACTTTTGGAAACCAATCCTCCCTCATCTGATCTCCTGATTTCAAATTAATTCCATCAAACGGTGGTGATGTTGGGCCACCTCTTTCAACAAAAGCAACATCATCACCTATAAATCTCATGGAGAATGCTCTACGAGATTGAGAACTTTTATTTCCTGTAGAACCATGAACAGTTTTAAAATTAAACAAAACTGCATCACCTAATTTTAGCTCAGGTACTAATATATCTTCTTCAAATTCTTCTTTTTTTGGAAGATTCATAAACGAACTATCATCTTGATACCAAGGTTGATCGTTAGACCATTTAGTAGGTCTTAAAAGTTTTTGCCATTTATGTGATCTTAAAATTAATTTAAGGTTATTTTCTTTATTTACTTCATCTAATGGTATCCAAAAACTTCCTGTATCATCTCCATCAACACAATAATAAGGCATATCTTGATGCCAGGGTGTTTCTTTGTTTGTTCCTGGATCTTTTATAAAAAGGTGATCATGAAAAATTTGTATAGATTTTGAATTTGTAGCTTCAGCAACTATTCGAGCAGCAGGAGAATTGAACATACAATCTTTGAATTCTTGAATTCTTTCCCAATTGCAATAATCTTCAAAAAATCTTCCCTCATTTACACTCACGTTTTCTCTTCCATGTTGGCTTGGGTTGTCTAAAACTTTTTGAAAACCACTTCTTAATGGTTCAATCCAATCTTTAAATGTATCTTTAATAATAATTGCACCAAGATTTTGATAATCATTAATCTGTTTTTGAGAAAGATACATTTTATTGTTGGTAGCTATATTTTTTTTCTAAATACTTAATCACATTATGAATAACGAAAGTCATAAACAAATATATTCCACCAGCTACAATAAATACTTCTATAGGCTTAAATGTTGTTGATATAATGTATTTTGCAACACCCGTTAAGTCCATTAGTGTTACTGTGCTTGCTAATGAAGTACCTTTCATCATTAAAATTATTTCATTTCCATATGCAGGAAGTGATTGTCTGATCGCAATAGGTATTTGAATTTTATAAAATATAATTTTATTTGAAATACCTAAACTTTTTCCGGCTTCAATAACTCCAGGTTTTATAGTTTGAAATGCAGATCTTAATATTTCAGAAGTGTATGCGCCAGTATTTAATGTAAAAGCAATTATTGCACACCAATAAGGTTCTTTTAAAACAACCCATAAAAATGTTGATCTTAAATATTCAATTTGTCCTAACCCAAAATAAATAATAAAAATTTGAACTAATAAAGGAGTACCCCTAAAAACATAAGAGTATACGTAAGCAAACTTATTGATAAATACATTTTTGTTTAATCTCAAAATTGCAAAAAACAATCCAAGAAATAATCCAAAAAATAAAGAAGCTGATAAAAGTTTTAAAGTAATAACAGTTGCTCCTAATAGTTTTGGAAAACTAGCGATCATTAAATCAAAATCCATTAATAACCCCTACTGTATTTCACTTCTAATTTATTAATTAGCTTCATACTTATGTAAGTGAGCATTAAATATAAAACTGCTGCAAAAGAATAAAAAAATAATGGATCTCTTGTAGATCCTGCAGCAATATAAGATTGTCTCATGATTTCGACCAAACCAGTCACAGATATCAAAGAAGTATCCTTTAAAGTAATTTGCCAAACATTGCTTAAATTTGGAATTGCCAGTCTCAACATTTGTGGAAGAATTATTTTATAGAATTGGCCAAATTTGCTTACACCTAAAACTTTTGCGGCCTCGAACTGTCCCTTATCAATCGATTGAATGGCTCCTCTAAAAACTTCTGTTGAGTAAGCCCCTGAAATTATGCCAATAGCAACAGCGCCAGTAATAAATGCATTAATCTCTATATATTCGTAATAACCAAATATTGATGCAACATACATTATTGCACCACTCCCACCAAAAAATAATAAATATATAACTAATAATTC
Organism: Candidatus Pelagibacter sp. HIMB1506; assembly: GCF_052047935.1. Lineage (NCBI taxonomy): Bacteria > Pseudomonadati > Pseudomonadota > Alphaproteobacteria > Candidatus Pelagibacterales > Candidatus Pelagibacteraceae > Candidatus Pelagibacter > Candidatus Pelagibacter sp. HIMB1506. The sequence goes on along the minus strand of NZ_JBNAIS010000001.1, from coordinate 348,757 downwards.
TGGTACACCTCTAATTACTGTGGTGTAGAAATTTCCAAAAAAGTTTAGTGTTTTATATTTTGAAAGTTTAAGAGGAGTAAAAATTAAAGCAAAAAGGAAGCCAACTAACATTGCTGTAACAGATACAGCAACAGTCATTAAAGTTGCGTAAAATAACTCGTCACCCCAACCTGTTTTTCCAAATGCAAGAAGTTCCATATAGACTGGCGACTATATATTATAGTCGCCAAATCCAAAATTAATTACATAGAAGCGTCGAAACCAAAATGTTTAATTGCAAGTTTGCTAATTATTCCTTGTTTTCTAGCTTTGTTAATAGCTTTATTGAAATCTTTTAAGATTTTAGCGTCTCTTTTTCCAATAGCGCTATCACTGGCTTGTCTGATTCCAACACCAACTCCATTTCCAAATGCACCACCTGAAAAAGTTGGTCCAACTAAAACAACTGGCTTACCAGATTTATCAGCATAATCTGTAAACGCTACAGCTGCAGCGAGTGCAACATCACATCTTCCAGAAGTTAAATCTAAGTTTACCTCATCTTGAGTTTTGTAAGTTCTAACATTCACACTTCCAACATCACCAGACTCTAAAAAGTTTTGGTGAATTGTACCTGTTTGCGTACATACAGTTTTCCCAGATAGAGCATCAGTTAAAGTTTTAAGTGCTTTTTTAACACTAGAACCACCTAAAGATAAATTTATACCTTCTGGTGTATCCATGCCTTCTAAACTTGAACCTTTCATTACAGCTAGAGATGCAACTTCATCAGCATAGCCTTGTGAGAAAGTAATTGTTTTCTTTCTTTCATCAGTAATAGACATACCGGCCATGATTGCATCAAATTTTCTCATTACTAATGCAGGTATCATACCGTCCCAATCTTGCTCAACGATTGTACACTCATACTTCATAATTTTGCAAAGCTCTTGAGCTAGCTCAACCTCAAATCCAATTAAATTGCCAGAAGCATCTTTTGAATTCCATGGAGGATAAGCACCTTCAGTTCCAATTTTAATTTTCTCAGCAGAAACATTTCCGATGATTAAAAAAGAAGCTAGAACTGTTAAAATAGTTTTTTTGAATATATTCATATTTTCTCCTTTAATTGGAATAATTATTTCACAATTTTTAGAAAGAAAAAAGAAAAATTAATGATTTATTGAAGATGAAAAGTTCCAAGCACAATCAAAACTTGGTATATAAACTCTAGATAATTTGGCATTACCAAAATTTTGATTAAATACATTTAACCAGTTATCAACTTGCTTAGGTTTTTTATCCTGACTTCCAACTTGAGCTGTAATCACACCTTTTGGTTTTAATATTCTCACCAATGAGTCCATATTTTTTGCTGCTAGGTCTATGCAAAACTGATCATCATTTAGATCTACAAAAATATGATCGTAAGTATCGTCAGCAACAGATTTAATACTTTCAAATGCATCTCCCCATACACATTTGACTGAATTTTTTTCTGTAGCTTTTTTTCCAATATCACCAAGATGTTTATTACAAACATCCACAACTTCTGGATCTAACTCATACCAATCAATAAAATTAAAATTTTTAGAAATACATTCTCTTGCAACTCCCCCATCTCCACCTCCGATGATAGCTGCTCTTTCATTATCTTTGTTTAAATTTAATCCTGAGCCAACAAATGTTGAGCTGTATAAATGTTCATCAGTTGCAGCAACTTGAATTTCACCATCTATAAATAATGATTTTCCAAACTGCTCAAGATCTAAAATTTCAATATGTTGACCAACTTTAGATTTAAAATCTTCTAAAACATCATTTACGACATAAGATTTTTGTAAACCTGGAGAGCTATAAATGTCATGATAAAGTGATTTTGTATCTCTATTAAATTCTTTTTTAACAATTCTTATGTGCTCAAATTCTTTTTTAATTATATCTATTGCAACTGAAGGGTTCACTTTTCCACAAGTAAAAAAATCAAAACTAATTATTCCTTTTTCAGGAAATGTATGAAAACTGATATGACTTTCTGCAAGAAGAGCTAATATTGTAAATCCTTGTGGTTCAAATTTATATTTTGAAATATTTAAAATTGTAACCTTTGCAGCTTTTGCAATTTCATGAATTGCTCTTTCAAATACTGAAGGATCGTATTCTTTTGCAGTCCCAATTATATCTAAAGTTATATGTTCGCCTACTTTTGTCATTTTGCTGATTAGTTGAAACTTACTAGTGGTATTTTTTGCTTCTTTCAATCAAAAAACTATTATAATACTTAGCAGAGGTTGAAACAGTGAAAAACAATTGGTCGAATTCAGAAGCTCAAAAATATATTAAAAAGTACAAGAAACTTGGTCATTCTAAAGATATGGCTCTAAGAGTTTACACTACAAGATTATTGGGAAGAAACAGTGAGTTAGTGCTTCACGGAGGTGGTAATACATCTGTAAAAACATCAATTAAGGACATTGATGGTAAAAATTATGATGTACTTTGTGTAAAAGGAAGTGGTTGGGATATGGCTGAAATAGAACCAGCAGGATTACCAGCTGTAAAACTAAATCCACTATTGGCGTTAAAAAATAAAAAATATTTAAGCGATGAGGACATGGTTGCATATCAAAAAAGAAATTTAATAAATATTAAATCTCCAAACCCGTCTGTTGAAACTTTTTTACATGCATTTCTACCTTTTAAGTTTGTGGATCATACTCACTCTGACGCAATAATGGATATAACTAATAGATCTAACGGAAAAGAACTTTGTAAGAAAATTTTTGGACCAAAAGTTAGTATAGTTCCTTATGTGATGCCAGGATTTGGTTTAGCGCAAAAAATTAATGAAGTTTATAAAAATAATCCGAATATTGATTGCCTAATTTTATTAAATCATGGAATATTTACTTTTGATGATGATGCCAAAAAATCTTATGACTTAATGATTAAATATGTATCGATAGCTGAAAAAACTATTAAAAAATTAAAGAGAAAAAAAATTAAACAAATTAAAAATTATAATTTTAGATTTAAGCCTCATGAAATTGCACCAATTTTAAGAGGATTGCTATCAGAAAATAAAGATCAAAAATTTATCTTAAATTATAGATCAAATAAAAATCTAAATTATTTTATTAATGGTAAAGATGTCAAAAGATACTCTAGTATAGGAACTGCAACACCTGATCATGTTATTAGAGTAAAACCATTTCCATTAGTTATTAGTCCAAAAGAAAATTCTTCAATTGAAGATTTTAAAAAGCTAGCTGAGAAAAGTTTTAAAGATTACAGAATAAAGTATGTGAGATATTTCAATACCAATAAGAAAAAAGTAAAAGGTAAGAAAACTATGCTGGATACTTCGCCAAGAGTAATTTTGGTGCAAAATATTGGATTGTTTAGCGTAGGAGATAGTCTTAAGGCATCTAAAATAGCTGGAGATTTAACCGAAACAAACGCAAGAGTCATTTCATCAGTTGAGGAAACTACAAAATACAAGTTTATTCCAGAAAAAGATTTATTTGATGTTGAATATTGGTCTTTAGAACAAGCTAAAATTAAAAAAGCTAAAAAAAATCTTCAAGGAAACGTTGTTGTAATTACTGGAGGATTTGGTGCAATTGGTACAGCAACTTATAAACTTTTTAAAAGTTATGGCGCTGAAATTGTTCTCTTAGATTATGACGCAAAAAAAGTTATAGAAATGCAAAGTAAAATTTCAGATCTTTGTTTGCATTGTGATGTAAGAAATAAAAATAGTGTTAAAGCTGCTTTTAAAAAAATAAACGAAATATATGGTGGTATTGATATTCTAATTTCTAATGCTGGGACTGCAATTGGTGGATCTATAGCGGAAGTAGATGATAAAATATTAAGAGAAAGCTTTGAGGATAATTTCTTTTCTCACCAAAATTGTGCATCAGAAACAATTAAAATAATGAAAAAACAAAATATTCAAGGATGCTTATTATTTAATATTTCAAAACAATCAGTAAATCCTGGAAAAAATTTTGGTCCTTATGGTCTTCCAAAAACTGCTTTGTTAAGTTTATGTAAGCAATATGCATTAGATTATGGTTCTCTTGGAATAAGATCAAATGGTGTAAATGCTGATAGGATTAGGAGTGGATTGCTTAATGATGGAATGATTAAATCTCGTGCAAAAGCTAGAGAAGTTTCTACTGATGAATATATGAGAGGAAACTTGCTTTTAAATGAAGTAAAAGCTGAAGATGTTGCTAAAGCATTTTTTCATTTAGCGGTTTCAAAAAAAACTACTGGTGCAGTTTTGACTGTAGATGGTGGTAATATTGCAGCTTCTCTTAGATAATTTATTTAAATAATTTTTCTAATCCCTCTGAAGAAGCTTTAGAAATACCTCTTTCAGTGATCAATCCAGTTACATATTTAGCGGGTGTTACATCAAAAGCTAAATTCATAGCCTTACTTTTCTTCGGATAAATCAAAACTTTTTTAAATTCATTGTTTTCATCAATACCCTCTACATGAGATAACTCCTCAGAGTTTCTTTCCTCAATTGGAATGTCTTTTGCATCTTTAATATTCCAATCGATAGTTGAACTTGGGAGTGCAACATAAAAAGGAACATTATTATCATGTGCAGCTAAAGCTTTTAGATAAGTTCCAATTTTATTACACACGTCTCCATTTGATAAAGTTCTATCTGTTCCAACAATACACATGTCAACTTCGCCTCTTTGCATTAAAATACCACCTGTATTATCAGCAATAATTGTATTTGGAATTTCTTCCTGATTTAGCTCATATGAGGTTAAATTTGCACCTTGGTTTCTTGGTCTTGTTTCATCTACCCAGACATGAACTGGAATTCCTTTTTTATGAGCATGATAAATCGGTGAAGTTGCTGTACCCCAATTAATTGTTGCTAACCATCCTGCATTGCAATGAGTTAAAATATTTACTGTACTTTTTTTCTTATTATAAATTTCTTCTATTATTCTTAATCCATTAATACCTATATTTTCACAAAACTTTTCATCTTCATCACATATTTCTTTAGCTTCCTTTAAAGCTATATCTAAAATTTGATCACTATCGATGCCAGATAATTTTTTCATCATACGATCAACTGCCCATTTTAAATTAATTGCTGTAGGCCTTGATTGAATTAATTCTTCTGCACTTTTATTAATAAACTCTTTCTCAGTACTTTCTTGAATAGCTAATACTATCCCGTAAGCAGCAGTTCCCCCTATTAAGGGAGCGCCTCTAACCTCCATGACTTTTATTGCATTAATTGCATCAATTATTGATTTAAGATCTTTAATTACAAATTGATGAGGAAGTTTTGTTTGATCAATTATTTTTACTATTTTATCCTCGTACCATATAGTTCGATATTCTTTTCCTTGAATTTTCATTTAATCAAAACTCTACCAGCAACTGTTTTTAACTTATCTAATGTTTTTTGGGTTCGTTTTTCTGGAGCTGTAATAATAGCCACATCTAAACAATTATTAGTTGGGTCATTTGGATCTATATGACTTTCAAAATTATCAATTAAATTTTTAATCATAATTTTTGCTTTTTCAGCATTTCCTAATAAAACTTTTATAACTTGTTGAACATCAACATTTTCATGATCTGGGTGCCAACAATCAAAATCTGTCACCATTGAAACTGATGCATATCTGATTTCAGCTTCTCTAGCTAGTTTTGCTTCAGGCATATTAGTCATACCAATTACATCAGCTTTCCAAGATCTATATAAATTAGATTCAGCTAATGTTGAAAATTGAGGGCCTTCCATGACAACATAAGTTCCATTTCTTTGATAATCTATTTTAGATTTTTTAATTGCATCTTCACAAGCATTCATTAGTCCATTTGATGTGGGATGTGCCATCGATACATGGGCAACAATTTCGTCATCAAAAAAAGTTTTTACTCGTGCAAAAGTTCTGTCAATAAATTGATTTACAATAACAAACTTTCCAGGTGGCAAATCTTCTTTTAAAGATCCTACGGCCGAAACTGAAACAATATCAGTAACACCTAATTTTTTTAATGCAGCAATGTTCGCTCTAAAATTTATATTTGAAGGAGAAATAAAATGTCCTCTTCCATGTCGAGGTAAAAAATAAACTTCTTTATTGTTATAATTAGTTTTTAAAATTTGATCAGATGGTTTACCCCAAGGAGTAATGATTTCTAACAACTCTCTATTAGTAAATTCTTCAACATCATAAAGACCACTTCCACCTATTATTGCTAATTTATTTGTTGTCATATTTTAAAATACACTTATTTATAATTAAGTATTATGAATTTAAAAGATTATATTAGATCAATTCCTGATTATCCTAAAAAAGGTATTTTATTTAGAGATATAACTACTCTTATTAAAAACGAGAAAGCTTTTGCAGAAACTATCAATCAAATTATAGAAAGATCAAAAAAATACAAAATTGATAAAATTGCTGCAATAGAATCTAGAGGCTTCGTATTTGCTTCTGCAGTTTCTTTCATCCTTAAAAAACCTTTTATAATGTTAAGAAAAAAAAATAAATTACCAGCTGAAGTGCATTCTGTAGATTTTGAATTAGAATACGGAACTGCGACTATAGAGGTTCATAAAGATTCTATTTTAAAAGAAGAATCTGTTTTAATAATTGATGACTTAATTGCAACTGGAGGCACTGCAGAAGCTGCTGCAAAATTAGTAGAAATGTGTGAAGCTAATGTTTCGGCTTTTGTGTTTGTAATTAATTTATTTGATTTAGGTGGATCAGATAATTTAATTAAAAAAAATTATAAAGTAGAAAATTTAGTTGATTTCCCTGGACACTAACTCTTGATTTTGGGTCTATAAAAAGAATTATTCCCAACCAATGCATTTACAAAACCTGACATTCTTTGAAAGTAAATATATTTTTTTTTTTTATTAATAAAAAAATAAATTAGATATTTAAATAACGCTGAAACAAATGTTGGAACTCCACCTTTAAGAGCATTAATTGTTCCATAATGTTTTTTATTAAAATAAAATTTTGACCAAATCCAATGCCAGTTTCTAGAAAGCTCAATTTCATATTCATGTTTTGAGTCAACAGCCTTGCCACCTAAATGATAAACTTTAGATGATGGAATCATATAAATTTCTTCATTGATATCCCTAATCCTTTTGCAAATATCATCATTTTCAAGATACATAAAAATTTTTTCGTCAAAATAATAAAAATTCTTAAATTGGTTTAGTCTTTTAATATTAAATAGCATAGCGTAACCATCAACACTTAATACTTTGAATGGTTTGTTTTTTTTAATTATATGATTTTTGTCGAGCTTATAATTTGGATAATTTAAATTTTTTGAAATTGGTGCAATTAAAGCAAAAGTTTCCAACTGTTTAGAGGCATTTATTAATTCATCAATAGTATTTTTATCTAAAATTACATCAGGATTTAAAATAAAAGCAAAATCGGTTTTGATGTGCTTGAAGCCTAAATTATTACCTGAGCCCATTCCTAAATTATTTTTAGATAAAATACATTCTACATTTGCATGTTTTTTTTCTATCATTTTCTTAAAATACTCATCATTAGCGTTGTCAACTATAAGAATTTTAATATCTTCAGGAATATTTTTTAAACATTGTTCAATAACTTTTTCACTCCTGTAAGTAACTATTATTATTGATAAATTTTGTCTTGATATATTCATTTTGTCTAAATATTAAATATACTAATACTTTTTACTAATGTAAAAAATAATTAAATATAAACAAAAAAATGAAAAAAATATTTGTAACTGGGGGTCTTGGATTTATTGGTAGCAATCTTATTGGCTTGTTACTTAAAAAAAAATATTATGTTATAAATATAGATAAAGTAACATATTCATCTAACAACTATAATGTAAAAGAATATAAAAACTCTAAAAATTATAAATTTATTAAATGTGATATCAAGAATAAAAAATTTAAGAAACTTTTATTTAAATATAAACCTGATTGCATTTTTAATTTAGCCGCAGAAACGCATGTTGATAGATCAATAGATAATCCTGAAAACTTTATTCAAAGCAATATAGTTGGAGTATATAAATTGCTTGAGTATTTTAAAGCTTATTCATTTAAAAATAACTCAAAGCTAATACATATCTCTACTGATGAAGTTTATGGTGATATTCTGAAAGGAAGAACATCTGAAAAATATCCCTACAATCCAAGCTCACCTTATGCTGCTAGTAAAGCTAGTTCAGATCATTTAGTTAGATCTTATTTTAGAACATACAAACTTCCTGTGATAGTTACAAATTGTTCAAATAATTATGGACCTAAACAACATCCTGAAAAATTAATACCAAAATTAATTTATAATATAATCAATGATTTACCTTTGCCAATTTATGGAAATGGTAAAAATTCAAGAGAATGGATTTATGTTGATGATCATTGTGAGGCATTAATTAAAATTTTTGAAAAAGGTAAAATTGGTGAATTTTACAATATTGGATCAAATAAAAATTTGAACAACCTACAAATTACTGGGGAACTTTTAAAAATGTCCAAAAAATTCATACAACTTGGAAAAAATGTTAAAATTAATTTTGTTAAAGATCGACCTGGTCACGATATAAGATATGCATTAAATAGCAGTAAACTTAAAAAGGATTTAAAATGGAAACCTAAAGTTTCATTTAGAAATGGAATTAATTTAACTTTAAAATGGTACTATAATAATAAATCTTATTATAAATCATTATCAAAAAAAGATATCGTAAAAAGACTGGGAAATCATGATTAAAAAAGGAATAATTTTGTCTGGAGGTATGGGAACTAGAATGAGTCCGTTAACAAAAGCAGTTAACAAACAACTTCTTCCAATTTACGATAAACCTTTAATTTTTTACCCATTATCAATATTCATGTTAGCTAAAATAAAAGAGGTTTTGATAATAGTAAATAAAGGACAGTTGGATCAATATAAAAAAATTATTCCAGATGGAAATCGATTGGGAATGAAAATATCATATAAAGAGCAAGATAAACCAAGAGGCTTACCTGATGCTTTTATATTAGGTGAAAATTTTATTAATAAAGACAAGGTTGCAATGATACTTGGAGATAATTTTTTTTACGGTCAATCCCTAACAAAAATTCTTGATAATTGTGTTAAATTGCAAAAAGGTGCGAAGGTGCTTTTACACAAAGTAGCTAATCCTGAAAATTTTGGCGTTGCAATTTTAAATAAAAAAAAAATTATTAAAATTCAAGAAAAACCTAAAAATTTTATATCCAATTACGCAATCACAGGACTTTATTTTTTTGATAATAAAGTAATAAAGTACGCAAAAAAATTAAAACCTTCGAAAAGAAACGAATTAGAAATTACAGACTTGTTAAACGAGTACAGAAAGCATAATAAATTATCAGCAGAATTAATTGGACGTGGTGGAGCATGGCTAGATACTGGATCTATAGAAGATTTTTATAAAACAAGCAATTTTGTATCAGTAATTGAAAACCAACAAGGTTTCAAAATTGCATGTTTAGAAGAAATTGCTTTTAATAATGGATGGATAAAGAAAAGTGATATCAAAAAATCTATTAAATTTTATGGTAACTGTAATTATTCAAAGTATTTAATGAAGATTATTTCGTGAAAACCTTAAATAAAAAATTTAAAGGCTTAATTTTAATCAAGAATAAATCTTTTCAAGATAACCGTGGTTATTTTAGAGAAATGGTAAGAGAGAACAAAATAAATAAAAGATTCCCTTTCCAAGTTATGTCTTTTTCCAAAAAGAATGTTGTACGTGGTATTCATATTCAAACCAATAAATCACAGGGAAAACTAATTACAGTAATTAAAGGTAAAATATTTGATGTTGCTGTTGATTTAAGATCAAAATCAAAAACATTTGGAAAATATTTTTCCTGTAAATTAAGTAGTGAAGACGCAAATTCTATTTATATTCCACCAGGTTTTGGTCACGGCTTTCAAGCATTAAGTAACGAAAATTATGTAGTCTATAGTTGTACTCATTATAGAGATAAATTTAGCGAAAAATCAGTAAATCCTAATGATGTTTCATTAAAAATAAAATGGCCATTGAAAAAAAAAATTCTTTCTGAGAAAGATAAAAATGCAATGTCTTTTGAGGAATATAAAGAAATTTTGAAAAAATCAAAAAATTGGTAGCGGGAAGTGGGATCGAACCACTGACCTCGGGCTTATGAGTCTATCGCCATGAACCCTTGAGCCTACCTCTAGAACAATTACTCCTGTAAATGCTCTCTTTCCTTTCTATGCATATTGAATCAAATTAAAGAATCTTAGTCAAGAACCAATGTCATTGGAGCACTATTGGAGCAATAAAAATTCGAGTACTTTTGAAGTTTATATCGTTTAAATCAATAAAGTTTAAAATTTATTTTAATAGGAGATAGAAATGATTGATTTAAAAAAAAAAATTATAAAAGTTCTAATTACTTTGATTATATCAACTACTTCATTTAGTGCATTAGCTCATGACGAGATTAATTTAAAAGGTAAATTTCAGAATATCGATGCTAATAATGATGAAACAATATCTTTAGAGGAGTTTAAAAATTTCGTACTAGAGAATAGAAGAATGAATAGATTAGAGAGAATATTTAATCGAATTGATAATAACTCTAATGGAGAAATAACAATCGAGGAACTAGAATTATTTCAAAAAAAATTTAGAGAAAATCAAAAATCTTAAATTTAATTTACAGATTTTGTTTAGATGTATTTATTAAATCTATTTAAATTATGGATAATAATTTAAAAATATTATCATGTCCTATGATTCAGAATCTGATTATATTTTGCTTAAAGAAATACAAAAAGGAAATCATTCTGCGTTTAGCAAACTTGTAAATATTTATACAACAAGATTTTATAGTATGGCTTATCGATATTTAAATAATCAACAGGATGCTGAAGACATAGTTCAAAAAGCATTTTTAAAATTGTGGAAAAACCCTTATTCTTGGACACCAGGTAAAGCAAAATTTACTACATGGTTTTCACGTGTAATAATCAATTTATGCCTAGATCAGCTAAAAAAAAGAAAACTAGTTAGCATATCTGAGAATTTTGAATTTATGGATCAATCAACACTTCAAATAGAAAAAATAATAAAGGAAGAAAGGAACATTTTAGTTCAAAAAGCTATTCAACAACTTCCCACAAGACAAAAAACTGCTCTAATTCTTTGTTTCCTCGAAGGCTATTCAAACAAAGAAGTAGCAACTATTCTAGAAACAACTGAAAAAGCTGTACAATCATTATTGTTAAGGGCAAAAGATTTTTTAAAGAGACAAATAGATATTACAAAATTATGATAGAAAATTAAATTTGATGCAAAACAAAAATTATAAAAACATAGATGCAATACTTAACAAACTTCAAGTAAAGCCTCATAGTAAAGATCTGGAAAAAAACATTATATATAAAGCTAAACAAATGAAACAGGGCAAATCATTTGTTTTTAATATTAATTATTTAATTGAAAGTTTTTCAGACAATTTACTTTTGCCATCAGCACGTCTTAATGCAGCAATTATTCTTATAGTTGGTTTTTTTGGAGGCATTATTGTTTCTAATTTATCAATACAAAATGAACTGCAATTAATTTTCAATGATAATTTTATAACAGAATTATTTTTTGATGAGGATATATCTATATGAATTACACTAAATATTTCCTAACATTTTCTATAATTTTAAATTTAGTCTTAATTGGTTTTATTATTGGTAATAAATTTAATACTAATTTCTTAAAAAAAGATAAATTTACAAATAATAAAATTGTTAAATTAATTTCAAAAACAGAATTGACTGAAGATAAAAAAGAAGAATTTATAGAACGAATTAAGAATTTAAAAATTTCAAAAAATCAAAAAAGAGAAGTTAGAAAATTGTGGCGAAATAAAATAAAGAAAATTATTGAGGCAGATGAATTCGATGAGGACGCACTCAAGGTATTATTAGAGAAACGAGCTAGTATTTTTGCAGATAACCGAGGAGAAGCAATTGATACAATAATTGACTTGCTAAATACGCTTTCTAAAAAAGATCGTATAAGAATATCTAAATTAATTCTTAAAACAGATTGAACTTAACCAATTCCCATTGGAGCACTATTGGAGCAAAAAGATATCGATCGTCTAGAATGGTAGCGGGAAGTGGGATCGAACCACTGACCTCGGGCTTATGAGTCCCGCGCTCTAACCAACTGAGCTACCCCGCCATAAAATGAGAGATTTATACTACATTTATTAACTCTTTCAACTATAAGTAAATTTACTATGAAAAAAAAAAATACCTTTCTATTTATCAGTCACTTTTTCTTTTTAATAATCGGCTTTGGCTTAGGTGTATATTTTCTACCAATTTTAACTGCGCCAGCTTCAGTCGAGGTGAGTAAAATTAATGAGTATGAAAATAAATCTCAATATCAAACTAAGTTTGTTAGAGATTTAAGAGGAAGTGATCCATTTCACTGGGGAGAAGCAAAAGTTACAATTTCAAAGACAAAAATTACAGTTAATGGCGCAATTGCACCTGGGCCAGATTATAAACTTTATCTAACAAATGAATTTACTCAACATGAGGATGAATTTTTACCAATTAAAGATGAAGCTAAATATGTTGCAGAGGTTAAAAGTTTTGAAAACTTTGTTGTTGATGTTCCTTCAAATGTAGATGTAAGTAAATACAATACCGTAGTTATTTGGTGTGAAAGTTTCAGAGAATTTATAACTGCAGCTAAATACCAATAATTTTTTTAATTAACTATTTTTAAAATTAGTTTGCTTTAATGGTTTGAAGATAATTTCAGCAGGATATTTAATTTTCTCTATTTCAATTGAAATATTTCCGTTTTGAAGTTCATCATCTGAATAGTCATTATTTATATAACCAAATGCAAGATTTTTTTTGAAGTTAAAAGAATAATTTCCCGATGTAGTTCTTCCAACTATCTTATTATCTTTATAAATTGGTTCATCGTGAAGTAGAAGGGGTTTTCCTGGTTCATTATTTTTAAGAACAAACATAGCAAACTTCCTGTCAATTTTTTTGTCTTTTATTTTTTCCAGTGCTTCTCTTCCAATAAAATTAAATTCTTTCTTGTAGCTAATTGTAAAGTTAAGACCTGCCTGGTATTGGTTTTCTTCAGGTGAAATATCATGGCCCCAGTGTAAAAAACCACTTTCCATTCTCATAGTATCTAATGCATGCATTCCACAATTAGATAAGTTATATTTCTTACCTTTTTCTATTAATTTCTCATATATATTTTTAGACTCAGAATTTTTAACATAAAGCTCATAACCTAACTCTCCAACGTAAGATAATCTTTGGGTCCATATTTTAGTTCCGTTAATTTCTATATATTTTGAATTCGCAAACTTAAAATTTTCATTACTAAAATCATCTGAACTTAAATCTTGCATTAACAGCCTACTCTTTGGCCCAAATATTCCAAACACACAATAATCATCAGTAATGTCAGTTAACTCAACATTATCCGATAGATGCTTTTTAATATGAAATTTATCTCTTTCTCTTGTTGCTGCAGAACTAATAATTCTAAAATGATTTTGATCTATACAAACTACTGTAAGATCTGTCTCTATTCCTCCATCTTTATTGAGCATATGAGTATAAGTACATTTTCCAGGTTCCTGTTTTATATTTGATGTGCAAATTCTCTGAAGATCTTCATGTACTTTCTCGGATTTAATTTCAAATTTAGAGAAAGGAGACAAATCATATAGACCAACATTTGTTAGTGTGTTGTTAGTTTCGTATTCAACTGATGGATACCAGTTTTGGTAATTATAACTGTATTCATACTCTGCTTTTTCTCCATCAAGAGCAAACCACATTGGTCTTTCGTATCCAGCTGAAACTCCAAAGCATGCACCAAAACTTTTTAATTCATTGTGGTATGGTAGTTTTTTTACATTTCTTGATGTTTTATGTTGTTTATAAGGCCAATGCATTCCATACAAATCTCCAAGTGACTCCGTAATACGATCTTTAATAAAACCTAATTCTGAATGAAACTTTTGAAATCTCTTGATATCATAATTAAAAATATCTTCGTTAATATGGCCAGTCATTAACCATTCTGCAGTTACTTTTCCAACTCCTCCTCCACTACCAATACCAATGCTATTCAAACCACAGCTAACAAATAAATTTTTAACCTCAGGAACTTCACCCAATAAAGAATTGGTATCAGGCGTAAAAGATTCTGGTCCTGAAAAAAACTTTCTAATTCCAGCTTGCTCTAAAACTGGAAATCGCTTCATGGATTTTTCTAAATATGGTTCAAAATGATCAAAATTTTCTGGAAATTCACCAAATGAAAAATCTTCTGGAACTTTATTAGTATCTTTAAATGCAGGGATTGATTTACCTTCAAATATTCCAATTAAAAGTTTTCCAGCATCTTCTTTAATATAAGTGCTGCTGTCAAAATCTCTTATTACAGGTAATGTAGGTGAAAGATTTTCAATTGGTTCTGTAATTACATAAAAATGTTCTGCAGGATATAAAGGAATACTAACTCCTATTTTTTCTCCAATTTGTCTAGACCACATACCTGTTGCAAGGACCACATATTCACATTCAATATCTTGCCCATTAACTCTAACACCACTAACTCTACCATTTTTAGTTAATATTGTTTCAACAGGTGATTGCTCAAATAATTTTGCTCCACCTAATCTTGCACCTTTTGCTAACATGTGTGTAACACCACTTGGATCAGCTGCACCATCACCAGGCATTAACACTCCACCTTTTAAATCCTCTGTGTACATGATTGGATAATTTTTCTTAATTTGATCTTTATCTAAAATCTTAATATCAACATCATACAATTGAGCCGTAGTTGCTTGTCTTTGAAGCTCTTGCCATCTAGCATCTGTTTGAGCAATAGATAAGGCTCCATTAATTCTTAAACCAGCTGAGTGATCAACTTCCTTTTCTAATTTTTTATAAAGATCTAAAGTATATTTTCTAATTTTTGTAACGGCTGCTGTAGGTCCTAACTGACTAACTAATCCTGCTGCATGCCAAGTTGTTCCAGATGTTAATTGATCTCTTTCTAAAAGAACAACATCTTTCCAACCGAATTTTGTTAAGTGATAAGCAACTGAACAACCTATAACCCCACCTCCAACAACAACTACCTTTGTGCTAGAAGGATACTTTTTTTCCATTACTAATGTTTGACAGCTTCTCCTGGATCTACAAAGTTGTGACCAAATAAATCTGCAACTGCCTTATAAGTAACCATTCCTTTATGAACATTTAATCCAGCTAAAAAGTTTTTATCTTCACTTAATGCTTTTTGATAACCATTGTTAGCAAGTTTAACCAGATAAGGTAACGTTGCATTATTTAATGCTAATGTTGAAGTTCTTGGAACTCCACCTGGCATATTTGCTACACAATAATGAACAACATCATCAACTATATAAGTTGGTTCACCGTGAGTAGTTGGTTTACTTGTTTCAACACATCCACCCTGGTCAATTGCAACATCAACAATAACAGAACCCCTCTTCATACTTTTGATCATGTCTTTAGTAACTAATTTTGGTGCTTCAGCACCTGGAATTAAAACACCTCCAACTAATAAGTCTGCTTCAGAAACTAATTTTGGAAGATCAATTTTGTCACTTTGCTCAGGAATAATTTTGTCACCAAACATATCAACTAATTGTTTTAATCTAGCTTCTGATTTATCAACGATATGAACTTTAGCTTGCATTCCTGTTGCAATAACTGCAGCGTTTTCACCCACAACACCACCACCTAAAATTACAACAGTTCCACCGGTTACACCTGGAGCACCACCTAACAAAAGTCCTCTTCCACTTTGATTTTTTTCTAAACAATGAGCACCAGCTTGTACTGACATACGTCCTGCAACTGCACTCATTGGCGCTAACAATGGTAATCGACCATTATCATCTGTTACTGTCTCATAAGCAATGTTAACACTTTTTGATTTGATTAATCCTTCAGTTAATTCTTTCGCTGCTGCTAAATGAAGATATGTGTAAACAATTTGATTTTCTCTAATCATATCAACCTCAACTTTTTGAGGTTCTTTAACCTTAACAATTATGTCTGCATCATAAAAAATATCAGCTGCAGTGCTAGCTATTTTTGCGCCTGCATTTGTATATTGATCATTTTCAAATCCAGCTTCAAACCCACCATTGTTTTCAACAATAACTTCGTGACCTTCCGAAACTAAAGTTTTAACACTCTCTGGTGTTAACCCTATTCTGTTTTCTTGAGGTTTTATCTCCTTAGGTACGCCTATCTTCATAAGCACTCTCCATGTCTTTAATTAAACTAATTAGTTCTTTTGGTTTTTTTGATAGTTCGTAATACCTGTTCTTAGTTTATCAATAATCTCATCTATATGTTTTTCTTCACATATAAATTGAGGAGCGATAATTAGACAGTCACCAGTTGCTTTAAAGTTCACACCTGCTTCATAACAAGCTTTAAAACATTCATAACCTGCTTTACCTGGTTTAGTATTCATTTTCATATCAATACCACCCATCATTCCATAACCTCTTATGTTTTCAACAGACTCTAAATCTTGAAGAGAAAATAATCCTTTTTGGAAATAAGGTGCTAAATTTTTTGCTCTGTTAAAAATATCTTCTTTTTCAAAAATATCTTGAACAGCTAAACCTGCTGCTACTGCAACTGGAATTCCTGAATAAGTGTAACCATGAAATAATTCAACAGATCCCATTGGAGAAGCATCCATCACTGCATCATAAATTTCATCTTTACATGCAACCACACCCATTGGAACAACACCATTAGTTGTTGCTTTAGCCATAGTCATTAAATCTGGAATAACACCAAACTCATGACTTGCAAAAGAAGAACCTGTTCTTCCCCAACCAGTAATTACTTCATCAAAAATTAAAAGTATTCCATGCTTGTCACAAATTTCTCTTAATCTTTGCAAATATCCTTTTGGTGGAACTAAAGTTCCAGTAGATCCAGCAATTGGTTCTACGATACAAGCTGCAATATTTTCTGGTCCAAAGTTACTTGCAATTCTTTCTAAATCATCTGCAAGATCTCCTCCTGTTTCAGGTTGACCACTAACAAATTTATGTTCTGGTAAATGTGTGTGTCTCATATGTTGAACACCTGGCATTAAAATGCTTGCAAATGTTTTAACATTATTGATCATTCCACCAACTGAAACACATCCAATGTTCATTCCGTGATAACCTCTTTCACGTCCTACAAATCTAAATCTATGAGCATTTCCTTTTGCTCTATGATAAGCAATTGCAATTTTAATTGCAGTCTCAACAGCAGTTGAACCACAAATAGTAAAAAACATTTTATTTAAATCACCTGGAGTATGTTTTGAAATTTTTGTAGCTAATTCAAATGAACCACCAAAACCTTGTTGAAATGGTTGAGCATAATCTAAAGTTTCTAATTGTTTAGTAACTGCTTCTGTAATTTCTCTTCTTCCATGTCCTAATGGATTACAAAATAATCCTGAGCTTGCATCAATTTGTGTTTTTCCATGGTGAGTTTTTAAATAAACTCCTTTCGCTTCAGTAATTAATCTTGGGTTTGCTTTAAAATCTTTATTCGATGTAAACGGCATCCAATGTTCATTTAATGAATTTGGAACTGAAGTTCTTCTTTCTGAGCTCATAAATTTTTTTCTCTTTTTATTACTGTTATAAATATTTCCAACTATTAGACTAAATCAATTAGTTTGCTAGAAATATTTTGACCATCTAAAATGATGCGTCATATGTATACAACTTTTAATTGAGCTTATCTTTTTGTTTTACAACCGCTCAAAATTGAATTTAAATAACAATAATTTAATTAAATTAACATAGGGGAATAAATGAAAAAAATACTAAGTTTTATTCTAGGATCTATTTTTGCTCTTAACCTTTCAATTTCAGTTGCAAACTCTGCAGCTACTGAAGTTAGAGTTGCATACTTTCTAGAATGGCCAAGTCCAAATCTAGAGGACATGCAGAAGAAAAATTTTGCAAAAGCTCTTGGTGTACCAGTTAAGTGGACAAACTTCACTAACGGTGGAGCTATGACTGATGCAATGTTAGCAGGAGATATTGATATTTCTTACTCACAAGGTTTAGTACCTTTCATCAACGCTGTAAAATCAAATGCACCACTTAAGTTAGTGGATATTGCTATGGAATACGGAATGGGTGGAACTACTTGTGTAACATCAAATGCATCTGGAATTACAAAAGCTAACGCTACTGAATTAGAAGGTAAAAAAGTTGCTGTTCCACTTGGAACAATGGCTGAATACGTTTTTGATGAAAGTATGAAAGTTGTTGGTGCTGACAGAAGTAAAATGGATATCATTCAAATGGACCCTGAAGAAGGCGCTGCTGCATTAGTAAGCGGTGATGTTGTTATGGCATGTTTATTTGGTGGTAACTCAATTAAAGCAGCAACTGCAGTTGGTTCAAGATTATTAACTGTAGATGAAGCAAGAGCTGCTGGTATCTTAGGTATAGATATCACATCTGTTACAGATAAATTCATGAAAGAAAATCCAGGAATGCTAAGAACTTTCATCGAAGTAACTCACGAAGCAAACGACAGATACAGATCAGGTAAATCCGATATGAATGCTATGTCAAAAGCTTCTGAAATGACTGTTGCTGATATGAAAGAAACTTTAAGTGGATTTAAATTCTTAACTCCAGAGGAAACTAAAGCTTCTATGGAGAGCGGAAACTTAGATGGGTTCTTAAAAGGAATGGGAACTCCAGCTGGTAACGTAGACACAAGTTTCTTACCTTTATAATTTTAAAGGTTTAAGACTTTTTAAATAGGCACTGATTTAAAAATTAGTGCCTATTTTTTTTAAAAAATTTCTAATATAAGGGCGCTATGAGTGATCTTGTTTCTCAAAATCTAAATATGATTTTTAAAACTCCAAAAGGAGAAACGGTTCATGCATTAAAAGATGTTAGTTTTACTTTAAAAAAAGGAGAACTACTTACTGTTCTTGGCCCATCTGGTTGTGGAAAAACAACTTTATTAAATATTACTGCTGGATTTTTAAGACCGACTTCGGGAAAAATTACTTTAAACGATAATGAAATAGATGGACCTGGTGTTGAACGAGGAATGGTGTTTCAACAAGGTGCTTTGTTCGAATGGTTAACAGTTGCTGAAAACGTAAACTTTGGTCTTCGTATGAAAAGTGAAGACCCTGAAGTAACAGCAAAAAAAGTTGAAGAATGGTTAGATATAGTTGGGTTAAAAGGATTTGGTAATACTCCTACTTATCAATTATCAGGTGGTATGCAGCAAAGAGTTGCTCTTGCAAGATGTTTGATTAATGATCCTGATTTAATTTTAATGGATGAGCCATTAGGTGCATTAGATGCATTAACAAGAGAAAAGATGCAGTCTTTAGTTTTAAAAATTTGGAAAGAAACTGGAAAAACAATTATTTTAATTACTCACTCTGTTGAAGAAGCTCTTTTACTTGGTGAAAGATTATATGTAATGGCGCCAAGACCAGGGAGAATACATAAAGAGTACAATCTTCCATTTGCTGAAATGGGTCTTACTCAAGATTTAAGAGAAATTAAAAAAAATAAAGAATTTTCATCTACTAGAGAAGAAATTTTATCCATGATCTGGAATATGGAAGAAGAAATAATGGGGAAAGATAATTAATGTTAACCCAATTTGTAACAATATTAATTATCGTTTCTGTCATTGGCTGTGTTCTTTATGGAAGAAGATTAATCAGAACTGAAAAAGTAGATGCTGTTTTTGGTAATCCAGAAAGAGCTAAAGGTGGAACGCACTGGGTAATTGTTGGAAGTAGTGCAATCTTAATGCTCTGGCTTTATTATTCATGGGATATTGCAAAGGGTTTTTATCCAAAATCAGCAAATGAATTATGTCAGGTTGCTAAAATTAATGAGTCGTTATTAGGTTTAAAATATCAATTCCCTATTGAAGAAAGAGAATTCAAAAGTACTTCGATCATTAAAATTGAAAATAAAAATCTTGTAAAAATTGCAAATGAAATAAATGGATCTCCAGATCTAAATGATCAACAAAAAACAATTCTTGTAAGCTACATTGATAGAACTTCTAAATTAATTCCACTGTTAACAAGTGAAGAATTAATGGAAATGGATACCAAAATTAAACTTCAAGAAATAACGGAAGAAATAAAACTTCTAAGTTCTAATTTCCAAAAGAAAGATTATCCCTTTGAGACAGATGAACAAAAAACTGAAAGACAAAAACTTATTGATGAACAAGGTGGCTGGGGAATTACTACAATAGATTCTGGAAGTGGGTCTATTGAAAATACAATTGAAATACCAACTGCACCTCAAACAAATAAAGGTTTAAAATTTCATGCAGCTGCAGCAGAATTAAAAAAAATTGACGACAAATTTTTCAAATTAAAAAATCATAATCCACCTTTCAAAAGCTCAATTAAACAACTTAAAGATGATATAAAAGCTTACAGAAAAGGTTTAGATGATAGTGAAGAGATAGCATCTGACTATGCAAAAAATATAGTTAAAATTGCAAGAAGAATAGAATTTGCAAGTATCTACCCTCCTAATGCATTAAATGAAATGCAAGCAGCAATCATAGAGTTTGATGAGTTACAAAATAAAGAACAAGCTGGATTAAGATTAATCGATATACTTTTATTTCCTGCTGGAACAATTGTAGCAAGTGGACCTACTTGTTCGGAGCAAGGCTCAGGTAGATGGCTACCTAAACCATCTGATACTTTTAATAAGTTTGTATTGATGTCTAAACCAAGTGTTGGATACAAAAATGTTCCTCTTTTATGGATTGAAATGGTTGATGTTAGTAAAATGATTGGCTTCGTTTTACCAGATTGGATAGCTGATATTTTACCTGGTGAGTATCCAGTTCATACAAAAGATGGAATTGTTAAAGAGAACTTTAAAAGCAATGTTTTAAAAGTTGTTAGTGGTGACTTTAAACTATTCAAAGTTCCAGTTCCATACGGGCATATCTGGGACTCTTTTATGAGGGTATTTTTAGGATTAGTGTTTGGAATTATTATTGGTGTTCCATTAGGATTATTTATGGGTCTTAATAGATTTGCAAAAGGCTTCTTTGATCCATTAATTGAACTTTATAGACCGGTCCCACCACTTGCTTGGGCTCCTTTAATTATTTCTGTACTTGGAATTGATAACTCTGGAAAAATATTTTTATTATTTATGGTCTCTTTATCTATTATGATTATTTCAGCAAGAGCTGGAGCATCAGGAACTCAATTATCAAAAATTCATGCCGCTCACTCATTAGGAGCTACAAAAAAACAAATATTAAGATATGTAATTTTCCCAAATTCTCTTCCAGAAATTTTAACTGGAATCAGGGTTGCAGTTGGTATGTGTTGGGGAACATTGGTTGCAGCAGAATTTTTAGCAGGAACAACAGGTATTGGTTTTGTTGAAAACGTTGCTAAAAAATACTTTCAGTACGAAGTTATTTGGATAACGATATTTATTATGGGTCTTCTTGGTTTATTGTTCGATGTTACTTTAAGAAAAATAATCGATAAAACTATTCCATGGCGTGGAAAAGGTTAAATCAATCTATCCAATCTTTATAATATTCTAAATTTTTTTTTATATAATCAGGTAAATTTTCTGAGCTTACTTTTGTAAGCTCAAACCTATTATCTTGCTTTTTTTCATTTTCTAATTTTCTGTCTGCTAAATGATCATAATTCACAAATTTATTTCTAATTTTATACTCAATGTCCTCTAATTTATTATTATTAGAGTCAAATTCTGAATGTAGCTCATCATTCAGATATTTTTTTAATAATTCTTCAGGAGTTTTAAGGTTAGTAAAATGCCAACCACCATCTTCGATTATTTTTAAATCAATATATTTCATATTTGATAAAAATGTATCAATTCTAAAAAAATTATATTTTTTATTTTTTGTATTTCTAAGCCATGAAATATTTTTTAAATCTTTTAGTTTACATGCCTTTGACCCATACCAATTAATTCTAGGAAAAGACAAGTTGAATTTGTAATAAAATAGTTTCTGTTTGAAAATTAATATTTTTTCCTTGTTTTCTTTAAAATTTACATTTTCAAGTTTTGGAATTTCGTCATTGTCACTATAAATAACATAATCTTCAGGATTGGCATCTTGCAATGATTTAAAAATAAAATTTCTTTGTTCTTCTATCCTTTTAATACTATTGGCTCTTAAAATTGATAAATCATTAATATTTGTTTTTGATTCTTCAACTGGATCTTTATCTAATATTAAATGAATTATTTTATCTTCAAATTTAGGAAAGTCTTTTTTATTAAAGTTTATTTCTTTTTTTTTTCCGCTATGGCTAAATGTTGCTTCACAAACAACAAACTTATCAACAAATGGATCTAAAGTATTAAATCTTAAATCCATCATTAATTTTTCTTCAAAATAAGTTGTCGTATCAAATATTTTCATTTATGCTTTAATCTTTAGTTGAATGATTTAAAAATAAACTATAACTAGTTCTTAATATGTCAATTTTATTTAGTAATCCTCCTTGGTGGGAAAATAAAGAAAGCAGAGGATTGTTTAGAAAAAAAAGGTGGAGAAGAGGTGTTAGAGCTGGTTCTAGATGGCCTTTCACTTACATCGGAAGATCGAGCCCTGACAAGTCAAAAACTAAGGATTATATTCCCTATCCTTACTTTCTTGGGTATGCGACTACATACGTAGCAAATAAAATTGATAAAGATAAAGTTTTTTTTAGGGATAGTATTGCTTTATCAGAGTCATATAAAAGTTTTTATGAATATGTAGACACAATAAAAGATAAAATTGAATATTTTCTAATTGAAAGTGCAACTCCTTCTTGGAAGCACGATTTTGAATTAATAAAAGAAATCAAGAAAAAGTATCCACATTTCAAAATAATTGTTGCGGGACCAATTTCTACTTCTGATCAAGAGTGGGACATGGATATAATTCATTCAATATTAAAAGGTGAATATGAAAAAAATGTTATGAAAGTTTTAAACGGTCAAAGTGGGTTAATTGAACATGATTTATTGACATTAGAAGAAATGAATAATGCACCCTTCCCTTATTACGATAAACTTATCTATGATAAATATTATGATGGAAATCCAATACCAATGAACCAACTTACTCCTCAGGCTCATTTATTAACTAGTAGAGGATGTCCTTTTAAATGCATATTTTGTGTGTGGCCAGCAGCAATGACTGGAAATGATCCAGATGGAGAAAACAAAAGATCGGTAAGACAATATAGCTCCGAATACATGGATGGTTTTATCGACCAACTTACAAATGAATATAAGTTTGAAGCAATATATTTTGATGACGATACATTTAATATTGGAAATAAACATACTCAAGAAATTAGCAAAGTGGCTGGAAAATATAACATTCCTTGGTTTGCAATGTGCAGAGCTGATACTTGTAAAAAAGATACATGGGTTACAATGAGAGACAATGGTTGTAAAGGTGTTAAAATTGGAATTGAGTCTGGAAGTCAATATGTAGTTGACCAGATAGTCAATAAACATTTAGATTTAAACTATACAGCTCAAGTAGTTGATCATTTAAGAAGTTTAGACATGTCGGTTCATGGTACTTTTACCTACGGTTTACCTGGGGAAACAAAAGAACAAATGTTAGAAACAAAAGAGTTTATTAAAAATACAAATTTTAATACTGTTCAAGAATCTGGAACAGCTGAGATTGAAGGCACTCCACTACATACTTTAAATAAAAAAGAGTTAAAAAATTATCCAGGCGCTAGCTTAAATGCTGATTACGATAGGCAAAAAGATGGTGGTAAAAAATGGCAGAGTTTAGTTAAAAGCTTACAAGAAAATTAATCAAGTGTGATTAAAAAAAAAGTAAGTATTTATATTCCTGCTTACAACGCAGAAAATACAATAAGAGACTCAATTTTATCTGTTAAAAATCAAATTTACAAATTTGACGAAATTTTAGTAATTAATGACAATTCTTCAGATGATACTGATAAAATTTTAAATGAATTATCTGACATTAAAATAATCAAAAATAAGGAAAATAAAGGATTGGGTTATAATAGAAATCTTGGGATGAAAGAAAGCTCAAATGAATTGGTGGCATGTATAGATGCTGATGTTGTTCTGGATAAACATTGGTTAGAAGTAATGATTAAGAATTTTAATGAAAAAAATGATACTATTTGTGGTGGTAGAATGGAGGAAAAACTAATTTCAAATAAATATAATCTTTGGAGATCAAAGTATTATAGTCAGAATTGGGGTAAAGAAGATATTGAAAATCCTCCATTTTTATTTGGGTGCAACACAATACAGCATAAATCTTTATGGAAAGATGTTGGTGGTTATGACGAAAGTTTATTTACTAACGGAGAAGATGTGGATTATGCAAATAAAATAAAAAACTCTAACAAATTTAAATTAAAATATTGTTCTGACGCACTATCCGAACATCTACAAAATGACAATTTAATAACTTTATCAAATAGAGTTTGGAGATATCATTCCTTTGGATACAAAATAAAAAAACCCTCTATCATAAAAACTATAAAATTATCCATAAAACAAATAAAGTTTTTTGTTAAAAGATCTTTTAAGAACCTGGTAAGTTTTGAATTTAGTTTTATTAAAATTAATTTTGTAGTTTTGGTAAAGTTTATAGTATTAGAGCACAAATATTATAAAAAAAATAAAAAATGAAAATATTAATCACAGGTGGGTGTGGATTTGTTGGAACTAACTTGGCATTAGTTTTAAAATCTAAAGGATATAAGATTGATAGTTTAGATAATTTATCCAGAAAAGGATCAAAATATAATCTAAATCTATTAAATAAAGAAAAAATAAAAAATTTTAAATTTAATATTGAAAATTTTGAAAAAATTCAAAAACTTCCAAAATATGATTTAATCATAGATTGTTGCGCAGAAGCTGCTGTTGAAGTTTCTAAAAAAGAAATTGATAAAGTAATCAATACAAACTTAATAGGAACTTTGAATATATTAAAAAAAGTTAAAAAAGATAAATCTAAAATAATTTTTCTTTCTAGTAGTAGAATTTATCCATTATCAGAAAGTATGAATACCATCAAAAGTAAAATAATTAATTCAAAAATTAAAATAAACAAAATGTTTGATGAAAACGACAACATAAGAGGTGTAAAAACTTTATATGGATTGACAAAGTTAACTTCGGAAATGCTTATTGAGGAGTTTAGTTATGCATTTGGTATAAAATACATAATTAATAGGTGTGGGGTTATCTCGGGACCTCTTCAATTTGGAAAACAAGATCAAGGATTTATAAGCCTTTGGATTTGGAAACATTTAAACCAAAAGAAATTAAATTACATTGGTTATGGTGGTTATGGGCATCAGGTAAGAGATGTGCTTCATATAAATGATTTAACAGATTTAATTTTTTTACAAATTAAAAAAATTAACAAAATAAATAATAAATTATTTACTGTTGGAGGATCAAAAACAAGTTTTACTTCTTTGAAAGACTTAACTCATTTATGTGAAAAGATTACCAAGTGTAAAATCAAAATTGGAAAAATTTCAAAAACTTCGATTTATGATATCCCATACTATATAAGCAACAACAAAAATGTTTCAAAAACTTATAATTGGAAACCTAAAAGAGATATAAATCAAGTTGTGAACGATACTTTTTTATGGTTAAAAACCAATAAATCAAAAATTAATATATATTTCTAATGTCTTTAGCAATTATTACAGGTTCAACAGGACTAGTAGGTTCTGAAACCGTAAATTTTTTTCATGATAAAGGTTTTGATGTAATTGGTATTGACAATAATTTAAGAAAATTTTTCTTTGGAAAGTCTAGCTCTACTGATTGGATTAAAACAAAGCTTATCAAAAGAAACAAGAACTTTAAAAATTTTAATATTGATATTAGAAATTTTAAAAGATTAGAAAAAATATTTAAAAAATATAGAAAAAAAATCTCTGTGATCATTCATTGTGCTGCACAACCATCTCATGATTACGGAAAAAATTTCCCGTTCTTAGATTTTAATATTAATGCCACTGGAACACTAAATCTCTTAGAATTAACTAAAAAATTTTGCCCAGATGCTCCTTTCATTTTCATGTCTACAAACAAAGTTTATGGAGATAATCCAAATAAACTTAATATTTATGAGCAAAAAACTAGATGGGAGTTAAAAAAAAGTGATAAAAATTATAAAGGTATAAAAGAAAATTTTTCAATTGATAATGCTACACATAGTTTTTTTGGTGTTTCTAAAACTTATGCAGACCTAATAGTTCAAGAATATGGAAAAAATATAGGTTTAAAAACTGTTTGTTTTAGAGGAGGATGTATTACCGGTCCAAATCATAGTGGAGCAAGTCTTCATGGTTTTTTATCTTATTTGGTTAAATCAAGCTTAAATCAAAGAAAATATAACTTGATCGGTTACAAGGGGAAACAAGTTAGAGACAATTTACATAGTAATGATTTAGTCAGTTGTTTTTGGGAATTTTATAAAAAACCTAAAGCAGGTGAAGTCTATAATATGGGCGGAGGTAGATATTCAAATTGTTCTATAGTAGAAGCTCTAGATCTCATCGAAAAAACAGCTAATGTTAAAATTAAAAGAAAAATAATTAAAACTCCAAGAGTTGGAGATCATATTTGGTATATATCAGATACATCAAAATTTAAAAAACATTATCCAAAATGGAAACAAAAATATAATACTAAAAAAATAATTGAGGAATTAATTGATCATCAAAAATAAAAAAATTTACAATCAAGTTCTAAAAATATTCCAAAAATATGGATTAAGTAAAGAACATGCTTCAATTTCAGCTAACGCATTAATTAATGCAGAATTAGTTGGTGCTTATGGTCATGGTTTATCTAGACTTAAAATGTATTGTGATCGAATTTCTAAAAAAGTAATTAATCCAAAACCAAAAATAAAAATTAAAAAGATTTCATCTTCTATTTCTCATATTGATGCAAACAATAGTATTGGATTTGTTGCTGCTGATCTTGGAATTAAAACTGCAATTAAACATGCACAAAAAACTGGAATAGGAATGGTTGCTATAAAAAATAGTGGTCATTATGGTTTGTCAGGTTATTACGCAGAACAAGCTGTTAAGAAAAATTTAATAGCAATGATTTATACAAATGCTCCTCCAGCAGTTGCTCCTCATGGCGCATTAAAAACTTTATTTGGAACTAATCCAATTTGTTTTGGAACCCCTACTGGTTCTAAAATTCCTTTTATTTTAGATACATCAATCTCAATGATTAACAGAGGTAAAATTAGAGTTGCTGCAAGAAACAATCAAACTATTCCTGCAGGTGTAGCATTAGATAAATTTGGAAAACCAACTACTGATGCAAAAAAAGCATTAGCAGGAGTTCAATTGCCTATTGCTGGATTTAGAGGTTCGGGACTTGCTTGGATGGTAGATATTTTAAGTGGTGTACTAACTGGAGGAAATCATGCAGGTCGAGTTAAAGATCCTTTTGATGATTTTTCAGGACCACAAAATATTGGACATTTATTTATAACGTTTAAAGCAAACTTATTTCAAAAAAATTATAATGAAAGAATTAAAGACAATGTTAAAACAATAAAAAAACTTCCTAAGATTAAAGGTGTTAAAGAAATAATGTATCCAGGACAAAACAAATTTAATCGTTTCAAACAAAATCTTAAAAAAGAAATTAATATTCCTGATATTATTAAAAAAGATTTAGAAACTTTAATAAGTAAAAAAAGTTAAAACTCCTAAACAAGCAACAACAGAAGAAACGATGATTGTTCTTTTAACTTTTTCTTTTTTTTTCTCTTCAAGAAGTCTTTGCTTTAGAACATCCACATTCACTCTTTGTGGAGCTTCAATATTTTGAGGGGGGTTCTCAATTTCAACGGATGTTCTATTTAAGCTTTCTGTACTCATAGTTTTTTAGATACAACATCATTTAATCATTACTATTTACATTATTACATATTAGGAATGTCCAAAATGGGTTGACTCTTATTTATGTATTGTCCATATTGGGTTTTTTTAAATCATGAGCACACTACCAAGCATATCTGATGCACTGGATGAAAAAAAGGTTACATCAGTAATCAATAAAAAATTTAATAATTTCGTTCCAGCTTTTTATAAATTTGTATCTGAATGGATAATTAATGCTTATTCAAATTTCAAAGACATAGAAATGTATATGATCTTGATCTATTTGGTTAATAATAATTTTAAATTTTTTAAAAAAAATGGAATTCAGGTCGATTACAACACCTTTTATAAAGACAAAAATTTAGAAATCAAAGAAATTAAAATAATTGAAATTTCTAGAGATCTTCAAATGCCTAAAGAAAGTGTAAGAAGAAAGATTATTTATCTAGAAAAAATAGGCGTAATTAGACGAACAAGAAAAAAAGTTTTTATTGATAGATCTGCTTATGAAACAGTACAGCCAATAAGTGCATTAAAAAATATATCGTATTTGGTATCAATTTCTTCAAAAATTTTAAAACAAGAAAATAAAATTCCAAACTCTTTTTCTTCCAATGAAATAACAGATGCTATTAAGAATAATTTCTCATATTGTTGGTACGAATTTTATAAATTTATTTTTTCTTACTTTTTCAGATGGAGAAAAGAAACAAAAGATTTAGAAACATTATGCATAGCTTTGCTCATAATATCAAATGCATCATCAAATAAAAATTTTATTATCCAGGATATAGATATTGAAAAGTGGAGAAAAAGAATATCTTATGCAGATACAGTTGGTTTAAATTCCATGTCAATATCAGATATTACAGGTATTCCAAGACCGACTGTTGTTCGAAAAGTTAATTTTATAATTAAAGGAGGTTTTGCAAAAATGGATCAAAAAAAATTAATTTCAGTTAACATTGATGAAAAAATTTTTTCAAAAACCCAAAAAATACAAGAACAAACAATAAAAGAAATTTCAAAACTAATTTATAAAATTTTAAATAAAACTACAATTAACTAGATCTTCTTAAAATATATATAAGAATAAATCCCGTAATATACATGACTAAAGCATAAGCAGCTGTTGGTATCACGTAAGCAACATCATTAAAAATTTGAGTTGCAACAAATACTGCTAAAGTTCCATTTTGAAGGCCACACTCTAAAGAAATACATTTTCTCTGAGCAACTCCAGTTGCAAAAGCTTTAGCTATATAAAATGCTAAGATCATCATCACAATATTTAAAATTAAAACTGCTATTCCAGCTTGAGCTAAATAATTAAAAATATTTTCTCTTTCTTCAATCCATATTGCAGCAAATACGATAACAAATAATAAACTAGTCGTTCTATTGACGATATTAATATTTGAAGAAATAAAATTCTCTGCAAATCCTCTTATAACCATTCCTATAATAACTGGAACAGTTACAACCAGAGCCATTTTAAGTGCAATCCCAGTCATGGTAATCTCTGTCGACATTTCAGTAACCCCCAGCATTCCAGCTGAAGTAAAAAATATAAATGGAACTGAAATAATACTAATTAAACTTCCAACAGCTGTTAAAGAAATTGATAAAGCTACATCTCCATCTGCAAACTTGGTCAGAACATTTGATGTAACACCTCCTGGTGCTGCAGCTATAATCATTAAACCTAAAGCTATTTCAATTGGTAATCTTAAAATTAAAACTAATATGTAAGCTACAATTGGTAAAAGAATTAATTGGCAAGTTATTCCGATTAAAAAATCTTTTGGATTTCTAATTACTCTTGTAAAATCTTTTACAGATAAACCTAGTCCTAGGCCAAGCATTATCAATGCTAAAGCTAATGGTGCTATTTTAGTAACTATTTCCATAATTTAAAAATGATAGAAACTATAACTTTTTAGTAAATAATTTCTATATACATATTTAAATTATACTATATTTGTAAAAAATGCTCTCAAACAAAGAAATTGTCTGTCCAAATAAACTATTAGATATAGCTCATAGCAAAAAAGGAGTTAAGGTTGCAGTAGTAAATGCTGGTAAACCCCTACCCATGTTGTCTGTTCAAGATGCTGTAAATGAAAATCTAATTGAACCAGTTTTTATTGGTCATGAAGTTGAAATACAAAAATGTGCTGAAGACCTTGGTTGGGATATTTCAAAATATGAACTTATTCATGAGCCAGTTGAAAATAATACTGCAAAAATTGCAGCTAAACTTGCAAGTGAAGATAAAGTTAAAATAATTGTTAAAGGACATATTCATACTGATGTCCTTATGAAAGAAGTTTTAAAGAGAGAGCACAACTTATTGGGTAAAACTAGATTAAGTCATATCTGGCATATGACAGTTGAAAAAGAAGATAAGCCATTAATTATAACTGATGGCGCTTTAAATGTTTTACCAAATGTTAAAACCAAAATGCATATTCTCAAAAATGTAATAAATTTTTCAAATCGTATAGGAATTGAAAGACCAAAAGTTTCTGTATTGTCTGCAACTGAAGAAGTTTTAGAAAGTGTGCCAAGTTCAATTGAAGCAGCTGAAATAACAAAGCTTGCTAAAGAAGAAAATTTAAATGCAGATGTATTTGGACCCTTAGCATTTGATAACAGTATTTCAAAAAAATCTGCTGGTATTAAAGGTATTAAAAATTTAGTTGCTGGAGAAGCTGATGTGCTATTAGTTCCAAGTGTTGAAACTGGAAATGCTTTAGTTAAAATGATGATTTATTTTATGGGTGCATGTGCTGCAGGAGTTGTAGTTGGAGGAAAAGTCCCAGTTGTAATAACTAGTAGATCAGATGAAGCACAAGCAAGATTGGCATCTATAGCTGCGGCAGTAGTAGCTTTGGACTAAATGATTAATTGAATTTTATTAGAAATTAACCTAAAAAACTTTAAATTTTAAAAGGAGAGAAATGGCAATTACATACTTAAAAAAATCACCAAAAACATCATCAACTGACGATACAAAAACTAGAGAAATAGTTGAAAATATTCTTAAAGATATTGAAACAAGTAAAGAAGAAGGTTGCAAAGAACTTTCTAAAAAATTTGATAAGTATGAAGGTGAAGTAGTTATCTCTAAAGAAAAAATTGAAGATATTAAAAAAAATTTAGATCAAAAAACTAAAGATGATGTCCAGTTTGCTCATGAAAGAGTAAGAAAATTTGCAGAAGCTCAATTAAAAAATTATGGTCAAGATTTTGAAGTTGAATTGTCTGAAGGTTTATATGCAGGTCAAAGATTAATTCCTGTTAATACAGCTGGATGTTATGTACCTGCTGGAAGATATGCTCACATTGCATCTGCAGTAATGAGTGTAACAACTGCAAAAGTAGCTGGAGTTAAAAATATTTTAGTATGTAGTTCTCCAAAACCTGGTGTTGGAGTTCATCCAACTATTGTTTACACAGCTGATCTTTGTGGTGCAGATGTAATTATGAACCTTGGTGGTGTTCAAGCAATTGCTGCAATGACCAATGGTTTATTTGGAAATGCTCCAGCGGATATATTAGTAGGTCCTGGAAACCAATTTGTTGCTGAAGCTAAAAGAATTTTATTTGGTAAAGTAGGGATTGATTTATTTGCAGGTCCAACAGAAATAGGAATTATTGCTGATGAAAACGCAGATCCAGAAATTGTTGCAGTAGATTTAGTTGGTCAAGCAGAGCACGGATATAATTCACCGGCTTGGCTTTGGACAACAAGTAAAGAATTAGCAGAAAAAGTTATTAAAAGAGTACCTGAACTTATTGCTGATCTTCCTGAGTTACCAAGAACTAATGCAGAAGCTGCTTGGAGAGATTACGGAGAAGTTGTTCTTTGTGATACAGACGAGGAAATGGCTACTATCAGTGATGAGTACGCACCAGAACACTTAGAAGTTCAAACTAAAAACTTAGATTGGTTCCACAAAAGATTAAAAAATTACGGGTCTTTATTTATTGGTGAAGAAACAACTGTTGCTTATGGTGATAAATGCTCCGGAACAAATCATATTCTTCCAACTAAAGGTGCTGGAAGATATACGGGTGGTTTGTTTGTTGGTAAATTTATTAAAACTTTAAGTTTCCAAAGAATGACCAAAGAATCTACTGAACTTGTTGGAGCAGCTGCTGCTAGACTTTCAAGATATGAAGGAATGGAAGCTCATGCAAGAACTGGTGATGTTAGATTGAAAAAATACGGTTACTAAACAATTTATTAAATAGGATTTAACATGAAAAAATTTGAAGAAGTAATGAGCGTCAGCAATGAAATTGAAAACATCACTGCTGAAGAAGCAAAGAAGAAATTAAATGATCCTAACGTTCAATTTATTGATGTTAGAGATAAAGAAAGTTTTTCTAAAGGGACTATTGGAAATGCGATGCATTTAGATAGAGGTTTGCTAGAATTTTATTTAGCTGAAGGAAGTCCTATTGAAAATGATACTTTTAAGAATAATCCTGACAAAGAATATGTTGTATTTTGTGGTTTAGGTGGTCAAGGAACTCTTGCTACAAAAACAATGAAAGAAATGGGAATTAAGAACGTTAAAAATATTACAGGCGGTATGTCTGAGTGGGATAAGTTAAAAGATTAGTCCTTAATTAAATCTAAAACATCAATACCTATTTGCTTAAGTATATGTATTAAGTCTATAGGTACCCAGTTTTCTCTAATTTTACCTTCGTGGTGATGGTAAAAATCCATTACTCTCATAGTTACGTTTTGATTATCAGATTTGTATCCTAACCAGTCATCTGATCCATAAACTGCTTGAATGCTATGCCAGCCAGCAGTCATTGAAAAATTTCCATCACCAAGTTCACAGTAATGTCCTAGTTTCCAATAATTTCTTTCTTTAAAAGTTTTTCTAAATGGTAACTGATGATTATCAACAAATCCCTCTAGGTTTCTTCCTGTACCTATTCCACTTGGTCCATACCATATCATTTTATCATGCCAAAATTCACTTTGTGGATGATTAATTAATTTTTCTTTTAATTCTTTATCTGAATTAGTTTCCAACTCTGGCTTTATGTTCAAGCTTCTTTGCATTGTTAAAGATTGGTCTAAACTTGCTTCAGAAACTTTCATATCTTTTTCAAAATAATTTACACCATCGGTATTAATTGGATTTAGCCAATTTCCCTCTGAACCTCTTGAAGGATTTATTGGATTTTTTCCTGTTTGAAATATTAAATCTAATAAATCAATTAAGATATAACTCTCTACAATTTTATCATTTTTCAATTCATGTACTTCGCAGGATTTAAGATTTACCATTTTATTAATTGGCTTTATTCCAAAAATAGGTTTTTTGAATGTGCCTGAAAGCATCGATACTGATCCAACTTGGACTTTATCTCTAAAAGTACCCCCAATGACTATTTGTTCTCTCTTCTCAATGTCTGGGAAAGCTTCAAATAGAGGTAGCCAAAATTTTTCTTTAAAATTATTTGCACCTTCGAATTCGTTAACTGGGTGAAAACAATTAACTTTTACATCTTTATCAAAATAATTTTCTATATTTTGATCTAATTTGGATATTCCACCTTCTATAATTGTTTTTAAGTAGCCTCTTACTTTTGTTTTATTATTGAAATTTTCTTCAGGTGTAATTTCTAATTTTTTTACACCTTGCTGTTCTTTTAAACCTGTAT
The DNA here is from genome assembly GCF_052047935.1 of Candidatus Pelagibacter sp. HIMB1506. Taxonomy (NCBI): domain Bacteria; kingdom Pseudomonadati; phylum Pseudomonadota; class Alphaproteobacteria; order Candidatus Pelagibacterales; family Candidatus Pelagibacteraceae; genus Candidatus Pelagibacter; species Candidatus Pelagibacter sp. HIMB1506. The sequence goes on along the minus strand of NZ_JBNAIS010000001.1, from coordinate 314,974 downwards.
CAAATTGTTGAATTGGCATTTATAATAATTTAAGTAGGGTTAATAACATAATTCAATTAAAAAAACATATGGAAAATAGGTTAGCAAAATTTAATGAGCTAGTTCCAAGCACCCTACCCTTTGTGGAAGGAAAACTTGAAGGTCACAAAGAAAGAAAAAATTATTCTATAGTTGGACCTGGTGTAGCTGAAGATAGCAAACAATTTATAAAAATTGCTATGCCTCATAGTTTTAATTTAGGCGCTGTGTCAGCACTTCCCCAAAATGGTTCGGGCCTACATAGTCATACAACTGCAGAAGTATTTGTTATTTATTCTGGTAGATGGAGATTTTATTGGGGAGCAGAAGGAAAAGATGAAATAATTTTGAATGCTGGTGACATAATTTCAATGCCAACTAACATGTTTAGAGCATTTGAAAACGCAGGTGACGAAGAAGGATTAATTTTTGTTGTTTTAGGTGGAGATGATCCTGGAATAATAACTTGGGTTCCAAGTGTTTTAGAAAAAGCAAAAAAAACTGGTATGACACTATTAAATGATAATTCATTAATTGATTTATCTGTTAATCAAATACCAGACGGAAAAACAATTCTCGAGCCTATTTCTCAGGAAGAAATAAAAAAATTTGATAACTATAAATTGGATCAACTAGAAAAGTTTATATGTAAAAGTAATGAAAATTCAAAATATGAAAACAAACTCAATGAGAATGTTAATTTAATTCAAATTCTTGGAAACAAATTTGAAAAAAAAGAGTTCTCTCCAGTAATAAATCAAGATACCGGATTTAATCTTTCGATCTTAAAATCTAGTAAGGGTCATATAACCAATTTAAAATTTGAAAAACCTACAATAATGTTCTCAAGAACTGGAAAATGGGAAATAATGATTGATGATTTTCAGTGTGTTTTAAATGCTAAAGATACAATTTCTATTCCTATCAATTCAAAAGTTAATATTAAAATAGATGAAAATGAGGAATGTTACTTAAATTGTGTAACACAAATCTAATGAAAGGTTTTGATTCAAAATATAAAAACTTTCCCGATTACATACTAAAAATAACTAAACAAATTTGGGAAAATAAAGATGTTGAGTCTATTGGTCAATTTTATAGCGATAACATTCCAGTTAGATCACCATTTGGTGTCACCTATGGAAACAAACCTGTAATCGATGCTACTTATGCGACCTTAAAAGAATTTCCTAACAGACAATTGCTTGGTGAAGATGTGATTTGGAATGGAAATGATGATATCGGTTATCATTCATCTCATAGAATTTTAAGTAAAGGAACACATCTTGGTGATGGTTCATACGGCAAACCAACTGGTAAAGATATTTACTATAGAGTAATTGCTGATTGTGCATGTAAAAATAATCAAGTCTATGATGAATGGATTGTTCGTGATCAAGGAGCGATGGTAAGACAAATAGGATTTACACCAAAAGATTTCGCTCAAATGCTTATAGATAAAGAAGGCGGTGTTGAAAAAGCAAAACAATTATTTAATTCAAATTCTGAGATGAATTCAGATTACAAACAAGGCGTTGTACCTAATGATTCTGCTGGAAGTAAATACTCCAAAATATTAAAAAATATCTTTAAAGATGATTATGATTTTTCCAACTATGCAAGAGCTGCAACTATTTATTGGCCCGGAAACAAAATCGGACACGGGAGAGAGGATATAATCAAATTTTGGAATGTTTTGAAAAATACTTTAAGTGATATAAAGTTTTCTGTTGAGCACATTGGTTATTTAGAAGAAGCAGGTAAAAATCCTAGAGCATCAATAAGATGGTTTCTAGAAGGTAAACATTCTAAAGACACTGAAGAATTTGGAGAAAAATCAAATCAAAATATTTTTATAATGGGTATAAACCATGCAGAAATAATTGATGAAAATGTTATAAGAGAATGGGTTTTGTTTGATGAGGTTGCAATTTGGAAACAAATTTTAATGAAATAAATTATGAGTAAAATTAAAACAACACATGTAGGAAGTTTGCCAAGATCAAATGAATTATCTGATCTTTTATTTAAGAAAGATCAAAAAGAAAAAATAGATTTAAATCAATTTGATGAAATTGTTCAAAGAGATGTAGATAATATTGTTAAAAAACAAATAGAAGTTGGAATTGACTATATTAGTGACGGTGAAATGTCTAAGATTAGCTATGCAACTTATGTTAAAGATAGAATTGATGGCTTTTCAGGAGAGAGTGAAAGAAAAGCACCAAAAGATTTAGATGACTTTCCATCTTTTAAAGAAAGAATTGCAAGAACAGGTGGCACTCCTACTTACACAAGACCTTGTTGTACAAGTGAATTAAAAATTAAAGATAAAACTTCCCTAACAAAAGATATAAATAATTTTAAACAAGCTTTAGAAAAAAATAATCATAAAGATGCGTTCATGAATGCTGCTTCTCCAGGAGTTATTTCGGCTTTCTTACCCAATAAATTTTATAAAAATGATGATGAATATTTAGAAAATTTATCCAATCTGATGAAAGATGAATATGAAGAAATTACATCAAATGGATTAAAACTTCAGTTAGATTGTCCAGATTTAGCTCTTGCAAGACACATGACTTTTAAAGATTTATCTGAAGAAGAATTTTTAATAAGAGCAGAAAAACAAATAGAATGTTTAAATAACGCTATTAGTAATATTGATAGCTCTAAAATAAGAATGCACATTTGCTGGGGTAATTATGAAGGACCTCATTTACATGACATTGCACTAGAAAAAATTATGCCTATAGCTTTAAAGGCTAATATACAAACATACTTAATTGAGTCATCAAATCCAAGACATTCTCATGAGTGGCAAATTTTTGAAAATTTAAAAATCCCAAATGACAAAATAATTGCTCCTGGGGTAATCGACTCAACCACAAACTTTGTTGAACATCCCGAGGTTGTAAAAAATAGACTTGTAACCTATTCAAAAGTTGTTGAGAAAGATCAACTGGTTGCTGGAACAGATTGTGGTTTTAGTACCTTTGCGGGCTTTGGAAATGTTGATGAAAATATTGTTTATAAGAAGCTAGAATCTTTGGTGCATGGCGCAGAACTTGCGTCAAAAGTGATTTAATTTCCTCTTTAATTTAAACTTCCTAATAGATATAGTTTTTAAACTTAAATTATAATTTAACAATAAATATAAAGAGAGAAAACATATGAGAAAAATACTAGTTACTTTATTGTTTTTACTTTTTGGAACTTCTGCTAATGCAGATTGTAACATTAAAAGTGGTTCAATAAATATTTTGGCTAATGATTTTCCTGCATTAAGAACTTTCGTTGAAACTTCTAAACAATGTAAAGGAAGTGCAGATTTTAAAGTGACTCATTCATCTGAGCACAATAAAATCGCAGTGCCAGCTCTTACTGCAAATCCATCTGAATTTTCAGCTAGAATTGCAGCAAACAGTTCAATCGTTCCTTTAATGAACCAAGACTTAATAAGACCTTTAGATGATCTTGTTAAAAAATATGGAAAAGGAATTCAAGACTCTCAATTGATCACAATTGATGGAAAAGTAATGGCTGTAGCATTTATGGCTAACACTCAACACTTATACTATAGAGAAGATGTTTTAAAAGATCTTGGTATAGCTGTTCCAAAAACATATGAAGAGGTAGTTGCTGCTTCTGAAAAAATTAGAGCTTCAGGAAAAATGCAATATCCATATGCTGCTGCTTACAAAGCAGGTTGGAACTTAGCAGAAGAGTTTGTGAACATGTACATTGGTCATGGTGGTGAATTCTTTAAGTCTGGAAGTGCAGAACCAAATGTAAATAATGCAAAAGGTGTTGCTACTTTAAACATGCTTAAAAAATTATCTGAATTAAGTAACCCAGATTATTTAACACATGATAGTGAAGCTATTAAAGTTGAATGGGAAGCAGGAAATGTTGCATTAATGACATTGTGGGCTTCTAGATCAGGTACACTTTTAGATGATGAAGGTGATGCCAATATTACTAAAGCTACAAAACTAACAGGTCCAGCTACTGTTGGTGGTGGAAATATCCCAGCTGCAACTTTATGGTGGGATGGTTTCACACTTGCAAAAAATAGACCTGATGCTGATGCTGAAGCAACATTTAGAGCTTTAGCGCACGCTGCATCAAACAAGAAAATGGTTGCTGACGCTGCTGACCAAGCTGTTTGGTTAGTAGAAGGATTTGTTCCAGGACCAAAATCTATTGGTGTAATTGAAGCTGTAAAAATGGGTGCAAAACCATATCCAATGTTACCACAAATGGGTTTAATGCATGGAGCATTAGGAAGTGAGATTGTTGAGTTTTTACAAGGTAAAGAGTCAGCTGAACAAGCATTGAAAGATGTTGAAGCTGCTTACACTAGTAAAGCTAAAGAACAAGGCTTTCTATAAAATCTAATCTTTAAGTGGGGACTTGGTCCCCACTTAACAAAAATTTTCAATGCCTAATAAAACATTTTTTTGGTTTTTTTTACCAACAGGATTAGCAATGGTCCTATTTATTGGGCTTCCTATCATTTCTACTGGAATTCAATCTTTTTATGCTCAACATGATCAAGTAGTTAAAGAGGTTAAAAAATGTGATCCATTTGGCTGTACTGTTTCAATTGTAGTCGACAATGAAGCAACTACTAAAATAAGAGAGGCAAAACCTCTTGGAAAATTTAATGGTTTTGGGACGTATATAGATAGAAATCATTTAGCAACAGAAGAAATAAAAAAATTTTGGAATGAAACAGAAACTTTTGGTGAATTTGTTGACCAAGTAACTAATCTACCATTTTACAAAGCACTAATATTTACATTAACTTATTGCATATTTGTAACTCCAAATGTCTTGTTGTTAGGTTTTATTATAGCTTTGAGTTTAAACGCAATCTCAAGAAAAATTAGAGGTCCTTTAATTTTTGGTACTATTTTACCAATGATTGTAACTCCACTAGTTGGGTCTTTGGTATTATTCTGGATGATAGACTCTCAAGGAATAATTGGAGCTAATATTCAAAATTTAATGAATGATCCATATTTGTCTTTGAAATCGTCTAAAACTCTCACGTGGATAACAATTATTATATATGGAATTTGGCATCACTCCCCTTTTGCATTTGTAGTTTTTTATGCTGCGCTTCAAACAGTTCCTCAGGAACCTATTGAAGCTGCAATTATTGATGGTGCTTCAAGATTTCAAAGAATAAAACATATTGTACTACCTCATATCTACCCGGTAGTAACATTTGTTGCATTAATATCATTGATGGATAATTTTAGAGTTTTTGAGCCAATTATAGGTTTTAGTGCTGAAGGTAGTGCGCAATCTCTTTCATGGTTAATTTACGATAACTTAGTAAATGAAGAGGTTATTTTATTTGGTTCAGCTGCAGCGACATCAATGATGACAATCATCGGAATAGCTATTTTGCTTGCCCCTGTATTAGTTAGAACATGGAAAGAATTTAAAACTGCGAGATAAATATGGATTACGGTTTAGATAAAAAATCAAATACTTTAAAAACATTTAATACCATATTTATTATTTCTTGGTTATTAGTTGCATGCTTTCCATTCATCTGGACTTTTTGGGGATCATTTAAAGTAAGAGCAGATTTTTTCTCAAGGTCAGACTGGTGGTATGCTGTTTCAGCTTTTAATACCTTGATTGAAACTGGAGAAAAATTTACAACAAATGCTTATCATGAAGCTTGGTTTGAGGGTGAATTTTGGAAAGCGTCCAAAAATACGATTATTGTTACTGTGTTTGTTGTTAGTATTTCATTGTTTTTGGGAACTCTGGGAGCGTACGCTCTTTCAAGATCAACTGAGAAATACGCATTTTGGATTTTAATGGCAGCTTTAATCTTTAGAGCTATGCCACATATAACTCTAGTCTCGGGTTATCTATTTCCATTTTTTGAATTACAAATATGGGGAATACTGCCAACAACTATTGTTGTTTTAGTTGCTATTAATCAACCATTTACTTTATGGTTACTCTATTCATTCTTTAAAACAATTCCAAAAGAGCTTGATGAAAGTGCATTGATTGATGGATGTTCATATTTTCAAGCATTCAGGCATATTATAATGCCAGTGATGTGGCCTGGAGTTATTACCGCTGGACTATTTAGTTTAATGCTTGCTTATAATGATTTCACGGTAACAGCTTTACTGCTTAATCAAGAAAATCATACAATGGTTCCAAAGATACAAAGTTATTTAGGAACTAACCAACATGAGGGTAATCTAATGTGGGCAGTTTCAGCGGTAGTTTCTGCAACGGCACCATTATTTATGTTAGTCATGTTCTTCCAGAGACAAGTTATCAGTGGTTTAACTACTGGAGCTGTAAAAGGTTGAAGAAAAATTACAAAGCCTTGTTATTCGGTTCTATTGGAACTCTCGTTGAAACATCAGAAATTCAGAGAAAATCCTTTAATGAAGCATTTAAAAAAAAAGGATTGGATTGGTATTGGACTAAAAAAGAATATATCAAACTTCTAAACAAATCAGGTGGTAGAGATAGAATAACAGAATATGCAAGAACAAAAGGTATTAAAGTTAATGCTAAGCAATTAAGAGATTTAAAAACTAAACTATTCAATAATTATTTAAAAAAAAATCATTTAAAATTAAGACCAGGTGTTAAAAATATAATTAATCTTTGTATTAAAGAAAAAATTAAACTAGCTTTTGTAACTTCTACCTCAAAAAATAATATTAATTCTATTCTTTTCTCATTAAGAAAATCAATTAGTCCAAAGAACTTCAATTTTATTGGAAATTCAAAATTAGTTAAAAATTTAAAACCAAATCCAGACATATATCTTCTTGCATTAAAAAAGCTTAAATTAAAACCTAACCAATGTTTAGCTATTGAAGATTCTCAAGAAAGTTTAAATTCAGCAGTTAAAGCAAAAATTAAATGCATAATTTTTCCAGGAAAGTTTCACTTAAATAAAAAGTTTAAGAACGCTTTTAAAAAATTAGAGAAATTAAATAAAAATATTATTCTGAAATAAAATCATTTACCAGATTATTAAATCTATCTGGTTCTTCTAAGTGAACATTGTGACTGCAATTTTTAAATATTTCTAGACGACTATTTTTAATATTTTTATTTAACGTGTCGACCTGTTCAAAATTGTAAGAGATATCTTTATCACCCCATATAATTAAGGTGTCATTTTTAATGTTTTTCAAATTATCAATACCTCTCCAATTTTTCATTGCGAGTAAAGCGTTATCAGCAGTTTCTAATGAAACATTTTTAACTGCATTAGCACATAAAAAATAATTTTTATCTTTATCCCCTTTTACAAACCATTTAGGTGGAACTCTTGAAAATGATACTTCAGCACCCTCTTTCTTAAGTTTCTCTCTTGTTTCGTCCATAGTTTCAAATCTACCGGGGATATCTCCAATAGATCCTGTTGCAAAACAGATTAATTTATTAACTCTATCACCAATTAATTTTGTTATTTCTTGAACAATCATTCCACCCATTGAATGTCCAATTAAATTAAATTTTTCGATTTTTTTTTCATCTACTATTTCAATGATTTTTTTTGCCATCGCATTAATAGAATTTAATGATTGCACATTATGACTTTCACCAAAACCAGGAAGTGCAGGAGCAATAACTCTAAAATTTTTTGAAAAGTAATCTTTTTGAAAGCACCACATCTCTGAGGAGCCTAAATATCCATGTACTAAAACAAATGGAAAACCTTCACCTTTATCATCTACAAAAATATTACTCATAAAAGCTTAATTATCATTTCCTTTAAAATAAACAAAACTAAAAAACTCATAAAAGCTATGATGAATATATTTATTACCTGCCATATTTTTTTGTCATTAGCATACTTGGAAAGATAATTTGATAAATATCCCAAAATAAAGAAAAACAAAAATGAAGCAAAAGATGCTCCTATCGCAAATGAAAGTTTTTGATTTAATAAGTAGTTCTTAGAAAAATTTCCAAGAATAAAAACTGTATCAGAGTAAACATGTGGATTTAAATATGTGAACCCTAATGTTTTTAAAAAAATATTTAACTTTGATACCGCAATAACATTACTGTGAAAATTAACTTCTTTGTAATGAGTTTTAATTTTTGAATAAATAAAATGAATTAAAAAAACCACTAAAAGAAGGTTAAAAATAAATTCAACTATTGAATTAAAAAATTGATTAAAAAAATGAAATAAAAAAATTCCAAAAAAAATTAATATTAAATCAGAAAGTGAGCAAATAAAACAAACTAGAAATACATGCTGTTTTTTTAAACCTTGTTCAATTACAAAAATGTTTTGAGCACCAATTGCTAAAATTAAACTTAGGCCAGTAAAAAAACCTAACAGTGCGTATTCCATTGATTTTTCTTAAACTCGTTTTCTACCCTGAACAACTCTATCAAGAATAAGAGCTACAAATAATATTGCTACACCTGCTAAAATACCTTGTCCTACGTTTGCGTATTGAAGCGCTTCTAATACATCTTGACCTAAACCTTTGGCACCGATTAATGATGCAACAACTACCATTGCTAAACTTAACATAACTGTTTGGTTAACACCTGCTAATATAGATGGAGTTGCTAATGGTAAATCTACTTTTCTAAGCAAATACCATTTAGATGCACCATAAGCGATTGCAGCTTCTCTAATTGTTTCAGGTACTCCTCTTAAACCAAGAACTGTTAGTCTAACTACAGGTGTTCCACCAAATATCATTGTAATAATAACTGCTGCGACTTTTCCAGTTCCAAAAAATGCTATTACAGGTATCATGAATACAAAAGCAGGCATTGTTTGCATAAAATCCATAATCGGTCTGATCATTGAATAAAATCTTTGTCGCCTTGCACAAAAAATTCCAAGAGGAATACCAATTACAATACTTAATACTGCTGCTGTTCCTAAAAGAGCTAATGTTGTCATTGCTTTAACCCAGAAACCCAAAAATCCCATGTAACATAAAAATCCTGCTGAATATATTGCAGCTCTAGGTCCTGCTGCTAATCCCGTTAAGGTTACAATGGTTGTTATAATTACTATCCAAGGAGTTTTAACAAATAATAACTCTAAGAAATCTAGTACTGATCTAATACCAATAGTGATTGCCGTAAATAACGCATCTCCTTTTAATACTGCATAATCGAAGATCGTTTCTACCCATTTTATTGATGTTAACCTGATATCTGGATGAGTTGGGAAGTCGTCCATTAATGTAATGACACCAGGAAAACTATAATGCACTACAGAAAAAAACATAATAACTGCAGCAAACATTGTGCTTGATACAAAATTCTTAACTTGCATCCCAGGTCTTAGAGTTTTGTCTGATAACCATTCTGAATATCTTTTTTCTAATATCGAGTTAGCTAGTATTCCTTGAACAACTTTAACTGCAATTAATAACCCAATACCAAAAATTGTAATCCAAATAGCTGATGCCTCAATCCTTGCTACTTCATCTATGTAGCCTTGCATTGCATCCTCTAGTGATTTGATATTTCTTTTATAAACCTCAACTTTGTCTGGATTATTTGTAATAGCTGCTTCTAACTGTTTGTTTCTAAAAGCTATAGTTGATTCAACTTGTTTAATTTTTTCTACAGCTTCTTTAGTAATATTACCAAACAAACCTCTTATTATTTGAACAACAGAAAAAGTTTCAATAATTAGAAAAGCCAAAGCCCAATTCCAAATATTTCTCATTCCAAACCAAATTGGCCCTAGAATTCCAGCATACAAATTAAATGAAAATGAAAAAGAAGGTTTGCTTCCAATTTTTTGAAATTCTTTAATATAATATTCAGGATTAGATTTTACAAAATCTGTAATTAATTCTGATCTGGTTGGATTATGAATTTGTTTATTCTCCATCTCCACCTTCTATAACCGCTTTTAAAAGATCTGATTGTGTTAACACACCAACATTATTTTGATTGTTATCTTTAACAACCAATGGTCCTTTACTAGATTTTGATAACTCAATGAGCTTACTTAATAATTCATTTTCCCCAACACTTTTGTTGTTTTCATTTAATTTTCCATTAGCACTCTCGTAACTCTCAATAGATTGCATGATTGTTTTAGCTTGAACAACTTTTAGTCTTGAAATTCCTTTTACAAAGTCAGCAACATATTCATCTGCAGGACTTACAACTATTTCTTCGGGTGTACCTATTTGGATTACTTTTCCATCTCTCATAATAGCAATTCTGTGTCCTACTCTTACTGCTTCATCTAAATCATGAGTAATAAATACTGTGGTTTTTTTCATTTGTTTTGAGAGTTTGATGAATTCAGCTTGAAGCTGTCTTCTAATCAGTGGATCTAATGCACTAAAAGGTTCGTCCATTAACAGAAATTCAGGATCAGCTGCTAGTGCTCTTGCAAGACCTACCCTTTGTTGCATTCCTCCAGATAGTTCGTGAGCAAACTTATTACCCCAACCTTGCAGCTCTACAATTTCTAAAATTTTATTTGCAGCATCTAATCTATCATTTTTACTCACACCTCTTATTTCAAGTGGCATTGCAATGTTATCAACAACAGATCTATGAGGCATAAGCGCAAAGTTTTGAAAAACCATACCTATTTTTTTATTTCTTAATTCTTGAAGGCTTTCTCTATCTAAGGCCATTACATCCTGACCATTAATTAAAATTTTTCCTGATGTTGGTTCTAAAAGTCTATTAATATGCCTTACTAATGTAGACTTTCCACTCCCTGAAAGCCCCATTACACAGAATATTTCACCTTGCTTTACATCGAATGAAACATCTGAAACTCCAATAACTGAGTTGTAATTTTCTAAGGCTTCTGTTTTTGAAATTTTTTTATTTTGGATTGCATCTAATGCTTCTTTAGAAGTATTGCCAAATACTTTCCAAACATTTTGAATTTGTATTGCTGAACTCGATGAATCCATTTTTGTCTTTTATTATAGGAAAATATACTCGGCAATCTTAAATTGCCGAGTATAGATTTTGATTTAGATTATAGTCCTAACCAACCGTCTACAGTTGATTTATTTGCTTCCATCCAAGCTCTTGCTACATCAGCTGGATCTTTTTTCTCAACTGAAACTGCATAAGCCATTGCAGAAACATCATCAGCTGTTAATTGAAAATTCTTAAAGAATTCTACAATTGCTGGTGATTGACTCTCTAAAGAAGTAGCCCAACCGATTTGGATTTGCTTAAGAGCATCTTTTGATGCAACATAAGATTTCTTGTACCAGTCAGCGTCTGCTTTAGGTTGAATCATTTTGTATTTTGCAGGATCATATTTTGGTTCTGTTAACATTACTACGTCAGCCATTCCCCAAATTGCATGAGGTTTGTAACAATAGAATGCATAACCTTCACCTTTTTTGATTGAGTCTAGTACTCTAGCATTTTTAACTGCTTCAGCAGCTCTAACTGCTTCGATACCAGCATCATATAAACCATAGTCTCTTAATTTAACTTGGTTAACATTTGCAGAAGCCCAACCATCAGCACCAATCCAAAATTCACCTTTACCATTTCCATCGCTGTCCATTGCTTTAACAACTTCTGGTCTAGCTAAGTCTTCAATAGCTGTAATATTCATTTTTTTAGCAAACTGTTGAGAAACACAGTAACCTTGGTTTCCTTCATATGGTTTGCTACTTAATTTTAAAGTTCCTTTTGGAACTAAATCATTAGTGTAAGCTTCTTGGTTTGGTAACCAAATATCAGGGTGAACATCGATTTCACCTTTTCCTCTATCAATTGCTGCATAAATTGCAGTATTGTTTCCAGGAACTAATTCTGCTTCACCACCCATTTTGTCTATAACTACTGCAGCAAGTAAATTTGCAATTGCAGTTGCACCTGTCCAACCTGGATCTCCAATTTTAACTTTTTCTGCGTTTGCAGAGAAAATTGATAAAATTGAAATTAATCCAGCTACAAGTGTAGATTTGATTATTTTCATTATCTCTCCTTAATTATTTATAAATAAAGTCTAACGCGAATTAAGAGAAGGTGTCAAAGAAAATAAGTATCTAAAAATTAGATGTATTTTTACTATTCTGGGTTAGATGTAAGAGTTTTAATCTCTAGTATATTTTCGTTAGGGTCTTTTACGAAGAATGTTTCTTGTTCATACTTAGTGCCTTTAAATCTTAAGTATGGTTCGTCATAATATTTAGTGCCACTATCTTTTAATCTTTGTTTAAGTGCATCAAAATCTTTTCTAGATAAGTGTACACCAAAATGGGGTACAGACACATTTCCCATGTCCACATCATGTCTTTCATTATCTAATTTATGATCACTTTTATGAAGTGTTAATTCATTACCCCAAAAGTCAACATCAGCCCACTCTTGTGCAGAATTATCCAATCTACATCCTAAAGTTTCGCTGTAAAATTTTTTTGCGACCTCTAGATCACCACAAGGTATAGCTAAATGAAAACAATTAGTGTTTTTGTACATAATTAATCTTTAATAACAGAATATAATGACTATATAAGCCACTTATTAAAATTTCAAGTGAGCATAAAATACAATGAATGATTATTTACAATCGATAATTGATAGAGATCCTGCAGCAAAATCAAAGCTTAGTTTGATTTTAACCTATCCAGGTGTCAAAGCTGTATTCTTTCATCGTATAGCAAACTTTTTTAGTACTGCTAAATTTTATCTCGTTGCAAGAATCATTTCTCAATTTTCAAGATTCTTAACTGGAATTGAAATTCATCCAAATGCAAAAATTGGAAAAAATTTATTTATAGATCATGGTATGGGAGTTGTGATTGGTGAAACTTCAGATATTGGTGATAATGTTACTATCTACCATATGGTTACATTGGGTGGAATTGCACCAAGTATAAATTCAAACGATCAAAGAAACATGAAAAGACATCCAACAATTAAAGATGAAGTAGTTATTGGATCAGGAGCACAGGTGTTAGGTCCAGTAACTGTTGGACGATGTGCAAAAATTGGAGCAAACGCTGTGATTACAAAAGATGTTCCTGAAAATGCAGTGATGGTTGGAATTCCCGCGAAGAATGTTGGAATAGCTGACAGTGAATTTAAACCTTACGGGATTACTCCTGATAGTGATAAAAAATCAGATAATGAATAATACACAAAACGATTTTATTTCTGGGATTGGAAATACTCCTCTTATTAAACTTAGAGCTGCATCAGAGATTACTGGTTGTAATATTTATGGTAAGGCAGAATTTTTAAATCCAGGTGGATCAGTAAAAGATAGAGCTGCACTTGCATTAATTAAAGACGCACAAGAGAAAAAATTAATCTCTAAAGGAGGAACCGTTGTTGAAGGTACTGCTGGTAACACTGGAATTGGTTTGGGTCTTTTAGGAAATTCTTTAGGTTACAAAACTATTATTGTAATGAACGATAATCAAACTCAGGAAAAAAAAGATTTACTTAGAAACCTTGGTGCTGAGTTAAGGTTAGTTGAACCAAAACCTTATAAAGATGACAATAACTTTGTAAAGGTTGCTGCAAGACTTGCAGATGAATTAAGACCTTCAAATAATAATGGAGTTATTTGGGCTAACCAATTTGATAATACTGCAAATGCAAAAGGTCATTATGAAGGTACAGGTCAAGAGATTTGGGAGCAGACAGAAGGTAAGGTAGATGGTTTTGTGTGTTCGTCTGGAACTGGGGGCACCATTTCGGGTGTAAGTAATGCATTAAAAGAAAAGAATAAAGATATTAAAATTTACCTTTCAGATCCAAAAGGTTCCGCTCTTTATAATTATATAAAGAATGGAGAATTAAAATCTGAAGGAGGATCTATAACAGAAGGAATTGGTTCAAGTAGAGTTACAGCAAACTTTGGTGAGGCTAAAATTGATGATGCCTACTCTATTGATGACCATGAAGCTCTACCTATTCTTTATGATTTAATTCAAAATGAAGGTCTAAGTTTAGGAACTAGTTGTGGAATAAATATTGCTGGCGCTATTAGAATGGGAAAAGAATTAGGACCTGGTAAAACTATAGTAACTATTCTTTGTGACAGAAGCGATAAATATGCAACTAAAATGTTCAATAAAAAATTCTTAGAAGAAAAAGGTCTACCAATACCTAATTGGTTTTAGATATAAATTTTATCTGCTAATCCGTAACAAAGTATTGCACTTAACAAAGTCAGGATACCTGGTGCAATAATTCCTTCATTAGATGTTTGTGGAGTGTGGCCTAATTTATTTATTTTAATTGTATAAATTCCTACACAAAAAGCTGAAAGGTTTTGTAAAAATACTAAATTAAAAAATGCCCATGTTCCTTGGAGTCCATCAGGTCTAATAAAACCAACCCATATTGCCATCGCAACAGCACCTATAAACAAAGAACCAAAAAATCTTGTCATTCCTGCACCAGTGTCATCGATACCAAATTTGTCTAAAAATTTCTTTGTAGCGAAAACTGTCTGATATGCATAAACAGCAAAAATCACAAAATGTACTATAAATACAATTAAATAAAAAATTCCATTAAATTTCTCAATCATATTAAAACTCTATCAAATTTTATCATCAGATAAAACAACATAATCAGCAATTTTTGTGCTCCTTAATTGCATAACTGACGCGCGTTATAAACACGAGAGACTTTGTCATGAATATGTAACAGTCTTCGATTACTTATAATTAATAATTAAAAAGAAAGATAAAATGAAAAAAATAATAATAATTTTGATGCTTAGTTTATTTACTACAATTGCTAACGCTGACGGCCATGCAAAAGCAAATGCGTTTGCTATTACTTTGAAAGTTCCAGCTAGTGATGTTGCTAAAGTCGAAGAAATGTTAAAAACGCACCATAAATGGATGAAAGAAACTCATCCAATGACCGGTGAAAAAAAATTAAATTCATATTCAGTTATCAAAGGACCTGAATGGAATAATCCTGCAGATCCTTCACAAGGTATGACTGGAAATATGTATTTTATTTTAACTGAGTATTATGAAAATCCTGCCGGTTTTCAAAATCACCAAGAGCTTGGAAGCAAATGGCCAATGATACAGGAATTTCAACAAATGCTATTTAGTTATGTTGTGGGATATACATTTCCTGGAACAACTGTTGTTACGATAAAATAAAAAGAAGAAAATTATGAAAAAAATAATAGTGATTTTATTCAGTGTTTTATTTCTGACCTCTGCATATGCGGATATGTCTGATAGTGATAAAAATAGAGCTTGGGAATGTAGTGGTATTTATATGGCTAACTATTTCTTGCCAATTGGTGAAACATTTGAATATAGTATGAAAGAAAAATCTATGGCATCAGTTAAAGTTTTAAAAGCTTATGCCTTAGAAGTTGGTGTCCCTGAAAAGCAATGGGATGAAGGAGTAAACAAAGCTGTTGATAAGTTTTATGGTTCTAAATTTGATGAGGATAAAACTAATGCCTGTCATGAATTTGTAAACTCAACGGTACCTAATGGAGAAGATAGAGTTAAGAAAGTAGTTCAAACTTTATATTAATATTAAAAAAGGAGAAAAATGAAAGATATATTAGTAGTAGGAAAACTAAAAGAAGGAGCCTTTGAAAAATTTATGGGTTTCATGCAATCAGATGAAGGTATGGCTGAGAGAAAAAAAGTAGCAGATGTTACTAAAACAATAGCTAGTGTTTCACCTGATAAATCAACAGTAATGTTTAAAATTGTAGTTCATGACATGGCGGCACTTCATTCATTTATGGATGGGTCAAATCCAGTTTCAAAACCTGTATTTGATGAAGTAATGAATAGTTATGAAATTTACGAATTAGCTAAAGTTTAAAAAGAACAGAGACTCCACATGTTGGATTTTCTCTGCTAGACTTTGAATATTAAATTAAGCAACAGGAGAAAAAATGTCTAAATTTTATATTATAGGAAAGATTAGTCGTGATCTTGCATTAAGAATGCAGAGCGATCCTAATGCAGATAGAGGAGCAGCAATCAAAGCTATTTGTGATACTGTTGGAGTAAAGTTTCATAGTTATGAGTGGGTTCGAGGAAGATTTGATGTAATCAATGTTATTGAAGGAGATTACGAAAGTGTTCTTGGAATGAAAGTTGCAATTATGAACGCAGGTTTAATGGAAGATATTATGATTCATGAAGTATTTGATTATAATAAAACTTTTAACAAAGCTGCAGATGCTGGAAAAAACTTTAAAAAACCTGGCGAATAAAAGAAAGGAATAAATGTCTATCTTAGAAAAATATAGTGCCGCATTAAAAAATAAAGACGAAGCAGCGATGAATGAGCTTTTGCATGATGATTTTAAATTTACAATGCATAAATCAGGAAATGTTTTAAAAAAAGGTGATGTTATCAAATGGGCAATGAGTGGTGACATCAATCAAGATAAAGTTAGAATTGTTTACGAGAATGATGAAGTTGGAATTCATCATGCTTTTGTTACATTTAACGATGGAAATGTTGAGGCTGTAATGGCAGTTTATAAATATGACAATGGAAAAATTGTTAGTTTAGAAACTGGTGCTACTCCAATGCCTAAATAATTATATATATTTAGCGAGATTTCATTTAATATTATTAAATGAGTCTCGCTACTTCATACTTGTTCTTAGGTGTTGCTGTATTCCTAGGAGTTACATCAAATAGTTTTGCTAAAAGTGCTGAAGGTTTTACTCTTCTCTTCCCAAGTATAATTACCGCAATTACAATTGTATTGTGCATGTATGCGCTTTCCTTGGTGATGAAAAATATACCAATGGGTATCACTTACGCTTCATTTGCAGGATTAACAATCATTGCAACAGTTATAGTAGGTGTAATTAAATATAATCAAGTTCCAAATCTTTACTCCATGATCGGACTAGTATTTATAATTATTGGAGTTTTAATGGTTAATTTGTTAGGTAGTAAATAATATGAAGCCTCTTATTGGATATTTATTTTTAGCTAATGGTATAATTTTTGGAATAGCTTCAAACAGTTTTGCTAAAATCTCTGAAGGTTTTACAAAGCTAACTCCTTCAATTTTATGTATTTTATTTATGTGTATTACAATGTTTTCAATTGCAAAAGCTATGCATGCAATACCTGTTGGATTTGCCTATTCAATTTATAGTGGTTTGACAGTAACAGGAGTTGTTCTTTTTGCTGTATTAAAATTTAATCAAGTTCCTAATGTTTATGGGATAATTGGAATTGCTTTGATTATTATTGGTGTAGTAATGGTTAATTACTTAGGTCGATTAAATTGATATTTTTTTAAAATGTCTGGAAGTTGATAACTTCCATCTTCACTTAAAGATAGTTCATATTCATTAACAACAGTGCTTGTGTCTAATGGGGAATATAAATGTGGGTACATATCACCATTTGATGCTTGTTCCCAAAGTAAGTGCTCAAGTTTAAAAGCATTTACTCTCAGCAAAACAAGGTTTTCTTTATTTGGAAAATGTTTTTTTAAGGTTTCCTCGACCTGATCTTCTTCTGAGAAATGAATATAGCCATCTTTAATATCTTTTTCAGATCCACCATAAGTTCCAAATTGCTTAGCTTTTTGCCATTCTTCTTTATCTATAACTTTAAAAATAAATTCTAAATTCATTTTACCAGGAAGAGTTTGGTCCTTTTAAAAATTCCAGCTCTTCTTCAGTAGACTCTCTTCCTAAAATTTCATTTCTATGTGGATATCTATGAAACTGTCTAATTGCTTTGGTGTGGTCTTGCCAAAATTTTTTAATCTTATTGTATCCTTCATGTTCTCTTAAATATTTATTTAATAAGTAATAAGCCATTTCATGATCACTAATTTCTTCGCTATGAATCAAAGGTAAAAGCATAAAAAATCTTTGATCAACATTCATAGCTTCTAAATATCCAGAATACACTGCATCATTTACTATCAATCTAGTTTTTTGATCTTGAGCAAATGCTTTTTTATCATCCCTAAATATATTTCTTGAAAATTGATCAAACAAAATTACCAAAGCTAAACAGCTCATGGGATTATCCTGCCAATCATCATATTCATTTTGACAAGCAAGCTCATAATCTTTTAAAAAATTATCTTTTATCTTTTGATCAAATTTATCATCCTTCTTAAATCTCATGTCAAAAGGAGTTTCTTTAAACCAGAAATCTAAAATTGATTGCGCTCGATCTGGTATCATTCAGCTAAAGGCTTTAATAATTTTAATATTTGTTTATGATTTGCTTTATTATTTGAGACAATAATATTTCCTCCTACCACAGGATTTCTATTACCCCACGTAGTTACTATGGCCCCACTTGCTCTCACTATTGGCATTATTGGATGAATGTCCCAAATCTTGTTTGCACACTGTGCAACCATTTCAAGTCTGCCTTCAGCTAGTTGACAATATGTTAAAGCATCAAAGCATGGAAATTGCATTCGTTTAATAAATTTTTGAATTTTGGATTGTTGTTTTAAGGTTAATTGATTATGAAAAGCTGCAGCTAACTTTGAATTTGCAAAATTTAATTTAGAATTAACTTTTAGTTTTCTTTTTTTGTTATTTTCAAAAACGTATGCAGTGTTTTTGTTTACATTTAAGTAATATTTTTTCATTTTAGGGAAATTTGCTAATCCTAAAATTGGCTCTCCATTGTAATTTAATGAAATCAAATTACTCCAACTAGGATTACCAACAACATATGATCTAGTTCCATCAATTGGATCTATTACCCATGAAAATTCACTTTTAGTATTTTTGTGACCGTATTCCTCACCTATAATTTGATGATCTGGAAATCTTTTAGAAATTTTAGACCTTATAAACTTTTCAAAAGCTTTGTCAGATGTAGTTACTGGATCGTAACCTTTACCTTTCATCTTATTGGTTATCTTGAATGGCTTATCCAACTTAGCATAATAAAATTTTGTTAGATCTTTTGCTAACTGGTTTAAAAAACTTGAAAATACTGGATATTTTTTTGTATCAAAATTATTCACAAAGAACTCTTACTATTTAATTTATATTGATTAAAGTTAAATTTTAAATAATGCTCAAATATTATTTATGAAAATTGAGCTTCACGAAAATAAAGTCTACTTCAATAATGGTACTGAAAAAAAAGAAATACATCCTTTTTGGTTAAGAGAAAGAGTGGATGGTGAAGAATTTGTTGATAAAGGAACTCAACAAAGACTTTTTGACCCAACTAGTTTGAGCAATGATATAATCATTAATAAAGCCTCCATTCATGAGGAATTTTTAGAAGTCAACTTTAATGATGGAATTAGTTCTAAGCTTAATCTTAATAAAATTGCTTTAGAATTCTCAAAAGAAGATACAGTTATAAAATCTATAGAAAAAACTAAATGGGATTCTAGTTTAAGCAATATCAAAAATTTTGAATACCAAGATAATTTTTATGAAAGTAAAGAAATGCATGACTTGCTCGTTTCTTTCTATAAGTTTGGATTTGTTGTAATTAAAAATATACCAACAACTAAAAATTATATCGTTGAGTTTGCAAACTCAATAGGCAGTGTTAGACGAACAAACTTTGGAGAATATTTTGATGTTAAATCAAAACCTGACCCTAATGATCTTGCATATACTTCTTTAGCTCTTGCACCGCACACAGATAATCCATATCGAAACCCTGTACCATGTATCCAACTTTTGCATTGCATAGAGAGTAAAGTTTCAGGAGGATATTCTACACTGGTTGATGGATATACTGTTACTGAAGATTTAAAAAAAAGTTATCCTGATTATTATAAAATCTTAACAGAAGTAAAAGTAAGATTTAAATTTATTGATAAAGAAGTAATTTTAGAATCTTTATGTCCTTTAATTGAATTAGATGAGTATAAAAATTTTAAACAAGTAAGATTTAGTCCAAGATTAGATTTTGTTCCAATCTTAGATAAAGAAGAATTAGATTTATACTATCAAGCAAGAAAAAAACTGTCTGAAATGTACAATTCAGATAAATATAGAATAGAATTTAAACTTGCCCCAAAAGATTTAATGATGATGGATAATCATAGGTTGCTTCATGGACGAACAGTTTATGATGCTAATGAAGGAGAAAGATTTTTGCAAGGTTGCTATATAGACTACGATAGTACCGAAGGAAAATTAAGACACTTAAAAAGAAAGTTTAATTTGTAGAAATATTTTCTATTTGAGCTTCTGCATCCCTAATAGATTTTTCATAATCTAAGGCCATTTGATCAGCGCTTATAACTTCAACTTTTTCAATTCCAAAAAAATTTAAAATAAATTTTAACCAAGGCGTTAAAAAATCTTCTGAGCTATTTAGTTTTGTTCCGCCAGAAGTAATTACAAGGTATGCTTTTTTATTTTTTAATAACCCTTCTCTTCTACCATTAGGTTTAAATTTAAAGGTTTCCCCTATTCTTGCAGCTAAATCTGACCAAGCTTTAAGAGTTGCGGGTGGTCCGTAATTATATATTGGAGCTGAAATTATAATAATATCACTCTCTTTTAATTCTTTTACAAGCTTGTCAGAAAGTTCAAACATTTTCTTATGTTCTGCAGTTTGATCCTTCTCATCAATTTTCATTCCAGATTCTGTTAAACCACTTACAAAAAGCATTTCATCATCTAAATCTCTATAAATTACTTCATCCTCTGGTTTTTTAATTTTTTCCAAAAGTTTTTTTGCTAATGCTCTCGATGTTGAGCCTTTTTTTCTAGCACTTGAATCTATTTGATAAATTTTCATTAATTACTTTAACCAAAGTTTTGCATAAAAGGAAAGATCTCAATTAAATAAAACCCAATTGCTTGCAATTTATTTGTAATAATTAATATCCCAGTTACTAAAAGAATTGCACCACCTGCTTTTGATATAATATTTATATACTGACGCATATTTTTTGAAAAAATTAAAAATTTTTGAATTAAATAGCCAGATAAAACAAAAGGTATGGCTAAACCTAAAGAGTAAAAGCTTAATAAAATTATTGCTCTTGATAAAGTATCTTCAATTGAAGCTAAAGCCAAAATTGATCCTAATATTGGACCAATACAAGGTGTCCATCCAAATCCAAAAGCAGCACCAATTATCACAGGAAAGAAAAAACTATCAATTTTTTTAAAATCAAATCTTCTATCAATATTTAAAAATCCAAAATTAAAAACACCTAATAATTGTAGTGAAAAAAATATAACAATCAGTCCTGCAATTAATCTTAAGGATTGAGAATTCTCTAACAATACTTGTCCCAAAAAAGATGCTGAAGCTCCAAAAATGATAAAAACTAATGAAAAACCAAAACAAAATTTAATTAAGGGAATAATATTAAAATTTTGTTTCTCTGTTATTTCTTTGAGAGATTGGCCTGATACAAAAGATATATATCCAGGTATCAAAGGTAAAACACAAGGAGATAAAAAACTTATTAACCCTGCCCCAAAAGCAATTAAATATTCAATCATCTATCCAGTGTTTTTCATTGCTGCAGAAATTCCTGCGATAGATGTCATTAAAGCATCGTCTAAATATTTCTTATCTAAATTTTTATATTTTTTATTTGTTAATTTATTCATTATATTTGCCTGAAGAATGTTTAGCATCTCAGTGTAGTTGTTTCTGATAAATAAAGCTTTTCTAAACTCTTTCCTCTCTTTTATAACTTCTTTTGGGGTAATTTTATTGTGCAATTTGACCAATGCATCAAATTGAAACCTTAATCTTTTTCCAATTCTTATCAAAGATTTATCAGCTAAATTGTTTTCATAAATCACTGATATTTCAGGATCAACCTTTGAAATCACCATGTCCAAAATATCCATTGTTGATACAAAATAAGGCCAGTTCCTCTCCATGTCTGTCATAGTTTTTTTAAATTTTTTAATTGATCCATATCTCAAAGCCTCAGTTGTACCGAGCCATGCAGGAAGCATTAATCTAATTTGTGTCCAAGCAAATACCCAAGGAATAGCTCTTAAACTTTTTATATTATCAACATTTTTTCTCTTAGTAGGTCTTGAACCAATTGCGAGTTTTCCAAGAGATTTATGCGGAGTAACAGTTTTAAAATATCTAATAAAATCTTCGCTTTGATTTAAATACTTTCGGTAAGCAGATGTAGAAATCTCAGACATTTTTTGAATAAGCTCTCGCCAATTTGGTTTAGATCTAGGAGGTGGATTTAAAGTAGCCTCCATTACAGCCCCGATATAACTACATAGATTGTATTCAGCTAAAGGCTTATATCCATATTTTTGCTGTATCACCTCTCCTTGATCAGTAATTCTAATTTTTCCATTTACTGTTCCAGATGGTTGAGATTTAAGAGTTGCCTGAATTGGTCCTCCTCCTCTTCCTGGAGATCCTCCTCTTCCATGGAAAAATACAAGATCTATTTTATATTTTTTAGCTAAATTTCTAAGTTCTTCTTGAAGTTTGTATTGATGCCAACTTGCAGATAGTTTTCCCGCATCTTTACTAGAGTCTGAATATCCAATCATTACCTCTTGTTTTGAGTTGATCATTTTTCTGTACCAAGGAAGTTTAAATAAATTTTGCATAACACCATTGGCATTCTTTAAATCATCTAAAGTTTCAAAAAGTGGTACTACTCTTAACAAATTCTTTGTTTCGGCCTGTAATTGCAGTAAATAAACAGATAAAATATCAGATGCTTTTGAAGTCATTGAAATTACATAAGCACCCATACATTGCTCTGGCTCTTTAGATATTTGTTTAAATGTTTTCCAAACTTCTAAATTCTCTTTGTCCCTTAAATTAATTTTATTAACAAAAGATTTTTTTTGTTTTATTGATTTATTAAGTAATTCAATTTTCTTTTCTTCAGGTAATTGTGAATAATTAATTTTATTTTTCTTTTTAAATATTTCATTTAAAAGTTTTTCATGTCTATCAGACTCCTGTCTGATATCTAATCTTGCTAAATTTATTCCAAAACATCTAACTCTTCTTATCAAATCCAACAAATCTGCATTTGCAATGTGTTGACCTTTGTTCATGTTTAAGGAAGTTCTAACTTCTCTTAATAGATTTATAATTTCATACTTATCTTTTAGTAATTTATTTTCATCTAATGGTTTATCATAATTTATATGTGCTTCAATTAACTGATGTGTTCTTCTTACTTTGTCTCTTAAAGGTCTTAAATAAACTCTATAAGGTTCAAAACTATTTCCAGTAACTGTTTTGATTTTATTAGAACATTCTTCCATTGATAAATCTTGAATTAATTTTGTAAGTTCTCTTTCGTATAACTTTGCAGCTTGCCATCTTGAAAATAAAATCACTTTTTTTGTTACTTCAGATGTAACATTTGGATTTCCATCTCTATCACCACCCATCCAGGAACCAAATTGAATAGGATTAAAATTTCTAGGAAGATCTTTATTTAGATTTTTCCTAAAAATATCATTCAATCTTTTGTAAACTCTTGGAATTGTATCCCATAAACTATCTTCTATTACAGCCAAGCCCCATCTAGCTTCATCAAGTGGTGATGGTTTGGTTCTTTTTAATTCATCAGTTTTCCAAATAATGGCTATCTCCGAATATAATTTTCGATCTATTTCAATAATCTTTGCGGGGTATTTTTTATAAAGATGACGTTGTTCCATCAAGGTAGTTAAATTTGCGTATTTTTGAATTAGTGTTCTTCTCTTAACTTCTGTTGGATGTGCGGTGAGAACTATTCCAATATCAAGTTTTGTTGCCTGATCATAAATTTTTTTGTCAGAGATTTTTCTATTTTTAAATAGATTATTAATAATATCCTCAATAAATAGATTTTGTTTTTTGTTCTTAAAATATGGATTATCGTATTCATTAAGTTTTCTAGATGCATCTAACGACTCAGCTAAATTCATTAAATTTAGAATATGTGAAAAAGCTCTAGTGACCTTAAAAGTAATTTCAGGTGAAAGCTTTCTTATGTCTTTTGAAATTTTGGAAAATACCTTACTTTTATTTTTATCTAATAAGGTGTTTTTAGATAATAATCTTAATCGCTCAACAATATTGAAAAATTTTGTGCCTTCTTGATCTTTGATTACTCTTCCAAGGAAAGTTCCTAATAATCTTATATCTTCTCTTAAAAGCTTAGTAGGTATTCGTTCATAGTAAAGATCTCTCTGCTTCATTACTTAAAATAAATTTTTTTTGTAAAACTCCTTTTGTGTTTGTTTTTACACCAAAAAAGAATCCTGAATATCTAAATTTTCGCAAATCAGCCTTGTCCATTCCTTTTGTAGCTGTTGAAACGTAGAGTTCTTGATTATTCTTACCACCAAAGGCACAATTAGTAATATTTTTAGCTGGAAACTTAATTCTGTGAATTAATTTTGCTCTACTATTAAATACTGAGACACATGCCCCACGAAAATGGGCAACCCATAAATTTTTATTTTTATCTACGGTCATTCCATCTGGAACTCCTTCTTCAGGAGTTAACTTTTTAAATATTTTTTTACTAATTATTTTATTATTTTTATTTATCTTAATTTTATAGATAATTTTTTTAGGACTATCATTGTGGTAAAAATTATATTGATCGATAAATGCTGGGCCATTTGTAATTCTATAGTTTTTATCAACTCTAGTTAATTTTAAATTTTTATCTAATTTATACAAAGATCCTTTTTCAATTTTTCTCTCTAAGTTATCCATAGTTCCGAACCAAAGATTTCCAGCAGGATCAGTTTTGCCATCGTTTATTCTATTCAATTTTAATTTAGGTTCTATAGGTATCGATTTTAAAACTTTTTTTGATTTTAAATTTTGAATTCTTAATTCACCTTGTAATCCTAAAATAAATATATGATCTCTTACATGAGCAATGAAACCTATCTCTTTATTAACTTTAAATATTTTCTTTTTTTTATTTTTAATATTTAAAGAACAAATTTTCTTTTTCTTTATATCAACAAAATAAATTGAGTTGTGTTCTTTAACCCAAAGTGTTCCTTCGCCTAAAGTACATCTTATTTTCCAAATAGGTTTTGGCTCTGTAGTTTTAATTTTATTCATTTACTTCAAACTCCTTAATAAAGTCCTCATTAGGATTTATACCAATACCTACATTGTCTGTCACTGATGCAAACCCATTATTGTTTTTAACTTGATCTAAAATTGAAAAATTTTCTTTTGGTAGATCTGTAATAAAGATATTTTTCTCTGTCGTATCAAATTCTAGCATAGATTTTGTTGGGAATAATCTCCCTGGCATATCTGGTTGTGCAGTCAATAAATGAAGATTTACCGCTATGCTTACAGCAGATCCCCAAACATGATTAATTACTGGAACAAAGTTAGCCTGCGCCAAGGCTGCAATTTTCAAATATTCTGTAATACCTCCTAATCCACATACTTCTGGTTGAGCTATATCAATGCAATTATTGGTAATTAATTTATTCCATCCATACTTTGTAAATTCTGCCTCACCTCCTGCTACACTAGTTGATATATTTTTTTTCAATTCTCGATAACCGTTGTAATCTTCGGGAGCAACAGGTTCTTCAAACCAATAAACATCTAGTTCATCAAGTCCTTTTCCAACATAATGAGCATCTTTCAGATTATAAGCATGGTTAGCATCCACCATTAATTTAAAATCTTTACCTATAGAATTTCTAACTGCTTGAACCAACCTTAAATCCTCTTTTGGACCTAATCCAACCTTCATTTTCATAGCTTTAAAGTTTTTTGATTTAATCTGTTTAGCTTCTTCTTCAAACAATGGAATTAGCTCATCAACTGATTTTTTTTGCAACATCATTCCATATCCATACACAGGAACTTCATTATTACATTTTCCACCAACAAGTTGGTAAAGAGGAGAGTTTGTTTTTTTTCCTAAGATATCCCAAAGAGCTATGTCAACTCCTGACAAAGCTTGTATTGGCATTCCTTTTTGACCACTATCTCTTAAAAGATTGTAAACTTTTTGCCAAATATGTTCTTTATTCAAAGGGTTTTCACCTATTATTAAAGGCTGAATTACCTTTTCAACAATGAACTTATTAGCTAAAGCAATATTACCTGGACCAAAACATTCGCCCCATCCAGTAATACCTTCATCAGTTTGTACTTCGACTAAATGAGCTGTTCTGTGTTTATAATATTGTTGTGAATAACCTAATTCTTTCTCTAACTCATATTTAAGTACATGACTTTTAATAGAAGTTATTTTCACAAAAGATTATAAAGCAACTACTTTAGAGTTTTGCTCTCCTAAATTTTCAATTGATAATCTCATTGTATCACCAGCTTTTAAGAATTGTTGTGGTTTCATTCCCATACCAACTCCTGGAGGCGTACCAGTTGTAATAATATCACCCGGCTGTAATGACATGAATTTACTTAAATAAGATACAATAACGTTAACATTAAAGATCATTGTATTAGTATTTCCAGTCTGCATTCTTTGACCGTTAACATCTAAACTCATTTTTAAATTGTTGATGTCAGCAATTTCATCTTTAGTTACTAAATAAGGTCCAATTGGTCCATACGTGTCATGAGATTTTCCTTTAACCCATTGACCCATTTTTTCTATTTGCCATTCTCTTTCACTAATATCGTTTACTAAACAATATCCTAAAATGTGATCTTGTGATTGAGCTTCTGGAATATGTTTTGTATGTTTTCCAATTACAATTCCTAATTCTACTTCCCAGTCTAATTTTTTTGAACCAGACACAATTTCGATATCATCGTTAGGACCATTGATACAACTTGTTGCTTTCATAAAAGTAATTGGCTCAGATGGAACTTCTGCTCCTGTTTCAGCAGCGTGATCTGAAAAGTTTAAACCAATTGCAATAAATTTTCCTGGTTTTGTAATACATGAACCAATTCTTTCACTTGAAGATATCTCTGGAAGACTTGCTAAATCAGCACTTTGTAATTTTGAAATAGTTTCAAAATTTAAATGATCAGGATTTAAATCTGAAATATGTGAACTGATATCTCTAATTTTACCATCATTGTCTAAAGCCGCTGGTTTTTCTTGTCCTTTTTGACCTACTCTTAATAATTTCATAATTGTCCTTCTGTTATTAAATTATATTGAAATTCCACCATCAACAGAAATTGTAGTTCCTGTTGTAAATGTTGCATCATCACTTGCGAGATAAACTGCAACTGCAGCAATCTCTTCTGCAGTTCCTAATCTTCCCATTGGTTGTCTTGCAATAAAATCTTTTTTTGCCTGAACTGGATCTGGGCTCTGGTTTACTCTGTCTTGCCAAGATGGTGAGAAAACTGTTCCAGGAGCAATTGAATTACATCTGATATTTTGTTTTACAAAATCTGCTGCAATTGCTTTAGTTAAACCAATGACAGCACCCTTTGTTGTTCCATAGACAAATCTGTTTGGAAAACCTTTTAAGCTTGAAGCACATGAAGACACATTAATTATACTTCCACCTTTTTGTTTTACCATTAGTGGTAATATCGCCTTACACATAAAATACATTGATTTCACATTTACATTTGATGAGAAATCCCAATCTTTTTCATCACATTCAAGAATTGTTCCATGATGAACAAATCCAACTGCATTAAATAATACATCTACTTTATTAAGAGTTTTAGTAAATTCTAAGATAGCGTTGTTATCAGTTGAGTCTAATTTGGTAACTTTAATATCTGGATATTCTTTATTTAATTCTGCTAAAGTTTTATCGTTTAAATCTGTAGCTGTTACATGAGCTCCTTCTTTATGAAATGCAATTGCTGTTGCTTTTCCAATTCCTTGTCCTGCTGCTGTTACAACAATTTGTTTTCCATTAAGTCTTCCGCTCATTTTTTATTTATCCTTTCAATCTCGTTATAAAGTGAACTGTGATCAGTGTTACCATGACCATTATCAACTAAAGTCTTATACATTTCTTTAACTAAATTTGAAATAGGTAAATGAGTGTTATAAGAATTTGCACATTCTAAAATATTATTCATATCTTTCAAATGAGTATAGGTCTTACCCTTAGGACTAAAATCTTTATCAATCATCCTTTTTCCATGTGTTTGAAGTATTTTACTATCAGCCCATCCACCAGAAAGAGCTTTGATTAATTTATTTGGATCTGCTCCAGCCTTTTCACATAATGTTATGGCTTCTGCAACAGCTCCTATTGTAACTCCAACAACAATTTGATTTGCTAGTTTTGATACCTGTCCACTTCCAACAGGTCCAACTAATGTTGGGTTTCCCATTGCTTTTAAAATTTTTTCAGATTTATCAAAAATACTTTGTTCACCGCCAACCATGATAGCTAGTGAAGCTTCTTCTGCTCCGATTGTTCCTCCTGAAACTGGTGCATCTAAATAATTTACATTTTTTGATTTTAAATTAGTTCCATGTTTTGCTGCTGTCGTGGGTTTTACAGAGCTCATATCTATAACTGTTGATCCTGATTTTAAGTTGTCTAAAAAATCTGAACTAGAAGTTATTGCATCTACAGCACTATCATCAGTTAACATGGTAATGACAAAATCACTATCCTTAACTACATCGCTTATTGTTTTTGAAATTTCTGCACCAAACTCTTTTAGTGGTTCTGCTTTTTCTATTGATCTATTAAAAGCTTTTAATTTAAATCCAGATTTTAATATATTTTTAGCCATTGGTAGGCCCATTAGGCCTGTTCCAATAAATCCAATTGTTATCATGGTTTAGGTTTAAACTCGTGGAAATTTTGTGTCATTACTTCAGGGAAGAACATAACACATGCTAATACAATTAACTGAATTACTATAAATGGAGCAAAACCTCTAAAGATATCTGTTAAAGATATGTGTGGAGGAGCAACCGATTTTAAATAGAAAGCGGCGGGTCCAAATGGTGGACTTAAAAATGAAACCTGCATATTTACACAGAATAATATTCCAAACCAAATCGGATCAAAACCAAGTGCAAGTACTATAGGTAAAAATACTGGCATTGCTAACAATACAATTCCAACCCAATCCATAAATGCTCCCATGATTAAAAACATAATCTGCATCATAAAAATTAAATACATTGGTTTTAAATCATAAGCTAAAATTGTTTCTGCAACGTATTTTGGGCCACCAGCAAGAGAATAAGCTCCCGCTAAAACTGTTGCACCAAATGTAATTGTCAAAATAGTTCCAGATGCTTTGAAAGTTCTTGTTAATGCATCCTTAAATAAAAACCATGTCAGTTCTTTTCTTGCAAAAATAATAATTAAAGTAGCAACAACACCCATTCCTGCTGCCTCAGTAATACCAGTCATTCCAGAATAAATTGAACCTAATACAATAATTACAATTCCAATTGGTGGAAGTAGACCTGGAAGGTAAGACATTTTTTCTTTTAAAGTTAAAGCCGGCTCATCACTTAATGGAGCTAAATGAGGCTGTAATCTTGTTCTAATAAGAATGTATGTAATAATTAAACCTGAGATCATTAAACCTGGAACAATTGCTTCTTGGAATAACATCGTAATAGAAGTCTCTGTTGTTAATCCATAAATAATTAAAACAATTGATGGAGGTATCATTGTTCCTAAAGATCCAGATGCACAAATAATACCAATAGACATGTCTTGATCATATTTAAGTCTTAACATTTGTGGTAATGCAATTAATCCTAATAAAACTATTTCTCCTCCAATAATTCCACTCATTGCAGCCATGATGGTTGCCATGATTGCAGTAACTACACCTACTCCACCTCTAGTTTTTCTTAACCAAGCGTTTAATGCATCATAAAGATCTCGTGCAATATTAGAGCGTTCGAGCAAGGAGGCCATAAAGATAAACAAAGGTACTGATAAAAATGAATAAGTAACAACCAGTGAGTAATACCTTGAAAGCAATATTCCTAATGCATGCTCACCTATGTATAAAAATACTAGTACTGCACCCATGAAACCTGATGCAAATCCCATCGGAACACCAATAGATATAAGTGCTAATAATCCAACTATTAATATTATCGAGAGTGTTCCTATTTCAAATTCCATCTTACTTTAATTCTTTAGAAGGGTCGTATTGTTTCTCTTTTGGATTTCTCCAATCAATGATTAGGTTATTTACAGATTGAACTGCTATAAGAAATACACATAAAAGTGTAAGTGGTTTCATTGTAGCTGGAATTGGAGGATCCCAATAAGTTGCAAATCTTTCCCAGGTAGTGAAAGATCTGTGTGCATCTTCCCATCCACCATAAATTACTGCTGTAGCAAAAAGTACAATAATAATAGTACTAATTAAGTCAAAAATTCTTTGAGTTGGTCTTCCCACCCAGTCGTAAAGTAAAACTATTCTAATATGGCTTCTTAATCTTGTTGCATATATTCCACCAACCAAATAGCAAACACCTGCAAGCCACAAACATAACTCATTTGCCCATAAAGTTGGCTTAAATAAAACATATCGCATAAAAATTTCATACATCATCACAATTACAATTACAGGAATTAGATATTTTATTGTGTGACTTAAAAATAAGGAAACTCTATCAATCCAATTAATTGGAAAATCATCTTTACTCGCTACTTTTTCGTTTTGTTCTTGTAACTCTTTATCTATCATTGAGTAAAAATTTTAGATTTTATTCGAAGGGCCTTTTCAGGCCCTTCAAAATTTATTTATTACATAATACCATTAGCTTTCATGTAAGCTTTGTGTATTTCGATTAAAGCCGCAGCTTCTGGAGATTTAGTCTTCCATTCTTCCCAAGCAGCAAGTGCAGCTGTTCTGAATTTAAGTCTATCTTCTCTAGACCAGTCATGAAGAGTAACGCCCATTTCATTTAAAGCTTTAACAGCTTCAGCGTTTTTTCTCTCAACTAGACTAGTAATAGTTCTTCCAGCAATTTCTATTCCAGCTTTCATAGCACCTTGCTCATGTGGCTTTAACTTGTTCCATACTTTTGTGTTACAAGCTAAGTGGTCAGCCGGCATAGAGTGGAAACCTGGGTATGTAGCATATTTGTTTTGCTCATAGTGTCCACCAGCATAGTTAGTTGCTAAAGATGAATAGTCAGCACCATCGATTAGACCAGTTTGTAAAGCTGTAGGAACTTCACCAAAGTCCATAACGATTGGCTTAGCGCCTAAAGTTGTAAAGATCATACTTTCCATTCCTGGAGGTGATCTAAATTTAAAGTCTTTCAATGAAGCAACATCTGGAATTGGTCTGCTAGATATTAAAGACTCATGTCCTGGTATCCACCAACCAATTAAAGTCATTCCATATTTGTTGTATAATGCATCAACAGCATCTTGAGCACCTGGGTAGTTCAAGAATTCATATTGTTGGTATGGGTTATCGTATCCACCCATTACATCACCTGCGAATTGGAACGCTGCATTTTTACCAGTTTGGTAACCAGCACCAGTCATATCACAATCGATAATTCCAGTTTGTGCAGAGTTAAATACCTCAGCAGATTTACCTGTTACTGAAGATGAGTAGAACATTTCAATTTTCAAGCTTCCACCAGAAAACTTTTCTACATTTTTTGCGAACTGAGCCGCAACTTCACCATTTGGTGAGCTAGCAGTAAAGTGAGTTTCAATCTTTAAAGTCTTTGCATTTGCAGAGCCAAATAAAGCAACTGAAACCATAGCCACCGCTGCTAAAGTTTTAGATATTAATTTAAACATTATCTTCCTCTCGTTTATGTTTTTTCGAAAGTTAATCATAAATGATTTTCTATTTCAATTAAATCGGTTTAATTATTATATATAGAAATTATATATATTTTATAAACACATAGGTTAGAATTGCTCTAAACTACTTCTGAAATCAAAGGTTTTTCATTAAAAAAACAATAGATATTGTCTACCGCCATCATGCTCATTGCAAGACGTGTTTCATGTGTCGCACTACCTACATGAGGAAGAACAAAACAGTTATCTAGTTTTAAATATCTGTTATCTAAATTTGGTTCATTGTTGAAAACATCTAAACCGGCTGCATAAATTTTTTTATTTTCTAGTGCATCAATCAATGCATCGTCATCAATTGTTGAACCTCTTGATGTGTTTATGACAACTGCATGTTTTGGTAATAAACTTATTGTATCTTTATTAAGAATATATTTTGTTTCTGCGGTAGCTGGTGTGTGTATGCTTACAAAATCACAATTTGGTAACATCGAATTTAAATCTGAATAATATTTTGCACCATCTTCTAAATCTGCAGACAACTTATTTCTATTATAATAAATTATTTTCATTCCAAATGCTTTTGCACTTTTAGCAGCCATTCTTCCTATTCGTCCCATACCAATAATACCTAAAGTTTTGCCAGTAACTGAGTTACCAATCATAAATTTAGTTAAGTCAGGTTTTTGATTTTTCCAATTATCAGTTCTAACTAAATTATAAGCTTCGCCAATTCTTCTTGAGGCAGCTAATATTAAAAGAATAGTTAGCTCTGCAACAGCTTCGTTTAATACATTTGGTGTATTGGTAACTTTTATTTTTTTTTCTAAAGCTGAGTTAATAGAAATATTATCGTAACCTACTCCTACCTGAGCAATGATTTTTAATTTACCATTTAGATTATTGAAAAAATTTTCTCCAATTTTATCAAATCCTGTAGAAATCATCCCATCATAGTCATTTATTATCTTAATTAATTCACTTTCTGGAATTGGCTCATCTTTTGGATTTAATGTTACATCAAATTCTTTACTTAATTTTTCTTCTGCTAAATCTGAAATTTTTCTAGAAACTAATATCTTTGGTTTCATTTAATGAGAGTCTCTAGGTAAACCTTTTGTATGAGATATATCCAAATATTTTCCTCTAGAATTAATACAAGCACCATCATCTAATTGACCTACTGTATTTCTGAATATTTCTTGCCAAGGAGTTTGATTATTTGCTTTAAATTTCTTTCTATTTTTTCTTCGCTTCTTAAATTCAGGTTGAGAAATTAGTAAATCAACTCTTCTTTTATTTAAATCAATTTTAATTTTGTCACCTGTTTTAACTATTCCTAAATCTCCTCCAACTGCAGACTCTGGAGATACATGAAGTATTGAAGGACTTTCAGATGTTCCACTTTGTCTTCCATCTCCTAAAGTAGGAAGATGTCTGATACCTTTTTTTAACAATCTGTCAGGTGGTTGCATGTTCACAACTTCTGCAGAACCAGGGTAACCTACTGGACCACATCCTCTAACAATTAGTATTGAGTTCTCATCAATTTTTAATTTCTTATCATTAAGTCTTTTATGGTAATCTTCAGGACCTTCAAAAACTATCGCCTTACACTCAAAAGCATTAGGGTGTTTAGGGTTTGATAAATATTGATCTCTAAATTCTTTACTAATTACTGATGTTTTCATTATTGCAGATGAGAAGAAATTGCTTCTCATAACTAAAAACCCAGCTTTTTCTGTTAGAGCATTTTTAAATGTTTTGATTACTTTGCTATCTACATCAATTTTCTTTTTCAAATTTTCACCTACTGTTTTTCCAGTTACAGTCTTTATATTGGTATGAATTTTTTTATTCTTAATTAATTCTTTCATAACAGCTGGAATTGCACCTGCTCTGTGAAAACTTTCCATTAAATATTCACCAGCTGGCTGGCAGTTTACTAGCAAAGGAATATTATGACCTAATTTTTGCCAATCAGATAAATCAAACTTAATTCCCATGTGTTTAGCTATTGCACTTAAATGTGTTGTGCAGTTACTTGATCCACCTATTGCACTTGCAACCACTACTGCATTTTCAAATGCTTTACGTGTCATAATTTTTGATGGTGTTAAATCTTCATGAACCATTCCGACAATTCTTTTTCCAGTTTCATATGAAATCTGTTCTCTTTCTCTGTAAGGTGCGGGAATTACAGCTCCTCCGGGTAGAGACATGCCTAAAGCTTCTGCAACTGAATTCATTGAAGATGCTGTTCCCATAGTATTGCAATGACCAGCACTTGGTGCAGAAGATGCAACCATATCCATAAATTCTTCGTATTTAATTTCTCCCTTAGCTAACATTTTTCTAGCTTCCCAAACTACTAATCCAGATCCAGCAAGTTTTCCTTTGTAAACTCCATCTAACATTGGACCACCTGAAAGAACTATTGCAGGAATATTAACTGTGGCTGCTGCCATTAAGGCTGCAGGAGTAGTTTTATCACATCCTGTAGTTAAAATAACTCCATCTATTGGATAACCATACAAAACTTCTACCAAAGATAAATAAGATAAATTTCTATCCAACATAGCTGTTGGTCTTTTTCCGGTTTCCTGAATAGGATGAGTTGGAAATTCCATAGGAATTCCTCCAGCTCTTCTGATCCCATCTTTAATTCTTTTAGTCAAAGACATAAAATGTCTGTTACATGGAGAAAGATCACTGCCTGATTGAGCAATACCTATAATTGGATTTCCAGATTGTAATTCTTTTCTTGTAAGACCATAATTTAAGTACCTTTCTAAATATAAAGCCGTCATGTCAGGGTTTTTTGGATTATTGAACCACTGTTGACTTCGGAAACTCTTTTTTCTTTTTTTAGGCATAATTAATATAATGGTTTGTTTAAGTTATTGGTTATATAATAAATTTATGAATAATCTAATAGTTTTAAATGGCAATGACAATGTTGGCGTAAGTCAATTTATCATACCAGAAAAAACAAAAATTGAAGGACATAATATAAGTACGTTGGATCCAATCCCTTTTGGTCACAAAGTATGTTTAAAAGAGATTAAAAAAGGTGATCCTATTATCAAATATGATCAAATTATTGGATTTGCTTTAAATGATATTAAACCAGGAGAGCATGTTCACTCTCATAATTTAGAATTTAGAGAATTTAAAAGAGATTTCAAAGTAACTGATAAATCACACAATGTTGACGAAAAAGCAGATACTTTTTTCAATGGAATATTAAGAGATAACGGCCAAGTAGCTACAAGAAATTATATTGGAATAGTTAGTACCGTTAATTGCTCTGCAACAGTTACAAAAATGATTGTTGAAAAAATAAAGTATTCAGAAATTTTAAAAGATTATCCAAATATAGATGGAATTGTGCCAATTACTCACTCAACAGGATGTGGGATGAATACTGAAAGTGAAGGAATGCAAATTTTTCAAAGAACGATTGATGGTTTTAAAAATCATCCAAATTTTTCTCATGTTTTTGTTATTGGTTTAGGTTGTGAGTGTGCCCAGGTAAGTTTATTTGATGAGTCTCTTAAAAAGCACAATAGAATTCACTTCTTAACTATCCAAGATGAAGGTGGAACTAAAAAAATTGTTGATAAAGTATTATCTCAAATAAAAAACCTATTATCTGAAGCAAATAATGTTCAAAGAACATCTCAGCCTGTTAGTCATTTAACTTTAGCCTTACAGTGTGGAGGATCTGATGGTTATTCAGGAATTACAGCAAATCCTGCATTGGGAGTTGCTGCAGATATTTTAGTTAAAAAAGGTGGAAGCTCAATATTATCTGAAACACCAGAAATATATGGAGCAGAACATTTATTAATTAATAGAGCTAATTCACAACAAACTGCAGATAAATTAATTAAAAGAATTGAATGGTGGAGACATTATACATCGATAAATAATAGTTCTATGGATAATAACCCCGCACCAGGAAATAAAAAAGGTGGACTTACAACTATTTTAGAAAAATCTTTAGGAGCAGTTGCTAAAGGTGGAAACTCAATTTTACAAGACGTATTGAATTATGCTGAACCTTTAAAAAATAAAGGTTTCAATTTTATGGATTCACCTGGATATGATCCAGTATCTGTTACAGGGCAAGTTGCATCAGGCGCAAATGTAATTTGTTTTACAACTGGAAGAGGATCTTGTTTTGGATGTAAGCCAGTTCCAAGTTTAAAGCTCTCAACTAATTCAGCAATGTTTGAAAGAATGTCAGAAGATATGGATATTAATTGCGGAACAATAGCTGAAGGAAAAGAAAAAGTTGAGGAAGTTGGTCAAAAAATATTTGAATTAGTAGTAAATACTGCATCAGGAAATAAATCAAAAAGTGAAATCAATGGCTACGGTGACGAGGAGTTTAATCCTTGGCAAGTAGGCGTTGTAATGTAAAAAATTTCCTAAAGTGCAAAATCAAACATCTTTATTAAACGTAATTTTATTAGCTGCAGGTGGTTTCTTTATGTTTGTTTGTATGGATTCTAGTGCAAAATACCTAGGTACAGTCATGCCTATTCCACAGGCTATATGGGGAAGATTTTTTTTTCATCTAGTATCTTTAATTGTGTTTTTTTTAATTTTTAAGCCAAAAGTAAACTTAAAAAAAAATTTCAAAGTTCAAATAATTAGATCAACATTAATGGTGACAGCTACAACGTTTATGTTTTTTTCTCTTCAAAAGTTTGACCTAGTAGATATTTATGTAGTTTTCTTTACAGCCCCATTAATCGTTGCTTTACTTTCTGCTTATTTTTTAAAAGATATTTTGACTTTTAAAGGAATTCTTTTGATGCTCCTTAGTTTTAGTTCAATTGTTTATTCTTTAAGTCCTAGCATGAAAATATTTAGTGTAGATTTAATTTTTCCAATCGTTCCACCTATATGTTGGGCGCTTTACCAATTTTTTACAAAAGTAGTATCAAGTGATAACGATCCATTTGCAGCAATATTTTATACTTCTATTTTGGGAGCAATAATATTTAGTATTTATATTTTTTTTAAATGGGAACCATTAAGTAATAATATTTTTTGGTTATACTTAGCGCTACTTGGTTTTGCAGGCTTTGTAAGCCACTCTTTAATTATTTATGCAATTCAATTATCAAATTTATCTTTTGTAACTAATTTTCAATATTCTCAATTAGTTTGGTCTACAATTTTTAATTTTTTCATTTTTGGTGTACCATTTGATATAAATAAGATTGTGGGTGTTGTGGGTGTAATAATATTTGGTTTATTATTTATAAGAACTGAAGGTAAAAAAACTTAAAATTGGAGGTTTGATGAAAAATATTGGTTTTATTGGTGTTGGTTATATGGGTTATGGAATTGCTAAAAACATCATTAAGCACAAAAATAATCTTTTTGTAATTGCTAACAAAAATCGTAAACCTATTGAAAAGATAGTAAGTGAGGGAGCTAAAGAAGTTAAATCTTTTGAAGATTTTGCATCTAAAAATTTAGATGCTTTGTTTATGTGTGTTACCAATACACCTATTGCGAAATCTATTTCAGAAAAATTATCAAATATCTTAAGCAATAAAACAATTGTAATTGATATTACTACTCACAATAAAACGGGCTCTATTGAAACTGAGGCAATTTTTAAATCAAATAATATCAACTACGTTGAATGTCCAGTAATGGGAGGACCTGTTCAAGCAGAAGAAGGTGTTTTGGGTGGTATAGTTGGGGCGTCAGATGAGAATTTTAAAATAGCAGAGCCTTATTTTAATATATTTTGTAAGGATTATTTTCATTTTGGTCCAGTAGGTATGGGTGCAAAATCAAAACTTTTAAATAACTTTTTATCTTTAGGAAATGGAGCATTAGTAAATCATTTAGCAAAATGTGCTACTGGATTAGGATTAGATCTAAAAAAAGTATTTGATGTTGCAAAACTAGGATCTGGAAACTCTGCGGCTCTGAACAGAGTTTTTGATAATTTACTTAAAGGTGATTACACAGGATTTAAATTTACTGCAAGTAACTCTGTTAAAGATTTAACTTACATTCAGGATCTTTTAAAAGATTTTCCTGAAGCTGAAAAAGTTGCTGAACTAAATAAAAATTATTTTCAAAAAGCTGTTGATGATGGTTATGGAGAAAACTTTATTAGTGAATTAATTAATAAAAAATAATTGAAGGAAGTTAAATAAGATATCGGGAATCTACTAAAGCAGTAGGTTGTATTCAACTTATATATTTGCACTAAATGCAAATAAATTTATTGAAAATAATTTTGATATAATTACCTTTTTATATGAAGGAGGTTTATGTTAAAATTGCTACCACCTGATACTTAGCTGAAGATCGTTAGATATAAAAAAACTTAAAATAATAAAATCCGTTTGGATTTAATGCCAAAGAGGCAATAAAAAGGGAGCTCTTTAGGTATCAACTAAAGAGCGAACCCTTAAAAAAATTAATTTTTAGACTTTAATATTTCTAGCGGAAGTGGTGCTTCAGGATATTTTTTTTCACATAACTTTTCATAAATTTCACAAAAGTTAAAAATTGTTTTTACAACTTCGTTTTCATCTGTTGAGTTTAATTTTGTAATTAACATATCTCGATCTTTTTCTAACTCTTTAATTTGTTCACCTGAAAAAAATTCTTCAGTTTCAATTTCCCAGTAAGTATCCTCTAATTCTACTTCACTTAATTCATTTAATTTTTTTTGTAACATTATAATTGTTTCATCATCAGTTTCTGTGTTTCTCATAGGAGAATTTTTTAATTTGCCTAAACATTTGTCTCTTAAACCATCAATAAAATGATCATAAGGTTTTCCTAAACTTAATTCTTTAAAATGATTACTAATAAAATATTTTTTGATTGCTGAATCTGTAGAAATTTTTTCTTTACCCTTAATTATTGCAACCTGAACATATATCTCTTGAGAAACGTATTCCTCTATATGATCTGTTACTGATACTGGAAGCATTGTTTATTTTAAGACTTTAGCCTGTCGTTATTTACATCAAAAGCAGGTCCATCAATAACTTTTGATTTAACATCTTTTCCTTGGATTTTAATCAAAAACTCATTTCCAACTTTAGCAAATTCAGTTTTGACATATCCAAAGGCTAAACTTTTGTTTACTCTATACCCATAAGCCCCTGATGTAGTGAGACCCACTAAATTACCATTAGAGTAAATTGGTTCATTTCCATGAGCATCTGCATCTACAGCATCAACTTCCATATAAACTAATTTAATTTTTGGACCATTTTTTATTAAATTCGATACAATTTTGGATCCTTTAAATTCAGATTTTTTTTCAATATTAAAAAACCTTTCCAAGCCTGCTTCAACTACGCTAATTTCTGGAGTTAATTCTGACCCCCAACCTCTGTATCCCTTCTCAATCCTCATAGAATTCATTGCATGAGCTCCAAAATCTATAATATCAAATTCCTTACCAGCTTCACTTAATAACTCATATAGTTTTTCCATGTCATTAAAGTCATGATGCAGTTCCCAACCTAGTTCACCCATATAGTTTACTCTTAAAGCTTCTACAGTAATGTTACCTAAACTTATTTCCTTACTTTTTAACCAAGGGAAATTTTCATTTCCTAAATCTGTATCTGTTAATTTTTGTAAAACCATTCTTGATTTTGGTCCTATAATACCAATTACACCTTTGTCTAAAGTTATATTTTTAATTTCAACTTTTTCGTTTTCTTTTTTATTCTGATTTAGCCAATCCAAATCTCTAATTTCTGATACTGCACCTGATAATGCGTAATAATGGTTATCTTTTAATTTAGTTAAAGTTAGTTCAGTTTGAATTCTTCCAATATCATTTAAAAGATGAGTTAAAACAATACTTCCATCTTTTTTTGGAACTCTATTAACACAAAGTCTTTCTAAAAAGTTATAACTATCTTCTCCAGTAATTTCATATTTTGAAAAAGTTGATAAATCTATCAAGCCTACATTGTTGTGAACATGTAGACATTCTTTTTGAATTATGGGAAATAAATTATTTCTTTTGTAACTTAATTCTTCTTTAGTATTATCTTTATTAAACCAAGCTGGTTTTTCCCATCCATATAAATCAAAATATTCAGCACCTTTTTCTTTCAACTTTTGGTAAATTGGCGTTGTTTTCATTGGTCTTCCAACCTCTACAACATCATTAGGCATTGGAGTTACATACATTCTTCGATATTGCTCTTTTGATTTTTCAACTGAATAATTTTTATCAACCCAGCTCATGTATCTTCTTGGTTCAAATTCCATCATGTTTATTTCTGAGTCACCATGCACAATCCACTGAGCCATGTATTTTCCAGCTCCCCCTCCATGAGCAATTCCAATACTTGCTGCACAAAACATCCAAAAGTTTTTTAGTCCAGGTGCAGGACCAGCTAAAAAATTATCATCAGGAGTATGTGTAATAGGACCACATATAATTCTTTTAATACCTACATCTTTAAACTGTGGAATACGATCCATTCCTTTTTCTAAGTGTTCTGCAATTCTATCAAGATCTGGATCTAACAATTCCATATCAAATTTCCAATCCATTCCATCTAAAGCCCAAGCTGCTACATCTTTTTCATAAGGACCAATTAAAAGTCCTTTGCCCTCTTGTCTTAGATAAGAAGAAGAGTCTGGATCTCTCACAACTGGCAATTCTTTACTTAATTTTTCTATTTCAGTATGTGCTTCTGTAACTAAGTATTGATGGATCATATTTATACTTGGAACATTTTTTAAACCAACCATCTGTGCTACTTCTGGACAAAAACTTCCTGCAGCATTAACAACATGCTCACAAACAATATCACCCTTTTCAGTAATTACTTTCCACTCTCCTGAAGGTAATTGTTCAATATCAGTTACTCTATTTTTTCTATAAATTTTGGCTCCACCATTTCTTGCACCTTTAGCCATTGCATTTGTTGTGCTGGTTGGATCTGTATAGCCATCTTCTGGAGTTAAAAAAGCACCTTTAATTCCATCTAACTTTATAAAGGGATGATATTGATGAATTTCCTCTGTTGATATAATTGAGCAAGGAGAACCAGCTATATCTAAAATTCCTTTAGTGTAATCAAACCACTCAAGATCCTCTTTGGTATATGCTAACCTTAAACTTCCTGTTTCATGAAATCCTGTTGGTTGCGCAGTTTCTTTTTCTAGTGACTTATAAAGGTTAGTTGAATGAAGATGAATTTTTGCAAGATTTAAACTCGTTAACATATGAGGACATTGACCTGCAGCATGCCAAGTTGATCCTGAAGTAAGTTCACTTTTTTCAATTAATACAACATCATTCCATCCTTCTTTTGTAAGATGATAGAGTAAACTAACTCCCATTATACCACCGCCAACAATCACTAGCTTGGCGTGAGATTGAATTTTATCCATAAAAAAAGAAACTACTTAGATTTTAAATTAATTAAACAAAATTAATTTTAATTAACCAAAATGGGTATATGAATTTATTAATGAGGTTTTCTATAT
Organism: Candidatus Pelagibacter sp. HIMB1506; assembly: GCF_052047935.1. Classification (NCBI taxonomy): domain Bacteria; kingdom Pseudomonadati; phylum Pseudomonadota; class Alphaproteobacteria; order Candidatus Pelagibacterales; family Candidatus Pelagibacteraceae; genus Candidatus Pelagibacter; species Candidatus Pelagibacter sp. HIMB1506. The sequence continues at coordinate 273,809 of NZ_JBNAIS010000001.1, read as the reverse complement.
TTGGAATGACAGGCCTTACAATTCGCCCACATTAATTTTCCTAGAGTTCCTCTGATATCATCTGCATCTTCTATAATAGAAGTGAGTTTAATCATATCATCAGCAGATTTTTGCATTAATGAATTAAAAGCATCTTTTTCTTCCCAAATTATAGTTAGTGCTTCTGTTTTAAATCCTTCTTTAGAATTTTCTGGAAATAGATCTAATAAAGTAATGTAATTTTCACTCATTTCTTTCATTAGTTCTATCGCTTCATCAAAATCTCCATTTGAAGAAAAAGATTGTACCCTCTTAGCGGTACTATAATTCTTACTAAATAGTGCTTTTCTACTTTTAATAATATCTTCTACTGACAACTCAGCATTAGCTAATGAGCCAGAAAACACCATAATTAAAGATAATATTATTGTACCAAAGATCTTCTTGGTATGTTTTAATAAGTTATGCATGTTAAGAACACCTTAACAGAATATGGACTGATTTCAAAGTTAATGCACTGGTTAAGTGCAATCTTGCTTTTAATTCAAATTCCTCTTGGCTTTTATTTAGTTGGTTTAGATTTTGGTGAGGAAAGAATAACTATTGAAAACATTCATGTATTGATTGGTCTTGGAATATTTTACGTTATAATTTTTAGATTACTTAATAATTTGATTAATCCTGTTCCAAAGTTAGGACCTGCTACTTTTATGGGGCAAAGGTTTATTGCTAAACTAAATCACTTATTTTTATACATCACAGTCTTATCAATAACTATTTCAGGAATTTTAAAGAAACTATTTAACGGTGAACCTCTAGTGATTTTTTTAAAAGAAATAAAAATAAAAGACAATTTTGAACTAGCTGATCAATTTTATAACATTCATATAATATCAAACTATGTACTTATTGGTTTAGTTGCTTTACATGTAAGTGCCGTAATAATTCATAAATTATTCTTTAAAGAAAATTTATTAAAAAAAATATTATAATAATTAATAATCAGACATGGAAAAATCATCTATTGGATATATCTTAAAATTATCTATTCCAATTTTTTTTGCCAACCTTGCGATTCCATTAGTGGCAATTATTGATACGTCTTTAATGGGTAACTTAGGTAATGTTTCTTATTTATCTGCAACCTCTGTTGCAGCAAATTTATTTTCAATGATTTTTTGGAGCTTTGGATTTTTAAGAATGGGAACAGTCGGTATGGTTTCTCAAGCTAATGGAGCTGAAAATTATAAAGAAATTATTAATATTGTTTTAAGAAATTTGTTATTTGTAATTATACTTTCTATTGTCTTATTTTTTGCTCAAAATTTAGTTCTTAAGATAAGTTTACAAATATTTGATCTAAATTCACAAACTACTTCTTTTTATGAGGAATATTTTAAAATTAGAATTTATTCAGCTCCAGGCGAACTTACTATTTATATTATAACAGGTCTTTTTGTTGGATTACAAAAAACTAAAATTTCAAGTATTGCAGTAGGATTTTTCTCAATATTAAATATTATATTGAGTATAATTCTCGTAACTCAATACAATTTAAACATTAAAGGTGTTGCTTATGGAACTCTTTTTTCTGGGATAATTACCTCTACTGTTTTTTTAATTTATACTTTTTTTTATTTAAACAAGCTTACAAAGATTAATTTTATATTAAGGGAAATTGTTGATCTAAATAAATTAAAAAATATTTTTAATATTAATTTTAATATTTTTATTCGAACTATATTACTTACTTTTTCTTTTTTGTGGTTCACATACCTTGGATCAAAAATTGGAGAAGAGTATATAGCTGCTAACGCGATATTAATTAATCTCGTCTTTCTATCAGCATTCATTTTAGACGCTTACGCATTTTCAACTGAAGGAATTATTGGTTATTCATTGGGTAAAAAAGATAAAAATTTATTCAGTTCAATTGTTAAAAATTCTTTTATTTTAAGTTCAGTTACAGGCTTAGGTATTTCTGTTGTTTATTATTTTATACATAAGAATGTGATTTATATGATGTCTGATATTGATCTAATAAGATCTTTAAGTTTAGATTATTCAATTTGGATGATTATCTTGCCTTTTTTTGCATCTTTTTGTTATCAATTTGATGGTATTTTTATTGGAGCCTCTCAAACAAAAGAAATTAGAAATGCTATGTTTTTTTCTGTTTCTTTATATTTATTAATTTCTTTAGTTCTTACAAATTATATTTCAAATCATGGGGTATGGATATCACTAACGATATTTATGATTTTGAGAGCTTTGTCTTTATTTTATTATTTAAACAAGATTTATTTAAGATTTAATGACAGTTAATCCCGTATTTTTTTAATCTCCAGTAATTGTAGGGCCATGGAGTTAAAAAACCTACTATCAGCATAATTGGAATAACCCACCAAGTTAAAATGGCACCACCTGTTAAAACAAAGTCAGTCAAATTCATCATTACTTCCATACTAATCATTGAAATCAAACTCATTCCAGAAGCTGTCTTCAAAGCATTATTAAATACAAAACCTTGTCTCATTAGGATTATTGTTTCTAATATTATACTTGTAATTAAACCGTTTATTATTGCTAGTATCATTATTCCTAATACTGGAAACGGAATTTGTGTAAGTTGAAAAAATAAAATTGTTCCAAAATCTCCAATGGCACAACCTAACAAACACCAGGCTGTATTCTTTGCGCTTCTTCTCCAAGTATGTTTACAAGACCAATGAAAAGTTGATGCTGTCATTATTTAATTTCTAATCCTTTTTTTTTCCATTTTTCCAACCCACCAATTAAGTGAAAGCAGTTACCAAAATTATATGATTTAGAAATTTGAACTGCCAAAGTAGATCTGTGTCCATGAGCACAGTAAAAAAGAATTTTTTTATTTTTTAAGCTATCTTTATTTTTTTCAATGTAATCATGCATGGAAGGAAATGGGACTATATTACTGTTATCTAATTTACCTTCTTTATCTATTTCATTTTGCTCTCTTAAATCTATCAGAACTGTATTCTCCTCTTTTTTGATCTTGTTAAACTCCTCTGGCTCAATTCCATTGTTTACTTTTTGGCGGTTTAAATCAATGCCCAACTTAAGATTACTTGGAACTGCAACATCCATCATTTTGGGATCTGGTAAATTTAAATTATTCATAATATCCACGTACTCTTCTACTGATTTTACCTGTAATCTTGGATTAAATTGTCTTTCTTCTATAATAGTACTTACCATTTCTCCTTTATAATCATGCGCAGGATAAACTAGAGTTTGATCAGGTAGTTTTAATAATTTGTTAAATATTGAATTATAAGAGTCTTTAGGATCTCCGTTTTGAAAATCTGTTCTACCAGTACCTCTAATTAATAATGTATCTCCTGTAAACACTCTATCACCCATCAAAAAACTAAAGCTCTCAGAAGTATGGCCAGGAGTGTATAAAGCTTGTAGATCAATTCCATCTATTTTAATTATCTCTTCATCTGATACTCTCATTGCAACTACATCGGCAGGAGTTTTATTACCCATAACAGTTACACAATTAGTTTTATCTCTTAGTTCAGCAATTCCAGAGATATGATCTGCGTGAATATGGGTATCTATCACCTTTACTAATTTTAAATCTAATTGATTTAACAAATTAATATACTGATCAACTTTTTCTAAGACTGGGTCTATTATTAAAGCTTCTCGTCCCCTTCCAGATGCAATTAAATAAGTATAAGTACTAGAAACACTATCGAATATTTGTCTAAAGATCATTTTAGATAAATATCAAAAACCAATAAGAAATTAAACCAGACAAAATAGTTGCGATTATATTTCTTGAAAAATAACCAACAATTACCGCAACAATTGCAGCAAATATTTTAGGGTCATTCATTTCAATGAACTGACCGTAGTCATTTATAAAAATTCCTGGAAATATTATTGCAGGAAACACGGCTGATGGAACATAAGCTAACACAGCTTTTATTTTATCTCCCAACATGTCTCGACTTACTAGAGCTACCATCGTCATTCTAGTAAAGTAAGTTAATATTCCTGCAACAATAATTGATAACCAGGTCATTTTATTTTTTTAACCTCAATATTAAAGCCGCAACAAACAAAGCAAGTATAGGTGAAATAATTATATAAGATCTAAATGGAGCATCATAAAATAACAATGAACTCAATCCACACACAATCATTACAATTAAGTGATCAATTTTTTTTAAATCTTGTATTACGATAGCTATAAACGTAAGTGGTATTGCAAATTTTAATCCAAGTTCCTCTGGAACAAATGAACCTAAAATAATCCCTGACAATGTAGCAATTTGCCAACAAACCCACATCGTGCAACCTGTACCAATCAAATGATAATGTAAGTATTGCTCTGATTTGTTTTTTTTAAAAAATTTATTAGATTCTGCAAAACCTTGATCAACAATAATATAAGAGATTAATAATTTTTTTATTAATGATAATTTTTCTAGGTACTCTGATAAAACTGCTCCATACAAAAGATGTCTTGAATTAATAACACCGACAGATGTTGCTGCTACCAATCCAGATGCACCACCTGATAGTAATTGTAAAAAAACAATTTGTGATGCACCACCAAAAATTATTATAGACATCGCATAAACTAATAATGGGTCAAAACCCAATTCAACACCGATAGCTCCACAAATTATTCCAAATGGAATCACCGACAACATGTGTGGAGAAATATCCAACATGCCTCTAGTAAATAATTGTTTTTTTGTAAGCATTTATTTGGGTTCTATTAAAAACAAACTATGTGATCAATATTTATCGGTCGTTTAATCCCAAATTTTTCGTCAATTTCATGTTGATGAACGTGGTGAGAATGGACAAAAACAGGAATTAACAAATCACTACTAGTTTTTAGAGTATATATAAAATTTGTTCCTCTAAACTTTCTATCTACCACTTCTAATTTTAAATTGCTTTTATCATCATGTTCTAAATCTTCAGGCTGTAACAATAACTGGACTTTAGATCCTTTTGGATAATGTTTTGTAAAATTACCTTTAATTGTACCTAAATCATCATTTTCTAAAGTATTTTCATCTGTAACTTTTGCTGGAATTAATATTCCTCTGTTTAAAAAATTAACTACATCAACAGAATTTGGGAAGTGATAAACATTATAGGGATCATCAAATTGTTTGAGTTCTCCGTCTAAAATAATTCCACATTTGTTACCTAAATAGAATGCTTCGTAAGAGTCGTGTGTAACAATTATTGTTGTAATTTTTAAGTCTTTTAAGATTTGCTTTAACTTTACCTGTATTTCTTCTTTGAAACTTTGGTCTATATTCGACAAAGGTTCATCTAATAGTAACAAATCAGGATTTGATAACAAAGATCTGGCTAAAGAGGCTCTTTGAGCTTCTCCAGAACTAATTTCATGAGGATATTTTTCTAAGATTTTTTCTAAATGAAGAAATTTCACTATTTCTTTAAAATTTAAACCTTTCTTCTTTTTTTTATTTCTCTCAGCCCCAAAATTTATATTTTCCAAAACATTGTAGTGAGGAAATAGAGAGTTGTCTTGAAAAGCCAAAGATATATTTCTATCCTCAGGTTCAACATGGTTTTCTTTAGATGAAATAATTTTATTTTTTAAAATAATTTTACCAGAATGAATTTTTTCAAGACCAGCTATTGTTCTTAATATTGTAGTTTTTCCAATTCCAGAGGGGCCTAACAAACAAACTATGTCTCCTTCATTTTCAATATTAAATGAAACATTGGTTACTTTATTTTTAGAGCTTGCAGCAAAAGTAACATTCTCAATTTCTAAAAAATTATTTCTCATTTTATTTATCTTTAAACATATACTTAGATGTAATTAATATAAAAATACTTGCAATCATAATAAGTATTAATGAAGGTGCGGCAGCAGCTTCTAGTAAATCTTGTGAAGCAAATATATAGGCTTGAGTGGCAAATGTTTCAAAATTAAAAGGACGCATAATTAATGTAATTGGTAATTCTTTGATTATTTCGATTGATAACAATATAGCAATTAATAAGACTGAGTTTTTAAGATAAGGGATATGAATATTTAAAAAAGTTTTTAATTTTGAATAACCTAATAGATATGCACTTTCATCAATTGAATAATTAATTTTTAAATATCCAGATTTAATACCGTTGTTAGCTAAAGAATAAAATCTTACAAAATAAACAATTACTAAACCAATTATAGATCCAATAAAAATTTGTTTTATATCAAAAAAATAAAAAACATTTTCATCAAACCAAGAAATAAAAGTTATGAAGGCAACAGCTAATATTATGCCTGGTATCGCGTAACCAGTAATTGAAAAAGTTGTTAGTATGTTTAGTAACTTATTTTTGCTAATTCTATTTCCATAATTTGATATGAAAGATAAAAATATTAAAAGGAAGCCTGATAAGAAGACTAATATCAATGTGTTTGACAGTAATTCTACAATATTTAAATCTATAAAATGTTTTGGAAATTTAATTGTCCAATACAACATTTGCAAAACCGGGAATATAAAACTTGCAAGAAATACAAATGAACAAAATATTATTGCCATTAAAGATTTATAACCAGTTAATTTTTTGAGAGTTTTCGTTTTAAAATTTCCTTTAGCAGGCGAATGATACTGTGCTTTTTTTCTAGATATATTCTCTAAAAAAAATAATCCAAATATAAAAATTAAAAGAAAAAAAGATATTCTGTTTGCTAAAGCCAAATCATCAAAAGATATCCACGCATCATAAATTCCAGTGGTTAAAGTCGATATCCCAAAAAAAGATACTGCACCAAAATCTGATAAAGTCTCCATAGCAACTAAAGATAATCCGGCAATAATTGCTGGTCTTGCTGATGGTAAAATAATATTAAAAAATGTTTTTTTTGTTGAAAAACCTAGGTTTTTTCCAAGTTCTAGCAAATTTTGAGACTGATAATGAAATGAAGTTCTTGTTAACACGTAAACATAACCAAATAGTGAAAATGAAATTGAAATTATAGCTCCTAGCATTCCATCAAATTTAGGTAAAAAAGAATTATAATTTCCATCACCGAATAAGCTTTTCATAATTGAAAAAGCTGTTCCATAATTTTCAAAAAAAGCAGTTAATGAATATGCATAGATATAAGCTGGAACTGCAAAAGATAAAATTAAAACCCATTTAAAAAAATTAACTCCAGGAAATTTGTAAAATGAAACTAAATAAGCAGATCCCACACCAATTACAAAAGTTGTAATTAAAACTCCAATTACAAGAATTATTGAATTAGAAATGTATTCATACAAAAATGTATTTTTAACAATTGATAAATAGTCACTTGTTGGTTCAAAAAAACTACTAAATACAGTTACAATTGGTATTGCAACTATCATAGAAATGAGCAAAGAGCTCAAAAACCAAATATTAATTTTATTACCCATTTTTAACGAAGTACTAATGGTATTAAGTAGGGTAATAAACTTTATACCAAAAGTACTTAGTGTTAACCTCTTTTATTTCCAACCAGACATCAACATTACTTCTAATGCATCAGCCTGATTTTTTTTATAGTCTCCAACTTTTGTTTTTAAATCCTGTTTAAAATTTTCACCCATTTTTTTTATAAGAGGGTGTGGTTCAACACCATCTATCATTGGGTATTCAAATGTATTGTTTACTATATGTTGTTGTGCTTCTTTTGTTAAAAGAAATTCTAGTAATTTTTTTGCATTTTCAGGATTAGGAGAATTTTTTAAAATACCTCCACCACTTATATTCATATGTGTCCCTCTATCATTTTGATTTGGGAAATAAGGTAATACCTTTTGAGCAGCTTCTTTTTGATCTTCTCCTTTTTGACCGGATAACATCAAAGCATAGTAATAAGTGTTTGCTATAGCTAAATCAGCTTCACCAGCGGCAACAGCTAAAATTTGAGCTCTATCATTTCCTTTAGGATTTCTTGCAAAATTTGAAACTAATTTTTTTGCCCATTCTAAAGTTTGTTCTTTACCATTATTTTTGATTAATGATGCAACAAGAGATTGATTGTAAATATGATTAGATTTTCTAATTACAATTTTTCCTTTCCATTTTGGATCTGACAAACTTTCATAAGTTGTCCCTTTTAAATCTTCTAAACTTACTCTTTCTGGTGAATAATAAATAATTCTTGCTCTTTTAGCGATACCCGTCCAATTATCAGATCTAAAGTTTGCTGGCACTGAAGCTTCGATCTGCGCTGACATAGAGTTCTGAAACATACCTTTTTCGTCAAAAGCACCTAGTCTTCCAGCATCTGCTGTAATATACAAATCAGCTTTGGAGTCTTTTCCTTCTTCAGTAATTCTTTTTTGCAACGCTTTGTCTTTGCCTGAAACTACGTTAACTTTTATACCTGTTTTGTTCGTAAACTTTTCATACAACTGAATGTCAGAGTCGTAATGTCTTGCACTAAAAACATTTACTTCACCTGCTAAGCTCATTTTGGCAAAGAAAAATAAAATTAATGCTAGTAATGTTATATTTTTCATTTGTTTCCTTTTCTTTACCCTAGTTTTTTTGAGAATGAGAATTATTCGCAATGCGAATGATTATCAATCGCATATATTGACGCATATATCAATATTTTTTTTTATATTGCTTAATATAGGGAATTTTTATTTCCAGTCGCCGATTTTACTAAATAAGAAATTTCTAAATGCTTGAACTCTAGCAGTATTTTTTAATGACTGAGGGTAAACAAAGTGCGCTTCTGTTATAGGCCCTTCTACTTTCGGAAGTACTTTAATTACGTTATTAGAATTTATTACTAAATATTCAGGAAGTGCAGCCAATCCTACCCCAGATTCTACAGCTAACAAGAGCCCCATTACACTATTTACCTTCATGATTGATTTTCTTTTTTTACCATCATGCATTCCAATTTTTAGTGCCCAATCTGGATTATAAACTGGAGAAGGTGCACCTTTTCCAAATGAAATAAATTTATGTTTATTTAAATCGTTTATTGTCTTTGGCATTCCATTTTTTTCTAAGTACTTATTTGATCCATAAATATAGTATTTGATATCGACTAGCTTTTTTTGAATATAATTAAGCTGTTTTGGTCTTCTCATAAAAATTCCAATATCAGCCTGTCTTGTACTTAAATCTAATTCTTTATCATCAAAGACTAATTCAATCTCAATCTCTGGATTAAGTCTCATAAATTCTTGAATTCTAGGCGTTAACCAGTGAGTACCAAAACTTCTTACTGTTGTTATGGTTAATTTTCCTGTTGGCTTATTCTTCTGATCACCTAAAGATGTTTCAACTTCTTTCAACTTACTTATTACTTCATGTGCAGTTTTAAAAACATACTCACCGTTTTCTGTAAGAGTTAATCCTCTTGCATGTCTTTCAAAGAGTTGTACTTTCAAATCTTGTTCTAGGGACTGTATCTGTCTACTGATTGCAGATTGGCTAAGGTTTAAATTTACAGTAGCATTTGTAAAACTTCCAGCTTCTGCGACTGCATGAAAAATTTTTAATTTATCCCAATCCATTATTTATTTACATCCACTAATACTCTTCCAGAAATTTCTCCTTTTAATATTTTAGGATAAGTTTCAATTAGCTCTTCTAAACCTACTGTTAAAACTGATTTTTCAAGCAATTCAAAATCAATTAATTTTGAAGCTTCACCCCACATAAATTCTCTTCTTTTTATACTGCAATTTGCAGAATCCATTCCCCAAACCTTAATACCTCGTAACATAAAAGGAAGCAAATTGGTGTTAAGCTCATTACTATTTGCATTTCCACATACAGCTATAATTCCATTAGGCTTTGTTTGTGCAATTGCGTTTGCTAAAATTTTTCCTCCAACAGTATCTACCACTCCGTCCCATAAACCTTTATCTATTGGTCTTGGGTCTTTATCAAATTCAGCTCTATTTATAATGTTTTTTGCACCTAAAGATTTTAAATAATCTGACTTACTATCTTTTCCAGATACAGCAGTTACATTGTATCCTAATTTTGTTAAAACCATTATTGCAACACTGCCAACGCCTCCTGTTGCCCCTGTTACCAAAACATCATTTACTTTTTCTCCAAGCAAAATACTTTCTCTTGCTTGAATTGCAAAAGCACTCATTAAAGAAGTTAAGCCTGCTGTCCCTAAAATCATTGCCTGCTTGCTACTTAAGTTATCAGGTTTTTTTACTAGGAAGTCTGCATTAACTTTTGCTATCTGAGAATAACCACCAAAAAATACTTCTCCAACTCTAAAACCAGTTAATATTACTTCATCGCCTGATTTAAATTTTGAATTTTCACTTTCAATTACTTTTCCTGAAAAATCTATTCCTGGTATGTGCGGATACTCTTTTACTAGTCTTCCACCATTCTTTAGAATCATTCCATCTTTAAAATTTAAATCTGAATATTCTACCTGAACAGTTACATCCCCATGTTTTAAAAATTTTCTATCTAAAGATTTTACTTCTCTAGAAAAATTTTCTCCTTCTTGATTAAGAACTATTGCTTTGAATTGATCAGACACTTTAATCTTTTAGCGTAGTGCTAATAAATCGTAAATATCTATTTTGAAAACTTAAATCTTCTTTAAATTGACCTAAATAATAATTTGTTACCGTAGTTGCTTGTTCTTTTTTAATTCCTCTCATAGTCATACACTGATGAGTTGAATCAATTGTTACTGCAACACCTTTTGCATCTAATGATTCCATTAAAGTATTTGCAATTTGCATTGTAAGTCTTTCTTGAGTTTGAAGTCTTTTAGAAAATACTTCAACTACTCTTGCGAGTTTACTTAAGCCTACAACTCTTTCTTTCGGAATATAAGCAAGATGAGCTTTTCCAATAATTGGTGCCATGTGATGTTCGCAATGACTTTGAACAGAAATATTTTTTTGAACAACCATGTCATCATATCCCTCTACATCACCAAAAGTTTTATCCAAAATTTTATCTGGATCTTCTTTGTAACCTTTAAAATATTCTTTAAATGCTTTAACAACTCTTTTTGGAGTTTCTAATAAACCTTCTCTATTTGGGTCTTCACCCATCCATGTTAAAATTGTTTTAAAAGCTTCTTCAGCATCTTTGTCTGAAACTTGCTTATTTTCATTTAACTTGTTGTCAGTGTCTTTTACTAATTTCATAGCGCCTTTTTATACAGTAATTACCTAATTTTAAAATATTTATTATATCTAGATATGTGCTACATAATCACATTCTATGTTCAAAAAAAGAGAAAATATCTACGATATCGAGGAAGGAAATCTTCTTTCACCAAAATTTGATAATGATGGCTTAATACCTGTCATTACAATGTGTTCAAAAACCAAAGATATTTTAATGCACGGCTATATGAATGTTGAAGCATTAAAAAAAACAATTGAAACTAAAGAAGCTCACTACTTTAGTAGATCTAGAAAAGCAATCTGGCACAAAGGTAAAACAAGTGGGTTCACTCAAAAAGTGACTGAGATCAGAATTGATGATGATCAGGACTCAATTTGGTTAACAGTTGATATAGGTGAAGGCGCTAGTTGCCATGTTGGATACAGATCATGCTTTTATAGATCTATTCCTATGGGACCAATTGATAATGGACGTAAAGTAGAAATGGAATTTCTAGAAAAAGAAAAAAAATTTGATCCTGAAGAAGTTTATAAGGGACAACCAAATCCTACTAAAATTTAATGAGTGAAAAACAAAAAAATGTTCTAGGCGAAGATCTGGAAGAATGCTCCAATGATCCATTAACAGGTTGGTTTCGTGATGGTTGTTGTAACACTGACGAGAATGATCATGGACTTCATACAGTTTGTGCTAAAGTTACTACCGAATGCTTAGAGTGGATGAAAGAAGCAGGTAATGATTTAATTACTCCACATCCTGAATTTGGGTTTCCAGGTTTAAAAGATGGAGATGGATGGTGTCTGTGTGCTAGTTGGTATGCAAGAGCAATTGAAGCTGGTAAAGGATGTCCAATATTTCTGAAAAGAACCCACGAAAACACTCTTAAATATGTACCTATTGAAACTTTAAAAAAGTTTGCGATAGATTTGTCCTAATTTACATATTTCCATATCTTGGTCCACCGCCACCTTCTGGTGTCACCCAAGTTATGTTTTGTGAAGGCTCTTTAATATCGCAAGTTTTACAGTGAATACAATTTTGCGAATTAATTACAAACTTATTAACATCATTTTCTTTCTGCACTTCGTATACTCCAGCAGGACAATATCTTTGTGCAGGTTCATCGAATTTTTCTAAAGTGTATTTAATTGGTAAATCAGGATCTTTAAGTTGTAAGTGGACAGGTTGATTATCAGCATGGTTAGTTCCTGTAAGATAAACTGAACTAGTTTTGTCAAAAGTTATAACATTGTCATATTTTGGATAATTTATTTTGGGCATTTGACTAGCAGGTTTTAATGTTTCATGGTCTGCATGTTTATGTTTAAGAGTGAAAGGAAGTTTTCCTCTAAACAAAATTTGATCAATACCTGTAAAGATAATCCCCAAAATTAATCCCCAACTAAAACTAGGTTTTACATTTCGGGCCTCAAATAATTCTTTATATAACCAACTTTTTTTAAATTTATCTTCATAAATAGATAAATCCTTATTTTCTTTTAAGTGTTCGTTAATAGTTTCAGCTGCTATCATTCCACTTTTCATTGCGGTATGAGAGCCTTTTATTTTAGGCATATTTAATGTACCAGCATCACATCCTACTAGTAAAGCACCTGGCATAAACATTTTTGGTAAACTTTGAAATCCTCCCTCGATTAATGCTCTTGCGCCATATGAAATTCTTTTTCCTCCCTCTATTATTTTTTTAATTGCTGGGTGAGTTTTAAACCTTTGAAACTCATCATATGGAGATAAATGCGGATTTTTGTAATCCAATCCTATTACATAGCCTAAAAACACTTGTTTATTTTCAGCGTGATACATAAAGCTTCCACCGTAAGTATTGTTATCAAGTGGCCATCCAGCTGTATGCATTACTAGTCCTTCTTCATGATTTTTTTCTTCTATTTCCCAAATTTCCTTAAAACCAATTCCATATTGCTGGGGATCTTTTCCTTTACTCAGTTCAAATTTTTGAATTAATTGTTTTCCTAGATGACCTCTGCAACCTTCAGCAAATACTGTTACTTTTCCTAAAAGCTCAATGCCTGGTTCAAAACTATCTTTTTTGTTACCCTCTTTATCTATACCCATATCTTGGGTAGCTACTCCTTTAACAGACCCGTCATCGTTATATAAAATTTCACTTGCTGGGAAACCTGGAAAAATTTCTACACCCAAAGCTTCTGCTTGTTCAGCTAACCATCTACATAAGTTAGCTAAACTAATAATATAATTTTTATGATTTTGTTGAACTGCTGGCAAAAGCCAAGTTGGCCAACTTAAAGATTTTGTTTTTCCTAAAAATAAAAATTTTTCTTTTGTTACTTTTGTTTTAATTGGTGAGTTAAGTTCTCTCCAATTAGGTAATAACTCATCTAGAGCTCTTGTTTCAAAAACATTCCCACTCAAAATATGAGCTCCTATTTCTGAAGCTTTTTCAAGCAAACAAACATTCAAATTTGAATCTAATTGTTTTAATTTAATTGCAGTCGCTAATCCTGATGGGCCACCACCAATGATTACAACATCATATTCCATAGATTCTCTAGACATAATCTAATTTTTAACTGTAAGGATTATTTTTGTATAGTGTTTAATTTGTTCAGCTCTTCCATGAACTGAGGCAAAGCTTCAAAGAGATCTGCTTCAAGACCATAATCAGCAACGCTAAAAATTGGGGCCTCACCATCTTTATTAATTGCAACTATAACTTTACTTTCTTTCATACCCGCTAAATGCTGAATTGCTCCTGATATTCCAACAGCTATGTATAAATCTGGCACAACAACTTTTCCGGTTTGCCCAACTTGATGATCATTGCTTATATAACCTGCATCAACTGCAGCTCTTGATGCTCCAATGGCTGCTCCAAGCTTATCAGCAATTTCAGTAATTAATTTAAAGTTATCTCCACTTTGCATTCCTCTTCCACCTGATACAACAATTCTAGCTGTACCAAGTTCAGGTCTATCAGATTTAATTTCTTCTCTTTTTACAAATTTTGTATTTGAAAATTCTTCACCAGCATCAATTTTCTCAATTGGTGCTGAGCCTCCTGAGCTTTCACAAGGTTCAAATGAAGTTGGTCTAATAGTTACACATTTTTTTGCATCATTACTTTTAACTGTTGCAAAAGCATTTCCAGCATAAATTGGCCTAACAAAAGTATCAGATGATATTACTTTTATAATGTCACTAACTTGTGAGGTATCAAGATGAGCTGCAATTCTTGGCATTAAATTTTTACCAAATGTATTTGCTGAACAAATGATATGAGAATAATTTTCTGCTAACTTAACCACAACTGGAGCAAAATTTTCTGCAGTGAAATTTTCATAGTGTGGTGCTTCAACACTTAATACTTTTTTAATTACTGGAAGTTCTGATAATTGTTTTGATGCCTCTGCGCTATCATTTCCAATTATCACAGCATGAACTTCGCTATCAATTTGTGAAGCGGCTGTAGCCGCATTTAATGTAAATGGTCTTAACTCTTTATTATTATGCTCTGCTATAAGTAAAACTGCCATTATATTACCTTTGCCTCATTTTTTAGTTTTTGAACTAATTCTGCTACATTAGCCACTTTAATGCCCGCTTTTCTTTTTGGTGGCTCTTCTACTTTAATTTGTTCTACTCTTGGAGAAGTATCAATACCTAGATCAAATGCAGAAATTTCTTCAATTGGTTTTTTCTTTGCCTTCATAATGTTTGGAAGAGAAGCGTATCTTGGTTCATTTAATCTTAAATCGCAAGTTACAATAGCAGGAACATTTATTTCAATTGTTTCAAGTCCCTCATCTATTTCTCTAGTAACTTCTAGCTTATTATCTTTTACATCAATCTTTGATGCAAAAGTTGCTTGTGGCCAATTTAATAATGCACTCAACATTTGACCTGTTTGATTACAATCATCATCAATTGCTTGTTTTCCCATAAAAACTAAATCTGGATTTTCTTTTTCAACAATCTTTTGTAAAATTTTTGAAACAGCTAAAGGTTCTAGTATTCCATCTGCTTTAACATGAATTCCTCTATCTGCTCCAACTGCTAAAGCCTTTCTAACAGTTTCTTGAGCTTTTTCTTCACCTACAGTTATTGCAACCACTTCAGTTGCCTTTCCTGCTTCTTTAATTTTTACTGCCTCTTCGATTGCATTATCATCTGGTGGATTGGTTGACATTTTTACATTGTCTGTAACTACACCAGTGCCATCCTCTTTGACTCTGATTTGAACGTTATAATCAATAACTCTTTTTACTGCTACTAAGATTTTCATTAAGCTCTCAACAAATTATTTTCTGAATCGTATGGACTTTCATCTAAAACGGTAGCGTCATACATTTCACCCAATATATCAACTTGTAATTTGTCGCCCACATTAGAACAATGAGGTTTTACCATTGCAAGAGCAATTGATTTATCTAATCTAAATCCAAACTCACCACCCGTTGCTCTTCCAACGACTTTACCGTCTTTAAATATAGGATTATTTCCTAGAACATCTGCATCTTTAGTATTGTGAACTTCTAAAGTTACTAATTTGTTATCAAAACCTTTTTCTCTCCATTTATTAAGTGCCTCTAAACCAATAAAGTTTCCTTTATTTGGGTGAATAAATCTATCTAGTCCAGATTCGTATGGAGAATATTCAATTGATAATTCTGTTCCTACTAGTTTGTAAGATTTTTCAACTCTTAAACTATTCATTGCTCTGATACCGAATGGTTTAATTCCTAAATCTTTACCAGCTTCCATTAATTTATCAAAAATATGATTTTGATACTCGATTGGATGATGAAGTTCCCATCCAAGTTCACCAACAAAATTTACTCTCATGGCATTAACTGGTGCATATCCTACATTTACATTTTTTGCTGTAAGCCATTTAAAGTTTTCATTAGAAAAATCATCTGTTGAAACTTTTTGCATTAGTTGTCTTGCTTTAGGGCCAGCAACTACCAATACACCTGTACTATTTGTTAAATCTTCAAAAATTACAGATCCATCATCTGGCATCCATTTTTGAATCCAATCATGATCTAATCTTAAATTTGCTCCAGCTGATACTAAGTAATAACTATTTTCAGCTTCTTTCATAATTGTAAATTCTGAATGCACACCACCTTTGGTATTTAATGCGTGGCATAGATTTATTCTTCCAATTTTTTTTGGAAGTTTGTTTGCAACTAAATAATCTAAAAATTCCTCTGCTTTAGGTCCTCTTATTCTGCATTTTGCAAAAGCAGTCATATCTAAAAGACCAACATTTTCTTTTACGTTTTGACATTCCTTTTTAATTGCATCAAACCATTTTGATCTTCTAAACGACCAATCATCCTTTTGTTCCATTCCATCTGTTGCAAAAAAGTTAGGTCTTTCCCATCCAAATTTTTGTCCAAAAACTGCTCCTAAATTTTTCATTCTTTCGTAACATGGAGCTGTTCTTAAGGGTCTTGCTGCAGGTCTTTCTTCGTCTGGATAGTGAACTATAAATACATGACTATAAGCTTCTTCATTTTTAGCCTTCAAATAAGATTTTGTTGCATAGTTTCCATATCGTCTTGGCTCAACACCCAACATATCAATTGTTGGCTCACCATCTACAATCCATTCAGCAAGTTGCCAACCAGCACCACCTGCTGCAGTTATTCCGAAACTGTGACCTTCATTAATCCAAAAATTTTTTAATCCCCAAGCAGGTCCAACAATTGGATTTCCATCAGGTGTATAACAAATTGCTCCATTATAAACTTTCTTTACTCCAACTTCTCCAAAAGCCGGAACTCTATGTATTGCTCCTTCAATATGTGGGGCTAATCTATCTAAATCTTCTTGAAATAATTCGTATTCAGAATTCTTTGATGGTCCTTCTACATAACATGCTGGTGCACCATCTTCATAAGGTCCTAAAATTAATCCACCCGCTTCCTCTCTCATATACCATCTACTATCGCTATCTCTTAAAACTCCCATTTCTGGTAAACCGTCTTTTTTTCTTTGTTGAATTAAAGGATGAGGTTCAGTCACGATATATTGATGTTCAACAGGAATAACTGGGATATCTAATCCAACCATTTCACCAGTTTGTCTTGCAAAATTTCCAGAACAAGAAATTACATGTTCACACTCTATTGATCCTTTATCTGTTTCAACAATCCATCCATCTTTTGTTTGTCTCATTGATAGAACAGTTGTGTTTCTATAAATTTCTGCTCCCCTATTTCTTGCACCGGTAGCTAAAGCTTGTGTTAAATCTGCTGGTTGGATGTATCCATCTTCTGGGTGTTGAATTGCTCCAACTAAATCATCTGTATGACATAGAGGCCAAATTTCTTTTACTTGTTGTGGAGTTAAAAATTTTACATCTACTCCAATTGTTCGAGCTACACCTGCATACTGATGGTACTCATCCATTCTATCTTTTGTACTTGCCAAACGAATATTTGAAACAACACTAAAGCCAACATTTTTTCCAGTTTCTTCTTCTAAAGTTTTATAAAGATTTACTGCATACTTGTGTAGCTGACCTACAGAGTAACTCATATTAAATAATGGCAATAAACCTGCTGCATGCCAAGTTGAACCTGAGGTTAATTCTTTTCTCTCAACAAGGACTACATCAGACCAACCTTTTTTTGCTAAATGATAAAGAGCACTGACACCAACTACTCCACCACCAACTACTACGACTTTAGTTTTTGTTTTCATTTCGTGATTCCTACTAAATTTTTATTAGTAACGAAACAAAAATGTATCTGTGGATAATCAAATTGAGCTGCCGAGTGGAATTGGACTTGAGACCATTGTGGTCAACCAACAATCTTTTAAAACTCCTTCGTCTGTATATTTTTCAACCTGCCAATTGAACTTGTGATAAATTTTGTCCTTATCTAAAATAATGACCTCAAATTGGGCCCATTTGTCACTACTGCCAAGCTCTGTAATAGTGTGGCTTAGATGATTAATCATCATTTTATAGGAGGCTCCTTTGATCATTCGCTTAAAATTATCTAGGGGACCTGTTACTCTTTTATTATTCGGGTGAGCAAAGGTCCAGGTTTGCTCTATCCCTCTATCTTTATATTCCAAATCATTTTGTTTGAGACCATTAAGTTGAATTTCAACAACTTCTTTTGGAGTAATATTTTTGCTTGGGTTTATCAACTCTGAATATGAATAAACAGTAGTTAATAATAGAATTAATAAAGTGCTAAATATTATTCGCAGTTTTTCTAACATCTTCTAAGAACTCTTGTCTTTTTGAGTCGCTTACAAAAGGTACTGCAAAATATCTTCGATAGGTAATGTTATATATGCCACACATATGAAATACCCCTCTTTTGAGTCTTCTAATCGGTAAATTTAAAAAAAATGTAGTGATAGCTAGTCTTGGTGAACCATATGTGCAAAAAATTACCGCTTTCTTTTTTCTTAAATTACCAATTGGATAACCATAGTTTCCAACTAGTTGCTTAAATCTAAATGCCCATGGCGGTGCCAACACTTTATCAATCCATCCTTCAACAATTGCTGGCATTCTAAAATTCCATATTGGCGCAACTAATACAATTGTATCACACTCTTCTATTCTCTTACGATGATCTAAGACTTCAGCACTTGGGTCTTCTCCAGCAAATACAGGATCAAATTTTTCTTTGTATAAATCTACAACGTCTACTTTGTTACCTTTTAATTCAGAGTGTTTGATAAATTCATTTTTAATTGCTGCGTTAAATGAATTTTCATTATAATGACCGTAAACTAGGAAAATTTTTTTCATAATTTTTAATTAACAAAAAAAACCAAAAAAACTATAAAATTATTGTTTATTCTGAGGTTTTGTACTTACTATTGTTAATTATATAGACAAATAAAATAGGCAAAATAAGTGTAAGTAAAGTTACAACAATTAACAATATCCCAAGCTCTGAATAATCAGCAGTAGTTTGAATTTCTCCTGAAACTTTATCTTTTACTTCTCTAGTAACTGTAAAAATTTGATTTAAATATTTTGTCCCTAAAGCACTTGCTGAAAGAGCTAAATTTGTAAAAGAAGCAAAAACTGCAAAAAAAGTTGCTTTAAGATGTGAAGGGGCATTTTTAGCAATCCAAGCTAATAAAGGTATCATTGATACCTGACCTAATGGAGACTCTAAAGCTGTATTTAGTATCGCTATAAATTTAGCATCAACTACACCACCTGTTATTGAAGCGGTCCAATTATGAAATCCATAATACATTCCAACACTTGGTAAAAATAAAATTGCACCAGCTATACTTAATACAACAATAATTTTTGCAATTGAGTTATTGGCCATAAAAGGTCTCAATAAAACAATTCCAGCCAATGTTAAAATTGATGCCAGTAAAGACAAAATTGAAAAAAATTGTTCATTAAAACCAAGTTCATCAATTTCAAACCACGTTAGACCAGGACCAGGACCTGGCATTGCTCTAAATATAAATATAATTACTGCAGTACCAACAATTGTTAACCTTAAATTTTCTGGCAACTCTTTGATGAGCTTAAACATCAAAAATAAAATTATGATAACTGAACCAATGAAAACAATTTCTTGTGCAAAAGGAACTTTGAACGATCCGATAGATAAAGTGAAAATAACAAAAATTAAGCTTCCTCCAAGGATCCACCAATTAATTTTTGTTTTCTCAGTTCCTCTTTCTTCTTTAAATTCAAGTCCTTTAGATTTTAAATTTTGAATTTTCTTATTCCTTAAATATTTTGCTAAAAATACCCCTAAGATTGAAACAACTGGAATAACTAACGCATATAAATAAATTTTACCGTATAGAGAAATTTTAGCAGACTGATCTAAGCTATCTACATCTCTAAATAAAATTACATTCACCAACGCAACTAAAACAGTGCCTCCAATAATTGCAAAACGACCAAGAGTTTGCATTGTTGTATGCATAATTTTAACTTGATCTTTACTGTAATCATTTCCACTCTCATCAGTTAATGGGACAGCTTCAACAGTCATAGCATCAGCAACAACATCTTGAATTACATAACCAACAGGTGCTAAAATTACGCTAATCACAAACCAAGTCTCAACTGTGAAAATTTCAGACATGTCTTCTGTATGAATTATAAGTCCATACATAATCAGCAAACTTAAAGCGATTAAAGAAGCGCCAAAGTAAACCATATAATTTTTTCTATTCCATATAAGATCTACCAAATGTCCTAAAGGCATTTTTAATGCCCATGGAATTCCAGCCCAGAACCCAAGTCCAGCTAAAAAAGCTGCAGATAAATTTAAGTAATCTTTAACAAAAAAAGTTCCAACTATTCCAGTTAATCCAGAAATACCAGCCGCAACATAAACCATCAAAGGAGGCAAATAAGTCCATTTAAATTGTCGACCTAAATCTAAAAAAGTACTGTCTAAAAATTTTAAAACTTTATTCATAAAAATTATTTCTACTCATTATAAACAATTAAGAAAAATTATAAATTTATCTTGAGGAGCTTAAATTGAATGATTTAACTAAGTAAAATCCTACAAACATTGAAACAACAAAAGTTATTGAGTAAATATTCAATAAAGCAACAGATGTTATCGCTGGACCAGGACATAACCCTCCTAAGCCCCATCCAGCACCAAATAATGCTGAACCTAATATTAATTGATTATTAATTGTTTTGTTATTTGAATAATTAAATTTCTCTGCAAGTAGTGGTTTTTCTTTTTTCTTAATTATATGAAACAAAGGAGATGAAACAGCCAAAGCTCCCATCATGACAAATGCAAGAGAAGGATCCCAATTTCCAAATAAATCTAAAAAGCCTAATACTTTTGCTGGATTAACCATTTCAGATATCACTAAACCAATACCAAATATTATACCTGAAATAAGGGAAGCTAATTTGTTCATAATAAATTTTTAATAAATACAGTTAATATTCCAACAATCATAAATGTAATTGTTGCAATAATTGATCTTAAAGAAAATCTTCCAATACCACTTATACCGTGGCCACTTGTACAGCCACCACTGATCCGTGTTCCGATTCCAACCAACAAACCCGCTGCTATCATCAAGACATAAGAATTAGAAATACTAATGTCAATTCCTCCTTTAGAAAATAAGGAATAAATAAATGGTGCAATAATTAATCCCAATAAGAATAATAAATTATCAAATTTATTTTCTTTTTCTGTTAACGCATTACTTGCGATACCACTTATTCCTACTAAACGACCGTTCAGTAAAAAAAATACCACTACTGCTAATCCAATTATCAATCCGCCAGTAAAGGCAGGAATTGGTGTAAAATTTTCTATGTTCATAAAATTAATTACTCAAAACAGGAAAAGCCTGTCTGACTTTTAAAAAAAATTTTTGATATTCCATTTTAGTACATTTGTTTTCTACGTATTCTATATTATTTTTTTCTACAAGTGACTTAGCATTTTCGTCTCTTATTCCAAGTTGTAGCCATAATACTTTAGCGCCAATTTTCACAGTATCTTCAGCTATGCCAAAGGCTTCTTTAGAAGGTCTAAAAACATCTACAATGTCTATAGGATCTTTAATCTCTGTTATCGAAGCATACACTTCTTCACCTAAAATTTTTTTACCCTTAGCTGATGGATTAACTGGATAAACTTTATAACCATACTCTTGCATATATTTCATGACAATAGTTGAGGGTTTTTTTAAATCATTACTGACACCAATCATTGCTATAGACTTAGAATTTTCTAAAATCCTCTTTATGTCACTCATTTTGTTATTTCTTTTCTTTTTTAATTTGTTCCTCGCAGAATTTTCTTGCTTCTTCCAAATCAGTAATTTTAGTCTCAGATAATTTTTGACTTCCGGCAATACAAGCATCCACTGCTCTTTTAAAATTATGATCTTTAAAATTTAACACAAAGTACATTCCAAAAATAATAAATAAAATAATGAGTATATTTTTTTTATTCTTCATTATTATTTATGTTTCCAATTTGGTTTTCTTTTTTCTAAAAAAGCCGAAATACCTTCTTTGGCATCCATTGCCATCATATTAACAGTCATCATTTTGCTAGTGTAAGCATAAGCTTTTCTTAAAGGCATTTCTAATTGTTTATAAAAAGCTTGTTTTCCAATTTTAATGGTCAAATTTGATTTAGATGCAATTTTTTTTGCTACTTTTAAAACTTCATCGTTTAATTTTGATTTAGAAAAATGATCATTTATTAAACCAATTTCTTTTGCATAATTTGCTTTGATAGGTTCTCCTGTTAAAAGCATCTCCATCATTGGTTTACGATTAATTTTTCTACTAACCGCCACCATTGGTGTGCTGCAAAACAATCCAATATTTACACCAGGTGTCGCGAATAAAGCGTCTTTGGTGCTATATGCGAGATCACAACTTGCAACTAACTGACAGCCTGCTGCAAAAGCTGCCCCATGAATCTTTGCAATAACTGGTTTTTTTCCTTCAACAATTTGCAACATAACCTTAGAGCAAAGATTAAATAACTTTTGATATTTATCTTTTTTTTTTAGACTTCTGACTTCTTTTAGATTATGGCCAGCACTAAATCCTTTTCCTGCGCCCTCTATGATTATTACTTTAGTTTTTTTATCAGCATCTAATTTTTTTAATGATTTTAATAAATCGGAAAGATTTTTAAATGAAAGAGAATTATATGTTTTTGGTTCATCAATTATTATTGATGAAATCTCAGAATTAATTCTCTTTATTTTAATATTACTAATCATTTAATCAGTTAATCCATCGGATCTAGCCTGATTTCTTTCTATATGAATTGGCAAAACTTTACCATAAATTGCTTTTGAGTGTTCTGGGGTATTTACTCTATAAGGATCTAAGACATAAGCAGGAATACACATATATCTGGATTTTTGACCTTCTACTTTTGTAACTCTATGAAGAGTAAATCTTCCTTTAAAAATTTGAAGATCTCCTGGCTCTAATTTAAGCTGCCTTACTCTTGATCGATCTCCTTCTAAAACTTTTTTTACCTCATCAAAATTTTCGTTTCCTGGTGCTCTAATATTTGGACAATATTCAAAAACACCTCCTTTTTCAGGTTTCTGTATCATCAAGCTTAGAGTGAATTCACAACTATCAAAATGCCAAGGAAGAATTCCATCTGGTTTCATAACATTGTACGCATGACAAGCCAAAGGGTCTGCCCATCTATAAATAGGCGAAATACCTAAACATGCAGAAACAAATTTTAAAAGTTCTTCTGTTTCATAAAGATATTTCATTTCTGAATTTTTTGGAAAGCAATCAGAATTTAAATATCCATTATACCTTTCCATAAAATTTCTTTTTGGATGTTTTGCAGGTAAACTTGGATCATCTTTAGCATAAAGATATGCATTGATACTTTCTTTTGACATATAAACTTCATCAAGTTGTTTTTCCAATTCTGTATTCATTATCTCTAAAGATTTAGGTAAAATAAAATTTGGAATAGTTGAACAACTATATTGGTCTAATTCTTCCTTACATTTTTTTATTAAATTTTTAATGATTGGAGAATTTAAATCGTGAATAGGATATTTTTTTAAATCAACAATAGTGTTTAATCTATCATTCATTAAAGGTTATTTTAATTTACCTTCTTCTCTCATTTGAGCTCTAATTTTAGTAGCTGAAATTTTTTGAGTTTCTTCATCTAAAACTATTTCCTCAATTTTATATCCAACACCTCTTCCGTAACAAATATTTGTAATATTAGGAACCAACATAATTTTAAATTGACCTTCAAACTCAGGATTTAATCTTTCTTCAATATTTTTTTTTACAGTTTCAAAATCAAACGGATTGTCATCAACACCTTGTACATCTCTTATTTGAATACAAACTTGTTCTGTTTTTTTAATTATTTCTTTAAACAGTTTATAGTGCCCATCATGAAAGGGTTGCCATCTTCCTAACATTTGCGCTGTAGGTTTTTTATTATCCCATTGATATGTCATTTTTTAATCTCCTCAATTATTAACGGTGCCCATTTCTTAGCATCCTGAGTTGTTACATGGTAGTCAAAGTTTTTTGGATTAACAAACATTTGGTTAGTATCTTCAAATCTACCTTTTTTTATTGTATCTACCCAAATTCTAAAATCTGCTGGAAACAAGCTTCTTGCCTCTGGTGTTGGAGCAACAAAGTCTGCAATTACATAATGACCCTCGGCTTTTAATTTTAGAGCAAATTCAGCCATTCTTTTAGCTTGTCTTACTCTACCTTCCTCTGAAAAATCCCAATCATCAGCTGCTTTTCTAACTTCATCAGCATTTAATCTTTTTGCATTTAAATGAGGCGCCATTTCATCTGCTAAAGTTGTTTTACCTGCACCAGGTAATCCCATTACTAAAATTATTTTCATTAAATATCTTCTAACGGATGATGGGACATTAATTCAAGTCCATTTTCACCAATTAAGTATTGTTGCTCAAGCTTGACACCTTCTTTACCACCTACTTTACCTATATAGCTTTCAACTGTTATAGTCATATTTTTTTGAAACATTCCACTTCGTTCACCACCATCTGTTGGATATCTAATTGCAGGCCACTCATCGCAAAGACCTATTCCATGTACCATTACAGAGTATCTATTTGGGTAGTAATCTTCAGGTAAAACCCATGATTTATCTGTGAATTCTTTAAAAGATAAACCATCTTTAATTAGTCTTGAATTGTAATCTATTTGTTCAACAGCCATTGAATATAATTTTTTTTGTTCCTCATTAAATTTATTACTAACTACAAATGCTCTAGAAATATCTGCACAGTATCCATAAGGTCCTACCATGTCTGTGTCAAAAGCAACTAGTTCACCATCTTGAATGACTTTGTTTCCACATTCTTGCATCCAAGGATTTGTTCTTTCTCCTGACGCTAACAATCTACACTCAATCCATTCACCATAATTTTCTATATTTGTTTGATGAAGAATTGACCATAACTCATTTTCTGTCATTCCTGGTTTTAATTGTTCTCTCATTTTAACAATGCCTATTTCAGCAACATCTATTGCTGATCTCATACATTTAATTTCTTCAGATGATTTAATTACTCTTGCTTGTTCTAAAATTAATTTAGCATCAACCACTTGAATTTGTTCTTTATTTAACGCTGAAACCGCGGGACCATTTAAAACATCAATAGCAATTTTTTTAGATTTAAAATATGAATTTGATAAATCTTTAACTTCATTAACCCATTTTTTTAATTGTACTTCAGATTGATCTCCGTTACTAAAATAATCCCAAGTTATTGCTAGTCTCAATTCATCTATGAGATGAAGATGTTCAGATAACTTTTCGCAATTAAAATATTCATAAAGAATTACAGGGCCATTAACTGGAACAAAGCAGTATCGAGTTAAATTATGCATATTATAAACACTCATGTTTACTGTGTCTAATGCATAACGAACATTTACTGGATCAAATAAAAAGCATGCTTCTAAATTATTTTTTTCTAACTCTTTCCTGACTCTATCTAAACGATATGATCTTAGTTTATCAAAATCTATTTCGTCTTCTCTTAATCTTTTTTTGGTAATAAAATTCTGTTTTGGTTTAAATTCTGGAGCTATTTTTCTACTAAATCTCATTTTGTAACTTTATAAATTCCTAACCATGCATTTACATTTTTACTAGCAATGTAATCTGATTTGAAGAAATCTTTTTCTTCCCACAATTTGTTCTGTTTAAATTGATCTATTTTAGTATCAAAACTATATTTCTTAAAAATACCCTCATTTATAGTGAAACCTATATAACCACCTGACTTAGTGATTCTTAAAAACTCATCTAAAGCATTATTTTTGACATGACCAAATGTGAAGGTTCCAACGCATAACACACTATCATAAGTATTATCTGCTTCAGGAATTTCTTTATTTAAATCTAATTTACTTAATTTTTTGTAAAGATTTTTTGGAACTGAATTTAAAAGATCTTGCGATAAATCTATTCCATGAAAATTATTAAACCCAAATTTCTCTAATTCTTGCGCAACTAGCCCTGTACCACAACCTGCATCGAGTATTAATGCATCTTTATTTTGCTGATGTTTTTTAAATGCTGCAACTGTTTCTTTTGGACCTGTATAGTTCCAATCAATCATATCTTTATTATATTTGTTATTTTCAGCCCAATCTGCGTAATAACTCATCACGTCTTCTGTTTTGTCTAATTTATAAATGTTTAAATTTTTAGATACGTCTTTATCCTGATCAGACATTAACTTCTCATTTTTTGACCACTTGGATCATAAAGTGGTTCTTTAATAATTGAGCAATTAAATAAATCTCCATTTATCTCTACTTGAACTTTATTTTCGGATTTAATTTTATCCTGATCAACAAAAGTAAAAGCAACACTCTTATTTACAAAATGAGCAAAACCACCTGAAGTAACATAACCTATACTTTGATCTCCATTCATAACAGCTTCATTATTTGTTACATCAATATCATTGGTTTCAACAATTAAAGGTGTAAGTTTATGTGAGGAGTTTTCCTTTAGTGCACTCTCTTTACCTATAAATTCTTTATCCCAATTGATAAAAGCATCTAATCCTGTTTCTTTAGCAGTAAAATCTGGTCTATAATCTAATGTCCATGCTCCCCAATTTTTCTCAAGCCTCATAGACATTAATGCTCTTCCACCAAAGGATTTAATATTAAATTCTTTTCCAGCTTCCATTAGTTCTTCGTATAATTTTAATTGATAATGAGGTGCTACATATATTTCGTAACCAAGCTCTCCAGTAAATGAAATTCTATTTACTAATGCAGGAACTCCTCCAACAAACATTCTTCTTGAGTCTCTAAATTTAAATTTTTCATTTGAAACATCGTCTCTTACAATTTTTTCTAAAACCTTTCTTGAATTAGGTCCTGCAATAGATAAACCATGATACTCATCAGATCTATTAGAATAACTTAAATTAAATCTATCTAAATGACTCTCAAACCAACGTCTATGCATTTCTTGAGCAGCACCAGATCCAAATACCATGAATTCATTTTCATCCAAACAAGCTACAGTTAAATCTCCACACAATTTTCCTCTATAAGATAACATTGGTGATAAAGATATTCTTCCAGGTTTAGGAAGTCTTCCAGCCATAATATGATCTAAAAATTTTCTAGCATCTGGTCCTTTGAATTCATGTTTCGAAAAATTTGCAACTTCTATCAAGCCAACATTCTCTCTTACATTAATAACTTCCTTTGAAACATAATCATGCGATCTTGATCTTTTTATCGTTGGTTCTTCGTGAGCATCTTCTTTATTATTTGCAAACCACAAAACATTTTCTAAACCAAAACTATCTCCCATCACAGCTCCTTGATTAACAAAACGATCATAAAGTGCTGTTGTTTTTTGTTTTCTTCCTTTTGGTAAAGTTTCATTAGGAAATGTCATGATAAATCTTCTTTCATAATTTTCTGAAGATTTTATTGTTCCATATTGAGGAGATGCATAATCTCCAAATCTTGCAACATCCATTGCCCAAACATCAATAGAAGGTTCACCATCAATAATCCATTCAGCAATACATTTTCCAACACCACCCCCTTGGCAAAATCCAGCCATCACACCAACTGCAACCCAATAATTTTTCATTCCAGGCACTGGACCAATCAATGGACTTCCATCTGGACCAAAAGTAAATGGTCCATTAACTATATTTTTTATTCCTGCTCGCTCTAATGCTGGCATTCTCTCAAACCCAATTGCTAATCGATCTTCAATATTATCTAATTTCGGTTCCAATAATTCATGACCAAAATTCATTGGTGTCCCTTGTACTTTCCAGGGAGTAGATTTTGGTTCATAAGTTCCAAGCAACATTCCTTTTCCTTCTTGTCTAAAATAAATATTTCCCTCAAAATCTGTTCCGATAGGCAATCTTTGGTCACCCATTGCTTCAATTTCTGGAATAGGTTCTGTAATCAAATAATGATGCTCCATTGGTTGAACTGGAAGATTTAATCCTGCTAATTGGCCAACTTCTCTTGCCCACAAACCACCCGCATTAATTACTATTTCAGCATTAATGTTTCCTTTTTCAGTAAAGACATCCCAGGTTCCATCTTCTTTTTGTTTCGTGTCTTTAACAACTGTATGAGTGTAATATTTTCCACCATGAACTTTTGCAGCTTTTGCAAAAGCATAAGTAACACCTGATGGATCAACTTCACCATCAATAGGATCCCATAAAGCTAGAAGATATCTTGAAGGATCAATTAAAGGATGTTTCTTTTTTACTTCTTCTAAAGAAATAAATTCTTGGTCTAGTCCCATGTATCTTGCTTTTGATCTTTCTCTCTTTAAATAATCAGCCCACACTTCATTTGAAGCTAAATAAAAACCTCCACTAGGTTTAAATCCTGTTGAATGACCAGACTCTTTTTCAATCTCTTTATATAAACCAATTGTGTAAGCCATCATCCGAGAGATGTTTGGGTCAGAAGAAATTACATGAACATTTCCGGCAGCATGCCATGAAGAACCTGAAGTTAGTTCATTTCTTTCAAGTAAAATACAATCTTTTAATCCAAATTTTGATAAATGGTAAAGAATAGAACATCCAACTACGCCACCACCTATGATTACAACTTTGGCATGTTTTTCCATTAATATTTAATTTCCTTATTTACTTTTTTTAAAGATTTATCAGTACCATGATGAAAATGTTTACTCATATCTGGCATGTATTTCATTGAAATTGGTTTTTTACCAATTGCAACAGACATTTCTCTAACATGATGAGCTTCGGCACCACAACAAATCCCAATAAAATTTATTTTATTTTCAACACACTCTTTTGCAAATTCTGCCATTTCAAATCTGTTACAAAATAAATTATCTAAAGCTACGGGAAATGCATTCCCACCAGGAATACAATCACAACCATGATCGGTAATATTTAAAAAACCAGGTTCTTTCTCAGTAGTTCTGTATGGAACTGGAAGCCCTGATACGTGACAAGAAACTTTGTCTCTAACTTTTTTTAAAAGTTTCATTGTCATCTCTGGTCCTCTATAACAATTTAGACCAACTACATCGGCGCCTAGATCTTCCATCATCTTACATGCATCTTCAGCACTATGTCCTTCTCTCGTTTTATCGCCTCTAGGAATTGCAAAATTACAAACTGCAATCAGCCCAGCGTCTTTGATTGCTTTTAATGCAATTTTCATTTCATCAGTCCAACTAATTGTTTCGGCAATAACAAAATCAACTCCAGCCTCTTTTGCCCAAGCAACTTGTTCTTCATACATTTGTTGACATTGTTTGTGGGTATTAGGATCACCAGGATCAAATACGTTTGTGTTTGCAACATCTCCACAAACCATCAAATCTAAATCTTTAAATTCAGCTGCAGCGTCTTTTGCAATTTTAAGAGCGCCTTTTTGCATTGTTTCTAACAAATGTTCTTTACCAATTATTCTTAGTTTTTCTCTATGACCATAATAAGTAAATGCCTGAACTACATCTGAACCAGCTCTGATAAACTCTCTGTGTAATTGATTTACTACTTCAGGATGCTCCAACACAACCTCAGGAACAAATGGACCTGCTGAAAGATAACCTCTTCTTTCCATTGCAAAAAGGTATCCTTCTGCACACATGATAGGACCCTCATTTAACCTTGTAATTAAATCTTTTTTCATAATTTATCCTTTCATTTTGTTAAATTTGCTGCAACCCATTTGTGAAACATCAAAGTAGGCGTATCCATTACAGGCGAAAAATTTCCACCATTGTAAGCCGGTGAACTTCGCCCTTTTTGCATTCCTTCTATTGCAGTAACATCTTCGTTCATAACTTCTCGCCAAAATGCAAAATTTTTTTCTCTTATCCCTTTAAACTCGTCGCTCGAAGCACTTTCGTCTCCAATATAATATAATTCAAAATGCTCTTTTGTCTGATTATTTGAAATTGGTTCTAACCAAAACGCATAAAAATGGTCAATATGAATTCCTAGCATTACATTTGGATATAATGATACATATTCTGACTTTTCAGAAAGTTCTGCCGGCCAATTTGGAAAACATTTAAATTTTATATTTCCATCAAACTGTTGTGAATATTTATCACTTCCTTGTCCAGAAAAATTAAAATTTTCATCTTCAATATGATAATGATCTGCAATATTTGAAACTCTATTTAATTCTGGATGTATCCATGGCAAATGATAGCTTTCACAATAATTCTCAATAGCAAATTTCCAATTACTTTTTACTTTCATATTAAAGTAACCATTGTCAGAAGCATGTCTTATTAATTGCTGATCTTTTTTAGAAATAAATTTAGACCATCTATCTTCTAAAGGTTTAATAAATTCTTCAAATGGTTTTGCATTAGAATTAATATTTATGAAGATTAAATCCATCCAAACTTTTGATTTTATTTCTTTTAGGTTGCTATTATTTTTATCAAATCCTCCTACATCATGTTTTCCTAACCCACCTATATGAGGAGTAACAGTTAATTTGCCATTAAAATCATATGACCAGGAATGATAAGGACATCTTATTACATTTTTTAATTTACATTCTTGGTCAACTAATTTGAAACCTCTGTGACTACAAACATTGTGAAAAACTTTTATTTCATTCTCTTTGTTTCTGACTATCAATATTGGAATATCTAAAAGATTAAAAGGCTTTGCGTCACCAGGATTTGGAACAGAGCTTGCAACACCAACCATAGTCCAATTATTTTTAAATACTTTTTCTTTTTCAAATTCTAAATAATCATGACTCAAATAACACTCATTAGGTAACCCATGAGCTTTCTCTATAGGATTTTTAACAACTTCTATTTTTTTAGGATCTAAGATGTCTGATAATTTTTTATTTAAATTCATAAACCTCCTTTAATTAATTAATTAAAAAATTAATTTAGGGTTTAAAAATTACGACTCTCTAATAATGATTTGCTGAAAAACTGTTTTGCAATTTAAAATATAAACAAACTCTTTGAAAAAAAAATTTGCAGAAAATTTCATGTTAAAACCATAACTAAATTTATTGCATAGTTAAAGACAATTTGACTTCAACTCATAATTGAATTTAATTTGCAATATTTCTCTCAATATGTTCAACTTGATTTTTAAATGAATCAAATATTGGGAGATATAATGAAAATTAAAAGAATACTTCTTTCCCTAGTCGTTGTTTTTGGTCTTACTTCTTTTGGAAGTGTAGCTAATGCTGCTTGTGGAAATATAACTATCGCTAATATGAACTGGGCCTCAGCAAACTTTATGGCTGAAGTTGATAAAATTATATTAGAAGAAGGTTATGGATGTTCTGTAGAATTGGTGCCAGGTGCAACAATGCCTACTTTTACGTCTATGCAAGAAAAAGGTGAGCCAGATGTTGCTCCAGAATTTTGGGCTAACGCTGCAATAGTTGCTTTGAACAAAGCTGTTGATGAAGGCAAAATGCATTCAATCAACAAAGCTCCAATCACTGGTTTAGGTGAAGGTTGGTGGGTATTACCTGCTACTCTAGAAAAGCATCCTGAGCTAACAACTGCCGCTGCAATTTTAGAAAGACCTGATCTATTCCCTCATCCAGAAGATCCTTCAAAAGGTGGTTTCCACATTTGCCCTCCTGGATGGAACTGTGAATTAAGTAACAGAAATCATTTTAGAGCTTGGGGCATGGAAGAAAAAGGTTGGGCAATTGTTGAAACTGGTTCTGCTGCAGGACTTGATGGTTCAATTGCTAAAGCTGCTGAAAGAGGAGAAAATTGGTTTGGTTACTATTGGTCACCAACAGCTTTAATCGGAAAATATGATATGAGAGCTGTAGACATGGGTGAATGGGGTGGTAAAGATAACTGGGACAACTGTATAGTTTTACCAGAGCAAGAATGTGCTGACCCTAAAAAAACTTCATGGGTTAAATCAGAAGTTTTCACTATTGTAACAGATAACTTCAAAAACACAGCTGGAAGTTCTGGTATGGATTATTTCAAAAAAAGAACTTATCCTGGTCCAGTGATGAACGGTATGTTGGTTTGGATGGGTGAAAACCAAGCAGAAGGTGCTGACGCTGCAATTGAATTCCTAAAAACACAAGAGAGTGTTTGGTCTAAGTGGGTTTCAAGTGACGCCGCTGCAAAAATTAAAAAAGCACTTTAATAAATAAAATTATCGAACCCGTTTAAAAACGGGTTCGATTTTAAAAAAAATTTATGGATTTCTTTACTAAAATTCCAGTAATGGATAGGACAGCCTTAAGAGAGTTAAAAAAAGGTATTGATTTTAGCTTTAAAGAATTTTCACGAGCGTATGGAGATGGGATTGAAGGTTTTTTTGATCCCCTATTATATTTTTTAATTTGGCTAGAAAAACTTTTAGTAAATAGCCCTTGGCCAATCGTTATTGCAGTCTTTGCAATATTAGCATGGATAGGTTCAAGAAGTATAAAATTAACTATTGGAACGATTGTTTGCTTTTTGATAATTGGTTATTTTGGTATGTGGAAAAACTGTATGGCTACAGTTGCCATCATATCAGTTTCGACGTTAGTTTGTATTGTAGTTGGAATCCCAATTGGAATTTTAATGTCTAAATCTTCAAGAGCAGAAAAAGCAATTTTACCCATATTAGATATGATGCAAACTATTCCAAGTTTTGTTTATTTAATTCCTATAATCATGCTACTTGGTATAGGAAAAGTTCCAGGGCTTTTAGCTGTTTGTATTTATGCTTTACCTCCAATTGTAAGACTGACCAATCTGGGAATTAGAGAGGTAGATAAAGAAACTCTTGAAGCAAGTGAGGCATTTGGAGCAACTCCAATGCAGAAACTTAAATCTGTTCAAATTCCATTGTCACTTCCAACAATTTTTGCTGGGATTAACCAAACGATCATGATGGCTTTAGCAATGGTTGTTATTGCATCTATGATAGGTGTAAAAGGCCTTGGAGTGCCTATTTTACAAGCAATTTCTAACCAATATTTGGCATTAGGAATGATGAATGGTTTAGCTATCGTTGCCTTAGCAATTATCTTCGACAGGGTCACTCAGCAGTACGGACAAAGAATTCAAAAGCACAGAGGTCAGCTTAAAAAGTAGACCAATTGTCATAATCGAATTTTCTAGACTCATATTTCAAAATCAATAAAGATCCGAAATATGAATTTTTCTTTGGAGATTGGTCCTAAAACAGATCTTGAAACTGTGCCTCCATTAAGTGATGTCTATATCACGATGCTTCCAGGAGGAGATTATAAAGAAACGGCAGACAAAGCAGTAGAGCTTGTAAAAAAAGGATTTAATCCAGTTCCACATTTTCCAGCAAGATCTATGGTAGATGAAAATGAGCTTAAGGATTATGTTACAAGATGCAAAGATGGAGGAGTGAAGCAAGCACTAATTATTGGAGGAGGAAGAGAGCCTCTTGGAAAATTTGATAGTTCATTTCAACTTTTAGAAACAGGTTATTTTGAAAAAATGAAAATAGGAATAGCTGGACATCCTGAAGGGAGTCCTGATATATCCGACACAGATTTAGAAAAAGCAATGATAGATAAAAAGCCTTACGCTGATTATATAGTAACTCAATGGTTATTAGATCCTCAGCCTATTATTGATTTTATTTCTAAACAAAGCGTACCAGTGCATGTTGGAATCACTGGGCCCTTAAAAATATCTAGCTTAATTAAATTTGCTAATATTGTTGGGGCAAAAAATTCCTTAAACTTTCTTAAATCTAATTTTAGTAAGGCGTTAGATTTATTGAAACCTAAAGACCCTAATGATTTAATTGGGAAAGTTAAATCGCACACTGATAACTTCCACATTTATACATTCGGCGGCTTGAAGGAAACTAACAAGTGGTTGAGGGAGAATAGTTATGTCTAATGAATTTGACTATACTAAATTAAAACATGTTACTTCTGTTGATCAATCAGACAGAGAAGTACCATATAACTTAAGACAAAGTGGGCCAACAAAAGTTGAAATGTTAATTTCAACAAGGGTAAGAAAATCACCTTATTGGCATTTATCAATGCAGGCAGGTTGTTGGAGAGCAACTGTATACAATCGTATTTATCACCCAAGAGGTTATGTAAAACCTGAAGATGGTGGAGCTATGGTTGAATACGATGCTATCGTAAACCATGTAACAATGTGGAACGTTGCTGTTGAAAGACAAATAAGAGTTAAAGGTCCAGATGCAGAAAAATTTACTGATTATGTGATCACTAGAGATGCAACTAAAATTTCACCAATGAGAGCAAGATATGTAATCCTATGCAATGCATATGGTGGGGTTTTGAATGATCCAATTCTTTTAAGAATTTCTGAAGATGAATTTTGGTTTTCATTATCAGACTCTGATATTGGTTTATATCTTCAAGGTGTAAACGCAGATGGAAGATTTGATTGTAAAATTGAAGAAATTGATGTGAGCCCAGTTCAAATTCAAGGTCCTAAATCAAAAGCATTAATGAAAGATTTATGTGGAGATCAAGTAGATTTCGATAATATGCCTTTCTACGGATTAGCTGAAGCAAAAGTTGGTGGAAGAGATGTTGTGATTTCACAATCTGGTTTCTCAGGAGAAGCTGGTTATGAAATTTATCTAAGAAACTCTACTTTATATGCTGAGGATATGTGGAATGCTGTACTTGAAGCTGGAAAAAAACACAGCTTAATGGTTATTGCTCCTGCTCACCACAGAAGAATTCAAGCAGGAATTCTTTCATGGGGACAAGACATGGATCAACAACACAATCCGTTCCAATGTAATTTAGGTTATCAAGTTTCTTTGTCTGGAAAAGGAGAATGGAACAAAACCGCTGATTATGTTGGTAAGGCTGCACTAGAAAAAATGAAAGAGGAATTAAAAGCAGGTAAAAAACCATACAAACTCCAACTAGTTGGTATGGAATTAGGTGGTAAACCTATTGATAATTATGCACCTGACTTTTGGTTAGTTTCTCCTGAAAGTGGTGGAGATCCGGTAGGATTTTTAACGTCACCATGGTGGCATCCTGAAAAGAAAACAAACATTGCAATGGGATATGTTCCGTTCGATGGAACATTAAATGCAAATGGTTTTCCAAAAGGAAAAGTGGGAACTAAATATAAAGTTCATCTACCTGCAGAATATTCAGAAACTCCAGGAACACCTGTTGATGCTGTAGTAGTGGATATTCCATTCAAAGAGTCTTTCAACGCAAACACAAGAGAAGTTGTAAAAGGCTAAATTTATTTAGGGGGAGTTATTTAAACTCCCCCAAATTTCAATGACAAAAGGGTTTTTAATAGCAATTTGCATTATTATTGCGATTGCTTTAATAGTATTTCCATTAATTGTTTCATATAAAGCTCAAAAAAATAAAAGAGATAAAAATTAATGTTTGGTGAATTTTTAAATATAATTTTCAAATCAATAAAATTAGATAAAACACTTTATTCTGATAACAGAAATTTTGGTGAAGCTTCCATATATTTTGCGGGATTGATAATGATTTTAGATGGAGTTGCTGGTGCAGTAGCAGCTAACACTGTCATTAAAACAGCAATAGGAATGTCTGGTCTAACAGCAATAGTTACTTGGTTAATATGGGCGATCTTTATTTTTGTGATAGGTGTTAAACTTTTTCC
The DNA here is from genome assembly GCF_052047935.1 of Candidatus Pelagibacter sp. HIMB1506. NCBI lineage: Bacteria > Pseudomonadati > Pseudomonadota > Alphaproteobacteria > Candidatus Pelagibacterales > Candidatus Pelagibacteraceae > Candidatus Pelagibacter > Candidatus Pelagibacter sp. HIMB1506. Next base: position 238,002 of record NZ_JBNAIS010000001.1, on the reverse strand, counting down.
AGATAAACAAACCAAAGTATCATTTAAAAAAGTTTTAACTGCAGTTGGTTTTGCTCATGCTCCTGGTTTACTAAGATTTTTTGCAGTAACTCCAGATTTAATGATACCTATAATTTTTCTTACTCAATTTTGGATTTTTGCAGGTTTAATCATTTCAACAAAAGAAATTTTAAATTTAAAATCTAATTTTAAATCTTTTGGTATAATCTTATTATCTTTTTTGATAATAGCTTTTCTTTCAATTACATTCGTAATGAGTAGAATGAACATGCTTCCAACTAATCAGATTAGCTAGATTGGGAAAATAGTTTTAGAAACTCTACACGATTTACAAATTTTAAAGCCAGTTAAAATTAAATTTTGAGATACACTCTCATCCTCTTCTTTACACTCATCACAAATATTATTTAAATCTTCACTGTTATCTTGATCCTTAATTTCATCAAAATTATCAGTCATTATCTGTTAGGCCTGCACCTGCCCCACCTTGTTTTAAACTCTCAGACTCTTCAACAAAAGTATCTTCAGATAATTTGTACAAATTCTTCCACTCTTCCTCCAAAAAGTTATCAATATTTTCTAGAAAACTGACCTCTAAATGATTTGCAATAGACGGAAATTCGTTATTAGGAATATTAGAATAAATATTTAAATTTAGATTTAAAATAATTTCTTTTTTATCTAGATTTATATGAATTTTTTTACCAATAATTTCTGATGCTCTGCTTACAAAAGCTAAAAATATTGAAGGGTAAGCAACATTATTTAGTTCAATTTTTTTTAAGAATTCCAAAGATTTTGATTGGTCTAAAAAACTAATTCCAAGAATAATTGGACAATAAGGTTTTACTGAAGTTTGATTTTTTTCTAATATTAGATTTAAATTTTGAAAACTATTTTCTTTTCTTTCAGAAAAATATTTATTTATATGCTTTACACCTGGAAGACCAAAGGACTCTAATAGTCTTACGCACTTTGCTGTTTCTTCAGCAACTCCCCATGAATATCCGCTAGCTTTAGTTGCTCTTTTAACAGTGGTTTCGATTTCACTTAATGATTTCATATTAAATTTTAGTTTTATAAACCCACTGCTCATCATAATTTTTTAATTCATGAGGTAATGGTGCTCCTTGAAACATACAAATTCTTAACCACTTGTCAGATCTTGGGTCAAATTTTAACGCCCCAAAGAAAGATAGCTTCAATCTCAACATATCAATAGGCATTATGTTTTTACCAATTGTATTATCTTGAATTTCTGAATAAGGAAATTTTTCAACTATAAAAACCCTTCTAATAACATGTCTTAAATCAGAGTTTTTTATTAAAAAGTCAGATACGGTTTGACTATTTTTAGAAACCAATAATATTTCGTAAAGTTTTTTTATGTCTCTGGCTATGGCTAAAGGTTGCTCTAATTCTGAGCCGTGTTCTTCAAATCTATCAGCTAATCTTGGCTCTTCTTTATTTTTTGAGATAAACCAAAAATTTTGATTATTTTCTTTTTTTTCAAAATTTATTTCTAAAATATTTTGATATTTTTTCTCAATTATATTTCTTAAATCTTCAACAGTCCTATGAGTTGGTATATTAAAAAATTTTTCTTCATCAGAGCTCATTTCTTTTACTAAAGGTTCAGTTATTTCACTATATGGTTCCATCATAATGGATACTATGTATTCAATACATTCTTCACATGTTTCTTTCTCAAGCCACTTATAAATACTGTTGAAAGGATATTCTCCTGTAAAATCAAAATCATTCTCAATGAATTTCAAAAATTTTTGAACATCTTTTAGTAGATTATTAATTTTATTTTTTTGATATTCACTATCAGTGTTCCAACTTGTAATGTTTGTTAGTGATTTTTTTACACAATCAATAAAAAGTTCACCATCCTTTTTATTTACATTTTGAATTTCTCTAATTTTTTTTAAAGCTATTTCTCTACTTAAAATCCAGTTATTTAAAAGTGTTGGATGATTAACAATAAAAGGTGCCATTCCTAATCCAGTAGAATTTCCAATACCTAGATTTTTAGAGATTTGCTCGTCTAGTTTGACTGCTTTTTTTGGGTTCTTGTGATAAGCAACATGATTTACTTGGTCGAAAGTGAACTGTCTTACAAGATAAACCAGCATCATTTCTAATCTAAATGGTCCATTAATTTCCTCACGATTTTTTATTCTAAACCTATCTGCTAAACCAAATTTACCAGATCCATAAACAGCAGTAGTTCTGTATAAATAACCCACTTTTGATAATAAATTTAAATCTGGTTGTAATCCTTGACTTAAACTCTCTGTTACATGGTTAAATAAACGTACAGATTTATTCGCTCTTGATAATGTAAGTTCTTTATAAGAAAGTCTTCCTACTTCTTGTTTGGGAACTTCATTTTTTAATCTTTCAATATCTTTTTTACCTGGTACTCCATCATGAAGAGTAAAAGCCGCATCCCATTTAGTAGCTATAACTCTGTCTGATCTTTCCTCATCTTTAATATGATTTGCAAAACAAACTAAAGAATAAACTCTTCTGTCTTTTTTAAATGAATATACTGCCTCACCATAACCATTTTCATCTAAATTAAACAAATCTTGTTTATATTCCCAGTCTTTAAATTCATTCAAAAAACTTCTTAAAAAAGATAATTTAGATTGATGAAAAGATCCCAAACGAGATAATTTCATAATAGTATTTGGATCTCTTAGTTCTACTTGCATAACTTAAATTGATTTATAAAAATTGTACCAATTATTTCCTAGTATCCCATGTGTCTCATCATCTGAAAATCCAATCTTTTTGAGACCTTTTTCTATATTTGCAAATCCTCTTGTGTCTTCAAACCAATTAGGTTGTTTTGGAAAGCCTGGTTTATTTTTGGATCCTTCTCCGTAATTTTTAGTTTTGGTCCAAGTACCATTTCTCATCCACTCAACTATGCTGTCAGGTTGATCAAGACAAAGATCAGACCCTATACCAATTTTACTTGCTCCCATAATTTCTACTGTCTTTGCTACCATTTCACAAAAACTATCAAGAGTACAATTAGTATTTTCTTTCAAGTGATGTGGATATAAAGATAAACCTAACATTCCTCCACTATCACTTAGCATCTTAAGTAAATCTGAAGACTTGTTTCTTTTTGCAGCATGCCAAAAAGAAGGGTTTGCATGTGTAATCGCAATTGGTTTTTCACTTATTTCAATTGCATCCATTGTACTTTTTTCTGCAGAATGAGACATATCAACAACGATGCCTACTCTATTCATTTCTTTTATTGCTTCTCTTCCAAAATTAGTTACTCCGCTATCAATTTTTTCATAGCAACCGGTAGCAAGAAGAGATTGATTGTTGTAAGTTAGTTGCATAAATCTACATCCAAGTTCATGAACTTTTTCAACTAAACCTATGTCATCCTCAATTGGTGAACAATTTTGAAAACCAAAAAATATTGCAGTTTTGTTTTCAAGCTTTGCTTTTTCAATATCTTTAAAATCTTTGCCTAGAAATATAAGATCAGAATTTGCTTCAAAAATTTTTTCCCACTTATTTAATTCTATTAGTAGTTCATCATAATCTTCATGATAAACTATGGTTACATGAACTGCATCTAAACCTGCAGCTCTGTTTGTTTCAAAAATTTTTCTAGACCAATTGCAATATTGCAAATTATCGATTTTAAAATTCATAACGAAATAAGATTAATCAATCTAAATTGAAATACTATTAATTTTATTGAAATTTTTGATTAATTTTGAAATAAACAAGAGGGTCATTTTCATGAAAAAAAATACTAATAAAAAAGTTTCAATAGTTATGGGTAGTCAATCAGACTACAAAACTATGCAATTAGCAGAAAAAACTCTTAAACAATTAGGTGTCTCGTTTGAAACTAAAATTGTTTCTGCTCATCGTACCCCAAAGAGAATGTACGATTTTGCATTAAATGCAGAAAAAAATAATATAGGGGTAATTATTGCTGGAGCTGGTGGATCAGCACATTTGCCGGGAATGATTTCTGCATTAACTCAAATTCCAGTTTTGGGTGTACCAATTGAAAGTAAAAAATTAAAAGGTTTAGATAGTTTGCTATCGATTGCTCAAATGCCAAAAGGGATACCTGTCGGTACTTTAGCAATTGGAGAAGATGGTGCTATTAATGCTGCATTACTCGCAGCTGAAATAATGGCTATTAATAATTCTTCGATCAAAAATAAGTTAAAAAGTTGGAGATCAAACCAAACTAAATCTGTTAAAAGAGCTCCAAAATAAAATGTCTAATATTACTCTTGGGATTATTGGTGGCGGCCAATTAGGAAGTATGCTTGCAATTGCTGCAAAAAAATTAGGGATAAAGATAATAATTTTTTGTGATGATTTAGAAGCACCAGCTCAAAATTTTTGTGACGAATTTATTGGTGCAAAATATGACGATAAAGAAAAAATAAATGAATTTGTAAACAAAGTTGATATCGTAACTTATGAATTCGAAAACATTCCATATGAAACATTAAATGATATCAACAAGTTAAAACCAGTTTTACCAAAACCTTCGGTAAATAGATTAATTCAACATAGGTTAGCAGAAAAAGATTTTGTAAATAAATTAAATATAAGAACAACTAGATACGTCTCAGTTGAAAATCAATCTGATATTGATGTCCTCGAAGATTTTTTACCAGGTATAATTAAAACTACAACGTTAGGTTATGACGGTAAAGGGCAACACCCTGTCTCAACATCAGAAGAATTAAAAAATCTTAAATTAGATTTATCAAGAGGATATATTTTAGAAAAATTGGTCAAACTTAAAAAAGAGATATCAATTATCATAACTAGGTTTAGTAATAATAAATATGAAATCTATGAACCTATAGAAAATACCCATGAAGATCAGATCTTAAAACATTCTAAAATACCTGCAGATATAAATGAAAAAATATTTAATCAATCAAAAGATTGGGCAATACTTATTGCCGAAGAACTTAAATATGTTGGCACTCTATGTGTAGAATTTTTTATAGATAGAAATGATAATCTTTATGTAAATGAAATTGCTCCAAGGGTTCATAATTCTGGACATTTAACAATTAATGCTTTTAATGTAAGTCAATTTGAAAATCACATCAGAGCTGTTTGTGAACTTGAACAGATACCTTTAAAAAAATTATCAAATGCAAAAATGATAAATTTACTAGGAGATCAAATATCTAACTATAGAAATTCTCCAAAACTTAAAGATAATGAATTCTTTTTTGATTATTTAAAAAAAGAAATTAAAGATAAAAGAAAAATGGGTCATATCACTATTCTGGAATAATATGTTAAAATCAATTGAGGGAAATTTTGATGATCCAGAAGTTCACAAACTTTTAACTAAGCATTTTGTTGAGCTTAGAGCTGCCTCACCTGAGGGAAGTGCTCATGTTTTAGACATCCCTGGTCTTAAAGTTCCATCAATTAAATTCTGGAGTTTATATAACAACGATCAATTAATGGGATGTGGTGCATTAAAATTTTTAGATGAGGGTCACGGAGAATTTAAATCAATTAGAATTCATGACAATTTTAGAAAAAAAGGACACGGTGTTATTGTTATTAATCATCTAATAAGTGAGGCAAAAAAATTAGATATTAAAAGATTAAGTATTGAAACAGGTGCTGGAAATTTTTTTATTCCTGCTAGAAAACTCTTTAAATCTTGTGGTTTTGAGCCTTGTGAACCTTTTGCTCATTATAAAGAAGATGTTAATTCCGTTTATTTGACTAAATTGATTGCTACAGATTGACAATAAGATCGAATAATTTCTCTATTTTGTTGACAAAACCCATTAAAATCTAAACAAATCCAAAATTACTTAATTATAAATTTTAAGTAATAATTAATATAACAAAAAGTAAGAAGAAATAATATGAGTCTAACAGGTAAAGTAAAATGGTTCAATCCAACCAAAGGTTTTGGTTTTATTGAAAGAGAAGACAAAGAAAAAGATGTGTTTGTACATGTTTCAGCAGTAAGAGATGCTGGTATGAACGGTTTAGATGAGGGTCAAGCTTTGACTTTCGATGTTGAAGATGGTCCTAAAGGTCCTTCAGCAGTTAACTTAAAAACTGCATAATTTCACACTTCCTATTGGCTGAAAAAATTTTATTTTTTAGTAAATAATTTTATTCAGCCAGTACCAGATCTTATAAAAAACAACTTTTAGTCAAAAAATTTAATTATATAAGTTGTATTTAAAATAATATAAAATTTATGATCGGAATTTTAGGTGGAATGGGTACTCAAGCTGGTCTTGATTTTTGTAATAAGCTTGCAGTGCTAAATAGAGGTAAAATTGATCAAGAATATCCTTTATTTGTTTTGTATAACAAATCAAATATTCCAGGAAGACCAGAATCTATAGGTACTCAAACAAAAAACTTATCAAATCTAAATACAAATAAATCCAATAAAACAAAATATAATAAAGTTTTAAAAAGTCTTCTTGAAGGTTGTAAGTTATTAGAAAAGAATAAATGCAAATTTATTGTTATCCCATGTAATACAGCTCATTACTGGTTTGATGATCTACAAAAAAAAATCAATATACCAATTATAAATATGCCAAAAGAAGTTTTTAAATTTACAAAAAAGAATTGTAAAAAAAATTCAAAAGTTGGTTTATTGGCCACTGAAGGTACTTTAAAAACTGGAGTGTATAATAAATTTTTTGATCAGAGCTATCAATTAGTTAACCCATCTGAAAATCTTCAAAAAAATTCAGTAAATAAAGCAATCAAGTTTGTAAAAATGGGTAATGTTAGAGCTGCTGAGAAAGCTATCAAACCAGCTATAAAATATTTGCTTAAAATGAAATGTAAAAAAATAATTTTAGGTTGTACTGAGTTGCCAATTGCAATATTCGCTTTTAAATCATTCAAGAATATTAAATCTTCAAAGATATTTTTAGATCCAAATTTAATTCTTGCTCACTCTGCAATGCAGAAACACAAAAGATAAACAGTGACATCTAAAATTGATAAGCCCTACGTTTTAAGAGTTGCTGAACTAATATATTCTAAAATAATTGAGATAAAAAATGAAAATCCTGAAGTTAATAACATTCAAGCTTTTGAGATTTTTATGACAACAAAAGATTATGATTTTATTAGCTCAGGAGAATTTCATGAAAATTGGATATCTGAATTAAAAGATAACAATTTTATTGATAAAATTACTGGTAAGAAAATTAATGATGAAACATTAAGACTTTTAGACATTCAAAAAGATTCTATGGTTAAATTTTTGCTTAAAATACCAAAATTGTATTATACAAAAACTCATTTCCCTTTGGAATTGTCTCAAAGAGCCTTTAATCATCTTTGGAGAGTTTGTGAAAGTTACGAAATGTGGTGCAAAGAAACTAAGCAAAAAAATTTGATTAAATTAAATTTAATTGATTAAATTTAAATTTATTAATTATAGTGATTAAGGTATTCCCATTTATATTTATTTTACTTTGGTCATCCGCATTTATAACTACAAAACCAATCATTGATTACAGCGATCCTTTTGCTGCATTAGCCTTTCGATTTGCACTCGTAGCATTTGGTTTTTTAATTTTTTCTATCTACTCAAGGCAGAAAATAATTGTAAGTAAGAAAAATTTTTTACAATCTTTTTTCAGTGGAGTTCTTTTTCATGGATTTTATTTAGGAGGTGTTTTTTATTCAATTTCTATTGGAATGCCTACTGGCCTTGCTGCTTTAATTGTAACTCTTCAGCCAATACTAACTAACGCATTAAGTGGACCAATACTTAAAGAGAAGGTTTCTATTAAACAATGGATAGGTGTTTTACTGGGATTTATTGGAGCATCTTTGGTTCTAGGTTTTGAAATTGGATCAAAAATTCCAACTGCTGGATTAATTGCAACCATTATAGCTTTGATAGCAATAACAAGTTCAACTCTTTGGCAAAAAACAATAAGCAACAACCTACCCTTATCAGTAAGTAACATGAACCAAGCACTTGGGGGTTTTTCATTTCATTTATTAATTATAATTTTCTTTGCCGATCCTTACATTGAATTTTCAAAAACATTTATATTTGCGATGAGTCATCAAATTTTTTTAGTGTCCTTTGGAGCATTCACAATACTTATGTTCTTAATTAAAAAAAATTCTGCAAGCAAAACTGTTTCGATATTTTTTTTAATTCCTCCTACATCTGCGTTCATGGCGTGGTTATTTTTAAATGAGAAATTATCAAATTTAGATCTTTTAGGATTTTTTATAGCTACTATTGGTGTTTATATTGCTACTAGAGATAAATAATTACTTTGCAATATATCCAAATTCTAAAGATGCGTCTGTTATTGAGTGATAAAGAGATTCACCAAAACTTCTTAATCCAAATATTCTAAATTTATCTGGATCATCATCAAGCATATCAATAGTTACTGACATTCCGTTATAAGTAGAATTTAAACATTGATTTTTTTCTAGCTCACCAAAATTAAATGGGCATCCTTTTTTTAAAACTTCCTTAGCCTCCTTACCTTCAATTTCAATTATTGCTTTTGAATGAGATATGTCTGTTATTGCAAATTCATTATCATTAAATTTTTGCTCTATTTCATTTAAAGTTTCCTTTTTCTTAGAAACTAAAATCCAATTTCTTGGACCGTTCCAAAGTATTCTTGTGTTATCATTTGAGCTAACTAAAGATGGATTGTCTCTTAAATTTAGACCATCTACCTGTATATTGTCTAATGATGAGTTTGAACTTTTATACTGAACTATCTGTACAATTAATAAATTAGTAGTTTCAGATATTGAAAGTAAATTTTTATCATCTTTACCTTCAAAATCTCCAAATTGACCTTTTGCATGCACATTATTTAAAGCTGAAATTAAACTCATGATCTAACTCTTTCTCCTTTTGGATCAACATAATGTGATGAAACTATTTCTACTGGAATAACTTTGTTTTTTAATGGAGACATTACGAATAATTTTTCTCCAATCATATTTTTTCCATCTTTTAATATTGCTAGTGAAAATGGATTATCATGCTCAACACTCCAACAAGAGGCTGAGATATGACCTAATTTTTTATTCGGCAAAGGAGCGTTAGCGTCTTTAACTAAGTGTGAACCTTCTGGAATACTAGTTTTTTTATCCAATGGAACAACGCCTACAATTCGCTGTCTATCTTCAGCTACAAAAGCTGCTCTCTGCAATGATCTTTTTCCAATAAAGTCTTTCTTTTTACTTAATAACCCTTCTAATGCATTGTCGTAAGGAATTGTTCTTCCATCTAATTCAGAACCTGCAACATGCCCCATTTCAATTCTAAGTGTAGACAGTGCTTCAGTTCCATATGGTTGAATTTGAAACTCTTCTCCAAGTTCAATTATTTTTTTCCACATAAATGTTCCGTTATCAGACTCAACATTAACTTCGTAAGCTAATTCACCTGAGAATGAAATTCTGAAGATCCTAGCTTTAACACCAAATAAATCACCCTCGACATATCCCATAAACGGAAGACCTTCATTAGATACATCTGTTTTAGGGAACAATTTCTGTAATAAATCTCTTGATTTAGGACCAGCTATGGCAGCTCCTGCCCATTGCTCGGTTGTTGAAACTACATTTACATTAAGTTCAGGCCAAACAAGTTGCAAATAATACTCTAAATGCGAAAGCACATTCGCTGCTTGAGCAGTAGTTGTTGTCATGTGATAGTGGTTTTCTGAAATTCTAGTAGTTGTACCATCATCCATCACTATCCCATCTTCTCTTAACATCACTCCATATCTTGCTTTTCCAACAGGTAACTTCAACCATGCATTTGTGTATACTCTGTTTAAAAATTCCGCAGCATCAGGACCCTTAACGTCGATCTTACCAAGTGTTGTTACATCACAAACACCAACATTTGCTCTTACATTTTTCGCTTCTCTTTTTGAAGCTTCGAACAAAGTTTCATTTCCTCTTTTATAGTATCTTGGTCTTAACCAAACTCCTGCATCAACAAAAACAGCGTTATGCTCTTCATGCCAATTGTGAATTGGAGATTTTCTTGTTGGTTTTGAGTGCTTTCCTACTTCTCTACCAACAATAGCACCTATGGAAATAGGTGTATAAGGAGGTCTAAAAGTTGTGTGGCCAACGGACGGAACAACTTTGTTTTCAATCTCAGATACTAATTGTAATCCATTTAAATTACTTGTTTTTCCTTGGTCTGTTGCCATACCTAGAGTGGTATATCTTTTTACATGTTCAATTGATCTATAACCTTCTCTTAATGCAATCTCTACATCAGAAACAGCGACATCATTTTGAAAATCTAAAAATCTTTTATAACTTTTACCTTTTGGTAATGGAACACACCAAAACTTATCATGTTTAGAATATTTTTTTTCAACTACATTTGGAATAGATATTTCATTATCTTTCTCGGTAATTTTTTTTGATAATTCTTTTCCTTTTTCAAATGATGTTTTTAAAGTTTCTTCTAGAGTAAACACACCATTAGCAGCTCCCAAAGTTGTTTCATTTTGTTTTGAAACTCCTGGAACAAACGCGTCTATCTCTTCATTAAATTTAGTTTTATTTCCTGATTGTGATGCCAAATGAATTGTAGGTGTCCAAAATCCAGAAACACATATACAGTCACAATTTATATTTTCTATTTTACCAAGTGTTTTCTTGTCTTCAGAAATAGTTGCCACATCAGCTGATTTTACTTTTTTATAACCTTGTGCTGCAACTACTACATATGAATTTTTAATATTAATTCCTAAATTTTTTGCTTCATCAATAATTTCTGATTGAGGATTTGATCTTGAATCTAAAACTACAGGCTCAACTCCATGTTTTTTAAATTCAATTGCAGTTTCATAGCCACTATCATTGTTTGTAAATACTAAAGGTTTTTTTCCAACTAAGACGCCATAAACTTTTAAATATTCTTTAGCTGCAGATGAAAGCATTACTCCTGGAGTATCATTGTTTCCAAAAACAATTGGTCTTTCGATTGATCCAGATGAAATTAGAACTTCTTTTGCTCTAATGTACCAAAGTCTTTTGTTTGGATGATATTTTTTAGTTTTAGGTAAATGATCACTAACTTTTTCAGACATTACCAACATGTTGTGATCATAATATCCAAAAACTTGAGATCTATTTTTTACGATTACATTTGGCATCTCTTTCAATTCTGAAATAATACCGTCTGCCCAATCTTTTCCAGATTGGTTACCGATATTCACATCGCTTGTTAATAATGAACCACCATATCTTGGTTTGTCCTCAGCCAAAATTACTTTGGCTCCATTTTTCGCTGCAGAATACGCACTCGCTAAACCTGATGGTCCAGATCCAGCAATTAAAAGATCACAATACTCATACTTATGTTCATATCTTTCTTTATCATGTTTTGTTGATGCTACTCCTAATCCAGCTGCTTTTCTAATAAATGGCTCATAAATTTTGTACCAAAAGCTTTTTGGCCACATAAAAGTTTTATAATAAAATCCAGCAGGTAAAAATATTTTTAAAAAATTGTTTATAGCCCCAATATCAAAGTTAACACTTGGCCAACAATTAACACTGCTTGCCTCTAATCCTTCAAATAATTCTTGTTCGGTTGCTTTAATATTTGGCTCCGTTTCACCATTTCTATAAAGTTGAACAACAGCGTAAGGTTCATCAACTCCTGCACCAAAAAACCCTCTAGGTCTGTGATATTTAAAGCTTCTACCAACTAAATGAACACCATTTGCCAATAAAGCTGAAGCTAATGTATCACCTTCATATCCAAAATAAGATGTACCGTTGAACTTAAAAGAAATTTTTTTATTTCTATTTATTAAGCCGCCTGTTTCTATTCGATAACTCTGAGTCATTAAGCAATTTCTTCGTTAGCTTTATAAGTTTTAAAAATTTCATGTGTTGCAGTATCTCTTTCAACTTTTATCCACTGTCTGCAACCAGATAAGTGCTGCCAAAGTTCTAAATGTTTTCCTCTGGGACTAATTCTATTGTATACGAAATTATCCCATACTTGATCTGTGACTTCTTTATTTAGTTCTGGTCTTTTAACAGTTGCATCTCCGCCATAAGAAAATTCATTTTGAGATCTCATTCCACAATGTGGGCATTTAATATGTAACATTTATGAAATCCAAGTTTTTGTACCAAGACCTTTTTCATCAATAAGATGACCAGTACTAAATCTGTTCAAACTGTATCCTGCATTTAATTCATGAACTCTATCTTGAGCAATAGTATGTGCAAATGTCCATCCTGATGCTGGAGTTGCTTTAAAGCCTCCGTAACACCATCCACAATTTAAATACAAACCATCAATATGAGTTTTATCAATTATTGGTGAACCATCCATTGACATGTCCATAATCCCACCCCAAGTTCTTAGCATTTTTAATTTACTTAAAAATGGCATCATCGCAATTCCTTCAGTTAAAACATGTTGTAATGTTGGAAGATTACCTCTTTGAGCGTAACTATTGTAACCATCGAGGTCTCCACCCATTACCATTTCACCTTTGTCTGATTGACTAATATAAAAGTGACCTGCACCAAAAGTTACAACTTTATCTAAAACTGGTTTCACTGGTTCAGAAACACAAGCTTGTAAAAGATGAGTTTCAATTGGCAAAGTCATATTTAATTTTTCTGCTAAAATATTTGTGCTACCAGCAACACATAGACCTACTTTTTTTGCTTTAATATTTCCTCTAGATGTTCTGATCCCTTTTATTTTTCCTGCAGAAACATCAAAACCTGTAACTTCACAATTTTGAATTATATCTACCCCCATCGAGTCAGCTTGACGAGCATACCCCCAAGCAACTGCATCATGACGAGCAGTTCCAGCGCTTGGTTGCATCAATCCACCAAAGATTGGAAACCTTACGTTATCTGAAAAATCAGCCATTGGAATTAATTCTTTTACTTCTTCTCTATTCAAAAGAACTGCATCTATTCCATTTAATCTCATCGAATTTCCTCTTCTTGCGTATGCATTCATTTGTGCATCTGAGTGTGCAAGATTAATTATTCCTCTTGGAGAAAACATTACATTGTAATTTAAGTCCTGACTCATCTTTCTCCATAGATCCATTCCAAACTCACTGAAAAGACCATTTTCATCATGCATGTAGTTTGATCTGATAATTGTAGTGTTACGTCCAACGTTTCCACCGCCAATCCATCCTTTTTCAATGATGGCTACTTTTGTAATTTGATGCTCTTTAGCTAGATAATACGCTGTAGCTAAACCATGACCACCGCCTCCAATGATAACAACATCGTACTCTTCTTTAGGATTTGGATCTTTCCAAGCTAAATCCCAATTTTGATGGCCTGTTAATGCATTTTTAACCAAGCTAAAAATAGAATACTTTTGCATATTAGAATTTTATATTAATGAATTTAAATAGTTCTTATTTTTTTTATATATATATTTTAGAAGTTTCGAAAAATCTCAAATAAGATAATTATTATGCAAAAAAATTTACAATAAAGGATAACGAATGAGCGAAGTAAAATCAGATATACAGATAGCTAGAGAAGCTAAAATGCAACCAATAAATGATATTTTAGCAAAAATAAATGTACCTGATGAAAGCTCTGCGTTTAGTCCTATGGGCAGACATATTGCAAAAATAAATTTAGAATATTTAGAGCAACTAAAAGACAAGCCAGATGGAAAATTAATTTTGGTAACTGCTATTACTCCAACACCAGCAGGAGAAGGAAAAACTACAACTTCAGTTGGATTAAATGATGGTTTAAATAAAATTGGAAAAAAATCTATCGTATGTCTTAGAGAACCAAGCTTAGGTCCTTCTTTTGGTATGAAAGGTGGAGCAGCTGGTGGAGGTTATGCACAAGTCGTTCCAATGGAACAAATCAATTTGCATTTTACAGGTGACTTTCATGCAATTACATCGGCTCATAATTTATTATCAGCATTAATCGATAATCATATTTATTGGGGAAATAAACTGGATATCGATGTTAGAAGAATTGTTTGGAAAAGAGTTATGGACATGAATGATAGATCGTTAAGATCTATAAATATAAATTTAGGTGGTGTAGCAAATGGTTTTCCAAGAGAAGATGGTTTTGATATTACAGTTGCATCAGAGATAATGGCAATCTTTTGCTTATCAAATGATTTGGAAGATTTAGAAAAAAGAATTGGAAATATAACTATTGGGTATACTAGAGATAAAAAACCAGTTTATGCAAAAGACCTAAATGCTCAAGGTCCTATGACAGTTCTTTTAAAAGAAGCTATCAGACCTAATGTTACACAAACTTTGGAAAATAATCCTGCAATTATTCATGGTGGTCCGTTTGCAAATATTGCTCATGGTTGTAACTCGGTTATCGCAACTAAGACTGGTTTAAAATTAGCAGACTATGTTGTAACTGAAGCGGGATTTGGTGCTGACCTTGGTGCAGAAAAATTCTTAGATATTAAATGTAGAAAATCAAATTTAAAACCAAGCTGTGTTGTAATTGTTGCAACTATAAGAGCTTTAAAAATGCACGGTGGTGTTGCTAAAGATGATTTGAAAAACGAAAATGTTGAAGCTTTAAAAAAAGGGTTAGTAAATTTAGAAAGACATATTCAAAATGTTAAAAAATTTGGTTTACCTGTTGCTGTAGCAGTTAATCATTTTATAAAAGATACTGATAATGAAGTGAAAGCACTTATAGATTTTTGTGATAATTTAAGTGTTAAAGCTAGTCTGTGTACTCATTGGGCAAATGGTGGTGAAGGTACAAAAGAATTAGCAGCTCATGTTTCAGAATTATGTGAAAAAGATGAAGCTAAATTTCAATTTTTATACGAAAGCAAAACACCTTTGTTTAAAAAAATAGAGACTATTGCAAAAGAAATATATAGAGCAGATGAAGTAATCGCTGATACAAAAATTAGAGATCAACTTAAAAACTTTGAAGAAGCTGGATATGGTGATTTACCAATTTGTGTTGCAAAAACTCAATACAGTTTTTCAACAGATCCAAATCTTAAAGGAGCGCCGACAGGTCATGCTTTACCACTTAGAGAGGTGAGATTATCATCAGGTGCAGAGTTTATTGTGGTTATTTGCGGTGCAATCATGACTATGCCTGGATTACCTAGGGTTCCTGCAGCTGACTCTATTAAACTAAATGAAAAAGGTGAGATTGAAGGATTATTCTAAGTTAAGATAATCTAACCAATTCTCTAATTCTCTCATTCTGGAAATTTTATCTAATTTTTTGTTTTCTATTTCTATATTTTTAATGTGGTCATCAATATGATTTTGGTCTTTAAAAGCACCACGTTCTATAAGTCTATCTTTTCTAAAAATAATTAAGTTAATCATCTTGTTGTAAGTAATTTCTGGATGATACTGAAGGCCCCACACATCACAATTTCCAACTTTAAAATTTAAACCTTGAACGTTGTTAATTGGGTTTGAAGCTAGCAGTGTTGAATTTTCTGGAAGAGTTACAACTTCATCAAAATTAAATGCTGGAGTATTAAACTTTTTATTTTTGTTTTTATATAATGGATGATTTAAACCATTCTCATTAATTTCAATATCTCTTGCAATCCCTCGGTGTGACCCCTTCTCTGCCTTTTTTACTTCACCACCTGCAGCGGTTACTGCAACTTGCATTCCCCAACATATCGCTAGAACTTTTTTAATTTTTTTCTGGCATTCCTTCATAAATTCTATTTGTCTTAAAATTTCAGGTGTCTTGTTATAAATATTTAAACTACTTCCACCCCAAATAAGACCATCATAACTTTCTAGTGGATCTATATTCTCACTTATATTTTCATCTGAAGAGGGATTAACTACATCTATATTTAGTTGATCAGTAAAATTAGAAAGACTATGTTTTAAGCTTTCTGTATGAGTTTGAATACCTGCTTCTGTAAAACTTTGATTTTCCTCTTGTAAATTACCTTCTACTACCAAAATTTTCTTCATTAAAATAACTCTCCTGAAATACTTTTTTTATACATTTCTTTTAAATCATCTTTTGTTATTTTTTTTGGATTGCCTCCTGTAGATGGATCTTCAAATGCCATTAAAGAGAGTTTTTCTAAATCAATTTCATTACAATCCATAACATCTGAAAGTTTATGAGGGATGTTTAATTCTTTACGCAAATTTAATATCCATCCTAAAAAGCTTTCAAATGTACTATTTAGATTAAGATAATTACAAATAGATATAATTCTTTTTTCAATAACTGATTTATTGAAAGTTAAAACATAAGGCATAAATATCGCGTTACTTAAACCATGATGTACATCAAACTGTGCATTTATTGGATGACTTAGCGAGTGTATTGCACCAAGACCTTTTTGAAAAGCAGTAGAGCCCATGCTAGATGCCGCTAACATTTCAGATCTAGCTTCTATGTTCGTACCATTTTTATAAACCTCTATTAAAGAATTTTTAATTAACCTCATACCTTCAAGCGCGATACCATCTGCCATTGGGTGAAATCCAGGTGCACAAAAAGCCTCGAGATTGTGAGCAAGTGCATCCATTCCTGTTGCAGCTGTTATTCTTGGTGGAAGATCTTTGGTTAAATTTGGATCTAAAATTACAATAGAAGGTAAAATTTTTGGATGAAAAATTATTTTTTTTATTCCTGTTTCTTCATTAATGATGGCTGAAGCTCTTCCTGTTTCTGATCCTGTTCCTGCAGTAGTTGGAACCGCTATAATAGGAGAAATTTTATTTTCATCAGCTCTTGTCCAATAATCACCTATATCTTCAAAATCCCATATAGGTCTTTTTTGACCGCACATAAAAGCTATTCCCTTTCCGACATCTAATGCACTACCTCCACCAAAGGCAATTACTCCATCACATTTTTTTTCTATATATAAAGAAACCCCATCCATCACGTTTTTTCCAGTTGGGTTTCCTGAAAATTGTGAAAATACTTGTAAATGATCAAAGTCTTTTTTTAATTTTTCAATTACTTTTGAAGTCATTGGAAGATTTAAAAGATCTTTATCAGTTACAAAAAGTGGACTTTTAATTTTTAAACTTGAACAGGCAGTTGCAAGATCTTCTATTTTACCTGCTCCAAACCAAATAGTAGTAGGATAATTCCAATTCATAAAAAAATTATAATTAGTATAATTATATAGATATTTTCTATAATTTAATATTAGAAACTATTTATAATTTACCAATTTTTTTTTGCGACAAATAGTAATCGAAATTTTCGTTTGTAATCGATTTGAAAAATACATAGTCTATTACTCATACATAATAAAAGGAGTATAAATGAAAAAGATTATTATCTCATTAATAATGACGTTTGGAATAATCTCTTCAACTTCATTTGCTGGTACTTTAGTAATAAACACAGATACATCTGATGCAGCACCTAAAGCAGCTTTTGAATATATCATTAAGAAATTTGAAGATGAAAATCCTGATGTCACAGTAAAATGGAATGTTTTTGATCATGAAGGTTACAAACAATCTATTAGAAATTTTTTGAACACTGATCCACCTGACGTGGCAAACTGGTATGCAGGAAACAGAATGTTGCCATTTGTTAGAGCAGGTTTATTTGAAGATGTGTCTGATATCTGGTCAGATTCAGGATGGGTTGATGGAAACTTAAGTGAAAATATGGAGCATGCTAAAAAATCCATGACAATTGGTGGCAAGCAATGGGGAATTCCTTATACTTACTATCAGTGGGGAGTTTATTACCGAAAAGATATTTTTAATAACTTAGGTATTAGTGTTCCAAAAACTTGGGATGAGTTCGTTAAAGCTTGTGAAACAATTAAAGCAAGTGGTGTTACACCGATAACTATTGGATCAAAATATCTATGGACTACTGCAGGAGTATTTGACTACTTAAATTTAAGAACAAATGGATATGAATTCCATATGGATCTTACTTTAGGAAAAGTTCCTTATACTGATGCTAAAGTTCAAGCAGTTTTTGATAAATGGGATGAGTTGGTTAAACCTGGTTACTTTTTAGAAAATCATGCTGCTCTAAGTTGGCAAGAGGCTCTAACCCCAATGATTAATGGTGAAGCTGCAATGTATGTTATGGGTAATTTTGCAGTTGCTCCTTTAAAAGAGGGTGGTTTAAATGATGATACTTTAGGATTCTTTCAATTTCCTGAAATAACTCCAGGTATTCCAATGGCTGAGGAGGCACCTACTGATACAGTGCATATACCTTCAAAAGCTAAGAATAAAACTGATGCAAAACGTTTCTTAATATTTATGTCTCGAGCAGATGTGCAAGAAGAGATTAATAAAATATTAGGTCAGCTACCTATTAACAAAAACTCTGGTGTTAAAGAAGGAGATCCTTTCTTATCAGCAGGATTAAATATGCTTAATAATGCTTATGCGATGGCGCAATTCTACGATAGAGATGCTCCAGCTCAAATGGCATCAGAAGGTATGAAGGGCTTCCAAGAATACATGTCTAATCCAGACAGAAGACAAAAAATCTTGGAAAGATTAGAAAAAGTACGTCAAAGAGTTTATAAATAAACTTTTAAATTAACTTAGGGGCTTATTGGCCCCTAAGTGTAAATCGATTTCATCAATTTTTAAAATAGAATTAAATGGAACTAAATAATTCAAAAGCAAAAAGAATTACTTGGTGGCAAAAAAATCAAATTAAAGTAAGCCCATGGATTTTTTTAGCTCCAGGTTTGATATTTTTTTTCATTTATGTAATAGCTCCAATATTTGTATCTATTGGTATATCTTTTTATCAATGGGATGGCTTGTCCCCTTCGATATATGTTGGTCTTCAAAATTATATTGAACTACTAGATGATGAATATTTTTATATTTCACTTTGGAATAATGTTAAGTGGTTAGTATTTTTCATGCTAGCTGTTCCTATTGGTCTTGGATTAGCAATATTTTTAAATCAAGTTGTTTTTGGAATTAGGTTAGTAAAATCTCTATTTTTTTTTCCATTTGTTATATCTCAAGTGGTTATTGGTCTAATTTTTACCTGGTTTTACCAACCAAACTATGGGGTCATTGCACCATTTCTAAATTTCATTGGGTTAGAGGGATTTTCAATTCTTGCAAATGAAGATACTGCTACTTATGGGATAATATTTGCAGGTCTATATCCGCAAATTGCTTATTGTTTAATTTTATATTTAACAGGACTTAATAATATTAACCCTGAACAAATCGAAGCTGGAAGAATGGATGGTGCTAAAGGGTTTCATTTATTTTGGAACATAGTACTCCCACAGCTTAGACCTGCAACTTTTCTAGCAATTGTAGTTACTGTAATTGGTGCACTAAGAAGTTTCGATATGGTAGCAATAATGACTCAAGGAGGTCCTTATGGATATTCAAATGTCTTGGCGTACTACATGTTTGAGCAAGCTTTAAGTGAATATGGTTACAGAATGGGATACGGGTCAGCAATAGCAACTGTTTTATTTACGATAATGATGTTTTATATTTTGTTTTTCATATACAGAATGTATCGAAATGAGAGAGAGGATAATAACTAAATGTTCCCTACTCCTATTCATCAAAGACCAGTTGTAAATCAATATATTTATAAAATATTTTTACCTATCTCATTAATTATTTGGCTGATACCAATATTTGGTATTTTAATGACATCTATCAGAGGCCTGGGAGATATTACAGCTGGAAACATGTGGGGAACTCCGAGTGAATTTTTACTTTTTTCAAATTTACACGATGTTTTCACTAATACTCCAATGGTTAAATATACTCTAAATAGTTTTAAAGTAACTATACCAACAATGTTAGGAGCAGTTGCTTTAAGTTGTATGACTGGCTTTGCACTTGCTAACTATAAATTTAAGACAAATTTAACAATATTTTTTATTTTCATAGCTGGAAACTTTGTTCCATTTCAAATTTTAATGATACCAGTTAGAGACCTGACTTTTAAAATTGGTCTCTACAACACTATTACAGGATTGGTGTTATTTCATGTAGCTTTTCAAACAGGGTTTTGTACACTTTTTATGAGAAATTTTATTAAAGCTCTACCTCAAGAGCTTATTGAAGCCGCAAGAATGGATGGAGCATCTGAATTTAAAATATTTTGGAAAATAATATTACCTTTAACTAGACCAGCTATAGCAGCACTTTGTGTATTAATTTTTACATTTATTTGGAACGATTATTTTTGGGCAACTGTCTTAATACAAGGTGATCATGCAATGCCTATTACTGCTGGATTAAAATCATTGAATGGTCAATGGATTACAGCTTATCACTTGTTATCAACTGGATCCATTGTTGCTGCTATACCTCCCGTTGTTATGTTTTTCTTAATGCAAAAACATTTTATTGCTGGATTAACTCTTGGGGCAACTAAAGGTTAGTATGATTAAAGTTACATTTATTGGAGCTGGAAGTACTGTGTTTATGAAAAATATACTTACAGATATTTTGCTTGAAAAAAAATTCAGTAACTGTGAAATAGTTTTGCAAGATATTGATGAAAGACGATTAAAAACCTCAAATTTAGTCGCAGAAAAAGTTGCAAAATCAATAGGTGTAAATCCAAAAATTATAATTGAAAAAAATCAAAAAAAAGCACTCAGTGGAGCTGACTTCGTAATATTAATGTTTCAAATAGGAGGTTATGAGCCTTCTACAGTTATTGATTTTGAAATACCAGCAAAGTATGGACTAAAACAAACTATTGGTGACACTTTAGGAATAGGTGGAATTATGAGAGGATTGAGAACAGTTCCTGCCCTGTTGTCCGTTGCAAAAGATATGAATGAAGTTTGTCCGGGCGCAACTATGTTGCAGTATGTTAATCCTATGGCAATTAATTGTTTAGCATTGTCTAAATTTGCCCCTGAGCTTAAATATGTTGGGCTTTGTCATTCTGTGCAAGGAACTGCTGAAGATTTAGCAAAAGATATTGGTGAGGATATTAAAAATATTAGTTATGAATGTTCAGGTATCAATCATATGTCTTTTTATACTAAGTTTGAAAAAATTAATTCTGATGGAAAAAAAGAAAATCTTTATCCTAAAATTTTTAAAGCTGGAAAAGAAAAAACATTTGGAACCAATTGGGACGGATGCACGAATGAAGTTAGATATAAAGTTTTAGAAAAATTTGGATATTTTGTTACAGAATCATCCGAACACTTTGCAGAATATACTCCTTGGTTTATCAAAAATAACAGAGAGGATTTATTGAGTGAATTCAATATTCCAATTAATGAATATATTAGAAGGTGCAAAAAACAAATTAAAGAGTGGGATCAACAAGAGCAAAATTTATTAGATGGAGAAAAATTTGTTTGTGAGAAATCTTTAGAGTATGCTTCACGGATTATTGTATCAATTGTTGACGGAAAAGAAGACACAATTAATGGTAATGTTTTGAATAACAAGTTGATTTCTAATTTACCAGATGATTGTTGTGTTGAAGTACCATGTAAAATAAATAATGAAGGAATTAACCCACAAAAAGTTGGGGATTTACCAATGCATTTAGCAAACCTAATGAAAACTAATATAAATGTACAACAGTTAACTGTTGAAGCTTTAAGAACTAAAAAGAAAGATGCTATTTATCATGCAGCTATGTTGGATCCACTTACTTCCTCTTTATTAAGTTTAGATCAAATAAGTTCTATGGTAGATGAGTTGTTAATAGCTCATAAAAATTGGATACCAAAATTTAATTGACATGAAAAATAACTTTCCTAATGGTTTTTTTTGGGGGACTGCAACTGCAAGTTACCAAATAGAGGGTGCTATTGATAAAGATGGAAAGAGTAAAAGTATTTGGGATACTTTTACACATACACCTGGAAAAGTAAAAAATAATGAAAACGGGGATACAGCTGTAGATCATTATCATAGATACGAAGAAGATATTGAGTTGATGGCTAATATAAATCTAAATTCCTATAGATTTTCTTTAGCGTGGACTAGGATTATTCCAGAAGGAAAAGGTAAAATAAATCCAAAAGGGATAGATTTTTATTCAAGATTAATTGACAAATGTTTAGAAAAAAATATTGAACCTTTCATAACTTTATATCACTGGGATCTTCCTCAATCTCTACAAGATAAAGGAGGTTGGGCAAATAGAGATATGACAAATATATTTGCAGATTATTCAGAGTCTATTGTTAAAAATTTTGGAGACAGATGTAATCATTTTATCACATTTAATGAACCAGCTGTTTTTACAATTTATGGATATGTAGATGGTTATATGGCTCCAGGATACAAAGATTTAGAGAAATATTTTGCATCAATACATAATGTTAATCTTGCACATGGTACAGCTTTTCAAGCAATGAAAGCTTTAAACAATAATATTAAAATTGGTTGTTCATTTAATATGGCACCCTGTATTCCTGCTACAAAATCAAGTGAAGATCTTCATGCTACTAAATTATTTGATACTTATTGGAATAGATCATTTGCTGACCCTATGTATCTTGGAAAGTATCCAGAATTATTAATTGATAATGTCTCAAAACATATTCAACAAGATGACATGAAAACTATTTTTCAAAAAAATGATTTTATAGGATTAAACCATTATCAACATTATAGAATTAAAGCTGACAACAATAATTTACTTAAAGCAAGAGGAGCAGTTAATGATGAATTACCTTTTGGTCTTGAAGATAAAGATACAAAGTTAACTCTTATGGGATGGGAAATTGTTCCAGATGCTTATTATGATCAAATTATGGATTTAAAAAATAATTATGGAAATCCAGATATTTATTTAACTGAAAATGGTGCTGCATATCCAGATTTAATTGAAAAAAATGGAGAAATAAACGACACCGATCGTATTGATTATTTTAAAAAATATTTAAATGCTGTAAAAAAATCTATTGATGATGGAGCTAAAGTTAAAAGCTATTTTGCATGGACATTCATGGATAATTTTGAATGGGCATTAGGATTTGAAAAGAGATTTGGAATAGTGCACGTTGATTTTAAGACTTTAAAAAGAACTCCTAAAAAGTCATATTATTTTTTCAAAAAACTTGTGGAAGAGAATTCCATTCCACTAGACTTTTAATTTATTAAATCCAAATATAAAGCTGCTGACCAAGAAAAATTATTAGCACCATAAGGAGTTCCTGATTTACAACTGTAGTATTCATGAAAATCCTTTTCATGCATTAAATCTAATGTATGTGATTTTATTTTATTAGCAAAATTAGGGTCTTTTTCCAATAATCCTTTATATAAGATCCAATTACAATTAATCCAAACAGGTCCTCTCCAATATCTTATCTCCTCAAAATATTTGCTATCAGGCTTTATTGACGAAAAGAAATATTTTTCATTCGAATTATACTTTTTTAAACTTTGAATTATCGAATTATTAATTTCTTTATTTTGAATATCTGCAAACAAAATAAAATAATTTGTAATAGAAGGGATTTCTAAAGATTGCTTATTTAAAACATCGAATGAATAAAATGAATTATCATTTTGATTATATAAACTAATCAATTTATTTTCAGTTTTTGTTATTTTTTTTTCAATTGAAGCACAGTCAATATTATTTTTTGTTGCAATATAGACTAGATCTTTGCAAGCTTTCAAAAACAAAGAATTAAAACCTATATCAGCAACATTAAACATTGAAATATCATAGAGCTTTTCAGGATTATATTTTTCATTTCTGAACTGATTTAAAAGAGTAATATAACAATCGTAATCTCTTTTAAGTGGTCGTACATCACTACTTGAGACATCCAAATCTCTTCTTTTATATTCCAAATTTTCTTCAATTAAAATTTTACTTAAAGGAAAATCCCATAAAGGCGAATTATCTGTGCCACTTTCCCAAGGATGTAATATTGATACTAAACCAGTATCATTTGGGTCTCTATATTTATAAAACCATTCTAAATATTTTTTTGTTTTTTTTATTAAGTTCAAAATTCTTTTCATTTCACTCGAACTAAATTCATTCTTATCTAACATTAATTTTAAAATACTTGAGACTATAGGTGGTTGAGTTATTCCAGATGATGGAATTTTATCGCCACACTGCCAAGTATTATGATTGGGAAAATAATTTTCATCCTTTTGATGAAACAAAATATGAGGAACCATACCGTCTGACCATTGTCCTTCGAACAACTTTTCTAACTCAACTATTGCGTATTCTTTATTAAAATAAGAATAACCGAGGGCTATATATGCTGAGTCCCAATTCCATTGAGCTGGGTACAACTTATTGTTTGTAGGCAGAGTGTATCCCTCACGCCTATTATTTAATAAAATATTCTCAGCTTCTCTTTTTAACAAACTCATTAACCCTTAACGCTCCCTGATGTTAATCCACTAACTAAATATTTTTCAAAATAAACAAAAATAAATAAAATTGGTAAAGTTACAACTACTGAACCAGCCATTAAATATTGTCTTGGTGTTTCAGCTCCTACGTTTAAGAACTGTATTGCTCTTGATAATGTAAATGAGCTAGGGCTATCTAAAAACATTAGTGAAAATAAAAACTCATTCCAGGCAATCATAAATACATATAATGCTACAGAGGCAATTGCTGGTAAACTTAAAGGTAAAATGATTTTAACAATTATTCCAAACCAATTTTGTCCATCCATTATACCCGCTTCTTCAAGTTCTTTTGGTATACTTTTGAAATATCCTTGGAGCATATAAATTGCAACTGGCAGTGTTGTGGCTGTATAAATAATTAATAATCCAAATACAGAATTTCTTAGACCTAATTGACTAAAAACTGTGTAAAGAGGTATGACGAGGACAATAGCTGGAAACATATATATAATTAAAATAGAAGTAGATAAAAAATGTTTTCCAAAAAAGTTTAATCTTGCTACTGCATAAGCTGCTGGGATCCCAAGTAATAAAGTAATTATAACCGTGCCTACTGAAACAATTGAACTATTAAGCATGTACCTGCCAAAATTATATTCTGTAAAAACCACAATATAGGATTTGAATAAGGTTTTTATATCTTGTGTTAAATCAACACTGAAATCTAAAGGATTAATTAATAAAAGGGCTTGGGTCTTGAAGCTTGTTACTAGCATCAAGTAAAAAGGGAATAAAATTACAAAAGAAAAAAAGATTATTCCAAATAAGGTTAAAAAATCAAAAAATATAATTTGTGCAGAAAAATCATAATTAAAATGTTTTTTATTATAATTAGATAGCTTATTAACAAAAAATAATAGTATAAGAAATGTACCTATATAATGCCAAACAGGTAAAGAACTATTAATAAAATAATCAACTAAAACAAACACAGATGCTAATAAAATTACTTTAGATAATTTGTTAAATTTTTCACTTAAGAAAATTGAAATAATAGAAATTATAATTCCACTTAAAAAATAAAAATTAAAATTTAAAGTTTGAAGCTCAATTCCTTGTAATGTGGATAAAATTTTCCAAATAGAAATCAGTGAAAATAAAAAAAATGAGGAAATTAGACTAAATGTGATAATTGATTTAATTCTCATTGGCTCTTTTTCCTATAAGCTTAAAATAAATTAACATAAAAAATAAAAGTAATAATACAATCACCATTGATACAGCAGATCCCATTCCAATATTTCCTATTGAAAATCCCTGTTCATAGACATTAATTGGAAGTGTTCTTGTTCCTGACGCACCTCCTGTTAAAAGAAAAATATCTTCGAACTTATTAAAATTCCAAATAAACCTAATCATAAACAAAATTGAAATCACTGCAGTAATCTGTGGCAATGTTATATTCATAAATTTAGTGTAAGGCCCAGCACCATCAATATCTGCTGCCTCATAAAGTTCTTTAGGAACTGCTTGAAGTCTTGCTAATATAAAAAGAAAAGCTAAAGGAAAATATCTCCAGATTTCAAAGATAATAACAGTTGTAAGCGCTAATCTTAATTTAAATTCAAAACCAAAAATAAAAATTGATACATACTTTTGACCTAATAAATTTATTGGCTTATCTATTATACTATAATTCAGTAATAGATTATTTAAAGTACCACTATTAGGATCTAATAGAAGTTCCCATGTAAAAGCTAAGGCCACAACTGGAGCCACATAAGGAAACAATAACGTACTTCTTACAAAGCTTCGACCTCTAAACTTTTGATTTACCATTTGTGCTGACAAAATTCCAAAAACAATCGCACCCACAGTTCCAAAAAAAGTATAATAAAATGTTGTTAATAATAAATCTTTAAATTCATAGTTTGTGATTACTTTTTTAAAATTTGACAAAGTAAAATCACTTGTCAAAAGTATGTTATCTGCTTTTCCCTTTAAATTAGGTTTATTTAATTTAAATTGTTTTTTATCAATTTTTTCACCATTTTTTGTCTCAAAAAAAATTATAAATTGCTCTCTGTATTTTTTTGACCAATTACCAAAATCACACTGAACTTTATTTGAAGTGAACTTACATCTCTCATCTAAATCAATCGGTTTAACATTACTTGGGAATTTATCTTGAAATTTAACATTTCTAATATCTTGAATTAAGGAACTATTTCTTAATTTATATATAATCTTTATTTTTGAATCTTCGTTTTTAATAGATTTAACTATTTTTTTAGCTCGTGGCTCTGGAATTCTTATATCTTTTAATTGAACTTCCTTAAAACTAATCCAAACGTTTGAAAATATTGGAAATAATACTATTGCAAATACTATTAAAACTGCTGGCAAAGTTAAGGCATAAGCAGTTCTTTTTTCTATTTTTGAAAGTGAATTACTCATAAAAAAAGCGGATAATTAATATTATCCGCTTTTTTAAAAAATTAAAATTAATTGAACTGTGCTAATGCAGTATTGATCATATCAACTGCTTCATCAACATCAATTTGATCATCAATATATAATCTTGTTATTCTATTAATGAATTGAGAATTGATAAC
The DNA here is from genome assembly GCF_052047935.1 of Candidatus Pelagibacter sp. HIMB1506. Classification (NCBI taxonomy): domain Bacteria; kingdom Pseudomonadati; phylum Pseudomonadota; class Alphaproteobacteria; order Candidatus Pelagibacterales; family Candidatus Pelagibacteraceae; genus Candidatus Pelagibacter; species Candidatus Pelagibacter sp. HIMB1506. Next base: position 211,025 of record NZ_JBNAIS010000001.1, on the reverse strand, counting down.
TTTAGAAGCTCTAGAAAGTTCACCTTCTTTAACTCCCCATCTATTAGCAGTATCTAAACCAGCTACAATGTTATCGATAACATCTGCTGAATAAAGATCAGTTAATGGAGCTTTTCTATCTACTCCAACTGGAAGTTTTGACCAAGCTTTAGTATACGCAGCTGGATCACTTGCATTACCTCTTCTTACAGGAAATTTTCCTTCAGGAGCAATTGCTAAAGTTGAAGTATATCCTTCATCCATAGAATAAAGAATAAACTGTTTAGCTTCATCCGTATCTGCATCAGCTGTTATACCAAAGTATCTTACATCTGCCCAAGCAGCACCTTTTTTATTGTTCGGTCCACTAAAGTTTGTAATGAAACCAGTTTTTGATGCTAACTCACTTGAAGTTGGATCGTCATTTATTGTTGGAGGAGCAGAATCTCTTAACCCTGCTAACTCATCCATAATAAATGGAGACCAGATAATCATTGGAGTTTTACCTGCAAAATAAAGTTCTCTAGATTGCTTCCAGTATAATTCACCTTCTGGACTAGCTTTTGAAATTGTTTTATAAAACTCTAAAGCTTTTTTAAGTTTGTTTCCTTGTTTTTTAATACCACCTTTTTTAACTACGTTAACTCCATTAGCCAATAATACATGTTCTAAAACCTGACTCATGAAGTTTTCGTCTGTTTTTGTAGCAGCAACAAATCCAAACATATCACTTGAAGATAAAACCTCTATTGCTTTGGTGATATTTGCATAACTAGTTGGTGGCTCTAAACCCGCTTTCTCAAAAAGATCTTTTCTATAAACGATCATTTGAGTCCAACCATCAACTGGAACAGCAGCAATTTTTGATCCTTGCTTAGCCATTTTTAATGCTCCAGGTGCAAAAGTTTTCTTACCTAATTCTTTAACTACATCATTGTTAGCATCAACATCTAAAATTCCTGCTTCAGCCCATGGCAATACATATTGAAGTGTATGATAAATTACATCAGGTAAATCACCTGCTGCAGCTGCAGCTGTTGCTCTTTTACCTAATTCTTTCTCATCGATTGGAATAACTTCAACTGCAATACCAGTTTTTGCTTCGAAAGCTTTAGCCATATCTTCTTGCTTAGCCATTCTTGCTGGTTGAGTTTCAGTTGTCCAAAACTTGATATCTGCAAAAGCAACATTATTAATAAAAAATGCTAAAGCAGATAATACTATTAATGTTTTTTTAAACATTGTTATCTCCTTATTATTATTTTAATTAAACCTTATTATTTTTAAAAAGAAATTTCTTATGCAATAGTGTCATATCTCGTTTGAGTAAGTTTCAACAAGAAATGAAAAAAACCTTTATTTAAAGGCTAAATTATTGCTATCAAATAAATGACATTTGTTTAGATCGAAACTTAAGCTAAGATTGTCGCCTACGTTAACTTTGCTGGCTCCATCAGTTTGAACTACTAGAGGTTCTCCCTCTTTTTCAAGATACAAAAAAGTAGATGAACCTAATTTTTCAATTACGAATACTTTGCTTTCCCAGCAATTTTCGCCTCCATTGATTAAGATATGCTCAGGTCTGATACCAATTTTAACACTATCACCAGGTGAAACTTTATCTGAAATTTTTGGAACAATAATTTTCCCTTGTCCTGAAATTTCAACTTCTGTTCCAGAATTATTAGAACTTAGAACTTTAGAATTAATAAAGTTCATCTTTGGTGAACCAATAAATCCACCTACAAATAAATTTTCTGGCTCATTATATAATTTTAAAGGTGATCCTTTTTGAGAAACAATACCCTGGTCCAATACAACTATATCATCTGCAAGTGTCATTGCTTCTGTTTGATCGTGTGTAACATAAATCATTGTTGCATTTAATTGATCATGCAATTTAGCTAATTCTACTCTCATCTGAACTCTTAAAGCTGCATCTAAATTGGACAAAGGTTCGTCAAACAAAAATACTTTTGGTTTTCTTGTAATAGCTCTACCAATTGCAACTCTTTGTCTTTGTCCCCCTGATAATTGTTTTGGTTTTCTCTCTAAGTATTCTTCAATTTGAAGAATTTTAGCAGCTTCCATAACTCTTTCTGTAATTTCTTCTTTAGATTTTTTTTCAATCTTTAATCCAAAAGCCATATTATCAAACACTGTCATGTGTGGATACAAAGCATATGATTGAAAAACCATTGCGATATTTCTTTCTTTAGGAGGAAGGTCATTTACAACTTGTCCATCTATTGAAATTGTTCCTGAGTTGATCTCCTCTAAGCCAGCAATCATTCTTAACATTGTTGATTTTCCACATCCGCTTGGTCCAACCAATACAGTGAAAGATTCACTTTTTATATCCAAAGACACATCTTTGATCACATGCGTAGATCCAAAAGATTTATTTATATTAGAAATATTTATCTCAGCCATCTTGAGTTAATAATTATATTGTAATTTTATTTTTAATTTGTTTATATTTGGTAAGCATATTTATAAACTGGAGAAAACACAATGAGTAAAATTGCAATTATTGGAGCAGGACCTTGCGGTCTATCAATGTTAAGAGCATTCGAACACTTAGAAAATAAAGGTGAAAAAATTCCTGAAATAGTTTGTTTTGAAAAACAAGAAGATTGGGGAGGTTTGTGGAACTATAATTGGAGAACAGGTAGTGACCAATACGGAGACCCAATTCATAATAGTATGTATAGATATTTATGGTCAAATGGTCCTAAAGAATGTTTAGAGTTTGCAGATTATTCTTTTGATGAACATTTTGGACAGCCAATTCCTTCTTTTCCGCCAAGAGAAGTTTTGCAAGATTATATACTTGGAAGAGTAAGCAAAGGTAAAATTAAAAATAAAATAAAACTAAACACAAGAGTTACAAATGTAACTTTCAGCAATGAAAAATTTGAAATTACTTATCAAGACAAAGCTAAAGACGAAATTTTAAAAGATACATTTGATTATTTGGTTGTATCTACTGGTCATTTCTCTGTTCCATTTATTCCTGAATACAAGGGAATGAATTCTTTTCCAGGAAGAATAATGCATTCACATGATTTTAGAGATGCAGAGGAGTTTAGAGGAAAAGATGTGATTGTTTTAGGAAGCAGTTATTCAGCTGAGGATGTTGCTCTACAGTGTAATAAATATGGGGCCAAAAGTGTAACTATTGGATATCGAAATGTACCTATGGGATTTAAGTGGCCTAAAGGTATGAAAGAAGTTCATTATCTAGATAGATTGGAAGGAAAAAAAGCAATTTTTAAAGATGGTACAGAACAAGATGCAGATGCAATAATCTTGTGCACTGGTTACCTGCATCATTTTCCATTTTTAGATGAAAGCATAAAGTTAAAAACACATAACAGATTGTATCCACCGAAATTATATAAAGGAGTTGTTTGGCAAGATAATCACAAACTTTTATATCTTGGTATGCAAGACCAATTCCATACTTTTAATATGTTTGATTGCCAAGCTTGGTTTGCAAGAGATGTGATCATGGGGAAAATTAAAATGCCAAGTGCTGATGATATCAATAAAGATATCAATAAATGGGTTGCTATGGAGGAAAAATTAGAAAACCCAGATCAAATGATTGATTTTCAAACTGAGTACACGAAAGAACTTCATGATATGTCTGATTATCCAAAAATAGATTTTGAATTAATTAGAAAACATTTCAAAGAATGGGAACATCATAAAGTAGAAGACATCTTAACTTACAGAAACAAATCGTTTTCATCACCTGTTACAGGTTCTGTTGCACCTATACACCATACTCCATGGGAAACTGCAATGGACGACTCGATGAAGACTTTTTTAAATAAATAATTAATAGTTAACTTTTAATTTTTTATTTTTTGTGATTGCACTTAATAGTGCATGCATAAGTGGTATTTTATTTTTATTCATTTTTTTCAATATATAGGGTGCAATCTCTCTAGCCAGATCTGCGCCCTCAACTGTATCATTTTTCATAAATTTATTTTTTGCAACTTTAAAAGTAAAACCTTTTCCTAAATATTCACCCATTTTACTGTTTCTTCCTCCAACTGCACTAACATATAAGTCGCCCACTCCAGCCAACCCATGAACTGTTTCTTTTTTACCTCTAAAATATTTTATTAAATATTCCATTTCATCTAATGATTTTCTAAATAAAGCTGAAGCAGTATTTTCACCTTCACCCGATCCAATGATCATTGAATATATATTTTTAATTGCAGATGAAAATTCAACACCTTTTACATCAGTTGAATATTCTGTTTTGTAATATTTAGTTGAGATTAATTTTCCTATATATTTTGCAATATTAATATTCTTGTTAGCTATCACGGTGTAACTTTTGATTTTTTTTGCCAACTCTTTTGCCAAACAAGGTCCTTTTAAAACTGAAATATTTAAATTTTGATTTCCTTTGTTTAGTTGCTCAGACATAGTAATAATTTTTTTATTATTTCGATCATATTTAAGACCTTTGGTCAAAACGAGAATAGAAACTTTTCTTTTTATATTTTTTAAATGCTGTCTAACCATTTCAATTCCAATAGAACTTACTGCAACAACAACTAATTCCCATTTTTCATTAAGTAAGTCTGATGAAAATTTTTTGATTGAAACTTTTTTTGACAATTTAAGTTTTAATGCTGGATGAAATTTGTTTTTGGTTATTAATTTATTTAATAGATTTTTACTGTAAGGCTCGGTTAAAGTTACTCTATGATTATTGTCAGCAAGGGGAAAAGTAAATGCAGCACCCATTGCGCCCGCTCCTATTATTAAAACTTTTTTCATAAGACTAGTTACGCTAAAGTTTTTTTAATTGCTAGTTTCCACCCCGCTAAAAGTTCGTTTCTTAATGTTTTTTTAATATTTGGAGAGAAAACACGATCTTTTTTCCACATATTTTTGATTTGATTTAAAGATTTATATTCTCCTATTTGAAGTCCAGCTAATAAAGCTACACCCAAAGCAGTTGTCTCTAATATTTTTGGTCTAACTACTTTTAAATTAATAATGTCAGCTAAAAATTGTGTGAACCAATTATTTGCAACCATTCCACCATCTACCTTAACTATTCTTGGTTTCAAACCATCCTTGTTCATTGAATCAAACAAATCAAAACTTTGATAACCAACAGATTCTACGGTTGCTCTTACTATACTTTTCCAATCACTGTCTCTTGTTAGTCCTGTGATTACTCCTCTTGCATCTGGTCTCCAATAAGGTGCTCCCATTCCGCTAAAAGCTGGTACAACAAAAACACCGTCATTAATTTTAGATGATTTTGAAATTTTTTCAGTTTCAGGTGCTTTTTTGATCAATTTTACTTTATCTCTTAACCATTGTACTCCTGCGCCAGCTATAAAAATTGAACCTTCTAAGGCGTAAGTATTTTTATTATTTAATCGATAGCAAATAGTAGTCAGTAATTTGTTTTTCGAATTAATTTTTTTTGGACCAGTATTCATAATAACAAATGCACCAGTACCATATGTACTTTTTATAGATCCTTTTTCAAAACAAGTTTGTCCAAATGCTGCAGCCTGCTGATCACCAAGAACTGCAGAAATTGAAATTTCGACCCCTGTAATTTTTTTATCTGTTTTTCCAAAATTATCTGCTGAGTTTTTGACTTCTGGTAAAATCTTAAGTGGAATATTTAGTTTTTTTAAAATTTCTTTGTCCCATTTATTGTTATTAATATTATACAGCATTGTTCGGCTTGCATTAGATGCTTCAGTTAAATGCTGCTTACCTTTTGTTAATTTCCAAATTAAAAATGTATCTACAGTCCCAAACAATAAATCATTTGAACTAAGAAGTTTTTTGGAAATTTTAACATTGTCTAAAATCCATTTAATTTTTGTTGCTGAAAAATATGGATCTATAAATAATCCAGTTTTATTTCTAAATAGATTTTCATAATTTTTTTTCTTAAGCAATTTACAGTAATCTTGGGTTCTTCTATCTTGCCATACAATTGCATTATAAATTGGCTTTCCTGTTTTTTTATTCCATAGAATTGTTGTTTCCCTTTGATTTGTAATTCCAATTGTAAGTATGTGACCTTTTAATTTTTTGGCTTTATTTATTACTTGTTTTAAAGCTTTAAGTGTTGTGGACCAGATCTCATTTGGATTATGTTCTACCCAACCATTTTTTGGAAAATATTGTTTAAATTCAAATTGTGAAACAAAAACAATATTACCTTTTATGTCAAATAAAATTACTCTTGAAGATGTTGTTCCTTGATCAATAGAAATAATAAATTTTTTCAATGGACTAAGCTATGCCTAAGTGTTTTTTTCTTTTCTCAACCCAAGTTCTGATTAAATTATCAAAAATCAATCCTATGAAAGCAACACAGATACCTAGAGTTAATCCTATTCCAGCTCCATTTTTATCTGACAATGCCTTTAAAATGTACTGGCCTAGATCTTCTGTTCCAATAAAGGCTCCAATAATGACCATAAATAAAGCAAATACGATTGTTTGATTTATTCCAAGCATCATATGTGGGAAAGCTAATGGAAATTCAATCTTAGTTAATCTTTGAAATTTATTAACACCAGACATCGTTGCTGCTTCATGCAAACCAGCAGGTACACTTCTTAACCCTTCAATAGTATATCTGGTTGCTGGAATTGTAGCGTAAACAATTACAGCAATTAATACTGAAGTATCTGTAATTCCAAACAGCATCATTACAGGAATTAGGTATACAAATGATGGGAAAGTTTGAAAAATATCACAAACCCCTAACATAAATGCTGCAGACTTTTTGTTTTGAAAACATAAAGTTCCAACTGTGAAGCCTATTAAACAAGAAACAACTACTCCAAAAGTTGCCATGTACAATGTAACCAATGCTCTATCCCACCAAGGACTTAATGCTATAAATAAAGTTAAAGCAGCAACAACTAATGCTGATCTAATTCCTCCAATTAAATAACCAGCACCTACAGCTAACACTAAAGTAGCAACAGCTGGCATTCTTAGATACAGAGCTCTCATTGGTTGAAGCACTTCTGTAATTAACCATGTATTAAATGCTTTTATATAAACAAAAAATGTATCAAAAATCCAATCTACACCTTTGTTCCAAAAATCAGCTGTTGAAAATCCTTTGTTATGTGGAACTTCAAATAAATAATTAAATGTATCTTTAAAAATAAATGTTCCGATATAAGCAAGAATAGCTCCAACAACTACTGATCCACCAAAAAATATAATATTTTTATTTCTTTGGAAGAAAGTAAGATTACCGAAATAATCTTGTTGTTGATTTGCCCACGCTAATGACATTTTATCTAATAGAATTGCAATCAAACTAATACATAAACCTGCTTCAAGAGCTAACCCGATGTTAAGTTGGTTTAAAGCAAGCAATAGATTAAATCCTAATCCTTTAGCACCAATAAACGCAGAGATCACTGCCATAGAAAAACAAACCATAATTACTTGGTTAACTCCTATTAAGATATCTCTTCTTGCGGTTGGAATAAGTACTTTAGTCATTAACTGCCAATTTGTGCAACCACTCATTCTTCCTGCTTCTATGACTTCTGGAGGAACTGCTCGTAGTCCAAGAATGGTTAATAAAATCATTGGAGGAACTGCTACTACCATTGTGATTATTACAGCTGCATGATCACCAACACCAAATAAAACAAGCGCAGGAACTAATACTGCATATTGAGGCATGGTTTGCATCACTAAAAGAATTGGATACAAAGCATTTTCTACTCTTTTGCTTTTGTAAGCAGCAATACCTAAACTGATACCGAATGCAAATGACAAAGGAACAGCCACTAATATAAAAGAAAGTGTTTGCATTGATGGTTTCCACTGACCAAAGATTGAAATATAGACCATTGTTAACCCTGCAAATAAAGCAAGTCCTATACCACTCAGTTTATATGCAAGTATTGTTGCTCCGGCTGCAACGATAGTCCAAGGTAAACCTGGTAATTCTAACCAAGGATAAGCATCAATAAAATCCCAGCTCGTGAATGCAACTATAGTTTCTAAACCTCCAAGCAAAATTTCTCTAATCAACTCAATCAAAAACGTCATAAAAGACGTCAAATTTCTACTAATCTCTAATAACAGTGGTCTTGTTTTGAACTCTTGAGTATCTTCATTCCAAAACTCCATTGGCATCCACTCGTTCATCAAGAAAAATAAAGTGTCGTTTATCCAAATAGGTAGCCACCCAAGTAAAGGTGGTAATCTCCAAAATACATCGAAAGCATAATATCGGACTTCTTTACCTAGAAAAAAATAAACACTTTGGTTAGGATCTTTTACAAATTCTGCTTGGCCTCTTATGAATTTATAAGTTTCAGGAACTTCAATTGCAAAACATAGAGCAAAAAATACAACCAACAAAAATATCCATTGAAACAACTTTGGGTATTTTTTTAAATATTCCATGGTCTAGCTACTATTTTTTCTTCCTCCAAAAACTGTATCAATAATTGTTGAAGGTTTTATTGAACCAATAATATTGTTATTAGAGTCAACCACTCCTACAATTTTTTCTTGAGTAAGAATTTTTTCTGCAACATTTTCGATAATGTCGTCTTTTGAAACTTTTATATCTCCTAAATTATCTTTATTTGAACTATCCATTACATCTTCAATGACTAAAACTTTTTCTCTTGGAACTTCTTCGGTAAATTTTCTTACATATTCTGTAGCTGGATTTAAAACAATGTTGGCAGGTGTATCTAACTGTTCTATAATGCCATCTTTCATGATCGCAATTCGATCAGCTAATTTTAAAGCCTCGTCAAAATCATGAGTAATAAACATAATTGTTTTTTGTAATTTTTCTTGCAATCTTAAAAACTCGTCTTGCATTTCTTTTCTTATTAGTGGGTCTAATGCTGAAAACGGTTCATCTAAAAACCAAATATCAGGTTCTACTGCTAAAGACCGAGCGATCCCGACTCTTTGTTGTTGACCTCCTGAAAGCTCTCTTGGAAAATAATTTTCTCTTCCATCAAGTCCAACTAGTTTAACCATTTCCATTGCTCTACTAATACTATCTTCAGTCTTAATACCCTTTATCTGAAGTGGGAAAGCAATATTTTCTACAACTGTTTTATGAGGCAACAAGGCAAAACTTTGGAAAACCATTCCCATTTTATTTCTTCTAAGCTCAATTAATTCTTTATTGTTTAATTGAAGTAGATCTTGACCTTCTATGAAAATTTTTCCTCCAGTTGCATCTGTTAATCTTGAAATACATCTTAGTAATGTTGATTTACCTGACCCAGATAAACCCATTACTACTAGCATTTCTCCTTTTGAAACTTCAAACGAAGCGTTGTTAACTCCAACTATGCAACCGTTTTCTTGAAATGTCTTTGCATCTACATTGCCGTTGGACTCTTCAAGCATTTTTTTGGCATTCTCACCAAAAATTTTATAAACTGACTCACACTTAATAACGGTCTCAGACATAAATCTTTTCAAAGTTATATGAAATTCAATAAAATTTAAATGTTAATTATTGTAACCTTTCATCATTAAAAATTCTTAATATAGTAAACTCTAGTATCAATACCTGTACTTAAAAAACTCAAAGCTTCTCCACTAACAGTAATGGTTTCATCTACCCCAACATTGTTTCCACTTACTGTAAAACCTGCATAACACTTACCTTTTTCTTGATCCCATTTAACAAAAGTTTCATCAATTTTATTTCCGTTGATTGTGTAAATCTCGTGTGCTCTAAAATTTAAAAAATTAGCACCCATAATTGCTCGTTGTGGAATTAATTTCGTAGCTTTACATACTTGCTCATATACCTCATCAGTTAATCTATAGTGGTCAGTTCCATCGAAGGATACTAATATTCCTGAAGGTAATTTAGATATTAATTCACTTAGTTTTCTTTCTTCAGCAATTCTTTGTTCTTCCAATTTCATTTTTTCTACAAGCTCTTCTCCCCCTCCAAATATTCCATTTAAAACAGCAAAAAAAGCTATCACTATTGCTGTAACAATAACTAAACCAATAAATTGCTTTGTTGAGTTTGAATTGTCTTCAGTTTTATTTAAACTATTTTCTTTTGACATTACTCTTTTAACTTTCCGTTTACCCAAGTGCCTGATTTTTGTTTTCCATCTGCCCAAGTAAATGTTCCTTGTCCATTCATAAAACCTTTGGACCATTCACCGTCATAAGTAGATCCATCTGGAAAAGTTAAAACTCCTTTTCCGCTCCATTGACTGTTTTTAAATTCACCTTTGTAAATATATCCGTTTGGCCATGTCTCAACTCCTTGACCTTCTTTTTTTGTTGCAACCCACTCACCTTCATAAGTTGTCTTATCGGTATAAATCCATTTGCCAAAACCATTTTCACAGTTTCCTTCTTTACATCCTGTACTTCGAGCAAATGCAGTTGAGTTAATTAAAGAAATTAAAAATATGAAAATTAGAAATTTTTTCATTTTGTCACTTTACACAAATTAGAATAAAAAAAAATCCCCCCCAAACAAGTTGGGGGAGATTTTAATTTTTTTAACTTTTACCCTTATTTAGTAAAAGGTTTCCAAACTGACTCGTTGTCAGCTAACCATTTTTTAGCTGCATCTTCGTGAGTCATTTTATCAACATCAACTAAAGCTGCCATCGCACCAATGTGACTTGTTGAGAATGACATCTTTTTAAATGCTGCTGCTGCGTCTGGGTGAGTTTTTGGGAAATCCTCATGAACTGCTTTTTTCAAGTATCCATCAGGAGAACCACATTTACCATCACCACCATCTTCTGGTCTGCAACCTGCTGTGTATGGAGGGAAGTCAATAAATGTAAAACCAGCACCATCTGTAAAGTTTGGTGTCCAGTTAAAGATTATAGTTCCTCTTCCTTCTTTTTCAGCCGCTGCTAATTCAGCCCAAAGTGCATCTGCACCTCCAGCAAATTTAACCCACCAAAGATCACCTAAACCTAAAGCTTCAACTCTTTGCGGAATTAAATCACCATGCCAACTTTGAGGTCCTTCCAACATTCTTCCTTTTCCATCTGGAGAGTCAGGTGTTGTAAAGTTTTTAGCACAGTCTGGATTTTTTAAAGCTGTCCAATCTGGTAGACCTGGGCATAAACCTTTTTCAACAACCCAGTTTGGGTAACCCATATCTTCAAGAGTTCTTGCCTCATGATCACCCCAGTCAAGTAAACCACCTTTGTCTAAGGCAGTAGTAAATGACTTACCGAATGCAGACTCCCATACTTCGTGAGAAATAGTTACGTCTCCAATTCTGATTGATTCATAAACCGCTTGTGAGTCAGCGTTTACATATTTTACGTTGTTACCCATGCTTTCAAAAATTCCACCAATAACGTAAGCCATTACAATTTGAGATGACCAGTTATGAGTTGGGATTACGATGGGCTTTTTGCTATCAGCGTTAGAAATTCCTGAGAAACTTACTACAGAAATAACTAGAGCAGATAATAATGACATTATTTTTTTCATTTTTTTCCCCTCTATTAATATTAATATTAACACTCTATGTTAAAACGAATAGCTAGGTAAAGAATTATTAGTTCTAAAAAATATATATATATTTAATCAATAAAAATGGTGATAAAAAATATATCAATATTAAAAAATTTTAAAAATGTTTGGAACAAGTAAAGACATTAAAAATCCTGGACTAAATATTTTACCACCTGGAGTTGAACGACATATTGTAAATGGTGGCGCTCTTACTGCTTTTCAAATTTTTCCAGATGATGAAATAGAAATAATCAACGATGAAGGAAATCAAATTTGTGAAATAATTTGTTTTAATAAAGATGGAAAGTCAGAATTAGGAATTTTAAATTTAAGAGAAAACAGTCAAAAAAATTTCATAAGAGACATTTTAAATGGAAAAGATGAAACAATCTTAGCAACAAATTATCAATTAAAAAAAAGAAACTTAAATATAAAAGAGTCTAAATCATCAATAGTTTTTGATCTTGATACAAAAGCTGATGAAAAGATTAAACTTAAGTCAAAAGATAAATGTTATGCAATCTTTGCTGCACCAGGTGAAGATATGGACGTTACCAAACAAAATCCACCAACAGATTTAACTATTTTTATTAAAAGAGCGAAAGTTATAAATGATAAAGAGTTGAGTGTTATACCTGATCCAGTTTTTGAACCACTTTATGAAGAAAACATAGATAAAGAAACTTCAACATCTTACCAAGTTAAAGAAGGAGATTACATTCAAGTTATAAGTCCTACTGGAAGACAATGTTCAGATTTTGTAGCATTTGATACAAAAAAATTAGAAAAAGGAATAGAAAAAGGATTAGATTGGCAAACAACTAGAACTTTTATGGGAAATACTTTTCCTGGTCCTGGATTACATTCAAAATTTTATGATACTGATCATGAACCCTTAGTAGAGGTAATAAGAGATACAGTTGGTAAACATGATACTTTTAATCTTGCATGTACTTCAAAATATTATGAAGATGCTGGTTACTTTGGTCATCCTAACTGCTCAGATAATTTAACTGAGAGTATGTCTAAATATGGAGTTCAAAAACAAAAAGGATGGCATGCAATTAATTTATTTTTTAATACATCGGCTGCTGGATTAAATTCAGTAATATCTGACGAATCTTATTCTAGACCAGGTGATTATGTAATGTTTAGAGCGTTAAAAGATTTAACAATTGGTACCACAGCTTGTCCTAGTGATATTGATGCTTGTAATTCATGGAATCCTACTGAAATTTTTGTTAGAACTTATGACAAAAATAAAGAATTTAGAAAGTCATTTGCTTTTCGAATGAAAACAGATTCAGAAAAAAAATTAACAAGAAATTCAGGTTTCCACGAACGTACATCTCAACTTACTAGAAATTTTGTTGATGCAAGAGGTTTTTGGCTTCCAAATGATTATACGAAACACGGAATAGTAAACGAATATAATGCCTGTAGAAACGATGCGGTATTAATTGATTTATCTTCACTTAGAAAATTTGAAATAATAGGTCCAGATGCTGAGGAATTATTAAACTACACACTTACAAGAAACATCAAAAAATTATCAGTTGGCCAAGTTGTATATTCTGCAATGTGTTATGAAAATGGAATGATGTTTGATGATGGAACATTATTAAGATTAAGCGAAACAGGATTTAGATGGATATGTGGTGATGAGTATGCTGGAGAATGGTTAAAAGAAATAGCGAAGAAAAAAAATTTTAATGCAAATGTTAAAAATTCAACAGACCAAATCAGTAATGTTTCTATACAAGGTCCAAAAAGTAGAGAAATTTTAAAAAAGATAATTTTTACACCACCTACCCAACCATCTATTGGTGAGCTAGGTTGGTTTAGATTTACAATTTGTAGAATAGAAGAATTACAAGGTATTCCACTAGTTGTTTCTAGAACTGGTTATACAGGTGAGCTTGGTTATGAAGTATGGTGTCATCCAAACCATGCCCCTGAAGTTTGGGATAAATTAATGGAAGCAGGAAAAGATGATGGTTTAATTCCTGCTGGTTTTGCTGCTCTTGATAAACTTAGAATAGAAGCTGGATTAATTTTATTTGGAAATGAATTTGATGGTCAACAAGACCCCTTTGAAGCAGGGATAGGTTTTGCGGTTCCTTTGAAAACTAAAGAAGAAGACTTCATTGGTAAAGAAGAATTAATTAAAAGAAAAAACAATCCTCAAAAAAAATTAGTTGGCTTAGAATTGATTGGAAAAGAAATTGCAGGTCATGGTGATTGTGTTCATATTGGTAGAGCTCAAGTGGGTATTGTTACAAGTGGATGTCTATCATCAACTCTAAATAAAAATGTAGCTCTTTGCAGAATAGATGCTCAATATTCAGAAATTGGAACTGAAGTTGAAGTTGGAAAAATTGATGGTCACCAAAAAAGAATTAGTGCAAAAGTTGTTGGCTTCCCATTCTACGATCCAACTAAGTCTAGAGTAAGATCTTAAAAAAATGCCGAAAGAAAAAAAAACCCTATTAGATTTTTGGGAAGAACAAATGAAACAATCTCATACTTCTAGTAATTATTTTTTCAGAAAGTCACCTTCTCACTATCACATGATGTTATTAGTTATGTCAGCTTTTAAAGAAGGAACAAAAATATCTGTTGAAGAATTAAAAACAAAATTATTTAAAACATCTAGGCCAAAATCAGCTTTAATAATTACAGAGGCTTGTGAAAAAGGATTCTTTAAACTTGAAAAAACTTCAACTGACCAGCGAATTAAAAATATAGTCCCAAGTGAGTCATTTATTAAAGAATTTAATAACTACTTAGAAACGCTAAAAAACATCAGTTATTAATTAATTTTTTGACTGATATAAAAAGTATCTAATTTTTATATATAATTTTTACTTCTATAAATAATTATATTAATTAACATTATCAAAAAATAATGTTTTGATATGACGACATTACCTTCAAAAGCAAAAGTAGTGATAATCGGTGGTGGTATACACGGTTTAAGTACTGCATGGAAACTTTCAGAAACTTACAAAAATCCTGGTGACATAGTTGTATTAGAAAAAAAAGATACAGCTGCTGGTGCAAGTGGAATTGCATGTGGAGTTGTAAGAAATAATTATTTTCAGCCAGCAATGAGAGAATTAATGGCTCATTCAGTTTCAGTTTGGGAAAGTGATCCTAAAGCATTTAAATATAATCCAGTTGGATACTTACAAATATCTCCAGAAGTAATGCATGAAGATGTTGCAAGTATATATGAACAACAAAAAGCAATTGGATATGAATCAGTTTTTATTGAAGGTGAAAAAGATTGCACAAATTACATGAAGGGAATTTTTGATGATTGGCAAGCTCAAGGCATCACTTCTGTACTTCATGAGAAAAAAGGTGGATACGCATTTAATAAAGATTCAATTAAAGCTTTAGAGAGTAAATCTACATCTAATGGTGTTCAAGTTATGAAAGGTGTAAGAGTAACTGGTTTTAAAAAAGGAAGTAACAGTCAAGCAGTAACTGGTGTTGAAACCGACAAAGGAACTATTGAGTGCGAACAAGTAGTTGTTGGTGCAGGACCATGGGCAAGAGATTTTTGGAATATGTTAGAGTTACCAAAGACAGCTCACATAAAAGGTAAAGATGGTAAGATGCATGAAACTGATATGTGGACTTACTGGATGCTTCAAGAAGGAGTTATCGGTGTTGAGCCAGATTTCTTAAAAACAAATGATGGTAAACAACCACCTGTAGTTCACGTTGATTCGACAGCACCTTTATACTCTGACAAAACAAAAAAATTGTTAACAGATAAAATTTGGGGAATTTATTATAAACCTGATATTGAAGGCTTAGGTGTTCAAGGTGGAACTTCTCCTTACATAGTTAAAAAACATTTTGATCAAGTAAATGTTGATCCTTATGGAATTGAATCTCCAGAATATCAAACAACAGACGCTTTTAGTGAAATGTGGTGTTCAGCACTTGCGCATTGCCAAAAAAGATTTGAAGGAAAATCAGATTTATACAGAAAAGGACCATCAGGTGGTTTAGGATGTATGACACCTGACTCTTTTCCTATCTTCGATAGATTTTTTGAAAACGTTTACATGATTGCTGATGCTAATCACGGATATAAAATGATTGGTGTTGGTGAACTTGTTGCAAAAGAAATTCTTGGTACTGAAAGTGATTTATTGAAGCCGTTTAGATTCAACCGTTACGAGAAGGGTGAACTTCATCCGACTTCTAACAGTCCGTTCCCTTGGAGTTAAACTCTAAGCCTAGACACGAATAAAGTTTTCAGCTACGCTTGAATAATTAATAATTCATTGAGGGGTGAAAATGACGGATCTAGAAAAACATGTTAACCAGCCAGGTAGAGCTAAACTAGTAAAAAAAGTTCGAGAAAAAATTAACGAACTTGGAATAACTTATATTTATTATCAATTTATTTCTGTAACAGGAAGAGTCGTAGGTAAAGGTATACCTGCCGATCACTGGGAAAGAACAGCAGAAAAAGGATTTCAATTAGTTTACGGAGCAACAGCAAACTTATTTTTAGATCGTCATAATAACTACATTGGTTATGGTCCAGAGGCTATGGAGCTTGTTGGAATACCTGATCCAGAGACTTTTGTGCAATTACCTTGGGACAAAAGAGTTGGAAGAGTTTTTGTAACATGTTTTAGAAACAGAGAAGAAAGAGAAAATCCAGGTGGTCACTTAACTTCAGACTGCAGAGGAAATCTAAGAATTTTCATGGATGAATTTAAGAAAAAACATGGTCTAGAATTAAGAGTTGGTACTGAGCCTGAAATGATGTGGTTAACAAAAAATGAAGATGGAACCCCAACAGGTAAAGGTTTTTCTAAACCGTTCTGTTATCACATTGATCAATTTGAGTCGTTAAGACCAGTATTTATGAAAGTAATTGAATATGCAAAAGCGATGGGACTTGATATGATTCAAGGGGACCACGAAGATGCACCAGGTCAATTAGAATTAAACTGGACTTATGATAACGTCTTAAGAAACGCAGATAGATTATCAACATATAGACAAATTTGTGCTCAAGTTGCAAGAGAACACAACTTGATAGCTTGCTTTATGACTAAACCTTTTATGGGAGTTTCTGCAAGTGGATGTCATACAAATATGTCTTTATGGAAAGGTGGAAAAGTTAAAGTAAACAAACTTGGAAACAAAAATCTTCCAGGTGTTGAGGAAGTATTTAGTTACGTTGAAGGTGGAACGAATACTTTTATGCCTGATACTAAAGACATGCAGTTACCAGGTAAAATTGGTTTACAATCAATTGCAGGTATCATGGAACACTTGCCAGCACTAACAGCATTAGGATCTTCTACAGTTAACTCTTATAGAAGATTATGGGATCAAGGTTTCTGGGCACCAGTTTATGCTGACTGGGGATACCAAAACAGAACATGTGGATTAAGAGTTTCTGCACCAGGTAGATTTGAATACCGATCAGTAGACTCTATGCATAATCCATACTTATTAGGTGCAGCGTTACTAAAAGCATGTGATCATGGAATTAGTAAAAAATTAAAACCAGCTGCTCCTGAGTCTAGAAATATTTACGAAGCTCAAAAGGCTGGTAAAGATGTTAAGAAACTTCCATTAAGTCTTGGTGAAGCTTTGGCTAGACTTGCAGAAGATGAGGTTATCAAATCTGCAATGCCAGATGAAATGTATAAAGTTTTCCATTGGTACAAAAATGATGAGTGGGAAAGATTCTTGGGTGCTACTACTCAATGGGATTTGGATACTTATCTTGATTGCTTACCGTAGGTCATAAAATAATAGAAAGGGTATAAAAATATGTGTGGGATAGCAGGATTAATTCATAGAGGAAAATCCTCAAATGTTGGAAGCGAATTACAAGGTATGCTTCAAGCGTTAAAACATAGAGGTGAAGACTCAACTGGATATGCTTTGTATGGAGATACAGATGGCAAAAATTTCATTATGCGTTTTAAAGTTGGTGAGAACGTTGGTGAAGGAAGCTCATCAGTTATGGAAGATGTTTCTGTATACGATGAAAGAAAAAAAGTTGTAGATCAAACTTTAGCAGAAATGGGAGCTAAAGTTGTTAAGGAAGAAAGAACACTTCCCTACTCTTTAAGATATGAAATTGATTACAACGCAAAAGATTTGTTAGATTTTTCTCAAAGAATAGAAAGTATTCCAGGTGTAGAGATTTTATCTATGGGTAAATCATTAGAGGTTATTAAAGATTTAGGTAACGCGAAAATGGTTTGTGATAGATATAGTCTAGATAAACTTGTTGGAACTCATGCAATAGGTCATGCTAGAATGGCAACTGAGTCTGGTGTTGATATCAAATCTGCCCACCCTTTCTGGGGCTATCCTTTCAGTGACGTTTCTGTAGTTCACAATGGTCAGTTAACAAACTATTGGAACAACAGAAGAGTATTGGAAAATAAAGGAATGAGATTTATGTCTGAGTGTGACTCAGAATTAATCGCAGTTTATCTTGCAGAAAAAATGAGAGATGGTGCAACTTTAGAAGAAGGCATGAAAGAGAGTTTAACTGGTTTAGACGGAGTATTCACTTACTTCGTAGCGACAAAAGACTCTTTGGGTATGGCAAAAGACACAATGGCTGCAAAACCTTTGGTTTTATATGAGTCAGATGATTTAGTTGCAATGGGATCAGAAGAAATAGCTATTAGATCTGTGTTACCACAAGAAATAGATACATATGATCCATTTGATGGGGAGGTTAAAGTATGGCAAATCTAAAAACAGTATCAAAAAAATCTAAAGCCCAATCTATGGGTATGCATACTGAGGTTTTAACAGGAAGAACTCAACAAAAATTCTTTAATCCTGATGAAGCTGAAAACTTTTATTATTTTGGAACATACGATGTAGATTTTAATAAAAGAACTGAGCTTGATGTAAAAGATATGACAGCTCCAGAAGCTAATAAGGAAATTGATAATTTAATGAGCCAAGGTTACGGAACAATTGTAATCAAAAACCCTCAAGGAAAACATAGCTTAGGTGTTGGTATTTTAAATAAACTTAATTTAATTTTTGAAGGCAGTTTAGGATACTTTGGAATGGGTTCATGCGATGGTCCAATCGTTAGAATTAACGGAAGAGTTGGTTGGTCTTGTGCTGAAAACTTAATGGCTGGAAAAGTGGTTATTGAAAAAAATGCTGGATCTTGTTTTGGTGCGGCTATCAGAGGTGGAGATTTAATTTGCAAAGGTAGTGTTGGTGCTAGAACTGGTATTGATATGAAAGGTGGAACTATCATTATTGGTGGAGATGCTGGTGCATTCACTGGTTTCATGATGCAGAGAGGAAGAATAATAATTCTTGGTAATGTTGGAATTAATTTAGGAGACTCAATGTACGATGGAACTATTTTTGTTGGTGGTGAAATTGGATCTTACGGAAGTGATGCAGTAGACGCTGAACTAACAGATAGTGACCAAGATTGGTTAAAAAGAAAATTAAAAGTTGCAGAAATTGGTGAAAATTTTGATGTAAGTAAAATGAAAAAAATTGTAGCTGGTAAAAAACTTTGGAATTACGATAATTTAGAACCTACAGAGAAGAAGGGAGCAATTTAATGCCTAAGAAAAAAAGTAAAAAGAATGGTAAAGGCGTTGGTGGAAAAGCTGATGTCCATGTACATGAAGAAGGAAAAAGAAATAAAAGTCTACTAGGACATAATGCTATTTTTACTCCTGAAGTTATAGACGACATTCACATTAAATCTCAATTAGGAAGATATAGAATGCGTGGAATGGCATTAATGAAAAAGATTCCAACATTTGATGATTTGGTATTTTTGCCTGGAACACTTACAAGATTTGTAATCGAAGGTTATAGAGAAAAGTGTGAAACTAAAACTGTAATTGGTCCAAGATGTGAGAACCCAATTGAATTAGATATACCTGTTTATATTACAGGAATGAGTTTTGGTGCACTTTCATATGAAGCAAAAACTGCTTTAGCAAGAGGAGCTACTATGGCAGGAAGCGCTACTTGTTCAGGTGAAGGTGGAATGATACCAGATGAAAGAAGATATTCAGAAAAATGGTATTACCAATGTATTCAATCAAGATACGGTTTTAATCCTCATCATGCACAATTAGCAGATGGAATTGAAGTATTTATTGGACAAGGGCAAAAAGTTGGTATGGGTGGACACTTAATGGGTCAAAAAGTAACTGACCAAGTTGCTGAGATGAGATCACTACCATCAGGTATTGACCAAAGATCACCTGCAAGACACCCTGACTGGTTAGGTCCAGATGATTTAGCTCTAAAAGTTGAAGAGTTAAGACAATTAACTAAAAATAAAGTTCCAATTCAGTTAAAACTTGGCGCATCTAAAGTTTATGATGATGTGCGTATGGCTGCAAAATGTGATCCAGACTCTATTTATTTAGATGGTATGGAAGGATCTACTGGAGCAGGACCACACATTGCTGCTGCAAATACTGGAATTCCAGGAATTGCTGCTATTAGAGAAGCAAGAAGAGCAATTGATGATGTGGGTAAAACTGGAAAAGTAACGTTAATCTACGCAGGTGGTGTAAGAGATGGTGCTGATATGGCTAAAGCTTTAGCTCTTGGAGCTGATGCAATCGCTATAGGTACTGGATCAATGATTGCACTTAACTGCAACAAAGATATTCCAGAAGCTGATTTCGAAAAAGAAATGGGTGTAAAAGCTGGGGAGTGTTATCACTGCCATACTGGAAGATGTCCAGTTGGTGTTGCTACTCAGGATCCAAAATTAAGAGCAAGATTAAATCCTGATGATGCAGCGTTGAGAGTATATAACTATCTACACTCAATGACTTTGGAAGCTCAATTATTAGCTAGAGCTTGTGGTAAGACGAATATTCATTCGTTAGAACCAGAAGATTTAGCGGCTTTAACTTCTGAAGCTTCTGCATTAGCGAAAGTTCCACTTGCAGGTACAAACTACACTGTTGGTGTTGATAACTATCACAAAATATAAGGGGTAACGATGGCTAAAAAGAAAACTAAAAAAACTAAATCGAAAGCTAAAGTTTCAAAAGTTAAGTTTGGAGTAAAAAAACAAACTGCTAGAGAAAAAATGATAGGCCAGTCGATTGGTTATAGATATGACGTTAACCTGTTGCCTGATTATAAAAAAATAACTCCATTCTTAAAAAAATATATTGAGGCAATGGGATGGGATGATTTAAATTGGTTGGAAGATGTACACATGGGTTACGAAGAAGGAAGACCTGCTGTGTTTTGTAGAAACGCGAATGGATGGGTAACAATTCCAAAATCAATTAAACTTCCTAACAATCAACAAGACAGAGACATGATTGCAAGAGAGCTTTTAGTTAAGTTTCAAATGTCTCCAAAACACCCTCTTGTTGATTTGAAAAAAGCTTATTTAAAGTTTTAATACTACAATCAAAAGTTGATTTATTATAAAAAAACCTAGTTTAATAACTAGGTTTTTTTATGCTCTTTATATTTGTATCGAACCATAAAATTTTATATGATTTTTAAAACTAATATGGGGAGAGAATAATGACTGATCAGTTAGCTGCTCTTACAACCATATTTACAGAATTCTACTATTGGGTAACAGTAGTACTGATGTTTTTAATTCACGTCGGATTCTGTATGTATGAAGTTGGAGCTTCTCGATACAAACACCATCAACATACTCTTATGAAAAACACAATGCTGATACCTTTGGTGACAGTAACTTGGTTTTTATTTGGTTGGTGGATTTACTGGGCTTTTCCAACAGGACCTGGATTAGCGCCTTCAATAATGAATGAGAGTACTGCTCTAATCACAGACGAGTCTGCGTTTAGTGCTACTTGGTATACAGCTACAAGTGAACTTATGGCTATCAATCTAGGAGATCACATTTCTGGTGTCTTCTGGGCTGCTTTCCTTCTGTTTTCTTGGACAGCTGCTTCTATCGTTTCAGGAGCAATCATTGAAAGAATTACAACTTTTGCATTTGGTATTTTAGCAATTGCAATTGGATCTGTATTTTGGACAATTGATGCTGCTTGGGGATGGCACTTTGATGGATGGATGTTAAAACTTTTAGGATACCATGATGCATATGCATCAGGAGTAATTCACGCAATAGCAGGTGGATTTGCTTTAGGTGTTCTTGTTGTTTTAGGTCCAAGAATTGGAAAATTCTCATCAAGTGGTGAACCTAGAAATATAGGGCCTAGAAATCCTTGGCTAGTAACAGTTGGATTATTTTTAATTTACACTGGTTTCTGGGGATTTTATGCTGCATGTAACATTCCAATTTTTGACTTAGGTCCAGAATATGGAATGGAAGGTATATCTTATTGGACAGCTACAAACATTTACGTAACTCCTACTACACTTAGTGGTATTACCTTTAACTTCTTGATGTCGTTATCAGGAGGATTATTGGCTGGTTATTGGATTGCTAAAGGTGATCCTTTCTGGACATACTCTAGTGGACTAGCGGGTGTTATCTGTGCTTCAGCTGGAAATGACTTATATCATCCAATTCAATCAATGATCATTGGTATGATCGGTGTTGTGATTGCATACAAACTACATTACTGGGTTGAACGAAAGTTCAAAATCGATGATGCGGTTGGTGCAGTAGCAGTTCACGGTTATGCGGGATTTGTTGGTCTTGTAATTTGTGGTTTTGTTTTATGGGGTTACCCTTCATCTGGTTACAGTGTGGGTGCTATGTGGGATGGAACTACTTATGCAACAATCAATCCTGTAGGACAGTTCATCGGAGCAATAATTATGTTTGTTGTTCTTGGACTGATACCAGGCTATGTCATAGCTAAAGTGCTTCACGGTATGGGTAAATTAAGAATCCCTCGAGAAGTAGAAATAGCTGGACTAGATTATGAAATGATGGAGGCTGCTAAAGAAGATGAGAAAGCAGTTTCATCTGCAACCAGGTAAAGGAGAAATATATGGCTACAGTAACAAACTGGATAGATCACCTTAACAAGCCAGCTGAAGAGGTAGCTGGGGCTGTTTACCCTGGTGCTGGATCTAGTGAAGGAATACTAGTAATCATTGCTGTAATCTTATGGATTGGTTGGCATGTCTTGACTGCAAAATCTGAGAGTGATGAACTTTCAAGATTAGCTAAAAAGAAACATGGTGCTAACGACCATAAAAGCAATATTACTGATTGGTAATTAAAATTAAAAGAAGGCGTCACATAATTTGTGGCGCCTTTTTTTTTGGGAAAAATTATGACAGATCAAAATAATGAAGAATTGAGACCTTCTAAAATGAGAGGGGTAGCTTTTCCTAAGGCGAAATACGGAGTTATAGCTGCTGTGATAATTATTGTAGTGGTTAATCTAATCTACTATAAGGATTTTTTAATATCTTTATTTAAATAATCTTAAGAAAATTATGTGTGGAATAGTTGGAATTTATTTAAAAACAAAAAAATACGAAAAACATTTAGGTAAATTTTTATCTGGAATGCTAGATGGTATGGCAACAAGAGGACCTGATAGTGCAGGATTTGCAATTTACACCAAAGAAAATAATAAAAATTATAAATATTCAATTTGTCTAAACAAATTAGAATTCAGCGAATTTAAAAAAAAAATATCCAAATATCTAAAAGGAATAAAATTAAATAACTACTCAGATCATGTGGTTTTAGAAACAAGAGAGAAACCCTCTAAAACTCTAAATTTACTAAAAGAAAAAATACCTGAAGTTTCTTTGGTTGGTTACGGAAAAAGTATTAATATTTTTAAGCAAACTGGAAATCCTAAAGATGTAGTTAAAAAATTTAAACTTTCCTCTTTTTCTGGAACACATGGAATTGGACATACTAGAATGGCAACTGAAAGTGCAATCACGACTGAAGGGTCTCATCCCTACTCTACATCAGAAGATGAATGTTTAGTGCACAATGGTTCTTTGTCAAACCATAACAATGTAAGAAGATCACTAATTAAAGAAGGTCAAAATTTTAATTCAGAAAATGATACTGAGGTTGCAGCAGGATATATTTCAAATCAAATATCAAAAGGAAAAGATTTAGAAAAGACTTTAAAAAATAGTTTAAAAGATCTTGATGGTTTTTATACATTTATAGCAGGAACAAAAAATGGCTTTGCATTGTTAAGAGATGAAATCGCTTGCAAGCCAGCAGTTGTTGCTGAAACAAAAGATTATGTTGCAGTCGCATCAGAATTTCAAGCTATGGCTCATCTTCCAAATGTAAACTCAGCTAAAATTTTTGAACCAAAACCTGGTGTGGTTTATCACTGGTAAAATATGAAGTTTGATTTAAATAAAAAAACACTTAGAGAAGTTAATAATCATCTACAAAATATTGATCGAAAAAAAAATAATAGAAAATTTGAAATTTTAAATCCTCAAGGGCAACACGCTATATGTGCAGGATTAAAAGATGATATAGATATTAAAATTAAAGGACATACTGGATATTACTGTGCTGGTATGAATCAAAAAGCAAATATTACAGTTGAGGGAAATGTAGGAACTGGCGTTGCTGAAAACATGATGTCAGGTCAAGTTGTTGTAAAAGGAAATGCATCTCAATCTGCAGGTGCAACAGGTCATGGAGGAGTATTGGTTATTGAAGGTGATGCAAGCTCTAGATGTGGAATATCAATGAAAGGTATTGATATTGTTGTGAAGGGTTCTGTTGGTCATATGTCAGCATTTATGGCGCAAAAAGGAAATCTTGTGGTCATGGGGGATGCAGATTCTGACCTGGGGGACTCTATTTATGAAGCTAAAATATTTGTAAAAGGTAAAGTTAAAAGCCTAGGTGCAGATTGTGTTGAAAAGAAAATGGATAAAAAAAATATAGATGAATTAAGTAAACTATTTAAAAAACTTAATATTTCAGAAGATCCTAAAACTTTTAAAAGATACGGATCAGCTAGAAAATTATATAATTTTAAAATTGATAATGTGGGATCTTATTAAATGAAAAAAAATCTAAAAGAATTTAAAACATTTCCAAGCTCAACTATTAAAGAGATACAAAGAGCAGCTAATGAGGGAATTTATCAAATAAGAGGTTTAGGAGCTAAACGTAAAGTTCCAGATTTTGATGATTTAGTTTTTTTAGGAGCATCAATGTCAAGATATCCACTAGAAGGTTACAGAGAAACTTGCAATACCTCAGTAGTCTTAGGTGATAGATTTGCTAAAAAACCGATTGAATTAAACATTCCAATTACAATTGCTGGAATGAGTTTTGGGGCCTTAGGAGCAAATGCGAAGGAAGCTCTAGGGAGAGGTGCTTCTGCAATGGGAACTTCTACTACAACAGGTGATGGTGGTATGACTAAAGAAGAAAGAGGTTCATCAAAATATTTAGTTTATCAGTTATTACCATCAAGATACGGAATGAATCCAGACGATCTAAGAAAAGCTGACGCTATTGAGGTTGTTGTTGGTCAAGGTGCTAAACCTGGTGGTGGTGGAATGCTACTTGGTCAAAAAATTAATAAAAGAGTTGCAGGTATGAGAACTTTACCTGAGGGTATAGATCAAAGAAGTGCATGTAGACATCCTGATTGGACAGGTCCTGATGACCTTGAAATTAAAATTCAAGAATTAAGAGAAATAACTAATTGGGAAAAACCAATTTATATTAAAGTAGGTGCAGCTAGACCTTATTACGATACAACATTGGCAGTAAAAGCTGGTGCAGATGTAGTGGTGTTAGACGGAATGCAAGGAGGAACTGCAGCTACTCAAGATGTATTTATAGAACACGTTGGAATTCCAACTTTAGGAGCTTTAAGAGAAGCAGTTGATGCACTTAAAGAATTAAATATGCATAGAAAGGTTCAATTAATTGTATCTGGAGGAATAAGAACTGGGGCTGATGTTGCAAAAGCAATGGCATTGGGTGCTGACGCTGTATCTATTGGGTCAGCAGCAATGATGGCTCTAAATTGTAATGCAGAATTGTACGTTGATGATTATAAAAAACTAGGAACTGAACCTGGATATTGTCACCATTGTCATACAGGTAAGTGTCCGGTTGGAGTTGCAACACAAGATCCTAAATTAGAAAAAAGATTAGACCCAGTAGAAGGTGGAAAAAGAATTAAGAATTATTTAACAACTTTAACTTTAGAGTTGCAAACATTGGCAAGAGCTAATGGAAAATCAGATGTAAGAAACTTAGAACCTGAGGATTTGGCGGCCCTAACTGTTGAAGCTGCAGCAATGGCAAGGGTTCCATTAGCTGGTACAGATTGGATACCAGGAAAAAAATAATTGAATTCAACTTTTTAAACAAGTAGGATTAATTATGCCAAAAAATTTATCTCAAATTGCAAAGCAAAAAAAAATAAAATATTTTTTAATTAGTTTTGTAGATCTATTTGGAGTTCTGAGATCAAAATTAGTCCCTGCCCAAGCAATTGGTGAAATGCAAAAAAATGGTGCAGGATTTGCTGGATTTGCAACATGGCTAGATATGACACCAGCTGATAGTGACATGTTCGGTGTGCCTGATCCAGACAGTTTAATTCAATTGCCATGGAATAAAGAAGTTGGTTGGTTAGCATCAGATTTATATATGGATGGTAAACCAGTAAAGGCATCACCAAGAGTAATGCTTAAAGAGCAAATTAAAAAAATGTCTCAAAAAAAATTACAAATGAAATCAGGTGTTGAGTGTGAATACTTTTTAATATCAGAAGATGGAAATTCAATAGCTGATGGAAGAGATATCCAGTCTAAACCTTGCTATGACCAGTCTGCATTAATGAGAAGATATGAATTAATCAAAGAGATTTGTGATTGTATGCTTGCTATGGGATGGAAGCCATATCAAAATGACCATGAAGACGCAAACGGTCAATTCGAAATGAATTGGGATTATTCAGATTCACTTGTCACAGCAGATAGGCATGTATTCTTTAAGTATATGGTTAAAAGTTTAGCCGAAAAACATGGTTTAAGAGCAACATTCATGCCAAAACCTTTTCATAATTTAACAGGTAATGGTTGCCATGCACATGTATCAGTATGGAATGGAAAAAATAATAAATTCTTAGATAAAAAAGATGATCTTGGGCTTAGTAAATTAGCCTACAATTTTTTAGGTGGTATAATGAATAACACTCAAGCTTTGTCTGCTTTTTTTAATCCAACAATAAATAGCTACAGAAGAATTAATGCACCACCAACAAAATCTGGTGCAACTTGGTCACCAAGCAGTATTTCCTATACAGGTAATAATAGAACTCATATGATCAGAATACCGGATCAAGGAAGATTTGAATTAAGATTAATGGATGGGTCTGCTAACCCTTATTTGTTACAAGCAGGAATAATTGCTGCTGGTCTAGAAGGTATAAATAAAAAGCTAAATCCAGGAAAACCACTTCACTGCAACATGTATGAAGATTTTAAAAAATATCCTAATTTAAAAAAATTACCTAACGATATTGAACAAGCCATAAAAATGCTTGAAAAGAGCAAATCCCTATCAAATGCTTTTGGTAAAGATGTTATTGCTAGCTATACAAAATTAAAAAGATCTGAAATTAAAAATTTCAAAAGCTCATCAACTTTTAATAAGAGAAAACCTGTAACTAAGTGGGAAAAAGACAATACCTTAGATTGTTAAAAAATGACTGTTTTATCTAATGGTCATCAATGGAAATTAACTGAATTTGTAGATAATAAAAAATATTCATTTGATAAAGATCAAATTTTAAATTCATTAACCTCAAAAGACCTGGATGATGCTTACAATTCTATCTCAAAATGGGAAGGATACTCCCCCACACCCTTAATTAAATTAAACAAATTAACAAAAGAATTAAATTTAAAAAATATTTTTTATAAAGACGAAAATAAAAGATTTAATTTAAAATCCTTCAAAGCACTAGGAGGAGCTTATGCTGTTGAAAAAGTTACTAAAGGAAATAAAGAAATAGTCGTAGCGACTGCTACAGCTGGAAACCATGGTAGATCTGTTGCTTGGGGTGCAAAAAGATTAGGTTTAAAATGTAAAATTTTCATAAGTGAATTTGTAAGTGATGCAAGAGGCAAAGCTATGGAAGCACTTGGTGCAGAAGTTATAAAAGTTAAAGGCAATTACGAAAATTCTTTGATTGAATGTATAAAACAATCTACAGAAAATAATTGGCAAATAGTTCAGGATGTTGCTTGGAAAGATTATATGCTAGTGCCTAAGTATACAATGGCTGGTTATTCAGTAATGATGAAGGAAATAGCTGAACAAATTAAAAATGAAAAAATTTCTCATATTATTCTACAAGCTGGAGTCGGTGGTATGGCTGGTGCAATGGTAGCTGGGATAGCGAGATACCTAGATAATATTCCAACAATAATTGTTGTAGAACCAGATAGTGCAGCTTGCGTAATGGAAAGTATTAAAACTGGAAAAATTGAAAAAATTGATATTAAACGAGAAAGTTTAATGGGCGGAATGTCGTGTGGAGAAGTGTCACTTGTGCCATGGGAAATCTTAAAAAACTCAGTTAAACACTGTATAAGTTTACCTGATGATGATATTGCAAAAACTATGAAATTACTTGGAAATGCAATCTTTAGTGAAGAGAGTATAGTAGCAGGTGAAAATGCTGCGCCAGGTGTAATTAGTTTAATTGCAAGCTGCGAAGATGAAACGATTAAGACAAAAATTGAGCTTAATGAAAATTCTAATGTATTAATTTTTGGTTGTGAGGGCGATACCGACCAAGAAATGTATCAAAAATTAGTAAATCAAAAATAATTATAATGAAAAGCACTGGAATATTTTGGATTAGAGAAGATTTTAGAATTGATAATAATCCAGCTCTTTCCTTTGCAACTAATAATCATGAGAATGTGGTTGCGTTATATATTTATAACAATAAAGAGTTTGATAATAGAAGAGAAGCTCAGAAATGGTGGTTATTTAAATCATTAGAGTCAATAAAAACAGAACTTTCAAAATTTAAAATCAATCTAGAAATTTTAAAAGGTAATGAGTTAGATATTTTTTCAAAGCTTAAAAAAAAAGATGATGTATGCATCTATTGGAATAAAATTTATGAACCAGATGTTATATCTAAAGGAAAAAAAATAAGAGATCTATTTATAAAAAATGAAATAGAATACAAATATTTTAAAGGAAATATTTTGAATGAATTTCAAGAAGTAACTAAAAATGATGGTACACCATTTAAAGTATTTACACCTTTCTGGAGAACTGCTGAACAAATTTATCTAAATCAACCTCCAAGTAAAAATTACACTGTAAAAAAGAAAACTAAAGCCATCAATTTTTTTAAGAATTCTCTAGATCTCAAAAATATTTTACCAAATAAAAAATGGTATGAAAAATTTGATAAATATTGGAAAGTTTCTGAAAATGATTCTCAAAAAATTTTAAAAGATTTGTTAGAAAATAAAATTAAAGATTATGGGACTAATAGAGATATACCTTCCATAAATGGAACGTCTAGGTTATCCCCATATTTAAAATTTGGTCAAATTAATGTGAATACAATTTGGAAAAAATGTAATGAGCTCAAATCAAAAGGAATAGGATATAGAAAATATATAAATGAACTTGGTTGGAGAGAATTTTCTCATAGTCTAATTAATTATTTTCCTGAATTCTTAAAAGGTAACTTTCGAAAAGAATTTGACAAATTCCCATGGGCTAAAAATGAAAAATTTTTGAAAGCATGGAAAAAAGGTATGACAGGGTATCCAATAGTTGATGCTGGTATGAGAGAATTATACGAAACTGGATGGATGCATAATAGAATTAGAATGGTTGTAGGATCCTTTTTGGTAAAACATTTGAGAATTAATTGGATAGAGGGAGAGAAGCATTTTAGAAATTGCTTACTTGATTTTAATAAAGCTAATAACGTTGCACAATGGCAATGGGTTGCAGGTTGTGGAGCTGATGCTGCGCCATACTTTAGAATTTTTAATCCTATTCTTCAGGGTGAAAAATTTGACAAGGAAGGAACTTATGTAAAAAAATGGATTCCTGAATTAAATAAAGTTCCTGCAAAATTTATTCACAAACCTTGGGAAATGGAAATCAAATATCAAGAGGCTATTAAAACAATTATAGGTAAAGACTATCCACAACCAATAGTTATTCATGAAAAAGCAAGAGCTGCTGCATTGGACGCATTTCAATCTCTGAAGAAAAAATAACTTATTCTCCCAAAAAATGATGAATTATAGATCTTTTTTGAGACTCTAATCTATGTTCAAACAGATAGAGACCTTGCCAAGTTCCCAACAATAATTCTTTATTTTTAATACTAAGAGAAATTTGATTATTCGTTAATGCAGATTTTATATGAGCTGGCATATCATCTTTACCCTCAGTTGTATGAACATAAAGCGAATTATCCATTGGTGCTAACTTATCAAAATATTTAATCAAATCAGTTTGTACATCTGGGTCGGCATTCTCCTGTACAATTAAAGACGCACTTGTATGCTGAATACTTAAATTTAAAATTCCATTCTTAAAATTATTTTCATTTATCCAATTAAGAGTTTGATCTGTAAATTCATATAACTTTTGACCATTTGTGTTTATTTGAAGACTAAAAAATTCTTGTTTCATGAATTTATCACTTTAGATGTTAATTCGTATAATCTACTGATTGTTCTTTCAAATGGTTTTTCTAATAGTTTTGATGATGTAAATTTATCCAAACTTTGATTAGCTGTTACTGCAATTGGAACACTATTATCATAAATTATATCTAATAAAGTTATAAATCTTTGTTGTTGGTTAGAATTAAAATTATCAAACTGTGGTATTTGATCGACTACTATAAAAACACAATTTTTAATAATTTCTAAATAATCTTCTGCACCTAAATTCTGATCACATAATGTTTTAAAATCAAATCTAGCCACGCCTTCATAAAAATTTTCTATTTTAAAATTTCTTCCTTTTACATTAATTATTTTCTCAGTTTTATTTTTATCTTTAGTAATAGTTCTAAAAAATTTATTTATTTTAAAATTGGTTTCTTCATCAAGTGGAAAAAAGTATCTATGTTGAGAATTATTAGATTTTCTATAGTCATCATCAATTACAAGTTCGTATTGAAAAGATTGATCCTCCATTATTTTTATAAATGGTTTGAACTGATCTCTTTGAAGACCATCTTTGTAAAGCTCAGAGATTTTAGTATTGGAAGTTACAATTATTTTTATATCTTCTTTAAAGATTTGATCAAATAATTTTCCTAAAATCATAGCATCAACAATGTTGGTTACTTGAAACTCATCAAAGTAAATTATGAATGCTTTTGATTTTAAATCTTTAACAAATTCATTAATAATATTTTCTTGATTACTACCTTTTCTTTCGTGAACAAAATTATGAAAACTCAACATAAACTCATTAAAATGTAACCTTAATTTCTTATGATCTAATTGATCAAAAAAGAAATCTAAAATCATTGTTTTGCCTACACCAACATCTCCGTATAAGTAAAACCCCTTTTTAAAAGATTGGCTTTGAAAAATTTTTGATATTAATGATTGGAAATTACCCTCATTGTATTCTTGTAATTTTTTAACTAAATCTATCTGACTAGGATTAATTTCTAAATTTTGTTTTTTACAGTGAGATATAAATTTTTTTTCAAAAGGTAAGGCCATCAACTTCTTTTAGTTTTAAAATCAATACCATATTCTGATCGTGGTCCTTTTCGTAAACCAAATGGTCCTGGAATAAATATTGTCATTGGTTTTGTGCCTGGTTCTAAATCAACTCTATGAAAAGCATTCGCTGATCTAAAACCAATGTATCCTGGCTTTCTCCAAAATCTTCCATTTTTTGTTGTTTCCCAGTACCCTCCTCTTAATATTATAGTAATGTATGGGCATAAATGGTTATGCACCCCATCACCATGATCATCATCTAACATTTCATGAATCAATATATTAAACGGAAACCACTTTGGTCTATTTCTGAATATCACATAATATCTATTCATCCACGGTTTTGCTTGATCAAATTTGGGGTGTGATGGTCCTCTATCTAGAACTACTTTTTTTCTTCCGATCTTTTCTAAAAATTTCAAGATCATATTTAATTGTATTGTAAGATAGAACCGTTTCTAATTACATACAAATTATTATTAAATATAAATGGTTCCGAAACAATGTCTCTAGAAACTTTTTCTACATTTAAAACTTTTCCTTTACTTAAATCAGCAATTATTATTTTTCCATCAGAATTTGTTAAATATAGATTGGTATTACCTATAACAAAACCAACTGGTTCAATTTCTTTTCTTTTTTTAATTTTATAATTTTTAAAAAGATCTGTAATTCTAATTATGTTGCCTTTGTTTTTTTCAACTACATACAAGTAACCATCATTCGAAACTGTAAAAATCAAATTACCAGTAATTATAGGAGTAACATTTGAATTTAAATCATTTATCCAATTAACTACACCTGTTTTTACATCCACCGAGTAAAATTCATTTTTATTATTTGAAAAAAATATGGATTTTCCATCCGATACTAATTTTGATATTTTAAAGTTGTAAGTTTCATTGATGATGCTACTGCTTTGAGTTGGTAATTGCCAAGTAATTAATCCAGTTTCAATATCAACTGCTGTGATATCTCCGATTGAGTTACTAAACACTATCATTTCATCAATTACAATTAATGAATATTTTGCATTTGATATAGTAAAAGAATCTTCTGTTTGTAAATTCCAACATTCAGATCCATCTTCAATTTTATAGCATCTCAAAGTATTTTTATAATCAACGACAAAAATTTTGTTTTTGTAACTTTTGATATCTGAATTAAATGGATAGGTATTATTTTTTGACCAATTCAATTCACCAGTTCGAATATTAATCGAATAATATTTAGCAATACTGTCTGTAATGAATATATTATTTTCTTTTATCGCAAAATTTAACTTTGGACTTAATTTTTTTTCTGACTTGGTGTAATGGTTTTTTTTCCATAACACTTTTTTATTATTATCGTATCTAATAATTGTGCCCTTTTTATCAAAGAAAATTAATCCATCTGATAAAAAAATTGGTTTGTAATTAAGATTATTTATTTCATCTAACTTTGAAAATTTAAAATTACCTATTTTTTCTAATTGGCCTTCATAGCTTTGGGCGCCGTAATTATTGGTATTATCTATTATTTTGTTGGTTGTTCTTAATCCAGATAAATCAAGTTTAACTTCTTGATTAAATTCAGAGGCTTTTACCTCTTCCTCTGCAAATATTTTTTTTACATTTTCTTTTTCTGATAAATCTTTTTCCTTATCTTTCCAAATTCTTGAATTTTCATTGAAAGAACAATTATTTAGAAGAAAAAATGTAATAAATAATGCTAATAGTCTAATCACTCAAATCTCTGTTTAATCTTTTCTCTGATTCTATTCTTATATCTGGATTTGGATTTTCTAAAGTCGTTATTTGTTGAAAAAATTCTTTTGCTTTTTGTTTTTGATCTTGAGCATAAAAATATTCGGCCATTAAGTATAATGCGTGTGATTTCCATACACTTTCTGAATTAATTAATGGATTTAGCATATTTAGTAAATCAGCTTCATTTGCCTGATCTGCATTAAATAGTGCTTTTTTATAGATAACTAAATTTTTAATTTCTTTATCTAGTGATGTTTCATCGATTATGACATCAAATAATTTATTAACCTCGCTTTGATCAGAAAGGAGATTGTTATCAATTATAAAATAAAGAGAGAGTGGAGAATAAGTTGGATCTTTTTGATTAATTATCTCCAATAATTTATTTAAAGTTGTCTCTTTAGCACTTTCAGAATGATCAATAGTAATTGCATTAAAATTGTCAGATATCTGTCTTTTTTTATCAGTTGTGTATTTATCGTAACTGTAAACACCTATTACAACCAAAACTAAAACAACAACTGAAGAAATTAGAACCTTTTTGTTATTAACAAAAAAATTCTTAATTTTTTCGTTTCTAGTATTTGCATTTATTATTGATAAATCTTCATCCATATCAAATCATGTTCCTTAGCACATATTGGAGAATTCCTCCATTTTTATAATATTCCAACTCATTTTTAGTATCTATTCTAGATAAAGTCTTCACTTTTTTAATTTCTCCAGAGATATATTTGATTTCTATAGTAACTTCATCAGAAGGATTTATGCCTTTTTCAATATCAACTACACTTATTAGTTCAGAGCCAACTAAATTTAAACTTTTTCTGTTTTCTCCATCTTTAAATTGCAGCGGTAAAATTCCCATTCCAATTAAATTTGATCTATGAATTCTTTCAAAGCTTTCAGCAATAACTGCTTTTACTCCTAAAAGTTTAGTTCCTTTAGCAGCCCAATCTCTTGAAGAGCCTGTTCCATATTCTTTACCACCTATAACGACTAAATCAGTTCCTCTTTTTTTATACTCAACAACTGCATCATAAACAGGCATTACTTTTTCTTCAGGATATAATTTTGTAAATCCACCTTCGGTTCCTGGTGCCATTTCATTTCTAATTCTAATATTTGCAAAAGTTCCTCTCATCATAACTTCATGATTCCCTCTTCTTGAGCCATAAGAATTATAATCTTTAGGTAAAATTTGATGTTCCATAAAATATTCTCCAGTTGGACTATCTTTTTGTATGCTTCCAGCTGGTGAAATGTGATCTGTTGTTATCATATCACCTAATATTAATAACGGTCTTGCATCTTTAATTTCTTTAAATCCTTCTGGTTCATCAGACAAACCTTCAAAGAATGGAGGTTTTTTTACATAAGTTGAACCTTCATCCCATTTGTAAATACTGCTTTTTTCAGTTTTAATTTGTTGCCATTGAGTAGGACCATCAGAAACATTTGAGTATCTTTGAATAAACATATCAGCATTCAAAGATTGTTTTAAAGTATCTTCTATTTCTTGATTTGATGGCCAAATATCTTTTAAAAAAATATCTTTCCCATCTTTACTTTTTCCAAGAGAATCTTTGTATAAATCAAACTCCATGTGCCCAGCAATTGCATAAGCAACCACCAATGGTGGAGAAGCTAAATAGTTTGCTTTAATATGTGGGGAAATTCTTCCTTCAAAATTTCTATTTCCTGATAGTACAGAAACAGCGTGAATATTTTCTTTTTGGATTGCCTCTACTATATTTTCAGGTAATGGTCCTGAGTTTCCAATACAAGTAGTGCATCCGTATCCAACTAAATTAAAACCTAATTGATCTAAATAAGTATTTAAACCAGCTTTTTCTAAATAGTCAGTCACTACTTGAGATCCAGGTGCTAATGATGTTTTAACCCATGGTTTAACTTCTAATCCATACTCAACAGCTTTTTTTGCAAGCAAACCTGCTCCAATTAAAACATTTGGATTTGAAGTATTGGTACATGAAGTTATTGCAGCAATTAAAATTGAACCATCTTGAATTTCATAATCAGTATTTGAAACTTTTGATATTGATTTTTTATCTTTATTAGTTGCTTCAGATAAAACTTTTTTAAATGAAGTTGGTGCATCAGTTAACAAAACTTTATCTTGAGGTCTTTTTGGCCCAGAAATAGTTGGTACAACTGTAGACATGTCTAATGAAATTACATCAGTAAATTCTAAATCATTACTTGCCCATAACCCTTGTTCTTTTGCATATTTTTCAACTACTTCAACAGTGTGCTGATCTCTTCCTGAAAATTTTAAATATTTTAAAGTTTCATCATCTATTGGAAAAAAACCACAGGTAGCACCGTATTCTGGAGCCATATTTGCAATAGTTGCTCTATCTGCAAGAGTTAGATTTTTTAATCCATCTCCATAAAATTCTACAAATTTTCCAACAACACCTTTATCTCTTAACATTTTAACCACTGTTAAAACAAGATCTGTTGCCGTCGTACCTTCGGGCATTTTATTTTTAACTTCAAAACCAATCACTTCAGGTATCAACATAGATATAGGTTGGCCTAACATTCCTGCTTCTGCTTCAATACCTCCTACTCCCCAGCCTAAAACAGAAAGTCCATTAACCATCGTTGTATGGCTGTCTGTGCCGACAAGTGTATCTGGAAATATATATTTCTCACCTTTAAATTCTTCAGACCAAACTACTTTAGATAAGTATTCTAAATTTACCTGATGACAAATTCCTGTTCCTGGAGGGACAATTCTAAAATTATCAAAAGCTTGTTGTCCCCATTTTAAAAATGAATATCTCTCACCATTTCTATTGAATTCTATATCTACGTTTTTTTCAAATGAATCTGCTTTTGCAGATTGATCAACTTGAACAGAATGATCAATTACAAGATCAACTGCTGATAATGGATTGATTGTATTGGGATCTTTATTTTTTTCTTTAACAGCCTCTCTCATTGCAGCTAAATCTGCAACAGCAGGAATTCCTGTATAATCTTGAAGCAAAACTCTTGCAGGTCTATAGGCAATTTCAGTTTTTGATTTTTTTGTTTCCAGCCAATTTTTAATTGCTTCTATTTGAGATTTTGTAACACTCAAATCATCTTCGTATCTTAATAAATTTTCTAATAAAACTTTTAGAGATTTTGGAAGTTTATTAATTCCATCTAGCCCATTTTTTTCTGCTTCGCTTAATGAATAATAATTATACTCTTTGTTGTTGATATTAATTTTTTTAAGAGAATTATAAGAATTTTTGTTTCCTGGTGTCATATTTTATAAATAAAAAGTTATTATGCTTGTTAAAAGAAGCAGTGACATAGCATAATTAAAATAATTAATAAATTTCTGATTTGTCGCAAATTTCCTAAAGAATTTACCCAAAAATGTCCAAAGAGTTATGCTCGTTACTGAAACTAGTAAAGCCATAACAAAAATTTGAGTCGTATAACTCACAAATGTTTCACCTGGATTTATATAGGTTGATACAAGAATTATAGATGCAATTACACCTTTAGGATTTAAAAACTGAAAGATAAAAGTTTCATGAAATTTAATCGGATTTTTATTTTTATTTTCTTGGTTTGATGGACCTGAAAAAGAAATTTTATAAGCTAAATAAATCAAAAATAGAGTTCCTAAATATTTTAATATTTCTTGAATTAAAGGATAAAGCTTAAATATATTTATCAAACCTAAAGCTAGGCATAATAATAAAAAGGGAAAACCAAGAGTAACCCCAATTATATGTGGAAGTGTTCTAACTATACCAAAGTTAAAACCAGAATAAAAAGCAACAAAGTTATTAGGACCAGGTGTAAATGCAGCAACAATTCCAAATAAAGTTATCGAGAGAATTTCAGGATGCATTACTAGGCAATTGGTAAACCATTCTCAGCTTTTTGTGATGGGTGTACTAAAGTAACTTTCCCTTCAGCATCTATTGCTCCTAAAACTAATACTTGTGAAACTACACCAGCAATATTTTTCTCAGGAAAATTACAAACTGCAATGACTTGCTTTCCTTTTAAATTCTCCTCATTATAATAATGAGTAATTTGAGCTGATGATTGTTTGATACCAATTTCACTTCCAAAATCTACTTCAACCACTAAAGATGGTTTTCTAGCCTTTTCATTTTTTTTAACTGAAATTACAGTACCAACTCTAATATCTGCTTTGTCAAAAATGTCATAGGTAATTTGCTCTTTAATCATAATATAATATAGTGTTTTAAGTTTATGAGTATAGATAACAATTTATATGAAAAATCAATCAAGATTTTAACTGACTTAATTGCGTTTAAAACTATCTCAGGCCAAGATAATAGTAATTTGATTGATTATTGTGAAAAAATTTTAAATAATATCGGAATAAATACTTTCAAAGTTTACGATGATGATAAAAAAAGAGTTAATCTCTTTGGAACTTTAAAAGCAAAAAATCAAAGTTCAAAAAAACCAATTATTCTATCAGGACACACTGATGTAGTTCCAGTCTCTAAAGGTTGGAGCAGTGATCCATTTGTTGCAACAATTAAAAACGATAAACTTTATGGAAGGGGATCATGTGACATGAAAGGTTTTATTGCATGCACACTTGCTTATGCACCAATTTTTAAAGAAAGTAATTTAGATAGAGACTTACATTTCTGTTACACTTTTGATGAAGAGACTGCATGTATTGGCGCTCCTCTGTTGATAGAGGAGTTAAAAAAAAGAGATATCAAAAATGGAATTTGTATAATTGGTGAACCAACTACAATGAAAATAATAGATGCTCACAAAGGTATGAATGAATACACAGTTCACTTTGGAGGGCTAGCAGGACATAGTTCAAAACCACATTTAGGAGTAAATGCTGCAGAATATGCTACTAGGTATGTTGGAAAACTTTTAGAAATAAGAGAACAGTTAAAAAAACGAGTTAAAGAAGATAGTATTTTTGACCCTCCACATTCAACTTTATCAATCGGAGGTATTAAAGGTGGTATTGCTCATAATGTCATTGCGGACAAATGTAGTGTTGAATGGGAAACAAGGCCAGTTGTTAAAGAGGATGGAGAATTTGTAACAAATGAAATTGATAAATATGCAAATGAAGTACTGTTACCAGAAATGAAAAAAGTATTTCCAGATTCTTACATAAAAAAAGAAACGATTGGTGAAGTAGTTGGGTTTAATAGGTTAAATGAGTCTGAGGCATGTGAATTTGTATCAAATATAACTGGTGATAATTCAAGAGAAGTAGTTTCTTTTGGAACGGAGGCTGGTTTATTTCAAGAACTAGGTATTAGTACAGTTGTTTGTGGACCTGGATCCATAGAACAAGCTCACAAAATTGATGAGTTTATAGAATTAAACGAAATGAAAAAATGCCTTAAATTTTTAGAAGGTGTAAAAGATAAATCGGTAAATTAACTCCAACCACCTACTGCTTTCACCTCTAAAAATTCTTCTAAGCCATGTTCGCCAGCTTCTCTACCGATACCAGAATGTTTGAAACCTCCAAATGGTGCATCAACAGCAATACCAGCTCCATTAACATCTACCATTCCAGATCTTAATTTTCTGGCAACTCTTTGAACTTTTTCAGAGTCTTGAGTTTGAATATAGTTTGTTAATCCATATGAAGTGTCATTTGCAATTTTAATTGCTTCTTCCTCTGTTTCAAATGGGATAACAGATAGAACAGGTCCAAAAATTTCAGTTCTTGCAACATCCATATCATTATTTACATCTGCAAAAACAGTTGGTTTAACAAAGTAACCTTTATCTAATCCATCAGGTTTGCCTGTTCCTCCAGCAACTAATTTTGCTCCTTCATCAATACCTTTTTGAATTAAAGTTTGAATTTTATTGTATTGAGTTTCTGAAATAACCGGACCTATGTGCTCTCCTTCTTTTTTAGGATCACCCACTTCAAAATTTTCAGTATATTTTTTTAATCTCTCTATAGCTTCATCATACATTGATTTTTCAACCAACATTCTTGTTGGAGCGTTACAAGATTGTCCAGAATTTCTAAAACATCTTAAAGCACCTCTTTCAATTGCTTCTGGATCAGCATCTTTAAAAATTATATTTGCCCCTTTACCACCTAGCTCTAAGCTTACTCTTTTAAAATCTTTAGCAGCATTTTGAGAAATCAAAGCTCCAGCTCTTGTTGAGCCTGTGAAAGAAATCATATTAATATCTGGATGGCTTGTAAGAGCATCACCTGTTGTTGCTCCATCACCATTAACTAAATTAAACACACCTTTTGGAAATTTTACCTCATCAATAATTTCAGCAAGTATCATTGATGAAAGTGGCGCTAATTCTGATGGTTTTAAAACCATTGTGCAACCTGCAGCAATTGCTGGCATTACTTTTAAACAAACTTGGTTCATTGGCCAATTCCAAGGTGTTATTAATGCACAAACACCTTTGGGTTCATATATTAATCTTTGGTTAGGAGCGTGCTCTCCCAAAGGTTTTTCAAATTCGAAATTTTTCAAATATCTGATAAATGATTTAATATGACTTGCTCCTGTTCCTGCTTGTAATTTTGTAGCAAAATCTTTTGGTGCACCCATTTCAAGAGTTATGGCTTCTGCAATATCTGCCCATCTTTTCTTATAATTTTCATAAAGTTTTTCTAATAATGCAATTCTTTCTTCTTTAGAGGAAAAAGCCCAAGACTCATAAGCATCTTTTGCTGCACTAACTGCTAGATCAACATCTGCTTTATTTCCCAAAGTAATTACAGCACAGTTATCTTCTGTAGCTGGATCGATTACTTTAATTTCTTCAGCGCTGTTTGGTTTAACCCAAGCACCATTAATATAAAAATTTTTTTTATCTAACATGATTTAAAATTATCCTTTCCTTATGATTTTGCAAATAAATTTGTTAATTCGTAAACTATTGTTGCAGCTGCAAGAGATGTAACTTCAGCATGATCATATGCTGGTGAAACTTCTACTACATCAGCTGAAACTAAATTTAATCCAGACAAACCCCTTAATACATTTACCATTTCTCTAGTTGTCATTCCTGCAATTTCTGGCGTTCCTGTACCAGGTGCAAATGCGGGATCCAAAACATCAATATCTATAGATAAATAAAGTGGATTATCTCCGACTCTTTTTCTAATTCTTTCTGCAATTTTATCTGTTCCTTCAGTTTGAAATTCATCACAGTGAATTATTTTAAAACCAAAACTTTCATCATTTTTTAAATCATCTCTGCTGTAAAGAGGTCCTCTTATTCCCACATGCATTGAAGCATCATCTAAAAATAAACCTTCTTCTCTTGCTCTTCTAAATGGAGTTCCATGTGTATATGGAGCGCCGAAATAAGTATCCCAAG
Source organism: Candidatus Pelagibacter sp. HIMB1506 (assembly GCF_052047935.1). Lineage (NCBI taxonomy): Bacteria > Pseudomonadati > Pseudomonadota > Alphaproteobacteria > Candidatus Pelagibacterales > Candidatus Pelagibacteraceae > Candidatus Pelagibacter > Candidatus Pelagibacter sp. HIMB1506. Next base: position 170,703 of record NZ_JBNAIS010000001.1, on the reverse strand, counting down.
TATCTAAGTGAGCATCAAAATGAACTAGAGAAACTGGTCCTTTATTTTTTTTATTAATTGCTCTTAATAATGGCACTGCAATTGTATGATCGCCACCTAAACTAATTATTCCACCTACTTTGTTTAATAGATCAGTTGCTCCCTCTTCTATTTGTTTAATAGCTTCATCAATGCTAAATGGATTACACGAAATATCTCCTGCATCTGCAACTTGTTGAATTTTAAAAGGTTCCACATCATAACTTGGATGATAATTTGTTCTTAAATGTCTAGATGCTTGTCTTATACTCTGAGGACCAAATCTAGCTCCTGGTCTATAACTGGTTCCAGCATCAAACGGAACACCAACAATCGCTACATCACAGCTCTCGACATCTCTTAATTCTGGTAATCTTGCAAAAGTACTTGGACCAGCATATCGAGGCACTTTTGTTCCACTTACTGGTTGAATAGGATTTTTATTTCTTTCTTTTGTCATTTTTTAATAATCTAAGATAATATTATCTAATCTAATTCGTCTATAATAAATTAATGAAAATTATTATTTTATTCATCTTAATATTTCAGTTTTCACAGGTAAATGCTGATGAAATATACAATCTAATCAAAATTCCTAACTTGGAAATCTATAAACTAAAAAATAAGAACAATATCCGTTATTTAAATGCAAAAGGAGATTTTAAAATAGGAGTAGATGACAACATTACTTGCAATAAGACAAATAAAGAAAATCTTAATACAAAATTTCCAACAATTGAGAGAAATATTAAAAGATACAATTCTAAATTTCTTAAAAAAATAAATTTAAAATATGTTGTATTTTGTGAAGGTTTATTTATTTCGAACATCAATACTGGCGGAATACCAGATAATAAAAATAGAACTTTAATTTTAGACATAAACTTTAACGGAAAATATTTTGAAAGAATGATTCATCATGAGATTTTCCACATGATTCAAAATAGTTATGAGGATGATTTTAATGATCAAAAATTTTCTTTATTTAATAATTCTGATTTTAAATACGCTGAATGTTCCACTTGCTCAGATAGATTAAATTTAGATTTATATAAAAATACCAATGGTTTTTTAACAGAATATTCCAAATCAATTCCATCAGAAGATATGGCTGAAATCTTTTCTTTTTTAATGGTTAATAAAAATTTGATTGAAGAGAAAATAAAAAACGACACTATATTAAATAATAAGGTTAATTTTATTAAATTAAATATATCTAAAATAGATGAAAATATTTTATGATTAAAACAATTAAGGCATCAAAATCAGAAAAAATTTTATTTATTTTTTTAATAGTCTTAGCCGTTTCTGCTTTTTCATCTTTTTTTTTATTAAAAAATAAATGTCTATTTATAGACAACAATGATTTAAAAAAATTAAACTTTAAGAACCCAAATAATATCGCTGTAATGAATTTAGAATGTGGAAATGTTATCATTGAGTTATATCCTGAAATCTCTCCTAAAGCGGTTGAAAGATTTAAAACGCTAATTGAAAAAAAAATGTATGATGGTTCGGCATTCTATAAAGTTGTTGAAAATACTTTAGTTCAAGCTGGTGATATTGAATTTGGGAATATTAAATATTTAGATTACTCAAAAATTGGAAGTGGAAAATCAGGATTGGGATTATTGAAATCAGAACTTAGTGACGATTTTGAATTTACTGAAGGTAGTGTCAGTTTTGCAAGATCAACAGAATTTGACTCTGAAGATAGTGAATTTTTTATTACCTTGAAAGATATCCCAATTTATCAAGGAGAATACACTCCACTTGGAAAAGTAAAGTTTGGTCTAGATATTCTTAAGAAAATTAAAACAGGGAATAAAGCAATCTATGTACTTAGACCTGATTATATAAACACTTTTAGAATGTTAGAGACTAATTAACTAAAGGTTTTCCGGTTGAAAGAGTATGTTTAATTCTATCTTGAGTTTGTTTGGTTTCTATCAATCTCATAAAAGAATCTAACTCTAACTTATAAAGATCATCTTCTGATAAAGTTTTATCTAAATTTGTATCACCACCACTTAAAACATTTGCAAGTTCAGTTCCAACATGCATTCCATGATCTAATATTATTTTATCATTATATAATTTCTCTAAAACTTTAATCATCTTTTCTTTCAAAGGTTTGCCTGATAGATTAAATTTGCACTCTTCTGGAGGAACAAAATCGTTGTTTTCATGGATAAGTTTTCTAGCCTCCTCAAAAAGACTGTTTCTATTCATGATTTTTCTATCCTCAGGTTTTAAATATTTTAAAGGCTCTGCTTCTACAGGGGAAGTTGCAGTTTTTGCGTATCCAATGATATCGAAAACTTTTAGAGGAGCATAATCAGGATCAGATTTTGCTTCTTCTGTTTGTGACCATCTCCATAACATTTCTTTACATCCACCTCCAGCTGGCACTAATCCAACAATTGTTTCTACAAGACCAACCACAATATTTGTGTGTGATGCAACAAAGTTACTTTGAACTAAAACTTCAAAACCACCGCCTAAAGTAAGACCTGAAGGTGCGGAAACTACTGGGTACTTTGAATATTTTAATGTTTTGCAAGTATCCTGAAAGTATTTAATAAATTTTTCTATAGATTTGAAATCATTCTTATCTGCAAAATTCATCGTATAACTCAAATTCACACCTGCAGAAAATTGCATGCTTTCATTCATAACAATAAGTGGTTTGTCAGTTGCATTTTTTAATGCATCCATTGAGTCGTAATCTAGTGCACAAGCTTTTGTAGTAAATTCGACTATATTAAAATCTTTAAAACGGTGAATTTCAGCAGAATTATTTTTATCTACTTTTATTGCTGTTGGTCTAATTTTTCCTAGTGTTTCAATATCAGTATATAATTGTCTATCTCCATAAAAGTTTTCATCTTTTGACTTAGATAAATTTTCTAAAAATTTATTATTTTCAAAATTATCTATCCTTGAAAAAAAGTTTTCTACTCCAATTGATTTTAACATTTCAAAAGGACCCATTGCCCAATTGAAACCAAGTCTCATTGCTTCATCTATATCATTTAACTTATCTGTAATTCCTGGAACTAGAGAAGACGCGTATTTAATTATTTTAGAAACTACTTCCCAAGCATATTCTCCATATTTATCTTTTCGATTAATTAAATTATTAATATCTACAGTCTCAACTCCTAAATCTATTTTTTTTGAGGTTGTATATTCGCCTGTTTCTAAATTGATAGCTTCTAATATTTTTTGGTTTCCACTTTTATTCATTCTGTAAAAACCACCTTTTCCTTTTCGTCCAGTGTAACCAGTATCAATCAATTTTTTTACAAGTGGTATTTCTTTTGCAACAATTTGAAATTCATCATTATCAGAAAGTTCTTTAATAAAGCTTTTTAAAACATCAGCCATCAAATCAATTCCAATCAAGTCATATAAGCCAAAAACTCCTGTTTTAGGTATACCCATTGGTCTTCCAAAAACTGCATCAGCTTCTTCAATTGATAATTTCATTCTAAATGCTTCAGTCATTGCTACCTGCATTGCATAAACACCTATTCTATTTCCTAAGAAACCAGGTGTATCATTACAAACGATCACACCTTTGCCTAATTCAATTTCACAAAATTTTTTAAGAGAATTGATTTTATTTAAATCATTATTTTCATTTTTTACAATTTCTAATAATCCCATGTATCTAACTGGATTAAAGAAGTGAGTTATACAAAAATCCTTTTTTTCTTCTTCAGTTAATTTTTCTGACAAAACTTTAATTGGGATAGATGATGTGTTTGATGAAACAATTGCTCCATGTTTTCTATTCTTAAATATTTTTTCATAAATATTGTGCTTTATATCAATTCTTTCAACAACAGCCTCAACAACCCAATCAGCTTCTTTTACTACATCAAAATTATCATTAATATTTCCAACTTTAATATTTTCAATTTTAGTTTTATCTAAAAGTAATGGAGGTCTTGATTTGTAAATTCTGTCTCTAGCTTTTTCAGATATTTCTGTTGTTAAATCTAAAAGAGTTACAGGGACATTTGCATTACACAGGTGCGCTGCAATTCCACTACCCATTGTACCAGATCCAATAACAACTACTTTTTTAATATCCATAATAAATAAACTTCTATTGAATTAATCAAAAACTTGAAATAAGACAAATTTCCTGATTAATTAAATTGGTAAGCTATATAAATTAACACAATATTAAAGAGAAAAATGTACAATTCAGTAATAGCTGGTTACTCCAGATCACCTTTTGCAATGGCAAATAAAGGGAAATTAATAGATGTAAAACCAGTTAATTTACTATCTGAAGTAATTAAAAATCTTGTTTCACAATCAAAAATTAATCCAAAGGAAATTGATGATGTTGTTATTGGTTGTGCTTTTCAAGTTGGTGAACAGTGTTTTAATATTGGAAGATTAGTTACTTTTTTATCAGATCTAGATATGAGAGTTCCTGGTATGTCTGTAGATAGATGGTGTGGATCTTCAATGGAGGCAATTCATATTGCTGCAGGAAAAATAGCAATGGGATCAGGTAAGATATTTATTTGTGGAGGTGTTGAAAGCATGACAAGAGTAAGAACTGGCTTTGATCCTTTACCCTACCCTTATTCTGATGAAGCAAAACAAAATCCACATTTATATTTATCAATGGGAATTACTGCTGAGAATGTTGCAAAAAAATATAATATTTCAAGAACTAAGCAACAAGAGTTTGCTTTAGAAAGTCATAGAAAAGCAAATGAAGCACAACAAAAAAATAAATTTAAAAACGAGATTACTAAAATAGGTGATTGTGAATTAGATGAAAATATAAGACCTAATAGCACAATGGAAAAATTAGATAGTTTAAAGTTGGTGTTTGATCAAAATGGAACTGTAACAGCTGCAACTTCGTCTCCTCTAACTGATGGAGCTGCTGCAACTCTAATATGTGAAGAAAATTTTGCAAAAGAGAATGGTTTAGAAATTCTTGGGAGAATAAAATCTACTGCTGTTGAAGGATGTGATCCAAACTATATGGGGTTAGGGCCAATTTCAGCGACCAAAAAAGCTTTAGAAAGAGCTAAACTTTCAATAAAAGACATTGATATTGTGGAGCTAAATGAAGCTTTCGCATCTCAATCACTAGCTTGTATCAAAGATTTAGAAATAGATATTAATAAAGTAAATTTGGATGGTGGAGCAATTGCTTTAGGACATCCTTTAGGCGCAACAGGTACAAGGATAACAGGAAAAGCTGCACAACTTTTGAAAAGAGAAAATAAAAAATACGCTCTTGCTACTCAATGTATTGGTTTAGGAATGGGAATTGCAACAATAATTGAAGCAATTTAATTTTATCTATTTATTCCTCTTAATCTCTCAGATCTTCTTCTTAATAATTCTGCACTAATCAAGATTAAAGTCGAAAGAATAATTAAACATGTTGCAACAGCTAAAATTGTTGGACTTAACTGTTCTCTTAGACCAGTCCACATCTGTACTGGAATTGTAGTATTTTCTAAACCAGCAAGAAATAAAACTACAACCACTTCATCAAATGAAGTTACAAATGCAAATAATCCACCTGATATTACTCCTGGTAATATTAAAGGAAGAGTAATTTTCATGAACGTGTTTACAGGGTTACTCCCTAAACTAGCTGCTGCTCTTGTTACACTATGATCAAATCCAGATAGTGTTGCTGTCACTGTAATTACAACAAATGGAGTTCCTAGTATTATGTGAGCAAACACTATTCCTGTATGTGTAGCTGCTAAACCAACTTTTGCCATGAAAAAGAATATTGCAACACCTGATATAATTAATGGAACAATCATAGGAGAAATAAGAGTTGCCATTATAATTCCTTTATAAGGCATGTGCCTACTGCTCAAACCTAGTGCAGCTAATGTTCCCAATATTATTGAACCTATTGTAGCAAATATTGCAATTATAAAACTATTTTTTGCAGCTAATCCCCATGGGTTTTTAGTTCCATAAACCATATCCTTATACCATCGTAAAGAAAAAGCATCAGGATCAAGATTTTTCATTCCTTCTGAAAAAACTAAAAATTCCTCAGCATTAAATGATAATGGAAATATTACAAATAGAGGCGCGACTAAAAAGAAAAATACAAAAGCACAAATAGCTAAATAAAAATAATGCCAAATTCTATAACGTGTTTCTGTATAACTTGGTAATGCCATATTTATCCTAATTTAATATTGTCTACCCCAACTAGTTTATTATAAATCCAATAAATAACTAAAACTCCAGTTAACAACATTAATCCCATCGCAGATGCAAAGCTCCAATCTAATGTTGTTTTCATATGATAAGCAATCTGGTTACTGATTAATGTTCCAGACGCACCGCCAACTAATGCTGGAGTAATGTAATATCCAATTGCTAAAATAAATACTAACAAACATCCTGCTCCTATTCCTGGAATAGTTAATGGAAAATATACTTTCCAAAAAGCGACGAATGGAGTTCCTCCTAAAGATTTCCCTGCTCGCATTAAACTTGGAGAGATTGTTTTCATAACACTATAAAGTGGAAGAACCATGAAAGGTAATAATATTTGTGTCATTGCCACATAAGTTCCAACTTTATTATACATCATCTCTGGTCTGTTATCGTCAGCAACCAACCCTATCATGACAAAAAAATCATTAACGACTCCTTGTTGCTGTAACAAAATCATCCAACTCGCAGTTCGAACTAGCAATGAAGTCCAGAATGGAAGAAGAACACAAATCATCAAAAGATTTGAATACTTCATTGGCAATGTTGCTAATAAATGAGCAATAGGATAACCCATTAAAAAACAGAATAGAGTTACAAAAAAAGCAATTTCTAAAGTTCTTAACCATAAGATCCTATGAATTCTTCTATCTTCATCAACCTGAGCAATACTTCCATCAGCAGCAAAATACATATCCATACCCTTTAGATATTTAGCTAATGTATAAGGTGGAGCTGTCCTTTTTATTGCCTGCCAATACTCAACGTTACCCCAGTTCTTATGAACCTTTATCATTTGTTCTTTGAAACTAGCGGTTTCGTCTATTTTTTTTCTTTTAATATTTCTGAAAAGTCTTTTCGTTGTTGAGTTAAAACCATTTTTCTCTTTATTTAATCTTTGTCCAAGTTTTCCATGCTCTTGGTTTTCAACTAAAACCTTATAATCATAATAAAAACTCTCAAACACTTCCTCTGATGGTAATTCTTTTCCATCCCATGTTTCCATAGATTTAAATGTCTTTGGAAGCATATTTGTGATCATTTTGTCATCAATACTTCTGGTAAACATTTCACCAATTGGAAAAATGTAAGTAATTACTAAAAATAAAAGTAGAGGAGCTACTAGAAGAAAAGCTTTAATCTTATTCTTCCGTTCAGCTTTTTTTAAACTGACCTCGAGTGGTATTCCGTCAGTTGTTAAAATTTGTTTAGTTTCAGAGCTCATAAAAAAATAGGGCGGTTAGTTAATAACCGCCCTAAATATATTATATAAATTCAGTGATTAAAACTGAAATTATAGGCCTGCTTTAAAAGCTTCCCACTTCTCACCAATCTCTGTTCCGTAGTCAGCCCAGAAGAATGGGTCTACTAAGAAATAGTTTTTAGTGTTAGCAGGAGCAGTTGGCATTTGAGGCATCATTTCTGTTTTACCATCTTTGTACCATGGCTCACCAGCTGTGATTACATCAAGAGAAGATTTTCTCCATGGAGCGTATGCGATGTACTTCGCGCTACCAGCTAACATTTCAGTGTTAGTCATCATAGCTAAAGCTTTCATAGCATTCTCTTGGTCTGGACCACCATCAACAAGTGCGAAATATTCATAGTCAAGTCCTTGACCATCCCATACTTGTTTAATTGGAGCACCTTCACCAACTTCAGCATTGAAGAATCTTCCGTTCCAACCAGTTGCCATTACAACTTCACCAGCAACTAATAATTCAGGTGGTTGAGCACCTGCAGACCAGAATACACATCCACCATTTGGATCTGTACATAGTTCTTTAATTTTATTTAACGCTCTGTCTATTCCACCGTCTTCTAGAAGTTTTCTGTAAACTCTAGTTCCGCCGTCACCTAACTTCACGCCATCCGCAGCTAAAGCAATTTCTAAATTAGTTAATGCACTAGTATAGATTGCTCTTTTTCCTGGGAATTTTTTAGTGTTAAAGAAGTCTTTAATAGTTTTAGGCTCTTTTCCACCAAATGCTCTTGTATCAAAAGCATAGTTCCAAGAATATAAGATGTTTCCTACAGCACATTCACTTGGCATTCCTGTGAAGAAATCTTCACTTGCAGGAGTTCCATCTGGTGCAGCTGGGAAGTCTTTGTCAAAATCAAATTTAACAAATAAACCTTCATCACATCCGTTAATTGTATCGAATGCAAACAGGTCTATGATATCCCAAGTAATAGCACCTGCTTCTTTTTGTGCTTTAATTTCTGATAAACCACCAGAGTAGTCAACCCAGTTGATATCTACTCCAAGTGCCTTAGCAGTCGGATCACCATACCCTAACTTTTGAGACTCTGTATAAGCTCCACCCCAAGATGCAACAGTAACTGCAAATGCTGATGAAGTTATTGAAAGAGCAAAAGAAAGAGCAAGTAATAATTTACTTAATTTTTTCATTATTCCTCCGTTTAAACGTTAATATAAATTAATTTATATAACGAAAGTACACCAAAATGAGCAAGTGAAGTCAACAGCTCATTTTATCTAATGTTATTTTGGATATTTAATTGAAATTATTTAGGATCTAAAGCTCTAGCATCAACACTATTCCAACCAATATTGATATCTTCTTTTACTTTTAGCTCAAGTTTGGAAGTGCTGTTTGGCACTTTTAAAATAAACTCAGAACTACCAAGCAAGTCTAGTCTAACTCTTGTGTGATCACCATGGTAAATAACTTCTTCAATTTTTCCAGTGAACATATTATCCATTTTATCAGTTGGATTAATTAATGCTCTTTCAGGTCTTAAAGATACTGTAGTTTTTTCACCTTTGGATTTTACTGAAATAGGATTAGCTAATATTTCTGCATTACCTAATTTAACTTTACATTTATCTTTATCTATATCAGAGACCTCACCATTAAATGTATTATTTTCACCAATGAATTCTGCAACAAAAGAGTTTACTGGTTTCTCATATAGTTCTGCTGGATCAGATAACTGTTGAACTTTACCATCGTTAAATACAGCTATTCTGTTTGACATAGTAAGAGCTTCACTTTGATCATGAGTAACATATACAACTGTGACACCAATACTTTCGTGGATATGTTTAATTTCATACTGCATGCTCTCTCTTAAATTTTTATCTAATGCGCCAAGTGGCTCATCCATCAAAACAACAGCTGGATCAAATACTAGTGCTCTTGCAACAGCAACCCTTTGTTGTTGTCCTCCAGAAAGTTGTGCTGGCATTCTAGATTCAAATCCATTTAAAGAAACCATCGATAAAGCTTTGTCTACTTTTTTATCAATTTCATCTTTTTCAACTTTTCTTACTCTTAAAGGAAAAGCTAAATTTTCATAAACTGTCATGTGTGGAAACAGTGCATAATTTTGGAACACCATTCCAATACCTCTTTTGTGAGGTGGAATATTTGAAATAATATTTCCGTCTAATAAAATTTCTCCATTAGTTGGAGTTTCAAATCCAGCCAACATCATTAAACAAGTTGTTTTACCTGAACCAGATGGTCCAAGCATTGTTATAAATTCACCTTCAGCAATATCTAATTGTAGGTCTTTAACGACAAGTACTTTCCCGTCATAACTTTTATCTACTTTATCAAATTTTACGAATTCTGGATTTTTAGACATAAAGTTGATTATTAAACATTTGTGAAAGTAGATTTCAATAGTAAATTAACTCTTGATATGAAGCTCTTTTGGAAAATTACAAAATAACTCTGAACCATTTTCTGTAACCCTAATAGCCTCGGACGCCTCAACACCCCAGTCACCAAACTGCATCACAGCAATCATATGAAAACAAACATTAGGCTCAAGAACTGTCTTGTCTCCTTTATATATATTTAGAGTATGCTCTCCCCAATCAGGAGGGTAACCAATCCCAATTGAATAGCCAGTTCTTGATCTTTTTTCGATACCATATTTATCGAGTATTTTCCAAAAAGCTTGAGCAACATCATCTACTGTATTTCCTGCTTTAATTGCGCTAATACCAGAGTTTAAGGCTTCAATAGTTTTATTCATCGTATCAATTTTTAATTGATTGGGTTTTCCAAGTAAAACTGTTCTAGCCATTGGTGCATGATACCTTTTATAAACTCCAGAAAGTTCAATAATTGTTGCTTCTCCCTCAACAAATTTGTCTTGAGTAGCTGTCAAATGTGAAGCAGAAGTACCTTTTCCTGTTGGAAGAAGAGTTGCAATACTAGAATATTCACCACCAAATTCCTCTGTTCCATAAAAAAGTGCTTTTTGAATTTCACCAACTGCATCACACTGCCTTACACCAGGTTTAATAACTTCTATTGCAGTTTTCATTCCTTGTTCTGAAATTTTTGCTGCAGATTTCATATAATTTATTTCTGCATCAGATTTTGTAAATCTTGCCCAATTTACCAATCGATCACTGTCTTTTATTTTAGCATTTGGCAAACCTTGTTTTATTTTTTCATAACAAAAAGCAGTAAAATAGTGAGCATCCATCTCTAACCCAATTGAAAGATTGTCCCATTTTCTTTCTTTAATTATTTCAACTAATCTATCGTAAGGATGTTTTGGCCAAGTATGAATGTACTCTTCGTCATACACCAAAATATTTTCATCTTTCAAATAAGTTTTTATATAAGCTCCACCTGCATCTTGAGCTCTCACAAAACATAATGGTTCATCAGCATTTACATGAACAATTGCACATTGAGCATAATAGAATGACCAGGCATCATAACCAGTTAGATAATATAAATTATTAGTGTCATGAGAAATTAAAAGTTCGATGCCTTTTTCTTGCATCATTTTTTGAACTTTTTTTAATCTCTGTTTGTATTCTTCTTTAGTAAATGACATTAGTTTGCCTCAAATAGTTTTCCAAATCCCTCAACAGAGTTATTTTTATTTATTTTTACAAGTGTATCCCAAATTAATGCTTGATTACTAGATAAAACTACTGTGTTTAATTTTTTCTCAAGTTTATCAATAATTGGTAATACAGGTAATGCTGTACACGAAACAAACAAAGCCTCTGCCCCATTTAAATCAATTTTAGACAATACTTCATATAAATAATCTTGATCTACTTTACCAATGTCATAATCAGCTTCGATATCAAAGTATGAATTAGAAGTAATTTCAAAACCTTCTGTTTTAAAATAATCTAAAACCTCATCATTTAGCTTTTTACTATAAGGTGTGAACAAAGAAATTTTATTTATATTTAATTTTTTTAAAGCTTTAATTGCTGCAGTGCTAGGCGTTGTAACTTCAGCCATTGGTTTTGCTGCTTTTACTTTTTGTTCAATAGAATTATATCCAGCTGCAATGGTCCCAGAAGTACAACCATAAACAACACAATCAATATCTTGATTTGGTAAAATATCTTTTGCAACCTCAGTTACTTTATTAGACATTTTAATCAGGTTTTCTCGAGTTAATGGATTGTAACACTCGATACGATTAACAAAAAAATCAATTTCTCTGTCTTTTATGACATTAATGAAATCTCTCTCAATCATAAAATCACTTGCAAGAGCTATTAAACCAACTCTTGGATTTGATTTACTAATATATTTTGGATCTATTTTTGTTGAATTCATATTTTAAAAGATCAATATATCAGAAGTTCTTTAATAATCATTAATATTAAATTAACGACATGAATTTAAAAGATACCTTCATTGCATCGTTGGTTCCTATTTTTTTAGGCTTTGGATTTGTCATTGCAAAACCAGCATTCGAATCTTTTCCACCAATTTTATTAATGGGTTTAAGATTTGTATTTGCGGCATCAATTTTAGTCTGGTGGTTTCCAATACCAAGAAGATATTTATTAAAAATATTCGTAGCATCTTTAATAGCTAATACTTTGCAGTACAGTATTACTTACTCAGGTTTAGACTTGATTGATGCATCTTCTGCAGTTTTATTGGTTCAAATGGAGGTACCGTTTGGAGTTATTTTTGCTTACTTTATGCTTAAAGAGAAACCAACAGTTAGAGCGCTAATTGGTATTGGTATAGCGTTTATCGGTGTTTATGTTTTAACTGGCTCACCAAATTTAGATGGAAAAATTATAGGTATTGGATTGACGATATTAGGCTCAGCTATTTGGGCTCTTGGACAAGTAATGGTGAAACCTTTAAGTAAAGAAATTAATCCTTTAGCATTGGTTGCTTGGATGGCATTATTTTCTGGTCCAATTTTAATATTATTATCAGCAATCATTGATGGAAATACTATAAATTATATTGCTAATGCAAAAATTGATCATTGGATAATTGCAATTTACATTGGTTTTATAATGCAGCCAGTTACATATGGTTGCTTTTATTATGTCATAAAAAATAATCCAATTTATAAAGTTCTACCTATTGTAACCATGGGAATTCCTCCAACAGGATTGTTGGCTGCAATTTTTCTTTTAGGAGAAGAACCAACCAAAGAACTATTCATTGGTGGAGCAATAATAATTGTTGGTGTCATATTAATAGTTTTTACAAAAAATAAAAAAGAAGAGGTAAAATAATGAAGATAGGTTTTATAGGTCTAGGAAATGTAGGTGCTAAACTTGCAGGAAGTTTAATGAGAAATGGATTTGACTTAACTGTAAGAGATATAGATCAAAATTTAACAGATCAATTTAAAAGCTCTGGTGCAAAAGTTGCAAACTCTGGAAAAGAACTTGCAGAACAAGTTGATCTTGTAATTACTTCATTGCCATCTCTAAAAGTAAGTGCAGAAGTTATGGAAGCTGAAGATGGAGTGCTTCAAGGCCTTTCTGAAAATAAAATCTGGCTTGAAATGAGTACTACTGATGAAGCTGAGGTAAAGAGAATTGGAGAAAAAGTAATTGCAAAAAATGCTATACCTTTAGATGGCCCAGTAAGTGGTGGTTGTCATAGAGCTGCAACAGGAAATATTGCAATTTTTGTAGGTGGTGAGAGAAAAGCATTTGAAAAAATTTTACCTGTCTTAACAGTCATGGGAAGAAAAGTTTTACATACTGGTGAATTGGGTACAGCAAGTACTCTTAAAGTAATTACAAATTATTTAGCCTCAGTTCATTTAGTTGCTTTAGGAGAAGCTTGGACAGTTGCTAAAAAATCTAATCTAGATCTTGAAAAAACATTCAAAGGAATAGCTGCATCATCAGGAAATTCATTTGTTCATGAAACAGAAAGTCAGGTAATCTTGAATGGTTCTTATAATATAAATTTTACAATGGATTTAGTTTTAAAAGATACAGGTTTGTTTGATGATCTGGCGAAAAAGTTAAATGCTCCACTGGAGATATCTCCAAAAGTTGTTGAAATATTTAAAGATGGACAAAAAAAGTATGGATCTAGAGCTTGGTCTTCTATGATCGTGAAAAGAATGGAAGATTTAAACAATATTGATTTTAGAGCTAAAGGTTTCCCAGAAGAATTAGTTGATAATGAGCCCGAGGAAAAAGGATATGAAATCTAAATAGTGTGCTAAAATAATATCATGTTAGATAAAAGAAAATTTTATATTGATGGTGAATGGGTAGATCCAATTAAAAAAAATGACTTTGATGTTATCAATCCATGTAACGAAGATCCTTGTGCAGTAATTTCTCTAGGGTCTACAGAAGATACAAATAGAGCAGTAAAAGCTGCAAAAACAGCATTTGAAACTTGGAAAGAAACCTCAAAAGAGGAACGAATTAAATTATTAGAAAAATTATTAACTATTTATAAAAAAAGATTTAATGAAATGGCAGAAGCTATTTCATTGGAAATGGGTGCTCCAATGGATTGGTCAACCGATGTTCAAACTGCATCAGGAAGAGATCATTTAGAAGATTTTATATTAAGACTTAAAAATTTTAACTTTGAAGAACATTTTGATGAAAAATCAAATAACCATATTTGTTATGAACCAATTGGAGTTTGTGGATTAATAACTCCTTGGAATTGGCCAATAAATCAAATCGCTCTTAAAGTTGCTCCAGCATTTGCAACTGGTTGTACAATGATTTTAAAACCCTCAGAAATTGCTCCTATATCGGGAATGTTGTTTGCTGAAATGATCCATGAAGCTGGTTTTCCAAAAGGAGTTTTTAATTTAGTAAATGGTGATGGGGTCGGAGTTGGATCAGACATTTCAAGTCATCCAGATATTGATATGGTTTCTTTCACTGGCTCAACAAGAGCTGGAAGATTAATTTCAAAAAATGCTGCTGATACAATTAAAAGAGTTTGTCTTGAACTTGGGGGCAAAGGTGGAAACATTGTTTTTGCTGACAGTTACAAAGATGCAGTGAGAGATGGTATCAGAAATGTAATGAGTAACTCAGGGCAATCTTGTGATGCACCTACAAGAATGTTGGTTGAAAAATCTATTTATGAAAGAGCAGTAAAAGAAGCGGTTGATGAAGCAAACAAAATTAAAGTAGATCAAGCAACTAAAAAAGGAGATCACATTGGTCCTGTAATTTCAAAAGTTCAGTACGATAAAATTATAAATCTTATTGAAAGTGGAATTTCTGAGGGAGCAACTTTGGCTGCTGGAGGACCAGAATTGCCAAATGGTTTAAATAAAGGATATTTTATTAAACCAACTATTTTCACAGATGTTACTAATGAGATGAGAATCGCAAAGGAAGAAATCTTTGGGCCTGTTTTATCAATTATTCCGTTTGATACTGAAGATGAAGCAGTGAAAATTGTAAACGATACTTCTTATGGTTTAGGAAATTATCTTCAAACTGATGATAAAGAAAAAGCTCACAGAGTTGCAAAAAAATTAAGATCAGGATGCGTTTATATAAACGGTAATGCAGCTGATGTTGGAACTCCTTTTGGTGGTTACAGGCAATCTGGAAATGGGAGAGAAGGTGGAGTGTGGGGCCTCACAGAATTTCTTGAAGTAAAAAATGTTACTGGCTGGAAGAATTAATACTTTTAAATTCTAGCATATTTTCAAAAGTACAAAAAGTAGGATCTTTTAATACTATTTTTGGAAATTTTTTAACAAATTCATCTAATAAATTTTTGTTAACTTTTAATAAATTATTTATTTCTTCTTGAGTAAGTTTTCTTAAAATATAGGCCAGAGTAATATGAAAAGTATATTTTTGATGATTTTTAAATTTTATTTTTAGCAATTTACTTAATTCATCTCGGCAATTTCTCAAAATATTCTCATCTTCTTTTGAGAAAGGTTCTAAAATCATACTGTATCCTCCATAAAATTTATTTAACTTTAAGTTAACCTTATTGGGAAGTGAGTAGTTTTGAATTCTCTTGCTTAATTTGGTTGCAATTTCGTTGTAATTTAGATTGTTGTTAATGTTTTTTGGCCAATACTCTGTGTTTTCTGTATTTAAATTACAACAGTCAAATAAAGTCATATGAAAACTGCTTCTAGGTAAATAAAAATAGGTCTTTGGTGGATTTAATTCTCTCAACTTATTTTGAAATTTAAATATTTCACTAGATAAATCTGTATCTATTGGAATATTAAAAATAATTGTACACCCAGGGAAAAATAAAGGATTACCTTTTTCATCAAATTTATTTTCAGCACCTGTTAAACGATAACCCTTAAGCTTATCTTGAAGGAAAATTACTTCATTATTAACAAGATCAACGTCCATTAAAAATAATTAAAACCACTTAATATTTTTTTTATCACATAATTCTTTGAGCTTAAGTGGATAATCAGTCATGATACCGTCTACTTCATATTCGATCATTTTTAACATATTATACTCATCATTAACGGTCCAAACATTTACTGGAAGACTATAATCGTGTGCATCTTTTACAGCTTTTTTATTAATATCTTTGAAATAGGGATGCCAAGCACTACCACCTAATTCTTTTATAATTTTAGGAAGATCGTAAACAATTGTGAGAGGAATATGATCTATCCAGGGAGATTTACTATAGATTGTTTTTTTGATCTTCATTCCTTTTTCCTGTTGAAAAGTTAAATAAGCTCTAGAAATTTCAGGATTTTGATTTTTAACTTCTCTTAAAATTCTCCAATCAAAAGATGAAATTATAATTTTGTCCTGTAAATTTGATTTTTTAATATCATTTAAAACTATTTGAACCATTTCTTTAGGATTTGGAGTGAGATTTTTTTCATCTGGTGTGGATTTAATCTCTAAATTTATAATTGTATCTTGAGATAAATTTTTTGATGATAATTCAAGTAACTCATCAAGTTTTGGAATTTTTTGATTTTCTAAACTTCTCTGATTAAGAAATCTTCTTCCATATCTTGTTAACTTATTAAGTGAACCAACATCAAATTTTGAAATTTCATTATATGTTAAATCAAAAATTTTAATATTTTCATCTGTAATCCAATCCCCCTCTTCATCTTTAGTAAAACTTGGATCTAATCTAAAATCATGGGTAATAACAGGTATAAGATCTTTTGAAATTAAAATATCAGTTTCGTAGGCGTTAATATTGTTTTCAAATAAATATTTAAAACTATCTAAAGTATTTTCTGGTAGATCGCCTCTAGCTCCTCTGTGACCATAAATTTTTATATGATTTGGTTTTGCTAAGATCAAATTTAGTTTACTCTTTTGCCAGTGCTTTTATCAAAGATATAATATTTATTGTCTTCAATATTTAAACTCAAGCTATCACTTTTTTTGATTGTTTGATTTCCTGGAGATCTGTAACAAAAATCTTTTATATTTTTAATTTGGCCATAAACAAGATTATCTGAACCTAATTGTTCTACTAATTCTACTTTTAAATTTATCAAACCATTTTCAGACTCTATTAAATGCTCTGGTCTTATTCCTAAAGTAACTTCACCATTATAATCACTATCTATATTTTTAATTTCAAAATTTTCTGCTGATAAGGTTTTGTTATTTAAATTAGCGTCTAAAAAATTCATTTGCGGAGAGCCAATAAAACCAGCAACAAATAAAGATTTTGGATTATTATAAATTTCAATTGGTGTTCCAAGTTGTTCAATAATTCCATTATTTATTACAGCTAATCTATCTGCAAGCGTCATAGCCTCGACTTGATCGTGTGTAACAAATATACTTGTTACTCCAACTTTCTGCTGAAGTTTTTTGATTTCAAGTCTCATTTGGATCCTTAGTTTTGCATCCAAGTTTGAAAGAGGCTCATCAAATAAGAATATTTTAGGGTTTCTAACAATCGCTCTACCCATTGCAACTCTTTGCCTTTGCCCACCAGATAACATTGATGGTTTTCTCTGTAAAAAATCTGAAATTTGGAGAAGTTTTGCTGCATCATTAACTTTTTGCTCGATTGTTTCTTTGTCAATTCCTCTGTTTTTTAAACCGTAAGCTAAGTTATTATAAACATTCATATGTGGATACAATGCATAGTTCTGAAATACCATTGCCACATCTCTTTCTGATGGATCAACTTCGTTTATTAATTTTCCATCAAGATTAATATCACCTTCGGTTATGTCCTCTAATCCCGCAACCATTCTTAACAACGTTGATTTTCCACATCCACTGGGCCCTACAAAAACCATGAACTCTCCCTCATCAATACTTAATGAAGTTTCATGTACTGCTTTTGTACCGTTAGGGTAAATCTTAGTTACATTTTTTAAATCTAAAAAACTCATTTATTTCTCCGTTTGAATTAATCCTTTTATGAACCATTTTTGCAAAAATACCACCACTAATACTGGAGGGATCATAGACAAAATAATATAAGCAAATCTTTCTGCAGTTCTTGGTAGTGCAACTCCTTCGTAACTCTCTGTGTAAATAATTTTCATCCCCATTACAACAGTCCAATATTCTTCGGCAGTAGTCATAATCAATGGCCATAAATATTGGCTATATCCATAAACGAACATAAATATAAACATTGCTGCTATCATAGTTTTTGATAATGGAACCAAGAAATCTATGAAAAAACTCCAGCCATTTGCTCCATCTAATTTCGCAGATTCCAAAAGTTCATCTGGAATTGTTTTGTAAAATTGTCTAAAGAAAAAAGTTGCAGTAGCTGAAGCAACTAATGGAAGAATAAGACCTGTGTATGAATTGGTTAAACCTAAATCAGATACAATTTTATAGCTTGGAAATATTCTGACTTCCAAAGGCACGAGCAAAGTAATGAATATTAACCAAAAAATTGGTACTGCTAATTTAAATCTATAATAAACTAAAGCGTATGCAGACATTGCTGAAATAGCCACTTTAAGTGTAGCAATTCCTAAAGCCATTATAAAACTGTTAATAAACATTTTTGCAGCAGTTACCTCTTCAGACCATCCACCTTTTTCATTTAAAACTTCATTATAGTTTCTTGAAAATTGTTCTCCTAAAGTAAATCTCATACCTTCTGTAAGTATAGAAACATTTTCATGCGTGGAACTTGCAAAAGAAATCCATATTGGGAGAACCATTAACAAAACTCCTATTATTAAAATAATATGTGCAACAATTTGAAGTGGTTTTATTTTCATTTATCTTGAAAAACTCCTTTGATAAAATGTTTCTGTAAAACAATTATAATTAAAATTGGTGGAACCATAGATATCATAACAAATGCAAAACGATGAACAATTGAACCCGACATCATCTTTAGTCCCATTACCACTGTCCAATATTGTTCTGAGCTTGTTACTAATAATGGCCAAAGGTATTGGTTGTAACCAAAAACAAACATAAATATTAACATCGCCACTATCATTGTTTTTGATAATGGGAGTAAAAAATCAACAAAAAATCTCCAAGTATTTGCTCCATCAAGCTTTGCTGACTCAAGTAATTCGTCTGGAACGGTTTTATAAAACTGTCTGAAAAACAAGGTTGCTATCGCTGAAGCTGAAATGGGCACAATTAATCCAAAATAAGAATTTACTAGATTTAATTCAGCCATTACTGAATAAGTAGGAAAAATTCTTAACTCCAATGGTACTAAGATTGTAACAAATATTAACCAGAACAATAATGTTGCGTATTTTGTTCTATAATAAACTAAAGCATATGCAGCCATTAAAGATGTGATAACCGATAATATTGCAACTCCAGTTGCCATTATAAAGCTGTTTAATAACATTTTTAAAGCGGTTATCTCTTTAAAAAAACCGCCCTGATATAACAAAACTCTCAAATAATTTTCATAGAAGCTGTCTCCTAAAAACATTTGAAGACCCTGAGTACTGATAGTTAGACCAGTATGCGTTGAACTTGCGAAAATCATCCACACAGGAACAATCATAATTAATATCCCTATAAATAAAATAAAATGAGAAAATCCTGATGTAATTAATCTAGTCATTAATTATAATGTATTCTCCCCTCTATGTACCTAAATTGAAAAATTGTAATAACTAATACAATTAACATCATCATTATTGATTGAGCTCCTGCGCTTCCTAAATCTAATCCTCTAAATCCATCCATATAGGCCTTGTAAACTAGAGTTCTTGTTTCGCCTGATGGAGCACCTATTGTTGTCGTATCAATAATACCGAATGTATCAAAAAATGCATAAGTTATATTAATAATGATTAAAAAGAATGTAGTTGGCATTAGTAAAGGAAATGTAATTGTCCAAAATCTTCTAAAACTATTTTTGCAATCTATCATTGATGCTTCAATTACAGATTTTTGTATAGCCTGCAGACCCGCTAAAAAGAATATGAAATTGGCACTTATTTGCTTCCAGGAACCAGCAATAATCAGATAAATATACGAGTCAAAAACACTTTCATACCAGTTAAATCCCCATAGGTTATTAAACAAATGGTAAAGTAAACCAAATCTTTCACTAAAAAAATAATTTGCCATTACACCAACAACAGCAGGAGCGATTGCATAAGGCCAGATTAATAATGTTTTGTATGTACTTTTACCGTGCATAATGTTGTTTGCCTGAACTGCAAGCAACAAACCAATAGAACCTGTGATGAGAGTAATTACAAAACTATAAATAATAGTAAACTTAAATGCTATCCAATAAGCAGGATCATCAAAGATAAATAAAAAATTATCAAACCATACAAACTGAGTTCCAAATCCAAATGCGTCCTGCATTGTGAAGGCATCTCTAAAAGTTTGAATGATAGGCCAATATAAAAAAATCAATAAAATTCCTAACTGTGGAGCTAAAAATAAATATTGAGAATAGCTAGATTTAAATTGGACTTTTTTCATAAAGTTTAAATAAAAATAAGGAGGGTAATAATTTACCCTCCTTAATTAGATTATTGTTTATAAAGTTTTAGCAAATTGTTTTAACAATTTAGCTGCACCTTTATCCATGTTCTTCAATCCTTTTTCGATAGATATTTTACCGTTTAACATTGGCTCAACATTTTCGTAAATCACTTCACGAATTTGTGGCCAGTTACCAGCTCTATATCCACCAGGAATAGTCGAACCTTCTAAGCTTAATTGTTCACCAACTGCTTTATGATATGGAGAAGCTCTATAGAAGTTTATAGTTTCAGCTAATTCTATACCGCCCTTAGTTACTGCAGAGTAACCAGTCATATTGTGGTAATATAGATCCATTTCTGGAGAACCCATAAATTCTATAAATTTAGCAAGTCCTTTGTACTCTTCTTCTGTATGACCATTTAATATCCAGTTAGCAGCACCACCAATAAATGTTGGATACTCTTTTCCACCTGTTACTGAATCCCAATAAGGAATATGGTTTACTGTAAAGTTAGGAACAACGCCTTTCATTCCACCAAACGATGCAGCAGAACCAAACCAAAATGCAGCTTCACCAGCTATAAACGGAGCTTGGTTATCTCCCCATGCTCTTCCTTTATAACCATAAAAGCCTTTTTCATACCATTCCTTAACTTTTTTCCAATGCATTACAAATGCATCTGTTTCAGCAAATAAAGTTTTTGTTGGAACGGCATCGTAACCATTGTTTCCATCAGTCATAAGTAAGTTATGTCTTGAGAAGAAATTTTCTGTCCATATCCAAGGAAAGTGACTTTGAACTAAAGGTATGTATCCAGCAGCTTTAATTTTTGGAGCCATAGCTTCAAATTCTTCATAAGTTTTTGGTACTGACTCAATTCCAACTTCTTTTAATATATCCATGTTTGCATACATCAAACAAGTTGAGCTATTGAATGGTACACCAATCATTTTTCCATCAGCGTCAGCATAGAAATTTTTAATTCCTGGAATGTAATTGTCTGCATCAACATCAATTCCATATTTCTCTGCCATTTCTTCAAAACCGATAACAACACCATTTTTTACTTGCGCTACCATGATTGCAGCACCGGCATCATAAACCTGCGAATAGTGTGGCTGATCTCCTGCTCTAAAAGCAGCGATTGTTGCAGCCATGTTATCTTCGTAACTTCCTTTTCCTGTAGGAATTACTGTGTATTGATCTTGTGAAGCATTAAATCTATTTGCAATTTCAATAATTACATCACCAAGAAAACCACTGTTTCCATACCACCAATGAATTTCTGTTTTTGAATAACTGTGTGATGTAAAAGAGAATGTAAATAGAATTGTAAAAATACTTAGTATTTTTTTCATTTTTTCCCTCTCTTATTTTTTTTTATTTTTTACAAATTTGTAAAAGTTAATTATTAAGATAACGTTAAATTAACATTACTTAAATGTTAAAATTTATTAATTTTCTATACTGAGTTGAATCTGTTAATAACTTTTTAAATATTTTAATCTTCCAATTATTTCATCTCTGTCCATGTAATATCCTTGAAGATGTCTATGTCCTGAGTTTGGATTAAATTCAGTTCTTCCATGAAGCACTCTTCTGTTGTTAAAAGAAAAAATATCACCTGGTTCTAATCTAAAATTAATTTGATATTTGGGATCATGAAGTAAATTTCCAAATCTGTGATGCGCTTTGTAGGCTTTTTCCATTACCTCTGGACTACAGTCTAAAACATCCATTGTTGCAACACTAAATCTTACGTCATTAAAATCGCCATCTTTAGTTAAAGTTATTGCTGGTGCATGAAAGTGTCTGTGTGCTTCTTGTGTATAATCTTTGTCTTTAAATTTAAATGGTACATTAACCAATGTATTGAATATTTCCTTTTCGTTTTCTCTTAAATAACTTGCGACTTTAAACGCGTCTATTGCAGAAGAATTTCCACCTTCCGCAGAATTTATTAGACAGTGAAGAAATTGATATCCAGGAGGATTTTCAAACCATGGAAGATCCATATGATTTCTCAAAGCATGGGCCGTATAGGCAGAATTATTTGGTTTTGGAATATTAATTACCTCGAATGGAGTTTTGAAAAAAGTTTCTCTAGTATGACTAATTCTATTTAAAACTTTTAATCCAGAGTTCTCGTCTGTCGGTGCGTTTTTTACAATTGCAATTCCAGTATGATGCAAAAGTTCCAACCATTTTATTAAACCTTGATCTGAATTAATTATTTCATCATGATCGATTTCTATAGATTGTAAATTTTTTTGAAGAGTATTATCCCAAAGTTTATAAGGTGATTTGTATTCTAAATTGTTTTTAATTGTATAACAATTTTCTCTGAGCCATTTCTGATCATAATAACTAACATGATCACCCTCACTCCACTCAATTTGGAGTTTACCATCATTGTTCAAAGAAAATTTTTTAGGATTTATATCTTGAGATACTTTAAGAATATTAAACATTCTGTGACGAGAGTCTTTGTCATGTGCTGTAGGACAATTATCTCTTAACCATAAATAATTAAATTTACTTTTTTTTCCATCACTCCAATCAACTTCTAAATTAGTAGAATTTTTAGTTATATTTTCAATTTTATAATTTTGTTCCATTAACTTTTATAATTTGAATTTTCACGATCTAATTTTCTTAACAATGCAGCCCACTCTGTTTTTCCATCATAATTATAATCATCTGAACTACTCATATTATCCCAAAAATAAGCAGCTTTTTGTTTGTCTATTTCATGTTTATTTAATCCCATGGATAAGTTTTTAACTTGAACAGTACATGCTTGTTCTAAATAATAAGCTTTAAAAAATGCTTCTGCAGCAGTTTTGCCTACAGTGTAATATCCATGATTTCTTGTAATTAAAATATCGTGCTTGCCTATAAGGTTTTCAAATTTTTTTCCAAAATCTTTGTCTTCAACAAATTCATAATCAATATATCCAATTAAATGATTTAAATAGACTGCTGCTTGTGAAAGATACATTAATCCTTCTTTTGTTCCTCCAACTGCCATAACATCATTAGCGTGACCATGAACATAAAAATTAACATCAGAACGTGAATTAAAAATCCATTGCGCAAGATTAATACAACCATCATTTAACCATGGTCCATCTGAATTTATTTTTCTTCCATCTTTATCAATCTTTATTAAAGATGATGCTGTAATTTCTTCATAAAACATTCCATAAGGATGAACAAAAGAACAATCTTTATCTTCTGCTGATCTAGCTCCTGCACATTGATTGGCCAAATCAGTCATTCCATACATATGTAAAATTCTATAAAGGGCCGATAGTTCGCATCGAACATCTTGATCTGATTTGGTCATTAGTTAAATGATTATTTAAATGACTACTAAAATCAAACAAAATCGAATTTATAAAAATCAATTAATAGTTGTATATAAATTGTTTTACATTGTACTCAATGAACTGTTAGAACTTAATTGATGTCAAAAATCGAAATTAACAACGTATACAAAATCTTTGGTAATAATCCAAAATCAGTACTTCCAATGGTCAAGGAAGGAGCATCTAAAGATGAAATATTAGAAAAGACCGGGCACACAGTTGGCTTAGATAACGTATCTCTTAAAATTGAAGAAGGTGAAACCTTTGTTTGCATGGGTCTTTCAGGCTCAGGAAAATCAACATTAATTAGACATTTAAATAGACTTATAGATCCAACTGATGGTGAAATTTTGGTTGAGGGTACGAATGTGATGTCGCTTGATAAAGAAAAGCTGATTGAGTTTAGAAGACACAAAATGAGCATGGTCTTCCAAAGGTTTGGTTTGTTCCCGCATAAAACAGTTTTACAAAATGTTGGATATGGTTTGGAAATGCAAGGTAAAGCAGAAGATGTGAGAAACAAAATCTCAATGGAAAAAATTGATGCTGTTGGATTAAATGGATTTGAAAATCAATATCCAAATCAATTATCTGGAGGAATGCAACAACGTGTTGGTTTAGCGAGAGCATTAGCAACAGATACGGACATAATGTTAATGGATGAAGCTTTTAGTGCTCTAGATCCACTTATAAGAAGTGATATGCAAAAACAACTTATTGATCTTCAATCAGAATTAAAAAAAACAATTGTATTTATTACTCATGATCTTGATGAATCATTGAGATTAGGTGACCATATTGGAATTTTAAATTCAGGAAAATTAGTACAAGTTGGAACTCCAGAGGAGATTATAATGAACCCTGCAGATGATTATGTAAAAGCTTTTGTTAAAGATGTTAATAGAGCAAAAGTAATCAAAGCAAAAATAATTATGAAAAATTTAAATGAGTCTGAAAATATCGATAAATCAAACGTCATTAAAGTAAATGAGGATCAATTTATTGAGGAATTTTTACCTCAAATAGTTTGTTCAGATTCAAATTGTGAAGTGGTTGATAAGAATGGTAATATCAAGGGCTATATTACTAATCAAGAACTACAGTCTTCTTTAACTAAATCTTAAAATAATTTTATTTAGCAAATCTTTTATATTTTGGAAGTTTGTCATTGATTTGATAAAAATCCGACTTTGAACCAACAAATATATTTCTAAAAGTTTTTAGTTTTGTTTTACCATCAAGCATTCCTGCAGAAATTGAAACATTGTCAGATTTGTCAACTTTAAAAAATATACTTGCTCCACATTTATTACAAAAACCTCTCTTAGAATTCTTAGACGACTTAAACCACTTTAAGGTAGTTTTATTTAAAAATTTAATTTCTTTGTCTTTAATATTTGTATAGGCACCAAATATACCATGAGTTTTTCTGCATTGAACACAATGGCAATTTGATACACTTCTAAGTTTATTAAGTGTTTTAAACTTTACACCTTTACATAAACAACTAGCTGTTAATACTTTTTTCATAAAACTTTATTATATGATATTAATATTAAATTAAATTATTAAATGTCTGTTTTTCTTAAAAGCTTCACTATCACAAATAATTGGGTTGATTATAACAATCACATGAACATGGCCTATTATGTTTTAATATTTGATGAAGCATGGGAAGTAGCGCTTGAAAAGTTTAAAATGGGAGCAAGTGCAGCAAAAAATCTAAACAGAAGCACGATGGTAGTAGAGACAAATACTAAATATCTTAATGAGGTCAAAGAAGGTGAAAATGTCGATATAAACCTCACTTATTTTGACCATGATAAAAAAAGATTACATTTAAAAATGGAAATGATTGTAAAAGAGACTAAAAAAATTTCAGCATCGATGGAATGGATATCTTTATATATTGATCTCAGCAAAAGAAAGGTAACAGAATTTGAAGAAGAAAAGTTGAAGTTGATGGCTTCTTTTATAGAGAAAAATGAAGCTAAATTTTCAAGTGAAAATCTTTTGTTCACCTCAAAACTTAAGAAATAATTAAATATTATTCATTATCTTATTTTGGTATAGGTGCGAAATGAGTACCGATAATAACTCTAAAGGAATTGTTCTTATTATTATTGCAATGACTTTATTTGCAATGCAGGACTCATTAATCAAATTTATATTTGAAAAAGCAGCGTTGTATGAAATTTTTTTTGGCAGATACTTTGTTGCTGCAATTTTACTGTTTTGCTACATCAAATTTAAAAAACAAAAGGTTAGTTTAAAAACTTACTATCCAATTTTAACCTTAGTAAGAGTAGTTTTGCATTTTTTAGCTTTTTCAGCATTTTTTATTTCTCTAACTTATATGCCATTAGCTACAGCTAATGCACTTTTTTTCTCCTGCCCCTTCTTTGTTTCAATCTTTGCTAAATTTTTTTTAAATGAACATATTGGGATAAGAAGATGGTCTGCAATTGTGTTTGGCTTCGTAGGTGTCTTTATAGTTTTAGATCCAAATTTTTCAGATTTTGAATATAAAAGTCTACTTCCAGTCGGATGTGCATTTTTTTATGCAGCTTCTATGACAATAACGAAATATACATCTGACAAAGATGATGTAAATACTCAGTTATTTTACTTTTACTTAATTGCACTCATTTTATGTGGAATTATTTATTTGTTTATGGGGAATGGTCAGTTCAACAATTCTAATTTTGATTCAACAACACAATTTATTTTTAGAGATTGGTTTTCTAATTTTGAGTATACGTGGAAGTTTATATTATTTTTTGGAGTTGCAGCATCAATAGCTTTTCTTTGTATTTTTTCAGCATATATTGTTGCTTCACCATCTGTAGTATCATTATTTGAATACTCTTTAATTATAATGTCTATGATACCAGGGTATTTTTTATTTGATGAAGTTCCCTCGACTAGAACATTCTTAGGAGTTGGATGCATCATTGCTGCTGGTGTATACATATATTTTAGAGAAAGAGTTAAAGAACAGTATATAGCAAGTGAAACACCAGTGAGACGATGAGTGGAATAAATATGATAGAATTTTAGTTATGAAATATGATTATTTAATAGTTGGAGCAGGAACTGCTGGTTGTGTTCTCGCAAATAGATTAACTGAAAAATCTGAAAATAATATTGCTATTTTTGAAGCTGGCAGACCAAGTGATATTTGGAAAGTAAATATGCCTTTAGCAATTTTATACACCATGCATGATCCAAAATATAATTATAAATACTATTCTGAACCAGAACCTAATTTAAATAATAGAAAGCTATTTTGTCCAAGAGGTAAAATGATTGGGGGCTGCTCAGCTCATAACGGAATGGTGTTTGTCAGAGGCAATCCAAACGATTACCAAAGATGGGCGTCTTTTGGATTGAAAGAATGGTCTTATGAGAAAGTACTTCCTTATTTTAAAAAAATTGAAACATGGTCTGAGGGAGAAAATGATTACCGAGGTGGTAGTGGTATACTGCCAGTAAACCAATCTAAAAACGAAAACCCTTTATTCAAAGCATTTATAAACTCTGCTGGTGAAGCTGGTTACAAAAAAAATAAAGACATGAATGGTAAAGAACAAGAAGGTTTTGGAATGTATGACGTCACAATTCATAATGGTGAACGTGCTAGTGTTTCTAAATATTATTTAAATCCAGCAAAAAAAAGAAAAAATTTAAAAGTATTTACAGAAGCTTTTGTTGAGAAAGTAATTTTTGATGGAAAAAAAGCCATTGGAATTGAGGTTAAAATTAATAATAAAGTTGAAAAAATCTTTGCCAACAGAGAAGTAATTTTAAGTGGTGGTGCAATTAATTCACCTCAGCTACTGATGTTATCAGGAGTAGGTCCAAGCCATCATCTTAAAGATAAAGGCATCAATGTTATTCAAAACTTGGAGGGTGTTGGGAAAAATTTACAAGATCATTTAGAAACTTATGTACAACAAGAATGTAAAACAAAAGATACTTTATATTCCTATGTTAATAAGCTTAATATGCTCAGAATTGGTATTCAGTGGTTTTTAAATAGAAGTGGTCCGTGCTCTACTTCTTTCCTAGAAGCGGGGGGCTTTTGTAAATCATCACCAGAGAGAGATTACCCTAATATTCAATTTCACTTTTTTCCAGCTTTTGTAATTGATCATGGGTTAGTTGATCCTGATAGACATGGCTATCAGTTGCATGCAAGTCCAAACCATCCAAAAAGTAGAGGTCATATAACTTTAAATAGTTCAAATCCATATGATTATCCAAAAATTCAATTTAATTATTTAGAACATGAAGATGATTTAAAACAAACAATAGAATGCATCCATGTGGCTAGAAAAATTTTAGGACAAAATTCATTAAAGCCTTTTGCTGGTAAAGAAATTGGACCTGGAGAACATGCAAGAACTAATGATTTATTAGAAGAATATATCCGATCAAAGGCTGAAACAGCTTACCATCCTTCGTGCACATTGAAGATGGGAACAGATAAAATGTCTGTAGTGGATGAAAGATTAAAAGTGAGTGGATTACAAAATATCAGAGTTGTGGATGCATCTGTAATGCCAGAAATTACAAGTGGAAATTTAAATGCACCAACCTTAATGATTGCTGAACGAGCTGCAGATTTTATAAAAAGTAGCAATTAAAGTGTCTAAAAACTATATACCAACAATTAATATTTCTTCACTGATCAAAAATAATTTTGAAACTCAAAGTGCCTATAAAAAAATTAAAGAAATTGAAAAAGCTTGTGTAAATATAGGTTTTTTCCAAGTGACTGGACATGGACTTAATTTGAAAGAAATTAAAAAAATATGTGGAATAGGTAACAAATTCTTCAATTTATCAGACAGTAAAAAAAAGAAACTATCACCAAAAAAATGGAATAAAAAAAATAAAAATCTCTATAGAGGATATTTTCCAAGTGACGTAAATGGTAAAGAAGGATTGGATATAGGAGATTTAAAAGTTACCAAGAAATATTCAATAAAAACCAAAAACCAATACATTGAATATTTAGATCTAAATACATGTTTTAATAAAAATTCTATTGAAGCCTTAAATAAATATTTCGAAAATATTTATAATTTAAGTGAAACTTTGTTTAAAAGTGTCATTAAATTAAACAAACTTAATCCAGATCTTTCAAGAAAAGCATTTTCAAGATTAAAAACACTAAGCACTTTAAGGTTTAATTATTATCCAAATCAAACGAAGCCAGTAGAAATTTCAAAACAAGATGGGGTTGCACTTGGATGTGAAACGCATGTTGATAGTGGAATATTTACAGTTCTATACCAAGATAAAAAAGGTGGTCTTCAGGTACAGAATAGAATAACAAAAAAATGGCATGATGTACCATTTAACAAAAAAGCTTTAGTCGTAAATACGGGAAGAGCTTTAGAATTTTTAAGTAAAGGTAAATTTAAAGCTACAAACCACAGAGTGCTATGGAATAAAAGCAAGAGACTTTCTGTTCCATTCTTCTTTGAACCCTCTTATGACTTTAAAATGAATAAATCTTTTCTTAATTCCAAAAAATATTCTAACACAGGTCAGATTTACGAAAAATTTCTAAATCAGTCTTTAAAAAAATTTATTGAATATCAACGTTAGAATAATTTAAGTCGTTGAAAATTTATAATTACATTTTATAAACAGTCTAATTAAATGTCTAAAGTATTTGATTTATTCATAATAGGTGGTGGTATAAATGGAGCTGGTATCGCAAGAGATGCCGCTGGTAGAGGTATGTCAGTATGTTTAGCTGATAAAGGAGAAATAGGAGGTGCAACTTCTTCTTGGTCAACAAAATTAATTCATGGTGGCCTTCGTTATTTAGAAAATTATGAATTTAAGTTAGTAAGAGAGTCTCTTAAAGAAAGAGAAATTGTTTATAGAATTGCAAAAAACATCTCAAAACCAATTCCATTTATTATTCCTCATACTGATAAAATTAGACCAGCATGGTTAATTAAATTTGGTTTGCTTTTATATGATAATTTAGGTGGGAAAACTAGTATTCCAAAATCAAAAACATTAGATCTTAATAAAAAATTTCCAGATATTCTTAAGGAGAAATACAAAACTGGTTTTCAATATTACGATATTCAAATTGATGATAAAAAATTAACAAAACTAAATGCTCAAGATGCAAAAAGAAATAAAGCCAAAATTCTAGAATACAACAAGGTTAAAAAAGCTGAAATTATTAACAATGAATGGGTCATTAGTCTTCAAAATAGAAAAAAAATAAAATCGAAAGTTTTAATCAATGCAACTGGACCATGGATAAATGAAACTTTGCATAAAAATATAAAAATAAAATCTAAAAATAAAATCAGACTAGTTAAAGGTAGTCACATAATTACAAAGAAATTATATAAAGAAGATGTTGCATTTACATTTCAAAATACAGATAAAAGAATAATTTTTGTAATTCCCTACAAAAAGCAATTTTCATTAATTGGAACAACTGAAGTGGAAGTTAAATCTCCAGAAAATACTGTAATATCAAAACAAGAAACTCAATATTTAATTCGATCAGTAAATAATTATTTAAAAAAACAGATCAGCAAAAAAGATATAGTTGATACTTATTCAGGAATAAGACCTCTAATAGAGGATTTTAAAGAGGCTTCAAAAGTTACAAGAGATTATGTTTTTGATTTAAACATTGTAAAAAAATTACCTCTTTTAAACATTTATGGAGGAAAACTTACTACATACAGAAAGTTGTCTGAAAAAGTCTTATTAGATCTTAAAAAGTTTTTACCCAAAACTAAAAAAGGCCCATGGACAGATAAAAAAAAGCTTTTTTAGATTTCCACTGCTATTAAAAAGTGATATCGTTATTTTATAAAGCGATACATAACTCGTCGTTAAAATCAAAGATTTACGAAAGTGGGATCGGTCGTCTTTAAATTAACTTTTAAAGGAGGCTTTATGAAATTTGGTTATTTTTGCAATACCACTAACTGGACACACAAACCATATCATCAATTATTAGACGAAACTAAGGAAATCACAGAATATTGTGATCAAAATAATTGGAACTCTATTTGGTTTACTGAACACCACTTTAATCATGAAGGAATGGAGTCATGCACTAACCCAATAATGATGGGAGTAGATGCGGCTGCAAGAACAAAAAATATTAGAATAGGACAAGCTGCAAATGTAATTACATTTCACAATCCTATAAGATTGGCAGAGGATATTGCTACGCTAGATCAACTTTCAAAAGGAAGAGTTGAAGTAGGTGTTGCTAGAGGAATTTATGGTAGAGAAGCAATCAATTTGAACAAAGAAGCTGATCTTAAAGACCAGGCAAAAAACTTCAGACTGTTTGCTGAAACACTTGAAGTGCTAAAAAAAGCATGGAGTGAAAAGTTTTTTAGTCATCAAGGTGAGTTTTATACATATCCTTCTCCAAATTATGTTTGGCAACATGATATGAGTCCACCAAGTGAAGAATTTATGAATATGGAAGATAACACGATGAAAAAAATTAGTGTTTTGCCACAACCTTTTCAGAAACCTTATCCTCCTATTCATCAAGTAGTTGATGGAATTAGATCAATTGAGTGGGCAGCTGAGAATAATATTAATATTATAATGTGGATACCAACAGTAAAAGCTCTAAAGGCAAAATTTGAAGCTTATAAAAATAAAAGATCTGAGGTAACCAAAAAAAATATTCCTTTAGGTGAAGGTGTATCTCTAGTTAGAGATATGTTTGTAGCTGATACAATGGAAGAAGCTAAAGAAAAGGCTGGTGAACACATGGTAAATTATATGCGTTGGGTTTGTCATTGGCGTGGTCTAGGCAATCATATGGATCCAGGTGAAGAACTTCCAGAGACCAAAGGTAAGCTGGATTTATTAAATTATGAATTTTTACACAAAAGAAATATGTTATTTGGAACGCCTGAATATGTGATTGATAAAATTCATGAATTAAAATCTGAATTAAATTTACAAAACTTACAAGTTTGGTCAAACTTTCCTGGCGTGAAACATAAAGATTGTATGAAAAGTATTAAACTTTTTACAGAAAAAGTTATGCCTCATTTTCAAGATGATTTAGGTACTGAAGTTAAAAAAGTTTCGTGATCAATTCCAAAAAAAAAATAAGCGGTGGTCAAGCTGCCGTTAGAGCTCTTAAGAGAGAAAAAACTAAACATGTTTTTGGTTTAATTGGTTCTGCAACAATGGAAATGTTTGATGCTCTTTATCATGAAAAAAGTATAAAATTTATTGGAGTTAGAGACGAAAGAACAGGTACTCATATGGCTGATGGATATGCAAGAGCATCTAATAAGCATGGTGTAATTATTGCAGGCCAAAATGGACCAGGTGCAACAAATTTAGTAACTGGGGTAGCGCAAGCAAAAGCCGCTTTCTCCCCAGTAGTTGCGATTGCAGGTTCTTACTCTACAAAAGATAAAATGGAAGATGCTTTTCAAGGCTTAGATCAACAATCCTTGTTTGCTCCAATTACAAAAAAAACTTGGACTGTAAAAAATTCTAAGATTGTTCCTAAAGTAATTGGCGATGCATTTGATTTATCAATGAAACCAAGAAGAGGACCTGTTTGTATCAATCTCCCAAGAAACATATTGGCGGAAAAAAATACTTACAATATTAATTTAAATAAACCTTCGTTCTCAAGTGAGAGTAATCTTAAAGGAAATAAAGAGAGAATAAATAAAGCAACTAAATTGCTACTGAAATCAAAAAATCCAACAATAATTGTTGGGGCTGGAATTAAATATAACTCAAAATATAGAGAAGTTATTAAATTGGCAGAATTGCTTAATGTTCCAATTGTTACAGCCGCAGGTCATGGAGATGCCATACCATTTAATCATAAATTAAATGCAGGGCAAATGGGACCAAGAGGCAATCCTGTTGCATCAAGATTAGTTAAAGAAGCAGATATTATTTTGGCTATCGGTACACGACTAGGATTTAATTCAACATTTTACTCTTATGAAAATATAAATAAAAAAGCAAAAATAATTCAAATTGAATTAGAAAAAAAAATGATTGGAAAATATTTTCCAGTATCAATAGGAATTCATGCAGATGCTGCAACAGCAACTGTTCAATTATATAAAGAAATTAAAAAAGAAAAAATCAAATTAGATGTAAAAAAATGGACTGATTTGTATTTTAAAGAAAGAAAAGAATTTTTAAATAATAGAGAAAATGAAAATTTAGGAAAAAATTTTCCAATCCAACCAAAAGGTTTGTTTAAACAACTAAGAAAAGTTTTACCTAAAAATTCGGCCATCACTTTAGATGCAGGAACCTTGTGCTTACAAGCAACAGACGCTTTAGAATACTATGATCCCCCTTCTTTATTTACACCACTAGATTTTGGCTTAGTTGGTTTTTCATTCGCTTGTGGACTTGGAGTCAAAGTTGCAAAACCAAAAAAAACAGTTGTAAGTTTGATGGGCGATGGTGGTTTTGGAATGACTATTTCTGAATTAAGTACAGCTGTTGAATATGGAATAAATACAACAACTATTGTGATGAATAATCAAAGTTGGGGAGCTGAAAAAGCTTATCAAAAAGATTTTTTTGGTAAAAGATATTTAGGTGCTGATATAACAAGTCCATCTTTTGATAAAATTGCTGAATTATATGGGGCAAAAGGATTTAAAGTTAAAAAAGTTTCTGAAATAAATGAAGCAGTTAGAGCTGCAATAAAAAGTAATAAACCTGCTGTGATAGATGTTGATGTAGATCCGAAAGCATTATACAGTTTTAGAAGAGATAGTTTTCAACATAGAATTAAAAAATGAAATTAGAGCTAAGAAAATTTTCAAAATTTGTAGACAAAACTTTTATTGAAGGAGGCAAGGAAGCAAAAGAGCCTGTATTATTAGTATCTGTTGCTGCAGTTTTTAAAAATCCATGGCATGGCCAAGGATTTGTTGAGGACTTAAGACCAACAATTTTAGATCTGGCTCCTAAATTAGGTGATTTACTTGTTCCGGAATTAATAAAAGAAATAGGATCTCCAGAAAAAATATTAGCATATGGTAAAGCAGGAGTAGTTGGACTGAATGGAGAAATAGAGCATGCATCAGCTTTTATTCACACTTTGAGATTTGGAAATAAATTTAGAGACGCTGTGGGAGGCACATCTTATTTAAGTTTTACAAATACAAGAGGACCAGCTGGATCAAAAATTTCTATTCCGATGATGCATAAAACAGACTCTGGACTAAGACCTTATTATCTAACACATGAATTTACTATACATGATGCACCATTTAACGACGAAGTAGTTATTGCAATAGGTGGAGCATCTAGTGGAAGAGCACATGCTAGAACAGGTGATCGATATCAAGATATGAAAGAAATGGGAATTGAACCCAAATAAATCTTGATGACCACTGGAACTAATGCTTCTGGAACTTTTTACTCTTACATAAAAAAAGACCAAGAAATTCCAATTGTATTTGTTCATGGTGTAGGTTTAACCCACGAGATTTGGAAACCTCAATTAGATTTTTTTAATGATTATAGTACTCTTGCATATGATATTCTTGGTCATGGAAAATCATCTTTAGATAAGGAAATAATTTCGTTTGATGACTTTTCGGATCAATTAATTGATTTAATTAACCACCTTAATATAAAAAAAATTCATTTGGTTGGTTTTTCAATAGGTTCTTTGATTGCAAGGAATTTTGCTATCAATCACAGTTCACATTTACAATCACTAACTCTTTTATGCTCAATATATAAAAGAACCGAAGAGCAACAAAAAATTGTAAATCAAAGATTTGAGCAAGCAAAGAAAGATCTTAAATTGTCAAGACAAGCTCTTAAAAGATGGTTTACAGACAAGTATATTGAAAACCATCCAAGTATTTATGATAAAATTAGCTCTATTTTAGCAGCTAATAATATGGAGCATTTTCTTAAAGTTTATGAGCTGTTTGTAAAACATCAAAATGATGAGGATTTTAATAAAATTCAAAATCACACTTTAGTTATGACTGGAGAATATGACATAGGCTCTACAGTTAAAATGTCTCAAGAATTAAATGCTTTAATACCAAAAAGCCAATTAAAGATAATCAAGGATGGAAAACATCTTTGTGGTATTGAGTGTGCCGATGATGTAAATTCATCTCTAAACAATTTTATCAAAGAAAATGAGTAAACTTAAAAAATATCAAATGTATATTGATGGACAGTGGGTCGATGCTGAAAACAATAAAACATTTAAAACTTTAAACCCTGAAAATAATGAACCTTGGGCAATTGTTCCAGAAGCAAGTGCTAAAGATACTGATAAAGCAATTAAAGCTGCGCAAAAAGCTTTTGAAGGTGAATGGCCTAAATTACTTCCTAAGGAAAGAGCAAAATTTTTAAGAGCTATTGGGGATCAGTTAAGAGAAAATGCAGAGATGCTTGGGGAAATAGAAACAATAGATACAGGAAAATTGTTTAGAGAAACAAAAAAACAAGCAATCTATATTGCAGAATACTATGATTACTACGCAGGTTTAGCTGATAAAGTTGAGGGTACAGTTTTGCCAATTGATAAACCAAATATTCAAGCAATAACCACTAGAATACCAATAGGTGTGGTGGCAGCCATTATCCCTTGGAACTCTCAAATGTTTTTAACTGCTACTAAATTGGCCCCAGCACTTGCAATGGGAAATACTGTTGTAATTAAATCATCAGAACTAGCACCGGCGGTATTATTTGAATTTGCCAAATTAATTGAAAAAACTGGGATACCCAAAGGAGTAGTAAATGTCATAACTGGATTTGGAGACCCATGTGGAAAAACTTTAACAACGCATGATTTAGTTGAAAAAATTGCTTTCACAGGTGGACCAGAAACCGCAAGACATATAATTAAAAATTCAGCAGAAAATCTTTCTGAAGTGAGTCTAGAACTTGGAGGAAAAAGTCCAGTGGCTGTTTTTGATGATGCCGAGCAAGAAAATGCAATTAATGGAATTACAGCAGGAATTTTTGGAGCAAGTGGTCAAAGTTGTATAGCTGGTTCAAGACTTTATATTCAAAAAGGTATCTATGCCGAATTTTTAAACAAACTTTCTGAAAGAGCTTCTAAAATAAAAATAGGAGCACCTATGGATCCTGAAACTGAAATGGGCCCTTTAAGTAATTTTAAACAATTAGAAACAATAGAAAAAAATATTAAAGATACTATTGATCAAGGTGGAAAAATTAAATGTGGTGGTGAGAGACATTCTTTTTCAAATAAAGGTTATTACTTTCCACCAACTATAATTGAATGTGATAATCATAATTTACCTGTTGCAGAAAATGAATTATTTGGACCTGTTTTATCTGTAATGAAATTTGATACTGAAGAAGAGGTTATCACAAAAATGAATGACAATCAGTATGGATTATCCTCTGGAGTATATACCAGCAATTTATCTAGAGGTATGAGAGTATCAAAAGCAATTAGAGCTGGAATAACATTTGTTAATACTTACAGATTAATTTCACCGTCAGCTCCATTTGGAGGTATCAAGGATAGTGGATACGGTAAAGAGGCAGGAATTGACTCAATTAAAGATTATACAAGAGTAAAAACAACTTGGTTCTACACATCAGATGAACCATCTTTAGACCCGTTCTCTATTAGATAATAGTTTAAAATAAGCCAATTTTGTCATTGAATATTCAGACTATTCATACTTAAATTAGATTTTATAAATTGTTAACAATAATGAGGAAGATAATGAGAAAACTATTTATCGCTGCATTTATGTTTGTATCAAGCTTTGGTTCAAATGTAATGGCAGACGGACATTCGATCAAAATGGGAATCATTTTAGGATTTACAGGTCCTATTGAATCTCTTACTCCAGCTATGGCTGCATCTGCAGAGCTTGCATTTAAAGAAGCTTCAGATTCAGGTTCATTACTTGGTGGAAAAAAAATTGAAGCAATGAGAGCAGACTCAACTTGTGTTGACTCAGCAGCAGCAACAGCAGCAGCTGAAGGTTTAATTTCAGGTGGTGTAGCTGCAATTATGGGAGCTGACTGTTCAGGTGTAACAGGTGCTATTGCAACAAATGTTGCTGTACCAAACGGTGTAGTAATGATTTCACCTTCAGCAACTTCTCCAGGATTAACTACTCTAGATGATAATGGGTATTTCTTTAGAACTGCTCCATCAGATGCTAGAGGTGGTCAAATCTTAGCTGACATTACTAAAGACAGAAAAGTAAAAAGCGTTGCAATCACTTATACTAACAATGACTATGGAAAAGGTTTAGCTGATGTTTACAAAGCAGCAGTTGAAGCTCATGGTATTAAAGTTACAACTGTAACTGCTCATGAAGATGGTAAAGCAGATTACTCGTCAGAAGTAGCAACTCTAGCTTCTGCTGGTGGTGATGCTGTAGCAGTTATTGGTTATCTTGACCAAGGAGGAAAAGGAATTATTCAGGCTTCTTTAGACTCTGGTGCATTTGATACTTTCGTTTTATCAGATGGTATGATTGGTCAATCATTAGTTGATGCATTCGGAAAAGACCTAAGCAAATCATTTGGATCTCTGCCAGGTTCTACTGGTAAAGGTGCTGGTGTATTTGCAGAAGTTGCAAAAGCTGGTGGTATAGATTCATCTGGTCCTTACACTGGAGAGTCTTATGATGCAGCTGCTTTAATCGTTCTTGCAATGCAAGCGGGTAATTCTGCTGACAGAGCATCTATTGCAAAAAATGTAATGGATGTTGCTAACGCTCCTGGTACTAAAATCTACCCAGGTGAATTAAAGAAAGGTTTAGACTTACTAGCAAAAGGTAAAAAGATAAATTACGAAGGTGCTACTGGAGTATCTTTTACTAGTGTTGGTGAAGCTGAAGGTTCTTTCTTAGAACAAGAAGTTAAAAGCGGAAAATTCAAAACTAAAAAACAAAGATAATTTAAATCTTATTTTAAAAAGCCCTGGTAAATTAGTTTGCTGGGGCTTTTTTTATATCTGCTCTTAAAATTACAAATAAAATAATTATCAAAAAAGGAATACACATAAAATTTACTATTTTCCAACTCAACAATGAAATTAAAATTCCTGCTGATAAACTTCCAATTGCTGTAGCAGAAAAAACTATTAGATCATTAAATCCTTGGGCTTTAAATTTTTCTTGCTCATTGTAGGCGGTTACTAACAAGCTAGTTCCTGAGATATATAGAAAATTCCATCCTATACCTAAAAATATCAATGAGACAAAATAATTTATAAAAGTCGGTTCAAATAAACTTAATGATATTGTCAAAGCATAAAAAAATACTCCCATGTACATTATATTTGAAAAACCAAATCTCTTTATTAGATTACCTGTGAACAATGATGGAAGAAACATTCCAAGTACGTGAAATTGGATAACCAATCCAACTTTGTCTACACTTAATTTATGGACATAATGCATACTAATTGGAGTAGCTGTCATTAAAAATGCCATAACCACATAACCAAAAGTAGCAGCTACCATTGCTTGTAAAAATTTTGGATCAGAAACAAATTCTTTGTAAGTTCTAACATTGGAATATGTTGAATTATTTTTATTAGTAATTTTTGAATTTTTATAAAAACTTAAAAAAATTGCAGGCATTATAGTAAGACATGCTAATGCGATATACGATCCAACATAAACATGATCACTAATTAAATCTTTTGTTTTATTTGCTAAAGTAATTCCTATAAATGCAGAGACAATTCCAGCTAACAAAAGCATAGAAACTGCCTTGGGTGCTTTGTCTTTTTCAACTGTTTCAGCTGCGGCAAATCTATACTGATGAATGAAAGCCATTCCAGTACCAAGTAAAAAACAAGAAAATGAAAATATTATGAAGCTATTAATAAAGATTGAGTAAGCAGCAAGTAAACAAGCTAAAGAGCTACCTATAGATGCCAAAACAAAACCTAAACGTCTGCCAATAATTGACATAACTTTTGCAGCAAAAATAGTAGAGATTGCTATACCAACTACATAAATTGAAGGAGGAAAAGTAGCTAGTGATTTAATAGTTGAAAGCTGACTTCCGATTATTCCACTTAAAAAAACTGTTACATTGGCTGCTGTGAAACCAAAAACCTGACTTGAAATAAGTAGAGAAAGATTTCTGTTCATTAAAACATATACTTGTCAGCCATATACATAGCCCAAGCAATAGCAGCACCTAAAATAATATATTTCATGTTTAATTATTTTATTTCTATTTTTTCTGGAAGTATACCTTTAGGTCGGTACCTCATTATGAATAACAAACCTAAACCCATCAATAAAAATCTAAAATAAGGAACACTTTCAATAAGATGAGCTTTGATAGCATTTGTTTCAGGAATACCTGCTGTAAAGAAGTTAATTAAAAACATTGAAATTGGTGCTGCTTCGATCCATAAAAACCATACAACAAAGCCACCTAAAATTGCACCAAAGTTGTTTCCACTTCCTCCAACAATTACCATTACCCAAATTAAGAATGTATATCTCATTGGTCTATAACTTCCTGGTGTAAATAATCCATCCTGAGTTACTAGCATTGCTCCTGCAATTCCAACAATTGCTGAACCTAAAATAAATATTAGCAAATGTTGTTTCACAACATTTTTACCCATAGCATTTGCTGCCTCTTCATTATCTCTTATTGCTCTCATCATTCTTCCCCATGGAGAATAAAGAGCTTTCTGAGTAAGAATTAAAAGTATTATAACAACAACTAAAAACAAACCTGAGTAGCATAGTTTAACAAATATTGAAGAACCTTCGATTACAAATTGATTTAACGCTGCTTGTCTTTCGGATAAATCAGTAATTAGATCTAACTTACTAGATTTAAACTTTTCTACTAAATTTATAAACCAATCAGTGGTCTGCAGATCGACCTCATATGGAGCTGGCCTCTTTAAGCCAATAACATTTTTAACACCTCTAGTTAACCAGTCCTCATGCTTTATTATTGCTATTACAATTTCTGAAATCAATAGTGTTGCAATTGCTAGATAATCAGCTCTCAAACCTAAAGCAACTTTTCCAACTATAAAGGCTAAACCTCCAGCAAATAATGCGCCTACGATCCAGGAGAAAATGATAGGTAAACCAAACCCACCGAGAAAACCAGTAGTTGCAGGATTTACAGCTTCAATTTTTTCAATACCTGGTTCTGCTGTAACTCTGATAATTATGATAGCTGCAATAATTAGAGCTGCAATACTGTAAGTTCTTAATTTTGATTTTTCAAAATTTTTCAAAATAAATCTGATAACTAAAACCATTACAATGATGAGCCATAAGCACATTAAAATATCAAATCCACCAGCTCTCCATGCTTCTTGAACTGGATCAACTGAAATTATTACTGCAGCAAGCCCCCCTAAAGCAGTGTATCCCATTATTCCAAAATTAATTAAACCAGCATAACCCCATTGTATGTTTGCACCCATTGTCATGACTGCTGAAATTAAGCAAAGATTAAATATTGATAATGCAATATTCCATGATTGAAAAATTCCAACTAATAGAATTAGAACCATCATAATACTGTATGCTGCAATAACGTTTAGATTTTTTCTCACAATACTTTCCCTTTGAATATCCCTGATGGTCTATAAATTAATACAATCACCAAGATTGAAAATGAAACTGCAAATTTGTAATCGGTAGAAAGTAATTGAACTAAGCCTTCTGGCTCCATACTTTCAGGTAATATGTACATAAAAAATTTTTTATATGCATATGTTAATAAAATTTCTGAAAAAGCAATCACATAACCACCTAAAAATGCACCGAAAGGATTTCCAATTCCTCCAACGATTGCTGCAGCAAAAATAGGAAGCATATTATTAAAGTAAGTGAAAGGTTTAAAACTTTTATCTAAACCATACAAAGCTCCTCCAATAGTGGCTAAAATTCCTGCAATTACCCAAGTTACCAATACTATTTTCTTAGGGTCTATTCCTGAAAGCAAAGCAAGATCTTCATTATCAGAGTAAGCTTTCATGCTTTTTCCTGTTTTAGTTTTATTTAAAAACCAAAATAATAAAGAGACTAAAACTATTGTAACAAAAATAGTAATGACCTGAGTAGATTTAAGGGCAAGTCCTTCGTTTAAACCTGTCATATCTTTAAATTCTCTAGCCTTGATAATAAATTTTTCTCCATCAAAAAACCTTCTATCTCCTGGACCTATTATAATTCTAACAAATGCTTGAGTTACAAACATCACACCGATACTAACCATAGCAAACTGAACTGGCGGACTTTTTTGAGTTCTGTAATACTTAAAAACAAATTTATCAATTGTAAGCATGTATAAGATCATAAAAAAAATACCAAATGGAAGTGCAATTAATGCTGTAGGAAGAACTCCAAGAGAAATACCTAAAGATTGAAAATACCAAGTGAATAAAATTGTCATCATGGTTCCAAATGACATCATGTCTCCAGTTGCAAAATTAGCAAATCTTAGAATTCCATAAATTAAAGTAACAAAAATTGCACCCAAAGCTAATTGAGAACCATAAGTAAGTCCTGGAA
This sequence comes from Candidatus Pelagibacter sp. HIMB1506, assembly GCF_052047935.1. NCBI lineage: Bacteria > Pseudomonadati > Pseudomonadota > Alphaproteobacteria > Candidatus Pelagibacterales > Candidatus Pelagibacteraceae > Candidatus Pelagibacter > Candidatus Pelagibacter sp. HIMB1506. Next base: position 129,375 of record NZ_JBNAIS010000001.1, on the reverse strand, counting down.
TAAAAATATAATTTAGTAAAAGAATTATTGCATTAATAAAATCCATACTATCCTCCTAAGAAAGAGCTTCTTACTCTTGGATCGTTCAATAATTCTTTACCAGTCCCTGAATAACGATTTTCTCCAGTAACTAATACATAGCCTCTATCAGAAATATTTAATGCTTGTTTAGCATTTTGCTCTACCATTAAAATAGCAACATTAGTTCTCTTTACTTTAACGATATGATCAAACAATTCATCCATAACAATTGGAGATACCCCTGCAGTCGGTTCATCGAGCATTAGTACTGTAGGTTTAATCATCAACGCTCTTCCAAGTGCAACTTGTTGTCTTTGACCACCAGACAATTCACCTACCATTTGGTTTCTTTTTTCTCTTAGGATTGGAAATAATTCATAAATCTCCTCAATAATATTTTTTATCTCAGAGTTTACTAAAAATGCCCCCATTTCTAAATTTTCCTCAACTGTCATTCCAGCAAAAACATTTTTGGTTTGAGGAACAAATGAAATTCCTTGTTTAACCCGATCTTGTGGAGAAAGTTTAGAAATATCCTTACCATCAATTTTAACTGATCCAGATTTTAAATTTAATAAACCTAACATTGCTTTCATAGCTGTAGATTTTCCAGCTCCATTAGGTCCTAGAATAGAAACAATTTCTCCTTTGTTTACTTCAACAGAACAAGAATTAATTATATCTGGTCCATTTCCATAACCTCCAGTCATCTCTATTCCCTCAAAATATGCCATTAAACTTCATCCTTTAATTTTGATCCTCTACCAAGATAACTTTCTATTACCTTTTCATCTTTTTTAGCTTCCTCAACTGTACCTTCAAACAAAACTGAGCCTTCAGCCATAACAATTACAGGATCACACAATCTCCCTATAAAATCCATATCATGCTCAATCATACAAAAAGTATAACCTTTTTCTTTATTTAGCTTTTCGATTGCAGTGCCGAGATCTTTTAATAAAGTTCTATTTACCCCTGCCCCTACTTCATCCAATAATACTAATTTTGCATCAACCATCATGGTTCTTCCAAGCTCTAACAATTTTTTTTGTCCTCCAGAAAGATTACCGGCAAGCTCATTCGACAAATGCCCTAGATTTAAGAATTCAACTACTTCTTTTGCTTTTTCTTTAACTTCTGCTTCCTCTTTTGCAACTAAACCTGGCTTAAATAATGCTGACATTAGCTTTTCACCTGATTGATTTCCTGGGACCATCATTAAGTTTTCCAAAACAGATAAATTTGAAAACTCATGTGCTATTTGAAAAGTTCTAAGTAAACCTTTTGAGAATAATTCATAAGATGGAACATCTGTGATATTTTCTTCATCAAAGATTACAGTCCCACTTGAAGATTTTAAATTTCCAGCAATTAAATTAAATAAAGTTGTTTTACCAGATCCATTTGGACCAATTATTCCTGTGATAGTTCCTCTTTTAACTTTAATAGAACAATCAGAAACCGCCGCAAGTCCTCCAAAGTACTTTGATAAATTATCTATCTCTAAAATATTTTCAGACATTTATTTATCTAATCTTTTGTAAATACTATTTAAAGTTTTCTCTAATGATTTATAAAAACCAGCTTTTGTTAATTCATTGACACCTTGTTCATTTAATCCTTTAGGTGTTTGAGACTCTTTAACCAACTCTCTTAAGTTTTCTTTAGAATTTATAACCGCATCTTCTGACAAGGCTAAAAACAAAGAAGTTATATATTTTTGAGCATTATTTCTTTTTACCCCTTTTTCAACTAACCAATCAGACATCACTCTTTGCATTTCATAAAAAGGTGCCATCATTCCAGAAGTAGACCAAAAGTTTATTGAGGATTTTTCATTTTTGATTTCTACAGTAGTTCCTAAATGATTAAAAAAAGCTTTCACTTTTGAATTTGGAGGACAAATTGGAACTGGTCCTTTCTTTAATGATATTGGTGGCAAAGGAATTGCTCTTACTATTTTTGCTTTTACTTTAATGGCTTTTTTTAACTGTGATAGAGTTATTGTAGATATAAAGCTAACAATTGTTTGATTAGACTTAAATTTTAAATCTTTAATTATCTTCTCTCCCACTGTAGGTGTAATAGATAAAAATACCCAAGTAGATTGATCAACAATTTGTTGATTATCTTTCGCAATAACTATTTTTTTAAACTTTTTTTTTAAATTTTTGGCAATCTGTTTATTCCTTGGAGAAATTATTATTTTTTTAAATTTAAGATTAGATTTACATATTCCAGTTATTACTGAAGATGCAATTTTACCCGTACCAATAAAACCTAAAATCATAATATTTTGGTTACTTTATATTGATTATATTGAATTAATTAACAAAAAAAGAACCTCTAATTCGCAACAATTCTCTACTTAATTCTTTATTTTCTTTGAAAGGTTTTCTTCCATGAAGCCAAAAATAATTATTTGCAATTATAGAGCAACCAACCGGTAACTTTGTAATTACTTTATTTTCACTTCCTTCCAGAGCATCAGATAATCTTTGTAAAAAATTACCCTGTTCCATGTTTTTTGGTTCAGGAAATTGGTCAATATATGAAATATGTGGTCTTCCTTTGTTATCTGAAGAAAAAACTGGATGCTCAACTTTATAGTCTACATTTTTACTCTTAGGTGAACTCCAAAGAAAATCTTGTTTACCCACAGGATCATTTGATAATTCTTTGCAATGTTCCCAATCATCTAAATGCAACATAGCAGTTTCTCCACCTTCTACGTTTTCTTCTTCTAACTTTGTCATAATTAACCAATCAGTAATTTCTTTAACATAAGTTCCATCTGTATGAAGATCCATATTTCTATAAGCTTTTCTTAAATAAGAGTCACTCGCATCTTCGTGTTTGACATGAAAACGAGCATAGTATTTGCCTGCCATTGAGTCATGGTTAGGATTACCAATTAGATAAGCAATAGCAGTTGATAATTTTACTAAAAATTTATCATTAATTTTTGGTGAAATATTTTTTGGTCCAATTATAAAACAACCGGTTGAACGATCTCTAATTATTGAGTTCATTAGTTTACTAAGTTTATTTTCTGTCAAATCATCTAAACTTTTTGCTATGGTAAACCTTGTAAAAGGCTTCAGATCTAAAGCTGTTAAGTCAAATTTATTAAATGGAAAAACTAGTTTCTTAATAATTTCATCGGTAAATTTAATATTCAAAATTCTTTTTGATTTCTCATGTTCTTGAATTTCTAGACCAGGTATTTTTTCCATAACAAAACCTTAAGTTAACTTATTTAATAAATCAATTTTATTTAGAAATAATTAACTAATATTGCCATACTTATTGCAGAGAAAATTGTAGGATAAACATAATTTTTTTTTGAAATAAAAAAAACAGTTAGGGATAATACAACAATAACAAATCTCACTAAGTAGCTTGAGTCATCCATTACACCGACTGGAAAAATTATTGTTCTTGCAATTAGAGCTGCTAAAGTTGCATAAGCTAAACAGTTGAACCATTTAAATATCTTAGAAGTTTCTTTTATACCCTCTGAGCTTACTGCTCCAAGAAATCTTGATAAAAAAGTTGCAAGGGATGTCACCAAAATTGCTAAAACGATACTAGTTGACACTTTTTTCTCCTATTAAATAAGCAATAGTGCCACCAAATAGTCCACCTAATAAAATAGACCATTCAGGAGAAAAAAAATAAAAAACAGGTCCCAAAATAATTCCAAGTAAAACTGATAAAGTGATCTGTCTTGTTTTTGATGCTCCTACCATCATGCATAAAAAATAAACAGGATTTAAAATCGCTAAACCCATCATCATTTCCTTGTTTAAATATTCTGAAAAATAAAAACCTATCAAAGTACCAATTACAGCAACGCTCCAAGTGGCGCTTCCAATCCCTATCCAATAATCAATTCTATATTTTTCTGGAATAGTCTTATAATTACTCTTCATAATCAACCAAGCTGATACAGCTATGAAATGACATGAAAAATAATATTTCCACTTTGGTTGATCCTCATGCATCATTAATGGAAACAAAGAAACAGCCATTGGGTATAAACGAGCATTAACAAACCAAACTGCTAAAAAAATATTTAATAAAGAAGCACCAACCAATAATGACTCTGCCATAACTAGAGATCCTGGTAAAGCGTAAGTCAGCATAGTAGAAAAAACGCTTTCTTGAATGTTAAAGCCAAGATTTTTTAAAAGAGCTCCTATAGCAATAAAGCAACAACCTAATGCTATTGCCGGACTATCGTGTGCTAGTATTGATTTATAGCCTTTAAAAAAGAAATCTTTATTTATCATTAGCCACCAAGGAATAGTCTACCAACATCAGGGTTTTGCAATAACTCATCCCCTTTGCCAGCAATTGCAGTTTGTCCAGATACCAATACATATCCAATGTCTGCAAACTCTAATCCTTTTTTGGCATTTTGTTCAACTAATATAATAGTTTTCTTTTCATTTTGCTGAAGATCTCTCAAAATTTCAAAAACCATATCAATATATCTTGGTTCTAAACCAATTGATGGCTCATCAACCAACAATACTGATGGCTTCATAACTAATGCTCTAGAAATTTCTAATAACCTTCTTTCACCACCAGATAAAACTTTAGCAGGCTGATTTCTTCTATTCCTCAATCTCTCATATTTTTCTAAAATTCTTTCAGCTTCTTCAAAAGACTCTTCAGTTTTATCTTTAATATATCCACCCATTAATAAGTTTTCTTCAACTGTCATATCTGGGAATACTGAATTGTCTTGCAAGATATATGCAATTCCAACTGATTTTAATTTTTCAGCTGGCGTAAGATTTGTAATTTCTTTTCCTTCTATTTCAATTTGACCAGAGAAGATATTTGTAAATCCATAGATTGAGTGAAGAATTGTAGATTTACCAGCTCCGTTTGGTCCTATCAAGCATAGAGATTGTGCTTTGTTCACAAATAAATCAAAATTATGTAAAATTTCCATTTTACCATACCCAGCATTTAAATTCTTAATTGTCAGATGTATTTCATCTGGAGACAATTTTTTTAAATCTTCTGGAGTTGGAGCTTTTCCTAAAACTTCATATTGATTTGACATTATTGGGCTCCTAGGTATGCATCGATAACACGCTTATCGTTTTTAATTTCATCTGGTGAGCCATTTGCTAACATTTTACCGTGAGCTAAACAAAATATATTCTCCGCTAATTGCATGATCACTCTCATATTGTGTTCAATAACCAAGAGTGTGATACCAAAATCTTGATTTACTTTTATTAATCTATCTATAATTCCATTGATTAAAGTTGGATTAATTCCTGCTGTTGGTTCATCTAGTAAAAGCATTTCTGGTTCATTCATTAATGCCATGGCAAGCTCTAAAAGTTTTTGTTGTCCGAAAGACAAATCTCCTGCTCTAAGTTTTCTCTTCTGATATAAGCCAACAAAATTTAGTAAATTTTCTGCTTTTTCTGTAAGCTCTTGAGGTATTTTTGAAAACAGTTTTAATAAACTTTCATCACTGCCTTTATGGCTAATAAGCATATTATCAATACAGTTTAGTTTTCCATAAATTCTTGTTTGTTGAAATGTTCTTAATAATCCTAACTTTGCTATTACGGGAACGGGAAGTTCAGAAACTTCTTTTCCATTAAATTTAATTGAACCCTGGTCAATTGGATAAGTGCCTACAATTGAATTAAACAAAGTTGTTTTTCCTGATCCATTTGGACCAATCAATCCTACAATTTTACCTTTTTCAACTGACATGGAGATATCAACATTAGCTTTTACTCCTCCAAAAGATTTACTTACATTATTAACTTCTAAAATACTCATTTTATCTCTACCTGAGCCTTTCGATCAGCTTCATCAACTACTTCTCCAAATCTATGAGGATATTTTTCTCTCAACCATCCCATTAATCCCTCAGGGAAATAAATTACAATCACAACAATTAAAACTCCCAAAGCTACATACTGCCAGCCTAGGAAGAATGTCCAAAATCCTTCTTTAAAAATATGAAATATTGTTGCACCGATAACTGGTCCCCAAAGAGTTCCTTTACCACCTAATATTGCCATCAAAACCATGAACACTCCCATTTCTCTTCCATCAAAAGCAACGTCTGTAGAGTCGATATATCCAACTAGTCCGCCCATTATTCCTCCTGCAAGACCACAGAAAAATGCAGAAATCATCCAACCAATAATTTTATATTTCATTGTTGCAATTCCCATAGCTTCAGCCTTGTCTTCATTATCTCTGATTGCATTAAGGATTAATTTAAATCTAGTAGAGTAAATTGCTTTAACTGCAACGAATGTAAGTATCAAAACTAAGAAACTTAAAAAATAGAAGAACTCTCCTCTAGCTTCTAAGCCTCCTACGTTAGGAAAAGGTGGAGTGGTAAAACCTTGCCCTGCTCCAATAATTTCAATTCCTCCAGAAATTTCACCAGCAGCTACTCCTAATCCTAGAGTACAAATAGCAAAGTAGTGACCTCTCAATCCTAAAATTGCATAACCAATTAAACCTGCAACAATAGTTGGAACTACTGCGGCAACAACAAGTCCCATCGCCATACCTTGGAAAAATTGGGTAGGAGTATGTACAAATGTTTTTTCACCACCACTTTCTGTCCATTCTGCTAATGGAAAAAACATTCCAACTTGAACAGAAGCACACAAATACATTCCCAGCCCATAGAACAAAATATTTCCAAATGTATTGTAGCCCATCTCTCCTCCTTGAATATTCCAAGTGGTTGCAAGAACAATTAGAATACAAAGAATAGATAATTGAACTTTAAATGCTGGAAATATAAATGGTGCTGCCAAACCAAATATTAAAATTCCTATATAAAGTATTAAATTATTTTTGTTCATATAGACTATTAATTTTTTCTCTGAAATTTTGATCAACTTTAAAATAATGACCATCTTCATCATGTACACTTGAGCCTGATGAATGATATTCATCTAAGTGTTTTTTAAATTTATCTATGTCAACTTCAACCGATTGACCTTGATTATCATTAATTTTAACTTTCCTCATTTTAAGTACTCTCTTTTTCTTGAAAGTTTAAATCTTCGATAAACTAAAATTAAAACTAGTAATAAAAATACTGATCCAATTCTAAATTCTGTTCCTAAAATATAATCTGCAAATTCCTCAAAAACTCCTAATCCCATTCCTGACATAGCGACACCTGGTAAGTTTCCTAAACCAGCAACAATAACAATCATAAAAGATCTAATCGTATAAGGTAAGCCCATATAAGGATGAATAGTGAATGTTATAGAGATTAAAGCTCCAGCTACACCACATAAAGCAGCATTAATTCCAAAAGTTGCTGCATATACTTTTTCAGTATCTACACCTAAAATTTTTGCAGCACGTGCGTTTTGAGCAGTTGCTCTAATTGCTCGTCCAAGCTTAGATTTTTTCATATAAATCACTAAACAAACTGCAAATAAAATACTGATAAATGCTGAAAATATTTTTGAATTAGGAAGAACAACATTATTATCAAACAACATTGTTGTACCGTAATGAGAGTTTGCGAGCACAACATCTGCACCAAATGCAAAGTTCATTAATTGCATGAATAAAATACTTATTCCAAAGGTAGCTAAAATTGAGATGAATAAGTCTCTATCAACTACTTTATTTATAACCAGTTTATAGATCGCAATACCTACGAAATACATTATGATTGGAGCAACAATTACTCCCCATGCTGGATGAATACCGTAAAGATACATAAAGTATGCAATGTATCCTCCTAAAATAACAAGATCTCCTTGAGCAATATTAATTATATTCATAACACCCCACTGAAGTGCCATTCCATATGCAATCAATGCGAACAATACTCCTAAAAGAATGCCATCCAAGCAAGCTTGAACAGTTATCATTGGGTATTGAAATACAAGAAAATCCATAAAATATTTTTTGGTTTATATAAAAAAAAGCCCCCTATTACTAGGGGGCTCAATTTTTAATTATTATCTTTCAGACCACTTAGGTACTGGGTGAATTAACTTAGCAGATGCCCATTTTAATGGAGCAACAACTTTGTTTTCACACTTACCAGCATCATCACACATTACTTGGAAAAGTACCATTGGCTTATCAACGTTTTGACCGCCAGGTGCAAATTTAATATTTCCATAGAATGTTTGCATATTAGTAGCCGCAAGAGCATCTCTTACTTTCTTTTGATCGAAAGAGTTAGCTCTTTCAAATGCATCTTTGAATACCAATAATGCAGCTGAAGACTCAGCAGACTGGTATGGTGGATCATATCCAAACTCTTTCTCAAAGTCTGCAGCATAAGTCATTCCATCTTTAAAGAAATCATCTTTATAAGTTAGAGATTTATGCCATTGAGAAGCACAAAGAGCATACTGAGAGTTTTTACCATGTTGTTTTGATAATTTCGCAGCATCACAGTGAGTCATAGCCAACATTGGAACATCAACTTTCATCTCAGCAATTTGTCTGATTGCAGTCAATGCACCTTTAGTATGACCTGATACAACAAGAACATCTGGTTTCATTTGTTTCACCTTAACCAAAGTTGCAGCCATATCATTTAACTCTTTAGGCAATTTGTCATCTATAATGATCTTAGAACCAGTTCTTTCTGCAGCATCTAAAATACCTAATCTAACGTCCTGTGAAAAAGCATCTTGTTCAAAAGCTTGAGCAATTCTAACTGGTTTTCCACCATTTAGCTCAACTGCTGTTTCAATCGCTACATCAAGATATAAGTTTGCTGGAGCTAGTACCGCAAATAGATATTTGTAACCTTTAGTAAACAAAGATCTAGATGCACCATTTGCCTCAACCATTGGAACACCATATTTTTCAGTTACAGGTGCAATCGCTTTTGTCAAACCTGAACTGTATGGGCCAAGCATAAACTCAACACCATCTTGTGAAATTAATCTTTCTGCAAGCTGTGCAGCTCTCTTAGGGTTTGACTCATCATCATAGTAGATAATGTCAAACTTATAAGTTTTTCCACCAACTTTAATACCACCCATGCTGTTAATTCTGTCAACGGCCATGTTATAACCATTTTGAGTATGAACACCATTAGATGAGTATTTACCAGTTAAGGAAATTGCAGCACCTAAAATAATTTTGTCACCAACAACCTTTGCAAAAGATGCAACAGAAGTTGAAAATAAAATTACTAATGCAGAAACAAAACTTAAAACTATTTTATTTAACTTCATTTTATTTCCTCTTTAATTAATTAATTTATAATCAATTAAATAAATAAATTGTATGCAATGCAAGTGGCAATAAAGACTTAGTTTAGGTTTAATATTGTTGTGTAATAACAATAATTCCAGCGATAATAACTAAAACACTCGCTGAAATTGTATTAATTGTTTTAGGATTTGCTGTAATCCATTTAATCAATTTTTGTGCAAGTATTGCATAACCAATCAAGGATAAAAAATCTAATACAATGTAAGTTGTAATTAAAATTATAAATTGACTTAAAAGATTAGAACTAAAATCAATAAATTGTGGAAATATAAAAGGAAAAAACATCCATGCCTTAGGGCTAGTTCCTGCAACTAAAAACCCATCTCTAAAAAAAGATAAATTACTTTTTGTAATTTCTTCCTTATCTTTTAAGTTTTTTGGGCGAGACTTATAAATATCATAAGCAAGATACAAAATGTAAAGAACTCCAATCCATTTGAAAATATTAAGAATTAATGAATTTTCTGAAAAAAAAGAACCTATTACAAAAATTACCAAAGTCGCTTGAATTAAATTTGCAGTAACATCACCAAGTGCTGACCAAACACATTTCCCTACACCATAATTCATTGAATAAGAAATTATAACTATTCTTGGAGTACCCGGGGTAATGAACAAAAAAATGATGATTTGTAAGTAGAGTATAAATTCTAAAGGAAGCATATTCGTAAAGAGAAGATAGTCCTTAAAAACCGGGAGCTAAAGATGGCTAAGAAGGACTATCTAGGTGATAATATCAGAGGGTAAAAAAAATGCATTAAATTTTTTTTTCAAATATAAAGGGTTTATGAAAAAAAAAGGGTACAGCCCGGTTACCAAAGTTAAAAATCCTGAACCCAGCATTGACGACCCAGACTGGGTAATTTGGGCAGCTTGGGCAGACCGGATTACTTTTGAGGAAATTGAAAAAAAAACAGGTAAGCGAGAATCTGATGTAATTAAAATCATGAGAAGATCTCTAAAACCCTCTTCATTTAGATTATGGAGAAAAAGAGTAAATCAAAAAAGCATTAAGCATAGGAAAAAATTTGAATATTCTAGAAAACAAATCACTAGTAAAATTAAAAAAGGTGACTATCTATAGGGCATGAAAAAAATTACTATGTATACAGGTCCGCTATGTAACTATTGCGAAGCTGCAAAAAGATTATTAACAAGAAACAACGCTCCATATACCGAAATTGACATTTCAAAAGTTGAAGGCGCAATGGATGAAATGATTAAAAAAGCAAATGGAAAAAGAACAATTCCACAAATTTTTTTTGATGAGCAGCATATAGGTGGCTATGACGAAGTAAGAGCTCTAGAAAAAGAAAATAAACTTCAAGATTTGTTAAAAAATTAAAATTATTTTTAAACTTTTGGTTTAAAAACTAAACAGACACCATTATTACAATATCTTTTCCCTGTTGGTTCTGGACCATCATCGAATATGTGTCCATGGTGACCACCACATTTTTTACAATGATATTCTGTTCTTCCATAACCTAAGTGATAATCTGTTTTTGTTTCAAATACATCTGGCAAAGATTCATAAAAAGATGGCCAACCAGATCCACTTTCATATTTAGTATTTGAATCAAATAATTTTTCACCACAATTTGCACAATGAAAACTTCCTTCTCTTTTTTCATTATTAAGTTCACTTGATCCAGCAAGTTCTGTGCCTTCCTCAAACAAAATTAATTTTTGTTCTGCTGTTAAGTTTGGATTAATTTTTTTTGTCATTTAAATATATTTAGCACAAGTTTGATGCAGTATAGAGTGCAATTCTACTAATTTTTCAAAATCTTTATTGTATCCTCCTCCTAAAACTCCGCAAAAAGGTATTCTTTTTGCATAAAAATTTTCTACAACAAGCTCATCTCTCAACTTTACACCTTGATCAGAAATTTTTAATTTTCCTAGTCGATCATTAAAATGAATGTCTACTCCAGCAATATAAAATACAAAATCAAAATTTTCTTGATTTAACTCTGTTAAATAGTGCTTTAAAGTTTTGATATATGTATCATCCCCTGTGTTGTCTTCTAGCTCTACATCTAAATCACTAATAGATTTTTTTGCAGGATAATTAGTTTTTGAATGCATGCTAAATGTAAAAACATTTCTATTTTCTTTAAAAATATCTGAATTTCCATTTCCTTGATGAACATCAAGATCTACAATTAAAATTTTATTTGCTAGGCCCCTGTTAAGTAAATAATGAGCTGCAACTGCTACATCATTGAATACACAGTAACCGGCACCACCATTGTAATTAGCGTGGTGGCTCCCTCCAGCCGTATTACAAGAAATTCCATAATTTATAGCAAGCTTTGATGCCAACACAGTCCCCCCTGTTGCAACCAAAGATCTCTTAACAACACTGTCTACCAAAGGAAAACCTATTTTTTTAACACCATCTTTGTCTAAAGTTTTATTTGTGATGTCTCTTATATATTTTTCAGAATGAGCAAATTTTAATGTTTCAGATGAGCATGGATAAGGTTTATGAAACTTTTTGACTACATTTTTTTTAATTAAATAATTCGCAAGTTCACTAAATTTATTTATTGGAAATTTATGATCATCTCCAATTTTTGCAAAATAATCTTCGTGATTTACAACTGGTAACTCCATGGTTACTCTAAAACTCTGATTGGCTTTCCATTAACACAAGCCTCTAATCCCTCGATCATTTGATTGTAAAAAATACTATAATTTTCTGCTGTTACATATCCTATATGCGGAGTTAACAAAGCGTTAGGTAAAAATCTTAATTTATTATTTTCAGGCAGAGGTTCTTTTTCATAAACATCGATTCCAGCTCCAGCAATTACATTGGTTGATAATGCTATAATCAAATCATCTTCATTAACTATTGGACCTCTTGAAGTATTAATTAAAAAAGCTGTCTTCTTCATATTGTCAAACTCTTTTAATGTTATGCAATCTTTGTATCTCTCTCCACCTTGCACATGAATAGATAAAACATCTGAGTTCTTAATTAAATCATCTTTGCTACATGGCAAGACATCTAGCTCTTTGCATTTATCTAAGCTTAAATTTTCACTCCAAGCCATAACTTGCATTCCAAAAGCTTTTCCAATTTTTGCAACTTCACTTCCTACTCTTCCCAATCCGATTAATCCTAATATTTTTCCTTTAAGCTCAACACCAATAGTAGTTTGCCAGTATCCTTGATACATATTATCAAACTCTTCTTTAAAGTTTCTAGCTAAACCAAGGATTAGTGCCCAAGTAAGTTCAGGTGTTGGATTGATATTAATTTCTGTTCCACAAACTATAATTTTTCTTTTTTTAGCAGCTTCAAGATCTATAGATCTATTTCTTAATCCACTTGTGATAACAAATTTTAAATCACTTAAATTATCAATAAGATTTTTTGTAATTGGAGTTCTTTCCCTCATTATCAAAAGAGCCTCAAAATCAGCTAGTTGTTCAATAGCGTCTGCTTCGTCTACAAAAGGTTCACTGAAAATTTTAAATTCGTATTTTCCAGATAATTTTTCTAAATCAACAAATTGTTGAGCAACATTTTGGTAATCATCTAATATAGCAACTTTAAGCATTTTTAATTTTTTTGTTTGATAAAAATAGACCTAATATAATTAAAATAGACCCAATTAAATGAAAAAATAAAAATTTTTCATTAAAAAGTATAATTGCAAAAATTGTGCTGAATAATGGAATTAATGATAAAAAAATTCCTGCCCGATTAGCTCCAATTATCGCAACAGCACCTGCCCAACAATAGTAAGAGCCAATACTTGGAAACAAAGCAATATAAAATAAAATATAAAAAAAGTTACTATTTATCTCTACAACTTTATCTTGAATTATATCTATAAAAAATAAAGGTAAAAGAAATATTAGGCCAAAAGTGCATATGATTTGCACAAGGGCAAGTAGAGAAACATCAAAATTTCTTTTTCTTAAATACGCTGAATAAACTCCCCATGCAATTATCGCACCTATCATAAATAAATCTCCTTTATTAAAATTTAAAGAAAGTAAAATATTAAGATCCAATCTCGTGATAATAGCTAAAATACCTAATACAGAAATAAACAGGCCTGATAATTGAAAAATATTTGTTTTTTCAATTTTTAACAAAAAACAAACTAAAATTATTGTGACTGGAATTGCAGTATTAAAAAGAGATGCATTGATTACTTGGGTATGATTTAAAGCATTATAAGTAAATGAAGTAAATATACAAACACTGGTAAAGCCAAGGATAAAAAATAAAGATAAATTTTCTTTAATTTTATACTTTAATTTAAATATTTCCTGATAGGTAAAGGGAAATAAAATTATCCACACAAGACACCATCTTAAAAATGAAAGAGTATTTGGTGGTATGTTTTGCAAGTATGCAAACTTCGCAATTGTAAAATTGCCTGCCCAAAATAATGTTGCGCAAACCAACATTAAATATGCTTTGACGTTCTGACCCACTTAGCTAAATCTTAACGAACTATAAGGTTTTAAATCTAAGTTTGTATTTTCGTTCGCAATCATTCCTGAAACAATCTTTCCAGAAATTGGGCCTAAAGTCCATCCTAAATGATGATGTCCAAAACAATAATAAACATTTTTATAATTTTTTGATGGCCCCATGACAGGTAAAAAGTCTGGTAAAGTTGGTCTAAATCCTAACCACTCATCCTCATGCTCGGGTAAATCACCAAGCATATATTTTGCATTATTAATTAAATTTTTAACTCTAGATTTTGACAAAGGATTTTCCAATCCACCAAATTCAACTGTACCAACTACTCTTAATCCTTGTTCCATTGGTGTAATACCAAAACCACGGTTTGAAAATATTACTGGTCGGCTTAATAAATGATCACAGTTTTTAAAATGAACATGATATCCTCTTTCAGTATCTAGAGGAATTTGTTCATCTAAATTATCAGTCAATTTTTTAGAAAAAGCGCCGCAAGCAATTACTGCTTTATCAAAAACATAACTTTGTGTTTCAGTTTTAAAAATAGGTTTTTCATCATCAAATTTTATATCTTTAATATTTACTTTGTTAAACTTTCCACCTTTTTGTAAAAATAGATCAAATAATTTTAAAAGGATTCTTTTTGGATTTCGAGCATGTCTTGCATAAGGATAGTAAACTCCAGCATGATAGAAAGGTTTAATATGGGGTTCTAAATCATGAATTTCAGCTTTATTAACTAGTTGCTGCTTTACTCCCAATTCATCTCTAACTCTAATTTCTAATTCCCTACTTTTTAAATCCTGATCATTCCAGATATAAAGTATTCCTTTGTTTTCCACTAATCCTTCAAGATCTATTTCATCAAATAATTCATCATACGCCGGTAGAGCTAAATCTAAAATTTGATGCATATTTTTTGCTGTGTGCATCATCTTAGTTTTTGTGGTGTTCATGATAAATTTTATGAACCATGGAATCATTTTTGGAACATAATTCCATTTTAAAGCTAGAGGACCTGTTGAACTTAATAACATAGCCGGAACATCCGCTAAGACATCAGTTCTATTTAAAGAAAGTGAAGCATAAGGCGAAAAATGTCCTGCATTTCCATACGATGCTGCTTGGCTTCCAGGATTATCTCTATCAAATATTGTTACATTAAATCCCTTTTTTTGAAGGAACAATGCATTTGAAACACCTTGGATACCTGCACCAACTATTCCAACCTTAATGTTCTTATTCATAAGGACTTTATACAATTAAAAAATTAAAGTTTCATAGTGACAAATTATGCTTAATTAAATAAAATATTTTAAGCAATCATCTGTTTGTGATTTATCTTGGCGCTAAGAACAATACCAAATCCGATCATAGTTGCTAACATAGAGGAACCTCCGTAGGACATTATCGGTAATGGAGAACCAACAATTGGCAATAAACCTAAGACCATTGAAAGATTTACAACAATGTAAATGAATATTGCAAAAGCAAATCCAAAACAGAATAACCTTGAAAAATTACTTCTTGAGATAGCACCTATTCTCAAAATTCTGATAATAATAATTGAATACAAAATTAATAATCCTACTGATCCTATAAATCCAAACTCTTCAGAAAATAAAGTGAATATAAAATCAGTATGTTTTTCAGGTAAAAAATCCAAATAACTTTGCGTGCCTTTTAAAAAACCTTTCCCCTCTAAGCCACCAGAACCTATTGCTATTTTTGACTGAATTATTTGATAACCAGCGCCCAATGGATCTCTATCAGGGTCTAAAAAAGTCAATATTCTCAATTTTTGATAAGGCTTTAAGAAAGAAATTACAAAAGGTAGTGATATTAAAAAAACTATAAAAGAATAAATAAAATATTTTATCTTAACGCCTCCCAGCCATAAAACAATTAGTCCACTTAATGCAATGAGAATTGAAGTTCCTAAATCTGGTTGTGAGAGCACCATAATAATTGGTATTAAAATTATAGTAATAACTGTCATGATACTTGTAACTGAGTTTACATTTTCAATTTTAACCCTGTGATAATATTTTGCTAAGCAAAGTATAATTGCTATTTTCATTAACTCTGATGGCTGTAAATTAAATAAATATAAATCCATCCATCTTCTTGAGCCTGATGATTTTATTCCAAAAAAAGAAACATAAATTAGTAGAAGAATTACAGCTATATAAAACAAGTATGATAAGTTGTGCCACCATCTAATATTAAAAAACGCAATTAAAATCATTAAAGGGAAAAAAACTACTATTTTACTAAAATGACTTTTTGTATGAAATAGAATTTCTCCTCCATCTGTTGAGTACATCACAAATAAACTTAATATTGAAAGTAAAAATATACTTATCAGTAAAATATAATCTAACTCTTTAACCTTTTGCCAGAAAGTAAGTTCGTTATTTAATCTATCGTGTTGAAACATCAAATTTCTATTTCCTCAAAATTTTTTTGTTTATTTCTTAGATCGTTTCTATCAATTATTAATTTGAACAATTCTTTTGCAATTGGTGCTGCAGTTTTACTTCCTGAGCCACCATGCTCAACTATAATACTTAATGCGTATCTTGGATTAATATACGGACCATAAGCAACGAATAATGCGTGATCTCGATCTTTATAAGGGATTTGCTCAATTTTAAGATCAAGTTCTCTTTCTCGCATACTAATTCTCTTAACCTGCGCAGTTCCAGTTTTACCAGCAAATTGATATTTTGGATCGTCTATTCTAGATTTGTATGATGTGCCGTATAATTCATTAGTTGAACTAAACATGGCCTCTTGAACAATTTTTATATTTTTAGGATTCTCAAATAATTTTTTTTCTTCAGAAAATAAAGACCCTTCTTCAAATTTATTTTTAGCTTCTTCAAAAGAAACAGCATTATTATCAACTATTATTCTTGGTTTTATAGAGTAGCCTCCATTAGCAATCTGAGCTGTCATAAGGCATAATTGAAGTGGAGTTGTTTGAGTGTAACCTTGACCTATTCCAGTTATTAATGTTTCACCAAGAACCCAACCTTTTCCAAGATTATTTTTTTTCCATTTAGTGTTTGGAAATAAACCTGATTTTTCAAAATCAAAATAATCTCCTAACACTTTTTTACCAAGGCCAAATTTTTCAGCTGTAACATTTAATCGATCTACTCCTAGTAATCTTGCAACTTCATAAAAATAGGTATCACATGATTGTTTCATTGCATTTTTTAAACTTACAAATCCATGACCTTTTTCTTTCCAACAGTGAAAAGTTTGTCCATAGAGTTCCATCTTACCAGTGCATTTAACTTTAAAATTTGGACTAACAATTTTATTTTCTAAAGCAGATAAAGCTACAATTGGTTTTATTGTAGATCCTGGAGAATAAAGTCCTGCAAGTGTCTTATTTACCAGTGGTTTTAATGGATTATTTCTAATTAATGCCCAATCATCATTGCTTATACCAAATAAAAATTTGTTTGGGTCGTAGGATGGAGAAGAGTACATTGCTATGATATCACCCGTATAAATATCCATTACACTTATTGATCCAGCTCGGTCATTTAAAAGTTTTCCACAAGCTTTCTGAACCTCAGTATCAACAGTTAATCTTACTCTTAAACCTTGTTTTCCTTTTTGATGCTCAAGTTGATTAATTCTTTTCCCATAAGCGTTTACTTCATATCTTTGGATAGCATTTGTACCAATCAAGTAATTTTCTAAAGTTTTTTCTAAACCTAATTTTCCAATTTTCATACCTGGAACAAATCTTTCTTGAACAGTTTCATTAGCTAAAATCTCTTCCTCATTAGGTTGACTGACATATCCTAGAATATGAGTATAAGTTTCGCTAAAAGGGTAATTTCTTGAAATGGTCATAACTGGTTTAACACCAACTAAGTCATATAAATAATTATTTATTTTTAAAAAATCACTCCAAGATAAATTTTCAGAAACAATAATACTCTCCCAAGGTTTTAATTTATTTTTTGATTTTATAATTTTTTCTATTTTTTTATCACTCAGGTTAAGTAGAGTTTTTAATCGACTTAACAAATAATTGAAGTTCTCAACTTGTTCAGGAATTATATGAAGTTGATATACTTTTAAATTTCCGGCTATGACATTGCCAAAATAATCCACTATATCGCCTCTTATTGGTGGCAACTTCCACTCTCTAATTCTATTTTTATCTGAAAGAGTAAGATATTTTTTATTTTCATTAACTTGCAGAGAAAAAAGTCTGGCTATAATTCCTGTAAAAATAATTACTTTTGCAGCACCAATAATAAACATCCGTCTATTAATTACGTCTGTTTTTCTAATACCTGAATTACCACTAATCATTCTGTTTATTTGAAATATTGTTATTTAAAATGTTAAATAAAATAAAAAATAATGGGTAAAATAGAAAAGTAAAACCAGAGTTTATTAAGTAGTCCATATAATCTACCTGATATAAAAATACTAAGTCTAAAATTATTACTTGAATTGAATTGATAAGCAAAACAGCAATAATAAAAGAAAGCCAATCATTTATGAATTTTGGACTTAGTGTAATTTGTCTAATATACGAGGTAATGGCACAGATTAGTAAATAACAAAAACTGCTTATTCCAATTGGAATACCAATTACTACGTCGTTAATAATTCCTGCTAAGAAAATTGAGAAATATCCTAAGTAATCTGGATTTCTTAAGGTCCAAAAAAAAATTAAAATAAAAATGAAGTTAAATGAAAAATAATCTAACTTTAAATAATTAAAGTCAAATTCATTAAACACTGAAAAAAACAAAAGAATAATTGGCAAATATGAGGGGAATGATCTAAAAAATGTGCTTTTATTCAATGAAGCCATTATTGACCCTCCCCTATTTTAAATTGTACGATCTTTACAAAACTTAATTGTCCAAAATCAGAAAAAAAACTTAGTTGATCTGAACTATTCGTTATTTTACCAACTGGAATACCTGGTTTAAAAATACCGGCAAGACCAGAGGTATATACAACGGCCTCTTTTTCAATCTGATTTTCTTTGTACTCATCTTTGGTATATTCGATTACTCCATGATCCTTACCAGTTCCAGAGGCTACAGCTTGTAGAAATGGGGGCTGAATTAATACTGGTATTTTGCTATTTAAATCTGACAGAAGTAGAGCTCTTGAATTTGAATAATTTACCTCAATAATCTGACCGACTAAATAATTTCGATCCATTACTGCCATTCCCATTTTTACATTGTCTTTAGTCCCTCTATTCAAGACTATTGATTTTAAATATGGACTTTCTCTGTCAATTAAAACTCTTGCAAATATATCTTCTGAATTTATGCTTTCATCAATCAACTCTCTAAGTCTTTTATTTTCAGCAGTTAAAATAGTATTTAATACTTTAATCTCATCTGTATTCTCTATTTTAATTAATTGGTTTTGATGATTTTTATAAAAATCAAAGTGTGATTTAATTTTAGATATTACCTCTTCAATTTTATTTTCTGGTACAGATACAACATAGGAAGATCTATATATTACTTCGTTAATTCCTAACTTAACAAGTTGAATTGGTTTAAAATTAAAATTACTTAAAATTATTATAACAACAGATAAAACAATTAAGCTTATAAGCGAAAACTTTTGTTGATCTTTCTTTTTTAAAAAAACTGATCTTAAGGCAATTACAAAGTCGTCTCTGCCTTTTACCATCTTTTAATATTCAGATAACATAGTAGAAAAAGTTTCTTCCTGATCCAAAGCTTTACCAGTTCCAACTGCAACACAAGACAATGGATCATCAGCAACATGTACTGGTAAACCTGTTTCCTTTGAGAATCTTTTATCAATATTTTTTAATAAAGCTCCACCACCTGTTAAAGTAAGACCCATATCTACTAGATCAGCGGATAATTCAGGAGGAGTATTTTCTAAAGCATCTTTGATTGCACCAACCATTTCTTTCAATATATCATTTAATGCTTCAGCAGTATCTTCCTCGGTAATATTTACTTCTTTAGGAGTACCTGATCTTAAATCTCTACCTTTTACTGGGTAAGTGTTAGTTCCTGTTGGAACAGCTGTACCCATTTCCTTTTTAATTTTTTCAGCAGTAGTATCTCCGATAAGCAAATTATATTCTTTTCTCATATAATTAACTATTGCTGTATCCATTGCATCACCAGCAACCCTTAAAGATTTAGAATATACCAATCCACCTAGTGACATGACTGCTATCTCACTGGTACCACCACCTATATCAACAATCATTGACCCTGTGGCTTCAGAAATTGGAAGTCCGGCTCCAATAGCTGCAGCAATTGGTTCATCAATTAATTGAACTCTTCTTGCTCCCGCAGCTAATGCGCTGTCTTGAATTGCTTTTCTTTCAACTGGTGTTGAACCAGTTGGTACACAGATTAAAATTCTAGGATTAGCAAAAGTACTTCCTTTATGAACTTTTTTTATAAAGTGTTTGATCATCTCTTCTGTAACTATAAAGTCTGCTATAACTCCATCTCTTAAAGGTCTGATAGCACTAATATTCCCAGGTGTTCTTCCAAGCATTGTTTTGGCTTCATCTCCAACAGCTAAAACATTTTTCTTTCCACCTTGATCAACAATCGCAACAACAGAAGGTTCATTAAGAACAACACCTTTTCCTTTTAATACCACTAGTGTATTTGCTGTTCCAAGATCAATTGCCATATCTTGGCTCCATACTTTTTTAACGCTATCGAATAATCCCATTATATTCCCCTTACCTTTTGACTTTCTTGCTCCATTGGAGCTGTTTTATCTCGTTTGATTATCATTTTATTTAAAGCATTTATGTAAGCATTTGCAGAAGCAACTAAAGTATCAGTATCTGCTGCTTGTCCGACAGTAGTTTTTCCATTTTCCTCAATTTTTACACTTACGGTTGCTTGAGCATCAGTACCTTCGGTTACAGCATGCACTTGATAAAGCTGTAAATTTACATCATGAGGATAAAGAGTTTTTATACATTTAAATATTGCATCAACTGGTCCATCCCCAGTTTCTATAGCTTGTTTTACATCTCCGTATACATCTAAAGTCATCTCTGCTTTTTGAGGTTCTCCTGTACCTGCAAATACTTTTAGTGATTTTAAGTTAATTGCGCTAACTTTATTATCAACAATTAAACTATCATCAACAAGCGCAATAATATCTTCATCATAAACATGTTTTTTCTTATCAGCTAAAACCTTAAACTTTGCAAATGCATTTCCTACTACATCATCTGTTAAATCTGGATAACCCAAACTATTTAATTTATCTTTAAAAGCATGACGCCCAGAATGCTTACCCATTACCAATGAAGTTTGTTTAACTCCGACACTCTCTGGTGTCATAATTTCATAAGTCTGTCTATTTTTTAACATTCCGTCTTGATGAATACCTGCCTCATGTGCGAATGCATTTTTTCCAACAATTGCTTTGTTATATTGAACTGGAAATCCAGTTGCATTTGAAACTATCTTTGATGCCTTGCTTAATAAAGTTGTGTTAATTCCAGTTTCGTAAGGCATCAAGTCTGGTCTTGTCTTAATTGCCATAACAACTTCTTCTAATGCAGCATTTCCTGCTCTCTCACCTAAACCATTTATAGTACATTCAATTTGTCTTGCTCCTGCTTGAACACCAGCTAAAGAATTAGCTACTGCTAATCCTAAATCATTATGACAATGAGTAGATAAAATCGCTTTATCAATGTTAGGAACTTTATTTAAAAGTGTTTCAATGATTGTTGTGAACTCAGATGGTATTGTATAACCAACAGTATCAGGGATATTAATTGTTGTTGCTCCATTTTTTATTGCAAGCTCAACTGTTTTACACATATAATCTATATCAGTTCTTGTCCCATCTTCACATGACCACTCAACATCATCAGTAAATTTTCTTGCATAAGAAACGTGTTTACCAATTGACTCATAAACATCTTCGGGTGACATATTTAATTTATGTTTCATGTGTAGAGGACTTGTTGAAATAAAAGTATGTATTCTGAATCTAGGAGCATGTTTTAGTGCTTCGTAAGCTCTATCAATATCTTTTACTGAATGTCTAGATAATCCTGCTGGAATAGAATTTTTTAAAATCTTACTAACCTCAGAAACTGCCTCAAAATCTCCCGGTGACGCTATAGGAAAACCTGCTTCGATAATATCAATTCCCAATTCATCAAATACTCGAGCAATCTGAATTTTTTCTTCCAAACTCATAGATGCGCCAGGTGATTGTTCACCATCACGCATAGTTGTATCAAATATAAAAACTCTATCTTTGTTGCTCATATAAAAATATTTGGAAAATCTATAATACAATCTATGAGAGAGATTGCAAAATAATTAGTATAAATAGCTAAATTTTTTCGTCCATTTTAGGTGATACGAAAATTAATTATAAATAGACTCAATTTTAGGCATCAAGTGCAAAAGTTCCTTTGTGTATTCATGAGTAGGGTTCAAAAATAAATCCTCAGTATTTGAAACTTCACATAACTTGCCATCTTTTAGAACTCCAATTCTATCACACATTTGTCTTACAACTGGTAAGTCATGGCTAATAAATAAAATAGTTAAATTTAATTGCTCTTGAAGATCTTTTAATAAATTTAATATTTGTGCTTGAATGCTAACGTCTAATGCCGATGTGGGTTCATCACAAACTAAGAGTCTTGGCTGAGTTGCTAAAGCTCTCGCGATCGAAATTCTTTGTCTTTGACCACCAGAAAATTCATGAGGATATCTATCAGCTGATTTTTGAGACATCTCAACAGAGTCTAATAAATCGTAGACATAATTATTTAGATCAGAATTAGATATCGAAGGATTGTGAAGCGTAATAGGCTCAGCAATAATATCTTTTACTTTCAATCTACCATTTAGTGATGAATAGGGATCTTGAAAAATCATTTGTATTTGTTTTCTAAATTTCATTAGTTCAGACTTATTTTTTATCTTTGTAATGCAAGTGTTATCAAAAAATATATCTCCTGATGAAGGTTTAAATAAATTTACAATCATTTTCGCAATAGTTGATTTTCCACTACCACTTTCACCTACTAACCCAAATGACTCACCTTCTTTTATTTCGAATGAAACATTATTTACAGCTAACACAGAATTTTTAGAATTTTCTGTGAAAAAATTATCATCAAAACTTTTATTTAGATTTTTTACTTGAACTAAATCTTGATTGGTAATTTCTTTTTTAGTCCATCTATTCAAAATTTTGATATTATTTTCTTTATTTTTATTTTCTTTTTCTACTATTATAAATCTTGAAATTTTCTTGTTGGTAGGTGGAACCGAGCTTACAAGACTTTTAGTATAACTTTGTTGAGGAGTTGTTAATATTTTTTTTGTTTCTCCAATTTCAACTAAATTTCCACTTTTCATAACAGCTACACGATTGGCAGTTTCAGCAATAACACCCATATCATGAGTGATTAAAATCACAGCTAAGTTTCTTTCTTTTGTTAGTTTTTTAATTAAATCTAAAATCTGTGATTGAATAGAAACATCTAAAGCAGTAGTAGGTTCATCGGCAATTAGTAATTCTGGTTCACAACATAAGGCCAAAGAAATAACTACTCTTTGTCTCATTCCTCCTGAAAACTGATGAGGATACTCATTAAATCTTTTTTCAGCATCCTTAATTCCAACTTCTTTTAATAAATTAACAGATTTATTTTTTGCTTCCCCTTTGCTTAAATTTAGATGAGTTTGTATAGTTTCAATTAATTGTTCACCAACTGTTAATATTGGATTTAAAGATGTTTGTGGGTCTTGAAATATTAATCCAATTTTATTACCTCGATATTTGATTATACTCTCTGAGTTTTCATGAATATTTAAGTCTCCCAAAATTACTGATCCACTCGAGACTTTTCCTGGTTCATCAATTAAATTAATTATAGCATTTCCAACAGTGCTTTTTCCAGAACCAGACTCTCCAACCAATCCTAAAATTTCGCCTTTATTTACCTCAATATTAACGTTTTTGGCTGCGTAAACAGTCTCTTTGCGCATTTTATAATCAACACTTAAATTATTAATTTTTAAAAAACTCATTTTTTTAATTTTGGATTTAAAGTGTCTCTCATCCAATCTCCTAATAAATTAATGGAAAAAGCTAAAATCACCAAAAAAATTGCTGGAAAAAATGTAATCCACCATTCTCCTGAAAATAAAAAATCATTTCCTAATCTTATTAATGTACCTAAAGAAGGAGTTGTTGGTGGAACCCCAACACCCAAAAAACTTAAAGTTGACTCTGCTAAAATAGCAAGAGCTAGACCAATTGTACCGATGACCAAAACTGGTCTCATAATATTTGGTAAAATATGTTTAAACATAATTACTATATTTGAAACACCAATTATCGTTGAGGCAGAAACATAGTCTTTATTTTTTTCTACCAAAGTTGCTGCTCTTGATACTCTTGCAAACTGTGGCCATTCGGAAATTCCAATAGCAAAAATCAAAACATAGATCGCCATTTCATCATGCATTTCTCTTGAAATTAATCCTCTTGCTATTCCATCAACCAAGAGTGCCATCAATATACTTGGTACAGTCAATTGAACGTCTGTAAGCCTCATTACTACCATTTCATATTTGCCACCAAAATATCCAGCTGTTAATCCTAAACCAACACCAAGAACAAGACTAAATATAATTGCAGCAAAACCAACAATAAGAGATATTCTACATCCGTATAATATGGTTGATAACATATCTCTTCCTTGACCATCTGTTCCTAGAATAAATTGTGCTAAACCATCTTCTGTCCAAGATGGAGGTGTAAATGCATCCATCAAAGATAAAGATGATGGATCAAAAGGAGTGTAAGGTGTTAAAAATTCAATAAAAAAAGAACAGAAAAAAATAATAAATAAAATTGCTGAAGATATAATTGCTGTCGGAGATTTTATGAAGCTATGATAGATATCACTATCCTTGATTCTTTCCCATCTTGTTAAATTTAAATTATTATCCACTTGCGGCATCTCCTTTAACTCTAATCCTTGGATCAATAAAATAATATAGAATATCAACTATAAAATTTATCATCACAAAAACAAATGCAATGAAAACTAAATAAGCCGACATAATTGGTATATCTACAAACTGAACAGCTTGAATAAACAAGAAACCCATTCCAGGCCATTGAAAAACGGTTTCAGTTATAATTGAAAACGCAATTAAAGTTCCAATATTAATTCCAGCAATTGTTATTACAGGTATTAAACCATTTTTTAATGCATGTTTAAATTTAATACTGTCTTCACTAATTCCACGTGCTCTGGCAAATTTTATATAATCAGTTTGTAAAATTTCCATCATTTCAGCCCTTACTAGCCTGATGATATATGTCATTTGAAAAAGACTTAATGTAACTGATGGAAGAATTATCGCTTTAAGACCTGAAACTGTTAAAAAACCTGTTGTCCAAAATCCTATATCAACAACTTCTCCTCTACCAAACGAGGGAAGTACTCCTAGAATTACAGCAAATAAGTAAATAAATAATATTCCAATTACAAATGTGGGGAGTGACACTCCAAGCAATGAAATTGCTAAAACAAAGTCGCTTAAAAAACCTTTTCTATTTATACCCGTATAAACCCCTAAAAGAGTTCCCGTCACTAAAGCTATCAAAGCAGAAATTACAACAAGCTCAATAGTAGCTGGTAATCTTTCTACAATTAATTCTGATACTGGTCTTCTTAATTGATAAGAAATACCAAATTCTCCTTTAGACGCATTAATTACAAATCTTGAAAATTGAACATGAATTGGATCCATTAAACCCAGTGTTTCTCTTAATTCAGCTCTCTCTTCATCTGAAGTTTCTTCTCCAACCATGTTGTTTATTGGGTCTCCAACAAAATTGAACAAAGAAAAAGAGACAAAGGCAACAACTAGCATTACCAAAGCTGATTGAAATAATCTTTTAAAAAAATACTTTATCAATTTTTGAGGAGTTTAAATTTATAAACCCCTTATAAATTTAAGGGGCTTATAATAATTTTAATTTAATTTACGCTAGCAGCTCTAAATAACGGTTCGTTATTAGGTCTGATAGGAACGTTAACGTTACTTTTAGATGCCCAAGAAATTACTTGGTGGTGTAAAGGTAGATATGCGATATCATCTTTTACAATTCTCCAAGCTTTTGCAATTGCAGCATTTCTTTTATCTAAATCAACTTCACCTTCCATAACTCTAATTGCAGCATCTACATCAGGGTTACTGAAATTAACTTTATTCCAACTAGCACCTGTTTCATATAAATAATGAAATACATAATGACTATCTAAAGTTGGTACTCCCCATCCAAGCATATAAAAATCACCTTGGTCATCTTTTAGCTCTTTGAAGTGTTTACTTTTTGTTTGAGCAAACAAGTTAACATTAACTCCAATTTTTCCCAACATACCAACAACAGCTGTACAAATTGCTTCATCATTTACATATCTGTCGTTAGGACATCTTAATTCAACATCAAACCCGTTAGGATAACCTGCGCTAGCTAAAAGTTTTTTTGCAGCGTCAACATCATAAGGTAATCTTTTATCAAGTTCTGCTGTGTAACCATTTACACCTGGGAATGTAATTATTCCAGCTGGCTCACTTAGACCTCTCATTACTTTTTTCTTGATAGCCTCAATGTCAATTGCTTGATAAAGTGCTTGTCTAACTTCTTTTTTCTTGAAAGGATTATCACCAGTATTTCCAGTTCTTAATTTATCCGCTGCTTGATCCATTCCTAAAAAGATTGTTCTCATCTGTGGTGTACTTACAACTTGATGTCCTGAAGAAGAACCAATTCTTTTTAAATCTTGAACAGGTGCATCAGTCACTAAATCAATCTCACCAGATAGTAATGCAGCTACTCTTGTTGCAGCATTTTTAATTGGAAGTAACTCAATTTGCTTTATGCCATCATCTTCCATATCACCCCACCAATGCTTATTTCTTTTAAACACTGTTTTTGTGTTCGGTTCTCTCAAAGTAATTTTAAAAGGACCAGTTCCTAATGCATTAGTTGCTGAAAAAGTTTCTTGTCCAGCATCCCAATTCTGAGGAGACATTGCAAAGTTTGCCTCAGACCAAGCTCTAGACATTATAAATATGTTAGATAATTGATTTAATAGTATAGGGTTTGGTTTGCTTGTTGTTATTTTAACAGCATATTCACCAACTGCTTTAACATCAGATATCGTGCTGATATATTCTTTGAAATCAGATGTTCTTTGTTTAGCTCTTAATATACTAAACACAACATCAGCTGAAGTCATTTTAGAACCATCAGAAAATTTTACATCTTCTCTTAAATTAAAGATCCAAGTATTAGGATCTGTTGCTGTCCATTTTCTTGCTAACGCTGGTTCTATTTTCATGTCTACTGCTCTTTGAACAAGAGCTTCATAAACTTGTCTAGATACCTGAGTAGTCGGACCTTCGTTTTGTGCATGTGGATCTAGTGTAAGACTGTCTCCTTGCATTGACCATTTGATAGTTTTTGCCCATGCTGAAGAAAATCCAAATACTAGAACTAATGATAGTAATATTCTTACTAAATTTTTAGCCTTCATAATTAACCTCTTTTTTAAATTTATAAAAAAATTATAAGTGAAAAAAAAAGATTATTACAGATATAAAATTCTCTTAATAATTAACTTTTATCGCTATCTACTAATTTTTTCTTACTTATCCAAGGCATCATGGCTCTTAGCTCTGCTCCAACTTTTTCTACAGAATGTTCAGCCAATTTCGCTCTAGTTGCTAAGAAGTTTTTTTGACCAGTTTTGCACTCATCCATCCACTCTTTTGTAAATTTACCTGATTGGATATCTGCCAAAACTTCTTTCATTCTTTTCTTTGTCTCTTCCTTATTGATAATTCTTGGACCAGATTGATACTCACCATATTCAGCAGTATTTGAAATTGAATAATTCATGTTTGCAATTCCACCTTCATAAATCAAATCAACAATTAATTTAACTTCATGAACTGTTTCGAAATATGCCATCTCTGGTTCATATCCAGCTTCTACTAAAGTTTCATATCCATTTTTAATTAGTTCAACTAAACCACCACATAAAACAGTTTGTTCACCAAATAAATCTGTTTCAACTTCATCTTTGAAAGTGGTTTCGATAATACCTGATCTTCCTCCACCTACTGCTGATGCGTAGGAAAGAGCTAAATCTCTTGCCTTACCAGATCCATCTTGATGAACTGCAAACAAACATGGAACTCCACCACCTTTTTCATATTCGCTTCTTACTAAATGACCAGGTCCTTTTGGGGCAACCATAAATACATCTAAATCTTTTCTTGCTTTGATTAAATCATAATGAACATTTAAACCATGTGCAAAAGCTATACTTGTTCCTTCTCTTACTCTTTGTTCTATGTGATTTTTATAAATTTCTGCTTGTAGTTCGTCTGGAGTTAATATCATTACAACATCTGCCCAAGCAGCTGCATCAGATAAATTCATCACTTTTAAACCTTTTGATTCAGCTTTAGCAACACTTGATGAACCTTCTCTTAACGCAACAACAATTTCTTTAACTCCACTATCCTTTAGATTAAGTGCATGAGCGTGACCTTGGCTCCCATAACCAAAAATTGCAATTTTTTTGTTTTTAATTAAATCTACATCTGCATCTTTTTCATAAAACATTTTCATAATTTATCTCCTATTAATTAGTTAAAAATTTTTGCACCTCTTGTCATTGCAACGGCCCCTGTTCTTGAAGTGCTTATAAGTCCCAAGGGTTTTAATTTTTTACTCATTTTATCAATCTCTCTTCTAAGTGCTGTTATTTGAATAACTGCTGATGATTTTGTTTCATCCAATACTACTGGGTAAAATTTTTTACAAGCATTTAAACATTTTTCAATTTTATTTTTTTTACCTACAATTTTAAATAGTGCCATCTCTTTAAAAATCACATCTTTATCGTCTCTTTTAAATTCAGCAACTTTGTGTACAGGTACTAATTTGGTTAATTGTAGTCTAATCTGGTCAATTACTTGTGGAGTTCCAGTTGTTACAATTGTTATTCTTGAAATGTTTTTGATAGCATCAACCTCAGCTACCGCCAAAGACTCAATATTATAACCTCTTCCAGAAAACAGACCAACCACTCTTGCAAGAACACCCGCCTCGTTATCTACCCAAACAACAAAAATATAAGTATCTGATTTTTGTTTTATAGATGGAGAGCTATAAGCTGACTTTGATTTTGGCATTTTGATTAAACTAAGGCTTTGCCTTTTCCTTTTATTTTATTCTCTTCTTGATCATTTGGTCCAAGTATCATTTGATTATGAGGTTTGCCAGATGGTATCATTGGAAAACAGTTTTCATTTGGATCCACATGACAATCAAAAATAACAGGACCATTATGGTCAACCATTTCTTGAATTTTTTCATCAAGCTCTGATGGATCATCAGCTTTAATTCCTTTACAACCATAAGCATCGGCCATTTTCATAAAATCTGGTAGTGCTTCTGAATAACTCTCAGAATAATTTTTTTCATGAAGTAACTCTTGCCATTGTCTTACCATTCCCATGTACTGATTATTTAAAATAAATATCTTTATTGGTAAATTGTATTGAACAGCTGTAGACATTTCTTGCATTGTCATTAAAACTGAGGCTTCTCCAGCAATATCAATAACTAATTTTTCTGGATGAGCTACTTGAACTCCAACAGCTGCTGGTAATCCATAACCCATAGTTCCTAATCCACCTGAAGTCATCCATCTATTAGGTTTGTTAAATTTATAATGTTGAGCAGCCCACATTTGATGCTGACCTACTTCTGTTGTTACATAAGTATCTTTATTTTTTGTTAACTCATAAAGTCTTTGAACAGCATGCTGAGGTTTTATGCTGTCTTCACTGTTAATAAAATTTAAAGAGTCTTTACTTCTCCATTTTTGAATTTGTTCCCACCATTTTGCAATATTTGGTTTATTTGATTTACCATTACCATTTTTCTTTTTAACAATTGTTTTGTTTACTTTGTCAATTACTTTCGTTACATCACCTACGATTGCAAGATCTACTTTAATAATTTTATTAATTGATGATGGATCAATATCAATATGAACTTTTTTTGAATTAGGAGAGAACTCATCAATTTTTCCAGTAATACGGTCATCAAATCTTGCGCCAATGTTTATTAATAAATCACAGTCATGCATTGCATTGTTTGCTTCATATGTTCCGTGCATTCCTAGCATTCCTAAAAACTGATTATCGTCTCCAGGATAAGCACCTAGACCTTGTAAAGTTGAAGTAATTGGAAATCCTGTTAGTTCAACAAATTTTCTAAGAGCTTCACTTGCTTTTGGTCCTGAATTAATTACGCCTCCACCACTATAAATTATTGGCTTCTTTGCTTTACTAATTAAATTAATTAATTGGTCAATTTCATCAGTTGAAAACTTATTGTGAGATTTGCCATTTAAACTTTTTTCTTTTATTGGTTTTTTATATTTTGCTTTTGCAAATTGAATATCTTTTGGAATATCAATTAATACAGGACCTGGTCTTCCAGTTGTTGCAACTTTAAATGCTTCATGCATAATATCTGAAAGATCGTTTATATCTTTTACTAACCAGTTATGCTTTGTGCATGGTCTTGTAATTCCTGTTGTGTCACATTCTTGAAATGCATCTGTACCAATAAGGTGTGTTGGAACTTGACCCGAAATACAAACCATTGGAACTGAGTCCATGTATGCATCAGTTAAAGCTGTAACGACGTTAGTGGCCCCAGGGCCTGAAGTAACTAAAACAACACCAGGTTTTCCAGATGATCTCGCATATCCTTCAGCTGCATGACCTGCTCCTTGCTCGTGTCTTACAAGAATATGTTTAATAGATGGATGATTTTTTAACTCATCATATATTGGCAGTACAGCACCACCAGGATAACCAAAGATATGATTTACCTTTTGGTCTTCAAGACACTTAAATACGATTTCAGCTCCGGATAATAATTTTGGCATTTCGCAATCTAGCTGAAGTTGTGCTGATTGGTCAAGGTTAAGTATGGAAAATTTAAATTTTTTTTAAAAATTTATTTATCTGAGATGGCTTAAGTTTAACCCAATCGCTCATGTGTCCTCGAGCCCATGTGCTTTGTCTTTTGGCGTATTGTCTAGTTTTTATTGATATTTTTTCTTTGATTTCATCAATTTTTTTTTCTTTTGCTAAATAATCCTGAATTTCATTTATTCCGATTGCTTTGCGTGCAGTCATCTGCTCATTAATTTTTAGTTTTAAAAATCTTTTAACCTCATTCACAGCACCCATTCTAATCATTTTCCCAGTTCTTTGATGAATTCTTTTAACTAGCTCTTCACGAGGGTAATCAATATAAATTTTTAAAAAATCTTCTTCTAAATAGTTTGATTTAGTATTTTTAAACCATTCATGAAGAGATTTCTTTGTAAACTTTTTAACTTCAAAAGCTCTAATTGACCTTTGAGTATCAGTTGGATTAATTTTATTTTTTGAAAGCGGATCCAGTTTTAATAATTGCTTATAAAATTTATTTTGGCCAATTTTTTTATTAAGATTTCTAATTTGATTTCTAAACCTTACTGGAATGTTAGGAATTTGAACTAAACCATCAGTTAATGCTTTAAAATAAAGTCCAGTACCTCCAACAAGTATTGGAATTTTTTTTCTATTTTTAACTTCAATTATTTTTTTATTTGCAATTTTAAGCCAATCACCGGTTGAAAAACTTTTCTTTGCATCTTGGAAACCGTATAAATGATGTTTTATTGATTGATAATTTTTTGGACTAGGTCTTGCAGACAAAATTTTAAGTTGCTTGTAAACTTGCATACTATCTGCATTAACAATCTCTCCTTTAATTTTTTTTGCAAGTTTAATTGCAAAACTTGATTTTCCAGATGCTGTGGGTCCTGAAATTAAAATTATCTTGGATTTTAAATCCATTACTAATCTAATTTAACACCAATATATCTTCGTTGATTTTGATTGTTATAAATCGCAATTAAAATAGTTTTTTGATTTGATTTTATTGCTTTTTGAGTGATATCTCTTAAATCATCTGCTGATTTTATTTTTTTCTTTTGAGTTTCAATAATAATACTATTGATCTCAATTGAGTTTACTAAAGGACTGTTGTTGGCCATATTAGTAATTACTAATCCTGTGGTTTGGTTTGGTAATTTACGGTTTTTTATATCCTCTTTAGTTAAAGGTCTTACTGATATTCTTAAACTCTCAATAATTTCATCTAAATTATTTTCATCTTGTTTAGAATTTTCACTTACTTTGAAATCATCAGAGGTTTCTAATCTTCCTAACAAAACTTTTTTAGTTATTTCTTTTTTATTTCTCCAAATTTTTACATCTACATTTTTTCCAACTTCTGTTCTTGCAACAATTGCTGGTAACTCTTTCATTTGTTTAATCTCGACTCCATTAAACTCCAAAATAATATCTCCAGCCTGAATACCTGCCTTTTCAGAAGGACTATTTTCAGCAACACTTGCAACTAAAGCACCTTTTGGTTTATCTAGTTCTTCAACTTCAGCAATTTCTTTTGTAACATCTTGAATTCTTACACCTAGCCAACCTCTTTTTGTTTCACCAAACTCAATTAGTTGTTTAATTACTTGTTGAGCACTGTTTGATGGAATTGAAAATCCTATACCAATAGAACCATTTCTTCCTAGAATAGCTGTATTAATTCCAATCACATTTCCTTCCATATCAAATAAAGGTCCACCTGAATTTCCTGAATTTATTGATGCATCTGTTTGAATAAAATCTTCATATCTTGATAATCCAATTGATCTATTCCTTGCTGAAATAATTCCAGCAGTTACTGTTCCTCCAAGACCAAATGGATTTCCAATTGCTAAAACCCAATCACCAATTCTAGCTTTATCTGAGTCTCCAAAGCCAACTGGTTTAAATTTATCTTCTGTATCTAGTTGTAATACTGCAATATCCATTAAAGGATCAGCACCGAGCACTTTTGCTTTATATTCTTGGTCTCCGTTTACTCTAACAATAATATCATCAGCATCCTGAATTACGTGATTATTTGTAACCACTACTCCTTTCTCATCAATAATAAATCCGGAACCCAAAGCTGCTGATTTTCTCTCTTGGGGAGTTCCAAATTCTTTAAACATGTCTTCAAATGGAGAACCTGGAGGAAATTGAAATGGAAAAGAGTTATTATTTGTAACCACGGTAGTTGATGTAGAAATATTTACTACTGATGGCATCAATTTTTCTGCAAGATCTGCAAATGATGCTGGAACGGGTTTAGAGTTTGATTGTAATGAAAAACTTAGAGAAAATATAATTGTTAAAGCAATAAATTTTAATTTTTTCATATTAACTTTTAATAAAATAAATAATCACAAAACCTATAACTGCAAAAATAAGTCCACCTGTTCTTAATTGACTATCTTTAACAAGTTCAAGTTTTTTAAGCATACTTTTCATTTTTGCTGGAAATAAGGCATATAAAATTCCTTCTATAAATAAAAAAAGACCAAAAGCTATGACTAGCTCATTCATCTAAAAACTACTGTTTAATATCAGGATTTATATTTCCAAAAAATTTGAAAAATTCACTGTCAGGAGACAAGATCATTGATGTTTCTCCTGCATTAAATGCCTTACCATAAGCTTGCATAGATCTATAAAAAGCAAAAAATTCAGGATCTTTTCCAAAAGCTTCAGCGAAAATTTTGTTTCTTTCTCCGTCACCTTCTCCCTTCATAATTTCTGATTGTTTTTGAGCATCAGCTAAAATCACAGTTACTTCTTTGTCAGCAGTCGAAGTAATTGTTACAGCCATTTCAGCACCTTTTGCTCTAAATTCTTTTGCCTCTCTTTCCCTCTCAGTCTGCATTCTTCTATAAATCGCATCACTGTTTGCCGTAGGAAGATCGGCTCTTTTTATTCTCACATCCACAATATTAATTCCAAAATTTTGAGCTTCGTTATTAACACCATCTTTAATTAAAGACATTTGTTTGGATCTATCTTGTGATAGCAAGGTTTGTAATTCTTCTTGACCCAAAACATTTCTAATTCTTGAATTTATAATCGTAGATAATCTTGATCGTGCAACTCTTTCATCTCCAACAGAAATATAAAATTTTAAAGGATCAACTATTTGAAATCTTGCAAAAGCATCAACAATTAGTCTTTTTTGGTCAGATGCAATTACTTCTTCAGGCGGAGTGTCTAAATTTAAAATTCTTTTATCTAAGTAAACAACGTTTTGAATGAATGGAATTTTAAAGTTTAAACCTGGTTTCATTATAATTCTTTTTGGATCACCAAATTGAAGAATTATCGCTTGATTGACTTCTTTAACTATAATTACTGATAGGAATACTACAACACCAATTAAAACTAATATTCCAGCAACTATTTTTCCAGCTTTCATTTAATTTGTCTCTTTCTTTTTAAGCTCTGGTAATGGTAAATATGGCACAACACCTGAGCCAGACTCTTTATCTATAATAATTTTGTTTATGTCTGCTAGGACAGTTTCCATTGTCTCTAGAAACATTCTTTCTTGAGTAACTTGTTTTGCTTTTGAATACTCATTGTAAATAGCTAAAAACCTACTAGCTTCACCTTCAGCTTTAGCAACAACTTCTTTTTTATAAGCTTCTGCAGCTTGTAAAATTTTTTGCGCCTCTCCTCTTGCTCTTGGTATCACATCGTTTGCATAAGCTTCCGCTTCGTTTTTAGATCTTTCCATATCTGCTCTTGCAGCTTGAACATCTCTAAATGCATCAATTACCTGATCAGGTGGATCAGCTTTTTGCGTTTGTACCTGAGTAATTTGTACACCACTTTCATAATCATCTAAAATGCTTTGAATAATTTCTTGAGTTTCAATCTCAATACTTGATCTACCTTCTGTTAATATTGGTTGAATATCGCTTTTAGCAATTACTTCTCTCATTGCTGTTTCTGCAGCTGCTTTGACAGTTCCTACAGGATCCTGAATTTTAAATAAAAAATTTCCAGCATCTTTGATAACCCAAAATACCGAAAAATCGATATTTACAATGTTTTCATCTCCTGTAAGCATTAAACTTTCTTGAGGAACATCTGCAACTCCTCCACCTGTAGAAAAACCACTATCTCTCTCAGACCTAAATCCAATATCGATTCTATTTACTTTAGTTACTTTTGGAGTTTGAACAGTCTCAACTGGAAAAGGAATATGATAGTTCAATCCAGGTTGAGTAGTTTTAACAAATTTTCCAAATCTAAGAACAACACCTTGTTCATCAGGTAATACTCTATAAAGCCCGCTTGCAAGCCATACAAAGGCTAAGACTAATAAAATTAATCCAATAGACTTCCCTCCTGAAGATTTTCCACCGGGAAAAAATTTTTTTATTTTATCTTGAAACTCTCTTATAATTTCATCTATGTTTGGTGGTGTTGGCCCTCTTCCTGAACCATTGCCTCCACTACCTCCTCCTGGGGGTGCTCCCCATGGACTTCCGCCTCTGCCTCTGAAATCATCTGACATATGTAAAAGTATATAGTGTCTTTATTGCAAAAAACAAGTAAGGATACTTTTATGACAGATAAAAAGCCAGAACTAAGTGACGCAATGAAAAAGAAGGTGGAGCCTAAAGTTTTTAAAAAAAATCCAATTCTAGGAACTAAGTTTACTATTGCAATCTCAAGTGCAAAAGGTGGTGTAGGAAAATCTACATTTGCGACGAATCTAGCTTTAGCTTTAAAAAAAGTTGGATGCAAAGTTGGATTGTTAGATGCTGATATTTATGGCCCTTCCATTCCTAAAATGTTTGATATTGATGAAAAACCAAAAAGTGACGGTCAAAAATTAGATCCCATAACAAAATATGACATTCAATGTATGTCAATTGGATTTTTAGCAGATCAACAAACTCCAATGATTTGGCGTGGCCCGATGGTGACTAGTGCAATCAAAACTTTTACTCAGAAAGTTAATTGGAAAGATTTAGATTTTATAATTGTTGATATGCCTCCAGGAACTGGTGACACTCAATTAACATTTTCACAAGAAATTAAAATGGATGGTGCAATCATTGTCTCAACTCCACAAGAGGTTGCTCTTTTGGATGTAAAAAGAGGAATTAAAATGTTTGATAAACTTGGAGTTAAAATTTTAGGTTTAGTTGATAACATGAGTTTTTTTGTTGGAGACGATGGAAAGAAGTACAAGATATTTGGAGAAGGTGGAGTAAAAAAAACAGCTGAAGAATTTCAAAAAGATTTTTTAGGGGAAATACCAATAAATCCTGAAGTTGGAAATTCTGGCGACCAAGGAAAACCGATAGTTGAGTCAAACCCAGAACATGAGATTTCAAAAATATATTTGGGTTTTGCTGAAAAGATTAAATCAATTTATCTTTAAGATCAAAAGCAGTCATTAATTCATTCCATTCTCTTCTAGATAGACCTGAACTCTCAAGATCTACATTTTCACCTTTAATAAGTTTTTGAATTATAACTTTTCCTTTTGCAGAAACCTCTGTTCCTCCTACTCTATAATCCATAAATGCGTCATAAGTTATTGGTACCCATTTTTTAACTGTGTCTAACATTATATCTGCATAAACTCTAATCTCATATTGGGCGTGACTGTCAGCTCTTAACCTTAAAAAATTCATTAAATTTAATAAATCAGTTTTCCAATACCACTGAGTATATGTATTTAATGTTAAGTTCATTCTTGCAAGTTCCCTTGCTAATCCATTTTTATTATCATCAATTGTTGAACCATCATATCTTTCATTAAGCATTGTTTCATAATTATTGTAAGTTCTTTCCGCATCATTTTTTAATAGTTCTAAAACTTCTTCTGCTTGTTTGCCTTCAAGGACATGTCCTCTTCCTTGTCTGTTACTAGTCGATTGCGTAGCTAAATTTTCTTTAGATGGTAAATAAAATTCTTTATCTAAAATTGAATATCTTGCAGAGTATTCATTTACATTTGCAGTTCTATGTCTGATCCACTGCCTCGCAATAAATATTGGGAGTTTAATATGATATTTAATTTCACACATTTCAAATGGAGTACTATGCCAATGTCTCATTAAATATTTAATCAAACCTTTATCTGTTGAAACTTGTTTTGTTCCTTTGCCATATGATACTCTAGCTGATTGAACTATTGATGTGTCATCACCCATATAGTCAATAACTCTAACAAAACCATGATCTAAAGCAGGAATTGCTTCATATAGAATATTTTCTAATTCTGGAGCAGTAACTCTTTTTGTTTGGTTAACTTGAGATTGCTGATTTTTAATCTCATTTATCTGTTCATTTGTAAGTTTCATTTATAAAAATAAGGTTAATTTATAAAATTATTTAAGAAATTTTTAACCATTGTAAAATAGTATTTTTGGTGAATTTAGAAATATACACAAAACAAAAATTATGTAATTTGTAGCTTTAACAAAAACATATGATATTTAACAAAAATTTAGGTAATATTATCATAAGTTCAACTCCAGGATTTATATCAATTTTTTTGTCTTTTTTTACCATCCCAATTTACCTTAACTATTTGGGCTTTGAAAAATATGGAAATTTCTTAATTCTCCATATTTTGCTCTCAGTAGTTATGATAACCAATTTTAACCTAGGAAAAATTGCATCAATCAAAATGCAAAAAGTTTTAAAAAAAAATAAGTCTTCAATTATATCAACTACAATTGTTACAAGCATTATTTCAAGTGCTTTGGTATGTTTGTTGCTTTATTTATTTTATATAATTTTAATTAGTTTAAACAATAATTTGATTTTAAATAATTATAAAATTCTTTTTTTTGCTCTTTTTTTTTCTAACGTATACGTAACTTTAGAAAATATATCAAAAGGACTAAAGTATTATTTCTTAAGTAGTTTTGGTAATTTAATATTTTATAGTCTTTCTTTATCTTTGCCTGCTTTATTTATCTTATTAGATTTTAATATTTATCAGGATGTAGCTACTTTATTTAATATTTCATTATGTATTAAAATTTTTGGGATTTTAGTAATATTTTTTACTTTAATTTATAAAAAATATATAGAACTCAAGTTTTCTCCACAAATTCTCAAAGATTTCCTTGATTATGGAAAATGGCAAACCTTATCATCAGCCTATATTCAAATATTTGATTTTTTTGATAAATATTTAATTAAAATATTTTTAGGAGCAGCTAGTTTAAGCACATATTCCATACCACAACAAATTGCTGGTAAGTTATCTGTTATATCTGATGGATTAATATCAGTTTTTATTCCAAAAATTTCCTCAAGTAAAAATAAAAAAAAAACTTTTGAAATTTTAAATTCAAATTTTTATAGTTTTTTTTATTTAATAGGTTTTTTATTAATATTAATAAATCCTTTTATTAATGAAGTTTTAATTTGGTGGTTGAGAGTAAGTGCAAATTTGGAGATTCTATTCTTATTTAAAATATTTTTAATGATTTCATTTTACATATGTATTACTCATATAATTTCGACTTTTTTAGATACACAAAAGCTTTCTAAAAAAAATTCACAAATAGAAACTTTTGTTTTAGTTGTTTTTGTGATTGGATTAATCATATCTGTTTATTATAAAAATATTAATTTCTTTGCATACACAATGCTAATAAGGTCATTGATCGCATTTTTTATTAAAGCTTTTTATATAAAAAAATTTTTAATTAATTTTAATATCTTGATATTACAAAATATTATTTTTATTTTAATATTTTTATTTAGCATTAATGAAAATTTTCAATTATTCTATTTTCTTTCTGGTTTATTCTTATTATTGTTATTATTTTATTTTCCTAAAGAGATTATTAAAAAAGAATTTTTAAAATGATATATGGATATCACAAATTAATCTACTTTTTACCGTTAGCTTTAATTTCGGGACCATTCTTGCCAGATTTAATTGTAATTATTTGTTCATTACTTTTTATATATGATAGTTTTAGGTTAAGACTATTTGAATATTACAATAATAGTTTTTTTAAGATTTTTTTTATTTTTTTTATAATTCTAAATTTAAGCGCATTATTTTCTGATAATTTATTACTATTTAAATATTCCATCGGATATGTTCGATACGGTATATTTTCAATCTTAGTATTCTATGTTTTGAAAAATATAGATAACTCAAAATTATTTTTGAGTTATTCAATCATATTTACTTATATTTTGCTGTTATTTGATGGGTATTTTCAATTTATTTTTGATAAAAATATTTTTTTATTTGAATTACAAGAATATCGCGAAGATTCATTTTACGTAACAAGTTTTTTTAATGATGAAAAAAAATTAGGTAGTTTTTTAGCAAAAATGTTTCCTTTATTTATTTTTTCAATAATCGTATTTAAAGATAAATTTAAAAAAATAAAATTAGAAAAAATAGCTTCATCTTTCATTCTTCTGATTTTTTTATTAATAATTTTAACAACTGAAAGGGTTGCGATATTCATAATCTCATCGTTTGTTTTATTAATATTTTTTAAATCAAATTTTTTTTTAAAGCCTAAAATTTTATTTTTAATTATTGCTATTTTTTTGACCGTAATTTTATTTTATTACCAGCCTGAAATTTTCAGCAAAATTAAAAGTGTTTTGTATTCAACAGGGTTGTTGCATCCTGGTTATTCAGATTCAGGTAAAATTTTAGGAGAGTACGATGAAGGTAAATTTATTTTTTCTAAATACCATCACCTCCAAATTGTGACTAGTATAAATTTATTTTTAGAAAACCCACTTTTTGGAATTGGTCCAAAAAATTTTAAAAATTTAGTTCTTACAGGTTGGCATCCACATAATTATGCATTTCAAATACTAGCGGAAATAGGAATTTTTGGTTTCATCATATTTATTTCTATTTTATTTTTTTTGTTGTTTAGATTTTTCATGAATTTTTTTAATTTCAAAGATAGAGATATAAATAGTGAGCTAAATATATATTTGATTGCTGGTTTTTTATTAAATTTATTTCCTATACCTAGTGGTGATTTTTTCAATAATTGGGTAAATATTTTAATTTACTTTCCAGTAGGATATTATTTACACCTAAATGAAAACTAAATT
Organism: Candidatus Pelagibacter sp. HIMB1506; assembly: GCF_052047935.1. Classification (NCBI taxonomy): domain Bacteria; kingdom Pseudomonadati; phylum Pseudomonadota; class Alphaproteobacteria; order Candidatus Pelagibacterales; family Candidatus Pelagibacteraceae; genus Candidatus Pelagibacter; species Candidatus Pelagibacter sp. HIMB1506. The sequence goes on along the minus strand of NZ_JBNAIS010000001.1, from coordinate 89,451 downwards.
TATTGTAATAAATTTTTTTAGAGTAACAGACCCTTATTCTGGTGGATCCGAGGTTTCTTATAATTTTTTTAAAAACATACCTAGTAAAAATAAAATATTGTTTCAGTACTCAGATAATAAAAAAAAACACAAAAATGTTAAGTCAATTTTTATTAAAAATTCAAAGATACATAAAATTTTAAATTTAATTAAATTAGCAAATGAAATTAAAAACTATTGTAAAAATAAAAAAAAAATTGTTATCATAATTGAAGGTGCTAGTTGGGCTGGTTATACATATTCACTTTACAAATTGTTGAAAAATGATCTACCAAATGCAAAATTTATATATCACTCACAAAATATTGAATATGTAATTCGAAAGCATAAACAAAATTTTTTGATAACTTATTTAACAAAATATTTTGAAAACTATATTGCTAATAACTTTGAAATTTTTACATGTACATCAAAAGAAGAAAAAAAAATTGTTGATAAAATTTATGGTATAAAATCCCATGTTCTCTCAAATGGATTGGAATTACCTAAAAATTTAAATAAATTAAAATCAATAAAAAAAAAATATGATTATATTTTTTTTGGAGGTAATATTGATTTTTATCCAAATTACGATGCTCTTAAAACTTTAGTGAAAGAGATAATGCCAAAAGTAAATTATCAAAACTCATATATAAAACTAGTTGTAAGTGGAAACAGATCTTTGCCATTTAATGAAAATTTTATTGTTAATGTGGGATTTGTTACAAAAGATAAATTTTTGCAATATCTTAAAGGTGCATGTTTATTTGTTAATCCAATGCAAATTACTTTTGGGGTGCAAACCAAAACTCTGCATGCTCTAGCTCTTGGAAAGACTATAATTGCTACAAAAGATGGGGTTGCAGGTGTAAAAATTAACCCTAAATTTAAAAATATCTTTATTTGCAAAGATAACAAATATTTTGCAAATAAAATCTTATTAAAATTGAATTCAAAAAAAATTGATAAGAGAGTGAGTAGATATTACATAAAATTGTATAAAATGAAAAATATCGTAGAAAATTTTTTTTTAAAACACAATTTATTAAACTAATTCTTTAAAATTAACCTTACTAAAATATTTGAAAATTTTTTTGAAGGCAAAGACTGAACCTGTTCTAATTAATCTTTTTAATCTAAAAAAAGTATCTGATTTCAGTCTCCATAACCATTCTAGATTTAATCTTTCAATAGCATCAGGTACAATTTCTTCTTCACCAGCTGCCATCGCTATACCCCCTCCTAAACAAAATACAAAAATTTTTTTAGAAGAATTGTATTTTAATATATTTTTAGCAATGATTTCTTGTTTTGGAGTTGATATGTTAATAAATACAGTTGAATTATTTTTTAATTTTAATTTAAATTTAGATGTATCTTCTAAACTATTAAAATATGGAAGTTCGATGAATTCAACTTTTTTTCTTAATTTGTCCTGAATATAAAGTAACTGATTGTTACTTTTCTTGCCACATAAATAAACATTTTCTATTGATGATGGTAGAGAAATTTTTTCTATAACTTTTCTTCCAGCAGTTTTAACATAATCTTTAATTATAAATTTTGCACAAACACCATCAATCCAAAAAATCACATTATTATAATTTTGATATAATAAATTCATATAGGATAATGATGCCATATTTAGCGCTACTAAAATAAATGAATTTTCAAAACTTAGATTTTTAAAATTTAATAGATATCTAAAATCGATAGGATATATATATTTATTCCTTATCAAATTTTCTTTTAATAAATAATAAATCGATAGTCTAAAAGTATAAATTATTGATCTAATGTGTCCAAATTTTTCAAAATTATGGTAAACTTTATATGCATTAACAAATTTAATTAAAAAATTTGATGAAAGAGATTTTCCTCTTCTTCGATAAATTGTTGTAACTTCTTTATCACTGTGCAGATTATTTATCTTCCTAACGATTTTTAACCAACATACATAATCCTCTTTTGTTGATATATTTGGAAATAAATTTTTTTTTGCTAATTCTGCACTAAGGAGAACTGTCGAAAGACCTATATCACAAGATTTAATCAAGTTTTCATACCTCAGATCGGTAGGTATAAATTTACCAATAATTCTTTCATCTTCACCTAGAACTAGGTAGGAGTTGTGTATAAAATTAATTTTTTTTTTTTTAATAATATTCAGTTGATATTCAATTTTATTTGGTAGCCAAATATCATCGGAGTCTAAAAAACTAACATACTTTCCATTTGCTTTTTGAATCCCTAAATTCCTTGCAGAACTTACTCCTTCATTTTCTTTATTTATTAAAAAAATTCTATCTGGATTTTTACTTTGAATTCTTCGAAGATATTCAATATATTCATTATCGCTACCATCATTGATAATGATTATTTCAATATTTTTATAACTTTGATTCAAAACAGAATTAATACATTCATCAAAATAATTTTTTTCATTGTAAAAGGGTATGATTATTGAAACTAAATCTTCTTGATTAGATTTCATTTTTCATTTTTTTATACTCTGAATTAACAAAGTTAAAGAGTTTTTCCATTCCTATTTCTGTAGAAATTTTAGGCGACCAATTTAAAACTTTTTTGACAAGTGTGTTGTCACTTGATCTAGAATTTACACCTTTAGGTTTTGATGTGTCATAGATTCTTTCAACTTTATGATTTGTTATTTTTTCTAAAATAGATACAAGTTTATTTATTGTAACATGCTTGTCATTTCCAATATTAATTGGGTCTCTGAATTTACTTTTAAATAATAAATCTGTACCTTTAATACAATCATCAATATACAAGAAGCTTCTTATTTGATTTCCATCTCCCCATATTTGAATTTTATTTTTTTTTTTATGTATAGATTCAGCAAATTTTCTTGCCAAAGCAGCTGGGGCTTTTTCTCTTCCGTCTCTCCAACTTCCATATTCTCCATAAACATTATGATATCTAGCTATTCTCACTTCTAATCCATAGTCTTCATAAAAATGTCTACACATTCTTTCATTGAATAATTTTTCCCATCCATATCCGTCCTCTGGGTCAGCAGGATAAGCATCTTTTTCTTTTAACTTAGGAAGTTTATAATCTTTTTGCGCATATGAAGGATAAATACATGCCGAAGATGAGTAAAGAAATTTTTTTACTTTATTTTTTTTTGCTGACTTAAGTAAATTTATGTTTATTACAGAAGAAAGCATGCATAAAGCCTTATTATTTTCTATGAAACCCATGCCTCCCATGTCACATGCAAGGTTAAAGACATAATCTACCCCTCTTGTAAGCCTATCACAAACAATAGGATCTCTACAATCTGCTACCACGTTATTTAGTTTACTATTAATTTGAAACCAATTTTTTTTTTTTTTTAAATCAACACATATTATTTTATAGCCTCTTTTTTGATAATGATTAGTCAAATGCCCGCCAATAAAACCTCCTGCGCCTGTAATTAAAATTTTCTTTTTCATTAAGTTTTTAAATTAATATACTATCTTATGTATAATTATTTTAAATTTTACAAGTGTCTTTTTAGGTATCGATATTATCTCATTGTATTTTTTCTTTTTTGGTTCTCAATCAACACAGGTTCAAAATATATTACCAATGAATTTATTAAAAATGAATTTTTTGAAAATAAGTTTAATTTTTTAAGGGCAATTTTACCCTATTTAATATTATTTAAATTTATACTTTATGATTTTTTTTATAATAAAAAAAAATTATTAAATTTTGATAGTTTTTCCACACTATTTTTTTTATACAGTTTCGTACAACTTACAGGATTGTTATATTATAAGCAAAATCTTTATGAACATTATTGGTTAATTTGCATATTTGCATTAATGCTATTCTATAATTTAGTTAATTACGAGAATAATATTGTGCTTCTCAAATTAATAAAATTAACGAGTATTTCTTTACTATTAATATTATTTTTTATTTTTTTATTTTTGGTTTTAAAAGAAAATATCTTATCTATAAATTTATTATATCACAGCAACGCTTTTAATTTACTTTTTCAAAATGAACAAATTCCTAGATCTTCTGGCTTATCAAGAATGGCATTAGTCTTATTTATTTTTTTTAATTGTTTGTATCTTACTGATAAAAATTTTAGTTATTTTAAAAACTTTGCACTGATTATTAATATTATTTTTGTTACTACAATTTTCACTTTACAATCTAGAGGCACAATTATTTCTTTTTTAATAATTGTAACATTAAATATTTATTTATATGAAAATATAAATTTCTATAACAAATTAAAGTATTTAATTTTAATATTACTTTTACCAGCATTGTTTTTTATTTCTTATCCTTACTTAAAAGTTTTTTTAATAAAAAATATTGAAATAAACAACGTTCACGAAAAGAATTTAAACCATGAAATTAATGAGAATGATTTTAAATTTCATTTAAGACAAGATTTTTTTATAATTGAAGAAAAAAGTGAAGAAGATTTAAAAAATAAAATTATATCTTTTTCAAATAATAGATTGGACGCGTGGAATTATTTACTACAAATATTTTTTAATAATAAAATAAATCAAAATATGAAAAAAAAATTAATTTCATTTGATTTGGAAAAATTCTTAATTAAAAATAAAAAAAACTTAATTACTGGACATGGCCCACAAGCGGATCGACATTTTTTACATAATAAACTTAATAATATGGCAGACTCTATTAAAGGTCCATTCGGTGCTCATGCTTCTAATGGTTATATTTATAGTTTAATTTGCTCAGGTATCCTTGGATTTTTTATTTTTGTTGCGATAAATATTTTAGTATTTTTTAAGTATACAAAATTAATAATTAATAAAAAAAAAATCGGTTTAATTTCTGATCCGTTCTTAATTGCATCAATTTTATCAATAATATTTTTACAATTTAGAATTTTATTTGAAAACTCATACAGTGTGTTTGGTGTAGATCTTCTAATATTTTGTTCATCTTATTTGATAATTAATAATAAATATAAAGAAATAAAAAATTGAAAAAAAAAAAATTATATATTTGGTTTTCAGATTTAAAAACAAGTAGTGGAGAAGGTATTCTTGGTAAAAAATTTCTGAAAGATTTAAAAAAATATAATAAAAATTTAATATTTAAAGTTCAAAGATCTTTCTTAGAAAATATTAATTTTTCAATTAATATTTTAAATATATTAAAAGATAGAGTAATTTCACCTTTATCTGGAATAATATATTTATGGTTTATTTTTATATTTAAAAAAAATAAAAAATTATGCTACGTAAACTATCTACCATTGTGGAATTTTTTATTATTTTTATTTTTACCACCAAATACAATTTTAGGACCAATAACAGGAGGAAGTAAATATTCTAAAAAACCTGTATTAAATTATATTTTAAGAAAATTTGTATTAAATTCTTTTTGTTATTTAAGTCTTAAGGTAATAAATTTTAGGCAAAAAAAATTTTTATTTTCTACCGACTTGCTAAAGAGTAAATTTAATAATCTCAACAATCCTAGATACAACTATGTTTTTAAAGATTTCAAATATAAAGATGAAAATTTATCACGAAAAATTGATATCATATTTTATTTAAGATCTCATAAGAATAAAAATACAGATCTAATGATTTACCTTGCTAACTATTTGTGCAAAAAATTTAGAGTGGTCACAATAGGAGAAAAAATTAATAATAAACAGATTACTAATATGGGAAAAGTTAATAAAAAAAAATTATGTAATATATTACAAAATACTAGATATTCATTTCTTTCCGGTGAAAATATATACTCTTTTTTTGCATTAGACTGTCTTAGTAATGGTGTTCATGTTTTCCACAATATATCTAACAATCCACTTTCCTGTTTGAAAAAAAATATGACACCTGTAAATTATTATAGAAGAGATCTTGTAAAAAAATTGTTAGAAAAAAAATTAAAAAATAAATTTAAAAAACAGTGTGTAATAAAATTAAAAAATAATAATAATTTTTTAGATTATTTTAAACTTTAATTTTTATATTATTTATAGAAATTATTATACCAATTACAAATAATCCTGAAATCTGGTAAATTATTCTGTCAAGTGAATTATCAATCCACCAGCTTAAGCCATAATCGTGATTAATTACACTAAAGTATATCCCAAATAATAAAATAAAAAATAATATTAAATTTATTTTAAGTACGTTAATTAATTTTTTTGAGTCTTTAAAAAGTTTTTTATTTTTAAAGAATAAATAAAAACTTAGTAAAATAAAAATCCAAATTTTGTATTTTAGCAATGCAACAATTAAGCCAAATGTAAATAAATTTATAAATGAAATAGTTTCAGCAAGATTTGGAAAATAAAAATTACCACCATGAACTAAATTAGTTTCATAATAATTAGCAAATAATAAATGCTTAATTATTAACATCGAAAAAGAAAATAAAATAAATGTCAATATTTCATTTTTCTTTGAGAATTGCTTAATTAAAATTAATAATGAAAGACAAAAAATAATTAAAAATATATAACCCTCATTTTTAAACCATGGTAAAAAATTAAAGCAAACAAAGCTTATAATTAAAAAAAATTTTCTTTGATTTTGCAAATAATAAAAAAAATTTTTTAAAGCAAAAATTAAAAAAGAAAATATTAAAACCTCTTGGTATCCTTTAAATAAAAAGCTGTCAAAACAAATCAAGATTAATCCAGTTATTGTAATTATTTTCAAATTATTTTTATTTTTTATAAGATTGGAGATAGAAAAAATGGACAGAAGAAAGACAAATACATAAATAAATCTCCCACTGTATTCGTATTGTAATAATGAATTTTTCCAAAAAAAAGCCCATAAGAATGAACCGAAGTGAGGATAGTAATCAACGCCTCTAATATTTTTTAAATCAAAAAAACTATGGTTATAAAAAAAAGCTTGAGCTTTATAATACCAATTTTCTAAACCATCCCAACTTAAGGTTGGATCTTTAGATAAATAAGTGAAAAGAAATAAATTAATTATTAAAAAAAAGACAAAATTTAAATTTTTGAAGAATTTAAATTTTGATTTAAAATTATCAAAATAATATATGATATTTAAGATTAAAGATGAAATTACGACAAATAAAAAGTAATTAAAATAATCGATGTTTGTAAATGAAATTAAAAAAAGTATTACAAAATTTATTAATAAATTTAAAAATAAATAATCATATATACAGTTTATTTTTATTACTAATATTTTTTCATATGTTTTTGTATTAAGTGGAAAAAAAGAAAAAGATAAGAATATTAATAAACTTAAAAAAATTCCAATAATCTCAATCATTTTTTTTTAAATAAAAACAGTTTTTATTTTTTTCAATTATATCAAAATTTTCCAAATTAATTTTACTATCATTTTCGTTGTAATTTAATAAAATTAAATAATCTTTATAATAAGATACACCAGGCTTGTGAATAAAAGTATCTGAGGAAGGATGAGTTTCATCATTAATTATTTTTATATTTTTTTCAAAATTAAATTTTTTATCTAAATATTTAATAAATCCATAGGACGTTTCATGGCAAAATCCATAATTATTAATAAGTCTTAAATGGTGATTATATTTATAAATTATATATGTATTTTCAAAATAATTAAAAAAAATTACTAATACAAATATTGTTAAAAAATAAATATATTTTTTTTTCATTATAAAAATGCCATTTATTCAATTAACTTGTATTAATTTTTAATACTCTTATATTAAAGTAGTTGGTTTTCCAACTATAGCGATAAACGAATTTCGTAATAACCATTTCGGACGTGGGGGCAGTACCCACCACCTCCACCAAAAATAAAATACTTGGGGGTGAACTAGTTTCGACGGGTGTCTAAAAGTTATTCTTTCGTTCGGAATAGCTCCACCGCAAAGGGCTAATTTATAATTGCTAACGAAAGTTATGCACTTGCAGCTTAATTAATATTAAGTTGACGGGGTTTGGGGCACCTGGCAACAGAACGCCCCCTTTCCAATATTTTATGTTAACCCAGCTCATTTTCTAAAAAAATTTAAAAATAAAATTTAAATTGTAGTATTTCAAAGTGTCATTATTCTGTTTTCTTAGATTTAGTTATAGAAAAAAATAGAACTCTATTCACTAATAAAAAATTAATGTGATTTCATTAAGTGATTTTAATTAAAAAATTAAGAAATTATTCTTAGCTGATGATAACTTAATAAAATTAAAATTTTAATTTTTTAAAAATTTTTTCAGGTATAATTTTAATAATCAACATTATAAAACGCCAAATACTACCAACATAAATAATTTCTTTTTGCTTTTTAAGTGCCTGATAAATTTTTTTACTCATAATTTCTGGTGAGGAAATTAGAAATTGATAACTTTTTTCATTAAAACTATTTGTTGAAATATATCCTGGTATTACGGTCAAAACATTTATTTTTCCGTTTAGCAGTTGTCTTAAACCTGATAAAAAATTAATTAAACCAGATTTAGCTGAACAATAAAAAAGTTTTCTTTTTCTTCCTCTTAAACCAGCTACAGAGGTAATAACACATATGAAAGATTGTTTAGAAACTTTAATTTTTTTTACCAAAAAAGAGAGGCATAACACAACATTTGTAAAATTAACTTTTAAATTAAAATTGGCTTTTTCAACTGAATTAAGTTCTTGTTGTGCATCACCTGTATAACCAGTTACCCAAAATATTCCATCAAAATCATCTGGAATTTTATTTAAATCTGCAAAAGTTTCTTCTAAATTTTCTAAATTATTTTCAAAAAAATAAAATTTTGCTTTTTTTAATGTTTCTCCAAGTATTAATTTCGTTTTTTTGATATCTCTGCAAAATATATAGAATTCACTTGTCTCATCTTTAAATTTATTAATTAAAGATTTTGATATTAATGATGAACCACCATGTATGAATATTTTTTTGTTCATAAAAATTATTTTTTAACAACTATTCTTTCAAAAATATTAGAATTAAAATTTTTTATAAAATATCTTTGATTTTTATTATTAAAAATTTGGTTGTGTTTCAAAGTTATCATATTTATTTTTTTCAATGAAATGTCTTTGGACAACTCCACTTCTAATTGATATTTGTTAACAAATTCATTAATAAATTTATTAATTTCATTTTGATTATTTTTAATTGGAAAATCAAGAGATAATGAAACTCGATTAATTCCATGAAACTTTAAAATCACAAAATTCGAATAAATATTTCTTTTTGCCAAATAAATTTTTAAAGAATTAATAATTTTATTTAATCTATTAATTTTAAAATAAATTTGAAATTGTATAAATCCAGTATTTTTAAATATAAAATTCCAATTTTTTATTTTATTTTGTGGAAATAAAAAACTATTTATACCAACCACTCTATTTTGAAAAAAATGAAATTTTTGAAAAAAGATAAAATTAAATAATTTAACAAACCATTTAGAAGTTACCAGTCTTGAAAAGATTAATAAGAAATAATTAGGTATATATGTATCTTTATAATTAAAGGATAAATTATTTTTTTTTTTATTTAAATGATTTCCAAAAAAAAATATACCCTTTAGTGAAATATTTGTAAAATCTAGCCAAACTACACAATAATTATATTTTTTTAAATAAAATAAATTTTTTTTAAAATCTAAGTAGTTCTTAAAACTAAAATTATTTTCAAAAAATTTATCTGAATTTATTTCCATGAGATATATTTCTGCTGAAATAATTGGACCAGTCCTTCCCTTGCCTCCAATTGTTAAATCAAACAATTTTTTATTTTTGATTTTTGAACATTTGATTATTTTTCCATTTTCATTAATCAATTTTAAAGATTTAATAAAATGTTTAATATTATTTTTTTTTACTAGTTTTCCAGATATATTATTTGCAATCATTCCTCCAATTGAGACATACTTACAGCCCGGCATACAACTGAGAATTAAGTTATTTTTTAAAGTAAATTTCAAAAGATCAGCTAATAATAGACCTGACTCAACTTCTATTAATTTTTTTTTTGGATCAAAGTTTATAATTTTTTTAAATTTTAATAATGATACATGGCTATACTTACCGATTGCTGTATCTCCATAAGATCTTAAATTTCCTACAAGTGTAAATTTTGATTTAATCCTTTTTTTTAATTCATGAAGATTTTTTGGATATATTATTTTGTCTTTAATTGATCTGGTAAATGAAAAATTATTAATAATTTTCATAATTTAAATTTTAAATTATTGGATATATTATTTTATCTTATCAAAAATTATAATATAAGTTTTATCTCTTGAAATTGAAAATGAAAATTATTCAAAAAAAAATAGATTTCATCCTATTTATATTATTAAGTTCAATAGCTGTTAGTATTTATATTCCTGTAATTAAAGAAATTTTTTCTATCTCTGGACATCATGACTTCCAATGGTCCCCAACAAAAATTATGTTGGAAAATATAAATCACTATCAGTACATGCTTGAAGGAAACACTGAAAAAATTCTAATGTCGCAATATGGAGAATATCTTCATGGATTATATGTGATTTTAATACCTTTTGGATTATTGGAATGGCCTGTAGCTAAAATTTTTTGGTTTGCAACAAACCTTTTCATACTAATCTTTTTACCAATAAAATTATGTCAAAAATTTTCATTATCAAAAATTGAAAGCTATTTAGTTATATTTTTTTTTAGCTGCTGTATTGTTACCAAAGTTCAACTCATTACAGGACAACATACACTTCTTATTTTATTATTTTTTTCTATGCCATTTTTATTTAATTCCAAATTAACGTCTTTTCTATCAGGTATATGTTACTTTAAATACACAATTGGATATTCCCTTTTTTTTTATTTTTTATTTTTAAAAGATTTTAAAAAGCTATTTTTGTCAGGGTTACCTGTTCTTATTGGTTGGATTTTTTACAGCTTTTTAACAAAATCAAATCTATTTGACACAATGTTTCAACCTTTTCAATTAGCTATAGAAAATCAAATAATTGGTGAGACTTTAAATGACATGCCTAAAAACAAATTTTTATTTTCAATTTTAGAAATTATAAACATTGAAAATTTTAATTATAATGGTGTTTTTTTAATTCTTCTGTCTTTAATTGTGAGCATTTTCTTTATACAGAGAATATCAAAAATTAAGGACGATTTACAAAAATTATCCTGCTTAACTCTTATTTCTCTTATTTTTTTACCGCATTATCCACATGACTATGTTTTACTGTTACCCATGTTAATTTTTTCGATTAAAAACTTTTCCAATTTAAACTCAAAGATTTCATTGATTATAATAATTTATTTTCTTCAGTTTTTTAAAGGTTTTGAAATTTACATAGTTAAATTCATGAAATTATTAAATTATCAAACATCATCATTAAACTTTTTTGAATATTTAATTTCTTATGCAAACATTTTGATATTATTATTTTTATTAATTATTAACATTGATAACAAAATCTATCTTACTGAAAGCAATAAAAACGAAAATGACTAAAAACAAAACATTATTTTATATTTTATTTTTTTTTGTATTATCATTGTTTATTTATTTATTTTACTTATCTACTCAATATATAATAAATTTTTGGACTTTTTCTCAAGCTCATATTAATTACAGTGACGGTTTTGTAAAAAGAGGTTTATTTGGAACATTCGCAATTTATTTAGAAAATAAATTACAAATTGAATTTATTAATACATTTAATTTATTTTTTATTTTTTTTTATTTAATAAATATAATTTTATATTTTCTTATCATTAGAAAATATATCAAATATAATCTAATTTTAATTTTTCTTGCATTATCGCCAACATTAATAATATTTTCTTTTAATGATTTAGGTGGTTTTCAAAGATTTGACGTTATTTCAATATTTTTAATATTATTTCACAGTTACATTGCAAATTTATTTAGAGCAAAAAAAATTAATTTTAAAGAATACCATAAGCGATTCTCGCTGATAGTATTTCCTATTAGTCTCTTCTCAATTTTTATTCATGAAATTCAATGTTGGTCAATCCCATTTCATTTTTTTTTAATTAGATCAATTTACAAAGAGGCAAGCAAAAAATTAAATGAATTAACATATTTTTTCAGTACTCTTATTTTAGCATCTATTTTAGTTTTCACTATTCCAGTTGAATTAGAAATAATTAATTCAATGATTGATAAGTTAGATGGTAGAGGTCTATGGGCAAGCGCTATAACAGTCGCGTCAAGCTCAGAAGGAAATATTAATATTTTAGCTCATGAATTAAATACTAATTTATTTAATACTTATAATTTAAAAATAAACTTATTTTTTTTAATCTTAGGTGTGCTTCCATTTCAAATTTTATTTATCAACTTTAAAAAGAGAAATTTGATTAATATAATGAAAGATAACTATACCTATTTTTATTTAAGTTTAATTCCCTACCTTACTTTTTTTGCAATCGGAGATACTGGTAGATGGTTACACATAATAAGTATGATAAGTTTTGCTTTTTTTGCACAATATCCAATACAAAATTCAAATACTGATTTATCAAAAATAAAAACTTCAATTCCAAAAATTATTTTATTAATATTTGTAATTATTTATTGTTTTTTCATTAGATTGCCACACGGTGGCAACTTAGAGGAGAAAAAGATCAGTATTTGGGGAGGCCTTTACAAAAAATTTGAAGCTGCATACAAAATATATTTTGTTGATATTAAAGAGGACAAATTTATGTTTGAAAAAAGATTTAAAAAAAATGACCAAAAATAAATAATCTAAAAATTAAATATATAATGGCAAAATTAATTTCAATAATTATTCCTGTTTATAATGAGGAGAATACTATAAAAATAATTCTTAATAAGGTCTTAAAACAAAACAACTTTGATAAAGAAATAATTGTAATAAACGACTCCTCAACTGATAATACAAAATCTTTAATTGAAGAATTTTTTTTATCAAAAATTAAGTTGATTAATAACGAAAAAAATTATGGTAAAGGCTTTTCAGTTAAAAGAGGAATTGAAGTAGCTTCAGGTGATATTATTCTAATACAAGATGGTGATCTAGAATATGATCCAAGTGACTATGAAAAAATTCTAAAACCTATAATTGAAAACAGAGCTGATGTAGTTTTTGGATCTAGATTTTTAGGTAGTGGTGAAAAAAGAGTTTTGTTTTTTTGGCATAGGATTGGTAATTATTTATTAACTTTGTTCTCTAATGCTCTAACAAACCTTAATTTAACCGATATGGAAGTGGGATATAAAGCGTTTAAGAAGGAGGTGCTTGCTAACATTGTTTTAGAAGAAAATCGGTTTGGTTTTGAACCAGAAATAACTGCTAAAATTGCAAAAAAAAAATTAAAAATTTTTGAAGTGGGAATAAAATATTATGGCAGAACTTATGAAGAAGGTAAAAAGATTAGTTGGAAAGATGGTTTTGCGGCAATTTACTGTATTTTAAAATATAATCTTTTTAAATAATTTAAAATTTAATTTCTTAGTTCAGCCTGAGCTGCTGCTAATCTTGCTACTGGAACTCTATAAGGAGAACAAGAAACGTAATTCAAACCTGCTTTTGAACAAAATAAAATACTATTAGGATCACCACCGTGTTCTCCACAAATTCCAAGTTTTATATTTTTATTTTGACTTTTTCCCCTTTCAACAGCTATTTTTATTAAATCTCCAACTCCATCATCTATCGAAATAAACGGATCAATTGAAAAAATTTTATTATCTATATAATCATTCAAAAATTTTCCACTATCATCTCTACTTATTCCAAATGTAGTTTGGGTTAAATCATTAGTTCCAAAGCTAAAAAAATCAGCATGTTTTGCAATATCTTTGGCTTTTATAGCCGCTCTAGGAAGCTCAATCATCGTACCTACCATAAACTCAATATTTAATTTATGCTCTTTTTGAACTTCACTTGCAATTTTAATTACTAAATCTTTCATAATTTTTATTTCTGCTTCAGTAGACACTAATGGGATCATAATTTCTGGAAAAGCAGATTTAATTTTTTCTTTTTTAAGCTCAGCTAAAGCTTCAAATATTGCTCTACATTGCATTTCATATATTTCAGGAAAAGATATTCCAAGTCTACATCCCCTATGACCTAGCATAGGATTTTGTTCATGCAATTCGTCAATTCTAGATACTACCTCTTTTGCTGGAAGATTAACAATATTTGCTACTTCATTAATCTCTTTCTCTGTTCGAGGCAAAAACTCATGAAGAGGTGGATCTAACAATCTTACTGTAACTGGTAATCCATTCATAATTTTAAATATTTCAACAAAATCCTTTTTTTGATGAGGTAAAAGTTTTTTTAATGCAATTGATCTATCTTCTTTTGTTTTCGATAAAATCATTTCCCTTACTGATAAAATTCTTTCTTCATCAAAAAACATGTGTTCTGTTCTGCAAAGACCAATTCCTTCTGCTCCAAAATCTTTTGCTGTTTTGGTATCCTTAGGTGTTTCAGAATTTGTTCTAATATTTAATTTTCTAAAACTATCTGCCCAAGTCATTAACTTGGAAAAATCTCCAGATATCTCCGGTTTAACTGTTGCCACACTTCCTGATATAATTCTACCGGTTGATCCATCTATAGTAATGATGTCCCCTTCTTTAATTTCCATTGAAGATGTTTTAAATGTCTTCATCTCATAATTTATATCAATTTCACTTGAGCCAGATACGCATGGTCTTCCCATTCCCCTTGCAACTACTGCAGCATGACTCGTCATTCCTCCTCTAGCTGTCAAAATTCCTTTTGCAGCATGCATTCCTTGTATATCTTCAGGTGAGGTTTCTACTCTTACTAAGATAGTGTCTTGCATCATCGAAGTTAATCTTTCAGCTTCCTCTGAAGTAAATACCACTTTACCACTTGCTGCACCTGGTGAAGCAGGTAAACCATTTGCTATTACATTGATTGTACTCTTTTCATCAAGTGTAGGATGCAAAAGTGTATCTAAAGAATTTGGATCAATTCTTAATACTGCTTCTTTTTTTGATATTAATTTTTCCTTAACCATATCAACTGCAATCTTTACCGCAGATTTTGCAGTTCTTTTCCCTGATCTAGTTTGAAGCATCCACAGTTTATTATTCTCAACCGTAAATTCTACATCTTGCATATCTTTGTAATGTTTTTCCAATTTTTTTAAAATTTTTTTTAATTCTTTGAAAACTTTTGGCAAAGACTCCTCCATTGAAGGTTCTTCAACTTTAGCATTTTTTCTTGCCTTCTTAGTTATGTATTGAGGTGTTCTTGTACCAGCAACAACGTCCTCGCCTTGTGCATTAATTAAGTACTCACCATATATTTCATTTGATCCATCTGATGGATTTCTTGTAAATACAACTCCAGTAGCACAATCATCACCCATATTACCAAAAACCATTGATTGAACGTTGACTGCTGTTCCCCATTCTGCTGGTATTTGATTTAATTTTCTGTAGACTTTTGCTCTATTGCTTTCCCATGATAAAAATACAGCACTAATTGCTCCAAATAATTGTTGAAATACATCTTGAGGAAATTCTTTTTTTGTTTTTTCTTTTACTGTTCTTTTGAAATCTTCAATTAAACCATCCCAATCATTTTCATCTAAGTCTGTGTCTAACAAAACACCTTTTGTTAATTTGTAATTTTCAATTAATTCTTCAAAATGATAGCTCTCTACACCCATCACAACGTTTCCATACATTTGAATAAATCTTCTATAACTGTCTTTGGCAAATCGCCCATTGGAAGTTTTCAAAGCTAACGCATTTACTGTTTTATCATTTAAACCTAAATTAAGAATTGTATCCATCATTCCTGGCATAGATACTCTAGCACCCGATCTAACAGATAATAACAAAGGATTTTTTAAGTCTCCAAATTTTTTAGAAACATCCTTTTCTATAATTTGTAATTCTTTTTTAATTTGAGAAATTAAATTTTTATTCAATTTTTTCTTATCTTTATAAAAAATCTCACAAACTTTAGTAGATATTGTAAAACCAGGAGGAACTGGCAAACCCATTCTGCCCATTTCAGAAAGGTTAGCACCTTTTCCGCCTAAAAAATTTTTTGGATTTTTAATACTTTTAGATTGTTTCGAATTAAAGTTTAATATGAGTTTCTTCATTAGCTAGACTCGATTAAAGAAAAATTAACATAATTGTCGAATGTTTTACACATCATTTGAATTAGTTCCAGCCTATTTTTCTTAATTACCAAATCATCCTCATTTACAATTACATTATCAAAAAAATCAAATACCTCTTTTTTAATACTTGCTAAATTGTCCAATGTTTGAACAAAATTTTCATCATTATTAATTCTTGAAAAATATTTCCTCAATTCATTAATTTTTTTAAATAGATTTTTTTCAAGTTCAGTTTTAAAAATACCAGGGTCAGTTGTGTTAGATAATTCAATTTTATCTTTTTTTAATTCACTTTCTAGAATATTTGATGCTCTTTTATAGCTTGAAATAATATCTATTCCGTTTTGTTTATTTATTATTTTATTTAAATTTTTTGCTTTATTAAAAATAGTTACAGATTGATCTAAGTTAGAAGAGTTTATTGAAGCTTGTATTATGTCGTTTCGGATATTTTCCTCTTTCATATAATATTTTAATCTCTCTAATAGAAAATCTAGTAATTCTTTTTGTAAAGATTTATTCTCAAATTCAAACCCTTGATCCTGATACAAGCTTGAAGAATAATTTATTAAATCTCTAATTTTAAAATCTTTTTTATTTTCAATTATAATTCTAACAACACCTAATGCTAATCTTCTTAAGGCAAAAGGATCCTTGGAACTTGTTGGTTTTTGATTTATACCAAAAAATCCAACTAAAGTATCAATCTTGTCAGCTAAGGATAAAGCAATGCTATAAGGTTTTTTTGGAATTTTTGTTCCAGATCCAACGGGCAAATATTGCTCGCTAACAGCAAATGATATTTCTTTATCAAAACCTTGCACATTTGCAAAATAACCTCCCATAATCCCTTGAAGTTCTGGAAATTCACCAACCAATTCAGATAACAAGTCTACTTTGCTAATCGATGCTGACAATTCCACTTTTTCTTTACTAATTAATAACTCATCAGAAATAATAGCACCAAGCTTTCTCATTCTTTGAGCTTTATCAAAATAATTTCCAAGACCTTTGAAATAATTCATTAATTTTAAATTAGAAATTTTTTTGACCATGTTTTGAGCTTTATCTTTCTGCCAGAAAAATTCTGCATCACTTAATCTTGCATCAACGACTCTTTCATTTCCTAGTTTAATTAATCCTTTTTTATCTTTATTGTTTGCTACTACCAAAAATTGATTTGTAATGTTTCCTTTTTTATCAAAAGTAGGAAAATACTTTTGGTGATACTGCATGGTTAGTATTAAAATCTCTTTAGGTATATTTAAAAATTTTTTATCAAATTCACAAACAATTACGTTAGGTTGGTCAGTTAAATCAACTACTTCCTGAAGAAGCTTAGAATTGATATCAATACTTATATTTCTTTTTTTTAAAATAATATCGAATTTTTTTTCTATTAAATTTTTTCTCTCAGCGTGATCGATAAGTATATCCTTTTTTTTAAAAAAATTTTTATATGTTTTAAAGTCTGAAAATAGTTTTTTCTTTTCTTCAAATTCTTTATCTATAAATGTCGAATTAGATGAAATGAAATGATGAAATTTAAAATTTAGTTTTTTTTTATCAAAGATGGATAATATAGATTTTAACGGCCTACCCCATAACAGCTCGTAATTTGACCATTTCATTGACTTTTTCCATTGAATTTTATTCAGTATTTGAGGTATGGCTTCTTCTAATAATGTATGAGTATCTAATTTTTTTGATCTAGTTTTGTAAAAATAGAACTCACCTTTATCTGTTTTTTTTATAAACAACTCTTTTTTTGAAACACCATTTGATCTCGCAAATCCCTCCAACGCAGCATCTGGAGACTTTGTGCTCGGACCTTTTATTTCCTCGGATTTTAAAACTATCTTCTTTTCAACCCCCTCAAACAAAATTAATAACCTATTGGGTGTCGAGTAAGACGAACTTTTTTTAAATTTAATAGATTTTTCTAAAAAAAATTCATTAAAACTTTTTAGTAAATTTTCTCTTAAATTTTTTTGTAAATTTGAAGGTATTTCCTCGCTAAACAATTCTAAGAAAAATTCAGACATTATTTTTGACTATCTAACCAAATACTAGCAGTTGATTTTGTAATATCTCTTATTCTTGCAATATATTCTGCTCTTTGAGCAACACTAATTGCTCCGCGTGCATCTAATATATTAAATACATGACTTGCTTTTAAACATTGATCGTAAGCTGGTAGTGAAATTTTTTTTTCAACTAATGACTTTGCTTCCAACTCGTGCATATCAAACATTTTAAAAAGTGACTCTATATTTGCATGTTCAAAATTATATGCTGAAAATTCTCTCTCAGCTTGATGAAATACTTCTTTATATTTTACACCATCATCATTCCATAACAGATCGTAGACATTTTTTTGCTGCTGAATAAACATACATATTCTTTCTAATCCATATGTAATTTCTACAGAAACAGGTTTGCACTCAAATCCTGCCATCTGTTGAAAATAAGTAAATTGAGTAATTTCCATGCCATCACACCATACCTCCCAACCAAGACCAGCAGCGCCCAATGTTGGACTTTCCCAGTCGTCTTCTACAAATCTAATGTCATGTTCTGAATGATCAATTCCTATAGATGATAAACTATTGAGGTAAAGTTTTTTAATATTTTCAGGCGAAGGTTTTATAAGAACTTGAAATTGATAATAATGTTGAAGTCTATTTGGATTATCTCCATACCTTCCGTCTGTAGGTCTTCTTGATGGTTGCACATATGCTGTCTTCCAAGGTTTAGACCCTAATGACCTCAATGTAGTTGCTGGATGAAATGTGCCTGCTCCTACTTCCATGTCATAAGGTTGGAGAACTACACATCCTTTTTTACTCCAAAACTTTTGAAGATTTAAAATTGTATCTTGAAATGTAAGAATTTTCTCTTTTGATTTAGAAACCATATCTTTGCCAGATTGATCTTTCATCTAAAATATTTGCAAATTGGTCAACATGATTTGAAGATGAAAGTTTTTGACTTAACCATCCTTTTGTTTTTTCAAATTTTTTAATTACGACATCTTCACCAAACTTTTCTTTTAAGATTTCATGAGCATCTCCTATGTCATCTATTAATCCTAAGTTTTTAGCTCTAGAGCCTGACCAAAATTCACCAGAAAATAACTCCACTTCCATTTTATTTAATTTTGCTCCACGACTTTTTTCAACCACATTTATGAAATCTTGATGTAAATCTAATTGAATATTTTTAAGTCTTTGAATATCTTCTTCCTTTTCTTCCATAAAAGGATCGAGTGTGCTCTTATTCTTTCCAGCTGTGTGAACTCTTCTCTCAACACCTATTTTCTTAATTAATTCAGTAAAACCAAATGATGAATATATAACACCTATAGACCCAATAATTGAACTTGAATTTGCATAAATTTCGTCTCCAGCACATGCAATAAGATATCCCCCAGATGCAGCAACATCTTCTGCAAAAAAAATCACTTTCTTATTACTTTTTTTGGCTTGCTGACGAATAAAACTATAAATTAAATGTGACTGTACAGGTGAACCTCCTGGAGAATTGATTGATATTGCTACTGCAGCAGCTTTTTTTATTGAAAAAGCTTTTTTAATAATTTCTTCCTGTCCTGCAAAATCAATACCTTGTTTAAATTTACCTGCATTACCAATGACACCATTTAATTTAATATGTGAAACAATTTTTTTCTTTTTTAAAAAGGAGAACATATTTATCTCTTACAGAATATTTAATTGATTATAAAGACTACTTATAATTGAAGAAATAGGTGCGTCAAATGATAAGTAATAAATATAGCTTATTTATATTAATTTAAAATTAATATGGGAACTGTAGTACAGCTTAAAAACCAGATAAATAATTCATATTTTCAATTAAGGGAATCTGTTGAAGAAAAACTAGCTTTGACTGAAGAAAGAATAAAATCCAAATTAATTAGCGATGTTCAATTAGTTCAAAAGATGACTAATTATCATATAGAAACTGGTGGCAAAAGACTTAGGGCTTTATTGACATTAGGAAGTGCTAAATTATGTGGTTATTCAAAAGGTTCAAGAGACATAAATTTAGCAGCTTGTGTAGAACTTATTCACAGTGCAACTTTGATGCATGATGACGTTATCGATGAAGGTGAGATTAGAAGAGGTAAAGAAACTTTAAATAAAATTTGGAGTAATCATTCTTCGGTTTTAATTGGAGATTATCTCTTAAGCAGATGCTTTGAGATGATGGTAGAAGATGGAAACATAGAGGTTTTAAAATTATTATCATCAACTTCATCTAAAATTGCCCAGGGAGAAGTATTACAACTACAACATAATAATGAAGTTGATATGCTTGAAGAAACATATCTAAAAATTATCTCTGCCAAAACTGCAGTACTATTTGCTGCCTCAACAAAAGTAGGTGCAATTTTAGCTGAAGTAGATAATAAAGAAAAAGATGCGCTAGAATTTTATGGAAGGAATTTAGGGTTAACTTTTCAAATTGCAGATGACACATTAGATTATAATTCTGAATTAAAGCTATTTGGAAAAAAAATAGGAAAAGATTTTTTTGAAGGAAAGGTTACTTTACCAATAATCTTGCTTTACCAAAAATTAGAAAACAATGAAAGAAATAGCCTAAAAGAAGTATTTAATAAAAAAGAGAGAACAAAAGAAGATTTTAATAATATTATATCTTTAATTAATAAACATAAGATTATAAATGAATGCTATCAAAAAGCTCAGCACTATATTAATTTAGCATCAAATTCATTAAGTGTATTCAGGGATACTAAAGAAAAAGAAATTCTTAAAAAACTTACATCTTTTAGTTTAGCAAGAAATTTTTAAGGACTTAATAAAGATTTATTCCATAATCCATTCTGGCTTTTTGTATAGAGCAATCTTTCATGAATTCTATTTTCTCCATCTAACCAAAACTCTATATTTTGTGGATTTAAATTCCATCCAGACCAGTGTTTTGGTCTAGGAACTTTTGTTTCATCAGAATATTTATTTTTATATACCTTAATTGAATTTATTAATTCATCTCTATTTTTTAATTCTTGGCTCTGATTTGATGCCCATGCACCAATTCTACTTTCATATGCTCTTGAAGAATAATATTCATCTGCAACATCATCAGAAACTAATGATACATTTCCAGTAATTCTAACTTGTCTTAAAAGACTTTTCCAATGAAAGCACATTGAAGCGTTAGGATTTTCATTTAGTTCGTTACCTTTTCGACTATTTAAATTAGTGTAGAAAACAAATCCCTCTTTATTAAAACCTTTAAGGAGTACCATTCTGACAGATGGAACATTATTTTTACTTGAAGTTGCTAGCGCCACAGCATTTGGATCATTTGGTTCGGTCTGTTTAGCTTTTTCCATCCATATTTCAAATAACTTAATAGGGTCATCTAAATTTAAAAAGCAGCTATTGATACCAAGTTGGTTTTTTTCATTCATAATTTAAACAAAATAATCTATATAATATAAATAATGTCATTTAACACTTTTGGAAAGCTATTTCGTTTCACAACTTGGGGCGAATCTCACGGTCCTGCTATTGGCTGCATAGTTGACGGTTGTCCTCCAAATATAAATCTAGATGAAAAAGATATTCAATTAGAATTAGACAAAAGAAAACCTGGACAATCAAAATTTACTACACAAAGAAAAGAAGACGACAAAGTTCAAATACTTTCAGGTGTATTTGAAGGAAAAACTACTGGCACACCAATTTCTCTAATTATTTATAATAAAGACATGAGATCTAAAGATTATGGAAATATAAAAGATAAATTTAGACCAGGTCATGCGGACTTTACCTATTTCAAAAAATATGGCATTAGAGATTACAGAGGTGGAGGAAGATCTTCAGCTAGAGAGACAGCTTCAAGAGTTGCGGCCGGTTCTATAGCTAGACTAGTACTAAAAAAAAAATTGGGAAAAAAATTTAAAGTTATAGGTGCTGTCACTCAATTAGGAATCTTAGGATGTGATACGTCACAATGGAATGATAAAATTATTTCAAAAAATCCATTCTTTTGTCCAGATAAGTCCATGATCAAATTATGGGAAAAATATTTACTTGGTGTAAGAAAATCAGGGTCATCATGTGGAGCAGTAATAGAGGTTAGAGCAAGAGGTATCCCAGCGGGTCTTGGAGCGCCAATTTACTCAAAATTAGATTCTGATATTGCATCAGCTTTTATGAGTATTAATGCAGTTAAAGGAGTAAATGTTGGTGCTGGGATGAATTCTGCACAACTGAGTGGTGAGCAAAACTCTGACGAAATAACATCAAAAAATAATAAATTAAAATTTAACTCTAATAATGCAGGTGGTATCTTGGGTGGAATTTCTTCTGGACAAGAAATAATAGCATCATTTGCAGTTAAACCGACATCTTCAATTTTAATTACAAGAAAAACGATTAATAAATTTGGAAAAAATACCACAATATCTGTTAAAGGAAGGCATGACCCGTGCGTAGGAATAAGAGCTGTTCCAGTTGGAGAAGCTATGATGAATTGTGTTTTATTAGACCACTATCTAATGAATCAGGCTCAGTGCAGATAAGTATTTAGTTTTTTACCACTCTAATTGAGTCCTTATTAAATAAAACTTCTAAAACTTTTTTTGTAATTTGTGGACTATTCAGCCCAGCAATATCATACATTTTTTTTGGATTATCTTGCTCTAAGAATTCATCTGGAAGTGTCATGGATCTAAATTTTAAACCTTTATCAAATATTCCTTTTTCAGCTAATAAATTTTTAACATGGGATCCAAATCCTCCAATAGAACCTTCTTCAATTGTAATCATTAATTCATGTTCTCTTGCAGATTTTAAAATTAAATTTTCATCCAAAGGTTTGGCAAATCTTGCATCTATAATTGTTGTTGAAATACCCTTTGCTTTCAATTCTTCTGCAGCCAATTTGCATTCCTCAAGTCTAGTTCCTAAACTCAATAAACAAACCTGAGTTCCTTGTTCAATAATTTTTCCTTTACCTATCTCTATTTTTTCCTCTAGTGAAGGAAGTTCAACTCCAACGCCTGTTCCCCTAGGATATCTTATTGCACAGGGTTTATTATTAATATCAACTGAAGTATTAATCATTTTTACTAACTCTGCTTCATCACTAGCTGCCATCACAATGAAATTTGGTAAAGTTGACAAATAAGTAATATCAAAAGACCCTGCGTGCGTTGATCCATCTGCACCAACTAATCCAGCTCTATCTATTGCAAATCTTACAGGTAGACTCTGTATTGCTACATCATGTACAACTTGATCATAAGCTCTTTGAAGAAAGGTAGAATAGATTGCTGCATAAGGCTTGTACCCTTCTGTAGCAAGACCCGCAGCAAAAGTAACTGCATGCTGTTCAGCAATACCAACATCAAACATTCTTTTTGGAAATTCCTTACCAAAGATATCCATACCTGTTCCACTTGGCATTGCCGCAGTTATTCCAACAATTTTGCTGTCTTTTTTTGCATGCTTAACAAGTGAATTTGCAAAAACTTTTGTATAAGCGGGTAAATTAGAACCACTTTTTTGTTGCTCTCCAGTTTCAACATTAAATTTTGATACTCCATGATAGTGATCGCTAGCTTTTTCAGCATATGAATATCCTTTTCCTTTTTGAGTTTTAATATGTATCATAATTGGACCCTCATGCTTTGAATCTCTAGCATTTCTTAAAATAGGGACAAGTGTGGAAAGATCATGTCCATCTATTGGTCCTGCATAATAGAAACCAAGTGAGCTAAATAGTGTTCCACCAGTGACAGCAGAACGAAAAAAATCTTCTGCCTTACCAGCTTTAGCACTAAATCTTTTTGAAAAAGCTGAGGTGATTAATTTTAAAGTTTCTCTTAAGCTAAAATAGATTTTTCCAGTAAATAACTTTGCTAAATATGTTCTCATTGCACCTACTGGTTTTGCAATAGACATATCATTATCATTTAATATAACGATCATTTTAGTTTTAGATGCGCCAGCGTTATTCATAGCTTCGTATGCCATACCAGCACTAATTGCACCATCTCCAATAACAGCTATTACATTTGAAGATTTATTTTCTAATTTATTTGCTTCAGCCATGCCAAGTGCAGATGATATAGATGTGGAACTATGAGCTGCACCAAATGGATCATATTCACTTTCAGATCTTTTGGTAAAACCTGATAAACCGTTGCCTTGTCTTAAGGTTGTAATTTTTTGTTTTCTTCCCGTTAAAATTTTATGTGGATATGCTTGGTGTCCTACATCCCAAATTAATCTATCATTAGGTGTGTCAAAAACATAGTGCAGAGCTACAGTCAGCTCAACAACCCCTAGACCTGCACCTAAGTGTCCACCAGTTTTAGATACTGCACTGATCATCTCTTCTCTAACTTCATCAGCTACTTGTTGTAAATCATTTTCAGAAACTTTCCTTAAATCGGATGGAAAGTTAATATTATCTAAAAACTTATAATTATTCTTCATTTATTTCTATTCAATATAAATTCTAATGTATCGTTTAAATTTTTTGATTTTGAACCATAAAGTTTTAAATTTCTATTAATATCTGAAATAATTTTACCACAATATTTAATTGAAGCATCATAACCTAACAAACTTATAAGTGTAGCTTTGCCTTTTTTTTGATCTTTTTTTGTTCTTTTCCCAGCAATTTTAGAATTACCTTTAAAATCTATTAAATCATCTGCTATTTGAAAAAGAAGACCAATATTAGAGCCAATACTCTCAAAAAATTTTATTTCCTTTGTACTTTTCTCTTTAATGATTGCTGGGACTGCACAACAAAAACTAAAAAGTTTTCCTGTTTTTTTAATTTCCATATCTATAATTTGTTTTTTTGAAACTTTCTTTTTTTCAAAATCTAAATCTAAATATTGACCACCCGCTATACCCAAATGTCCTGAACACATAGAAAGTTTATCTACTAATTTAACTTTAATTTTGTTCCTCAACTTTAACTTTGAGCTAGTTAAAATTTCAAACGCCATTGTTAATAATGAATTTCCAGCGAGGACAGCTGTTGACTCACCAAATTTAATATGAGCTGATGGTTTACCTCTTCTCATATTATCATTATCCATGCATGGTAAATCATCATGAATAAGAGAATAGGCATGAATACATTCCACAGCAGCTCCTATTGTAATTAATGTTTTGTATTCAATTGAGAATAACGATCCAATATCAATTAATATTTTAGATCTAATTTTTTTTCCTCCGGGAAATAATCCATACTTCATTGCATAAATTAATTTGGAATTTTCTTGTTCCTGAATGTATTTTTTCAAGAAAAAATTAGTATCTTTTGCAATTTTATTAAGTTGATTTTTCACTTTCTCTTAATGATATCCTTAATTTTTTTATTCGTATTCGCACTAATAGATCTTAAATTTTTTTGAAATTTTTTTTCAATTAAATTATTTAATTTTAGTAACTCTTGATAGCTCTCTACAGAATTATCTAAATCATCTTTTTCTTCTAATGACTTTATCATTTGATTTGCTTCATCTGTTAACTCTTCAAGCGTTCTATTATCATAATCGAGTGGTAAATTTTTATCTTTCATATATTAATCATTACTATTACATGAAAAATATTCAATCAAACATCAAAAAAGCAAAAAATTACTTAGATAAAAGTCATTGTGTAGCTGTTCCAACAGAAACTGTATACGGACTAGCAGGTAATGCATACTCGGACACCGCTGTTAAAAAAATTTTTAACCTAAAAAGAAGACCTACTAACAATCCGTTAATTGTTCACTACTATAATTTGAAAAAAATTTCAGAAGACTGTGAGATAAATAATAATTTTATTAAACTTTATAAAAAATTTTCTCCAGGACCAATAACATATATATTGAAGCTGAAAAAAAATTCTAAAATATCAAAGTTTGTAACTAATAATAAAAATACAGTTGCTATACGATTCCCAAAACATCCTCTATTTAGAAAGTTACTCAAAAATCTGCAATATCCAGTTGCAGCACCAAGTGCTAATATTTCTTCAAGATTAAGTGCTGTAAAAGCAGCAGACGTCAGAGATGAATTTGGGAACAAAATAAAATTTATTTTGAATGGTGGTGTTTGTAGAATTGGTGTCGAGTCTACAATATTAAATATAACAAATAAACCAAGATTACTCAGATATGGAGGATTGAGTGTTTCAAAGATTAAAAAAACTTTGAATCAAAAAATAATAATTAATATAAATTCAAAAGATAAAATTTCTCCTGGTCTTTTTCCTTTACACTATTCTCCAGGAATACCTTTAAGAAGGAATGCAAAAAAAAACAAAAAAAATGAAGCTTTTGTACTCTTAAAAAAAAGAGAAAATACATCTAAAGACATTTATTATTTAAGCAAAACAAACAACTTAAATGAAGCTGCCAGAAACCTGTATAGTGTTTTAAGGAGAATAAAAAAAGATAAATATAAATCAATAGCTGTAGAAAAAATACCAAATGAAGGAATTGGAAAAACAATAAATGACAGACTCAAGAGGGCATCAAACTTCAAATGAAAAACTCAATAGAAGTCATAAATCTATCAAAATCATATAAGACTAAAAAAGCAGTTAATAATATTAATTTTAAAATTAATGAAAATGAAATAGTAGGACTTTTAGGTCCAAATGGTTGCGGAAAAACAACAACAATCGGAATGATACTAGGATTATTAAAACCAACAAGTGGTCAAGTCTTAATTAACGGTAAAAATATTGAAAGTAATAAAATTTCAATTCTACACAAAATGAATTTTATTTCTCCCTACATTGAATTGCCAAAAAAATTAAAAGTAAACCAAAATTTAATTGTGTATGGTAAACTATATAATATTCAAAATTTGAATGAGAGAATTAATTTTCTCTCAGAAAAATTAAGACTGGGAGATCTTTTAGATAAAATTACAGGAGAGCTGTCATCAGGACAAAAAAATAGGGTCAGTCTTGCGAAAGCATTAATTAATGATCCTACTGTGCTCTTGTTAGATGAGCCAACTGCTGCTCTAGACCCCGAAACAGCAGATTTTATTAGAACCTTTTTAGAAAAGTATAAAGAAGAAAAAAAAATATCTGTTTTGCTGGCTTCTCATAACATGGATGAAGTAAAAAGATTATGTAATTCTGTTATGATGATGAAAGATGGTACTATCGTAGACAGTGGCACTCCAGAAGATTTGATAAAAAAATATGGACAAAAAAACCTGGAAGAAGTTTTTTTAGAAATTGTTAGGAAAGATAAATGAATATTACAAGAATATATGGATTATTTTTAAGGCATTTTTATTTAATTACTAGATCGTTCCCTAGAATACTTGATTTAATATATTGGCCTTCTATCCAGATAACTCTTTGGGGTTTCATTTCGAATTTTTTTGCAGAACACAGTTCATACTATAGTGGAGCCGTTGGAGTTATATTGTCTTGTGCAATTCTTTATGATTTTCTTTTTAGAACAAGCATTGGTTTTAATATGTTATTTTTAGAGGAAATTTGGAGTAGGAATTTTACTAATTTGTTTATTGCTCCAATGAAAATTAGTGAAATAATTACTGCACTTGTAATCACCGCTTTAATAAGAGCTTTAATCGGATTAATTCCAGCGATACTTTTAACCTCACCATTGTTTGGCATATCTATATTAAACTTAGGATTACCATTAGCTTTTCTTTTTTTAAGTTTGTACATTTTTGGAATTACTTTGGGGCTTTTTGTATCAGCTGGGTTGCTAAGATTTGGGCCATCTTTTGAGAATATTGCATGGTCTACAATGTTTTTATTGGCACCTTTTGGCTGTATCTATTATCCAGTTGAAATTTTACCTGAAATATTTCAATCAGTAGCTTTCGCATTGCCATTAGTTTATATATTTGAAGAAACCAGAAATATCTTGGTCAATGGAATTGTTAGCTATGAAAATATTCGTATTGCACTTTCATTAAATGCATTTTATTTCACAGTCGCTATAGCAACTTTTTATTTTTCGTTTGATAAAGCTAGAGAAAAAGGGACATTAATTAATATTGGAGAGTAAATGGTGCGCCTGCAAGGAGTCGAACCCTGAACCTCCAGAGCCGAAATCTGGCGCTCTATCCAGTTGAGCTACAAGCGCATTTAGTATTAATATTATATTTTATGGAAAAAAGCATTAATTTTATAGTTGAAGAAGAAGAAGGGAATTTAAGAGTAGATGTATTAATTAACAAAAGAGACGAAATTATTAGTAGAACCAGAGTTAAAAATTTAATTTTAAAAGAAAAATTAAAACTAAATAATGAAATAATTAAAAGTCCATCTAAAAAAGTTTCAATTGGTGATGTTGTAAATCTTACGATTCCAGAACCAGAGATTGCATCTCTAAAGCCTTATGATTTTAAATTAAATATTGTTTATGAAGATTCTGATTTATTAATAATCGATAAACCTTCAGGAATTATAATGCATCCTGGAGCAGGCAATTATGACAAAACAATTGTAAATGCATTGATGCATTACGATAAAGAATCTTTATCAACTATTGGGGATGAATTAAGACCTGGAATTGTCCATAGAATTGATAAAAATACTTCAGGTTTAGTTGTCGTGGCAAAAAATAATGAGACTCATGAAAATTTATCAAAACAATTCAGTAAGCACACAATTATTAGAGAATACCAACTTTTAATATGGGGAAAGCTAAGACCATCTTTTGGTAGGATAGAAACATTTATTACTCGTAGTTCAAAAAACAGACAACTTATGGAAGTGAGCAGTTCAAAGGGTAAGAAAGCTGTAACAAACTATAAAACAATTGAAATTTTCGAAAATAAAAAAATACCTACATTAAGTTTAGTCGAATGCAAATTAGAAACTGGCAGAACTCATCAAATCAGAGTGCACATGAACTATAAAGGAAATAGTTTAGTTGGTGATGACAAATATAAAAAAAAATATAAAAAATTAAAAAACGTTGATTTTGACATTCAAAATTCAATTACAAATTTAGACAGACAATTTCTACACGCAAAGACTTTGGGCTTTGTTCATCCTAGAACCCAGAAAGAGCTGATTTTTACCTCAATTTTGCCTCAAGAACTAAATAATATTTTAAAAATGCTTAGAAACATTGAGGAATAAATTATTGAAAATTAAGTATAATTAACTAAATAAACTCTGTTATGAGCACAACTATGAGCAACAATCTTCCTACACTATCCAATGAGGGTGGTCTTTCTGCATATTTAGAACAGATTAAAAAATTCCCAATGTTGGCCGCAGAAGAAGAATATATGTTAGCCAAAAATTGGAAAACAACTGGAAATATTAAAGCTGCTGAAAAATTAGTAACTAGTCACTTAAGATTAGTTGCAAAAATTGCTATGGGATATAAAGGCTATGGTCTGCCAATTAATGAAATGATTTCAGAAGGAAATGTTGGTTTGATGCAGGCTGTTAAAAAATTTGAACCTGAAAAAGGTTTTAGATTAGCAACTTATGCTATGTGGTGGATTAAAGCATCCATCCAAGAATATATTTTAAGATCTTGGAGTCTTGTAAAAATTGGAACAACAACTGCTCAAAAAAAATTATTTTTTAATTTAAAAAAAATTAAAAACCAAATTTCCCCCGAAACTGAAGGTGATTTAAGGGACGAACACGTAAACCATATTGCCAACAAACTTGATGTGAGTAAAGAAGAAGTTGTTTCAATGAACAGAAGACTTTCTGGAAAAGAGTTTTCATTGAATGCTCAAGTTGGAGAGGATGGTGATGAATGGCAAGACTGGTTAGTAGATAAAGAGCTTGATCATGATTTAAAATTTGCTCATCATGAGGAAATGGAGCAAAGAAAAGACTTATTAAAAGATTCTATTACAGTGCTTAATGATAGAGAAAGAGAGATATTGTATTCAAGAAGACTTAATGATGATCCAACTACCCTGGAAGATTTAAGTAAAAAATATAAAATTAGTAGAGAAAGAGTTAGACAAATAGAAAATAAAGCATTTGAAAAACTTCAAAAACAAATGCTACTTCTTGCTAAATCTAAAAATTTATTACCAGCAAATTAAGCTTCAAAAGGATTTTCAATTAAAATAGTATCATCTCTTTCAGGACTAGTAGAGACACTAGATATTTTTGCACCAATAAAATCTTCTACTGCAAAAATATATTTTTTTGCATTATCAGGTAAGGAGTCCATATTTTTAATTCCACTAGTAGACACTTTCCAGCCTGGAAAAGATTTGTAAATTGGTTTTATTTTAATTTGATCCTCTACAGCAGCAGGCAAATAATCTAATTTTTCTCCATCGAGTTCATAAGCAACACACATTTTAATTTCATCTAATTCATCAAGAACGTCCAATTTTGTTAAAGCTATACCATCTATACCTGAAACTTTAATTGTTTGTCTTACTAGAACACCATCAAACCACCCACATCTCCTTTTCCTACTTGTAACAGTTCCAAATTCTTTTCCACGTGTGCCCAAAAGTTCACCTACTTCATCAGTTAGTTCTGTTGGAAAAGGCCCTTCCCCTACTCTTGTTGTATAAGCTTTTGTAATTCCTAAAACATAGTTTATTGAATTAGGACCACAGCCTGTTCCAGTAGCTGCGCTCGAAGCAACTGTATTAGATGAAGTTACAAAAGGATAAGTTCCATGATCTACATCAAGTAAAATACCTTGGGCACCTTCAAATAAAATTTTCTTTTTTTGCTTTTTAAATTGATCAATTTTAAGCCATACAGGCTGTGAAAATTTTAATATTTTAGGAGCAATTTTGAGTAAATCAGATTTAAGTTGATCTTTTTCAAAAATTTTTTTTCCAAGTCCTTTTCTGATTGCATTATGATGTATCAATACAGAATCTAATCTTTGATCTAAATTTTTTTCTGATCTTAAATCCATAACCCTTATTGATCTTCTTCCTACTTTATCCTCATAAGCAGGACCAATTCCTCTTCTGGTAGTTCCTATTTTGCTTTTTCCTGCCGTATCTTCTCTAATTTCATCCATTTCTCTATGGAATGGCAAAATCAGATTTGCAGATTCTGATATTATGAAGTTATCTACATCTACTTCTACACCTTTAGATTTAATCTCTTCAATTTCTTCCAATAAGGCCCAAGGATCTACAACAACACCATTACCAATTATTGATATTTTACCTTTTCTAACAATGCCAGATGGAAGTAATCTCAGCTTATAAGTAACGCCATCAATAACAAGAGTGTGGCCCGCATTATGACCACCTTGAAATCTAATAACTACATCTGCCTGTTCAGATAACCAATCAACAATCTTACCTTTTCCTTCATCACCCCATTGAGATCCAACAACAACTATGTTTTTCATTAATTAAATTTTTTATTTACTTTTATAGAAGTGAGATGGTTAATTGGACCATGACCTCTTCCATAATTTGGGTTTGTTTTAATAGCTGAATTTACATACTTAATTCCAAGCTCACAAGATTTCTTTGCTGGTTTTCCACACGATACAAATGTAGTAACCGCACTTGATAAAGTACAACCTGTACCATGAGTATTATTTGTTTTATAACGCGTACTATTAAAAATCTTAATATCTTTTTTATTAACAAAAACATCCTTAACTATTTTATTTTTTGAATGTCCACCTTTAATAAGAACATTTTTAGCTCCAAATTCCATAAGCTTATTTGCAGCGTAAATCATATCTTCAACAGATATGATTTTTGTTTCAGTCAAAATTTCAGCTTCAGGAATATTAGGGGTAACTAGTGAAACTTTTTTTATTAATTCCGATTTTAATAACTTAATTGCTTTATTATCTATTAATTTGGCACCACCTTTTGCAACCATGACAGGGTCTAAAATAATACTTTTAACTTTAATTAAATTTAATGCTTTAATTACCATCTTGATAACATTAGATGAGTGTAACATTCCTATTTTGATTGCATCAGGCTTAATATCTTTTGAAGTAAAAACTATTTGATTGAAAATTTCTTTCGGATTAATACCAACAATTGATTTCACACCTGTAGTATTTTGAATTGTAACTGCAGTTATAGCTGTCATCGCATAAGAACCTAGAGCTGTAACAGTTTTAATATCAGCTTGTATACCAGCCCCACCAGATGAATCTGAACCAGCAATAATTAAAATTTTCGAATTTGGTTTCAATTTATTTTATTTTTTTGGATATCATTTTTACACATCTGGATAAAAGTATTTTATTATCACTTTCTGCCATCACTCTAATTTTAGCTTCTGTTCCCGATTTTCTAACTAAAACTCTTCCCTTACCATGAATTAATTTTTCTGCGAATTTTATAACTTTTTTTATTTCAGGTTTATTAATAATATTTTTATCTTTAACAGTTATATTTTCTAATAATTGAGGAGTTTTCTTAAAACTCTGAAAAAATTCACTCGTTTTTTTTCCTTTTCTCAGAGCAAAAAGAACTTCTAAAGCTACAAGCAGCCCGTCTCCAGTTGTTGCAAATTTACCTAAAATAATATGTCCTGATTGTTCACCACCTAAATTAAATTTATATTTTTGCATTTTTTCTTTAACATATCTATCGCCTACATTAGCTCTTAAAAATTTTATTCTTTTAGATTTTAAATATTTTTCCAATCCATAATTAGACATTAGAGTTCCAACAACACCACCTTTTAGCATTTTTTTATTTTTCCATCTTGCAGCTAAAGCAGCTATTATTTGATCACCATCTACAATGTTACCTTTTTCATCGCACATTATAATTCTATCAGCATCTCCATCTAAAGAAATGCCAATATGAGCTTTATATTTTTTTACAGCTGTTCTAATTTTTCTTGGAAAAGTTGAGCCACAATCTTTATTAATGTTTAAACCATTTGGGTTTACACCTATTGCTATAACTTTAGCGCCTAATGATTTTAATAACTCAGGCCCTGCTTTATAACCAGCACCATTGGCACAATCTATAACAATTCTTAATCCTCTTAAATTGAACTCTTTTGTGAAATTTTTTTTTAATATTTTAATATATTGTTTAGTTCCTGTTTCTAATCTTTTAACTCTTCCTAAGTTTTCAGGACTGGAAAGGTTATTTGATATTTTTTTATCTATAAGAGCTTCTATTTTTTTTTCTATTTTATCTGATAATTTCATTCCATCAGGACCAAATAATTTTAATCCATTGTCATAATGAGGATTATGAGAAGCTGTAATCATAATACCCATATTAGCCTTCATTTCTTTTGTAAGCATAGCTAATCCATTGGTTGGTAAAGGACCCAATGTGTAAACATGCATGCCAGCAGAAACCAAACCAGAAACAAGCGCAGGTTCGAGAGTATATCCTGACAATCTTGTATCTTTTGCTATTATTGCTGTTTGTTTTTTTTTCTTTTGGGATTTAAAATATGTACCACTAGCTAGTCCAAACTTAAAAAACATATCACCATTAATATTTTTACTATTAATAGCTCCTCTTATTCCATCTGTTCCAAAATATTTTTTTGCCATTATTTATTTGTTATCTCTTTAAAAACTTTAATTGCTTGCATAACTTCATTAACATCATGAATTCTTAAAATCTGAACTCCTTGTGTCATCAAATATAATGATGACGATATTGTTCCTCCAATTCTAGTAAAGCTATCATTTTTTTTGGAAATATCTCTAATAAATCTTTTTCTAGAATTTCCTACAAGTATAGGAAATCCTAATGAATGAAAAATAGAAACACTTCTGATTAAATTCATATTATGTTTCAGTTTTTTTCCAAACCCGATTCCAGGGTCTAAAATTATATTGTTATGTTTAATACCTTTAGACCTTAGAAGTTTTATTTTCTCCTCAAAAAAATCATAAATATCTAGTAATTCATTATTATATTTTGGATTTTTTTGCATATTTTCTGGTGTTCCAAGCGTGTGCTGAATGACAAAAGGAACTTTATTTTTTTTTAATACGTTTATTGTTTCTGTATCAAAACTTAAGCCTGAAACATCATTAATTAGTTTTACACCTAATTTAATTCCATTTTTCATTATATCAGATTTTCTAGTATCCAAAGAAATCGGAATTTTTTTTACAATAGATTTTAAGATTTCATTAATTCTTTTCCATTCATCTTCTTTATTTACTGTCTTTGAACCTGGTCTTGTTGACTCTCCTCCAACATCGATTAAATCAGCGCCATCGTTATATAGTTTAAAAGCATGACTTATTCCTCTTTGTTTTGTATTAAATTTTCCTCCATCAGAAAAACTATCTGGGGTAAGATTTAAGACACCTAGTATATTTGGAACTTTTTTAAATTCTAAGTTAGAAAAATTTTTTTTTTTAGTTTTAATTTTTTTTAAATCTAAATTAACTTTTTTCTTTAAATCATTTGGTAAATATTTTATTTGATTAATTGAAATTTTTTTCTTTGATTTTCTAGTTATTATTTCAATATGATCAAACGATATTTCCTTAATTTGATGTAATGGTATGGCTTTTTTTTTACTTACTAAAATTTTTGATTGATTACCATAATAGAAATTACACGCTCTTGTGTAATATCTTTGCATTATAAATTAATGAACAATTTTTGGTTTTAGACCCATGGCTCCTAAAGCCGAGTCATGATCATCTTTTGAGTCTTGATTTTCTAAAATTTTATCTTTTGGATATAAGTTTTTGTTAATTATGTTCTCAATCTCTTCACCTGTTAAGGTTTCGTAAGTAATTAATGCTTTAGCAATTTTATGTAGATCATCAATTTTCTCAGTCAAAATTTTCTTTGCTTGATTATATCCTTCGTCGACTAGTTTCCTAATTTCCTTATCAATTTTTTGAGCAACTTCTTCAGAAACTGATTGTGTTTGAGTAACAGATCTACCTAAGAAAACTTCCTCTTGATTTTCTCCATACTCAACTGGACCCATTTCCTCACTCATACCATATTTAGTTACCATCGCTCTTGCAAGTTGAGTAGCTTGATTAATATCTGAACCACTTCCTCCACCTGCTCCTGTAGAAATGTTATCTTTTCCAAAAATTAATTCTTCTGCAACTCTTCCTCCAAAACAAACTGCTAGTCTAGCTTTTAAATATTTGATTGAATATCCATGTTTATCTCTTTCTGGTAAATTCATAACCATTCCCAAAGCTCTTCCTCTTGGAATGATAGTGGCTTTGTGAATTGGATCATAACTAGGCATATTAAACGAGACTAAAGCATGGCCACCTTCGTGATATGCGGTAAGTTTTTTTTCATCCTCAGTCATTACCATTGATCTTCTTTCAGCACCCATTAATACTTTATCTTTTGCCTCTTCAAATTCTAATAAAGTTACAATTCTTTTATTTTTTCTAGCTGCTAATAAAGCAGCTTCATTGACTAAGTTAGCTAAATCTGCTCCTGAAAAACCGGGGGTCCCTCTTGCAATAGTTCTTAAATTTACATCGGGTGCCATCTTAATTTTTTTCACATGGACTTTTAAAATTTTTTCTCTTCCAATAATATCTGGGTTTGAAACAACTACTTGTCTGTCAAATCTTCCAGGTCTTAATAGTGCTGGATCAAGAACATCAGGTCTATTTGTTGCTGCAATTATGATAACTCCCTCATTAGTATCAAACCCATCCATCTCTACTAATAATTGGTTTAAAGTTTGCTCTCTTTCATCATTACCTCCACCTAAACCCGCACCTCTACTTCTTCCAACTGCATCTATTTCATCAATGAATATTATGCACGGAGAATTTTTTTTACCTTGTTCAAACATATCTCTTACTCTTGATGCTCCAACACCAACAAACATTTCAACAAAATCTGAACCAGAGATAGTAAAGAAAGGAACTCCTGCTTCACCTGCAATAGCTCTTGCTAACAAAGTTTTTCCCGTTCCTGGAGGTCCAACCAATAAAGCACCTCTAGGTATCTTTCCACCAAGTCTACTAAATTTTTTAGGGTCTTTTAAAAATTCTACAATTTCTTCTACTTCTTCTTTTGCCTCTTCTACTCCAGCAACATCATTAAATGTTACTTTGCCTTTAAGTTCATTCATCATCTTAGCTTTTGACTTGCCAAATCCCATTGCTCCACCTTTTCCACCTTGCATCTGTCGCATAAAAAATATCCAAACAGCAATTAATAAAAGCATTGGGAACCAAGAAAGTAGTACGCCAAATAAAGATGGCATTTTTTCTTCTAACGGAGCTGCTGAAATACTTACTCCTTTGTCTGATAATTTTTCAATTAAATTTGGATCGTTTGGAGCATAAGTTGAAAATGAATTTCCATTTGAGTAAACACCCTTGATGTTGTTTCCCTGTATCTCAACTTTTAAAACTTCTCCATTTTCAACTGAAGTTAAAAAATCTGAAAAAATTATTTGATTTCCTCCTCTAATATTTGATTGAGGATTTTTAAACATGTTATAAAGACCAATAGTTAAAAAAACTATTATTCCCCACATAGCCAGATTTTTAAAATTCATGGTGTAAAGATAAGAATTATTGCAAATTAAACAAGTGACAAAATAACTATAAATTTAGTGATATTAACGCTCTTTATATACAATTACAGTTTTCTTGATTTTTTTTATTACACAATTCCCAAGTGTAGACTTAAAAGTAATTTTACTCTGTAGATTTTCTAAAATATTGGTAATTTTTTTACCTCTGGGTGGAGAATACTTTTTCCCAACTAACTGTAAGATCTTTGAAAATGACCTGAACAAAACTTCTTGAGGAAAGTTAAAAAATTCTTCTTTTAATACAACTTTATTTTGAGAAATAATCGAATTTTCTTTTAAATTTTTTTCACAAAAAAACTGGATTGATTGATCAACACTTTTTAAATTATTAATTGATAATTTAAATTTACTTTTATCTAAACCTTCACTTTCAAGATTTTTAATTAAATTTCTAATTCTTACTCTTTTAAAAATTTCATCTTCATTTGAAGGATCTTCTACATATTTATTAAAGACCTTTTTTGAGATGTAGATTAAATCTTTTTTCTCAACGTTTATTAAAGGTCTTAAGATATTTGCATTGTTATTTAAAGTCGTTTTGTCTAAAGATACGATACCCTTTAAACCACTGCCTCTTAAAAGCCTAATTAAAAAATTTTCATAAACATCATCTTCATGGTGACCAAATAAAATATGATTAATTTTAAATTTTTTTGATTGGTTAATTAAGAGATTATATCTTTTTTTTCTTGCGAGAGATTGGATATTATTTTTGGGTTTTTTCCCATTCCATTTTAAAATATCTAAATCTATAGAAAAATCTTTTAAAAGATTTTTTACAAATAAAGCTTCTACAGATGAATTCTTTCTCAATTTATGGTCAACAAGAAAATATTTGACTTTTAAAGATTTTTTAATTGAATAAATTTTTGAAAAAAAAGCTAAAGCAAGGCTATCTGGGCCACCTGATACAGCAACTGTAAAATCGTTATTTAAATTTAAATTATTTTCAAATTTATTATAGATTTTATAAATTCTTTTATCTCTTAATTTATTAAGAAGTTGTTTATGAATCTTGCTTGACGCATTCAAATTTTTTAGACTCATATTTTGCTTTTTGTATTACAGACTGATTTGCATTTGGATATTGCAACTCTACACCATTAATCATCTTACAGCCTTGATCTTTTTCGCCAATTTGAACCATTGAAACTCCAAGCTTTAATAAATTTATTGGAGCTTTCTTGCCTTTTGGATATTTTTGGTATCCTTCGAGATAAGCTGAAGCAGCATCGGTATAAAGTTGTCTTATTCTGAAAGTTTCTGCATACCAATATTGAGCACTACCTGCTAATTCATCATCAGGATTTGACAACACAAATTCTCTAAAAGCTCTTTCTGCTGTACTGTAATCTCCAACTTTTAAGAAACTTGTTGCAAATTCATATTGTTCTTTTGGAGTTAAATCTATTGGTAAAATTTTATCTTCAGTTTGAAAAGTTTCTTCTACAATAGAAGCTGTAGTATCAACCGATTGAATCTGTTGATTCTCCTCTGAAGTTTCCATATCTTTATAAGAAATTGTGCCTAAGTCCTGAGGCTGTGAGCTTCCAGGAAGAATTTGCTTTTCAATTTTAGGCGCAGAACTCAGTTGTTGATTACTATCAATTATACTGACAGAACTTAAATCATTTTCTATATCTTGAAACCTTATCTGATTATCGGATTGTAGCTTGGATACTCTGTTTGAGAGTTTATCAAGCTTAAAATTAATTTCCTCAAATTTATTAGTAAGTTCTCTAAACTGCTCTTCTACCTCAGATAACTTTAACAGATGCCTGGTCAAAACATCTTCAGAGTTATTATCAAGATTTGATACTGATTGATTATTTGTGTTACTTTCTATTTCAATTGATCCAGAGTAAACAGCTCTTTCAAGAGTTTTTAAATCTTTTTTTATTAAATCTAAAATTTCATAAATATTGTGATTATCTGAATAAGCAATTCCTGAAAAAAAGAAATTTAATATTATTATTAAATTAAATAATGTTGATCTGAAAAGTGATCTCATTAAATTTTTATATGATTATAAAAAGGCGAAAAAAAGACCCTAAAATTTTTCGATTTTAGGGTCTTTTTTAAAAATTCTTTAATTTGCTTTAACAGTAACTGATCTTCTGTTTTTAGACCATGCTAAAGGATTTGATCCTGAATCGACAGGTCTTTCTTTACCATAACTGATTACTGTAATTCTGTCTGATGAAACACCATAAGTCATTAGATAATCTTTTGCAGCATTAGCTCTTCTTTCACCAAGTGCTAAGTTATATTCTCTTGTTCCTCTTTCATCTGCATGACCTTCTAAAACTACAGTGATGTTAGAATTTTCTCTTAACCAAGCAGCTTGAGCCCTTAAAGTTTCTCTTGAAGCTGTAGTTAATATAGATTCGTTAGTTGCAAAGAACACTCTATCAGCAACACCATCTGCTAAATATTTTACGCTATCCGTTCCAACGTAAACATCTCCTTGCATTTGACCTGCAATTTTTTCAATCTTAGTTACTTCTTCTTTTTTAGTTTCTTCTTTAGGTGCCTCTTTTTCAACGGCTACTTCTTTTTTTGTTGCACACGCTGTTAAAATTATTCCAGCAGAAATAACTAGTAACGTGTTTTTGAAAATTTTGTTTAATCTCATTAATTTGCTCCTTGCTGCTTTTTCAAATACTATTTTTTTCACAACTAAATAGATGTTTCAACCGAAAAAATCAAGAAATTTCATCGTATTTAAAGATAAATTGATATTAATTACTTAATAAAGACGACCAAGATGGGTCAGATGCGTCCGTCTCAGTTTTTATCAATCTTTCATTATACCCAGTTAAATCAATAGACCATAATTTAGCAGAAAAACCTTCGCCTTTAGAATTAGTTTTTGTTTCTCTATAAAATATCAAAACTCTTCCATTCGGTGACCAAGATGGGGCCTCTTGATAATAGTTTTCTGTTAATAATCTTTCACCAGTCCCATCTGTCCGCATAACTCCGATATAAAATTTTCCTTTATGTAATTTTGTAAATGCTATTAAGTCACCCCGAGGAGACCAAACTGGTGTTCCGTACAAACCATTGCCAAAAGAAATTCTTTTCACATCACTTCCATCATTTTTCATGACATAAATTTGTTGGTATCCACTTCTATCAGAGTTGAAAGTTATATATTTTCCGTCTGGAGAATAAGAAGGTGATGTATCAATTGAAGGATGATTGGTTATTCTCTCTACCAATCGAGTTTCTAAATTCATAGTATAAATATCTGATTTTCCATCTTTTGCGAAACTCATGATTATTTTTTTTCCATCAGGTGAAAATCTAGGAGCAAATGTCATTCCAGGAAAATCTCCAACAACTTCCTGTGTTCCTGTTTCAATATCTAAAAGATAAACTCGTGGCATATTTTTAAAATAAGATAAATAAGTAACCATTTGACTTGCAGGGTTAAATCGTGGAGTAAGTACAAGCTCATTTCCCAAAGTTAGAAATTTATTATTAGCGCCATCTTGATCCATTATAGCTAATTTTTTTATTCTTTGCGTTTTTGGTCCTTCTTCAGCTACATAAATTATTCTTGTATCAAAATATCCTTTTTCTCCCGTTAATCTTTCATACACTTTATCTGATATGATATGCCCAACTCTTCTCCAATTTGTTGGCACAGTTGTAAACGCTAAAGCCATCATCTCTTTTGCAGCAAGCACATCCCAAAGTCTAAACTCAACTCTTAATTTATCATTAATAAAATTTACTTTACCCGTAATAAGAGCTTGGGCTTTAATTAAATTCCAATCCTCAAATCTTGGTTTTAAATTTGCTATATCTGGAGCTTGTAAAAATGCTTTTTTGTCTAAAGGATTAAATAAACCTGAAGTTCTTAAATTATTTTCAACAATTAATGATATTTCAGAACCAATGTTCTCTTTATCTAAAATCTGTTCAAAACTCTTTCTAGATGTTTCATCTATTGACAATGGGGAGACTGCAAGTGGCAGAGGGTTTAGGTTTCCCCTTGTAATATCAACTTCAATTAACGCTAAAGCTTTTATTGGAATTAAAACAAAGATCACAATTATTAGTTTTTTAATCATAAACTCTTTATACTAACCTCCTAACATCTCTCTTGCATCAAAATTTAATTGTAATTCTTTCCACCTCTCATAGCCAGAAGCTGGAACTCTT
The DNA here is from genome assembly GCF_052047935.1 of Candidatus Pelagibacter sp. HIMB1506. NCBI lineage: Bacteria > Pseudomonadati > Pseudomonadota > Alphaproteobacteria > Candidatus Pelagibacterales > Candidatus Pelagibacteraceae > Candidatus Pelagibacter > Candidatus Pelagibacter sp. HIMB1506. Next base: position 48,608 of record NZ_JBNAIS010000001.1, on the reverse strand, counting down.
AAAGGTTGACATAATCTTACTGCTCTTAAGGCACTTTCTGCTAAGACTTTATAGAAACCTTGGCCAGGTTTATTCATTCTAGCATGATCTAATATCTCAGTTTTGGTGACTGAACCATCTGGTTTAAGCTTTAATTTTATTCTAACCAGTAAATTTTCATCATATGGCAAACCTAACGGGATACTCCAACAACCAAAAATTTGGGCTTTTAAAGCATCTTCCTCACTTAGAGTAAGCTTAGAGTTTTCAACGTTTCTTACTTGATCTTGTGTAACATCATTATTGGTTTTAACTTTTTCCGCTGTTTCCTCTTTTGATTTATCTATCAATGCAGCAATGTTATTTGGATCAAATAAATCTTTTTTTTCAAATTCAGATACTTGTTTTACTTCATTATCTACCTTTTCTGGATTTTGTTTTTTTTCTTCTTTAGTCTTTAGTTTTTTTACCTCTTTATCTGGCAAAGGGACAGCTTCAGGATTTTGTTTTTCTATCGTTTTGTTTTTTTTCTCTGAGACAACAGTCTTAGTTTTAGTTTTTTTTACCTTTTTGGGTGGAGCTTGTTCTGAAACAAGTTTTTTTTCTTTTTCTTTTACTTTTTCAATAATTTTTTTTGCTTTAGGCGCAAAAGGAATATTTGTTTCTTCTGTTATTTGAATTAATTCAACAGAAACTATGGGTGGAAGGTCTATTGGTTTTTTTGACAGAAAAGGCAAACTTAAAGCTGTAAGGACAACTAAAGATATGTGTAAAGCTGAGGATATAGCTATACTACTACTCTTCACCGCAACTACCTTTGTTTAAGAGGCTCAGAGATTAAAGCAACTTTTGTAAAACCAGATCCAGATAATAAACCCATTATCTCTAAAACTCTTCCATAGTTTATTGTTTTATCACCTCTTACATAAATTCTTGTGTCAGTTCTATTTTTTGAAACAGCTAAAACTTTAGCAATTATATTGTCATATTCAACTTTTGACTCCTGTATAAAAATTTCACCTTTAGCATTGATAGATAATGTTAAAGGTTCTGTTTCCTCAGGTAAAGAATCTGCTGAACTCTCAGGTAAGTCAACTTGAACACCAACTGTTAAGAGCGGTGCCGTGACCATGAATATAATTAATAGAACCAACATCACATCAACAAAAGGAGTGACGTTAATCTCACTCATTGGTTCCTTAGATGAGCGATTTAATTTAAAAGCCATTTAAATTATTGTTAAAAATCTTTTTGAAAAATTCTCTAATTTTTCTGAGTATTTTTTTGCGTCAGTATTAAATTTATTATAAGCAACTACCGCAGGTATAGCTGCTAAGAGTCCTAACGCTGTTGCAAATAATGCTTCCGCGATACCAGGTGCAACTATTGCAAGACTAGTATTTCTTGAAATAGCAATTGACTGAAAAGAATTCATAATTCCCCAAACTGTTCCAAATAATCCAATAAATGGTGCCGTTGAACCAACAGTTGCTAAAAAAGTAAATCCTTTTTCAATCTTTGACATTTCTTTTTCTATTCCACCCTCAAGGAAGGCTGTCATTCTTTCACTCAAGTTTGTTTTAGATTTTTTCTTTAGTAAGTTTTCCATGGCATTTTGGAATACCAAAGACATTGGGTCTTCTAAATTATTTGGTAAACTATTATAAAAATTTTCAGCAGATTTAGAGTTCCAAAATTTTTCTTCAAATTCCTCTGAAGATTTATTTATTTTTTTAAATAGTCGATATTTTTCTATAATCACCGCCCATGAGTATACTGAGCAAAGTATTAAGCTAATCATTACTGCTTTAACAATTATGTCTGCTTTTAAAAATAAACTAAAAAGTGAAAAATCTGTATTTGTTCCTAAGTCTATTGCATTTGCGGCTATGTCTGCTTCCATAATCACTCATCACACTTAATTGTGTCATGAATTTGACTATATAATTTTAAAGATTAGTCATTTTTGTATGTTTCGTGAAAATAACTGGCTATCAGAATTGCATCTGCTTTATTAGAATCTTTTTTTTTTGATAAATTTGACGAAAAATAAGGAAATATTTCAATAGCTCTTGTCCTGCTAGCATCCTTTTCTGAGTTAATTAAATTAAAATATTTTTTCCATTTTGCTGGTCTTACAAAATAAATTGGCAACTGCATTGCGCTGCAAATTCCTTTTAAAATTCCAAAAGATTGACCAAAATTAAACATACTAGTTACACCTTGACCTGGCATGGCTGAAACTTGTTCTACAACAACTTTAATATTTTTTTTTTCATATGTTTTTATTCTAAGAGAAATTTCATTAAATATTTGAGATCCATTTACTTGTTTTTTATTTTTTTTTCCTTCGATCATTGTTGGCATTTCAATCACATCTTTGATTATTCCATCTTCTAAAAAACATATAGATCCTGATATTCCTGGATCTATTCCAATTATTAACATCAAATATTTCCCAAATTTACGTTTGAAAAAACGTTCTGAACATCATCATCATCTTCTAAATTTTCTAAAAACTCAATCACACTTTCTTTCTCATCATTTTGAATATCAACACTATTTATAGGCACCCACTCAATTTCTGTTGAAATAAAGTTTGCTATTGTATTTTCTAAATTTTTTTTAACATTATATATTTCATTTGAAACACATTGAACTTCATGAAAATCCTGGTGAGAAATACATTCCTCTGCACCAGCTTCTATAGCCAATTCAAAAATTTTATCATCTGATATTTCATTTTTATCAATTTTTATTATCCCAAGTTGTTTAAAGTTATGAGATGCTGATCCTTGGGTACCTAGACTTCCACCAGATTTTTGAAAAATAGTTCTCACATTGGAAGCTGTTCTATTTTTATTGTCAGTTAAAGTTTCTACAATTACTGCAATTTTCTTTGGTCCAAATCCCTCATACCTCAAGTTTTCAAAATTTGCACCAGATGCAGCAGAAGACTTATCTATTGCTCTTTCTATATTATCTTTTGGCATATTTGCTGATCTAGCAGCCTGTACTGCTGATCTTAATCTTGGATTCATTGCAGGATCTTTGTCTCCAAGTTTTGCAGCTACTGTAATTTCTTTAGATAACTTTGAGAATATTTTTGAACGTTGCTTATCAGCTTTTCCTTTTTTATGTTTAATACCCGCCCAATGAGAATGACCTGCCATATCTAAATTAAAAATTTTTTAATTTTTCTCCAAATATATAACTATTAATACTTTTAGCTAAACCAGTATTTATATCACAATCAACAATAACACCAGACAAAGTCCCTTCTCCAACTGCAGGAAAATGTTTAACCGAGTCTTTTTTTAAAAATCTGTTTAATGAATTCTCTTTGTCCATCCCAATTACAGAGTCGTAATCTCCACACATGCCTGCATCAGTTTGATATCCAGTGCCTTTGTTTAGTATTCTGGCATCATTAGTTGGTACATGTGTATGAGTTCCGACAACCAAAGTTGCATGACCATCAAAAAAATGACCTATGGCATTTTTCTCACTGGTAATTTCACCATGAAAATCAACCACTAATAAATCGTAATCATCTTTTAATTTATATTCACTTAAAAATTTTTTTGAAGTTTCAAAAACATCTTCACACTTTTTCATAAAAACATTTCCCATGAGGTTAAGTACCCCAACTCTTATATTTTTATCTGTTTTAAAAATTTGAAAACCTCGACCAGGTGCAGGCTCAAAAAGATTTTTAGGACGTAACAATCTCTCTTCTTTTTCTATGTATTTCATGATTTCTTTTTGATCCCAAACATGATTACCTGTTGTGATTACGTTAACACCAGAGTTATAAAAATCTTTGCAAATTTCTTCTGTCAAACCAACACCTTGGGCTGCAGCATTTTCACCGTTGGCAATAACAAAATCTATTTTTTTTAATTCAACTTCACTAAGTAAGCTGCTTGTAAGTTTAGAGCACCCCGAAATACCAACAACATCGCCTAAAAATAAAATTCTCAAAATATTAAACCTCTTTCTGTAATTATTAAATCAAGCTTCTTATCATAATTATTAATTGGTACCTCTTTTAATTCTTGGAAAGAAAAAGCAAATCCAACTTTAAAGACCTTTTTTTTAATTTCAATTTTTTCAATATAACGATCATAAAAACCACCACCATAACCTAAACGGTTAAATTGCTTATCAAAAGCTAATAGTGGAACTAATAAAATATCTGGATAAACTTTCTTTTGAGATAATGGTTCAATAATCCCATATTTGTTTATCTTTAATGGATTATCTTTGGACCATTCATAAAAGTCCATTTGGTTATCTTTCTTGATGATCGGTAATGAGGTAATTTTTTTATTTTTACTAAATAAATTTAAAACTTCTAAGTCATCTATTTCATGATTGCATGGATAATATCCTCCAACAATTCTTGTTTTAAGCTTATTATCACTTAGGAATTTAATTAATTTTAAAGAATTGATTTTCAAATTTTCTTGAAAATTTTTTTTTCTAAGTGATGTTATCTTTCTTCTTAATTTAGATTTATTCACAAATTTATTGAGGTAAATTTTCTTGTTTTGCTTTTTCCACAAAACTTGAAATTTTCTCTGCTGCAGTATCAATTAAATCTTCATATTTTTTTTGATTAGTTTCAATCTCGATTTTTAATTTATCATGATTTAAATTTAACTCTTTTATTTCTTCTTCTTTTTTATCTTTATATTCATAAATTAGAGTTTTTAATTCCTTAAATTTATTTGATAAATCTTTTAATTCTTGTTTTTTTTGTTCAACTTTCTTTTTTGTTTCGTAGTATTCATCCATTATTTTAACTGCTGTAATTAATAAGAGTTTATTCTCTCCTAAATTGCCAAGATCATTTTTTAAATGATTAAATTTTTGGTTTATTTGTATTAACAATTCTTCTAGATGTTCCTCTTGCCCATCATCACAAGATAGTAAAAACTCTTTATTATTAAATTTAATACTTACATTTGCCATTTATCAATCTCTTCCAACAAAGTATCTGTTTCTTGATTTAATTCATCAATTTTCTCAGAAAACTCTATTTGTTTTCTTTCTTCAGCCTTTTCTTTACTTCTGAACTCATCTAATCTTTTTGACAAAATTTCGTTCTGATCTGATAGCTCTTTATATTTTTTTTCTAGCTCATTTTTTTCAATCTCTAATTGATTTTTTTGCAAATTAAGATTTTGAATATTATTTTTCAAATCTGGATTAGTTAGATCTAAATTTTTTAATTCTTCTAAAGCTTGATTAAGTTTTTTTTCTTTTTCGTTTATAGAATTCATATATATATACTTATAATATTAAATAGAATCTTCTTAGTCTAGTCAGGATAATTTTGAGTAAAATACATAACGATTTAGCAAATTGTATTAGATTTTTATCTATTGATGCAGTTCAAAAAGCTAATTCTGGCCACCCAGGAATGCCAATGGGTATGGCGGACGTTGCGACAGTACTTTTTAGGTATTTTTTAAAATTCAATCCACAAAATCCAAATTGGATAAATAGAGATAGATTTGTTTTATCAGCTGGGCATGGCTCAATGCTTCTTTATTCATTATTATACTTAACTGGTTATAAAAGTATTTCGTTAAATTCGATTAAAAAGTTTAGACAACTAAAATCTATTTGTGCAGGTCATCCAGAGTATCATCCAAAAACTGGAATTGAAACAACCACTGGACCACTAGGACAAGGAATAGCTAATGCAGTTGGATTTGCAATAGCTGAAGAAATCCTCAAAAAAAAATTAGGTAAAAATCTAATTAATCACAAAACTTATGTTCTAGCTGGCGATGGTTGCTTAATGGAAGGTATTAGTCACGAAGCAATGAGTTTAGCTGGTCACTTAAAATTAAAAAATTTGGTGATGCTTTTCGATAATAATAATATTTCAATTGATGGTCCAACAAGCCTTGCTGTATCAGATAATTTTAAAAAAAGATTTGAAAGCTATGGATGGGATTACATATTAGTTGATGGTCACAATCAAAATCATATTTATAGAGCTTTAAAAAGAGTTCAAAATGCAAAAAAACCAACAGTAATTTCTTGTAAAACAAAAATTGGATATGGTTCTCCAAATAAATCTGGTAAGTCGTCTTCACATGGTAGTCCTTTGGGATTAGATGAAATTAAATTAGTAAGAAAATTACTTAAATGGAAATATAAACCTTTTGAAATTCCAAATAAATTATTAGACCAATGGAGAGCTATTGGAAGAAAGGGTCAGTTAATTGAAAAAAAATGGGACAAATTAACTAAAAAACAAAGTAAAAAATTAAATCTAATCAAAAATAATAATAACTTTAAAAATGTTTTAAATACAGAAAAGAAACTTGCAATCAAAGAACCTAAAAGCTTAGCAACAAGAAAATGTTCTGAGTTAACTTTAAGCGCATTAACCAATTCAAATAATAATCTTATTGGTGGTTCTGCAGATTTGGCTGGATCTAACAATACAAAAACAAAAAAACATAAAATTATTACACCAGGAAATTTTGATGGAAATTATATTCACTATGGAGTCAGGGAACATGCAATGAGTGGGGTTATGAATGGAATCGCACTACATAGTAATTTTATTCCTTATGGTGGAACTTTTTTAATATTTTCTGATTACTGTAAACCATCGATAAGATTGTCAGCTCTAATGCAACAAAGAGTTATTTATGTGATGACACATGATTCAATTGGCTTAGGTGAAGATGGGCCAACACATCAACCAATTGAGCAATTATCTGGTTTAAGATCAATTCCAAACCTAAATGTCTTTAGACCTGCAGATAGAATTGAAACAATTGAATGCTGGGAACATGCTTTAAAAACTACAAAGACTCCAAGCGTGTTGTCTCTAACAAGACAAAATTTAGATCCAATCAGAAAAAAATATTCCTCAAATAATAAATGTTCACTTGGTGCTTATGAGGTGCTTAGAACAAATAAGAAAATTAAATTAACAATTTTGGCAAGTGGTTCAGAAGTAAATCTTGCAATCGAGGCTAGCCATAAACTTGCTAAAGATAAAATTTATTCTAAAGTTATATCAGTACCTTGTATGGAACTTTTTGATAAACAAAGTAAAACTTATAGAAATAAAATACTAAATGAAACCAAAAATAAAATCTCTATAGAAGCTGGTTCAAGTGATTGTTGGAAAAAGTATGTTGGTGAAAATGGAAAGAATTTTGGAATTAATGAATTTGGTAAAAGTGCACCATTTAAAGAAATATATAAATATTTTGGGCTAACAAAAGAAAATATAACCAATAAATCAAAAAATTTAATTAAAAATTAATAATGACAATTAAAGTTGGAATTAATGGAATGGGTAGAATTGGTCGAATGGTAGTTCGATCAATTATAGAAAACCAGGATAAAAAAATAAAAATACAACACATAAACAATAGATCAAATTCTGAGACTACTTGTACATTAATAAAATATGACTCAATTCATGGTAGATTTGATGCTGATTTAGATTTTGATGAAAATCACTTAATAATAAATAATGAAAAAATTACATTTTCACAGGAGTCTAATATTGAAAACATAGACTGGAAAAAATTTGATGTTGATTATGTTTTTGAGTGTACAGGAAAATTTAATTCTAAAGAAAAACTTTTAGCTCATGTTAAAAATGGAGTAAAAAAAGTAATAGTATCTGCGCCATGTAAAAACGCAGATAAAACAATTGTATTTGGTGTAAATGAAAAAGATATAACCAGTAAGGACCAAATAATCTCAGCCGCATCATGCACCACAAACTGTTTGGCTCCAGTTGTACATACACTAAATGAAAATTTTGAAATTGAAAAAGGGTTTATGACCACTATTCATGCGTTTACAAGTGATCAAAGAATTCTGGATAATTCACATAAAGACCCAAGAAGAGCAAGATCAGCAAGTCAATCAATTGTCCCAACATCTACTGGTGCATCAAAAGCAATTGGTGAAATAATTCCTAGCTTGAAAGGTAAATTAGAGGGAGTTGCAATGAGAGTACCTACCCCAAATGTTTCACTTGTAGAATTAGTTTTCTGTACAAAAAAAAATATCAACAAGGAAAATATAAATAAATCATTTGAATTAGCATCAAAAAATAATCTTAAAAATGTATTAGAAATCACTCATGAGAAGTTAGTATCAATTGATTTTAATCATAACCCTGCATCTGCGATTGTTGATGGATCTCTTACCAATGTTGTTGGAGACAGTATGGGTAAAATTTCAGCCTGGTATGATAATGAATGGGGTTTTTCAAATCGTATGTGTGATATTGCAGAATTTATTCATCAAAATTCTTAATGCAAAGTGTTTCCAAACTAACCAACCTACAAGGTAAAAAAGTTATTTTAAGATTGGATTTAAATGTCCCTCTTAACAATGGTGAGATAACTGATACAACGAGAATTGACAAAGTTCTTCCAACAATAGAATTTTTATTAGAGCAAAATTCAAAAATAGTTATCTTATCTCACGTTGGTCGACCTAAAGGAAAAGTAATTAAAGATCTTTCGTTAAAACCAATTCAAAATGATATAGAAAAAAAATTAAATGAGAAAATTAACCTTATTGAAAAAAGTATTTATGAGATAAATAAAGACTTACTTGATAATTTCAGTGAAAAAATTTTATTAATTGAAAATATTAGATTTTATCCAGAAGAAGAAAAAAATGACACTAATTTTGCAAAACATTTAGCAAGTTTAGGTGATATTTATGTAAATGATGCTTTTTCATGCTCACATAGAGCTCATACATCTGTTTGTGAAATTTCAAAATTTTTACCGTCTTTTTCAGGATTACAACTAGATTTAGAGATTGGTGCATTAAAAAAAATTACATCTAATATAATTAAACCTGTTACTTGCATAATTGGAGGATCTAAAATTTCTACTAAAATTAATATTATTAAAAATTTAATTCCAAAATTTGATAACATAATAATTGTAGGTGCAATGGCGAATAACTTAATTGAACACGATGGATACAACATTGGAAAATCTCTTAAAGAAGAAAATGTTAATTCTATAGTTAATGACATACTCTCATATTCAAAAGAAAAAAAATGTAATATAATTTTTCCAGAAGATGTAATAGTGGCAAATGGTTTAAATGGTCAGCCTAAAATTAAAGAATTGAATCAAATTAAATTAGATGAAATGATTTTGGATATAGGTCCAAAAACTATTGAAAGTATATGTAATATTATTGATAATACAAATACCATATTATGGAACGGTCCTGCTGGATATTTTGAAAATCCTAATTTTGCTAATGGAAGTGCTGCAATTGCAAAAAAAATAGTTGAAAAAAATAAAGAAGATAAAATTTACTCTGTTGTAGGTGGTGGAGATACCGTTTCATTAATTAATTCTTTGAATGCTGTTAATGACTTTAATTTTGTTTCAACTGCAGGTGGAGCATTTTTGGAATATCTTGAAGGAAAAGAACTTCCTGGTATAAGCTCCTTGAATTGATATGTCAGAACTAAATAAAATAGCTCTTAAAATACTTTCAAATGGCAAAGGAATACTTGCTGCAGATGAAAGTAACGGAACTATGACAAAAAGACTTGAGGCTGTAAATATTGAGTCTACACCAAAAAACAGACTCTCTTTTAGAGAAACACTTTTTAGTTCAGAAAGCATGAAAGATTGTATCGGTGGTGTGATCTTATACGATGAAACAATAAACCAAATTTCAAGTTTAGGTAAATCAATTCCTGAATTAATCTCTGCTAGTGGAGCAGTACCTGGAATTAAAGTAGATACAGGTGCAAAAATTTTAGCAAACTCTCCAGAGGAAAAAATTACAGAAGGACTAGACGGGCTAAGAGAAAGATTAAAAAAATACTATGAGCTTGGTGCAAGATTTACAAAATGGAGAGGTGTTTATTCGATAAGCAATAACTATCCTAGCAAACTTGCAATTCATTCTAATGCTCATGCACTTGCAAGATATGCCGCTTTAGTTCAAGAATGTGAAATGGTTCCTATAGTAGAACCAGAAGTTTTAATGGATGGTGATCATTCAGCTGATGAGTGTTTGGAAAAAACTTCAGAAGTTATAAAAAAGTGCTTTGAAGAATTAATTTTGCATAAAATTGATTTATCAGGGATTATATTAAAACCAAATATGATTTTAGCTGGCAGTAATTCAAAAAACAAAATCTCTAATGAAGAAGTTTCAAATAAAACACTTGAATGTCTTAAAAATTCAGTGCCAACGGAAGTCCCTGGAATAGCTTTCTTGTCAGGAGGTCAATCTGAAATAGAAGCAACAGAAAATCTAAATTTAATTAGCAAAAACAATAGTACTAATTTTATAATGACCTATTCATATGGTAGAGCTTTACAACAAAGTGCTCTTAAATTTTGGTCTAAAGATACAACTAAAATAACCGAAACACAGAATGTATTTAACCATAGAGCAAGAATGTGTACTTTAGCTGCTCAAGGCAAATGGGCAAGCGATCTTGAGAATAAATAAAAAAAAATTCATCTATCTTATCTCTCCAAATAAAATTAAGAAGGATTTTTACCAAAATCTAAACAAAGTATTAAAATCAGATAAAATTAGTTTTTTTCAAATGAGATTTAAAAAATACTCTTTTAAGAAAAAAATTTTGATAGGAAAAAAAATTAGACAACTATGTAAAAATAATAGAGTAAAATTTATCGTTAATGATGACCCAATTCTTGCAAAAAAATTAAACGCTGATGGATGTCATTTGGGGCAAAAAGATATAAATATTAAAGAGGCCAAAAAAATAATTGGAAATAAAATTATTGGAATAACATGTCACAACTCAATTAAACTTGCAAAAGAGGCAATAAAAAATAAAGCTAATTACATTGCGTTTGGTGCTTTTTTTCCAACAAAAACAAAAAAAGCTAAATACAGTGCTAATATAAAAACTTTGAATAAAGTAAAGAAATTAACAAATATTCCCATAGTTGCTATTGGTGGAATAACAAACGAGAACTATAAAAAACTTTTATTGAACAATGCAAATTTTTTAGCTATCTCAGGTTACATTTGGAATAATAAAAAATACAAAGCTACAGAAGCTATAGAAAGTTTAATATGAAAATAAATGCAAGTGAAATTAGAGTTGGGATGCTTTTAGAATATAAAAATGATCTTTGGCAAGTTCTAAAAACACAACATGTAAAACCTGGAAAAGGTGGTGCATTTGCACAGGTAGAAATGAAAAGTGTTGGTAAAAATACCAAGCTAAATGAAAGATTTAGATCTAGTGAAACTGTTGAAAAAGCATCACTAGATGAGAATAAATATAATTATATGTATGAAGATGATGCTAATTATTTTTTTATGGAACCGAAAACTTTTGAACAAATTGAAATTAAAAAAGAAATTATTGGAGAACAAGGCAAATTATTAACTGAAAATCTTGAAGTATCTGTAAGTTTTTATAATGAAAATCCAATTTCAGTTGAATTACCAAATCAGGTGCAGTGTAAAATAGAAACAACTGATGCAGCATTAAAAGGCCAAACTGTATCTTCATCTTATAAACCTGCAACCTTAGATAATGGTTTAAATATTCAAGTTCCGCCATTTATAGAAGCAGGGGACGAGGTAATTGTTGATACTCGAAATTTAGAATACGTTAAAAAAATTTAAAATGATATCAATATCATCAAATCTTAATTTAATGATAAAGGCTGCTGAAAAAGCATCTAAATCTGTGATTAGAGATTTTGGTGAAGTGGAAAAATTACAAGTTTCTAAAAAAGGCCCTTACGATTTTGTTACAAAAACAGATAAAAATGTAGAAAAAATTTTAATTGAAGAATTGTCTAAATCAAAAAAAAATTACTCATTCATTACAGAAGAAACGGGCAAGATAAATAATAAAGACAAAGAAAATGTTTGGATTATAGACCCCATAGATGGAACTACTAATTTTCTTCATGGAATTCCTCATTTTGCTATTTGCATAGCACATATGTCTAATAACGAAATTATAAGTGGATTAATTTTTGACCCAATAAAAGATGAAATGTTTTTTTCTGAAAAAAACAAGGGGGCATATTTAAACAATCAAAGACTAAGAGTTTCTAAAAAAAATTCTACCGAAGATTGTTTATTTTCAAGTAACCATGAAGGTACAAAATTTAGTGACCTAAATATGAGATGTAGTGGATGTGCAGCACTTGATCTAGCATATGTGGCTTCTGGAAGACTTGATGGTTTTTTTCACAATAAAATTAATATTTGGGATGTTGCGGCTGGTGCTTTGATGGTTGAAGAGGCTGGTGGAATAGTTAACGAAATCAACAAGTTTGATATAAAAAATATTGATATCCGAGCCTCAAGTAGTGCAATTAACGATAAAATGCTTGAAAAATTAGTTAACTTTTAATTGTTTTAAAAAATTCTTTTGCTATAAGTCTCCGCATGAAAAAAAATATTCATCCAAACTATCATACTATTAAAGTAGAAATGACTGACGGTACACAATTTGAAACAAAATCAACTTGGGGTGCTGAAGGAGATTTACTTAAGCTTGAAATTGATCCAAAATCGCATGCTGCGTGGACGGGTGGAAAACAAAAATTAATGGATAAAGGTCGAATAAGTAAATTTAATAAAAAATTTCAAAACTTTAAATCAGAAAAGAAAAATTAAATGTCAAATGCACCTCTAATGCCAATGGCTACTGCCGTTTGGTTAGTAGAAAATACAACTCTAACATTTAAACAGATTGCAGATTTCTGCAAGCTACACGAAGTAGAGATACAAGGTATAGCAGATGGGGAGGTTGCGAAAGGAATTAAAGCTTATAATCCAATTATTTCAGGACAACTCTCAAGAGAGGAAATAGAATTATCATCTAAAGATGAGAATAGACCACTACAAATCAAAAGTAGTGATATTGAGATTTCAAATGATGAAAAGAAAATAAAAAAATATATACCCCTTTCAAAAAGACAAGACAAGCCAGATTCTGCTTTGTGGCTTATCAAACAACATAATATTTTAAAAGATTCACAAATAGCTAAATTGGTTGGAATTACAAAAAATTCTGTAACTTCTATAAGAAATAAAAGTTACTGGAATTACAATAATCTTAACCCAAAAGATCCTGTAGCATTAAATTTATTTTCTCAAAAAGACCTTATGGATGCAATAGAAAAAGCTGAAAGAAGAATTAAAAGAGAAAAAAAAGAGAAAGAAAAACAAAATAAAGTTAATCAAGCAAATATATAATGTACAAAACCAATAGACATAAATTAATAAAAGTGATAACAAACCACTTTTTTGGAGGTAGTTATTAAAATAGAAGTTAAAGATAATAATGTTGAACAAGCATTAAGAGTATTAAAAAGAAAACTGCAAAGAGACGGTTTCTTTAAAGTTATTAAATTAAAAAATACATACGAAAAACCTTCTGAAAAGAAAAAAAGAATTCTTCAAGAAAACATTAAAAGAGTTAAAAAGTTAAATAAACTAAAGAATAGAATTTAAATATATCGCGGGGTGGAGCAGTCTGGTAGCTCGTCAGGCTCATAACCTGAAGGTCGGCGGTTCAAATCCGTCCCCCGCAACCAATTTAGTTATAATTTAAAATTAGATTTTTTGCTATCGATTAAAAATGCTTTGACTGTTTCAACAGTTAGCTGTTTAAAGGACTTACCAAAATTTTCAATTTTTTCAATTAGGGTTGGTGGGATAGTAATTATATGACATCCCAATTGTTTAGCTTGTAAAAAATTATATGGTTCTCTCACACTGGCCCATAAGATTTCTACATTTTTAAATTTCTTTGCTAATTTTATACTTTTAACAAATTCTGGAATTGGATCTTTGCCAGTGTCACCTGCTCTTCCAGCAAAAATAGATATAATTACATTTGTTTTTTTGTTTATTACTTTAAGTATTTTTGAAGTTTGTTTAGCTGTGTATACAGCTGTTATATTCAACTTAATATTTTTACTATTTAGCTCTTTAATAACTTTTCCTGAAAATTTATTTTTTGAATTAACTACTGGAACTTTAACGTATACATTTTTTCCCCAAGTATTTATTTCGTTTCCTTGTTTAATCATAGATTCTTGATCATCAGCAAATACTTCAAATGAAATTGGTTTATTTTTACAAACTTGAAGTATTTGTTTAGAGTATAATTTGTAATCTTTTGCTCCAGCTTTTCTCATTAAGCTTGGATTTGTTGTAAATCCTTTTACAATTTGTTTCTTATTAAATTTTTTAATTGAAGATAAATCTGCAATATCACAAAAAATTTTTGTATTCATTAAATCTATAAATTCTTTGTAATATCCTCAGTCATTTTTTTTGCATCAGCAAATAACATCAATGTATTTTCTTTATAAAATAAATCATTATCAATTCCTGCGTATCCAGGAGACAAACTTCTTTTAACAAATAACACAGATTTACATTTTTCAACATCTAAAACTGGCATTCCATAAATTGGACTTTGTGGATCTGTTTTTGCTACAGGATTAGTAACGTCATTTGCACCAATTACAAATGCAACATCTGCATTTGCAAAATCGTTATTAATCTCCTCAAGTTCAAATACTTCATCATATGGTACATTTGCTTCTGCCAACAATACATTCATGTGTCCAGGCATTCGTCCTGCAACTGGATGAATAGCGTATGAAACTTTAATATCATTTTTCTTTAACGTATCTACCATTTCTCTAAGGGCATGTTGAGCTTGCGCAACTGCCATTCCATATCCTGGGACAATTATAACTGATGACGCATTTTTCATTAAAAAGGCTGCATCATCTGCATTACCACTTTTTACTGGTCTTTGCTCTTTACTTGGACCTCCAGTTGTTTGATCAGTTGCACCAAAACCACCTAATATAACATTAAAGAATGATCTGTTCATTCCTTTACACATAATATATGAAAGTATTGCTCCTGATGATCCAACCAAAGCACCAGTAATAATCAGCGCAGTGTTTTCCAAGGTAAATCCAATTCCTGCTGCAGCCCAACCAGAGTAAGAATTCAGCATCGAGATTACAACCGGCATATCTGCACCACCAATAGGAATTATAATTAAAAATCCTATTAAAAAAGAAACTGCAATTAATATCCAAAATAGATTAGATGATTGAGTCGAACAAAGATAAATTGTTAATATTACAATCAATATTAACAATAAAGCATTCAATAAGTGCTGACCTTTAAAGGTTATAGGAGCACCTGACATTATTCCTTGCAATTTTAAAAACGCTATAACAGAACCAGAAAAAGTGATAGCACCAACAGCTGCTCCTATTGCCATTTCTATTAAACTTGCAAGCTTAATATTTCCTGGAGTTCCAAGATTAAAGGCAGCAGGATTTATAAATGCTGAAATTGCAACAAATACCGCTGCTAATCCAACCAAGCTATGAAAGCCAGCGACCAATTCTGGCATTGCAGTCATTGGTATACGATATGCTATAAAAGCTCCAATGCTGCCACCAATAGCTAAAAAAATTAAAACATAAATAAATCCAGAGCTAAGATTACCAACAGACAGGAATGTAACTGTTACAGCAATAACCATTCCTATGATTCCAAATAAGTTTCCTTGTCTTGAGGTTTCTGGGGATGATAATCCTCTTAAAGCTAATATAAATAATACACCAGATACTAAATATAAAATTGCAGATAGATTTGCAGACATTAATTATTAATCCTTTTTCTTTTTTTTATACATAGCCAACATTCTTTGGGTGACTAAAAAACCACCAAAAATATTAATTGCTGCTAAAATAATTGCTAAAAATCCATAAATACTAGACGATGAAAAAACAACACCATCTCCTCCAGACAAGGCTGCAATTATTGCACCCACAATAATTACTGAGGAAATTGCATTCGTAACTGACATTAACGGAGTATGTAAAGAAGGTGTTACACTCCATACAACATAATATCCAACAAATATTGATAATATGAATATACTTAATCTAAATATAAAAGGATCTATTTCCATAATACTACTTAATAAGCGTTTTCTCTATTATTTCATCTTCTAAATTAATATTTAATTTCTTGTTTTCTTTGTCATATAAATTTGAAATAAAATTAAATACATTTTTAGCATATAAATTAGAGGCTGATACGGGTAGTTTATTTAGTATATTTGCCTCTCCTAAAATTTTAACACCATCTCTTACAACAGTTTTATCAACTTCGGTAAAAACAGTATTTCCTCCTTGAACCGCTGCTAAATCATAAATAACTGAACCTGGTTGTAAGTTTTTAAACATATCTTCTTTAATTATTTTTGGAGCTTCTTTACCTGGGATTAAAGCAGTACAAATTACTATATCAATTTTTTTTAATGTCTCTGTTAATAATTCTTCCTGTTTCATTTTAAACTCCTCTGATGCTTCTTTTGCATATCCGCCTTCAGTTTCTAAATTCTCAGATCCTTCAACTGTAAGAAACTTTCCACCTAAACTCTCAACTTGTTCTTTGGAGGCCATTCTTACATCGGTTGCAAATACCACTGCTCCCATCCTTTTTGCAGTTGCAATAGCTTGTAATCCTGCAACACCCGCTCCAACTACTAATACTTTTGCTGCAGGAATTGTACCAGCTGCAGTCATCATCATTGGAATAGCTCTTTCATAAATTTGGAAAGCTTCTACCACAGCTTTATATCCAGCAAGGTTGGCTTGAGATGATAAAATATCCATCGATTGAGCTCTTGTTATTCTAGGTAGCAACTCTAAAGAAAAACAATTTATTTGATTTGATTTTAAATTCTCTAATTTTTTTTTATTTAAAAAAGCATTTAATGAACCAATCAAATTTTGGTTTTCTTTAAATAATGATAATTTTTCTTCATCTGGTAATCCTAATTGAATAACAATGTCAGAATTTCTAATTATTTCCGCTTCATTATCTAAAAAACTGACTCCTAAATTTTTATAATCCTCGTCAATAAAACCTAAATGAGCTCCATAATTATTAGGTAATGTTAAATTAAAGCCTAAGCTGATATATTTTTTTGCTATTTCAGGTGTTATAGCTATTCGCTTTTCAATATCTTGATTTTCTGAAATGGAAGCTAAATTCATGATAAATATAAATTAAAATATTATAAAAGAAATATCGCCATTAAAACTAAAACTAAAATTACTATGATTGTTCCCCACAAAACAAACTTGGTAAAATTATTCCAGGTGTTTTTATGGTTTTCATTGTCCATAAATTTACTTTTGTCTTGCTTTAAATTTAGGATTGGTTTTATTTATTACGTAAACTCTACCTCTTCTTCTGACCAATTTAGAGTTTAAGTCTCTTTTTTTAATAGATTTTAATGAGCTTTTTATTTTCATAATATAATAGCCGGCGATGTCCTACTCTTCCATGTCTTAAGACAAAGTACCATCGGCGCAGAAGGGCTTGACTTCCGAGTTCGGAATGGGATCGGGTATGACACCTTCGCAATAATCACCGGCGAGTGTGTTATACATAATTAATGAATATTGTAAACAAAGAAAAAGTGTAAGATTAGGATGATTTAATCAAATTTAATATGTAATTTTTCAAGCTTTTCTTGCCAAACAATTTATATACCCTGTTAGATAAATTCATGTTAGTCAAAGCTGAAGCGTATCTTTCACCAGGTCTTTTAGGCAAATATTTAATCTTACCTCTAAACATTTTTGCAACCTGAACAATAGTATAACTTTTTTTGTTAGAAATGCTGTAATGTCTACATTTATTTTCTTTCCACGCATAATAACAAGCCCATACAGTATCATCTACATGTGTAAATCTTCTTGATTGAGTACCAGGTTTTACAACTGTTAAAGGTTTCTTTTTTTTATATTGATTTTCAAAAATTCCTATCACGGTAGCCATACTTCCTGCAGAAATTTGCATTGGTCCATATACATTATAAAAGTAAATTACCTCATACTTAAATCTAAACCATTTTTTTAAATTTTCTAATAATTCTAAGTTTTTTGCTTTTGTAAAAGCATATGGGGATAAATTTTTATCGAGTCCCCTATTTCCTATACTTGCTGAAGTAGCTGAATAAACTAACTTAATATTATTAATCAAGCAAAAATTAAATACTGCATTTGATCCTATAGAATTTGAGTCAATGCATTCATTCATTCTAATAAAACTCTGATAAATTCTCGCAAACTCACCAAAATGAAAAATGGTATGTATTTTGTTTTTAAATTTATTAAGAATATTTGAAATATTTTTTGTATCTGATTTAATATATTTTACTCTTCTGCTATTGTTATGATTTTTTTTTGTTCCTGTGGAGTAATTATCTATACTAATAATTTTATATTTTGTTTTTTTAACAAATAAATTAACTAAGTTTGATCCTATAAAGCCAGCTCCTCCAGTTATTACAATTGTATTTTTCATTTTTTTATCTCTTTTAAAAAAGAATTGTAAGTTTTGATAATTGATTTTTTTAAGTTTAATTTAGGCTTCCAACCATATTTTTTTGCAAGGCTAATATCTAGTACTTTTCTCTTAACACCATTAGGTTTTGACCTATCATAATGAATTTTAATTTTTTTTTTAAGAATTATTTTTGATATTGTATTTGCATAATAATCAATAGTGTAATCTTTGCCTGTACCTATATTTATTAAAGAATGATCAGTTTTCTTTTTCATAAAAAAAACACAGGCTTCAGCTAAATCATCAACATGAATAAATTCTCTTTTAACTTTTCCATTTCCCCATAAAGTTATGTTTCTTAAATTATTAATTTTTATTCTATGCGATTTTAATATTAAAGCTGGTAAAAAGTGGGAATTTTTTTCATCATAATTATCATTAGGTCCAAATGTGTTCGCAGGCATTAAGCACTTATAATTACATTTATATTGCTCATTAAAACTTTCACACATTTTTATACCTGCAATTTTAGCCACAGCATAAGCATCATTAGTTTCCTCTAATTTACCTGTTAATAAATATTTTTCTTTGATTGGTTGTTTGGAATTTCTTGGATAAATACAGCTAGAGCCTAAAAAGATAAGATTCCTTACTCCAGCTAAATATGATGAATAAATTAAATTAGTTTGAATTTGTAAATTCTGAGTAATATAATCAGCTTTAAAGTTTTTATTTGAATAAATACCACCAACTTTTGCAGCAGCAATAAAAACAAAATCTGGTTTCTGTTTTTTTAAAAATTTGGCAACTTGAACTTGGTCTGTTAAATCTAATTTGTTTTTTTCTCGAAAAACTATGTTTTTATATCCTTTTTCATTTAGTTTTCTAACAATCGCACTTCCTACCAAACCTCTGTGACCAGCAACATATATTTTAGATTTAAAATTGATCATTTTTGATCGTTTAATTTAATTCTTTATGAACCATTTCTTTTATTAACTTTTTGATATTTCTTTTAGGTCTCCAGTTCAATTCTTTATGGGCTTTTCTTGAGTCTCCCAACAAAGTATCTACCTCTAATGGTCTGAAGTATTTTTTATCACATTCTATTATACATCTTCCATTTGACATAAAACATCTTGATTTTATTCCTTTTCCTTTCCAATAAAATTGGATTTCTAACTCATTTAAAACCATATTAACAAATTCTCTAACACTATATTGAACGCCTGTTGCAATCACATAATCTGAGGGCGTTTTTCTTTGTAACATTTTCCACATTGCTTCTACAAAATCTTCCGCGTGTCCCCAATCTCTTTTAGCCTCTAAATTTCCTAAATATAGTTTTTTTTGACTGCCTAACTTTATTCTACATAGGGCGTTGACTATTTTTTTTGTTACAAATGTTTCTCCTCTAACTGGGCTCTCGTGATTAAACAAAATTCCGTTACAAGCAAAAATTTTATATGCCTCTCTATAATTTACTGTGATCCAATGTGCATAAACTTTTGCTACTCCATAAGGACTTCTTGGATAAAATGGAGTATTCTCATTCTGTGGGACCTCACTCACTTTTCCAAACATTTCTGAAGTTCCAGCTTGATAAAATTTTGTTTTTTTTTCATATCCATGAAATTTAATAGACTCTAAAATTCTTAAGGCACCTATAGCATCAGCGTTTGCAGTATACTCAGGTACCTCAAAAGATACTGCAACGTGTGATTGAGCGGCTAAATTATATATTTCATCTGGTTTTACTTTTTTTACAATCATTGAAACTGAAATTGCATCAGTTACATCACCATAATGTAAAAAAAATACTTTGCCTTTTTCGTGGGGATCTTGATAGAGATGATCTATTCTACCAGTATTAAAGGAGGAGGATCTTCTTTTAACCCCATGAACATAGTATCCTTTTTTTATCAAAAAATTTGCTAGATATGAACCATCTTGTCCAGTGATACCAAATATTAAAGCTGTCTTTTTTTTCATTTTAAAAAAAACATCTTAATCATTTTTATTAAAATTAGTAGTCCATCCCAAAATGCATTTACTTTTTTTTTTCCTGCAATTCTATTTCTTTCAAATGATGGTATTGTACTCAATTTAAAATTCTTTCTCTTTGCTTTTACTGGCATTTCTACACACAAAGTAAAATCATTTGAAGAAAGATTTAATTCATTAAAGATTGATGTCTTTCCCATTACGTAAGTAAACAAAATATCAGAAATATTAAGTTTAAAAAATATGTTTCCAATTGAGGTAAAAAAGTAATTTCCAAATAAAGTTATAAAATTATCATCATCACTTCCACCTTCAGGTTTTTCATATCTACTTGCAAATAAAAAATCTATGTCCTCAACTTCTACTTTTTTTAACATTTTATCTAAATAAATTGGGTTCATTGAACCGTCTGCATTAATTATACAAAAATATTTTGTATCTGTGATACTAATTCCTTCTTTTATTGCAGCTCCATAACCTTTTATTTTTTGATAGTGTATTTTTATGTCTCCATAACTTTTAATAGAGTTAATTGTTTGAAGGTCATTCTTCTCTAAAATTACTATTTTTTTACATTTAAAATCTTTTATTTCATCTAGAAAAATTGGTAGTGACTCACTTTCATATTTTGCTGGAATTACTAGTGATAAATCTTGCATTCAATTTCTAATATTTTTAATATAAATTATTCAATTAGTTTTTGAGTTTATAAACATTTATAAAAAAAAATCTTAATAAAATTGATTTGATTAAATAATTTTATTTAAATTATAATCATAGATACAACTATTATTTCTGTATTTGAATAAAATAATATCCATTTTTTTCATAAGTAACTATATTGTCACTGTAACCTTCTCCACAAGGAGATGGGGTATCCCAACAATGATGTGCAAAATACATGGTTAAACCTGTATCAAAATTTTTTTGAGTATACTCTTTTTCTCTTAAAGCAAAAAACGGGAAATTTGAAAAATTATAATAGTCTGATCTCTTAAATTCTTTAGTGATTCTTATTATATTTTTAATGTCTACTATACTAATTACTAATATTATAATAAATATTATTTTTTTTCTTTCATTATTATTATTTTTTAATTTGTAAAATAAAAATGCAAATGGAAAAGATACGAGTAAGTAAAATGCGCTATAACCTCCATATCGAAGTGTTGGATGGTTTGAAAACCAAATATAAAAAATAACTACTATCATTGATAAAAATAATACAAACTCTCTTTTAAATAAAAATTTTTCATTTGATAAACTGAATTTTTTTAGGAGGAAAAATATTAATACAATACAAGATCCTAATATTGCAATTTGATCTAAAAATTTTACAATAAAATATTTTTCTATCCAATTAGATAACCAATTAAAGTTTTTGATATACTCTTCACCATTCTCAATTACATATGTAGGACTAGCACCTGCTTTTGACCATTGTTCCACCCACATTGAAAGTCCTTTAACATCATTTAAATCTCTAGCCCATATCAATGATTCATCAAAACATAAAATTGGTAAAGGAGAAATTAAACAGCCAGTAGCGACAAAGTGATGAGAAAATGTCAAAGTTAATATCAAAACAAAAGATAGAAATGGTTTTGAAAAAATTAAATAATTAAAATTTTTAAGATAATTTTTATCAATTATAAAAATTGATAATCCGAGCAATAAATATGTCAAAAAGTAGGTTTTGGTACTTATACAAAGTCCAACTAGAGGCACAAGTAACAAAATATTGTCAATTTTTTTTTCATTACTTTTTTTTATTATTGTTTCAAATAGTGATATTATCAAAATAACTATTAATAGCTGTCCAGGTTTATCCATTCCAAATTCAGCTAATCGATTAAATGATAAGTTAAAGAAAATAAAAGTTAGTAAATAAAAATATTTGAAAAATTTGTCTGTTTTAGAAGAAAAAATTTTTACTAATAAAAAATAATTAAAAAAAAGTAAAAACGAAATTATAGTAAAATGAAACGAATATAATTTTATGAAGGGTAAATAAAATGTTGAATTTAAGAAAAATAAAGACGATAAAAAATTATACCCAGTATTGATATTTCCCATTCCAAAAATAATATGATACTCCGTCAAAAATTTGGTAAATGGATAATGATAAAATGAAAAATCATCATGAGTTTTAGAAATAAATAGAACAGGTAATAAAAAGATAGAAATATAAAATATATTTTTAAAAAATATTTTATGTTCTTTAAGTGGGCTATAAAAAAAATAACTTACACCAATAATATGAAAAATAATATTGTGATAAAAGTTATGTTTTAAAAAAAAACTAGTAAATAACGATAATAAAGTCATTAACATAATCCCATAAAATCCTATATAAATTGTAATGTCCTCATCATAATAAATTTTATTTAAGAAGACTTTTTGAAATATTTTGCCATATCCAATAATAGAAATTAAAGAAACATAGAAGGAAAATATAAAAAAAAATAAATTAATCACTTTGTAACTTTAGTTTTTTCAACAGTAAATAATAGCTAATAAGATAAACAAAAATACAAAAGAAAATTAAAAATATTAACTTAACTGTTGAGTATAAAAAAAAACTACCGATATAAAAAACAAACAAATTAAAAGAATTAATAATTAAACCTGAGATCGAAAATTTTAAATAATTGTTAAATTTGTAATTATTGTTAAAATATTGAAAGATAAGATGATGCAAATGCATTAAATCAGCTTTATCAGGTCTAGAATTCTTTGAAAAAACTCTTCTTAATATTGAAAATAAATTTTCAAATGCAGGATACCATAGAAATAATACTACAAGATATGGTGAAACGTTTTCAATAATTTGGAAGTTAATTAAAGTATATCCAATAACTAATGATACTAAATAAGATCCACCATCTCCTAAATAAGATTTATTTAAAAAATTATAAAAGACAAAACTTAGCAAAACAGGGAATAGTATATAAATAAGATTAATATCATCTACAGCTACTACTTTTGAATTTAATAACATTAATATTATTGAAATTGTTAAATAAAAACCCGAACACTGAAAATTTGACCCATCAATAAAATTTGAACCATTGATCAGAATTAGCATACAAAATGATGTAAAAATTAGTGAAAATAAATCATTGTTTAGGTAAAAATCAAATACTGGCAATCTAATTGATCTTAAAAAAAGCTCATTAAGAAATATAAATATTACAATTAAAACACATTGAAATATCAGTCTTTTGGTCGGAGAGTTTAATCTTTGAATATCAGCCAATAATCCAATTAAGAAAATTAATGAGATTAATATATAGTTTACTAAACTAAAATAATTAAAAAATAATAAATTTAAAAAAATTACAACACCTCCTGATATTGGGACCTCATCTAAATTAATTAACTTCTTATGAGAATTTTTTTTTTTAAGGTCGATTAAAAAATTTTTCTTTAAGATAAATTTATTAACTAAATAAAATACTGATATATTGATAAAAAAAATTAACAATGATTGTAAAAATAAACTATTGATCATTTTTTTTTAAATTAACTGTATAAAATAAATAATTCATCCAAAAAAAAGTTGAGGTAAGAGTGGAGAAAAAACTACCATTTGGCAGTATTGGAATAAAATAAGTAATTAAATATATTAAACAAACAGAATTTATATTAAATTGATAACTGGAATGCATGTTTCTTAAAAATAGTTTCAAAAAAATAAATATTAAAACTATTAATCCAAAAAGACCATGCTCACTTAAAATTTCATTATATATTTGATGCGGATGACTACCACATCCATTAGGATAAATCCTACCTTTATTTTCGTCAATATTTCGCAAAATTTTATTTACTTTATCTGTATAATTAGAACATTCTTTTCTAAAATTTTTTGTACCAACACCAAATAAAGTATTTTCTTTAAATATTAAGTAAGACGAAATTGTATGTGAACCATACTCTGATGTTAAGTAACTATCAATAAGATTTAAATTTTGATTTGATGAATATGTTATGTTTGACAAATATCTACTTTTTAGATTTTCTGAAAAATTTAATAAGATTGCTAGAAATAAAAATATCAGAGAAATTTTTATAGTTTTTAATAAAACACTATCTTTAAGTAAAAAAAGATAAATACAAAAAAAAATAAAAATAAATTTTAAAAAATTTGATCTTTCACCTGTTAAAAAAATTATAATTAAAAAGAAAAAGAAATAAGAAAATAAATAAAGTTTATTTTGATTACTAAAAATTAAAGTATAAATGATGTATACAAAAGATAATAAAAAACCTCCAGCTACTAACTCATCCATAAAAAATCCACTATTTCTGTTTTCAATATAAGAGACGTAATTAAAAATGTTATTTCCAAAAATAGATTGATAAATTATATCAAAGCTTAACAATCCAATTGTAATAAACCAAACTAAACCTAGTTTTTTTTTATTAATTCTTTTATTTTCTAAAAAATCTTTGTAGACAAGGATAAAAACAAAAAATTTAAAGTAAGGTATTGTTCTCAACAAAGAAATCTCAATATCCTTAGCCAATAAAGAGTTTAACAACAGATATAAATAAAAACACAGAAATATTTTAAATTCAGAACTTTCACTAAAAATAATTTTTTTTTGGTAAAAGCATTTAAAAAAATATATCAAACAAATAACAACTAATGATAAATTAATTAAAGCATTACCCAGTATTATAAATACAGGAAAAAGATAAAGTATAAATTTAAGGATTTGATTTAAATAATTTGACTCTGCTGTCATTATCTATACTTAATAATGTTAAATAATCTTCCTAAAAATCTGAAAAAAAAACCTAAACTTCTGTAAAAATTATTTATTGGATTTATCGGTAAAATCAATATGTAATAAACTGACAAAAACAAATTTAAGATTAATTTAATTAAATTAAGTACAATAGCTATTAAAAATCCATAAATTTCAGTATCAATTAAAATTCCAGTTAAGCCATATTTAAAATTTCTTTGTAAAAACCATTTGATGTTTTCTCTGTTCTTTTGTTTAATTTCATAAGTTGGATTTCTATTCCAAATAATTTTCTCACCCAATTTTGACAATTTATAAAAATAAAGTTGATCTTCTCCAAATCCGTACTGACTTACAATATTTGAAAATAATAATTTATGTTTCAAAATACTTTTTTCAAAAAAAACATTATTTGTTGAAGCCCATGATACTAAGGATTTGTTTTGAAAATTTCTCTCCAAAAATCTAAAAAATGCTTTTTTAGACATATATAATTGGGGACCGCCAATTATTTTACTTCCACTTTTTTTTATAAAATTTAAATGAGAAATTAAAAAATTTTTTTTAATTTTACAATCATCATCTAAAAAACAACAATATTCAAAATTCAAAAATTTTAACTGCTTTAAAATTTTATTACGTGCGTATGAAATTCCAATTTTTTTCTCATAAAAAATTTTATATTTTATTTTTCTTAACTTTTTTTTAATTACTTTTTCCTCTACTGATTTAATCTTTTTAAAATTATTAAATACAATTAAAACTTTTATATTTAAATTATAACTTATTTGATTTTCAAAAATATTTTCTAATAAATTGACAAAATTATTATTAAAATTTCTAGAACAAATACAAATAACTATTTTATCTTTTTTCATTGATTTGAAATAATTTATTGAAATTTTTACTATGCTCTATTTCTGAGTATTTCATTGAATTTATGTAATTAATTTTAATATATTTTTTTATTTTTTTTTTATCTGTAGACATAAATTCATCAAAAGTTGAGATTAAACTTTTAATATTATTATTCTTAAATAGAAAACCACTTTTTCCATTATTAAAAAATTCTCTCGGACCACTGGGGCAATCACTACTTATAACTATTTTTTTTAAAGCAGCAGACTCTATCATAACAAAACCTGGATCTTCCCACAAAGAAGAAACTATCACACAAACTGATTTATTAATGTATTGATAAACTTTTTTTTTATGTCCAAGAAATTTTATACTTTTTTCAACATTAAGTTTTTTTGCTAAGTTCATTAGTTCATCTAATTTTTCACCTTCACCTAATATTAATAAATTAATTTTTTTATATTTTTTTGAAATTTTTGAAAAAAAATTAATTAATATTTTTTGATTTTTCTGCTCAGTCAATCTTCCAACATTTAAAATATATTTATTATTAAAGTTTAACTCTTTTTTGTGATTGGAATTTATTTCTTTTTTTAAAAATACTGGATCAGGTAAATAGTACAATTTTTTTTGATCAAAAATATTCATTTTTTTTATTTTATTTAAAGTTTGAATTGTTGGCACAGTAACAAAATGAATATTATTTTTTGATAATTTCCAAATCATTTTTCTAAAAAAATTAAATTTAGGCTGACCAGATATTCTTAAGATTAGTTTGGTCTTGAAGTTATAAAAAAAGAATAAAACTAATGGCAATGAAGTAATTAAATGAATGATTAAATATTCTGGATTATTTTTTTTTAAGATATTTTTAAGAAAAAAAAATGATTTAATAAAAATCTTAACAAATAAAATTCGACTTAATATATATCCACTTACAAATTTAATTTTACCTTTTTTTTTATTTTCTAAAATTTTTATATTTTTATTTTTTATTTCTTTTTTAAAATTATTCCATTCACCAAAAGAGTTTAGGATGTATGTGTCGTGATAAAAATATTTTTTAAGACTGTAAGCTGAATTTATAACTGCTTTAATTGTTGCAACATAAGATGTAAAAGGTGACCAGTAATATATTTTCATAAATTGATAATTGTTATTATATATATATCTTCTATTAAAATTAAAATTATGAAAAAAATTAAATTATACTTTTTTCATCCGTATTCTAGAATTGGTGGTGCAGACCTTTCATTATCTCGATTAATAAATAGTTTAGATAAAAAGAAGTATAGTATTACCTTTATTACACTGGAAAAACCTAAAATTAATTATTATTTAAACAGGAAGATTGACATTAAAGTCATAAAACAAAAAAGAGTAATATTTTCAATTTTTGATCTAAGAGAAATTGTCAAAAAAAATAAAGAAAAATTTTCTAAAGTTATTTTTTTATCTAATCAAAATTTTGCGAATGTAATTTCAATAATATCCTTATTAGGAATTAAATGGGTTAAAATAATTTTAATTGAAAGAAATAATCCTATAGAATTAAATTATTCAGGTAAGATTAAAGATAAAATAATTAAAGTTTTAATTAAATTAACATATAGATTTTCAGATAGGATAATAGCTATAAGCAAAGAGCTTGGAAGAGATTTGCAAAAATTATGCAAAAAAAAAGTTACTACGATTTACAATCCATCTTTTGATAAAAACATTCTAAAGTTTATTAAAAAGAAAAAAAATAGTGACACTAAAATTATTTTAAATGTTGCTAGATTTGAAAAACAAAAGAATCATTCGATGTTATTAGAAAGTTTTAAAGACATTCACAATCAGGTAAATGCAAATCTTTTATTGGTGGGTTATGGTGCTGAAAAAAAAAAAATCAGCAATTTTATAAATAAAAATAAATTAAATAATAGAATCATAATTGTTAAAGATTACATAAACGTATTTAAATACTATAAAATAGCTGATCTTTTTGTTCTTACATCATTATATGAGGGATTTGGAAACGTTTTGGTTGAAGCAGGGATTTTTAAAATACCAATTATATCAACTGATTGTAAATCAGGACCTAAAGAAATTTTAAATAATGGTAAATATGGGGATCTCGTAAAGATAGGACAAACTAAGAAATTATCAAAACTAATATTAAAAAATCTAAAATTTCCTAATAAAAATAAAATTACCAAAATGTATAAATCGTTAAAAAGATTTAATATTCAAAATCATATTAATGCATATGAAAAAATCTTTAAAGAAATTTAGAAATAATATTATTTTTTTCTGTCCTTCTATTGAAGAAGGAGGTGTTGAAAAAAATCTTATAAATATAAGTAATGGACTGTCTTATAATCATAACGTATCGTTGATTACTGCGAACAAGAATAAAAAAAAGTTTTTTAATAAAAAAATTAATTTTATTTCTTCAAAAAGTGATTTTTTTAATAACAAAAGTAGAATTACTAAAAGTATATATTGTTGTTATTTACTATACAAATATTCTAAGGACAATAAGGCTACAATAATTTCTTTTCAAGCTAATGTCTCTGCTATATTAGCCTCTAAAATTTTAGGATATAGAGTCATCATAAGATCAAACCAAAGTCCAATTTTCTATGCAAAGAATTTTTTAAAAAGGAAGTTGATACAGTTTTTTTTTAAAAAAGCTGACAATATAATTGTTAATAGCAAAGACTTTCAAACTGAATTTAAAAAATATTTCAATTTAAAATCAGCTGTAATTTATAATTTATTCGAGAAACAAAAGATTATTAATAGATTAACAAAAAAAAATATTAAACAAACTTTTTTTAAAAATTCAAAAAACATTACAAATCTTCTATCAATCGGAAGACTAGTAGCTCAAAAAGATCAGATAACAATTCTAAAGGCTTTAAATTTAATTAAAAATAAAAAAAAGTTCAAATTATTAATAATAGGTAAGGGTGTCGAATATAAAAACTTAATATCTTTCATCAAGGACAACAAATTAGGTAATTCTGTTAAAATTTTAAATTACCAAAAAAATGTATATCCTTATTATTTAAAAGCCGATGTATTTATTTTAAGTTCATTATATGAAGGTCTTCCAAATACATTGATAGAAGCTGTTTCACTAGGGGTACCTATTATTTCATCAAACTGTAAAACAGGTCCTAAAGAAATTTTAAGAAATGGTAGATATGGTAAATTATTTGAAGTAAAAAATTATAAAAAACTCTCATTGCTTATTTTAAAAACCAAAAAAAAACGAAAAATTAAATTTATTAAGGACAAGAGATTTGATTTTATGTCAAATTTAAAAAAATATGAAAAATTAATCAATTCATTAAAATAATTATGAATATTTTATTTTTAGGAGCATCATCATTTACTGGTTTTCATTTTGTTAATCAATTATCGAAAGTCAAAAATATTAAAATTTATTGCACTTTAACCAAAAACATAAATCAGTACGAATCTTTGAGATATATGAGAATTAAATTATTATCAAAAAAAGAAAATGTAATATTTGTAAAAAAAATAAAATTTGGAGATAAAAAATTTACTAATTTATTGGAAAAAATTAGGTTTAATGTTTTTTGTTTTCATCATGCTTTAACAAAAAACTATAATGATAATTCAAAGTTTAATCTTAAAAAGTCATTAAAAGAAAATACAAATAACATTGAGGAAGTTTTTAGGAAAATTGATTATAAAGCTACTGTTATTATATCAAATACAATCTTTCAAAATATACCATCTAAAAAATATAGAGCTGTAAATAATTATGGAATTTCTAAAAGTCAAAGTTTTGATAAAATAAGATTATTATGTGAAAAAAATAATATAAAATTTAGATCAATTTACATAACAAATCCGTGGGGCATATATGAGGAAAAAAAATTAAATTTTTACTTAATTAAAAATTGGTTAAACAACAAAAATGCTAAAATATCACATCCTAACTATATTAGAGATAATATTCACATAGATTTATTAAGCAAAATGTATAAAAAAATTGTCTTGTCAAAATCAAATAAAATCAATTACTTTCCGTCAGGTATTTGTTCTACAAATAAGCTTTTTATTGAAGCTCTGCGTAATAAATTTGAAAAATTTTTTAATAAAAAAGTTGAAGTTGCTTATGAAAATAAAGCTATTTACAACCAACCTATGTGTAGAATTAATGGAAATAAAATAGTCAAAAACGTTAAAATTAAACAAAATTTAAATAAATACTTTGCGTATTATCAAAAATTACTTTCTTCTTAATTTAAAAAACAAGTTTCCACCCCTGAATTTTCAAAATTAAAATTAATTTTTTTACAATTACTCAATTTATTTATAACTTTTTTTTGATGTTTTTTTTCGCAAATAAATAAAAAAAAACCTCCACCACCTGCTCCTAACAATTTACCTCCATAACAACCATTATCAATTGCTGTTTTGTAAATCTTGTCTAAATGATTACTAGATATATCTTTTGAAAATTTTTTCTTTAAATTCCAGTTGATATCAAGAAAATATCCAATTTTTTTCAAGTTTAGTTTAGATTTTTTTAACTCTTTCTCAAATTCAAGTGATAGACTTTTTAATTTTATTAGGCTTGTAAGATTTGTTTTAAAATTTTTCTTTTGTTGTAAAAGATTTTTGTTTGATAATCGTAGTTTGCCTGTCCAAAAAAAAATTAAATTTTCGTTCAAATATTTAAGATTTTTGTTTTTTAAATTTACTCTTTTTACATCTACTATTTTTTTGCTGTATAAAATTTTTTTTAGCCCCCCATAAGCGGCTATGTAATGATCCTGCTTACCTAATGAGTTATTGGTAATTTTATTTTCGATTTTAAAAGCGATCTCACAAATTTTGGACAATTTAATATTTATATTTTTTAATTTATATATTGCTTTAATCAAACCTATTAAAAATGCGCTAGACGATCCTAATCCTGTATTATATGGAAGATCTGAAATCGTATTAATGTATAAGGGTTCTCTTACATTTAAATACTTTAGAGTTTCTCTAATTCTTAAATTTTTTATTTTATCAATTTTGTTTACTATTTCTGTTTCAGAATAATTTAATCTATATTTTTCATTAAAATTAGTATGTTTTTTAATAGTCACATAGATAAATTTATCTATAGAACTACTTATTGTAATACCACCATAATTTTCATAAAAATAAGGCATATCTGTACCTCCACCTAAAAATGATATCCTTAGGGGTGTTTTGGTGGTAACAATTTTATATTTAAAATTTGAATTCTTGTTTTTCATTATATAATTTTTTTATACTATTTTTTAATAATATAAATTCATATTTTTTCTTTTCTCTAGCAGTAAACTTTTCTTTTCCAATATAAATTGCATGCGTATTAGCATTATAAGCAGCCTCTATATCTCTTTTATCATCTCCAATGTAAAAAGTTTTATCTAGTATAAAATTATTATCTTTAGCTGATTTAAAAAATAAACCAGGATTTGGTTTTCTTTTAATAGATTTTGAATTAAAATGATCTGTGCTTATATAAAATCTAGTCAATTTAATTTTTTTTTTCTTTAAATATTTAATAATTTCATAATTTATTTGCATCAAATCCTTCATTTTAATATCTTTTGTTGCAATACCTGCTTGATTTGTAATACAGATTAATTTTGATTTTTCCGGAAATTTTTTACAGAATTTAATATTAATTTTAAGGTTTTTTTTATTTATTATGTATCTATGATTTCTTGATTTAAAGTTCAAAACTCCGTCTCTATCAACTAAAATATATTTATTATTTAGAAATGTTTTTTTAGTATTTAAAAGTCTTTTTCTATCACCGATGCTTAAATAACTATTTAATTCAATATAACCAAGACTAATTTTTTTTTTTGATATTTTTTCTAAAAAACTTGAAAAATTAAAATCTTCAATTGTTAGCTTATCAAGAGCCTCTTTTTTTATAGCCATATATCCTATTTCAACAAAAGGATATTTTGTATTTCTTTTTTTTTTATAAAAAATATTTCCGTTTTGACTAATTTTACAATTTCCATTTTTTTTTCTTACTAATGAAAAAATAATTTTTTTTTTTGGTTCATTTAAAGCAATATCTAATTTTTTTACATTTAATGAAGAATAATTATCACAATAAAGTAATAAGAATTTTGAATGCAAAAATCTTTTGGCTTTATAGATTCTTGAACCAGTATCAAAGTTTTCTGGTAAATAGGAATATTTTATTTTTACATCAAATTTTTTACCATCTGCGAAATAATTTTGGATTATATTGTTTTTATAACCTACTAATAACAATATTTTTGAAATGCCATTTTTCTTAAGTTGTAAAATTAAATGTTCTAAAAAAGGTTTTCCTGCAACCTCAATCATTGCTTTTGGTTTATCTAAAGTTAATGAGCCCAATCTTGTCCCGAGACCACCACAAAGAATTACGCCCTGCTTAATATTTGGCATCAAAATTTAAATTATGACAGAAATGAAAAATTTGCATCTCTTTTTGAGATTACTTTTGGTTGCTTTGTCCATTTGATTTTTAATTTTGGGTCCTTATAATTAATACCAGAACCTTTATTTTTTTTGTAGTAAGTTGTCATATAATAACTTACTAAAGTATTTGACTTAAGAGTTAAAAATGCTGTTGCACAAGTTTTTGATACAAGAACAGATTCATTTAAACTTTCACTTAAAATTATTTTAATATGGTTTAAATATGTTTTAGATTTTTTATTTAGATCTAACAAGACTAAGAGCAACTTTCCCTTTAAGCAAGTAATTATTTTATCTTCTGAATATGGTGATTTTTGAAAATGAAAACCTCTTAAAGTTAAATTTTTTTTATTAAAAGATAAGTTTGTTTGTCTTATTTTAAAACTTATACCTGCTTTTTTTAATTCATTATCACAAAAACTTCTCATAAAAAAACCTCTGTTATCAAAATTTTTTTTATGTTGAATAATAAATGTATTTTTAAATTTTGTTTTTTTTATTTTCATTATTTTAATTTTATTATTTTTATTCTTGGAAGAGGTAAAATTATTTCACCTTTAAATTTTATTTTTTTTAAATATTGAATTATCTCTTCTTTAAAATTCCATGCAAAAATTATTAATAATTTATATCTATTAATGATACTTCTTGAAGGCTTTAAAATTTTAATATGTGTTCCTGGCGTAAATAGATTAGTTTTTAATTTATTTTTGTCAAAAACAACATCAATCAATTTATTATTTAAATTTAAATAATTAATCAAAGTTGAACTTCTCGCTGATGCTCCATATGCTGAAATTTTTTGTATTTGGTTTAACTTTTTTAATATAATGGCAAAATTTTTTTTGTGATTTTTGCAAACTTTATCTAATTTTTTCCAGTTAGATACAGAATTTATTTTGAAATCTCTTTCTTTCTCAATCATCAATTTAAACCGATTAGTTCTTTTTGTTTTATTTTTTTTGAACAATATTACGAAAGATCCTCCACTTATTGGGCTTTGAAAAAAATCAAACGCATGTAAATCATGTTTTTTAAGAACATTATTTATAGATGTAAGTGTGAAATAAAAAATATGTTCGTGATAAATATAATCATAATGTTTATTTATGATCAAGTTTTTCGCATTATGAAATTCTATTGCACCAACTCCATTATCAGAAAGTAATTTATTCAATCCCTTCATTACACTTTGAATATTTTCAATATGAGGAATAACATTTCTACAAATTACTAAATCTGGTTTTTTTTTATGTTTTTTGATTATTTTGTTTGCTGTTTTTAAATTAAAAAAATCTGTATAAGTTTTTATACCTTTTAAATTGGAAATTTTTGCAATGTTTTTTGCTGGGTCAATCCCTATCACTTCATTTTTTTTTCTAACATACTCTAAAAAAAATCCATCATTACTTGCAATCTCACAAATAAATTTTTGATGTAAATTTATTTTTTTATTTATTTCATCAAAGAAAAACTTCCTGTAAGACTTTATTTTTTTTGATGTCCCAGTTACCCATAAATATTTCTGAAATAATACTTTTGGATCTACTGTATGGTTTAATTGAGCTAATTTACACTTATTACAAACTACTAACTCCAATGGAACTTTAATTTCTTTTTTAAAATTTTTTTTTTTTATTAAAGCATTTGCAAGTGGTTGTTTACCAAGATCTACTATAAATGATAAAAAACTAGAGCTACATGATCTGCATTTTTTAATTTTTTTATACATTAATTAAACTTTAAATTTTTATTTAGTTTTTTTGATTTTAAAAGTTTTCTTAATTTTAAAATTCGATTTGTTTTATCAGATGTAAAATCTTTTAAAGTAAATTTTTTCTTTATAAAATACATTTTCAGTTTCTTAATATCCTTTATTATATTTTTATTTTTAAAATTAATTGTGTCTGAAAAGCTACTTTTTAATAAATCAAAATTGACTTTGTAAGATCTTTCATCATGACTTGGTTTATTTAAAACTATTAATGGCGCATTTTTAAAAACTTTTTTAACCATTTTTCCAATTTGCAAAATTGTAAAATTTTTACCAGGATACCCTACATTAAATATTTTTTTCTGCATTTGTTTTTTAGGTTTAAGAAAAGATGAAATAATAATTTTACACAAATCATCTATATACAATACTGGTCTATAAGGTTTACCATTTGTATTGATTATGATTTTTTTTTTTGTAAATGCAGAAGCAGCTAAATTATTTAAAACTATATCACTTCTAAAATTTTCTGATGGACCATGAACTGTAGATGGTCTCAAAATTACAACGCAGAATTTATTATCAGCTAATTTTAACAATTCTTTTTCCGCTCTTAATTTAGATTTTGCATATTCTGTGATAGGTTTAATATTTTTATCATTTTCTCTTATTGTCTTATTTTTATATTTCGATATGCCATAGACACTTTGTGTTGAAATAAAAATAAATCTCTCTACATAAGACTTCTTGGATAATCTTGCTAATTTTGTTGTAGCTCTGTGATTGATTTGCTTGGTAAGGTCTTTATTTAACTCGCCCAGTGGATCATTAGAGAGACTAGCCAGATGAATTACAACATCAATATTTTTAAGATCTTCAATTTTAATATTTCTTAAGTCCTTTAATAAAAATTTTTTTTCAAATTTTTTTTTAAATTGGTAAAAATTATTGTCCAAACCAATAATGTCGAATTTATTTTTATATTTTTTATTTAGTATTTGGCACAAACGTGTCCCGATATAACCTCTGGATCCAGTAATTAAAATTTTCATTTGTCTTTCTTTATAGATTTATTAAATAATTGCACTAAAATAAATTTATGAAGCGTTTTCAAAAAAATATATCAGCAAAGTCTTTTTTTATAACTTACATAAATAAATTATCTAACATTTTAAAAAAAGAGCATTTTGATGAACTTGAAAAAATTTCAACCCATTTAGAAAAAGTAATAAAGAATAACAAAAATATTTTTGTATGTGGAAATGGAGGTTCAGCTTCAATATCAAATCATTTTTTATGTGACTTTAATA
Source organism: Candidatus Pelagibacter sp. HIMB1506 (assembly GCF_052047935.1). Classification (NCBI taxonomy): domain Bacteria; kingdom Pseudomonadati; phylum Pseudomonadota; class Alphaproteobacteria; order Candidatus Pelagibacterales; family Candidatus Pelagibacteraceae; genus Candidatus Pelagibacter; species Candidatus Pelagibacter sp. HIMB1506. Next base: position 13,098 of record NZ_JBNAIS010000001.1, on the reverse strand, counting down.
AAGGTATTAAATTTTCCTCAAAAAATAAACTTTTACCTAAAGTTATATCTCTTACAAATTCCATAGAATTGATAACAGCTATATCTAACGACTTAGGTTATGATAAAGTATTTGAAAATCAGCTAGAAAATTTTTCAAAAATTGGAGATACATTAGTAATCATAAGTTGTTCAGGAAAATCAAAAAATATTTTAAGAGTTATCAAGTTTGCTACCAAAAAAAAATTACAAATTATTTCTTTAATTGGATTTAATCAGAATAAATATATTAAAAAATATTCAAAATACTACATAAATCTAAATACAAAAAACTATGGTCTTACTGAGGATTTATTTCAATCAATAATGCACATGATATCTCAGTATATAAGGTTTAAAAATTCAAAAATATCATCTGAAATTCTCTAATAAAATTAAATGATAAATTTTTTAAAAAAAATAAGAAAATTTATTAAAGGATACACTATGACAAATGTTTTCAACTTGTTTGTTTCTAAAGATTTAAAAAAATATTGGATAAATGCTGATAAAAAAAATTTTGATAAAAATCTAATAATATCTATGAATAAATTTTTAGAAAGTGTAGATTATCAAAAAACTTCAACAAATCATAAATTTGCGATTATTAAAATTTTAAAAGTAATTGAAAAATATAATAATAAAGAAAGTGCAGATGATTTTCAATTTAATAACCCTAATTTTCATAGTGATTTTTCGGACTCAACTATATCTGAATTGATTAAAAACTTTGATAATAATCAAATATTTGGAGATTTATTCAAAATTTATCCCTCATTAAAATCAGAGCATTCAATTAAGTTGAACATATTAAATAATCTTATTTATAATAATATTAAAAATAAAAAAATTTTTTCATTAATAAATAATTTGAATGATAAAACTTTTATTGGAAATGATGAAATATATAACAATGTTGATGGTATTAAAATTACTCAAGAAAAACTTAGAACTTTAATTGAATATGAAAATATTGAGCAATTAATAAATTCAAAAGATAATAAAATTTTAGAAATTGGTTCTGGGAATGGCAGAATGTGCGAATGTATTTTTAGCTGTAATAATAAAGTTTCAAAATATATTTTGATTGATATTCCACCTGCTCTCCCATCGGCATATAAAAGGCTTAAGTTGTCTTTAAAAAATAAAAAGATATCATATGCAATTGATGTAACTGATAAAAATGATTTAGATAAAGTTATACAAAATAATGATATAGTTCTTTTATTTCCAAATCAAATTAACTTATTAAATCATAAATTTGATATTTTTTTAGCAATTGATTGCCTTCATGAAATGAAAAAAAGTACAATTAAAGAATATATGCATGTAGCTTCAAAAATTTCAAAAAAAATTTATTTCAAAGTTCATGAAGATGCTCATGTTCCATTTTCATTTGATAGACTTTCTGTACACAATAAGGATGACTATTCTATTAATCAAAATTGGAAACAAATTTTTAAGAAAAGATCTCTTTTTCCTTCAAATGATTATGAAATAGCTTATGAAACAAAATAATATTTTAAATACTAAATACAGTACTCATAAGAAAATGATTGTATATATCAATGGAAAATTTATTAAAAGTGAAGATGCTAAAATATCAATTTATGATCTTGGATTTACTAATGGTGAAATGATATATGATACATTTAGAACTTTTAATAAAAAGCCTTATCATGTTGATTTTCATTTAAAAAGGCTTTGGGAAACTTCAAGATACACAGGAATAAAAATCAATCTTACTAAAAAAAAAATAAAGTTAATTATAAAAAAAATTCTAAGTAATAACAAAAAATATATTGGTAAAAACGACGACTTGTGGTGTTTTATGAGATTTACTAGAAGCGGATCAAGTATTATTGAAATGAATAGAATTAAGTTTGAAAATTATTCAAAATATTACACTGATGGCTTACGATTACACACTTCTAAAATCAGAAGAACCCCAGAGATATGTGTAGACCCTAGAGGAAAAATTGCAGCAAATTATGTAAACTTATCTTTAGCAAGAGAAGAAGTTTGGAAATTTGACAGACAAGGTAATGCGATACTTTTAGATTTAGATAAAAATATTAATGAAGGATATGGCTTTAATATATTTTTTGTTAAAGGAAAAAAAATTTTTACTCCTAAGGATGAAAAAGTATTAAATGGAGTTGTGCGTCATTTTATAGAAATAATATCAAAAAAAAATAACCTTAAATTTATAAAAAAAAATATAAAGTTAAATGAAGCATATAAAGCAGATGAATGTTTTATTACAGCAACAGGTTGGGGAATTTGTCCAATTAGAAGCTTAGATAAAAAAAAATATTTCAAAAAAATTGATGAATACAAAGTTTTAAATCTTATTCAGAATGAATATAGCAAAATTGTTGGTTTAGATTTTGTCAAACAATATTTAAAATTTTGATTTATGGAAAAGGTTTTAATTGTAGGTTCAAACGGATATTTTGGTTCAGAATTAATTAAATTCTTAAAAACTAAGAACATTTATTGTGAGGGAACAGATATAAATTATTTTAAAAATTGTAATATTTTTAAGACAAAAAAAATTATTATTAGAGAATCATGTGCATCAAAATTAAGTGAAGATTACTTAAAAAAATTTACATCCATCATTGGTTTTGCTGGATATTCAAATAATCCAGTTTTTAAAAAAGAAGAAAAAAACTTCCATAAAAAAGAATTGATATATCTAAAAAGAATTGCAAAAATTTGCAAAAGATATTCGATTAAATTTATTTTTCCTTCAAGTTGTTCATTATATGGTGCATCAAAAACAAAAAAGCTCATTAATGAAAAAGGTGAATTAAATCCAATCACTCATTATTCAAAAAATAAAAAAGAAGTGGAAAAATATTTAATTAAAATTTCAAATGATAAATTTAGACCAATAATTATGAGATTTTCAACTTTATACGGTTTGTCACAAAAAATGAGATTTGACATTGTTATTAATATGTTTTGTGGTTCTGCTATATCAACAAAAAAAATTGAACTTAACTCTGATGGTAAAGTATACAGACCTTTTATAGAGATATCTGATGCTTGTAATGCCGTTTACAAAGTTATCAAAAGTAATAAAAAATTTAATAATCAAATTTTCAATATTGGTTCAAATGTAGATAACTTTAAAATTTTAAATGTAGCTAAAATGATCAAGAATAAAGTAAAAAATTCTAGAATAATTTTTCTTAAAAAAGAAAAAAAACTGGTATCAGATAACATTATAAAAAGAGGTAAAGACAAAAGAGATTACAAAGTTAATTTTTCAAGTTTTGAAAAAACATTTTCTTATAAAACAAAGTATAATTTAGATAAAGGAATTTCTAAACTTATAAGGGATTTAAAAAAGATTAAGTTAAACAAAAAAACGTTTAACTCTACAAAATTTTACAGACTTCAATATTTAGAGGATCTTTATAATAAAAAAATAATTGATAGAAAAATGAAATTCTTAATTTAGAATTAATCATTTCCAATAAAGGAGTTTTTTTTCTTTGAAAGTTTTAGAGTCAAATTTTTCACATCTTTTAATCCACTTTTTTAGAAGTGAATGATTTTCTTTTAAATTTGATAATTTAAATCCTGAATTTTTATAAAATATTGTCACTCTTTTTGTTAAATTCTTGTAAACATGAACTGTTGTAAATTTTTTTTTATTCAATAATGCATCAATTATCATTTTTCCTAATCCTTTTGATCTTGATTTTTTATCTATGTATAAAAATTGTAAATGATCCTGATTTCTTAATTTAATTATAACTGCTATTCCAATTATTTTATTTTTTAATTTAACTCTATAAAAATGGAAAAGTTTATTTTTAAAATGAACCCATGGTGTATTATTAAAATTTTTATTAAGCTTAAATTCTTTTTCTTTTATAGAATATAAAAATTCTCTCAATTTAAAATTTTTTTTTTTAATTTTTGAAATTTTTAATGCTTCCATTACGCAACCAATATAATAAATATATTGAATATATGACAGATAACCATTTAGATACATCATATAAATTTCACATTCAAACTCTTAGGGCTTTATCTGTTTTATTAGTATTCTTTTATCATTTAAAAATTGAGTTTTTTGAATATGGATACTTGGGTGTTGATATTTTTTTTGTAATTTCTGGATTTGTAATTACTCAATCAATTTACTCTAACTATTTAAAATATAAAAAAATTGATCTCAAGAACTTTTATTTCAAAAGATCAAAAAGAATTTTACCTAATCTAGTTTTTATACTTACTGTAACATATTTAATTTATCTCATTTTTGGGCCACCTGAGATATCTTTATGGAATGATTACTTATCAAGTTTATTTGGAATTTCTAATTTTTATTATCTCTTTTCTGATAAAGGATACTTCTACAATATTTTTGATAATCCATTTGCGCACTCTTGGTCACTTGGAGTTGAAGAACAATTTTATTTAATTTATCCTTTTATAATTTTTATTTTTTTTAAAATTTATAAAAATGAAAAATTATTTGAGTTATCTCTTATTGTTTTAATTTTAATATCTTTTTTTTTATCTTTTATATTATTTAAAAAGTATCCAGATATATCATTCTATTTTTCACCTTTAAGATTTTGGGAATTAGGAATTGGATGCTTGTTTTTTTTTATTAATAACAAAATATTTAAAAAACCTTACGTAGCAATATTCTTTTTAATTTTTTTAATGGTAATAATTTTCACTAATATTATTCAAAATATGATCCTAAAAAATCTTCTATCTGTTTTGACAGCTGGATTATTTATCACATCATACAAAAAGATTAAATTCTTAGAAAACTTTTTTTTTCAATACTTGGGAAAAATTTCTTATTCGTTTTATTTATGGCATTTACCAATTATTTTTTTTTTAAATATTTATCTATCAAATAATAATTTAATAATTTTTTTAAGTTTTATTTTGACCTTCTTTTTTTCAATTCTTACATTTAATTATGTAGAAAGTTTTTTTATTAATTCAAAAAAGATATATACTTCAAAAATAATTTTACCTTTAGTTTTAATTTTATCATTTTCATTTTCTTTTTTAATATATATCAAATATTTTGATCAAGAGTTGAAATATAAAGTAAGGAAAAAAATTTATGATCTAAATTTTTTAGAGAGAAATTATGATTGGAAATCAAAAGCAATTTTTCAAAACATTTTCATTGATGAAAATGAAATTCACAAACATTGTAACGAAAACTCAGATATTAATTATAGAAATGAAGCAAATTTAATTGTTAAATGTTTAAAGGAAAAAAATCGTAATTATTTATTTTTTATATCTGGAAATAGTCACACTGCTCAATATGTAAATACTTTTAATAATATAAAAGAAATAGAAAATTTATATTTTGAATCTACAAACAAAATAATGCCTCCAAAAAAAAAATTAAATATATTGAAAAAGTACTATAAAAAAATAATCTATGTTACAGACATCAATAATATTAATAAACTAAATTTAATTTTAGAATCTGACCTTATTAATTCAAAAAATATTGAATTTATATTTTTTAACTCCACTCCTTTTTTACATAATATTGAAAAACCATTATATTGTATTTCTAAACAAATTGATTGTTATTCAAGCAAGAAAATAGATTATAAAAAAAGAAATTTAAAAATTTTAAATTACAAACTATTTGGGTTAGAAGAAAAATATAAAAATATCCACATATTTGATAGTTACAATACTCTATGTCCTAAAGAAAAATGCTTGGTTTACAATAAAGCAATAAATAAGCTTATTTTCATGGATAAGACACATTTATCAGTAGACGGAAGTTATGTATTAGTTAAAAGCCTAAGATCTTTTTTAAATAAAAAAATTAATATAAAAGAACTATAATATGAAAAAAAATTTCAGAGATTTTCCTTTATTGGAAAGTAAAAACAAACATATAAGTTTATTTTATCCTCATATTTCAAAAGATTCTTACAATTCAATAAAAAAAGTTTTATCATCAAGATGGATTGGTCAAGGTCCTCTTGTGGATAAATTTGAGGAAAATTTCTCAAAAAAATTTTGCAATAATATGCCTACAGTTGCCGTTGGTTCAGGCACAGATGCCTTGCACTTAGCATATATTCTAGCAAATATTAAAGAAAACGATGAAGTTATTTGCCCTGTTTTTACATGTACTGCAACTAATATTCCTCTTCTTTATTTGAAGGCAAAAATAAAATTTGCTGATGTAGACTTGAATGATTTAAATATTTCTGTTGACCATGTTGAAAAACTTATAACTAAAAAAACAAAAGCTATAGTATTTGTAAATTACGGTGGTTTATTATGTAATTTAGAAAAACTTCAAAAAATTTCAAAAAAATATAAAATACCACTAATCCAAGATGCAGCTCAATCACTAGGTGCAAAATATAATGGTAAAAGTATTACAGAATTTGCTGATTTTACTATTTTTAGTTTTCAAGCTATTAAACACATCACGAGTGGAGACGGAGGAGCTTTAGTTTGTAAAAATAAAAATTTAGCAAAAAAAGCAAGAATTATAAGATGGTTCGGAATAGATAGGCCAAAAAAACAAGGGGGAACTTGGGAAAACGATATAGTTGATATTGGTTATAAATATCAAATGACTGACATTGGTGCGGCTCTACTCCTAGATTCAATGAAGGAGTTTAATTTTATAAAAAAAAGAAGAAATCAAATACATAATATATATGTAAAATTATTAAAAAATATTTCTGGACTATCTTGTTTAGCAAATAATAGTAAGAAAATAGATCCAGTAATATGGTTAACTACAATAATTTGTGATCGTAAAGATTTTTTACAAAAAAAATTGAGGAGTAAACTTATTGAAACTAATCAAGTCCATTTTAGAAACGATAGATACTCTATTTTTAAAAAGTTTTGTAAAGGCAAAAAGTTTCCAAATATGGATTTATTAGAAAATAAATATCTTGTAATACCTACACATACTAAAATGTCTGACAAAGATGCTATACTAGTAGCAAATAATATTAAAGATATATTGTCAAAAGCATAATTTAGATGTTTAATTTTTCTAGTAAGCCGATAGTTGCTTATGTAGCTTATGAACCTTTTGGAATTGAATATTTAAATAGATTTTTAGATAAATATAATCAATTTTCTAGTGGTTTAGATCATGATCTTCTAATTTGTTTTAAACAATTTAGAGATAAAAACCTAATTGAGGATTGGAAAAAAAAAATATCAAATCCTTTTATTGAATTTGATGACAGTAATCAACCAAATGATTTCGATATTGGAAGTTATATTAGAATAGCTAAAGCGTTTCCTGAAAGATACACTCTATTTTTAGATACTCACACAAGACCCAATTCAGATAATTGGCTTAAAATATTCGCAAATCATTACAAACCTAAGAGTATTCTAGGCGCCACTGCATCTTATTCAAGTTTATCAAGTCAGTTTTTAAATCTCTATTATAAACAACATACTATATTTCAACAAATTAGATGGGGATTGAATCATTTAATTAATGTTCAGCTTTTCCCAAATCCACATATTAGAACAACAGCATTTTTTATTTTAGCAAAAGATTTAGTAGATCTAAATTTTGATATTTCAGGTTTTACAAAGAAAATTGCAACAAACTACTTTGAAGGTGGAAGAAAAGGATTGTCAAACAAACTAAAAAAAAATGGTTTTGAGTTACTTTTAGTGAATTCGGATAATAATGTTTTTTCAGTTTCACAATGGCCAAAAAGTGAAACTTACTGTTTAGATAATCAAGATAAACTCTTATTTATTGACAATAGAACAGAGGAATATAAAAATTCTGATGAGCTAACAAAGAAAAAAATGGCTAAATTCACTTGGGGATGAATTTATTCTAATTCAATCCTATAATGTGATTTTTTATTTAAAAAAGAATTAATTGATCCTAAAAAGAATAGTTTGTAAATTTGTGTTTTTTTTTTATCTCTAATAACAAAAAATATGCAAAATTTTAAAAAATTTTTTACTGCAAATGGAATATTTAACATCAAAGAATAAAATACTCCAAAATGTTTTTTATAATAGTAATATCTTGACCAAGCATGGTGCCATGAAGCTTCACATTTCATTTGAAATGCAAATTTAGGGTCTGCGGATTTTCCCTCTAAATGCTGGGATTTAGCATTAAAGTCGATTAGAATTTTCTTTCCTTTCAAAAATATTCTTCTTTGGAAATCTCTTTCATCATATTCTAAAAAAAAATTTTCATCAAAAGCTCCAATCTCCTTAATTATATTTTTTTTTAATAAAAAAACATTACCATTTACCCAATCTACTTCCATTATATTAAACTCATTTTTTTGAAATTTTTTTTTTTTAAAAAAACCAAAAGCTGAAAATTGTTCTGTATTGTTTTTTAAATAAGTTACCGGTGTAATCATAACAGCATCTCTGTATTTATTTGCAGTCGAAATTAATTTATCAAAACAATCTTTTTCAGGAAAACTATCTGGATTAATTGATATTACATAATCAGATTTAACATTTTCTAAACCTCTATTTAAAGCATATCCAAAACCTGAGTCATAACCAATATTAATTGTTCTTAAATTTTCATATTTTAGTTTTAATCTTTTAGTTAATACTTCATTGTCAGAATTTTCTATTAATAATATTTGAAATTTTTTATCAATATTATCTAAACATTTCTCGATAATGTGATCACTTTTATATGTAACAATTATAATAGTAACACTTTTCTGATTATAATTTAAATCCATTATTAGATTAAATAATTATATTGATCATACCAACCAATTGTTTTGTCTACACTATTGTAGAAGTCAGAAAATTTATTAAAATTAATTTTTTTCAATATTTTTTTATTCTGTCCATGCGTTTTAAATGCTTCAATTTTATTATGTTTTTTATTTTTAATTTTCTCAAAATTTGTTTTTTTCATCAAATATTTTAAAAGTTCTTTAATATGAATTGGGCGATTACTACAAATATTATAAATTTCAAATTTTTTAAATTTTTTATTCATTAATTTTTCTAATATTTCGACAACATCATCAATATAAGTAAAATCTCTCCAATGATTACCTGAGTTATTTACAAAAAACGTCTTATTTTTTTTTGCATGATCTAAAAATTTTAGAATCAACATGTCTGGCCTACCCCACTGTCCAAAAACTGTGAAAAATCTCAAGCCTATATACTTAGTTTTCTCTCGATAATTTAAATTAACATATTCCTCATTCATTTTTTTACTTAGGCCATAAATATTTTTAGGGTATAATTTTACCTCTTCACTAACTGGAAAATTATTTTTATCTCCATAAACAGAACTCGACGATGCATAAAAAAATTTTAAAATAGGATATTTTTTTGAAACTTCTAGCAAATTGTGAAATCCATAAAAATTACTTTCAATAAATTTTTCAGGATGACTCGAAACATACCTTACCCCAGCCTGAGCCGCAAAATTAAAAATAATTTCAAACTTTCTTTTTTTAAATAATGTATCTAGTTTTTTTCTCTCAAGTAAATCTATTTTGTAAAACTTAAAATTTTTATAATTTTTCAATCTTAATAATCTTTTATTTTTTAATTTTCTTGAGTAAAAGTTATTTAAGTTATCAATACCTACAATATTATGTTTGTTCTCTGAATTTAATAATTTTAATGCAAATGAACTTCCAATAAAACCAGCACAACCTGTAATTAATATATTCATATATTTTTTTAACTTTAAGTGTTAATACAAATTAGTAATGTGTGGTTTTATAGGTTTTATTTCAGATATCAATAACAATCAAATTGAAAGTATTAATAAAAAATTTAATATTTATTTTAATAGGCTTAAAGAAAGAGGACCAGATTATTCAGAAATAAAAAAAATTAAATTCAAATCAAAAATAATACAAGTTGGTTTTGCGAGACTTTCTATTCAAGACCTCAACAAAGATTCAAACAAAATATTTTATGATAATGACAATTTAATTCTTTTTAATGGTGAAATTTATAACCATAATGAATTAAGAAAAAAATATCTAGCAGATCATAATTTTTCTACAAATACAGATACTGAAGTTTTGTTTAAATTGTTTCAAAAAAAAGGTGAGGGTATTTTAAACGAATTGGAGGGCATTTTTTCTTTTGTATATATAGATTTAAAAACTGAAAAGATTTTTATGGCCAGGGATTTTACTGGCACAAAGCCTCTTTATTTTAGTCAACAAAATAATAATTTATTTTTTTCTTCTGAAGCTTGGTTTTTATATAGTCTTTCAAATAAAGAACTGGACAAAATAAGTGTAAATTTTTTTTTAAATTTTGGATTTACTGAAGAAGAAAAAACACTTATTAAAAATGTAAATAAAATTAAACCCCGTTACATTTATACCTTTAATTTATATAATAGTAATCTTGATAAAAAATTATACTTTAACTTATCGAAGTCAAAATCCATAAAAATACCAGATAATAAAGTTAGTAAAGAATTATTAGAAAACACAGTAAAAAAGAATTTAATTACAGATACAAAAATAGGAACATTCTTATCTGGAGGAATAGATTCTACAACAGTTTCTCTAATTGCAAAAAAATATAATGAAAATATTGAAGCAATTACAACGTGTTTTTTACCAAAAGATAAATTTAAAAAATTTAACGTAGACTTTGAATTTTCAGAACAAATATCAAAAGATTATAATTTTAAACTACATGTTCATTATGTTAATAATGAGAAAGATTTGTATGAGGATTTTATTAAAGTTACAAACTACCTTGATGAACCTGTGTCAAATTTAAATTTCTTGAATACTTATTGGCAAACTAAACTAGCAAAAGAAAATAATATAAAAGTAGTACTAACAGGAGACGGTGCAGATGAAATTTTTTGTGGTTATGATAGATATAAATCAGCCTATTTCGCAAAAAAACTTAGCCTTTTAAGTTTTTTGTCTAAAAGAATCGATAAAATAAACAAGCTTAAATATAACGAAATTCCACTTTATTATTATTCTATTTTTAAAAATGGTGAGCATAAAGAAATATTTAAAAATATAAATGAAATTGATGATAATCTTTCAGATGAGATATATGATAATTTTTTCTCAGCTTACAAAATAGACTACATTAACTACTTTGATACAAAATATTGGCTTACTAATGAAAGTAATTATAAGTTAGATAAATGTAGCATGATTAATTCAGTTGAGGCAAGAGTTCCATTTCAAGATATAAATTTAATTAATAGATTCTTTTTTGTATCAAATAGCTTAAAATTTAGTAATAGAAATAGAAAATATTTACTTAAAGAAATGAATATTTTGCCAAAATATATTACCAAAAGGCCAAAAACTGGTTGGTTTTCTCCTGAAAAAATTTTTTTAGAAACTAATCTAAACAAAATTATTAAAGAATTTTTTGAAAAAAAAAAAATAGAAAGTCAAAATATTTTAAATTTTAATGAAACATTAGAATTTTTTAATAGATTTCCATCAGAAAATTGGAAAATAAAAAGGCAAACTTTAACGATAATATTATTTCAGATTTGGTATGATAATATTTTACAATTAGATTAAATGATAGTTATTGGGAATCCAGATAAAAATAATTCAAAACTTCGAAATCTAGTATCAAAGTTAGAAATCAATGAAAAGTATTTAAAATCATATTCAAATTTTAGAGAAGAAATAATCAGCAAGATTAATAAAGATATGGTTGTTCTAGATATTGGTAAATCTATGAGAAATGATTTTCAAAAAATAAACTGCAAAGGAATTAAGACTTTGGACATAAATGTTTTTAATGATTATCCAGATATTCAATTTGATTTATCAGAGCCAGTAGAGATAGAAAAAACTGAAATATACAATAAATTCGATGCTATTATTTGTCTTGCAGTTTTAGAACATGTGCACGACCCTTTTGTTGCTATTAAAAATATAAATAAAATGCTTAAAAGCAAAGGCTTATTATTTGGATATGTTCCTTTTTTATATCATTACCATGCGCCAGATGATCTACATTTTCAAGATTTTTATAGATATACTAAAGATGGACTATCTTATTTATTAAAGGATTTTAAAGAAATTGAGATATACCCAGTAAGGGGGAGACTGTCTTCATCTATGCATGTACTATTAGGATCCTTATGGAAAAAAACCTTTGAAAGGTTAAGATTTAATCAATTTATTGATGTAATTTTTTCAAAACATAAAAACGCAAAACAATCAGGTGGTTTTAATTTTATTGCCAAAAAATAAAAATGTATGAATCTATTAGAAAGATTTGATTGTCCATTTTGTGAAAAAAATAAATTTAAATCTATATATAAGAAAAATTATTCTAATATTAGATTATCAAATTTTATTCAAAAATATTATAAATCAGTCACACTTAATGAAATTCTTAAATCAAAATATTATAATTTATGTAAATGTTTAAATTGTGAGGGAATATTCCAAAAGTTTATTCCAAATAATGAATTGTCAAATTTTTTATATGATGAGATAATTTCCACAAATGAAAGTTACAACAAAAAATTAAATTTTATTGAAAATAATAAAAATAAACTTGAACAAGATTTTTTAATGATTTCAAATTTATTTAATGGAAAATTAAAAAATATTAAAATTCTTGAATTTGGTAGTGGTTGGGGATACTGGTCAAAATTCATGAAATCAAAATCTCTCAACGTAAGTACATGTGAATTTTCCAAAAAAAGACATCAATATTTAGTTAAAAATCATATCAGAAACTTTAGATTTCTAGAACAAATAAACGAGAAATTTGATTTTATCTATTCAGAGGAAGTTCTTGAGCATGTTGCATATCCATTAAAGAGTCTCAATCAATTAAATAAAATATTAAACATAAATGGTTATATGTTTCATAGATTTCCATCATCATTTTTATTCGAAACTAAACTTAATGAAAGATATATACCAAATAAAGACTGTGCTCATCCTTTAGAGCATATAAATATTATTAAGAAAAGAACATTTTATAAAATGTCTCAAAGTTTAAATTTAAATATTTGCAACTCATTAAAATTTCAAAATCAAAATTTTTTTACAAAACTAAAAATAATTAAAAATCAATTTATTTT